>NZ_JWJH01000009.1 GCF_000949865.1 Rhizobium nepotum 39/7 | reverse complement strand
GTCGACTTGCCGCAGCCGGACGGGCCGACGAAGACGACGAACTCGCCGTCATGGATATCGAGATCGATCGACGGGATGACTTTGGCCTCGCCGAAGAGCTTGGACACGTTCTGAAGGGAAATGCTGCCCATGATTGTCGTTCCTTATTTCACGGCGCCAAAGGTGAGGCCACGCACGAGTTGTTTCTGCGAGAACCAGCCGATGACCAGAATGGGGGCGATCGCCATCATCGAGGCGGCCGAAAGCTTGGCCCAGAACAGCCCCTGCGGTGAGGAGAAGGAGGCGATGAAGGCCGTCAGCGGTGCCGCATTGGTGGTCGTCAGCCGGATGGTCCAGAAGGATTCGTTCCAGGCGAGGATGACGTTCAGAAGCAGCGTCGAGGCAATGCCGGGAACCGCCATCGGGGTCAGCACATGCACGATCTCGTTCCAGAGCGAGGCACCGTCCATGCGCGCGGCTTCAAGGATCTCACCGGGGATTTCGCGGAAGTAGGTGTAAAGCATCCACACCACGATCGGCAGGTTGATGAAGGTGAGCATGACGGTGAGCCCGATGCGGGTATCGAGCAGGCCGGCATTGCGGAAAAGCAGGTAGATCGGCACCAGCACGGCAACGGCCGGCATCATCTTCGTGGAAAGCATCCACATCAGAATATCCTTGGTGCGTTTGGTCGGCGAGAACGCCATGGCCCAGGCGGCGGGAATGGCGATGATCAGCGCGATGATCGTCGAGCCGAGCGACAGCACGACCGAGTTCATGAACGGCTTGAAGTAATCACGCTGGGTCTGCACGGTGATGTAGTTTTCGAGCGTGCCTGACGGAATGAGGCTGAAGCCTGAGATCGCCTCCGGCTCGGTCTTGATCGAGGTAAGGAAGGCATAAAGGATCGGGAAGAACAGCAGAAGCGCCACCGCCCATGCCGCGATGGAAAAGCCGATCTTTGCGCGTGTCGTTGTCCTGCGGGCCATGGCTGTGTCTCCTTAACGGTCGAGGTTCTTGCCGACGGCGCGCATCAGGAAGATGGCGACGATATTGGCGAGCACGACGGCGATGATGCCACCGGCCGATGCGCCGCCGACGTCGTAACCGAGAAGTGCGGTGCGATAGATCAGGAAGGCAAGGTTGGTCGAGGCATAACCCGGGCCGCCATTGGTGGTGACAAGGATTTCCGCATAAACGCCGAGCAGGAAGATCGTCTGGATGAGGATGACGACGGTGATGGCGCGCGACAGGTGCGGCAGCGTCAGATAGACGAAGCGGTTGATGAAATTGGCGCCATCCATCTCGGCCGCTTCCCTCTGCTCGCCATCGAGCGACTGCAGGGCGGTGAGCAGGATCAGCGTTGCAAAGGGCAGCCATTGCCAGGCGACGATGATGATGATGGAGAGCAGCGGAAACTGCGCGAACCAGTCGATCGGCTGCAGGCCGAAGAAGCGGGACAGATCGGCCAGCACACCGTAACCGGGATGCATGATCATGTTCTTCCACACCAGTGCTGCGACAGGCGGCATGACGAAGAAGGGCGAGATGATCATGATGCGCACGATGCCCTGGCCAAAGATGTCCTGGTCGAGCAGAAGCGCAATGGCAATACCGCCGATGACCGTGATCAGAAGCACGCCGCCGACGATGGCCAGCGTGTTGAAGATCGACTGGAAGAAGGCGGGATCAGTATAGAAATACTGGTAATTGAACAGGCCCGCGAAGCTGACATTGGCGGGGTTGAGGAGATTGTAGTTCTGGAACGAAAACCACAAAGTCATCGCCAGGGGCACGATCATCCACACCAGAAGCAGCAGCACCGAAGGCGCAAGCATCACCCGCGCCAAGCCGCTCGTGTTTCGTGTTGCCATTTGTAGTCCCCTCCCTGACCAATACCCGCGACGCCTCCGCCGGGGCATCCGAATTTAACTTGAGGATTGTCTCAGTGGCGACCTTCGCCCGTCGCCGCATGGTAGGTCGCAAGCACCTGATCCACCGCCGCGACCAGAACCTCCTCCATATTCTTACCTGCAACCATGGAGAGCGGAAACTCGCCGAGGTATTGGCGTAGCAGGGTTTCGGGAATAGTCTTCCCATCAAGCGCCTTCTGCAAGGCGGAAACGGCCGCGAGCGCCTCGGGCCTTGTCCAGTAATAGCGAATGCGGTCGCTGTAGCTGTAGTGACGCTGCAATCTGAGCGTGATGTCATCACCATGGTAATGACCCTGCCAGTGACCGGGCGCGCCGAGCATCAGCTGTTCCATGGTCCGCGCCAGTGGCCGGTCGCCATAGTCGCCGACCATCTCGGATGCGATCATATCGAGAGCGTAAAGTGCTTCGCGGTAAGCGAAGGTCAGCCCCGGACCGACTTTCAGGATCGGATATCCATCGCGTACTAGGGCGGCAAGTGCAGGCCTCGTTTGATAATCCGTCGAGTGTGCCTCGAAGACCAGTTGCGGTTCGCCGTCCAGCACTGCGCTGAGTGCCGTGGCCGCCTGTGGATTGTAAGCGACGACATTGTCGCTGCCGAATTCCACGCCGGGCTGCACGACAAAGGCGATGACCCGTTCGAACGCATCGGAAAGACCGTGCTGCGCGAATATCTCACGGTGAAGGTCGATGGTCTGGCGCGCCGCCTGAGGCTCCGTGGGCGCTACCGTGTCGAGCACGTGATCGGCGCCGCCGGGCACCGGCACTTCGGTGCCGAGAATGTAAAGCGGTTTTGGCAGGCCAGCCTCGGCGGCGGCCTTTTCGGCGACAGCCGCGAGTTTCGCGGCGCGGTTGGCAATCGTCACGTCATCCAGTGCGGCCGGCTCACCGGCGCAGCCCATCGACGCATCCAGATGAATCTTGCAAAAACCAGCTGTTACATAGGCGTCGACCATGGTGGCTGCTTTTGTCAGCGCGTCCTCTGCTTTCTCCCTGCGCCAGGGATTGGGGCCGAGATGATCGCCGCCGAAAATCATGAGTTCGCCGGGCAGTCCTTCTTCCTGCGCAATACTGTTGACGAAGGCAACGAAGTCGCGCGGCGTCATGCCGGTATAACCGCCGAGATGATTGACCTGATTGCAGGTGGCCTCGATTAGCACGGCTGTTTGACTGGCAGCTGCGCGGCGGATTGCAGCGCGCAGAACAACGGGGTGGGCAGAGCAGACCGAAGTGATGCCTGCGGGCTTGCCGGCACGGCGCGCGGCGGCGAGGTTTTCCAATATGGCGGTCATCTGGCTTCTCCGGAAATTTGTGCGGCCATGAAGGCGTCGAGTTCGGAAAGGCTGGCGGCGCCCTCCATCGGGCCGCGCCTGATAACGTTGTGCGCACCTGATGCATTGGCATAAGCCAGCGCCTGTTCGGGATGCATGCCGAGGCGGCGGCAGGTGAGGTAGGTTGCACCGAAACAGTCGCCCGCACCGGTCGGGTCGATTTCGGAGACCATCAGTCCGGGAGCGTCGATGCGGCCATGGGCGCGGCTGAAGTGGCTTGCCCCGCCTGCGCCGCGTTTCAGCACGATCTCACTGATACCGGAGGCGAGGAGCTTTTCTATCGCTGCGTCCTCGTCATCCAGACCGGAGGCGGCTTGAAGTTCTTCGCCGGAAGGCAGCAGAAGGTCAGTGACATCAAGGAGATCATCGATCAGCTTGCGGCCCTCGTCATCCTGCACCAGTTCCTTGCGGATGTTCGGATCGAAAGACACCGAACCACCGCGCAACTTGACGCTTTTGATCGCCTCCAGAATGATCTCGCCGATACCGGCAATCGCAAACGCCGATCCCATCACGTGCACATGGCCTGCCTGTTCGATGAGAGCCTGCGCTTTATCAGTCATGTGCGTTTCGCGCGCTGCGGAATGGGCGATGTTGAAAACGAAGTCCCGCGCGCCGTTCTCCCTGTAGCGGACGAAAGCGCTGCCGGTCGGCCGGTCAGCTATGGTGGCGATCGCCGATATGTCCACGCCGTCACGGCGCAGCCGCTCGATGTTGAGGCGGCCGAAATCGTCATCACCCACCGCCGCGATAATGCCGGCGCTGCCGCCGCAACGTGCAACCTGATCGATGAAGATGGCGGGAGCGCCGCTCGGAAAGGGGCCGATCAGTGCTTGCGGCTCGAGAAAGCCATCCCCCACTGTCGTCGCCATGATTTCCACGAGGATTTCACCCGCCGTAATGGTCGGGCCTTTCGTATGCGGCGCCAGTGCGGATACCTGCCTCATCGTCTCCTCCATATGCATTCGGCTCCCATCTTTCCGGTGGGTGCGAATCCCGGCATCCCGGCTCTGTTATTTTCCGGATATCAGTTAAAATTTACGCGCGTCAAGATATTTATTGACGAAAGTTTTGTTGCGATGCAGCAAGTAAAGTGGGTTATGTATTTATTTTTTATGACATTATAGGCTTTAAAACAGCGAGTTATAGCAATATATCCAAGCTTTCTCACGTCACCGTTTATATTGGGATGTTGACAAGTGGCGAGATTTTGCGAGATAAAAATTTACGCATGTATTGTTATGCGTGGACATCCGTAAAGGAGGAGCGGGTCTCATGAGAAAATTCATTGGAATTCTGTCGGCGTCTGTGGTCGGAGCGGGCCTTTTGGCCGGACTTGCGCAGGCGGAAGAAATCAACATCGCCACTGTCAACAATGGCGACATGATCATCATGCAGAAGCTTTCCAGCGCCTGGGAGAAGGAAACAGGAAACAAGATCAACTGGATCGTGCTGGAAGAGAATGTTCTGCGCGAACGCGTCACCACCGATATCGCCACCAATGGCGGCCAGTTCGACATCATGACCATCGGCGGTTATGAAGCACCGATCTGGGGCAAGCAGGGCTGGCTGGCACCAGTTGATGATCTCGGCGACGATTACGATTACGCCGATCTGCTCGATCCGATCAAGAAAGGCCTGACGGTGGACGGCAAGCTCTATGCCGTGCCGTTTTATACCGAAAGCTCGTTCACTCTCTACCGCAAGGACCTGTTCGACGCGGGCGGCCTGAAGATGCCTGATAATCCGAGCTACGACCAGATCAAGGACTTTGCGGCCAAGCTGACCGACAAGTCGAAACAGCAATATGGCATTTGCCTGCGCGGCAAGCCGGGCTGGGGCGAGAACATGGCTTTCCTCGGAACCATGATCAACACCTATGGTGGGCGCTGGTTCGACATGGAGTGGAAGCCGCAGCTGACGAGCGAGCCGTGGAAAAAGGCGATCTCGGACTATGTGGCGCTGATGACATCTTACGGCCCCCCCGGTGCAGCCACCAACGGCTTCAACGAGAACCAGACACTGTTCGCATCCGGCCATTGCGCCATGTGGATCGACGCGACCTCGGCTGCGGGACGCATTTACGATCCCAAGCAGAGCCAGGTAGCCGACAAGACCGCTTTCACGCGTGCTCCGGTAGAGGCAACGCCGAACGGGTCGAGCTGGTCGTGGTCATGGAACCTTGCAATTCCGAACACCACGAAGAAGCTCGAAACCGCCAAGTCATTTGTCAAATGGGCGACCTCGAAGAACTATGTTAAGACGGTCGGCGAAAGCGAAGGCTGGGTCGCCGTGCCGCCGGGCACGCGCAAATCCACCTATGAGCTGCCGGAATACAAGAAGGCTGCGCCCTTTGCGGATACGGTGCTGAAAGCCATCATGTCCGCCGATCCGTCGAAGCCGACAAAGGATCCAGTTCCCTATACCGGCGTGCAGTTCGTCGCCATACCGGAATTTCAGTCCATCGGTACGATTGTCGGCCAGCAGATTGCGGCAGCACTCTCCGGCCAGCAGACCGTCGATACGGCGCTCGAAGGCGCACAGAAACAGGTTGAGCGTGACATGACCCGCGCGGGCTACATCAAGTAGCCGCGTCCTCCCGGCGTGCCGCCCGTTCGCTTTCCGGCGGCGGGCGGTATGGGCGGGGTGTGGGCCGCAGCGCCTGCTTCCTCATTCCTGTGACAAGACAGGAATGAGGAGATGGTAAAAATTGCATCTAACAACAAACGAGCATGGCCGAGTTGCCCGCCATGCATCACGGAGATCGACATGAGATTGAAGAACAAGGTCGCGCTGATTACCGGCGCCGCCCGCGGCATCGGCCTTGGTTTTGCACAGGCTTTCGTCGCTGAGGGTGCAAAGGTCATCATCGCCGATATCGATATTGCCCGGGCGACCGCTTCTGCAGCCGCCATCGGCCCTTCCGCCAAGGCCATGCGGCTGGACGTGACTGACCTTGGTCAGATCAATGCCACGGTGAAGGCGGTGGATGAGGAATTCGGCGGCATTGATATTCTCGTCAACAATGCCGCGATCTTCGATATGGCGCCGATCAACGGCATTACCGAAGAGAGTTATGAGCGGGTTTTCGACATCAATCTCAAGGGGCCGCTTTTCATGATGAAGGCCGTCTCCAATGTCATGATCGCGCGCGCACGCGGCGGCAAGATCATCAACATGGCGAGCCAGGCCGGTCGGCGCGGGGAGGCGCTCGTCACGCTTTATTGCGCTTCCAAAGCGGCGATTATTTCCGCCACGCAGTCGGCGGCGCTGGCGCTGGTCAAACACGGCATCAACGTCAATGCGATTGCACCTGGTGTCGTGGATGGCGAGCATTGGGAAGTGGTCGATGCGCATTTCGCCAAATGGGAAGGATTGAAGCCGGGTGAGAAGAAGGCGGCGGTGGCCAGATCCGTGCCGATTGGCCGTTTCGCCACGCCGGATGATATCAAGGGCCTTGCAGTTTTCCTCGCCTCTTCCGACAGCGACTATATTCTCGCCCAGACATATAATGTCGACGGCGGCAACTGGATGAGCTGAAAAGCCGGAGATGACCATGCATGCCATTCAATTCGTCGAGAAGGGACATGCCGTGCTTACGGACGTGCCCGTCGCTGATCTGCCGCCGGGGCATGCCCTTGTCCAGGTCAAGGCTTCGGGGCTGTGCCATACCGATATCGACGTGCTGCACGCGCGTTACGGTGACGGTGCCTTTCCCGTCATTCCGGGGCATGAATATGCTGGCGAGGTTGCGGCCGTGGCTTCTAATGTCACGGACATCAAGGTCGGCGACCGGGTTGTCGTCGATCCCAATCTGCCCTGTGGCACCTGCCCCAGTTGCAGGAAAGGGCTTGCCAACCTTTGCAGCACGCTGAAGGCCTATGGCGTTTCCCATAATGGCGGCTTTGCGGAATTCAGCGTGGTGCGCGCCGACCAACTGCACGGCATCGGTTCCATGCCCTACGATGTTGCGGCGCTGGCCGAACCGCTCGCCTGCGTCGTCAACGGTATGCAGAGCGCGGGCATTGGCGAGAATGGGGCGGTGCCGGGTAACGCGCTCGTTTTCGGTGCCGGCCCCATCGGCCTGCTGCTCGCCCTGTCGCTGAAATCACGCGGCATCGCGACGGTGACGATCGCGGACATCAACGAAAGCAGGCTGGCCTTCGCTGAAAGTCTCGGGCTGCAGACAACGGTTTCCGGGTCTGAGGCGCTGCTGCGGCAACAGAAGTCGTTCGATTTCGTAGCGGATGCGACCGGCATCGCAGCTGTTGCGGAAGCAATGGTCCCGCTGGTCGCGGATGGCGGCACGGCGCTGTTTTTTGGCGTCTGCGCGCCGGATGCCTGTATCTCGATTGCGCCTTTCGAAATCTTCCGGCGGCAGCTGAAGCTTGTCGGCTCACATTCGCTGAACCGTAATATACCGCAGGCGCTTGCCATTCTGGAAACGGATGGCGATGTCATGGCGCGGCTGGTGTCGCACCGGCTGCCGCTTTCGGATATGCTGCCGTTCTTTACGAAGAAGCCGTCCGATCCCGCCACGATGAAAGTGCAATTTGCAGCCGAATGATCGTTTGGCCGTTGATAACCGCATTCGACCGGCTTTTCGTGCGAAGGCCGGTCGATATAGAGTACCACATGTAATATTTCATGGGGGCAAGCACTTTGGCCAAATCTATCAGGACGATGGAAGAGTTTTCGGAATTCGTCGGCCTTTCCCGCCCGACTGTGTCGAAATACTTCAATGATCCGGCCTCGGTCCGCAAGAAGACGCGGGATGCCATCGAGGATGCGCTGAAGAAATCGGGGTTCAGGCCCAATATTTTCGCCGTCAACCTCAACCGCCGCCGCTCCAATATCATCGGCATCATCATTCCCAACTCGACCGACCCGTTCTACATGGCGCTGACAAGCCGTATCGAACTGATCGCCAACGAAGCGGGGTTCCTCGCCTTCGTGCTGTCGTCTGATGGAAAGGCGGAAATCGAAGACCGTGCCATCCGCACCTTCAAGTCGATGAATGTCGCAGGCGCGATCATCGCCCCGCTCGGCGTCAAATCCCACCGCGCAACGCTCGAGCAGCTCGCGGCCAGTATTCCGATCGTTTATGTCGACTCGCCACTCGACGAGACCTCGGCATTCGTCGGTACCGACAACCGCCAGAGTGTCGGGCTCATGGTTGACTACCTGTGCCGTTCGGGCGAGCCGCCCTGTTTCTTCGACATGCCGCAGGTCAATACCAACGCTGCAACACGCCGCACTGCCTACGTGGAGGCTATGCAGCGCCTCGGTTTCGAACCCCACGTCATCGACGTTCCGGACATAGTCACCTGGGATTTCGAGCGTTTCGCCTTTGATGAAGCGACGCGACGGCTGGACGGGATGGGGCTTCTGCCTTCGCGCACCATTTTATGCGCAAACGACCGTATCGCCTTCGGCGTCATTGCTGCCGCCTTTCAGAAGGGCATCAAGGTCGGTCATGGCGCGGATTACGACCTCAGGGTCGCCGGCCATGACGATCATCCGCTGTCGCGCTATGCCTGCCCGCCGATTACCACGGTGGCGCAGAATTATAACGAGATCGGCAGGCTATCGATCGAGCTTCTGTTGCAGAAGCTCAATGAGGAGGTGGATGGCACCACCCGGATGCGCGAGCGCATTCTTCTTAGCGCCGATCTGATGTTACGCAAATCGGCCTAGTGAATTGTAGAAAAACTAAACAAAAAATCTATTTTTCTAAATAGAACTAATATTTGAACGCTCCTACTCTATTCCCAAGGTTGCTTTGGGAGGCGACCGCGAGAGCCGGCGCAAAGGCGTGCCGGGATCCGGGAGGAACGCAGAAACGTCATGTTGCCGGTGCCGCGAGGGTATTTAGCCTTTGCAGCGGTGGTATCGCATGGCCTTCGCCGGGCAGACTGGAATCTCTCGCCAGGATTATCCCCAGCGAAGGATGTCAAAACATGAATCTCTATTCTCTTCTGTCAGCGCGTGCAGCCGGTGGTAAACCTGTGCGGGTCGGCCTCATCGGTGCGGGCAAATTCGGCTCCATGGTGCTGGCGCAGGCGCAGCGCATCGCCGGTTTCCATATGGTCGCCGTCGCAGATCTCAATGTCGGCAAGGCAAAGGAATCGCTGGATCGGGTCGGCTGGCCGAAGGAGCGTTATGACGCGGCGAGCTGCACAGAAGCGTTGAAGAGCGGCAAGACCTATGTGACTGATGATGTGAACGAGCTTTTCGCTTGCGGCGAGATCGAATGCGTCATCGAGGCGACTGGCCACCCGCTTGCCGGCGCGCGTCATGCCCTTGGCGCCATCGAACACAACAAGCATGTCGTCATGGTCAATGTGGAAGCCGACGTTATGGTCGGGCCGATCCTTGCGGAAAAGGCGAAGGCCAAGGGCCTGATCTATTCCATGGCCTATGGTGACCAGCCGGCTTTGATCTGCGAACTGGTCGACTGGGCGCGGGCCACCGGCTTTGAGGTTGTTTCTGCCGGCAAGGGCATGAATTTCGAGCCTCGCTATCGCTATTCGACACCGGATACAGTCTGGAGCTACTTCGGCTGGACCGATGAGGAAGTGGCCAAGGGCGATTTCAATCCGAAAATGTACAATTCCTTTACTGACGGTACCAAGGCGGCCATCGAAATGGCTGCGGTTGCCAACGGAACCGGTCTCGATTGCCCGGATGACGGTCTGGCGTTTCCGCCTGCCGGTCTACATGATCTTGCCCGGGTGTTTCGCCCTGCTGCCGATGGCGGCCGCATGTCGCGCTCCGGTCTGGTGGATATTGCAGCGAGCCAGGAACCGGATGGGCGCGAGGTGTTCAACAACATCCGCTACGGCGTCTTCGTCACCTTCAAAGCGCATAATGAATATGCCCGCGCCTGCTTCAAGCAATATGGCCTGCTGACCGACCCTTCCGGCTGGTATGCCTCCATGTGGCGTCCGTTCCACATCATTGGTCTCGAAACATCAATTAGCGTGCTTTCCGCCGTCCTGCGCAACGAGGCCACGGGTTGCTCAAAGGAGTTTCGCGGCGATGCGGTTGCGACCGCGAAGAAGGACATGCAGCCCGGCGAAATGTTGGATGGTGAGGGCGGTTACGCTGTCTGGGCGAACGCCATTCCGGCAACCCGCAGTCTCGACATGAAGGCGCTGCCGATCGGCCTTGCCCATAATGTCAAGCTGAAGCGCGCCATCAAGAAGGACCAGATCGTCAGCTTCGACGATGTTGAGCTGGTGAGTGACCTTGACGTGGTGAAACTTCGTCAGGACATGGAAAATCGCTTCCGTCCGGAAAAGGGCGCTGCTGCGTGATGGACGGAAAACGGGACATGTCAAATGGAGCTTTCGTAGTCATCGCGGAATTCCGGGTGAAGCCGGGTTCTATGGATGCCTTTCTCGACGCCGCGCGCGATGACGCGACACATTCGCTTCAGGATGAACCGGGTTGCCGCCAATTCGACGTCGTGCGTCCTGAGGCCGGAAACAATGTCGTGTTCTATGAGGTCTACGATAGCCGACAGGCATTCGAAGACCACCTGCAAACACCACATCTCGACCGCTTTCGCGAGGCGTTTCCCGCACTCATCGAAGAAGAATTGCCGGTACGTTTCCTGAACCGGCAATGGTTTTGAAGGTGGCAACCATGCAGGGCATCCGCGACATCGCAGTCATCGGCACTGGTATCATGGGTGCTCCCATGGCGGCGCGTCTGGCAGAAGCCGGTTTCTCGGTCAAAGCATGGAACCGCAGCAGTGAGAAAGCCGCTGCCCTGGCCGAAAAAGGCGTGACGCAGGCGGCAACGGCGGCTGATGCGGCGGCGCATGCGGATGTCGTGCTCTGCATGCTGAGTTCCGCTCCGGTTTGCGCCGAGGTCCTGCTCGGGGCTTCGGGGGGCGTTTCAGATATGAAGCCCGGCGCGGTGCTGCTGGTGATGAGTTCCATTCCCGTCGATAGCGCGGTGGAACAGGCAGAGGCGGCAAAAGCCTGCGGCATCAGATATGTCGATGCGCCTGTTTCCGGCGGTGAAAAAGGGGCAATCGAAGGAACGCTCGCAATCATGGCCGGAGGAGAGCAGGCGGATGTGGAGACGCTACGGCCGCTATTCGATTGCCTTGGCCGCGTCACCCATGTCGGTCCGGTGGGTTGCGGCTCGCTGGCCAAGCTTGCCAACCAGCTGATCGTTGCGTCCACAATATGCGCGGTCGCGGAGGCACTTACTCTTGTTGAAGAGGGTGGAGCCGATCCGGCGCAGGTTCGCCACGCACTGCTTGGAGGGTTTGCCGATTCCACCGTTTTCCGCCAGCACGGCAAACGCATGGTGGAGGGTGATTTCCGCCCTGGCGGGCCGGCGAAATATCAGGTGAAGGATACGTCCACGGCGTTGGCTTTTGCCAGAAGCCGGGGCCTTAAACTACCGGTCAGCGAGGAGGTTGACCGGCTGTTCCGCTCCATGGTCGAGCATGGTGCGGGCGAGCTTGACCACAGCGGCGTGATTCTTGAAATCAAACGCATGAATGCGTTCGGAGGAACGCTGGAAACTGTTTAGAGACAACAAAGGGAGGAACACATGAAAATTTCAAAACTTTACGGGCTGGCTCTGGCCGCCACCATGCTTGTCGCATCGATTGCACAGGCCGAAACGCTGACGCTTTCGACGCCGGATGCCGACAATTCCGAAATCACGCTTGCGGCAAACAAGTTCGCCGAGATCATTTCGAAAAAGACCGGCGGCAAGCTCAAGATCAAGGTGTTTGCGAACGGCACGCTTTATGGCGGCGATCCTTCGGCGGGTGTCAAGCAGCTGGCGGGCGGTTCGCTGGACATGCTCTTGAACTCAACATCGCTTTACGCGACGTTCAATCCGAAATTCACCGCCATCGCCATTCCCTACCAGTTCCGCGATATCGAACAGCTCCGGGTCTATCTCGACAGCGATCTCGGCAAGGAGCTTTCCAGCGATCTGAGCAAGATCGGCATTCTCGGGCTTGATCTCTGGTCGCGTCCACTGCGTCAGATCACCAATTCTAAGGCGCCGATCAAATCGCCGGCTGATTTGAAGGGTATGAAGCTGCGCGTGCCGAATAATCCGCTGTGGGTGGAGTTCTTCGGCGCCATGGGTGCTGCCCCGACGCCGATGGCCTTTGCCGAAGTTTACAATGCTCTCCAGCTCAAGGTCGTCGACGGGCAGGAAAATCCGGTCAACGTACCAGTCAGCGCCAAGCTTTATGAGGTTCAGAAGTATCTGACGATCAGCAACCACATCGCAGATGCCTGGGTGCTGGGCATGAACCCGGCCCGCTACGAAGGCCTTGAAGAGGGCTTCAAGACGGCGCTCAAGGAAGCCGCTGTCGAAACCGAGACCTGGAAGGCCGGCAACGACGCAGCCGATATCGACAAGTCGCTTGAAACGCTGAAGAAAAACGGCATGGAGGTCAATACGCTGACCGATGACGAGCGCAAGGCTTTCGTAGCTGTCGCGACCGGTCTTTCGGCGAAGTTCTCCGCGCTCGTGAAAGATCAGGCTTTCTTCGACAAGACGCAGTCTTTCCTCAAGACGAACTGACGTTTTACGCAAACGGAGGGCCGGGATTGCATCGATTGGCAGTCCGGCCGTTCCCGACGTCAGCAGGGGTTGCTTTGTCTTAACGGCGGGGTGGCATTCGTTTTACCGGATATCCGGTCTCAGCAGTGGAAGGGTATTGTCATGCGCGATACGAAACCGTCGGTGCTCGGCACCATCGTAAAAGTCATCGCCGATGTGGCAGCAGGGGCAGCCTGTGCCGGCATTCTCATCGTCGTTCTTCTTCAGGTGATCGGCCGCCTCATCGGAAGCCCGCTTCCCTGGACCGAGGAGGCGACGCGCTTTCTCTTCATCTGGATGGTTTTCCTCGGCCTTGCGGCCGGTTTCCGCACCGTTGAAAGCGCACGGGTCGTGGTTTTTCTGGTGCTGTTCCACCGGCTGTTCCGGCGGTTGGCGGTACCGATTTATGTAGGGTCGTCGGTTTTCTTCTTCGGCATGATGGGCTGGACAGGCCTGACCCTGGTGCGCCAGCAGATCATGATGAACGAAACCGCCGCCACCTTGCCCATCCCCATGTGGACCATCGGCATGGTTCTACCCGTCTCGGCCGTCATCGCCGTGCTGGCCATCATCGAATCGCTGCGCAGCAGGCGGGACCTGATCGCGCTCCCCGAGATCGGTATCCCCGCGGACGAGATCGCTCACGCCGATATCTCCATTTCAGCAGGACATTGAGCCATGTCGGTCTTTCTTCTCATCGCCTTTTTCGGTCTCAGCATGCTGGGTGTTCCGCTTGCCATTGCACTGGCGCTCGCCAGCGTCGGAACGCTGTGGCTTTTCACCTCCATGCCCATGGACCTACTTTCACAGACAATGTTCTCGTCGATGAACTCCTTCCTTCTCGTTGCGGTGCCGCTCTTTATTCTTGTCGGTACGGTGATGGAGAGAGGGCGTGTCGCCGAGCGCATTTTCGATTTCGCAGAGGCGATGGTTGGCTGGCTTCCTGGCGGTCTCGGCCACGTCAACGTCATCTCGTCGGTTATCTTCTCCGGCGTTTCCGGCTCGTCAGTCGCCGATATCGCCTCGGTGGGCGCAATCGAGATCAAGGCCATGGAGCGGCATGGATTTCCGAAGGGTTACGCCGTCGGCATGACGCTCTGCACCTCCACGCTTTCTTCCATCATTCCACCATCCATCCTGATCGTGATTGCCGGCTCCATCGCCAACGTGTCGATTGGCACGCTTCTCATTGCGGGGCTTGTACCCGGCCTCTTCATCGCGTTGGCTTTTCTGGTCTTCAATCACTTTTATTCGGTGCATTACGGCTATAACCCGCCAACGCCCTTCAACTTCCGCCTGGTGGTCGTCACGGGTCTCCGCGCAGTCCTGCCGATGCTCACCCCGCTCATCCTGATCATCGGCATCGCCAGCGGCCTGTTCACGCCGACGGAAGCGGCAGCCATCGCAGTCGTTTATGTGGCCGTTCTGGGTGTGCTGGTTTATCGCACGTTGCCGGTTCGGGAGCTGCCGGAAATACTGATCTCCACGGCGCGCATCTCGGGCACCATCCTGTTCATCGCCGCCACTTCGCAGCTGGCCGCCTGGGTGTTTACCTTTGATGGTCTGCCGGAGCAGGTCGCTGAGCTTTTGAAAGCGATGAACCTCGGGCCTATGACGGGAATGCTGGTGATCTTCGTGTTCCTGCTGATCATCGGCATCTTCATGGAGGCTATCCCCGCGATGTTCATCCTCATACCGGTGCTGATGCCGCCGGTTCAGGCGCTGGGTATCGACCCCATCCACTTCCTGATCGTGACGGTGATGACGCTGACGCTTGGGCTTGTGACGCCGCCGGTCGGGGTCTGCCTGTTTGCCGCAGCACAGGTGGCGAACATGAAGATCGAGGACGTCATTCGCGGTTCGCTGGCGCCGATGACGGTGCTGACGCTCGCCATCTTCGCGCTGGTGCTTTTCCCGGTGCTGACGCTCGGGCCGATACGGCTGATGGGTCTTTACTGAAGCGCAAAAATGCAGGCCTGAGAATTCAGACAACGCGACGGGTACGCCACTCGTCGCGTTGTTTTCGCATCCACTCCAGAAACACCAGCACCTTCTTCTGGCGCAGGTGAACATGCGGGCAGACGATCCATTGCGTCACCAGCCGGATGCGCGGCGCATCGATGACCGGACATGCGAGCGCACCGGTACTGAGTTCGCGCTCCATCATCAGCGTGCTTTCCAGCGCAATACCCATGCCTCCCGCTGCCGCGTCTATCGCCATGTGGCTGCGGTCGAACAGTACGCGCCGCCATCTCTTGTCGGAGTGAACGCCAGCCATTGGAAACCAGTGCGTCCATTGCGCCTGCGCCTTGACCGAATGGATGAGCCGATAGTCGAGAAGATCGTCGGCCCGAAGGCTTGCGGGTGCTGCATAGTCCGGAGAAGCGACCGGCAGAAACTCCTCCTCCACCAGCCCTTCCACGAACAGACCGGGCCAGCGTCCATCACCGTGGCGGAGTTCTATATCGACAAGCTCCTGCGAAAAGTCGGTGGGTTCGTTGGTGCCGTCGAGACGCACTTCGAGTTCGGGGTGTTCTTCCAGAAATGAGCCAAGACGCGGCAGGAGCCATTTGTTGGAAACGGTCGGCGTTGCCCGTATCGTCAGCGTCGTCACCGAGCGGAAGCCGCGAATGCTGTCGGTGGCATCGGTGATCTGCTCGATCTGGGCGGTGATCATCGAGAAATACCGTTCGCCCGCCTCGGTCAGCGTTACCTTGCGGCCGGTCCGTGCCATCAGCGTCGTGCCGAGCTGGCCCTCCAGCAACTGGATCTGCTGGGAAACGGCCGAAGGCGTAACGCTCAGTTCTTCCGCTGCCCGCGAAATGCTGCCCGCCCTTGCCGCAGCATGAAAAACGAGGATCGATTTTATCGGTATCTGCATAAGGCTGGTCTTCGCTCAACGAATTACGGCAGTCACCTGTTGATTAACACAGGTGACTGCCGTGACGAAACGCTTGAGAGCAAAGGGCGTTTACCGGTGGCTTGGCAATTTTGGCAAAAGCACGGTCAACAGGCCGAGCAGCGGCAGGTAGGAGCAGATGCGGTAGACGAACTCGATGCCTTCCTTATCCGCATAGACGCCGAGAACAGCCGCTCCGATGCCGCCGAAGCCGAAGGCGAAACCGAAGAACATGCCGGCGATCAGGCCAACGCGTCCGGGAACCAGCTCCTGCGCGAACACGACGATGGCCGAGAAGGCGGAGGAGAACACGAAGCCGATGACGACGACGAGAACAGTCGTCCAGAACAGGTTCGCATAGGGCAGCATCAGCGCGAAGGGAATGACGCCGAGGATCGAGAACCAGATGACGACGCGTGAGCCAAAACGGTCACCGATCGGGCCGCCGAAGAAAACGCCGGCTGCCGAAGCGCCGAGGAAGAGGAACAGCAGAACCTGCGCATCCTGCACACCCAGCCCGAACTTTTCGATGGTGTAGAAGGTGAAGTAGCTGGAGAGGCTGGCGAGATAGGCATTCTTGGTGGCGGTCAGAACCACCAGCACGCCAAGCGTCATCGCCACGGTGCCGCGTGCGAGCGGCAGGGTACGGCTGGCGGGAGCCTTGCCGACCGTTGCACGCCGGTGGCGCGTGTACCAGACGCCGACCCAGGACAGCACGATAAAACCAACGAGGGCGATCAGTGAAAACCAGCTGAGGCTAGACTGGCCGAGCGGGATGACGATGAAGGCGGCCAGCAGCGGGCCGATGGCCGTGCCGGTATTGCCGCCGACCTGAAAGAACGACTGCGCAAGGCCGTGGCGTCCGCCCGATGCCAGGCGCGCGACGCGGGAGGCTTCCGGATGGAAGATGGCCGAACCTATGCCGATGAGGCAGGCGCCTGCGACCAGAACGGCAAAGCTATGAGCGAAAGCGAGCGTGATGAGGCCGGCGCAGGTGGAAAGCATGGCGACGGGCAGGGAGAACGGCATGGGCCACCGGTCGGTCACCAGCCCGATGACTGGCTGCAGCAGCGATGCTGTTACCTGAAAGGCGAAGGTGAGCAGCCCGATCTGCATGAAGTCGAGCGCATAATTGGCCTTCAGCAGCGGATAAAGCGACGTCAGCAGCGATTGCATGATGTCGTTGAGCATGTGGCAGAAGCTGGCGGCTGCTATGATTGAAAACGCCGTGCGTTGCGGGTTGAACCCGGCGCTGGTGACGGTGGCCATGATGTATCCTCTCCAGATTCCCGGCGGGAGACGGGAAATGTGTCTTTCTTTCTTCCCGCTTTTATTCATATTGTTTCTGGCCTGCTTTCGTGTTCTGGACGAATTTCTTTGTGAATGGGCCAAATGGCAAAAATCAAATCGCTAAAGCCCGCCCGTCTGGCGGATGACGACCATGAGCGCAGCCTGAAATTGATCGACGGCACCAACGAGCCGGTGCTGGCGCTTCACCGTGCCTACCCCACGGGACACCGCACGCCGATCCACAGCCATGGCCGGGTGCAGATATGGTGCGCCCGCCAGGGCGTCGTGCTGGTCAGCACCGCTGCCGGGCGCTGGATGATACCGCCCGGTCATGGACTTATCATTCCCGCCGGGCTGAAACACGAGTCCGAGATCATCTCTACGGTGGAGATGCACTCGATCTACGTTCACCCCGATCTGTTTCACGCCGGGGCTCCAAGGGTGGTGGAAATAACCGATCTCGCCTCCAGCCTGATTTCGGAATTGCTGGGCGAGGAGATTCAGCCCGTTGCCTTTCATCGGCAGGGTCTGGTGCGGGCGCTTTTACTGGATGAGGTCAACCGCCTGCCGGAGCGGCCGCTCGGTTTGCCCTTTCCCAACAACCAGCGTCTGGCCGCTCTCTGTCGCGATTTTCTGAAAAAGCCGGTTGCGCGGGTGGAGATAGACGACTGGGCGGCGGCCATGGGTATCAGCCGGCGTTCGTTCACACGGCTGTTCCGCAAGGAACTGGGGCTTAGCTTCGTCACGTGGCGCCAGCAGGCCTGCATTTTTGCGTCGCTGCCGAGACTTGCGGCCGGGGAGGCGGTGACCAATGTGGCGCTTGATGCCGGTTATGAAAACATCCCGGCTTTCACCACCATGTTCCGGCGGATGCTCGGCAACTCACCCCGCGCCTATCGCAAGGCGGCAAGCCAGCGCGGTGTCGGTTTCGCCGACTTTGGAGAAATCGAGAACTAGGCGGCGGTTGCGCGCATGTCGCGGCGAAAATCGGAAGGCGACATGCCGGCGATCTGGCGGAATGCCTTGTTGAAGGCGCTAACGGAGCCAAAGCCGCTTTCCATGGCAATTTGCAGAATATTGTCCTTGCCGTTCATCAGCATCGCCTGCGCACGGGAAAGCCTGAGCAGGGTGAGATATTTGATCAACGTCATGCCGGTGGATTTGCGGAAGAGGTTCATCGCATATTTCGGATGAAGCGAGGCGGCCCGGGCAATCTCGGTTGCGTCGATGTCGTCGAGAAAATTCGCGGCGATGAAATCGCACATGCGCACCACCCCGATGGAAGGCGCAATGCTCTCGTCGTCTTTATCGCGTTTACCGTTGATAGCGGAGGATATGACGGAATAGGGCTCGAGGAACATCCGCTCGACCCTGAGCAGCAATTCCTCCACCGCGTGCTGCGCCTTGGCGGGATCGCCCGAGGTGACGTAACGGAACCAGCGGCCGAAGTTTTCCTCGTCGGCCCGGTCGGTCTCAGCGCTCACCATTGTTGCGCCACCCATCAGCAGGCTGGAAACCGCAGCCGGCAGCCGCATGCGGAAAAAATGGACGAGCGGCAGATGTGCGCCCGTATAAAAGGAATCGTCGGAGGAGCGGTCCATCTGGTGCGGCTGTCCGCCCCAGAAAATGCACATCTGGCCGGCATGGAGTGAAAGGTCGTGGTCGCCCATGCGGTAATGCACGGACCCGGACATGACGTAGTTCACCTCCACCTGCGCGTGCCAGTGCGGCCGCAGCATGATGGGCGGGTGGTTGTGAAAAAGCTGCAGCGTCGTCGGCATGCCTTCAATGCTGCTGGCGCCTGGCTGGTAGAAGGCTCTTTCGGCAATCTTACTTTCCGCCAAATCGATGTTCCCTTTGTACGAGACAGATTTCCTGCCGCCGATAATGTGCCCATGTTCGCTAAAGAACGGCAATTGGAAAAGGGAGGTTTTCAATGTGCTTTAAATTTCTTGGCGCGTCGACGGCTTTGGTGCTCTTTGCAGCACCGGCAATGGCGCAACCCGAGACCGTTACCATCTGGAGCTGGAATGTCGCCGCCTCGGCGCTGAAATCCACGGTCGAAGGCTTCAACAAGCAAAATCCGGATATCAAGATCGTCGTTGAAGACCTTGGAAACAATCAGGTTTTTGACAAGACGCTGGCGGCCTGTGCAGCCGGTGGCGATGGCCTTCCGGATATCGTAACCGTCGAGAATTTCGAGGCGGAGCTGTTCTGGAGCCGTTTTCCCGATTGCTTTGCCGATTTGACCGCACTTGGCTATACACCTGAGAAACAGGCACTTTTCCCCGATTTCAAGCGCACGGAACTGGAAATTGACGGCGTTGCCTATGCGGTTCCGTGGGATTCCGGTCCGGTTGCGATCTTTTATCGTCGCGACTTCTATGAAAAGGCGGGCATCGATCCGACAACCATCAAGAGCTGGGACGATTTCATCGCGGCGGGCAAGAAGGTCATGGCTGCGAACCCCGGCACGGTGATGGCGCAGGCCGATTTCAACGGCGACAGCGAATGGTTCCGCATGATCGCCAACGAGCAAGGATGCGGTTACTTTTCGACCGACGGCCAAAACATCACCATCAACAAACCTGCCTGTGTCGCCACGCTTGAGAAGATCAAGCAGATGAAGGATGCTGGCATCATCACGGCCGCGATCTGGGATGAGAAGATCCAGTCCAATACGGCCGGCAAGGCGGCGAGCCAGATGTTTGGCGCCTGGTATGAAGGCACGATCCGATCCGGCTCTCCCGATCTTTCGGGCAAGTGGGGCGTCTATATGATGCCGAGCCTCACGCCCGACGGCCCGCATGCGGCCAATCTCGGCGGCTCTTCGCTGGCCATCAGTTCGACGTCCAAGCACAAGGAAGCGGCGTGGAAATACATCGATTACGCGCTCACCACCAATGAGGGGCAGGTAACGATGCTGAAATCCTTCGGCCTCGTTCCCTCGCTTCTCTCCGCCGTCGATGATCCTTTCGTCAAGGAAAAGCAGCCTTATTGGGGCGGGCAGGCTGTCTGGACCGATATTCTGGCAACCCTGCCGAAAATCGTGCCGAGCCGCGGCACCGCGTTCCAGTCGGATGCGGATGCGATCTACAAGGCGACGCAGACCAAATACTTCGCGGGCGGTTATCCCGATGCGAAAGCGGCACTCGACGATGCGGCAAAGCAGATCGAAACGGCCACGGGTCTTCCGGTAGCTGAGTAGCCCGTCTGCTGTCGAGGGAACGAGTGGTGCCGCGTGTTTCTTCTCCCCGCCGGGGAGAAGGTCGCAGCAGCGGGATGAAGGGGCGACGTCAGCGTTAGACCGAGAGCTTGCCCCCTCATCTGGCCCTTTGGGCCACCTTCTCCCCGATGGGGAGAAGAAACATGCGGCACCGCCTTGCGATGGCCTTGCCCCTGAAACGGGGCGGGCCTCTTCCAAGCTTTTCCATTTATCCGGTGCACCATCCGGCATCTGGAGGTCGTCATGCCGTCAAGGAACAGGATCGCTTATGCGTTCCTTGCGCCCTATCTTCTGATTTTCGCGACATTCTGGGTCTGGCCGATCATCAGCTCGTTCATGCTGTCGTTCCAGAACACCCGTATCAATCCCTGGCGGTTCGCGCCGTCCATGAACTGGGGACGGCTCGTCTCCGATCCGGCGTTTTATAACGCGCTCTATAATACGCTGATCATTCTCGTCATTCAGGTGCCTGTCATGATCGCGCTTGCCACCGTTATGGCGGTGCTCCTGAATTCGCCGCTCTTAAAGGTGCGCCCGCTTTACCGTTTCGCCTTCTTCGCGCCTGTTGTCGTTGGGGAGGTCGCCTATGCCGCGGTCTTCCGGCTGATGTTCAGTGCCGATTTCGGCATCATCAACAAGCTCATCACGTCCGTCGGTCTTTCACCGATCTCGTGGTTCGACAATGCCAATGCGGCCATGGCGCTGGTCATCATCGCCGTCACCTGGCGCTGGGCGGGTTATAACGCCATCATCATTCTTGCCGGCCTGCAATCCATCCCCGGTGATGTCTACGAGGCGGCGACGCTGGACAAGGTGAACAAGCGGCAGCAATTCTTCCACATCACCCTGCCGCTCTTAAAACCCATCATCCTCTTCTGCGTGGTCCTGTCGGTGATCGGCACCATGCAGCTTTTCGCCGAACCTTTCCTCATCACCAATCGCGGTGGACCGGGCGGCGGCACGGAGACGCTGGGGCTGTTCCTTTACCGGCAGGGCTTCACCTCGCTCAATTTCGGTTACGCCTCGGCCATTGCCTACACCATGGCGGCGCTCGCCATCGCCATTTCGCTTCTTAATCTCTGGGTCGGGAGGGAGCCGAAATGAGATCGAAATCCAGATCGCTTCTCTGGCAGAAGATTGCGCTGCATGCGACGCTGACGCCGCTTGCCATCATCTGGCTGTTTCCGCTGTGGATGATGTTCGTATTTTCGACCATGCCCGATTTCGGCATTTTCAGCCCGGATATCGTGCTCGTGCCCTCCACCAACTTCATCGAGAATTTCAGCAACCTTCAGGCGGATACCAACTTCCTGCGGGCCATGTTCATCTCGATCACCGTTGCGATCATCTACACGGTTCTCTCGGTGTTCCTGACCTCCATGGCGGGCTGGGCGCTGGCGCGTTATCGTTTCGCAGGACGCTCAGTGGTGATCGCCATCATTCTCGGCACCATCACCCTGCCTTTCGCGGTTGTCGTCATTCCCCAATTCATCATGGTGGCGCGTGAATTCAAGCTCGCCAATAGCTGGGTGGCGCTCATCGTGCCGCCGCTGTTCAATTCGCTCGGCGTGCTGTTCATGCGGCAGTCCTTCTCGATGATGCCGACGGAGCTTTTCGATGCGGCAAGGGTGGAAGGTGTCAAGGAATGGCAAATCTTCCTGCGCATTGCTTTGCCATTGGCGCGGCCCACCATGGCAGCGCTGTCGATCATTCTCTTCCTCGCCTCGTGGAATAATTATCTCTGGCCGCTGCTGATCAACTCCCGCCCGGAAATGATGACCGCACCCGTGGCGCTTGGCACCCTTATCGGGCTCACCAAAGTGTCATGGGGCGGCATCATGGCCGGTGCGGTCTTGCTCACTGCGCCCATCCTCGTGGTTTTTGTCGCTTTGCAGCGTCACTTCATCGCCGGCATTTCCGCCGGGGCAGTCAAGTAAGGGAGGCCGCATGGCGGAACTTTCGCTCAAAAATGTCGTCAAGCGCTATGGTGCACTGAAAGTTATCCATGGTGCGGATCTCGATATTGCCGATGGCGAGTTCGTCGTCTTCGTCGGCCCATCCGGCTGCGGCAAATCCACGCTTCTGCGTATGATAGCCGGGCTGGAGGATATATCGGGCGGCGATATCAGCATCGGCGGCAGGACGGTCAACGATGCCGATCCGGCCGATCGCGGCATCGCCATGGTGTTCCAGTCCTACGCGCTTTATCCGCATATGACGGTTGCCGAAAACCTGTCCTTTGGCTTGAGGATGAATGGCAACCCAAAGGCCGATACCGAAAAGCGCGTCAGCCGCGCCGCCGAAATTCTGCAGATCAACGAGTTGATGGAACGCAGGCCGAAGCAGCTTTCCGGCGGCCAGCGGCAGCGTGTCGCCATTGGCCGCGCCATCGTGCGTGAACCGCAGGTCTTTCTGTTCGACGAACCCCTGTCGAACCTCGATGCGGAACTACGGGTGCAGATGCGGGTGGAAATATCGCGGTTGCACAAGCAACTCGGCACCACGATGATCTATGTCACCCACGACCAGACCGAGGCGATGACGCTTGCCGACAAGATCGTGGTTCTGCGGGCCGGCAATATCGAGCAGGTCGGCGCGCCGCTCGATCTTTATGACGATCCCGCCAACCGTTTCGTTGCCGGTTTCGTCGGTTCGCCGAAGATGAATTTTCTCGAGGCCACCATTATCGGTGCCGGCGCGGAGAGCGCGACGCTCTCGCTCGACAGCGATCCCGCAGTGCGGCTGACCCTGCCGCTCAAGGACCGGCTCAACGAGGGAAGCCGGGTCTCGCTCGGCATCCGGCCTGAACATTTCACGGAGATGGGCAGGGGCGATGCCGATCTTACCGTTCATGTCGATGTCGCCGAACATCTTGGCAATACCAGCTATGTCTACGCCCGCACGCAAGGCGACGAGCAGCTCATTATCGAACGTCCGGAATCGCGCGACGTTGTCAATCGCGACCGGCTGACTGTCGGTCTCTCCGCCCGCAAGGCATTTCTTTTCGACAGCGAGGGCAACCGCCTGCGCTGAAACTTCCCAAGCTCTCACATGCCAAACACCTACATGCCAAACACCTACATGAAAGACGAGGTTTTCATGACGACCGACCAACCGATCCGCTGGGGCATCATCGGCCCGGGCACCATCGCCAGGACCTTCGCGGACGGCATTGCCCATTCCCGCACCGGGAGGCTTGAGGCCATCGCCACCCGCAATCCGGACAAACCGGGTCTTGCCGAAGCCTTTGCCGGCGCGCGCATTATCCATGGCTACGATGCGCTGCTTTCCGATCCCGATATCGATGCCGTCTATATCGCTACGCCCCATACCGGCCATGCGGAATGGGCGATCAAGGCGATAAGGGCGGGTAAAAACGTGCTGGTGGAAAAGCCTATCGCGCTTTCCGCCTACGATGCCGACGCCATTTTTCACGAGGCGAAAAAGGCCGGAGTCTTTGTGGGCGAGGCCTATATGTATCGTCTGCATCCCCAGACGGCAAAACTGGTGGAATTGATTAAAAGCCGTGCGGTTGGCGATGTCCGTATCATCCGCTCCAGTTTCGGTTTCAACATGGGTTCTTTCCGGGCCGACCACCGGCTTTTCGCCAACGAGACGGCGGGCGGCGGCATTCTCGATGTCGGCGGGTATCCGGTTTCCATGGTGCGGCTGATTGCCGGTGCCGTGGATGGCAAGCCCTTTGCCGAGCCGGAAAAGGTTGTCGGTGCCGCCCATCTCGGCCAGTCGGGCGTTGATGAATGGGCTTCGGCCGTCCTGAAGTTTTCAAACGGCATCGTCGCCGAAGTGTCCTGCTCGATCATGGCGGGGCAGGACAACGTGCTGCGCATCATCGGCTCGGAAGGCCGTATCGAGGTCAAGGATTTCTGGTACGCCGCCGGCCACAAGGGCGGTACCGGCCGGATCGATATTTTCAGGGGCGACAAGACCGAAACAATCGAGATACCGGAGGATCGCTGGCTCTATTCCTTCGAGGTCGATGCGGCCGGCGAGGCGATCCGTCAGGGCAAGCGGGAATTCGACGCACCCGGCATGGCCTGGGCCGACAGTCTCGGCAATCTGCGCGTCATGGATCAGTGGCGCGCTTCCGTCGGCCTCGAATACAGCGTCGAGAAAGCAACCGCGCGCATCGCCAATATTGTAGGCGGAAAGGTCGTGGCTGGGAACGCTGTTCCCAAGCGCCAGATACCGGGCATCGCCAAACCGGCTTCTGTGGTCGCGCTCGGTTTCGAGTTTTTCCCCAATTTCGCCTCCGCATCCCTGACGCTCGATGCCTTTTACGAGGCGGGCGGCAATCTGTTCGATACGGCTTACGTCTATGGAGGGGGCAAGACCGAGGCGATTTTTGGCGACTGGCATACCAGCCGTAACGTGCCGCGCGAAGAGATCGTTCTGATCGGCAAGGGCGCGCATTCGCCACTTTGCTATCCGGACATGATCGCCAAGCAGCTCGATCAGTCGCTGGAACGGCTGAAGACGGATTATGTCGATGCCTATTTCATGCATCGCGATAATCCCGATGTGCCGGTCGGTGAATTTGTCGATGCGATGGATGCCGAAGTCCGGCGCGGGCGCATCCGCGGCATTTTCGGCGGCTCGAACTGGACACGCGAGCGCATGGACGAGGCTGCCGCCTATGCCGGGACAAACGGTAAACAGGCCCCGGCGGCACTTTCCAACAATTTTTCGCTTGCCGAAATGCTCGATCCCATCTGGGCGGGATGCGTGGCGGCATCGGACGATGACTGGAAGGACTGGCTAAAATCCCGCCAGATCCCCAATTTCGCCTGGTCCAGCCAGGGGCGTGGCTTCTTCACCGACCGCGCCGGACGGGATAAACACGACGATGAGGAAATCGTCCGCGTCTGGTATTCCGACCGCAATTTCGACCGCCGCGACCGGGCGAACGAGCTTGCCCGGAAACTCGGCCGTCACCCGATCCACATTGCGCTCGCTTATGTCATCGCCCAGCCCTTCCCGGTCATCCCGCTGATCGGGCCGCGCACGATAGCGGAGCTGGAGGACAGCCTTTCGGCGCTGGATATCAAGCTGACGGATGAGCAGCTGAAATGGCTTGAGGCTTGAGCAGCCACGGGACGGCGGGTTTTCCCGCCGTTTCCGTTTTTCACCTCCGTCATGCCGTGGCTTGATCCGGCATCCAGCCACGGCGCGTCCGCGCGGTGAAAAGAGTTTTTTGCGATCAGGGACTTGATCGCGCTAGACCCCGGATCTAGTCCGGGGTGACGGAGGGTGGATGTTGCGACCTGTAAAAAAGCACTGGGTCGGGGGGCTAATCCCGACCTCCGGCCCTAATCCTGTTTTCCTGCTTCTTTCCTCACCCGGCCGCTGATAAAGCGAAGTTGTAATGAAACCTGCCTGCACCAAAAATAAAGCGGGTGAAACAATCTACCGGGGTTCTTATGGGCGATATCGATCGAAGCCGTGCGCAGCAATTGATGGTCGAGGCGGGCATGGATGCGCTGGCGCTCTTCCAGCCGGAAGCCTTCCGCTATGCTGTCGGTGCTCATGCCGGTGTTGCGACGATGTGGGGCAGGGCGGGTTCGGCCATCGCGTTGGTGCCGGCCGATGCCGGGGCGAGATTGGCCGCCGTCGTCAGCGACCATGCCGCTCCTCTCGTCGCCATGGCCGCGCCGGATGTCGATCTGCGCCGCCACCGTATCTGGATCGATATGGTCGATCTTGGCGGCGCCTCAGGTGTTGCGCAGGTGGACGATGCCTATCGCCGCAACAATTCCGGCGGCCCGAGGCCCGAGACATTCGATCGCACAGCCTGTTTCAACCTGCTGGCCGACCTTCTGCGGGAGCGCGGCCTGTCTGCGGCGCGCATCGGCGCGGACCTCGAATTCATGCCCGCCGCCGATTTCCTCGCCCTGCGTCAGGCGCTACCCAATGTGAACTGGGCGGACGGTTCGACGGTACTGAAACGTCTACGCGCGGTGAAATCCGAACGCGAAATCGAGCTTCTAAGACGCGCAGCCGCCGCTGCAGAGGCCGGGCTGGTGGAGATGGCGGCCACCGTGCGGGCGGGAGCGGCGCTTGGCCAGCTTTCAGCCGCCTGGAAATCGGGCGCGCAGACGCATGCCCTGAAATCGGGTTTTTCGCTGAGCGGTCATTGGGATTACATATCGGTCGGTCCGACCCTGTCGGATATGGCGGCTGTCGTCACGCCGGGGGCGCTGATCAAGGCCGATGTCGGCACGTTGGTCGACGGTTATTCGTCGGATGGCGCGCGGACCTTTTCATGGGGGCCTGTCTCTCCGCTGGCGGCCGATATTTTCAAGGCGCTGGAAGCAGCCTTTGCCAGCGGGCTGGAAGCGCTTCGCCCCGGCAATACATTCGGCGCGGTGCACGCCGCCATGCTGGCTTCGATGCGCGGCCAAGGTTTCAGCGAATATTATCGCGGCCATTTCGGCCATTCCGTTGGCGGCAGTGTAGGTATCGAGGAATGGCCGTTCTTTTCGCATGAAAATCCGGAAATCATTCTTCCCGGCATGGTCGTCGCACTTGAAGCGCCCTTCTATGGCGAAGGGCTGGGCGCGCTGATGATCGAGGACCAGTTTCTCGTCGCGCCGTCCGGGGCAGAGTGCATGAACAACCTGCCACGCACCCTGCGGGATTTGTTCCGGACCTGAGTACCGGTGAGTTCAGAGAAAATCGTCGCGTCGCGGGGTGAAGCAGTCGATCAGTTCGCCCTCTTCCAGACACAGGCAACCGTGTTCGACATGGCCGGGCACAATCAGGCTGTCGCCTTTTTCGAGGTCATAGGCCTCGCCGTCGCGGTAAAAGCGGAAGCTACCGCGCGCCACATAGGTGGATTGCACATGCGGATGGCTATGCAACTTGCCTTCCGCACCGGTTTTGAAGCGGAAGGAAACGACCATCAGTTCGGGCGCTTCGGAAAGCACGGTGCGTTCGACGCCATCGTCAGGCGAAACGGTGGGGAATGTCGGAAGTTGCTGCATGTTGTCTCCAGTCGTGCAATGTCGTTATGCGGGTCGTTTTCAACGCGGTGCGCGCAGCATGGAGCGGTAACGCGTCTGGCTGCTTTTCAGGTGGTGACGCATGGCGCTTCGTGCCGCCTCTTCGTCACCGTCCTGTATCGCGATCAGGATCGCTTCATGCTCGCCGACAAGCCGGTTGAGGTCGGCGGGCGAAAGCACGGTTTCCTTGCCGTTTTCAGCGACCGCACGGCGCGGAATAAGGGTTGTGCCAAGCACCTGCAAAAACTCGCTGAAGCGCGGATTGTTGGTGGCCTCGGCAACGGCGAGGTGAAAGGCGAAATCGGCCTCGGCTGTCGGAATGCCCTTGGCTGCGCTGGCGCGAAAGGCATCGAAGGCCTCGATGATCTTTTCTTCTTGCCCCGGCGAGCGGCGGATTGCCGCAAGACCAGCGGCATCGCCTTCCACGGCGGTGCGCAGTTCAAGCATTTCGATCAGCGAGGAGACGCGGGCAAGATCGATATTGTGAAAGGGACGCCGCTCGACAGGTGCGGGTTCCAGCACAAAGACCCCGGCACCCTGACGCGGTTCGACCAGCCCATCGGACCTGAGTGAGGCGATGGCCTCACGCACCACGGTGCGGCTCACACCGAATTCCTGCGTCATCTGCGCTTCGGAGGGCAGGCGTTCGCCCGTCTTGTAACGACCCTTGGCGATCTGGCTTCGCAGTTCTTCAGAAACCTTCACCACAAGTGTCCTGCCTTGCGGGGCTGCCGGTTCGGAGGTTGTCGTTCTTGTCATCTTCGTCGCCATTCTAAAAAAGAGTGCAGGTTTGCGTCCGGTTTCCCTCGATACGTTATTCGTGGCCCGGCTTGCAATGCCGACACTCGCGCAGGATGGACCGGTTGTCGTGCCTGTCGGTCTCATATGGCATTTCACGTCGCCTTGAAGATCGGATTGTCGATGAAAGCGCCGCCCTGGAACCGCGCAATAGCGTCCTTGGGGTCCGGTTGCGGCGTTGTCTCGGCAATATGCTGTCGGAAGGCCTCGGCATTGTCTTTCGGTTTCCAGCCCAGCCAGCCGAGATGGGAATTGTCCCACCAGCCGGCATCGTTGGCCGATGCGCCCCAGACGACAGGGCAGCCGAGCACGGGCGTGCGGAAAACCGCCTCGATCAGCGAAACGAAGTCGTCATGCGAAAACCATGTCGACAGCATGCGGTGGTTTTGCGGTTCCGGCGTGCAGGAGCCGATGCGGACCAGCGCCGTCTCCTGGCCGAATTTTTCGAAATACATGCGGGCGAGGCTTTCGCCGAAACATTTGGATACGCCGTAAAGACCGTCCGGCCGGACGGGAACTTCGGGGCCAAGCCGTTCGGTCTGGGAATAATAACCGATCGTGTGGTTGGAACTGGCAAAAACGATTCGCGGCTGGCCGTGGGCGCGGGCCGCCTCATAGAGGTTATAAAGCCCGATGATATTTCCCTGAAGGATCTGCTCGAAGGGCCGCTCCACCGATATGCCGCCGAGATGGACGATGCCATCGCAACCGGCGACCATCGCATCGACGGCTCCCGCATCGGCCAGATCGCATTGCACACATTCCTCGTTCGGCCCGGCCGGATCGAGCGGCGCGAGATCGGCAAGACGCAATATCTCGGCGATCGGTGCGAGGCGCTTGCGCATGACGCGGCCGAGCTGGCCTGCCGCACCGGTAACAAGAAGCCGTTTCATTGCAATTCTCCCTAAACGAATGGACTGCGGGTCATTTAAAGCTGCGGGAAAACCCGTGGCCGACGTCTCCGCAGCGGCCGAGTTGTGCCGGCACCTCTTGACCTTGTCATACAGATCGTACAAAAAGTGGATAACATATATTATGTCCTATACGCAACAATCATGAAGGATGAGTTTGATGCTGACCGTCGAAACAAGGCAGGCCGTCAACCCGGAATTTGCAAAAACGCTCGATACGGAAGGGCTTCGCAAACATTTCCTTGCAAACGACATGTTCCGTTCCGGCGAAATCAGGCTGATCTATACCCATTACGACCGCTTCGTGATGGGCGGTGCGGTGCCTGATGGTGCGCCGCTGACGCTGGACAAGGTGGAAGAGACGAAGACGCCTTCCTTCCTCGATCGGCGCGAGATGGGCATCGTCAATGTCGGCGAGACCGGCACCGTCAGCGCGGGAGGGCAGACCTACACGCTCAATCGCGGCGATGTGCTTTATCTTGGCGCGGGCAGTGGTGCCGTCACCTTTGACGGTGCGGGCCGGTTCTACATCACCTCCTGCCCGGCGCATCGCAGCCTGCCGGCAAAGCTCGTCAGCCTTGCCGACAGCAAGGAAGTAAAACTCGGCGCGACGGAAACCTCCAACAAGCGCACCATCAACCAGTTCATTCACCCGCTCGTCATGGAAAGCTGCCAGCTGGTGCTGGGCTATACCATGCTGGAGGACGGCTCCGTGTGGAACACCATTCCTTCGCATATTCATGATCGCCGCATGGAGGCCTATCTCTATTTCGGCATGGATGAAAAGTCGCGCGTTCTGCACCTGATGGGTGAGCCGCAGGAGACCCGACATCTGTTCATTTCCAATGAGGAAGGCGCGATTTCGCCGCCCTGGTCCATTCATTCGGGCGCTGGCATCGGCTCTTACACTTTCATCTGGGCAATGGCGGGAGACAATGTCGATTATACCGACATGGACTTCATCCAGCCGGGGGATCTGAAATGAAAAATCCCTTTTCGCTTCAAGGGTGCAAGGCGCTGGTGACGGGCGCCAATACGGGGCTTGGCCAGGCAATCGCGGTTGGCCTTGCCGCCGCTGGCGCGGAAGTCGTCTGCGCTGCCCGCCGTGCGCCGGACGAGACGCTGGAAATGATAACTAAGGCGGGAGGCAAGGCCGGCGCGCTGTCGATCGATTTCGCCGATCCACTGGCGGCGAAGGACAGTTTCACTGACGCCGGTTTCGATATCCTCGTCAACAATGCCGGCATCATCCGTCGCGCTGATTCCGTCGAGTTCTCCGAACTCGACTGGGATGAGGTGATGGACGTCAATCTCAAGGCGCTGTTCTTCACCACGCAGGCCTTCGCAAAGGAACTGCTGGCGAAGGGGCGTTCCGGCAAGGTCGTCAATATCGCCTCACTGCTGTCGTTTCAGGGCGGCATCCGCGTGCCGTCCTACACGGCGGCGAAACATGGCGTGGCAGGTCTCACAAAGCTTCTGGCAAATGAGTGGGCCGCAAAGGGCATCAACGTCAATGCCATCGCGCCCGGTTACATCGAAACCAACAATACCGAGGCGCTGCGCGCGGATGAGGCCCGTAACAAGGCCATTATCGAGCGCATTCCGGCCGGCCGCTGGGGTCATTCCGAAGACATTGCCGGGGCGGCGGTTTTCCTCGCTTCGCCGGCTGCCGACTACGTGCATGGCGCCATTCTCAATGTTGATGGTGGCTGGTTGGCGCGCTGATTGTGCAAATTCATAAAATTCATCATACAACATGTATGATGAGTTGTTGACAAAGACATGGCTGGCGGATTAGGTAGTGGCCAATCCATCGAACTTGCAGAGGAATACCGATGATGAACCCTGAACAAATCAAGGCGGCGCTCGGCTCCGGCCTGCTCTCCTTCCCGGTCACCCATTTCGATTCCGAGGGCCGTTTTGCGGCCGATAGCTACAGGGCGCATGTCGAATGGCTCGCCGGTTACAAGGCGCCGGTGCTGTTTGCCGCCGGCGGCACGGGCGAGTTCTTTTCGCTGAAGCCGGATGAAATCCCGACCATTGTTTCCGCCGCCAAGGAAGTGGCCGGCGAAACGGCAATCGTTTCCGGCTGCGGATACGGCACCGAAGTCGCGGTCGATATCGCCCGTTCCGTCGAAAAGGTCGGTGCGGACGGCATCCTGCTTCTGCCGCATTACCTCATCGATGCGCCGCAGGAAGGCCTCTACGCGCACATCAAAAAAGTATGCCAGTCGGTCGGCATCGGAGTCATGGTTTATAACCGTGACAACTCCGTGCTTCAGGCCGATACGCTGGCGCGTCTTTGCGACGATTGCCCGAACCTCGTCGGCTTCAAGGACGGCACAGGCGATATCGGTCTCGTTCGCCAGATCACCGCGAAGATGGGCGACCGCCTGATGTATCTCGGCGGCATGCCGACGGCGGAACTGTTTGCCGAAGCCTATCTCGGTGCCGGATTCACCACCTATTCCTCGGCCGTCTTCAACTTCGTCCCCGGCCTTGCCAACGAGTTCTACGCGGCGCTGCGTGCCGGCGAGCGTGCCACCTGCGAACGCATCCTGACGGAGTTCTTCTATCCGTTCATGGCGATCCGCAACCGCGCCAAGGGTTATGCCGTCGCCGCCATCAAGGCTGGCGTTCGCCTGCAGGGCTTCGATGCCGGTCCGGTGCGTGCGCCGCTGAAGGATCTGACGAATGAGGAAGTTGGCATGCTCGACGCCCTGATCGGCACGTACAAGCGCAAGGTCTGATCAAGGCCTGATCCGGGCATAACGGGAGGGAGCGATGAAGATCACAGCGGTGCGCACGCATCTGCTCGAACATCGGCTGGACACGCCGTTTGAAAGCGCATCCATGCGCTTCGACCGGCGCGCCCATATTCTGGTGGAAATCGAATGCGATGACGGAACCGTCGGCTGGGGCGAATGCCTCGGTCCGGCGAGACCGAACGCCGCCGTGGTTCAGGCCTATTCCGGCTGGCTTATTGGCCAGGATCCGCGCCAGACTGAAAAAATCTGGGCCGTGCTTTATAATGCCCTGCGTGATCAGGGCCAGCGCGGCCTCAGCATCACGGCCCTGTCCGGCATCGATATCGCGCTGTGGGACATCAAGGGAAAGCATTACGGCACCTCCGTCTCTATGCTGCTCGGCGGGCGCTGGCGCGAATGCGTGCGCGCCTATGCCACCGGTAGCTTCAAGCGTGACGGCGTTGATCGGGTCTCCGACAATGCCTCTGAGATGGCGGAACGCCGTGCGGAAGGTTTCCACGCCTGCAAGATCAAGATCGGTTTCGGCCTCGAGGAGGATCTTGCGGTCATCGCCGCCGTGCGCCAAGCGATTGGGCCGGATATGCGGCTGATGATCGACGCCAATCACGGTTATACCGTCACGGAAGCCATCATCCTCGGCAACCGCGCCGCCGAATATGGCATCGACTGGTTCGAGGAGCCGGTGGTTCCTGAACAGCTCGATGCCTATCAGCGCGTGCGGACAGGCCAGCCAATACCCGTTGCGGGCGGCGAGACCTGGCACGGGCGCCACGGCATGTGGCAGGCGCTTTCCGCAGGTGCTGTGGATATTCTCCAGCCCGATCTTTGTGGCTGCGGCGGCTTTTCCGAAACGCAGAAGATTGCCACGCTGGCCACGCTCCACGGCGTGCGCATCGTGCCGCATGTCTGGGGCACCGGCGTACAGATCGCCGCTGCCCTGCAATTCATGGCGGCGATGACGCCCGATCCGGTGCGCGTCAACCCCATCGAACCGATCATGGAATTCGACCGCACGCCCAATCCGTTCCGGCAGGCCGTGCTGAAACAGCCGCTTGAGGCGGTGGGTGGCGTTGTCGCCATCCCCAACGGGCCGGGCCTCGGCATCGAGATCAACCGCGACGCACTTGTCGAATACAGGATGCCAGAGGCATGAGCACGCTTGAACGCCAGTTGACGGGCACGCCTCCGAAGCCGCCTTTTCCGAAGGGGGCCATCGATACGCAGATGCATATGTATCTGCGGGGTTATCCTGCCTTGCCGGGTGGGCCGGGCCTTCCGCCGGGCACGTTGCCGGGGCCGGACGACTATCACCAGCTCATGCAATGGCTCGGTATAGACCGCGTCATCATTACCCAGGGCAATGCCCACCAGCGCGACAATGCCAATACGCTCGCCTGCGTTGCGGAGATGGGCGAGGCGGCGCGTGCGGTGGTAATCATCGACACAAGCACGACCGAAAAGGACATGGAACACCTTGCCGCCGCCGGTGCCGTTGGCGCACGCATCATGGATCTGCCGGGCGGCGCGGTGAACCTTTCCGAACTTGAGGCGGTGGATGAGCGCGCTCATGCAGCCGACTGGATGGTGGCGCTACAGTTCGACGGTAACACGCTTCTCGACCATTTGCCGCGACTTGAGAAAATCCGCTCGCGCTGGGTATTCGATCATCACGGCAAGTTCTTTAAGGGCATCGACCCTGATGGCCCGGAGATGGCGGTGCTTTTGAAGCTGATCGACCGCGGCAATCTCTGGTTTAAATTCGCCGGTGTCTATGAAAGTTCGCGTGAAAGCTGGCCTTATGAAGATGTGGCCGCCTTTTCGCGGGTGATCGCGGCGCATGCGCCGGAACGCATCATCTGGGGCACCAACTGGCCGCATAATTCCATTCGCGAGACCGCCGCCTATCCTGACGATGCGCGTCTTGCTGAACTGGTTCTCGGCTGGTTGCCGGATGAGACGGCGCGTCATCGCGCGCTGGTGGAAAACCCTGAGGCTCTGTTCAAGTTGCCGCCATTCAAGGCGGCATAGTTTCAATTCGGGATGGTTGGGGAAGGGAGGCCCCATCGTCCTTATAAGTGAAAGGTCTTTGCATGCCGGCCCGGACGGGCGTGAAAATACGGTCCGATAGCCTTGGAGGGGCTGGGCCGCTGTTACAACGGAGGAGGAAAACATGAAAAAGATTGCAAGCATGATGTGCGTCGCGATGGGGATCGCGCTGTCAGGCGTTTCCGCCAGCGCGCAGGAAATTACCCTGCGCTCGGCAGACATCCATCCCGACGGTTATCCAACGGTCGAAGCCGTGAAATATATGGGCGAGCTTCTGTCGAAGCGCTCCAAGGGCCGCATCAAGGTGCAGGTCATGAACAATTCGGTTCTCGGCGGTGAGAAAGACACCATCGAGCAGACCCGCTTCGGCGTCATCGACATGAACCGCGTCAACGCCGCGCCCTTCAACAATCTGGTGAAGGAAACCACCGTTCTCGGTCTGCCTTTCCTGTTCCGTTCGACGGAACACATGCACAATACCGTTGACGGCCCGATCGGTGACGAGGTTCTCGCGGCCTTCGAACCGCATGGCCTTATCGGTCTTGCCTTTTACGATTCCGGCGCACGTTCGTTCTACACCACCAAAAAGCCTATCGAAAAACTGGCGGACCTGAAGGGTCTCAAAATCCGCGTACAGCAGTCGGATCTGTGGATTTCGATGATGCAGGCTTTTGGCGCGAACCCGACGCCGATGCCGATGGGCGAGGTCTATTCCTCACTTGAAACCGGTGTGGTCGACGGAGCGGAAAACAACTGGCCGTCCTACGAATCCGCCCGTCATTACGAAGTCGCGAAGAATTATTCGCTGACGGAACATTCCCTCAACCCGGAAATCCTCGTGATATCCAAGGTCTCCTGGGACAAGCTTTCGCCGGAAGACCAGAAGCTCGTGCGCCAGGCGGCGAAGGATTCCGTCGGCAAGATGCGCGAACTGTGGAGCGCCCGCGAAAAGGCATCGGAAGAAAAGGTACGCGCCGGTGGCGTCAATGTCATCAAGGTCGACAAGGAGGAATTCGCCGCCGCGATGGGTCCGGTCTACGACAAGTTCGTGACCGACCCGAAGATGAAGGACCTTCTGGAACGGGTAAAAGCGGTCAAGTGACATAGGGGAAACCGGCTCTGGCAACAGGGCCGTTTTTTTTGTCGTCATTTGGTCTGAAGTTGGAGGAGGAAGGCAAATGCGAAACTTCATGCGGGCGGTTCGCCCATTTCTCGGCGCTCTCAGCCACGCGTCGCTTTATATTGCCGGTATCGGCATGGTCGCCATGACCCTTATCGTCGGCTGGCAGGTGTTTGCCCGTTATATCCTGAATGATTCTCCCAGCTGGTCGGAGCCGCTGTCGCTTCACCTCATGTCATGGTTCATCATGCTGGGGGCGGCGGTGGGTGTGCGTGAAAGCGTGCATCTGGGGCTGGATATCCTGCGTTACATGATGCCGCCGCGCATCCAGAAGGGAATGGACCTTGCCAGCCTTGCCCTGATCTTTTTCTTCGGTGTTGGCATGGCATGGTATGGAACCTCGCTTTCCATGGGCACATGGACGGCGACGATCCCCGTTCTCGGCTGGCCGGGCGGCACGGACTTTTTCCCGCTGATAGGCGGCGGTTTTCTCATCGCGCTATTTGCGGCCGAACGTTTCATCGATCTCGCCCTCGGCGAGGAACCCGCGGCAGATGTGCTCGTGCAGGAGGCCGTGTAAATGGCTTATACCATCCTCTTCGGGGTCTTCACCCTGCTGATGCTGATCGGCACGCCGATCGCGTTTTGCCTCGGCATCGCCTCCTTCGTCACCGTTCTTTATCTCGGCCTGCCGCCCATCGTGGTGTTCCAGCAGATGAATTCCGGCATGAATGTGTTTGCGATGATGGCGATCCCGTTCTTCATCTTTGCCGGCGACCTCATGGTGCGCGGCGGCATCGCCCATCGGCTCATCCGTTTCGCGGCTGGACTGGTCGGCCATCTGCGCGGCGGCCTCGGCCAGGTCAATATCGTCGCCTCCACACTGTTCGGCGGTATTTCCGGCTCAGCCGTTGCCGATGCATCGGCCGTCGGCGGGCTGATGATCCCGCAAATGGCCCAGCGTGGTTATGACAGGGACTACGCCGTCAACGTCACGGTCAATGCAGCCATCATCGCGCTGATGATCCCGCCTTCGCATAACATGATCCTTTATTCGATCGCGGCGGGCGGCAATGTCTCGGTGGCCGATCTCTTCACCGCCGGCATCATTCCGGGCCTGCTGCTTGCCGCCGCCCTGATGGTCACCGCCTATATCGTCGCGCGGCGCAAGGGTTATCCCTCCGAGCCGTTCCCCGGCTTTTCCAAGCTGATGTATTATCTTCTGGCGTCGTTCCCAGGCATCCTGCTGATCGGCATCATCTTCGGCGGCGTGCGTTCGGGCATCTTCACCGCGACGGAAAGCTCCTGCATCGCGGTTCTATACGCCTTCCTCGTCGCCATGCTGGTCTATCGCGAACTCAACTGGAGCGGCTTCGTGGAAGCGGTGATGGGGGCGGTTCGGACGACGGCCATGGTTCTGCTGGTCATCGGCACGGCGGCGGCCTTCGGCTGGCTGATGGCGTTCCTGCAGGTGCAGACGCTGATGATTGCGGCAATCAGCGCGATTTCGGACAACCCGATCATCGTGCTTCTGGTCATCAACGTCATTCTGCTTCTGCTCGGCACCTTCATGGACATGGCGCCGATGGTCATTATCTCCACACCGGTGCTTCTGCCTGTCGTGAAGGCCTTCGGCATCGACCCGGTGCATTTCGGCGTCGTCATGATCCTCAATGCCGGTATCGGTCTCAACACGCCGCCGGTCGGAACGGTGCTCTTTGTCGGATGTGCGGTCGGCGGCATAACGATCAGGGAGGCGATGCGGACGATCTGGCCGTTCTTCGGGGCCAGTATCGCGGTGCTGCTCGCGGTCACCTATATTCCGTCACTTTCGTTGTGGTTGCCGTCACTCTTCCGGTAATCCTTCAATCATGCCAAAACAGGGCCTCGCTGTTCCAGCGGGGCCTTTTCGTTTTGAGGCTCAGTGGAGAGCAGCCTTTGCTGTTCGTGCTCATCGAAAGCCATGAGATTGCCATGCCGGCTTCGACGCACCTTGTTCATGTGGTCGCGCGGGCTCAAGCCCAGTGTGCGTTTGAACATGCGCGAGAAATAATAGGGATCGGCATAACCCACCTCCGCCGCCGCGGACGCGACTGAAAGGCCGGCCTCCAGAAAATGCATGGCCCGCTCCATGCGCTTGAACTCCTGATATTTTCTGGGTGTGCGTCCGACACGCTTCTGGAATTCGCGCAAAAAATAGTCGCGATTATAGGGGGCGGCGTCCGTGGCCCTTCCGGCAATTTCGGGATCGAGCGGATTTGCCGAAATCATCGTGATCGCTTTCATGACGGCAAGATCGAGGGCTTCCGCGCCCTCAGGCTGGAAGCTCGGGCGGTCGACCCAGCCCAGGAAGGCATCATCGATGAAGGCGATCAAAAGTACCATGAACAGGTGATGCTGGCCAAGCGTGACGGAGGAGGGCGGAGCGCTTTGCCGATAGTGGCGGACAAGCGGCTCCAGAAGCGGCCAGCGGCTCAGCCGCAGTTTCGGTTTCAGATCCATCTGCGCGATCAGGTTGTGGCGGCCGTAAATATCCAGCGTGAAATGTTGTGCGACACCTCGGTAGGTTGCTGCCTGTTCGTTCCAGCCGACGAAACGCTGGCCTCTGAAAATCAGCATGGCATCGCCCGGTTCCAGCACCCGCGCCTCGCCGTCCACAAGATAGTGCCCGCGTCCCTCGATGCAGATGACGAGGTCGTCCACCTGATTGGACTTGTCGATCTGCCAGGTGCGGGAATGCTCCATCTTGATCGTCGCGCGCGTCAGATTGAGCGTGAGCGCGGCAGGCGGAATGGATGACAGAATGCCATCTTCGATTTCATCCATCTTTTTCCTCGTCTTTGTTAATTCACCTTGGCGCGGAAATTTGGTTTTGTCACCCTATAGACCGCTTATGCGCGCCGTATCAATGAGGGAGGAGATCGGTCGCGGCAAATAAACTGCGCCACTATGCGCTTGCCGCGTGCCGTTCCAGGAGAACCACTTGCACGAAATTGTATTCTTGAATTCGCGTCTCGCCGAGGCGCGGGGAGGGACGTCATGAAATCTCAGCGCTTCCTGGGGCTGGGATATCTGACGCCCTACATTATCGGGCTTCTGGTTTTCACGGCGATCCCGTTTCTCGGTTCCCTCTATCTCAGCTTCACCCGTTACGACCTGATGAGCGATCCCATCTGGGCGGGACTGGCAAATTACGAGCGCCTGTTCACCCGCGACCGCACCTTCATGAAATCGCTGAACGTTACCCTGTTCTACGTGTTTCTGACCGTGCCGTTGAAGCTTGCCTTCGCGCTTTTCATTGCGGCAATACTCAATTACAAGCTGCAATTCATCAATTTCTTCCGCACCGCATTTTATGTGCCGTCCATCCTTGGTGGCTCCATCGCCATCGCGGTTCTGTGGCGTTACATCTTCGCAAGCGAGGGGCTGGCCAATATGGCGCTGGCTGCGATCGGATTGTCGCCGGTGGATTGGTTCGGCGATCCTGGCAACGCACTTTTCACCATCACGCTGCTGCGCTGCTGGCAGTTCGGTTCAGCCATGGTGATTTTTCTCGCCGCCCTGCAATCCATCGACAAGTCGCTCTTTGAGGCGGCCGCCATCGACGGTGCGGGCAAGATCAGGACGTTCTTTTTCATCACCCTGCCGCTCCTGACGCCGGTGATCTTCTTCAATCTCATCATGCAGATGGTGCAGGCGTTTCAGGAGTTCAACGGACCCTACATCATCACCCAGGGCGGCCCCTTGAAATCCACCTATCTGCTGCCTCTCTACATTTACGACGAGGCTTTCAAGAAGTTCAACATGGGTTATGCCTCTGCCATTGCCTGGGTTCTTTTCACCATCATCACCGTGCTGACCCTCGTGGCCTTCTGGTCCTCGAAGAAATGGGTCTATTACGCCGGCGACAAGCGGAACTGAGGTCATGACGGATATCGCTACCTTAAACGACATTCAGGCCGCCCGTCGGGCAAGGCTGAGGATGTTATCGACGTCGGTCCGCTACGTGCTGCTGTTTGCGGTCGGCTTCGTCATGCTCTATCCGCTGATCTGGCTGGTGGGCGCAAGTTTCAAGACGAATTCGGAAATCTTCTCCGGCGCCGGTTTCATCCCCGAAAATCCGACGCTTGACGGCTATGTCCGTGGCTGGCAGACGTCCACGCCCTATACTTTCGGCCGGTTTTTCTGGAACTCGTTCCTGATCATCCTGCCCAAGGTCATCGGCACGGCTATTTCCTGCACAATGGCAGCTTATGCCTTCGCGCGATTTGATTTTCCGCTGAAGAAAATCCTGTTCGGTTCGGTCATCGCCATCCTGCTTTTGCCGAATGTCGTCACCCGCATTCCGCAATATATCCTGTTCCGGGATCTCGGCTGGCTGGACAGTTTCCTGCCGCTCTGGGTACCTTCCGCACTCGCCGGCGATGCGTTCTTCGTCTTCATGCTGGTGCAGTTCCTGCGCTCGCTGCCCTCGGACATGGAGGAAGCCGCCCGCGTGGATGGCGCCAACAGCCTGCAGACGCTGGTCTACATCGTCGTGCCTATGCTGGCGCCGGCTCTGATTTCGGTCTGCCTGTTCCAGTTCATGTGGACGATGAATGATTTTCTCGGTCCGCTGATCTACCTGTCCTCGGTCGACAAATATCCGGTGAGCCTTGCGCTCAAACTCTCCATCGACACCACCGAAGCCTTTGAATGGAACCGCATCCTGGCGATGTCGGTGCTGACGATCACGCCTGCGCTGATCGTCTTCTTCGCGGCGCAACGGTATTTCATTGAAGGGATCTCGTCTGGCGGGGTCAAGGGCTGAAAAATGGCAAGCGTTCAACTTAAAAACCTTGAGAAGATTTACGGCGGCAGCTTCAAGGCCGTGCATGGCATCGACCTCGAAATCGAGGACGGCGAGTTCATGGTATTCGTCGGCCCGTCCGGCTGTGCCAAATCCACGACGCTACGCATGGTGGCGGGTCTTGAGGAAATCACCGGTGGCGAAATCCTCATCGGCGACCAGCGTGTGAATGACCTACCGCCTGGCAAGCGCTCCATCGCCATGGTGTTTCAGAACTATGCACTTTATCCGCATATGAAGGTGCGCGGCAATCTGGCTTTCGGTCTGAAAATCGCCGGTGTCGCCAAGCCCGAAATCGCGAAGGCAATCGACAATGTCGCCCGCATTCTGGAAATCGAACCGCTGCTGGACCGGTTGCCGAAGCAGCTTTCCGGCGGGCAGGCGCAGCGTGTGGCCCTCGGCCGCGCGCTTATCAAGAAACCCGGCGTATTCCTGTTCGACGAGCCGCTTTCCAATCTCGACGCCAAGCTGCGTGCCTCCATGCGGGTACGCATCACCGATCTACATCGGCAGCTGAAGGCGGAAGGCCTGTCTTCAACCGTCATCTATGTGACGCACGACCAGACGGAAGCCATGACCATGGGCGATCGCATCTGCGTCATGCAGGCCGGGCGTATCATGCAGGTCGCGACGCCGAAGGAGCTTTATAACCGCCCCGCCAATCTGTTCGTGGCCGGTTTCATTGGCATGCCGGAAATGAACCTGGTGGATGTCTCCATCGACGGAGCCGAGTTTGTCATCGACGGGCAGCGTCTTCCGATTGGTGACCATCTGGAAAGGCGTCTCATCGTCAAGCCGGAAGAGGCCGTCATCGGCATCCGCCCGCAGCATCTCTCGCTGGCGGGCGACACGGATGGCCCGGCGTTGCAGGCGAAGCTGACCAATGCGGAATTCATGGGGCACGAGGTCTATCTGCATGCCGATCTTGGTGGCCAGAAACTGGTGAGCGTGGTCGGGGCGGCCGAATTCGAGGCGCTCGGTCGCGACGGCAATCTTCGCCTGCGGCCCGATCCTGAAAAGCTGCATATTTTCGACAGGGCCGATGGCCGCAACGTCTCGCTGTGAGGAGGGGACCAGTGCGGTTGATTTTTCGAGGAGGAGAAGAGCAATGAAAACAATGACAAGAACGATGGCGATGCTGGCAGGTGCCGCTTATGCCGCAATGGCGATGGCCCCGGCGGCTGCCGCCGCTGAACTGCGTATGTCCTGGTGGGGTGGCGAAAGCCGCCACGTCGCCACACAGAAGGCGATTGCCGCGTGCGGCGAAAAATATGGTCACACCGTCAAGGGTGAGTTCACCGGTTTCGACGGATATCTGGAAAAGCTCACCACGCAGATGGCGGGCAAGACGGAGGCCGATATCGTTCAGGTGAACTGGCCATGGCTGCCACTGTTTTCCAAAAACGGTGAGGGGTTTGCGGATCTGCGTCAGCTGAAGCCGCTGGACCTTTCCCAATGGGCGGCGTCCGATCTTGACGCGGGCTCCATGAACGGCGTGTTGCAGGGATTATCGGTCTCGACGACCGGTCGCGTCTTTTTCTTCAACGCCACGACCTTTGAAAAGGCGGGCGTCGAAATCCCCGAGACGTGGGATGAGTTCTTCGCGGCAACCAAAATCATCAAGGAAAAGCTCGGCAAGGACCACTATACTTTCAATGCGGTGAAAGAGACCGCCCAGCTTCTCGTGACGCTCGCCGTCGTGCAGAAGACCGGCAAGGACCTGGTCGACCCGAAGACCAACCGTGTCGCCTGGACGCCCGAGGAACTGGCAGGAGGTATTTCATTCGTCGGAAAACTCGTCGAGACCGGCTCCATTCGCTCCCAGAAAGAGGAAGCGGCCGATGGCAACGTCAATCTTTATGAAAAGCCGTCCTGGTCTGAAGGCCGCATCGCCGGCTCCTATGAATGGGATTCGACCTATTCGAAATATGCAGATCCACTGAAGGAAGGCCAGGTCCTAAAACCGGTGCCGATGCTGAAGCTCGCCGACGCCGTGACCGAAGGCGTCTATCGCAAACCCTCCATGGTATTTTCGATTTCAAAGAATTCGAAGAACCCGGAAGCGGCCGCGCAAATCCTGAACTGCCTGCTGAACGAGCCGGAAGGTATCGATGCGCTCGGCACGTCGCGCGGGTTGCCTGCGTCCAAGGCTGCGGCGACGCGTCTCGGAAACAAGGGCGAGCCGGAAGTGCGCGCCGCCAATGCCATTGTCATGGCGGCGTCGGGGCCGGTGGTTTCGCCCTTCAACGAACACCCGGAAATTCGCTCTGGCTTCATCGATACGCTGGAGGAATATGCCTATGGCCAGCTGAGCGCTGACGAGGCGGCCGAGCAGATCATCGATTCCACCAACGATGTCCTGGCCAAGTTCGATTGATGACCAAAGCCCGCCGCAGTGGTGCGGCGGGCCTTTTATCCGGTTGCCGGATGACAGGAAGCACGTCCGCCGATGGGTGACACCGGATAGCGCACAAGGCGAGAAGAGAGCATGAACCGACCCTTTATCATCGCGCGTTCGGCGCGGATGGCAGCGCTTTGCCTTGCAGCACCCGGTGCGCGGTATCATCTGCCATCGCAGACGGCATGGCGTCTGTCTTCAAAGGATGGCGATGAGCAGCGCGGAGAAACCGCCGCTGTCCTCACGCTGCTGCACGATCTCCGCCCGGATACGCACTATATGTTCGAAGCGGATCGGTTCGGAAGCGTGAACTTCAAGACCGCGCCCTGCACCGGACTTGTCGAGGCGGCGGCGTTTTCCCTGATGCCGGATGTTGCGCTCGATGATGAAGAGGGCGCACGCGCCAATGCACAGGCGCTGGAAAGGGCCGTTGCCGCTGTGCCGCAGGGTGGCGCGTTGCACCTTCCCGCCGGCCTCTGGACCGCTTTTCCGATGCGGCTGAAAAGTGCGATGACGCTCCATCTTGCGGAGGGAGCCGTGCTGCGCGCACCCTCTACCCGCAGGGGCTGGCCGAGAATGCCCGCCCGGGATGGGGCCGGTCGCATGCTCGGCAGTTGGGAAGGACTGCCGGATGCCTGTTTCGCCGCGCCCGTTCACGCCATAGGCGCGGATAATCTCGTGATCGAGGGCAGGGGCGTCCTGGATGGATCCGGCGACAGGGGCGACTGGTGGAACTGGCCGAAGGAAACGCGCGATGGCGCCCGCCGTCCACGCGGCCTCCACCTCGTTTCCTGCCGTGACGTCACGCTTCTGGGCTTTACCATCCGCAACGCGCCGTCATGGACGATCCACCCACAGGGTTGCGACAATCTGACGGCGGCCGGTCTTGCCATCATCGCCCCGCATGACAGTCCGAACACAGATGGCTTCAATCCTGAAAGTTGCCGCAACGTGACGATAACCGGTGTGCGTTTTTCGGTGGGTGATGATTGCATCGCGGTGAAGGCGGGAAAACGCGGACCGAATGGTGAGGACGACCATCTGGCGGAAACGCGCGGCGTCCGCGTGCGCCATTGCCTGATGGAGCGCGGCCACGGTGGTTTGGTCATCGGTTCGGAAATGTCGGGCGGTGTGCATGATGTGACGGTCGAGAATTGCGAGATGATCGGCACGGATCGCGGCCTGCGTCTGAAGACGCGGCGCGGGCGCGGCGGTTACGTCACTAACATCGCCATGCGGAGAGTATTGCTGAATGGCGTGCAGACAGCGCTTTCCGCCAATGCCCACTACCATTGCGATGCCGACGGGCATGACGAATGGGTGCAATCGCGAAACCCGGCTCCAGCCGACAAGGGCACACCTTTCATCGACGGAATTACCGTGGAAGATGTCGAAATCCGCAATCTGGCCCATGCTGCCGGCGCCTTTCTCGGTCTTCCCGAAGCCCCTATCCGCAACATCGCCATTCGCAATCTCACCATCGTTTCACACGATCCCTCGGCCGTCGCCACGCCGCCGATCATGGCGGACCGGGTGCGGCCCATGCTGCATGAGACGATCGTTTTTGAACAGGCGGAAATCGTCTGCGACAATCCCGCCTTGCTGAGCGGCGCTTCCGTTTCCATTTCATCAGACCTCGATTGAGAAAATCCATGAAACCAACTGATTATTTTGATCAATTCTCCAGCCGTTACAGGCATTATAAGGGCGGAAGCTGGTGTTATGAGGATGGTTGCGTATATCGGGGTCTGCAACATCTGTTCCAGGCGACCGGTGACAGGCGCTGGAACGATCATGTCCATCGCCTGGCCGATGTACAGATAGCGCCGGATGGGACGCTCGCCGGTTATGATCCGCAGGAATATAACATCGATCACATCCTCGCCGGCCGCATTCTCTTTCCGTTGACGGTGGAAATGGGCGATCCGCGTTATCTCGCCGCGGCGGGACATCTGGCGGGTCAACTCCGCACTCATCCGCGTATTGCTTCTGGAAATTACTGGCACAAGAAGCGTTATTCCCATCAGGTCTGGCTGGATGGGCTTTATATGGGCCTGCCCTTCCAGATCGAATATGCGCAGGCGACCGGCCAAACTGATTTGATCGACGACGCGCTGCGACAATTTTCGACAGCACTGGCCCTGACGGCAGATGTCGGCGGGCTCTATGTCCATGGTTATGACGACAGCCGCAGCCAGCGCTGGGCCGATCCCTTGACCGGCCAGTCGCCGGCCATCTGGGCGCGCGCTGTCGGCTGGCTGGCCATGGCGCTGGTCGATGCGCTGGTCGTCTTGCCGGATGACGGCGCGACAGCACCGCTTCGGGAACGCGCACGTCTGCTTCTGGCCGGTATCGTCGCGCGGCAGACGGAAACCGGCCTTTGGATGCAGGTACTCGACAATCCGACGCTTGCCGGCAACTACGAGGAAACTTCCGCTTCGGCCATGTTCGCTTATGCCTTACTGCGCGCGGCCCGGCTGGGGCTTTTGCAGGACGAGGAGGCAAATGCTGCCATTTCGGCGGGTCGCCGCGCGCTGGAGGCACTTCTTGAAACACGGCTCAAGGTCGACGAAAAAGGCGTCACCCGCCTTACCGGCATCGTCCATGTCGCCGGGCTCGGTGGCTTCGAGGGCAATTATCGTGACGGCTCGCCGGAATATTACCTGACCGAGCCGGTGGTGTCCGACGACGCAAAGGGGGTTGGGCCGCTGATGATGGCCTATGCCGAATATCTTTGTCTTGAATGACCGCTGCTGGGCAGAGGCGGAAATACTGTTCCGCCCCTTTTGGGTCGGCGAGCCTTCCGGGTCGTTAATCCCGCCGTTGCTGCCTACGCCTTGTTCTTTTCGATGAAGCGGATCGCGTCGCCGACGGTCAGGATGGTGTTTGCGGCGGAATCTGGAATTTCCACTCCGAACTCTTCCTCGATTTCCATGACGACCTGAACGACCTCGAGGGAATCGGCACCGAGATCGTCAACAAAATTGGCGTCGTCGACAACCGCGGCCGGATCTGTCCCCAGCTGGTCTACGATGATTTTTTTGATACGGTCTGCGATGGTGGACATGGTGGGACTCCGCGAAAGTTGCTTGCCGCCGAGCCGCCGGATTGAATTTGCGCCCAGGGCAGATACGAAAACCGAAACCGGTTTTCGCAAGGGATGATACGCAGAGTCAAAAGGCCAAAGCATCGATGACATCCGGACGTAGCACGCCTTTGACGGCTGCGAAAGAGTAGCGGCCATGGGTAAATGCCCATAAGAATGCGGGGTGTGTATGGCGCTAAACAGTTTGTGACTGGAAGCGATGAACCACTGCGCGGTAAACTTGTTTTTGTGGAGTGAATATAATCCAGTCTCGTCGAGCATTAAACCCCATGGTCCAGTCGCCCCCGGAACGCTTCATATTGCTCGATGGCATAAGGGGCGTGGCCGCGCTCTTCATCGTCCATCGCCATGCCGAGCAGCTCTTCGGGAAAAGCGCTGCTTCGAGTTATCTCGCCGTGGATCTGTTCTTCGCCTTGAGCGGTTTCGTGCTGGCGCACGCCTACAGTGCGAAACTGCGTGAGGGGGCGATCACATCAGGCTTTTTCATGAAAGCGCGCCTTGCGCGTCTTTATCCGCTCTATGTGCTGGGGCTGGCGTTGATGGCGGCCTATTTCCTCTGCCTCTATGTGTTGGGCCTGCCAACACCGATTGACGATCTTCATCGTCTTGTCGACCCCGGTGAGCTTGCGATCGCGTTGCTGACCGGGCTTCTTTTCGTCCCGGCACCCTTCACGCTCACATTGAACGGCGCGTTGTTTCTCGTCAGCCCGGCATGGTCGCTTTTCAACGAACTGGTCGTGAATGCGGTTTACGCCCGCTGGGGCGTGCGGGCGACAACGAAACAGACGATCGCGGTGCTGGCCGTCAGCGCCGGTGTGCTCGCGGTGGCGGCCGCCGAGTTCGGCAGGTTGCATGCGGGTTTTCGCTGGCACGAAATGTATGCCGGCATGGGAAGGGTGTTCTTCTCGTTTTTCGCCGGCGTGCTGATTTACCGTTTCCGCAACCGCGTGCCGGTATTGAGGCCCATCCGTGCGGCACTCTGTCTTCTGTTGGTCTGCTTCATTCTCGCCGTTCCGGTTTCGCGTGAACTTCGACCGTTTTTCGATCTTGCCGTCGTCCTGCTCGTCTGGCCGCTGCTGCTGTTCGCGGCCAGCAATACGGTTCCGGGCCGCAGGGTCGGAATGTTGTCGGCGTTTCTCGGCACGGCTTCCTACGCTGTCTATGTGCTGCATATTCCGCTGCTGGCCTGGACGGAGTTTCTGATTCCGGCTGTGGATAGAGAGAACGTCGCCTTGCCGGCGGGCGTCGTTTTCCTGATCGGAACGACGTGGCTGTCATGGTACCTGACTGTCCACTACGATCAGCCAGTCCAGAAATGGCTGAAAGACCGTCTGAAAAAACGGGCGGAAATCAGACAGCCGGTGTGATTGGACCGTCGCTGCGGAACGTCAGTAATGAGCGAAAATCGGAGCCGTCAGCACGAAGGCCGCGACGATGCTGATGATCGTGAATTTCGCCGCACGCATGCGGCGCATTCTGCGGCCGCTCCAGTCATACGTCATACTCACCCTCCACGCAGACGCAAACTCTTGGACATGATGTCCAACCAATTCAGTGTCTTCTTATATATCCCATTTGCCAAGCCGTTATTTTTACCAGTGATTTTGGTGGTATGGCCCCGCAGCAGCAGCGCTTCAGGGAAAAAGCCGAATGAGTTGATTGTCTTTCAGCTTCAGGCGGCTTGCTTCGTCGGAAGAAATGCAATGCTCTATGTTCTTGCGCAGGTCGTCGGGAACGGTCGGGCCGCCGGCCTTCAAAAGCTTGTCGCTCATCGAAAACAGAATACCGAACTGGGCCTCGCATTCGGATGACGTCATCAGGAGCGGCAGCGACGCGACCGTATTTGCTGTAAAAGCGCTATCCGCCGTATCGTACATGGTGACGAGGTACCAGGTCAGAAACAGTCCCATCCAGAGGCCGGTGCTGACCATGATATATTCGCGCATCTGTGCTCTCCCTCAATGGCGGTAAAGCAGTGGCAGGCCCTGGATCGCGTATCGGGGGAGCGGCTTCCACGGCGTGCCGTGATCGTGCTTCTGCACGCCGAACAGGAAACGCATTTCGGTCGTGAGTTTCGTCGGGTCGGTCAACCCTTCCAGATACAATTCTATTACCTTGCGGGCAGCTCTGTTGTGCAGCTTCTTGTCGCGATCCTCAGTACGGTGATTAAAACCCACGCTCTCGAGAACGGCCTGGAGCATTTTGAGATCTTGAGAGGAGATTAAAAAATTGTTGGATGCGGAAGACATGAAGTCCTCCTTTCTTGCTGGTTCAGAAAGCCAAAGCCTCGCGCGCTCCTTTTAAAGGTTGCACGGGGACGCTCCAACGCTTTGAAACGATATGCCGGGCGGTCGATGGACCTGCCGGTTTCGGGCAGACGCCTTCATGCGTGCCCCGGTAAATTCCAGAAGCCGCCCTGTCGATTGAAGGCATGTGCAAGCGGGGCTAGAGACGGCAGACAAGCCTGACAGCGGCAGCGCCCTTTAATTACCGATGGGGAAGCGTGCGCTCTTTGCGCGAAATAGGCAAGCTAATTCCACTGCTCATGGTGAGTATGTGACCGGTACGGCACCAACACCAAAGGGTGGTTGCAGACAACAAAAAAGGCCGGGGCAATATTGCACCGACCTTCCTCATATCGCTCTTAACACCAGTGCCAGTACATCCGTGGTCAAAAGTCTGAAGCGACTAAAACAACTGCGAACGACATTTTTGCGCTCACCAGCAGCTGCTACATGAGCTATATAGAGAGGCAATGTGGCCAAAACAAGTCCGGGTTCTGAAGAGTTGCTTTATTCGTCACGATCCCGAGTTTCGGACCGCCATTATTCTATTTCTTTTTGCCGTCAGCCGTCGTGGAGTTTGCGAACTTGACCTGGGTACCGACGGGCGGTGCGTCCGGAGTTTTCGTCTTGTCCTTCTTAGGTTTGCGGATTTCCTTGTTGCTGCGTACTTGACCCTTGGCCATGGTGTCCTCCTGATATTAACTGATGTCGGTGGTGTGGTCCGGTGCATGATCGCCCGCCGCAGACCGCTGCGGGAAGCGGTTTCATCGTCAGGGTAAAGGCGGTCCGGCCAGCGGATGTTTCCCGAAGGGAAGGGTCCCTTGGGAAAGGCGAATACGCCCTGCGGGGACGCTTCGCGCAAAGTCTGCCTGGAGGCCAAAGTCCGGAAAGGCCGCAAAGCCGATGGGCGCGCCGCGATCCAGGCGCATAGCCGTTTCTTCGGCTGCATTCAGAAGAAAACGAAGCGAGACGTTTTCCCGATAACCCGCACCGCCGGTGCGGACGAGATTGCGTGAAAGGCTTGATGAATAAAAATCGGAAGACATCTCGTCCTCCTTTCGTTTGGGGGCGAGGACACTCTGCCCTCAATCATCAGTGCACTTCAGCCAAGGTGCCGACAGGCGAAGCGTGCGCCTGTTGCGTATAAGGTTCAAGAAGTTTTTCGGGGTGGTGGCATCAAAAGGCCCACCCGGGCTATTTCTTCCCGGATGGCCTTTTGGTGCGGGTGGGCGCGGGGACGACGATTGCCGCCTCCTGGGCTTCACGAAGCTGGCGAAGCCGTTCCGTCTTCTTGGCGCGCTGGTCGGATTCGGCAGTTATGATCTGCTTCGCCGCCTTGTCCGTCAGAGATGCCTTGTCCTGCGAGGATAATTTTCCAGGTTTGAAAAAAGCCTCTTTTGTCGCGGTCATGACATTCTCCTTCACGGATGCGCCAGATTGACGGTTATCGAGCGCGGGCAACCTTTTTAGGAGCGGGAAGCAATCCTTCGCGCTGCAATTTTTTCTTCGCCATCTTGCGGTGGCGGCGCACGGCTTCCGCTTCTTCACGGATGCGCTTTTCCGACGGCTTTTCATAAGATTCCCGCGCGCGCATCTCGCGGAAGATACCCTCGCGCTGCATCCTCTTTTTCAAGACGCGGAGGGCTTGCTCAACATTGTTATCCCTGACGAGTACCTGCAACATATCTCCTTAACGCAGCCATGCTGCTATTTTCTGATTTTGATCGTATTCGAATTGATCCAGCTCGTTCCCGCATCGCGCGAGGACGAACCTTCGACTTCCACGGGTCGCGACGACGATGACGCTGCCACATCGATTTCATCGAGCGCTATATTGCGTTCGAAGTTCTCGTGCTGGAAACGCACCCTGTAGCGAACCGCGCCTTGTGTCTCGGGCAGTGCCGATACGACCCGGCCGGGACCTTTGGGCTGATCGCCCTTAAGTACACCCGGTTTAAGAAAGATCGCATCGCCGGAACGATAAAGATTTTTGCGCATGAGAGCCTCCCCATGGCCAAAAAAACAAAAGGCCGGGCTTTAACCCGACCTCTCACAATCACTCAGCTCCGCTACCCAGTACATCCGTGGTCGGCGGGGCAAATGACAAATCAAGCTGCGCGGAGATTGTCAGCGGAGCTTTTGCCGGACTTGCGGTCCTGCACGATGTCGTAGGTGATCTTCTGGCCGTCGTTCAGCGAACGCAGACCTGCGCGCTCAACAGCAGAGATGTGAACGAAAACGTCCGTGCCGCCGTTGTCAGGCTGAATGAAGCCGAAGCCCTTGGTGGCGTTAAACCACTTTACAGTACCAGTGTTCATAACGATTTCCTTTCGTAGTAATCGTTGTGGTTCCCGCGATACCTTGCGGGATTAGATCGATTATTTGAGAGGAAATCCGACGGGAACGTAGAGTCCCAGGAGCGACGTCACAAGCAATTGTCGATTTGCAGAATATAGACTCAATTTTTGATTTTGCAATGGGCCAACCGGAAAAATGCACCGCCCTGTGATCGCCTGCGCCGGACAGGCCTTTTTTTGGCCGTCAGGGCGAGATTTCGGCTTTTTTTGCCCCTGTTCATGCCGTGCGCCACCCATTTGCAGAAACGATCGGGCCTGTGGCGATGATGATAAGCGGAACGTTATCCGTTCCTTGGCGACAATTGCGGCATGCGGCCTCGCTGTCCAGGGGCCGCATGCCCGGCTGTCTAGAGGGGCAGGGATTTCACCGTTGCCATGCCGCCTTCGCGGGCGCTTTTCAGCGCAGCAACACCACAGAGAACCGACATGGCACCGGCGCGCGAACCCGCCCGCTGCCGCAGCCGGTCGTTCGAGCCGGGCTTGAAGATCATGTCGCGCATGCGATTGTCGCCGCCGTAATGGCCGCCCGGCTCATGTGGCACCCAGATACGCTCGACGCCGCCACCGAAACTTTTCACCAGCAGGATTTCGTCGGCGGGCGGCTCCGTCCAGGGCTGCTTTTCATATTGGCGCATCTCGATGCGGCCCTTATGGCCGTTAAAGGCGATGTGGTGTCCCTCGATCGGCATATAGGTATTGAGGGAATAGGAGACCTGTACGCCGCTCGCATAACGGATCGAGGCGCTCATCGTATCGGGAATGTCGATCTCCTCGCGGAAGACGCAGGCGTCGCGCATATAACCGTCCACAGCCGAAGGGTCCTCGTAAAGCGCATCGAGGAAGGGATCGGCACCGAGATCCATGAAATAGTCGCACTCGCTTTTGTGCGGACAGGTGCGACAGCGCGTTCCCCGAAACGGCCCGTTCTTGCCATAATGCAGTAATTGTCCGAAGCCCTTCACTTCCACCGGATCGGAATCGAGATACCAGTTCAGAAGATCGAAGTGGTGCGTGGCCTTGTGCACGAAGAGGCTGCCCGAATGTTCGGTGAAGGCATGCCAGCGGCGGAAGTAATCCGCGCCGTGCTGGTTATCGAGGTACCAGTGGAAATCGACCGAGGTAACGGTGCCGATCGCGCCGTCATCGATCAGTTCCTTGATGCGCGCGGCCGTCGGCGAAAAACGGTAGTTGAAGGAAACGTCGACGCGGCGGCCGCTTTTGGCCTCCGCCGCGCGGATGCGGTCGATCTTTTCCGGGGTGGTGGTCATGGGTTTTTCGCTGATGACATCCGCTCCGCCTTCAAGGGCGCGAATGATGATGTCGTCATGGGTGTCGTCAGGCGTGCAGACGATCACCAGTTCCGGGCGCTGCTCGGTCATCATCCGGTCGAAATCGTCGTAAAGCGGTGCGCTCGATCCCATCATGGCGCGGGCCCGTTCGGCGCGCATCAGGTTCAGGTCGCAAATGCCGACCAGTTCGACATAGTCGCTCCACCCGGCCAGAAGCTCGCGTCCCCACATGGTGGTGCCGCGATTGCCGGTGCCGACCAGCGCATAACGTTTGCGTTTCACCTTTTCAGGCATTTCCTCTCTCCCGGACATTATCAACAAATAGTCTTGAAGCGCTCCACCACGGTGGACAGAACCTCGTCCATCGGGCGCGCCTGCCAGCGATGCGAAAAAATCTCGACTTCCTGCGGGCCGTGGAAGCCGGAGGCCTCGATCATGGCGCGAAACGCCTTCAGGTCAATCACGCCGTCGCCCATCATGCCGCGATCGTTGAGCGGATCGGTCGTGGGCACCAGCCAGTCGCAGATATGATGCGCCAGAATCTGCCCGTTCTTTCCGGCGCGCGCCACCTGTTCCTCCAGCTCCGGGTCCCACCAGACGTGATAGACGTCGATGGCCACGCCGGTTCCGGCTCCCAGCCGGTCGCAGAGATCGAGCGATTGCTTCAGCGTGTTGAAACAGGCCCGGTCGGCGGCATAAAAAGGATGCAGCGGCTCGATGGCGAGCGGCACGCCGGCGGCTCTGGCATAGGGAAGAAGTTCGGCCATGCCGTCCTCCACCATCTGTCTCGCACCTTTGAGATCGCGCGAGCCGGCGGCCAGGCCGCCGACGACCAGCACAAGGCAATCGGCCTTCATGGCAGCGGCTTCATCCACGGCGCGTTTATTGTCCTCGATGGCGCGGCGGCGGCCTTCCGCATCGGGGGCGGTAAAAAAGCCGCCACGGCAGAGGCCGCTGAGGCGGAGGCCGTTCCGTTCGACGATGCGGGTGGCCTCGGTAAGGCCGGTGCCGTGCACCTGATCGCGCCAGGGCGAGATGGTGGTGATACCTTGCGCAAGACAGGCATCGACGATCGCGCCGAACGAACCGCCCTGCCGCACGGTCGCGAAATTGATGGAAAGGCCTTCAAGGCTCATATCATTATCTCCCCTTTTTCTGTCCGCAACCGGCGCGGCCATCTCAATCGATGCCCCGGACCGCGAGAAACGCCTTCATGCGGTGCGTGGCGAGATCCGGTTCGGCAAGCACATTGGCCTTGTCCGCCAGCCGGAAAAGCTCGGCGAAATGCTGCGTGGAGCGGGCGCTTTCCTGCCCGCCGACCATGGTGAAATGGTCCTGCAGGCCGTTGAGATAGGCGAGGAACACGACGCCGGTCTTGTAGAAGCGGGTCGGCGCCTTGAAGATATGGCGCGAAAGCGCCACCGTCGGTTCCAGAATGTCGAAGAATTCATTGTCCGCGCCGCGCTTCAGGCTGGCGAGTGCCTTGGATGCCGCTGGCGCAATGGCATCGAAAATGCCCAGCAACGCGTCCGAATGACCTTTTTCGTCGCCGGCGATCAGTTCGGCATAGTTGAAATCATCGCCGGTATACATGCGCACGCCGGCAGGCAGGCGGCGGCGCATGACGATTTCCTTTTCCTTGGAGAGAAGCGAAATCTTGATGCCGTCTATCTTGTCGGCATTCTCCTCGATCATTGCAAGGCAGGTTTCCATTGCCTCCATGTGGTCGCGAGACCCCCAATAACCCTCAAGCGCCGGGTCGAACATTTCGCCCAGCCAGTGGATCACCACCTTGTTCTCGGCACGGGAAAGAACCTTGGCATAGGCGCGCAGATAGTCATTCGGGGAGTGGGCGGTAGCGGCCAGCGCGCGGCTCGCCATCAGGATTACACGTCCGCCCTGTCCCTGAACAAAATCAATCTGTTCGAGGTAAGAGTCAATAATCTGGTTCAGCTCATAACTGCCGCTATCAAGATGATCAGTGCCGACGCCGCAGGCAATCAGCGCATCCTTGCGGGTGGCCGCTTCCTTCAGCGAACGGGACATCAGTTCCTGCGCCTGCGGCCAAGCCAGCCCCATGCCGCGCTGGGCCGTATCCATGGCCTCGGCGACACCAAGGCCGAGGTCCCACAGGCGGTGACGGAAGCGCAAGGTGGCGTCCCAGTCGATGGCGGGCGTCAGCCACGGGTCGTTGTCGGCAAGGGGATCGGCCACCACATGGGCGGCGGCGAAAGCGATGCGGTTGAAATCGGCCGCACTTCGTTTTTCAACGGCGACCGGCGTGCCTGATAGACTGTAGACCTCGATGCTGCGGTCGTCTTTCGGAAGCTTGAGTTCGCTCACCATCGCCTCCTCAGGAAATGGCCGGAACGTCGAGCCAGCGGCGCTCCTTCCAGGATTTCAGACCCAGTTCGGCAAGCTGCACACCCTTCACGCCCTCCATCAGCCCGTAGGGCCATGGCTCGTTGTCGACGAGGTGGCGCACGAACATTTCCCATTGCACCTTGAAGCCGTTGTCATAGGTGACGTTGTCAGGCACTTCCTGCCAGGTCTTGTAGAAATCGATCGTCTGCGGCTGGTCCGGGTTCCACACCGGTTTCGGCGTGTTGGTGCGGTGCTGGGTCCAGCATTTGGTCAACCCCGCCACCGCCGAACCATGTGTGCCATCCACCTGGAAAGTCACGAGGTCGTCGCGGCGCACGCGCACTGCCCATGAGGAGTTGATGTGGGCGATGGCGCCGCCTTCCAGCTCGAAGGTGGCATAGGCCGCATCGTCCGCATCCGCCACATAAGCCCGGCCCTGTTCGTCGAAACGCTCCGGAATATGGGTGGCGCCGAGGCAGCTCACCGACTTTACCGGTCCGAACAGATTGTCGAGCACGTAGCGCCAATGGCACAGCATATCGAGAATGATGCCGCCGCCATCCTTCAGGCGGTAATTCCAGGAAGGCCGTTGCGCCGGCTGCCAGTCGCCCTCGAAAACCCAGTAACCGAACTCGCCGCGCACTGAGAGGATCTTGCCGAAAAAGCCGCTGTCGCGCAGCATTGCCAGCTTGCGAAGGCCGGGCAGGAACAGCTTGTCCTGCACGACGCCGTGTTTGATACCGGCGCTTTCGGCCAACCGCGCAATCGCCAGCGCCTCTTCCATCGTGTCGGAAATCGGTTTTTCGCAATAGACGTTCTTGCCCGCCTTGATGGCTTTCTCAAGCAGGCTGCCGCGCATCTGCGTAGTGCCGGCATCGAAGAACAGCGTATCATCCGGGTTCGCAAGGGCGGCGTCGATGTCGGTCGTCCAGCGCGCAACATCGTGCTTCTTGGCAATTTCCTCGATTTTCGCACCATTGCGGCCGACCAGAATGGGGTCGAGCATAACCCTTTCGCCGTTCTTCAGAAGCACGCCGCCCTGATCGCGAATAGCGAGAACGGAGCGTACGAGATGCTGGTTGTAACCCATGCGGCCGGTGATGCCGTGCATGATGACGCCGATACGTTTCATGAATTTCCTCCCAAGGCGGCCCTTTCCCGTAAGGCCGCTTCCGTCAAACACGGCAATTTGTAACCATTTGGTTATTTGTGACCGTGAAGGACGCGATCTGTCAAGGTGTTTTTGGCAGGAAAAATACATGTCATGACGGCGGACGAAATCACAGCTTCGTGCCGCATCGCAAAACGAAACGGCGCGCTTCGCGGATGCGAATGGCGCGCCGTCGCTGTTGTTAAAGGGGAATTCGGTTTTTGCGGCTCAGACCGGCCGCACTGCAGCAAGCAGGGTGTCGACGATGTGCTGTCCCCAGCGTTCCAGTTCTGCAGGATCGGTCAGATCGCGCTGGAAGATCGTCGAGAGCGTGAACCGGTTCGACAGATAGAATGCGCCGAGCGAGGCAATCGTCAGATAGATGTCGATAGGATCGAGGCCATCGCGGAATTCTCCGGTGTCGCGGCCGCGCCGCAGCACGTCTTCCAGCTCGGAAATGAAGTTCGAATGCATCGCCGCGATCGTCGCCGATTGCCTGAGATAACGGGCTTTATTAAGGTTTTCGGTGGCCAGGATGCTTAGGAATTCCGGATGGTCGAGAAAATAATGCCAGGTGAAAAGCGCAAGTTCCCTCAAGCCCTCCGAAGGCGCCTTGCGGGCGAGGTCCAGCCGCCTTTCGGTGTGTCGGATATGGCGATAGGCGTCTTCCAGCACGGCGAGATAAAGCGCATCCTTGTCGCCGAAATAATGGTAGATCATCCGTTTGTTGGTGCCGGCACGCCGCGCCACGACGTCGATTCTCGCGCCCGCCAGCCCCTTGGCGGCCACCTCGCGACGGGCGGCTTCGAGAATGGCTGCCCGCGTTCTTTCCGGGTTTCGCACCTGTGCCGTTCCGCGTTTGCGCTTGGGGGCAGGCGTTTCCTCAAGAGCCGGATCGGGCTGATGGTTTTTCGTCGTTTCTTCCATTTCAGCACCCGCTTGACAATGTTTGCGATCAGTGTTCCCATGTAACCAATTAGTTATAAAACGGCAATAGTCGTTTACGCTCATCATCAATTTGGCAGTCAACAGGGAGGAGTTGCCAATGTCCGTGATGCTTCACAGGAGAAGTGTGCTTTCAGCGGGCCTTGCGGCCCTTTCACTTGCAACATTGGGGGGTGGTTCGGCGCAGGCTCAGGCCGCGCGGCTGCGTATGTTGTGGTGGGGGTCGCAGGAGCGTGCGGATCGCACCAACAAGGCGATATCAGCCTATAAGCAGGTCAAACCGGATCTCGACATCGCCGGGGAATTCGCCGGCTGGAGCGATTATTGGCCGCGTCTTGCCACGCAGGTGGCGGGCCGCAATGCGCCTGATCTGATCCAGATGGATTATCGCTATATCTTCGAATATGGCCGGCGCGGCGCGCTTGCGCCCCTCGACGATTATGTCGGCAAGGGCCTGAAGATCGAAGATTTCGGCAAGATGAACATCGATTCCGGCCGGGTCGACGGCAAGCTTTACGGCATCAATCTCGGGGTCAATTCAAGTGCTGTCTTCTTCGACAAGGCGGCCTGGGAAAAATCCGGCGCGACGCCGCCGTCGATCGGGCAGACCTGGGAAGAATTTGCCGAAAACGCCGCCAAGCTCAGCAAGAACAAGCCGAAGCCCGGCTATTACGCGACAGCCGATGCCAGCGGCGTGGAACCGAGCTTCGAGAACTGGCTGCGCCAGAACGGCAAATCGCTTTATACGCAGGATGGCGGCATCGGTTTCGATCCTGCCGACGCGACCAGGTGGTTCACCATGTGGGCGGATCTGCGCAAGAGCGGCGCCTGCGTGCCAGCCGATATTCAGGCGCTGGACCAGTTGAACATCGAAACCAATGCGTTGACTACGGGCAAGGCGGCAACCGCATTTGCCCATTCCAACCAGTTCGTCGGTTATCAGGCGCTCAACAAAGCCAAACTGGCGATAACCTCCTATCCCAGGAGCGCCAAGGACGGCCCTTCCGGCCATTACCTGAAACCCTCGATGCTCATCAGTGTCGCCAATGGCAGCGCCGGCATCGAGCAGGCGATCGGCTTCATCAACTTTCTCGTCGCTGAACCGCAGGGCATCGATATTCTCGGTGTGGAACGTGGCGTTCCGGCATCGGAATCCATGCGCAACGCGCTGACCCCCAAGCTCGACGAGGTCAGCAAGAGCATGGTGCAATATATTGCCGAGATTACCCCCGGTGTCGGTGATCTGCCGCCGGCACCGCCTCCGGGTGCTGGCGAATTCGCCTTCGTCCTGAAACGCACGGCGGAAGAGATCGGCTTCGGCAAGGTTTCGCCGGCAGAGGGCGGCGACCGGCTCGTCAAGGAATCCGAAACCGTTATCAAGCGGAAGTGATGGCATATGGCCTTTCGATCTGAAACTCTCGTGGAGGAGAGCCGTGGCGCGGCTCTCCCGAGGCGGGCAGGCGTGAAGCGGATTTTTGACCGCAACATCCACGCCTACCTGTTTCTGCTACCCTGGCTGATCGGCTTTTTCGGCCTCACCCTCGGCCCGGCGCTGGTGTCGCTTTATCTGTCGTTCACCAATTATGACTTGCTTCAGTCTCCGGACTGGGTGGGGGGCGCCAATTATGTGCGCATCGCCACCGCAGATCCCAAATTCGCCGCCGCCATGCAGGTCACCTTCACTTATGTGCTGCTGTCGGTGCCGCTGAAGCTGATCTTTGCACTGCTGGTAGCGCTCGCCTTCAATCGTGGCATAAAGGGCCTGACGCTTTACCGGGCGATCTTCTACCTGCCGTCGCTGCTCGGCTCCAGCGTGGCGATCGCCGTTCTCTGGCGTCAGCTTTTCGCCTCCGATGGCCTCGTCAACATGATCCTGTGGCAAGCATTCGGCTACGAAGGCCCGAGCTGGATTTCCAATCCGGATTATTCGATCTACACCCTGGTCATTCTGTCCGTCTGGCAGTTCGGTTCACCGATGATCATCTTCCTCGCAGGGCTCCGGCAAATCCCGCAGGATATGTACGAGGCCGCCGATATCGACGGTGCGAGCAAGGTACGGCAGTTCTTCCGCATTACCCTCCCGCTTCTGACGCCGGTCATCTTCTTCAACGCGGTGATCCAGACGATCGACGCCTTCAAGGCCTTCACGCCTGCCTTCATCATCTCCGAAGGCACTGGCGGGCCGATCAATTCGACGCTGTTCTACACGCTTTATCTCTACCAGGAAGCCTTCGGTTTCTTCCGCATGGGATATGCCTCGGCACTTGCCTGGATTCTTGTGATCATCATCGCGCTGTTCACGGCCTTCTCGTTCCTCAGCGCGAAATACTGGGTGCATTACGATGACTGACGCTGTTACCGCTCCCCGGCCGGGACAAGGCCCGCAACGTTCGCCACTGATGTCGGTGTTGCTGCACACGGCTTTGATCATCGCCTCCTTTGCGATGCTTTATCCGATCCTATGGATGATCTCGGGTTCGTTCCGCCCGCAGGACGAGCTGTTCGGCTCTTCCTCGCTCATTCCCTCGTCGGTCGATTTCGGCGGCTATATCCGTGGCTGGACCGGGCTTCAGGTAAGCTTCGGACAGTTCTTCTGGAACTCGTTCTTCATCTCGGTACTCGCCACCATCGGTAATGTGGTCGGCTGTTCGCTTGCCGCCTTCGCTTTCGCCCGGCTGCGGTTCGGCGGGCGCAATTTCTGGTTCGCGCTGATGCTCGGCACGTTGATGCTGCCCTATCATGTGGTGCTCATCCCGCAATATATCCTGTTTCTGGAAATGGGCTGGGTGAATACCTCACTGCCGCTGATCGTGCCGAAGTATCTCGCGACGGACGCCTTCTTCATCTTCCTCATGGTGCAGTTCTTCCGGGGTATTCCGCGCGAACTGGACGAGGCGGCGGTGATGGACGGCTGCTCGCCCTTCCGCATCTACTGGAAGATCATGCTGCCGCTGTCTTTGCCGGTTCTGGCCACGGCCGCCATCTTTTCCTTCATCTGGACGTGGGACGACTTCTTCGGCCCGCTGATCTATCTGAACGACATCAATACCTACACCGTACAGCTCGGCCTCAGATCCTTCGTGGATTCCACCGGCAGCTCGGACTGGACCTCGCTTTTCGCCATGTCCAACCTGTCGCTGGTGCCGGTCTTCCTGTTCTTCCTGTTTTTCCAGCGGCTGTTGATCGAAGGCATCGCCACGACAGGAATGAAACGCTGAGCGGAAGCCGGATCGAGAACGAATTTTAGCATCAACACTGTCGCGGCCGCCCTCTGCGCGGCGCGACGGTCGGGAGAAACAGCATGGCAAGCAGCATTACGCTCGAAAAAATCGTCAAGCGGTTCGGCGCTTTTCCGGTCGTCCACGGCATCGACCTCAAGATAGAGCCGGGTGAATTCACCGTTTTCGTCGGCCCCTCCGGCTGCGGCAAATCCACGCTTTTACGCATGATCGCCGGTCTGGAGGAAATCTCTGAGGGTGATCTTCACATCGATGGCGAAAGGGTCAACGAGACCGCCGCCTCCAAGCGCGGCATCGCCATGGTCTTCCAGTCCTATGCGCTCTATCCGCATATGAGTGTTTACAAGAACCTTGCCTTCGGGCTGGAAACGGCGGGTTACAAGAAACCGGAAGTCGAGGCGCGGGTGCAGAAGGCCGCCGATATCCTGCAGATCGGCCCGCTGTTGCAACGCAAGCCAAAGGCGCTTTCGGGCGGCCAACGCCAGCGTGTCGCCATCGGCCGGGCGATCGTACGCGAGCCGAAAATCTTCCTGTTCGACGAGCCACTGTCCAACCTCGATGCCGAATTGCGCGTGCAGATGCGTGTCGAAATCGCCAAGCTGCATCAGACGCTTGGCAGCACCATGATCTATGTGACGCACGACCAGGTGGAAGCCATGACCATGGCGGACAGGATCGTGGTCCTGCGCGACGGCCGCATCATGCAGGTCGGCCGCCCGCTCGATCTCTACAACAATCCGGCCAATCAGTTCGTGGCCGGTTTCATCGGCTCGCCGAAGATGAACTTCCTCTCCGCGAAGGTGGCTTCAGGCGACAGCTCCAACCGCACCATCGAGGTCGCCGGCCAGCGTATCACGCTGGAAAAGCCGGTTGAGGCTCAAGAGGGCGAGCCACTCACCTTCGGCGTGCGCCCCGAACATGTGAATCCGCAGGCCCAATCGGCCTCGCTGGGCGAAGCCTCGATCCAGCTCGTCGAACATCTCGGCGGCTCGACCGTGGTTTACACCAGCACACCCGACGGCCAGCCCGCCACCGTGCTTCTCGACGGCCAGCGCCATATCCGCATAGGCGAGACTATTCCCTTTGCGTTCGATCTGGCGAAGACGCATCTGTTCGGATCGGACGGGCGGCGGATATGAGGATGTAGCGGGTGGAGCCGTTCCACCCATCTCCGTCATTTATTTACATGCCCATCGCGCCTTGATGAAAGACATGGCGGTTCCGTGAACGGCCGCAGGGCTGTCGACACAATCCGTAAAATTCTCTTTCGTTATCTGCTGGCTTGTTCCGAGGATCTGCAACCCATTGATTTTACGATACGTTGGTAGATCCTCGGGTCAGGCACGAGGATGACGTCGAGTGTGAGGTTACATTCGTGGAAGAATTGGCCACTCTAAACCGCCAAGAATTTGCCGTAACATCACCGCATCTTTAGCAAACTGGCCGATGTCGTCACCCTTGACGAATTCCAGCATCGCATAGGCCGGTTTCGTCCATTCGCTTTCCGGCAAGGCATCGACACAGGCCCGCCAATAGTCCGCACGCTCACGCAGCGGCAGGCGGCTGGCGTCGGCGAGCCAGGCGAAGACGTGCAGGTGGCAGATGCGCGAGCCGAGCACGGATATTTCATCAAGAGCATCATCGAGCGGCAGGCCGGGGGCCGGTTGCCAGTAGAAGAAGAGGTTGGGCATCGGCAAATCCTGCATGAGTTGCAGGGCCGAAGGCAGCGTGTCTGTCAGCGAATTGGGGTGATATTCGAGCCCGATGGTCATGCCATAATCATCCGCTCGCCGGGCGAACATCGCCAGTGCGTCGGTCGCCACACGGCGCTCCATGGGCGAATAATCGGCGGAGGGGCGTTTGCGGCTGCCGGGCCAGATGCGGATATGGCCGGTGCCGAGTGCTTTGGCTGTTTCCAGCACGGAGGTCAAATCCTCCGGCGTAAAATCGGGCGCAAAGATGTAGGAGCCGTAGGAGGAAACGGTAAGGCCGGCTTTCGCAGTTCGCTCGGCCACATCCCTTGCATTTTCGAGATCACCCGGCGGCACATGGATGTCTGCGCCCCATTCTATCGCCTTGATCCCGTTTGCGGCGGCTAGATCGATAACGGCTTGCGGTGTCATCGCGCGGAAGGTTACGGAGCAGAGGCCCGGTGCGAAAAATCTCATGCGATCAGTTCCAGATGTTCCGGTCGTACCTGCTGTTGCAGCGCAAAGCCCTGGCAAAAACGTTCGATTTCGGCAATCGCCATCTCGCCGAGCCGGGCGCGTTCGAGGCCAATGGCGCCGGCAATATGCGGCGTGAGGAACACGTTCGGCAGACTGTAGAACGGTGAATCCTGCGGTGGCACTTCAGGATCGGTCACGTCGATGACGGCTTCGATACGTCCGGTTTTCAGTTCCGCCAGAAGAGCTTCTTCGTCGACCAGCGCGCCGCGCGCCGTGTTGATGAGGGTCGCGCCATCCTTCATCCGGGCCAGCGCCTCTGCTCCGATCATGTGCCGGGTCTGCGGCAGGGAAGGCGCATGCAGGGAAATGACGTCGCTCGCCGCCATCAATTCATCAAGCGGCACCGAACGCACGCCGAGCTTTTCCGCCTCCACAGCACTCAAAAACGGATCGAAAAGCGTCAGGTCGAGGTCGAAAGGCTGCAGCAGATTGATGACCCGACGCCCGATGCGCGATGCTCCGACGATGCCGATCGTCAGTCCGAGATTGCCGATGGCCTGCGATTGCAGGCGTTCGACGTTGTCCCGTCCGCGATCATCGCCATAGATGCGCCGGAAACCGAAAGTGCGTTTGCCGGAAAGCAGGATCATCGCCAGCGCGAACTCCGCGACCGGCTGCGCGTTCGCCTCGGCCGCGCTGCATACCGTGATGTCGCGTTCGAAGACCGCTTGCGACAGGAAATATTTGACCGTGCCGGCGGCATGGGAGATCAGCCGCAGTTGCGGCATGAGCGCCAGTTCCCGCATGCCGATATCGGGGCAGCCCCAGCCGGTCAGAAGAATATCCGTCCGTTCCAGCTGGTCTCTCAGGGATGGATCGTAGAAGTCGCTGATCCGCCTGACATCGAGAATATCGACGCTCTGCGACAGCCTCGCGAGCGCCTGCGGTGTCAGCACATGCTGCGTCCGCTCCGGGTCCATGGCAAGGCTGAGACGCGGAAGCGGGCTCCTCATTGCGGCTCTCCCGCCGCCGCCATGCTGCTGACCGGAACACCGTGTTCCGCAAACAGGCGGTCGAGCGCCTCGATGTCTGGAAGTGCAGGAACTGTCGCCACGGCTTTTTCGCCTTCCGGCCCTGTCAGTCCCGCAAAGACGGCGCAGGCGAGCAGGGTTTCGCCCGCGGGGATGTTACCCCGCAATTGCGGCACGGTGGTTTTGGCGTTGATGAGATTGGTATTGGGCAACGCCTTCAGCGCCACACCCCGGCGAGATATGCTTGAGCCGAGATCGACGATGGCGGATATGTCGGTACCGCAATCGGCCGTCGCCTTGCCTGCCTCTTCGCTCATTGTATCGCAGTCGCCATCGTTGCGGTTGATCGCAAAGCCGCCTTCGGTAACGACAAGGGGGCGGGCTGAGGTGATCCGATGCAGCCTGACATGCCAGTCTCCGGCCGCAATCAGTGTCGTTTCAACAGCCACATCAGGGAATGGCTTCCATGTAGTCCGCAGGTTTTCCCCCGCCAGTAAAACCGTGTCGTTGGTTTCGCGCACCCGGTAGTGCAGGCCGTCTTCGGAGAAGGCCAGCATATTGTCGAAACCATTGGTCTTGAAACCGCGCTCGTCCACTTCCACCCCAAAACCGTAGCGGGAGGAATAGGCGAATTTGGCGTATTTCTCCGGCCCGCCGCGCATGGACAGGTTTTCCTGGCCGCTGGTCAGCGCCGTGACGTTACCTTTGATGCGCATCATCACCATGCCGGGATGAATGAGTGGACGTGGTTTCGCGGATGCATGGGGCAGTTTTTCCTCGGCCTGCCAGAAGGGGTGGCTTTCGCGCAGAGCGAGCGGCAGGAAGGCCTTGAAGGCCCAATAGGGCGAACCGGCGGAGTTGTAGCTTTCCGACATGGTGAGCTGCGGGTAGGCGTAACCGATGGAGAGCACGCCGTCCCGGTCGGCAATCGGTTTGTTCGCCCACCAGCGCAGATGCCTGAGATAAAGCCCCTTGATCTCGCCCCAGGGCAGCGCTTGCTCATTCGCGAAGGCGAGGGCACCCCAGAAGCCGCCGCAGGCGAAACGGTAGGTCATGGAGCGACCGAAGGCCAGCGCGCCGCCGTCCTCATCGAACCAGCTTGCGAAATCCCCGGCAAACAGACGGGCGCGTTCGCGGTAACGTTCGGCGTAAGCATCGCTCGGCTTGCTGAGCTTCGCGTAGATCAGGCCGTAAAAATGCATGGCGAAGGCGATGTAGTGGTCGATGCGGCGGTAATTGCCGTCACGATACCAGCCATCGGCGATATAAAACCCGTCCAGCTCTTTCAGATACGTTTCCGTCAGGCCCCGGTCGAATTCGATACCGAGATGATCGAGCGCCATATCGACCATCACCCGGAAAAACTTCCAGTTATTGTCGGCATAGATGTGTTCACGCGCCGTCAGCAGATAGCGTCGCACATTGTCTTTCTGAGCATTCGACAGCGGTTCCCACAGGTGCTGCGGTGCAAGGCGAAGCGCAAAGCCGAGTGCGGCCAGCTCCACCAGCCGCTGATCCTTCTGGCGCACGTCGCCCCAGTAATCGGGATGGGCGGGGTCGGTGCCGTTGGCGATGCCTTTCGCCAGCAGCGGCCAATGGGCGAATGTATCGCCGCTAAGCGCAAGCGGCGCGATGCCCCAGAGTGGCCGTGCAAATCCTTCCAGATCGGCCGCCGCCCGGTCGAAATGCGCGGCGGTGCCGCTCAGCGTCACCCTTGCGCCGCTTTGCGAAAAATAGGGAAGCAGCGGCGCAAAACTGTCGTCCAGCGCCCGCCGGACGTCGGCGCGGGTCTTGAGCGGATTGCCGTGTAGCGGATTGAAACGCGTCATCGGATCATGGTTTGTCGCATCATGCATCGCGCGCTGCCTTTCCCGTCTGTTTCACCTGGCCGGCGGTCTGTCCTTCCACCAGCTGTACGCTCAGCTGAACCTGCCGGGCATTGGCCGATGGCTCCGTCAACCGGCGGCGCATCAGCTCCACCGCCTCGCGGGCGATCTCGCGGCGATCAACGCGGATCGTGCTGAGCCTTGGGGTGGAAAGCTCGGCGAAGGGCAGGTCGTCAAAGCCGATGATGGAAAGATCATCCGGCACGCCAAGGCCAAGTTCCTGCGCCGCACCGAGCGCGCCGAGCGCGATCGCGTCGTTCATGCAGAAAATGCCGGTCAGGTCAGGGTTTTTGGCCAGCAGCTGGCGAACCGCATCGCCAGCCTGCCCGAAGCCGCTATCCACTGTGGAAAGCAGAAACTCCTCATAGGTGGTTCCTTCCTCCTCGAGGATCGTTTGCCGGAAGCCGCGCATGCGCTCTCTTATGGTGTGGCGGTGCTGTGGGCCGATATAGGCGACCTTCCGGTGGCCCAGTTCCAGAAGCCGCCGCGCCGCCATCGCGCCGCCGTAAAAATTGGAAGGCGAGACGCAATCCAGCATCATCAATGGATCGGCGCTGTTGACCAGAACCGGCTGCAGCACACCCTGCGTGATCCGGTCGATGATCTCTTCTTCAGGATCAAGGCCGATTGCAAGAAGGCCATCGACCTCGCAGACCCGCTGCGTCAGCGCGTCGTCGATCTGCTTCTGGTGCAGGAGCCGGATATCGAGTTCGAAACCCTCCGTCTGGGAAAGGCTGCGCAGCATGTCGAAAATATCGTGATAAAAAGCGCCAATATCGCCGGTCGCCCTCTCGGCGGACATGAGGGCGAGAATTTTCTTGCCTTCCAGCGATACGCCGCCGGTCTGGCTGGTGACTGGCCGCAGCGGATAACCAAGTTCCGCCGCAACACCCAGAACCTTGGTCTGGATCGATGCGCTGATGCCTTTTTCTCCCGCGAGAACCCGGGATACGGTGCTGATGGAAACCCCGGCGCGCTGGGCGATATCCGACTGACGCGGGCGGCTGATGTCGGGCATATCGTTCATATCGTCTCCTGCGCTTGCAAAAAAATCTATTATGATGCAAATATTGCAAATATAGAAAATTTGCAAGAATTTAAGCGATAAGTAGAAAATTTGCATAACGCGGGAGGAGCAGATGCAAACTATCGACAGACGTGGATTTATGGTGACGGCGGCACTGGCCAGTCTTGGTGTTGCGGCGGGCGGTTTGCGCGCGGCGGCGGCTGAAACCCGGATTCGTTGCGTATGGTGGGGTTCGGCTGACCGCAGCAGGCGCACCAATGAGGTGATCGCCCTTTACCAGAAGGCCGATCCGCAAACGGTGATCAGCGGCGAGATGATCGCCGGTTCCGATTACTGGACCAAGCTTGCGACATCCATGGCGGGACGTAATGTCGCCGATATCTTCCAGCTCGAGCCTTCCACCATTGCCGATTATTCCGGCCGTGGCGCCTGCATGGAGCTGGACCAGTTCGTCGGCTCGTCGCTTGATCTTTCCACTTTCGGCAAGAGCGAAGTCGATCTTTGCCGCATCGATGGCAAGCTTTACGGCGTCGGTCTCGGGCTGAATTCCTTCTGCATGATGTATGACGCCGAGACGCTGAAGGAAGCCGGCATCTCCGTGCCGAAGGACCAGATCACCTGGAAAGCGCTTGCGGAACTGGCGCGCGATTTCAAGAAGAACGCCCCGGCGCGTCGCAACTACTGGGCTGTGCCCTATGGCGCACGTTATCACTATGTCTTCGATGTCTGGCTACGCCAGCGCGGCAAGCTGCTGTTTCAGGACGGCACCATCGGGTTCAACAAGGAAGACGCCAAGGAATGGTTCGCCTATTGGGAGGATCTGCGCGAGAACAAGCTGTGTGTTTCCGCCGATATCCAGACGCGTGACGACAATACCATCGAGTCCAACGCACTGACCCTTGGCAACTCGGCAATTGGCTTTGCCTATTCCAACCAGCTTGTGGGTTACCAGGCGCTCAACAAGAAAACGCTGTCCATCGGCATGCTGCCGGGTGAGGGGGCGGGCAAGCCGACCGGGCATTATTACCGGCCGGGCCTCATCTGGTGCATTTCGTCCACCTCCACCAATCCGGAAGCGGCGGCGAAGTTCATCAACTTTTTCGTCAACGATCAGGACGCCGGCAAGGTGCTCGGCGTCGAGCGCGGCGTGCCGCCGGCGAAGAAAGTACGCGAAGCGGTGTTGCCGAGCCTCAACGAGACCGAGCGCAAGACGGTGGACTATATCGAGAGCCTGTCTGGCAAACTCGATACCTATCCGGAGCCCGCCCCCATCGGCGCCAATGAGTTCGACCGCGGCGTGATGCGCCCCATTGCCGACTCGCTCGCCTTCGGCCGCGCCAGCGTGGATGAGGCAGCGCAGAACCTTGTCGATACTGGCACCCGGACCCTGCGCAAGCGCGGGTAAGGAAAAAAGGGGCAGCGCATACGGCATCGAAACCGTTGGCGCTGCCTCCGTTGACTGTTACCCTTGCGAGGCAAGGCTTCAAATATATCGTCACGACAAACAATGCTGGACAGCATAAATTATTTAAGCCAGAAATTCTGATCTAGATCGAGAAATCTGAAGATTAGAGAATGGCCCCCAATTTCCTCCTTATTGACGCAGAAAAAGAATTCGATGTTTTGAAGGCGGCTTCGTCGCTGATCCGTGTGCAGATATTGAAGCTGCTGCACGAGGCCAACGGTCTGAATGTCAATGAGATCGCACAGAAGCTGGACCTTCCACAGTCCACGGTTTCGGCAGGTGTGACCGTTCTTGAGGAGGCGGGGCTGCTGCGAACCGAAACGCGCAAGGCGCGCAAGGGCAGCCAGAAAATCTGTTTTGCGACCTGCGACGAGCTCATCGTTTCGTTTCGAAGGCCCGAGGCGCCGGCGGCGTCGAATTACATTGCCGTCGCTATGCCGCTCGGCCTCTACACGCAGAGTTCGGTAACGGCGCCTTGCGGCATCTGTTCGCCGGAGGGCATTATCGGGCTTCTCGATGTGCCCGATACCTTCATGGACCCAGACCGCATGAAGACAGCGCTTTTGTGGTTCACGTCGGGACATGTCGAGTATCAATTCCCCAACAATGCCAAGATTCAGGGCCGAAACGTCGAGGAAGTCGAGTTTTCGATGGAGGTCAGTTCCGAGGTGCCGGGAACGCACAGCAACTGGCCTTCGGACATTACCCTCTCCGTCAACGGCAAGGAAATCGGTGTCTGGACTTCGCCCGGCGACTTCGGGGACAAACGGGGGACGTTTACGCCGGACTGGTGGAAACTGTCCGGCTCCCAATACGGCATGCTGAAAACCTGGCGTATCACCGCCCAGGGAACCTATGTCGACGGGACGCGAATTTCGGGCGTGACGCTGGCGGATATCGATCTGTCCAGCCATCGTTCGATCCGGCTGCGCATCGAGGTCAAGGCCGATGCGAAACATCCGGGCGGGCTCAACATCTTCGGCCGTGGTTTCGGAAATTACGATCAGGACATCGTATTGCGTCTGCGCACAGCGGACTGATCCAGTCATTTTTAAAAGTATGATTTTCGCGGTTGACAGGCGCGGATTCCCTTGGCAACTATATCAGTAAATATGGTTTATATCATATTTTATGATATAGTGCGCATGGGAGGAGAGCCTTATGAAAGCACGGGTTTCAGTCCACCGGGACTTCCGGATTGGGCGTATCGACGATCGCCTGTATTCCGCCTTCATCGAACATATGGGGCGGGCGATCTATGGCGGGATTTACGAGCCCGGCCATCCGCAGGCGGATGAAAACGGCTTTCGCAAGGATGTCCTGAAATTCGTGCAGGATCTGAAAATCCCGGCGATCCGTTATCCTGGCGGCAATTTCGTTTCGGCCTATCGCTGGGAAGATGGCATCGGTCCCCGCGACAAGCGGCCGATCCGCCTCGATCTCGCGTGGCGCTCCAAGGAGACCAACCAGATCGGCGTCAATGAGTTCGCGGACTGGGCCTCGATGGCTGGCATAGAGATGATGCTTGCCGTCAACCTGGGTTCCCGTGGTCTGGACGATGCCCGCAACTTCCTCGAATACGTGAATTTCCCCGGCGGCACGGAACTCAGCGACCTTCGCCGCAGCCACGGCACGGAAAAGCCTCACGGCGTGAAGATGTGGTGCCTTGGCAACGAGATGGACGGCCCCTGGCAGATCGGTCACAAGACGGCGGTGGAATATGGCCGGCTGGCAAACGAGACCGCCAAGGCCTTCAAGGGTTTCGACCCGACCATCGAGGCGATCGTCTGCGGAAGTTCAAACGACGGCATGCCAACCTATCCCGAATGGGAGCGCGAGGTGCTGGAAGAATGCTACGAGAATGTGGATCACATCTCGCTGCATAAATATTTCGGCAATAACAGCCGCGATACGCTGAATTACTTCGGCAAGATCGAGGAGACCGGGCGTTATATTCAGACCATTGCCGGTGTCATCGATTATGTGAAGGCCAAGAAGCGCGCCAAAAACGACGTCTCCATCTGCTTCGATGAGTGGAATGTCTGGTATCACATCCGCGAAGACGACAGCAAACGTATCAAGAGCTGGGACTGGCCGGAAGCGCCGGCACTATTGGAGGAGACCTACAATTTCGAGGACGCTCTCTTCGTTGCCGGTCTGCTCAACGAATTCATCCGTCGCTCGGACCGCGTGCGCATCGCCTGCATTGCCCAGCTCGTCAACGTCATCGCCCCCATCCGGGCGGAAAAGAACGGGCCGGCGTGGCGGCAGACGATCTATTATCCCTATCAGTTCGCCTCGCTCTATGGCCGTGGCGTCGCGCTGAACATCGCTGTCGATTGCCCGACCTATGATTGCAACGCGGCCGACGACGTTAAATATCTCGATGTCGCCGGCGTGTTCGATGAGGAGGAGGGTGTGGTGACGCTGTTCGTCCTCAATCGTCACCTGACCGAAGCAGCAGAGCTCAATGTTGGCCTCACCGGTTTTTCGCCCGTTGCACTCAGCCTGCATCTTTCCATGGCGGGATACGATCTGAGGGTCGGCAACGGTCCGGATCAACCTGATCGCGTCGTGCCGGTGCCGGGCAGCGGCATCGGCGTCGAGGATGGGGCGCTCAAAGGCTCCGTGCCGGCGCTGTCCTATCATGTCCTGCGCGTGAAGGTTCAGTGAGGCGGTGATGGGTGTCCGTCTCACCAGTGTCGCCAAGTCCTTCGGCTCCTTTGCAGCCATCCGGGACGTTTCGATGGAAATCCCGACGGGCAGCTTCGCGGTTTTCGTGGGGCCTTCCGGTTGCGGAAAATCCACCCTGTTGCGCATGATTGCCGGTCTTGAGGAAACCAGCGGCGGTCACATAGCCATAGATGACCGCGACGTCACTGCGGTCGAACCGGCGGATCGCGGTGTTGCGATGGTCTTCCAGAACTATGCGCTCTATCCGCATCTGACGGTGTTCGAGAACATGGCGTTCAGCCTGCGCCTCGCCCGCCGGCCGAAAGCGGAGGTGAACGAGAGGGTGGGGGAGGCTGCCCGCATCCTTCAGCTCGAGGATCACCTGCACAAAAGACCGTCGCAGCTTTCCGGCGGCCAGAGGCAGCGCGTGGCCATCGGCCGCGCGATCGTCCGGCAGCCGAAGGTGTTTCTCTTCGATGAGCCCCTGTCCAATCTGGATGCGGAACTGCGTGTCCAGATGCGGCTGGAACTGACCCGGCTTCACCGCAAGCTCGGCGCCACGATGATTTATGTCACGCATGACCAGGTGGAGGCCATGACGCTTGCGGACAAGATTTTCGTGCTGAAGGGCGGCATCGTGCAGCAGGCCGGTGCACCGCTCACTCTTTACGACGATCCGGACAACCGTTTCGTGGCGGGTTTCATCGGATCGCCAGCGATGAACTTCCTTGCAGCCGAAATTGTCGGGCAGCGGGACGGTATCGTGACGCTTACGTTTGAAGGTGGTGAAAAGCAGCTCGAAGCCCGTCTTTCGCAGCCGGTTTCCTCCGGTCAGCGGGTCGAGATCGGCATAAGGCCGGAACATCTGGTGATCGTCGAGCAGGGTGCATTGCCGGTCAACGTCGAGGTGGCCGAGGAGCTTGGCGATCTTTCCTATCTCTACACCCGCACCAGGGCGGGGAAGGAGCTTGTCGTGCAACGGCAGGGCTCGCGCGAGCGGCTGGATGGCCGCTCCGTCTCTCTAAGCGCCTCGCCCGATCACATCATGGTGTTCGACAACGACGGCAGAAGGTTGCGATAGGCGCGAGGAGGCGCCTTTCGATGCAGCAAGCCATCCCCTGAACCGGGATGTTCCAAAAACGGGAGGAGTGAACGATGCGACTGATCAAGACATTGCTTGTTGGTACGGTTCTGGGCCTGAGCGCCCTGCCGGCGCTGGCGAGGCAGGATATCGTCTGGTGGGACTTCCTGTCGGGCGGCGACGGCGTGCGCATGAAGGCGCTGATAGACGCTTTCAACAAGGAACATCCCGATATCCAGGTCAAGGGTACCACGCTCGAATGGGGCGTTCCCTTTTATACCAAGGTGCGCACGGCTTCCGCCGTCGGCGAAGGTCCTGATGTCATGACCTATCACCTGTCGCGCGCGCCGCTCGGCATTGAGGAAAAAGTGCTGAGCGAAATCACCGAAAAGGACCTTGCCGACGCTGAGCTGAAGGCGGCTGATTTCTTCAGCGCGCCCCTCGATGCGGCGACCCAGAACGGCAAGCTCTACGCCGTACCTTTCGATATCCATGCCCTCGTCCTCTACTACAATGCCGATCTGCTGAAGGGGTCTCCCTATCTCGATGCCGACGGCAAGCTGACCGGCATCAAGACGATGGAGGATTTCGAAAAGGCGCTGGCCTGGGCAAAGGACAATGGTGTCCAGACGCCGATTACCTATCAGTCGGGTGGCGAGGGCGGTGTATGGCGCGTGTTCTATACGCTCCTGTCGCAACAGGGTGGCGAACTGGTCACCAACAATGAAGTCCTCGCCGGCGACAATGCCGAAAAGGCGGCAAAGGCCATCGAGACGATGTCCAGATGGCGGGAAAACGGCTGGGCGCCCGAGCAGGCGGAATATGAGGCATCTGTCGCCCTCTTTTCCGCCGGCAAGTCCGCTTTCCAGCTCAACGGCGTCTGGGAAGTGCCGACCTACAAGGATCTGGAAAAGAACGGCAAGCTCGGCTTCAAATGGAATGCGGTTGAAGTGCCGCCTTTCATGGGCAAGCGCGCCACCTGGGCGGATTCGCACGCCTTTGCCATTCCGAACGAAGGCGACAAGACGGTTTCCGGTGAAAAACGCGCCGCCGTCATGAAGGTCATCGGCTGGATGGAAAAACACGCCATCAGCTGGGCCGATGCGGGGCATATCCCGGCCTATAAATCGATCACCGAAAGCAGCGAATACAAGGCGATGCAGCCGAATGCCACCTATGCCTCGCTGGCGGAGGCCGCGGTGTTTGACCCGAAGACCACGATTACCGGGGTTGCCTCTCCCGCTTACGACGCGGCGCTCAACGTCATCGCTCCGGCCATTCAGGGCTATATGAACGGTCCGGATGCGGTCGAGCAGATCAAGTCGGAGCTTCAAAGCAAGATCAAGTAATCCGTGACTGCCCTCCGGCGCTAAACAGGCCGGAGGGCAGCGTGCAATGCGGGAGGTCCCGGAGGCATTCCATGGCTATGATTGAAAACCGGCGCAAGAAATCGCTGATCGCGCTGTCGATGGTGACACCGTTCATCGTGGTCTTCACCACGTTCTTTCTTTACCCCCTGATCGAGATGGTGCGCATCAGCTTCACGGATGCGCCGCTGATCGGCGACGGCAACTGGGTCGGCCTTGAGAACTACGCGAAATTGCTGAGCGATCGCCTGTTCCTCACCTCGCTCAAGAACAACGGCTATTTCGTACTGTTGACGGTCGTGCCGACAACGGTCATCGCCTTGATGATTGCGCTGGCCGTCAGCCGTTTGTCGGGCGTCAAGCAGACAATCGCCATGAGCCTGTTTTTCCTGCCCTACGTCCTGCCTGTTTCGGTCGTCACCGAGATATGGGCCTGGATGCTCGATCTGCAGTTCGGCATTCTCCAGCCGGTCATATCATTGCTGGCGGGTAAACCCATCGCCGTTTTCAAGAACCCCAATTGGGTCATGCCGATGGTCGCCGTCGTCACCATCTGGTGGACGAACGGCTTCAACGTGCTGCTGTTCATTGCTGGCCTGCGAAACATACCGACCGAGCTTTATGAGGCGGCGGCACTCGATGGCGCGACGACCTGGCAGCGTTTCTGGCGGGTTACATGGCCGCTTCTGTGGCCGGTGACAGCACTTGTCCTGACGCTGCAACTGATCCTGCAACTGAAGATATTCGATCAGATCTATTTGTTGAGCGGCGGCGGTCCCTTCAACTCCAGCTTCGTGCTTCTGCTCAAGGTCTATCGGGAAGCGTTCCAGATGAACAATGGCGGTTATGCATCTGCCGTTGCGACGGTGCTTTTTCTCCTGATCGTCGTCGTTTCCGTTCTCCAGTTCCAGTTGCTGCGCATCCGGAGGAATTCATGAGCCCGACTAAAAAACTCGAGAACATCATTTTGACCCTGCTGACGTTTTCGGCGGCGATCGTATGGATTTTTCCGCTCTACTGGACTTTCGTCACGTCAATTCGTTCCGACGAAAATGTTGCCGGCAATACATCTCTGCTGCCCGACGAATTTCAGCTTGGCGCCTATGTAAACGCCATCTTCAATACGCGGTTGATGAACTGGTATATGAACTCCGTCGGCACTGCGGTCATCGTGACGGTCTCCGTCCTGTTGATTTCGATGTTATGCGCCTATGCGCTGTCGCAGATCCGCTTTCCCGGGCGGCGGCTGCTTTACGGCATCGTGCTTGCGAGTTTCATGGTGCCGGCGCAGACGCTTGTCGTCACGCAGTTCATCCTGATGAAGAACCTCAATCTCATCAACACCTGGGCTGGCATCATCCTGCCGCAGTTGATCACCCCCATCGTCATCATCGTCTACAAGCAGTTTTTCGACAGCGTGCCCAAGGAGATGCGCGAAGCGGTGGTTCTGGATGGCGGCGGCGAATACACGATCCTTTTCAAGGTGTATCTGCCGCTGAACTGGGGCATTACGACCGCCATGGCGATCGTGACCTTCATTACGGTGTGGAACGCCTTCTTCTGGCCTTTCCTCGTCGTCACCTCTGAAAACATGATGACGATCCCGGTCGGCATCACGCAGGTAAACGACGCCTTCGGTGTCGCCTATGCGCGCCTGATGGCCGTTGCCATGCTGGCGGCGCTACCGGTCATCGTCGCTTATGTCATCTTCCAGCGACGCGTGACGGAAGCCATCATGATTTCGTCCGGTGTTAAAGGGTGATTAGATAACGTGGGCGTTGTGCAGGGCGGTCAGCACTTCGTTCTTGAGGCTGGCGAGCTGCGGCGACCTTCGGTCGCGCGGGCGCAGCTCGTCCACCTCTATCCGCTGCTGGATACGACCATCATGGGCGCCCATCATGTAAATCCGGTCACCGAGATAGAGCGCTTCGTCAATATCGTGGGTGACGAGCAGGAAGGAAATCCCGCGCTGCTCGACGAGTTTCAGGACGAGGTCCTGCAATTTCATCCGTGTGAAAGCGTCGACCGCGCTGAACGGCTCATCAAGAAGCAATATGCGCGGTTGGGTATAGAGCGCTCTTGCGATGGCGACACGCTGCGCCATGCCGCCTGAAAGCGCTTTCGGCAGCGCGCCGCCATGGCCGCTTAGGCCCACATCGTCGATCAGGCCCTCTACCCGCTGGACATCATATTTCTTGCCGGCCGCATAACCGATGTTTTCGGCAACTGTAAGCCAGGGCATCAGGCGCGGCTCCTGAAAGACGAAGGCAATGGGCGGCGAGTCCGATGCCTGATCGTCCTCTGCCTGCTGAACCTTGACCGCGCCTGAAAAATGCCGGTCGAGACCGGCGGCGATGCGCAGCAACGTGCTCTTTCCGCAACCGCTGGGACCGAGAAGAACCGCCGCTTCTCCGTCGCCGAGCGTCAGATGGATATCCTGAAGGATTACCGTGTCTCCGAAGGCCTTTTCGCGCACATCGACATGGAGCAAACTCATCGCAGACGCCCTCCTTCCTGAAGGGGATAGGTATCACGCCATCTGAGGCAGCGGTCCTCGACGATCTTGAAGAGGCTGTCGGAAATCTTGCCAAGTACCGCAAGGCAGATGATGGCGATCATCACCAGATCGGGCCGGGAGAGTTCCCGCCCGTCGGAAAGCATGTAGCCGATGCCTTCGGATGCGGCCAGAAGCTCGGCTGCGACAACGCTCAGCCAGGCCAGCGAAAGCCCATAACGCAGACCGGTGAACAGGTGCGGCAAAGAGGCGGGGATGAAAATCCGCCACACCAGCACAGACAGCGGCTGGCGATACATCTCGCCCACTTCCACCAGCTTGCGGTCGACATTTCTGATGCCGGAGAAGAGGCTGAGATAAACCGGGAAAAACGCACTTTTGGCGATGAGAACGATCTTCGAGGTTTCGCCGATGCCGAACCAGATCATCAGCAGCGGCACCCATGCAAGGCTCGGAACCGCTCGCAGCGCCTGAAACGTCGGCTCCAGATAGCGCTCGGCGGCAACGACCAGCCCGACCAGCGAACCGACGACGACAGCAAGCAGAGAGCCGATGACGAAGCCCACGAAGACCCGCGCGGTGCTTGCAGCGACATTCGTCCACAACGGGCCTTCCGCAAGCCGCAGAAACGTATCGTAAAGCTCGGAGGGGGGCGGCAGCACATAGGGGCTCACCCAGCCAACGCGCACAAAGAACTCCAGCAACAACAGTGAGCCGACCGGCACGATGGCGCCGCGCAGGTCGAACCGACGAAGGAAATTCGCCGTCCTCTGCAAGAACGGCAATCGGGAAGGGAATTGTTTCGCAGTCTGTTTCACGCGCTGGAATTCGCGTGGATGGGAGTTCATGCGCCAAGTGCCTTTTTCGCAGGTGCCGGATCGATCAGCGATGAAAGGACACTATCGACATTGACGCCCGGACGCAGAACATCGTCGCCGAGCAACGGGGTGACAACGCGGATCGAGTTCAGCAATTCCTCACCCGGAACGGGATCCTTCCAGTCACGCTTCTCGATCGTCAGCTTGGTGATCTTGGGGTCGTTGCCCGTGACCTGCGTGACGAAATTGATGAATTCGCTGTTGTTTTCACGGATCCATTTTTGTGTCTCGACCCAGACGCCGAGGAGGCGTTCGACTGCTTTCGGGTACTTCGCCAGAAAATCTTCCGAAACGCTGAAGACGCTGCCGTCGCGCCAGCTGCGCTCGTCGAAAATCGCTCTGTCGCCGGCAAGTTCTGCCTGGGACGTGTGCGGATCGATGCCGACCCAGGCATCGACCTGACCCTGCTGAAGCGCGTTGAAGCCTTCCGGATGTTGCAGGTTCACAACCTTGAGATCATCGATCGACAGCTTGGATTGGGCAAGGGCGCGGAGGAGGGTGAAATAGGGCGCGGTGCCCTTGGTGACCGCGATGGTTTTACCCTTCAGGTCGGCGACGGTCTTTACCGGCGAATCCGGGCGAACCTGGATGATGGAGGAGCCGCCCCAGCTTGCCACATAGATGACTTTCAGCGGCACGCCGTTGGCACGGGCCAGAAAGGCCGAAAGTGCGGCCGAACCGGCAAAATCCGTCGAGCCGACCTTCAGGAATTCCAGCGAATTATTGCTGCCGCGCGACTGCACCCAGGTGATCTTGGTACCGACATCCTTGAAAGCGTCCTCAAGCCAGCCCTTGTTCTTTATCAGCAGTGTGTGTGAGGAATAAAATCCCCAGTCCAGCTTCAGCTCCGCAGGGAATTCCGGCGAACTCTGGGCCAGCGCATTGCCCATGGTCAGTGGTGTTGCGAGAGCGCCGGCAATGCCGAGTTTGAGGATCTGGCGGCGAGAATGTTCAGTTTTCATAGCAATGCACCTAATTTATGTATTTTGTGTACTTAAAGGGTATGGGTCGGTGTTTTTGAGGTCAATCCGCCCTTCTGGAACCTCATGCCAAACTTTGCGACCGGCGTGGAAAATCTCCCTACCGGCGGCGGGATCGGCGCGACGCTGTGTTATCAAGGGAAAAAACGGTTAACCGGGCGTTGCAGGCCGAGATGATCGCGCAATGTCGGTCCTTCATAGTCCCTTCGGAACAGACCGCGTCTTTGCAGTTCCGGTACGAGGAGGGTGGTGAAAGCGTCGAGACCGGCGGGCAGGAAGGGGAAGGTGACGTTGAAGCCGTCCGAGCCCTCTTCGTAGAGCCATTGCTCCATCTCATCGGCAATCGTCTGCGCCGTGCCGACGAATGCGAGACCCGCATAACCGCCCAGCCGCTGGGCGAGCTGGCGCACCGTCAGGCCTTCGCTTCTGGCGAGTTCGATCACCCTTTCACGGCTGGATTTACTCGCATTCGTTTCGGGAATGTCCGGCAATGGACCATCGGGATCGAAGCCGGAAACATCATGGCCGAGCGCAATCGAAAGCGAAGCGATCGCGCTTTCATAATGGACGAGACTGTCGAGCCGGGCGCGCTTGGCTTTTGCCTCCTCGACGGTATCGCCGACCAGAACGAAGGCGCCCGGCAGGATGACAATGCCGTCGCGGGAACGGCCCGCCGCGACGGTCCTGTCCTTGACGTCTTTGTAAAAGACCTTTCCCGCTGCAAGGGTAGGTGTTGCCGCAAAAACGACCTCTGCGGTTTCGGCGGCAAGCTGGCGTCCTGGCTCCGACGCTCCAGCCTGAACGATGACGGGCCAACCCTGCACCGGACGCGCGATATTGAGCGGCCCGCGCACGGAAAATTCAGGCCCCTTGTGGTTGAGAACGTGCATTTTTTCAGGATCGAAGAACAGGCCGCTATCGACGTCCCGGATAAAGGCTTCATCGGAGAAGGAGTCCCAGAGGCCGGTGACGACATCGTAAAATTCCCGCGCGCGTCCATAACGCTCCGTGTGATCAGGTTGTTCTTCCCGACCGAAATTCAGCGCCGCATCCGGGTTTGACGTGGTGACGATGTTCCAGCCGGCGCGGCCATTGCTGAGGTGATCGAGAGAGGCGAAACGCCGCGCCACATGATACGGCTCATCGAATGTTGTGGAGGCGGTGGCGACAAGACCTATGCGGGAAGTGACGGCTGCTAGCGCCGAAAGGAGGGTGAAGGGCTCGAAAGACGTCACGGTATGGCTGCGGCGCAGGGCTTCCGTCGGCATGTTCAGCACCGCCAGATGATCGGCCATGAAAAACGCATCGAATTTTGCGGCTTCGAGTTGTTGCGCGAAGCGCGCCAGATGGGCGAAATTGAAATTGGCGTCCGGGAAGGATCCCGGATAACGCCATGCACCCGTGTGGAGACTGACGGGCCGCATAAAGGCGCCGAGATGCAGTTTGCGGTCATTTGCCATTAGGCTTCACTCTCTCATTGGTGTTTCTGATCCGGGCGGCTTGTCTTGTCGATTGCTGCGAACAACCGCAGGCAGGCCCGATCCTCATCGCGACGATATCCCTGCCGGAGGATTGGCGCGGCAAACACTATTCCGATAGTGACTTTCAAACCGAATGATTTTTCCTGAAATCATCCATTTCGCATGATCTCTTTGCCGGCAACGGGTTTGCCTTAGCCTTGTTGGCCGCAGGAACCGGCTGGCGACGTGCCACCCGTGGCGACTGTCAAACGAATGGCAGCGTATTTTTCACATGGGATTTTATGCACTAAAACGAAGTAAATTCAGTATATTGTCTGATGTGGTTAATGTAGTTTGTTCTTTCGGGCTTGCTGATCGAGATCGATAAAAAACACGTCGATTCCACGTCCGGCGCGGTTGGAACATTCCCAAACCGCGCTGGACTGTTTCGCGCTCAAACGCCCACTGTCAAACCGTCAGCAGTTTCTCGTTACCGATGCGGGGAGCCACGATGGCTCCTTCGATTTCGATCCGCTTGCCCGTGGCGGGGTCAAAGAAGTGGAGGTGGTTGGGGGGCAGTTCGAAGTGGATGCGCTGGCCGGGTTTGACCAGCAGATCCTCGCCAATGGCGGCGGAGAAGGTCTCGCCGGCAATATCCGCATGCACGATGCGGCCGGAACCTAGTTCTTCCACGAAATCGACGGTTGCCAGCACGCCCGCACCTTCGGTGCTGACCAGGCATTGTTCCGGGCGGATGCCCACCGTCACGTCGCGGCCGCGTAGTTCCAGTGCTGTTTCGGGGAAGAGTTTGACCGGCGTGCCGCCCAGCATCACGGCAGGAGATTCGACTTCCACCCGCGTGTTGAACAGGTTCATGGCCGGTGAGCCGATGAAGGAGGCGACGAAGGTGCTGGCCGGGCGGTGATAGATATCGAGCGGATGGCCGACCTGCTCGACATTGCCCTTGTTCATCACCACCAGGCGGTCGGCCAGCGTCATGGCTTCCACCTGGTCGTGGGTGACGAAGACGGAGGTGGCGGACAGGCGCTGGTGCAGCTTGCGGATTTCAGCGCGCATCGTCACGCGCAGCTTGGCGTCGAGGTTGGATAGCGGCTCGTCGAACAGAAACACCTGCGGTTCGCGGATGATTGCACGGGCCATGGCCACACGCTGGCGCTGGCCACCGGAAAGAGCGGCGGGCTTGCGCTCGAGAAAGTCGGAAAGGCCGACGATCTTTGCCGTTTCCTCGACGCGGCGCAGGCGCTCGGCCTTGGCGACGCCGGCGACTTTCAGCGCATAACCGATATTGCCTGCCACCGTCATATGCGGATAAAGCGCATAATTCTGGAACACCATGGCGCAACCGCGCTCGCGCGGCTCCAGCGTGTTGACGACACGCCCGCCAATGGCGATTTCACCTGACGTGATATCCTCCAGCCCGGCGATCATCCGCAGAAGCGTGGATTTGCCGCAGCCAGAGGGGCCGAGGATGACGACGAATTCACCGGTTTCGAAAGTGAGATCCACGCCGTGCAGGGTCGGGGTCTTGCCGTAGGATTTGCGGACCTGCCGAATATCGATCTGAGCCATGATACTGAAAACCTTGTTGTTGAAAACCGCGCCGTCACTTGTCGGACGAGACGAGACCGCGGACGAACCAGCGTTGCAGGAACGCCACGACGAGAAGCGGCGGCAAGATGATGATGAGGGAACCGGCAAGCGTGACGTTCCAGTCCGGAGTGCCGTCCTCGGAGGGCAAAAGCGCGCGCAACGACATCATCACCGTCTTGTAGGAGGGGTCGGTGACCATCAGCAGCGGCCACAGATACTGGTTCCACGATGAGACGAAGAGAATGGTGGTGAGGGCCAGCATGTTGGTGCGCGACAGCGGCAGCAGCACGTCGAAAAAGAAACGCACGGGGCCGGAACCGTCCATGCGCGCCGCTTCCGCAAGCTCGTCCGGAAGGGTCATGAAAAACTGCCGGTAGAGAAAGGTGCCGGTGGCCGTGGCGACAAGCGGCAGCGACAGACCCGCATAGGAATTCAGCAGGTTCCATTCGACATTGATTTCGACACCGCTGACCAGCGCTATGAGGTAGCGGAACGGCTGGAACACATCCGCCGCCACGGCATAGGTCGGAACGGCGCGAATTTCGAGCGGCAGCATCAGCGTGATGAAGACGGACCAGAAGAACAGGTGTTTCAGCGGCGAACGGAAAAACACGATGGCGAAGGCGGTGAGCGCGGACAGAGCCACCTTGCCCGCCGTGACGAGCGAGGCCATCACCAGGCTGTTGAACATGGCGGTGCCGAGATTGGCGCGGTTCCAGGCGGTGCCGAGATTGTTGAAAAGCTCGCCCTGCGGCATGAAGCTGAAGGGCGTGTGGTTGACCTGCTGCACCGTCTGGCTGGCGCCTGCCAGCACCACGATGAAGGGGCCGATGAGAAGCAGAAGTCCCGCGACCATGACCACGTAGGTCAGGGCGTCGGCATAGGGCGTGCGCTGGATCATCTCTCAGGCCTCACTTGTAATGGACGCGCCGCTCGATGAAGCGGAACTGGATGAAGGTGAAGACCATGATGAGACCGATCAGGACGATGGTTTGTGCCGAGGCGCCGGAATAGTTCAGCCCTTCGAAGGCCTCGGTGACGATGCGGTAAACCATCACATCGGTGGCGCGGTTGGGGCCGCCTGCCGTCAGCGAATGTACGATGCCGAACGTGTCCTGGCCGACGAAACCCTCGGTCATCATCGTCACCATCAGGAAGAACAGCGTGGGTGCGAGCAACGGCACCTGAATGTCTATGGCGCGGCGGATCGGGCCGGAGCCGTCCATTGCAGCGGCTTCCGTCAGCGAACGGGGTACGGATTGCAGGCCGGCGAACAGGAAGATGAAGGTGTAGCCCGCCCATTTCCAGATGAAGATGGCGATGACGAGCGCCAGTGCATGTTCGCCGTATTTGGCCGGGTTCCAGATGTCCGGCCAGGTGGCGTTCAGTGACGCGGCAAGCCCGCGCTCCGGCGACAGGATGAAGCGGAAGGCCATGCCGGCGGCGGGGCCTGCGATGGCGAAGGGCAGGATATACAGAACCCGGAAAAATCCGGAGCCGGGAAGCTGGCGATCGACGGAGAGAGCCAGAACGAGGCCGATCGATATGGCGACGAAGGGGCCGACGGTCGCGAAGATCAGGCTGACAGTAACGGAATGCCAGTAGAACGGATCGGAGAAGACTTCCTGGAAATTGGCGAAACCGACGAATTCCGCCGCGCCGCCAAAGGGCGGTTGAAGGGTGAAGGCCCAGTTGATCACCGCCGCCACGGGCCAGTAGAAGAACAGGAGGATCAGTGCCAGCTGCGGCAATGCGAACAGCAGCGGCAACCATGTGCTTTTGAAAACGGCGCGCTTTTCCATGAAATATCCGAAACAGAAAATGGCATTAAGGGTTTGCCCGTGCGGACACGGGCAAACCCAGGCGAAAAGGACCGGCTTAGTTCAGCTTGGCGCCGGCATAGGTCTTTTCGAAGCGGCGCAGATTGGCGTTCGAACGCTCGACAGCCTTGTCGAGTTCGGCCTGAATGTCGGCGTTCTGCATGAAGATGGCTTCGAGCGAGGTCGAAACTTCCTTGCGGATCTGCGTGAAGCCGCCGAGGCGGATGCCGCGTGTGTATTCGGAAGGCGGCGTAAACGTCAGGCTTTCGATCGCCTTTTCACGGCCCTTATAGGGAGCCTTGTCGTAGAAGCCGTTGGCCTTCATGGCGTCGAAGCCGGTCTTGGTAACCGGGATGTAGCCTGTAACGGTCGACCACCACTCAACCATATCGGGCTGGGCGATGAAGTTCAGGAATGCGGCCGCACCCTTGTATTCGGCGTCCGGACGACCGGCCATGACCCAGAGCGAGGCGCCGCCAACCAGCGAGTTGTGGCGCTCGGTGCCCTTCCAGATCGGCAGCATGGCAACGTCCCACTTCACGCCTTCCGGCATAGCCTTGCCGACGGTGCCGTGGCCGGCGATCGAGGACATGAACATCTGGCAGGTCTGCGAGGTGAAGGCGGGCAGGATGTCCATACCGAGCTGCTTGGTCTTGACGACGAACAGCTTCTCGTCCTGCATCTTCTTGAAGAATTTGACCTGATCGACGAACTTCGTCTTGTTGATCGTCAGTTCGGCGTCGAGACCCTGATAACCGTTGCCCTTGGTGGCGATCGGCTGGTTGTGGATGGCGGAGAACTGCTCCATCAGCATCCAGGTATCGAAATTAAAGGCCAGCGGGCACTCGAAACCGGCGGTTTTCAGCTTCCTGGCGGCCTCTTCGACCTGTTCCCAGGTGTCGGGCTTGAAGGTGATGCCAGCTTTTTCGAAGGCGTCGACATTGTAATAAAAGACGGCGGTGGAGGAATTGTAGGGGAAGGAGTTCAGCTCGCCGTCAGCCGTCGCATAATAATTGGCGATGCCGGGGAAATAGTTGTTCCAGTCGATCTTGTAACCGTTGTCGGCCATCAGCTTCTTGGCGGGAATGAAAGCCTTGGACAGCATCATGTCCAGCGTGCCGGCATCGTAGATCTGGGTGATGGCGGGCTGCTTCTTGGCGCGGTAGGCGGCAATGGTGTTCTGCAACGTGGCGTCGTAATCGTTCTGCGAGGTGCAGACGATTTCGAATTCAGCCTGGGAGTCGTTGAACTTCTTGCAGGTTTCCTGAACGCGGTCGCCGAGATCGCCGGAAAGGCCGTGCCAGAATTCGAACTTGGTCTTTTCTGCGTGGGCAGCCGTGGCGCCGAAGGCGGCGGCCATGGCAACGCCGGCCACGAAAGAGGTCAGAGCGGAAGGTTTCATGAGGTGAGCCCCGTTGATGGAATAATGGCATGATCGGCAAGGACGTCACATCCTCAGCACGAAGCCATGGGCTCTGCTAGCAGCCGTTTTTGACGGATAGCTTACATTTTGTTGAACGTTTTGTGATGACTGGCCGCGCAGGGAGATCTGCGCGGCGGAGCAGGCGGGATAAAAACCGTAGAGACGGATTTCCACTTATTTTACATTCTCTTACGGTTTTGAAGCAACTTCGCTACTTGCTGCTGAATAGTGCGCCAGCATCAACCGCGACGTGCGGCTTCGATGGCGGCGACGTCGATTTTCGTCATATTCATCATTGCCGCAAAGGCGCGTTTGGCCTCCGCGCCGCCCACTGCCATGGCTTCCATCAGCACGCGCGGGGTGATCTGCCAGGAGATACCCCATCTGTCCTTGCACCAGCCGCAGACGCTTTCTGCGCCGCCATTGCCGACGATGGCGTTCCAGTAACGGTCGGTTTCCGCTTGATCCTCGGTTAGGATCTGGAACGAAAAAGCTTCGCTGTGCTTGAATTCCGGCCCGCCATTGAGGCCGACGCAGGGCACGCCGACGACCGTGAATTCCACCAGCAGCACATCCCCCTCCTTGCCGGAGGGATAGTCGCTCGGTGCATAGTACACCTTGCTCACCGCGCTGTCGGGAAAGGTCTCGGTGTAAAACCTGGCGGCTGCCTCGGCGTCCTTGTCGTACCAGATGCAGATCACATTCTTCTTCATTTGCGTCTCCTCCGAAATTCAGGCCCCATTCGGCATAGAATGCTACTATGCGGCGAACGTTCCGAAAGTAGCGGAGAAAAGGCACAGTTTTACGATTGAAGAACAGTGGAAGGTCTGGGAAAATCTTCTCGATCGCCTGATAATCGGTGCATCGCGCCTGGAATTTGCGGGGAAATTCGTTTGGCAGAGATATCGACGGGCCACATCGGCCTTGCTCTCTGGTTTCTGGCTTTGGCCTGCGGCGCGGCCGGGGCTGAGGAGCCGGCTGCGGGAAAGCCGACCTGTACCTACACCCATGATGTTGCGCCGGAATTATGCATCCGCGTTGGCAGTTACAATAACGATCTGTGTCACGCCATCGAGGTTCTGGCCGGGCGCCATGCCGTGCCACCGGATTATTTCGCCCGGCTCATCTGGCGGGAAAGCCTGTTCCGGGCCAATGCGGTCAGCCCGAAAGGCGCTGAGGGCATAGCCCAGTTCATGCCGGGAACGGCAAGGCTGCGCGGCCTTAAAGACAGCTTCAACATCATCGCCGCGCTGGAGGCGTCCTCCCGTTATCTCTCGGAGCTGAATGTGCAATTCGGCAATTTCGGCCTTGCAGCCGCGGCTTATAATGCCGGCGAGGCGGGATTGCGGACATTCATCGCCACCGGCCGGTTGCCGACGGAAACCCGGGATTACGTGTTCGCGATAACGGGATATCCCGCGGAGACATGGAAGGACAATCCACCGGAAAAGGCGGCCCCGGCGCTGGATGACAAACGGCCCTTCATCGATGCCTGCCTGCGTCTGGCAGATACACGAACGATGAACGATCCCGTCCTCATCTCATCAGCCGACTGGGCGCCCTGGGGCGTGCAGCTTGCCGCGCATTATAATCCGGCGGTGGCAAACCGGCTTTTTACCCGTGCGATAGGCCGGTTGTCCGGGCCGCTTAATGCCGAGCGGGCATTGATCGTGCGGCAGCGAGGCGGAAATTTCGGTTCGCGCCCACGTTATGCCGCCCGCATCGGCCGCGACACACGCGGCGAGGCCAATGAGCTTTGCGGTGAAATCCGGCAGGCCGGCGTTTCCTGCACCGTATTTCGCAACCGGTAGAGAATGCCGGCATGGTGGACGTCGATCATGACAAGTTGATCGGCATTTTGGCCGCTCCTTCTTTCAGCGCAAGATGATCGATCCTAGATTGCGCTGACACGGCGGCGAAAACGCATCGGCCGGTGGCATTTTGTGAGGGAAGAAACTGAAAAAAATGAGATGGCTCGAAACGGGATGTCTGGTCGGTATGCTTACTATTGTTTCGGCGTGCGCCAGCACCGGACAGGCGGAGGTTTCCCGCACCGTGGCAAGCCTCGTGGGTCAGCCCCGGGAGGCGGCTATCGCCAGATTTGGCCGCCCCAACAAGGTCATTATCGAGAACGGTGAAACGGAGTCCTATTGGCTGAAGGTCGAGGTCGAGACCTATGCCGGTCTCAGCAACAGACGGGAGGCCCGTATCGTGAACGGGCAGACGCAGATATCTGAAACCGAGGGCATGAAAATCAAGGAGCATCGCCGCGACTGCATCATCAAGGTCACTGCGGATGCTGCCTCCATCATCAAGACGAGCGAAATCATCGGCAATCCGGCGAGTTGCGAAAATATTACAAATCGTCCGCATTCTTGAGATAGGTCAAGGTGATGTTTCCCCCGGCAGCCCAAACCACCGTAACAACCGGATTGTGAGCGGTCTCCTAATATGCGACCATCCGTGCTGGAGGAAGTATGCATGGTATCGACGCTGTCGCATATACGGGAGATCGAACGTGTCGGCATGGGGGCGGTCAGCCCGCGTGATACGTCCGTCATCCAGTCATGGCTGCGCTGTCTGAACGACTACAAGCTTGACCCCACGATCGCGCAGGAAGCCTATATCGTGCCGGAGCTGAAGCTTCGGGAGCATCGCGAGCAGGCCGAGGAGTTGATCCGCATCGGCCGCTCCGGTCTTGAAGCCCTGTTCAATCAGATTGCCGAGCAGAACTATGTCCTGCTGCTGTCGGATGCACGCGGCGTCACCGTCGATTTCATGGGCGACCCGACCTTCGACAACCAGTTGCGTCGGGCAGGGCTCTATCTCGGCTCTGAATGGTCCGAAAATCGGGCCGGCACCTGCGCCGTCGGCGCCTGCCTCGTTTCCGGCGAGCCGGTGATCATCCATCAGGATGACCATTTTGACACCAGCCATATCGGGCTGACCTGCACCGCGGCTCCCATCTTCGACACGCTGGGTGATCTTACCGCCGTGCTCGATATTTCCCAGCTGCGCTCGCCGACGGCCAAGGCCAGCCAGCAACTGGCGCTGCATCTCGTCGCCTCCACCGCGCGGCGTATCGAGCTTGCCAATCTGATGACCCGCACCCGCAATGACTGGGTGTTGCGTCTTGCCCGTTCGCCTGAGTTCCTCGATGTCGATCCTGATGCGGCGATTGCCCTCGATGGCAGCGGGCGCATTACCGGCATGACCCATGGCGGTTTCGGGGCGCTCGCGCGCTCCATGAACATGCACGGCCTTGCTACCCGCGATTTTCTCGGCAAGCCGATTTCTTCGGTCTTCGATATCGACGTGGACGACCTGCCGCGCTTCATGCGCGGGCGGCCGAATGGCGAACGGCTTTTGCGCGCGCGCAATGGTCTGGTGCTTTTTGCCAGCGCCATCGCGCCCGCCGTCAGCATTCGCACACCCCTTGCGCCGGAGCCACGCTTGCCTCGGGCGCTCCGGGATCTGAGCGACGGCGATATGGCGATGGAGAAGGTGCAGGCACGGGCCGCAAAGCTCGCTGCCCGCGATATTCCGATCCTCATTCAAGGCGAAACGGGAAGCGGCAAGGAATATCTGGCGCGGGCAATCCACGACAGCTGCGGCAGCGGCGGCAATTTCGTCGCCGTCAATTGTGCGGCAATCCCTGAGCATCTCATCGAATCCGAATTGTTCGGCTACGCGCCGGGCGCTTTCACCGGCGCCAGCCAGAAGGGCAAACGCGGCCTCATCGAAGAGGCAAGCGGCGGCACATTGTTTCTGGATGAGATCGGCGATATGCCGCTTTCCCTGCAAAGCCGCCTGCTGCGTGTGCTCTCGGAAAACGAGGTGCAGCCGGTCGGTGCATTGAAGGCGAAGCCGGTTCGTCTGAGGGTGCTGTCCGCCTCGCATCGCGATCTTGCCGAGCTGGTGAAGGAAGGCCGTTTCCGGCAGGACCTCTATTATCGCCTGAATGCGGCAACGGTGACGCTGCCGGCGCTGCGGGAGCGTGAAGATCTCGGCTGGCTTATCGACCAGTTTCTCCGGCGCATCGAGAAGGAAAACGGCGAGGCCTATCGGATCGATACGGCGGCGCGGGAAATCCTGCTTGCCCATGACTGGCCGGGCAATCTGCGCGAACTTTTCAATGCCCTGCGTGTTGCAGCCGCACTCTGCGATGGCGGCACCATCGATCCCGGTTGCCTGCCGGAACACCTTTTCACCGAGGCTGCCACCGACACGTCTCGGAATGACGACGATCTGCGCCGGGCGCTGCAGGACTGCGGCAATAATGTCTCGGCGCTGGCGCGGAGCCTCGGCGTTAACCGCTCCACCATCCACCGTCGTCTCAAACGCCTGAACTGATGCGTCTGGACTGATGTGCCCGAGCTGGCGCAACTGCTGCAACACCTGTTGCGCACGACCTGTTGCATTCGTCTGCCGGAATGAAATCGCGTTTTCGCAACCCGTTGAAAACACGACGTAATAGAGCATATCCCATTCTGGCATGCCGCTTGCTGAACTTCCTGTGCAAGAACAACAGGAGGAAATGCAATGAAAGCACTGCGCTTTCACGCCGCCAAGGATCTACGCATCGAAGATGTGGATACGCCGCCCGAGCCCGGTCCGGGCGAGGTGTTCGTCGAAAACAAATTTTGCGGCATCTGCGGCACGGATCTGCACGAATACGCCTATGGCCCGATCTTCGTGCCGAAGGAGCCGCATCCTTTCACCGGGGCATACGGTCCGCAAATTCTCGGTCATGAATTCGGCGGTGTCGTCAAGGCCGTGGGCAAGGGCGTCAGCCATGTAAAGCCCGGCGACCGGGTGTCGATCCAGCCGCTCATCATGCCGCGCCATGGCGATTATTATGCCGATCGCGGTCTCTATCACCTGAGCGCCAATCTCGCACTCGCCGGCCTGTCCTGGCACTCCGGCGGCATGGCGCAGGCCGCTCTTCTCAACGACTATAACGTTCAGCCGATACCGGACACGCTTACCGATCAGGAAGCGGCCCTCATCGAGCCGACGGCAGTCGCCGTTTATGCCTGCGACCGTGGCGGCGTGACGGCCGGTAGCAGCGTGCTTGTCACCGGTGCCGGACCGATCGGGATTCTCGTCGCCATGGCGGCGCGTGCGGCCGGTGCCTCGCAGATATTCCTTTCCGATCTCAACGATACGCGTCTGGCGCTGGCGCGGGAGGCGCTTGGCGAGGTGCGCACGATTAATCCCAAGACGGAAAAGGTCGGCGATGTCATCCGGGCCGAGACCGAAGGCAATGTCGGCTGCGATGTCGCCATCGAATGCGTTGGCAATGAATATGCGCTGAAGAACTGCGCCGATGCCGTGCGCAAGCAGGGCGTCGTGGTGCAGACCGGCCTGCACCCCGGCGAAAACCCGTTGAACTGGTTCGACGTGACCTTCAAGGACATCGATATTCGCGGTTCCTGGGCCTATCCGACCCATTATTGGCCGCGCGTTGCCCGGCTGATCGCCAGTGGCCAGATTCCGGCAAGCCGGATCGTCACCAAATATGTCTCGCTCAGCGAAGCGGTCACGGAAGGGTTCGACCAGTTGCTCGACCCGGCCGGCAAACATCTGAAAATCCTGATCGACCTGTCGCGATAGGCCGATCCGTCTTGCGGGGCGGTTGAGGAGCCGTCCCGTTTTCACATTGAGCAGGAGGAGGAACACATGCTCGAAAAAACCCCCACCACCCGCCTTCAGGCGCTTCTCGATACGTTCAGGGCAGCACTCGAAGCCGGCCGCATCGACGATGCCGTCAATCTGTTTGCCGAGGATTGTTACTGGCGCGATCTCGTCGCCTTTACCTGGAATATCAAGACCGTTGAGGGCCGCGATCAGGTGCGAGACATGCTGCAATCGCAGCTTTCGACGGCCAGACCCTCACACTGGCGCATCGCCACCGGCGAGGAGGCAACGGAAGCGGACGGCGTGCTGGAAAGCTGGATCACCTTCGAAACGGCAACCGGGCGCGGTTACGGTCTGGTTCGCTTCAAGAACGGGCAGATATGGACGCTGCTGACGGCGCTTTCCGAACTGAAGGGCCACGAGGAGAAGTCGGGTTTCACCCGCCCGCTCGGCGCCCGGCATGGCCAGAACCTTGGCGCAAAAACGTGGCAGGAGGAGCGCGAGGAGGAAGCGCGCACGCTCGGCTACGACAAGCAGCCCTATACCGTCATCATCGGTGGCGGTCAGGGCGGCATCGCGCTGGGTGCGCGGCTGCGCCAGCTCGGCGTGCCGACGATCATACTTGAAAAGAATGACCGGCCGGGTGACAGCTGGCGCAAGCGCTACAAGTCGCTCTGCCTGCATGACCCGGTCTGGTACGATCATCTGCCCTACATCGATTTCCCGAAGAACTGGCCGGTCTTTGCGCCCAAGGACAAGATTGGCGACTGGCTGGAATTCTACACCAAGGTGATGGAGCTGAATTACTGGACCCGCTCCACCGCCAAGTCCGCCAAATGGGACGAGGCGGCGAAGGAATGGACGATCGTCGTTGATCGCGACGGCGAGGAGGTGGTGCTCCGGCCGAAACAACTGGTCTTTGCCACCGGCATGTCCGGCAAGGCCAATATTCCCGAGTTCAAGGGTCGGGACCGGTTCAGCGGCGATCAGCACCATTCTTCGCAGCACCCGGGGCCGGATGGTTATAAGGGCAAGAAGGTGGCGGTCGTCGGCTCGAACAATTCAGCCCACGATATCTGTGCCGCGCTCCATGAAGCGGGTGTCGACGTCACCATGATCCAGCGCTCGACCACCCATATCGTCAAATCCGACACGTTGATGGATATAGGGCTCGGTGCGCTCTATTCCGAACAGGCGCTGGCGAATGGCGTGACGACGGCGAAGGCCGATCTCATCTTCGCGTCGCTGCCTTACCGGATCATGCATGAGTTCCAGATCCCGCTTTACGACAGGATGCGGGAGCGTGATGCCGACTTCTACGCCGCGCTGGAAAAAACCGGGTTCCAGCTCGACTGGGGTGCGGACGGCTCTGGCCTCTTCATGAAGTATCTGCGGCGCGGCTCCGGTTATTATATCGATATCGGCGCCTCGCAGCTCATCATCGACGGCAAGGTGAAGCTCGCCGCCGGTCAGGTGGACGAGATCACGGAGAACTCGATAAAACTTGCCGATGGCAGGGAGATTCCCGCTGACGTCATCGTCTATGCGACAGGCTACGGTTCGATGAATGGCTGGGTCGCTGATCTCATCGATCAGGAAACAGCGGACAGGGTCGGCAAGGTCTGGGGGCTAGGCTCGGATACGCCAAAGGATCCCGGACCATGGGAAGGCGAGCAGCGCAACATGTGGAAGCCGACGCAACAGGAGGCGCTGTGGTTCCACGGCGGCAACCTGCACCAGTCGCGCCATTATTCGCAATATCTCGCCTTGCAGTTGAAGGCGCGGATGGAGGGCATTAAAACGCCGGTCTATGCGCTTCAGCCGGTTCACCACACGCGCTGAGCGGACTGGGTATTCCCGGCAAACACACGATGAAAGGAGAGGGCGGAACATTCCGCCCTCGCTTTTTATCGGAAATGCGGCGCGAGGAACGCTAGGGCGGCAGGGTTCGGTTTCTGTGGATCGCCGCAACCGGTGTTGTTAGTGTGAGCCTCTGCGCATATGTTGGAGTACTCAATCTCGATTTCCGGCCAAAGCGGACAGCAGAACAATGACCTCCCAGTTGGATTTTTTCGCTTCCGCGACGGCGCGGCTTCCCCAGGCTGAACGGGGGCGAAAAGCGGGTGGCCGCGAAACGGCGCAGAAGACGGTTCCTGACGATGAGGTTCTGGCCGCATATCTCGAATCCACCGGCCAATACCGCATCTTGCGCAAGCTGCAGCCGCGCGCGATCAGCGAGCAGCCCAGGCCGGGATTTCCACGCCATGGTGTCATCCTCGATACCGAGACGACGGGCCTTAACCACCGAACTGACGAGATCATCGAAATCGGCGTCATCACCTTCACATTCGACGATCAGGGGGCGATCGGCGATGTCACCGGCGTCTATGGCGGGTTGCGACAGCCGGGTATCGCCATTCCGGAGGAGATCACGCGGCTGACGGGCATCACCGATGAGATGGTTGCCGGGCAGGCGATAGACATCGACCTGCTGACCTCTCTCATTGCCGATGCCGATTTGATCATCGCCCACAATGCCGGCTTCGACCGTCCCTTTTGCGAAGCCTTCTCGCCGATCTTTCGTGACAAAGCCTGGGCCTGCTCGGTTTCGGAGATTGACTGGAGTGCGCGGGGCTTCGAGGGCAGCAAGCTTGCCTATCTGATCGGGCAATCCGGCTATTTCCACGACGGCCATCGCGCCGTCGACGATTGTTTTGCGTTGCTGGAGGTGCTGGAACAGCAGCGCCCCGGCCAAAGCGGGACGCCCTTCATGGAACTCCACGAGGCCAGCCAGCATTCCCGGGTCCGCATTTATGCCGAAAACAGTCCGTTCGACATGAAGGATCATCTGAAAAAGCGGAGCTACCGCTGGTCGGATGGTTCCGATGGCCGGCCGAAATCCTGGTGGGTGGAACTGCCGGAAGAAAAGCTCGAAGACGAGCTGCATTTCCTTCGAACCGAGATTTACCGCTGGGACGCCGATCCCACGGTCAAACACCTCACGGCTTTCGACCGGTTCAAGGCGGGTTAAGACGAAAGCTCCCTGGCAAGGCCGTCGCGGTTATATAGCTTTGCATTTTTTGGGTGCATGTCGATTTTCTTGCTTAAATTTTAAGCGAGCAGGTGCGGCAATTTTAGGTATTTTTTGATTTTAAAAGAATAATCCGTTCTGGCATGGGCCTTGCTTTCAGTCTTGTATGCAAGATTTACATACCAGGCAGGACCGTCAGATAAACATCGAAGAAGCCATCATTTCCGGCATTCTTTCGGCGCGCATCCGGCCGGGCACGCGGCTCAGCGAAAATCAGCTGGCTGGACTTTTCTCCGTTTCGCGCACCCGGGTACGGGAGGCGATGATGCGGCTGGAAACGCGCGGCATCGTCCATGTCAGTGCACGGCGGGGGTGGTTCGTCGTCGAGCCTTCCGCCGAGGAGGCAATGACCATCTACGAGGCGCGGCGGATCATCGAATCCGGATTGCTGCGCAGCATGCGGGTTCTGTCGGAGGAGGGGCGCAAGGTTCTCCTCGCGCATCTCGAGGAAGAGAGGGTCGCGATAGCCGCTGCCGACCGCCAGCGCCTTACCTGCCTGATGGGCGATTTCCATATCCGCATCGCGGAGCTTTGCGGCAATGCCGTGCTCATCGAGCTGCTGCGCGATCTCACCGCCCGGACAATTCTGATTTCCATGCTCTACCAGTCGGAATTCCACGCCCTCCAGTCCCATGAGGGGCACTGCCGGATTTTCGACGCCATGGCTGCGGGCGATTTCGTGAAGGCGGCGGAACTTTCCATAGAACATCTCGACGAGGTGGAAACCGGCCTCGACCTCACACGCCGCCCGGACCCACTCGCGGGCCTTCGCCACTCGCTCGCCTTGCCGGAAATGAATGCCGGCGATCCGGACAAAATCCATACGCAACAAAAATCATCAAAAGGAGAATGACAGATGATCTTCAGACGGACACTCATCGCTGCCGCAGCAATGGCGACCGCTTTTGGTCTTTCCGCGCCCGCCAAGGCGGATGCCCTTGCCGACATCACTGCACGCGGAACGCTGCGTGTGGCCGTGCCGCAGGATTTCCCGCCCTTCGGCAGCGTTGCGGCTGATATGACCCCCCAAGGTTACGACATCGACATGGCCAAGCTGATCGCCGACAAGTTGGGCGTGAAGGTGGAACTCGTGCCGGTCACCAGCGCCAACCGCGTTCCCTATCTCCAGACCAACAAGGTTGATCTCGTGATCTCCAGTCTTGGCAAGAACGCGGAACGCGAAAAGGTCATCGATTTCTCTGATGCCTATGCGCCCTTCTTCAACGGCGTTTTCGGCCCGACCGATCTTGCGGTCTCCAAGGCCGAGGACTTGACGGGCAAGACCGTCGCCGTCACCCGTGGCTCCGTCGAGGATCTGGAACTGACTAAAGTTGCGCCTTCGGACGCCACCATCAAGCGCTACGAGGACAATAACGGCACCATCTCCGCCTTCCTTTCCGGCCAGGCGGAAGTCGTTGCGACCGGCAATGTGGTCGCAGCCGCAATTCTCGCCAGGAACCCGCCGAAGCGCCCGGAAATGAAGTTCCTCATCAAGAACTCTCCCTGCTACATCGGCCTCAACAAGAGCGAGACGGCCCTGCTTGAAAAGGTCAACGCCACCATCGCGTCAGCCAAGGCGGACGGTTCGCTGAATGCGATCGCCGCCAAATGGCTCGGCCAGGATCTGCCGAAAGATCTTTGATCACCCTTTACCCTGGTCATCCCGGACCCGCCGGGATGACGCCTTTCTCCACCGGCGCAAGGGGACAGTTTCTTGAGCTATCAATTTGATTTCCTGTGGCTTGGCGAATATTGGCCACAAATTGCCAAAGGCATTGCCATTACCAGCCAACTTACGCTGGTCGGCGGCGTGGTCGGCGTCTCGCTCGGCATCGCCTGCGCCTGGGCCAGGGCGCTGGGCCCTTCATGGCTGAAGCCCGTGGTCGGCACCTATGTGGAACTCATCCGCAACACGCCCTTCCTCATCCAGCTGTTCTTCATCTTCTTCGGCCTGCCATCGCTTGGTTTCAAGCTTTCGGAGCTGACCGCGGCCAATCTGGCGATGATCGTAAATCTCGGCGCCTATAGCTGCGAAATCATCCGTGCCGGTATTCAGGCGACGCCGAAGGGCCAGTTCGAGGCGGGCGCGAGCCTTGCCATGACGCGCTTCGAAACCTTCCGCCATGTGGTGCTGACGCCTTCGCTGCAACGCATCTGGCCGGCGCTCTCCTCGCAGGTGGTGATCGTCATGCTCGGCTCGGCGGTTGTCTCGCAGATTGCCGTGGAAGACCTGACCTTTGCAGCGAACTTCATCCAGTCGCGTACGTTCCGCGCCTTCGAGGCCTACATCCTGTCAACTATCATCTACCTGCTGCTCGCCATCCTGCTGCGGCAGGGCATGCTGGCGCTCGGCAGCTTTCTCTTTCCGAGGAGGGCGGCACGATGACCGAATTCACTCTGTGGGACATTCTGCGCAATCTTTTGCTTTCCGCCCGCTGGACGCTGCTGCTCTCGCTCGTTTCCTTCATTGGCGGCGGCATGGTCGGCATTGTGCTTCTGTGGCTGCGCATCAGTCCGCGCCGGGCTTTGAACCGTGCGGCCCGCATCTATATCGAAGTCTTTCAGGGCACACCGCTTCTGATGCAGCTCTTCATCGCCTTCTTCGGTCTCGGTCTCTTCGGGATCGATGTTCCTGCCTGGCTTGCGGCGGGCGTTGCGCTGATCCTCTGGACGGCCGCGTTTCTTGCGGAAATCTGGCGTGGCTGCGTGGAGGCGATTGCCAAAGGGCAATGGGAAGCTTCGGCCAGCCTCGCCATGGGCCGCCTGCAACAGATGCGTTACGTCATTCTGCCGCAGGCGATGAAGATCGCCATTCCGCCGACGGTCGGTTTCTCCGTACAGGTCGTCAAGGGTACCGCGCTCACCTCCATCATCGGTTTCGTCGAACTGTCCAAGGCCGGCACGATCGTTACCAACGCCACCTTCCAGCCTTTCACCGTCTACGGGCTGGTCGCTCTCATCTACTTCGCTCTCTGCTGGCCGCTGTCGAAGTCCAGCCAGTTCCTCGAAAGGAAGCTCAATGTCGCTCATCGAAATCACTGAAGTCCACAAGAGCTTTGGCGACAATGAGGTACTGAAGGGCATAAATCTGGATGTCGAACCCGGCGAGGTGATCGCCATCATCGGGAAAAGCGGCTCCGGAAAATCGACACTGCTTCGCTGCATCAACGGGCTGGAGACGATCAGCAACGGTTCGATCCAGGTGGCGGGTGCGCAATTGCTGGACGACGAGCTGCATCTGAAGGCATTGAGGCTGAAGGTCGGCATGATCTTCCAGCAGTTCAATCTCTTTCCGCATCTGACGGCCGGCGGCAATGTCATGCTTTCGCAGATGGTGGTGAAGAAGGTCACCAAGCCGGAGGCAGAGGTGACGGCGCGCAAGATGCTGGAGCGTGTCGGGCTGGCGCACAAGTTCGATGCCTATCCGGACGAACTGTCCGGCGGCCAGCAGCAGCGTGTGGCGATTGCCCGTGCCCTTGCCATGCAGCCGATCGCCCTTCTCTGCGACGAGATCACCTCGGCGCTCGACCCCGAACTCGTGTCCGAGGTGCTGGCTGTCGTGCGCGAGCTGGCAAAGGAGGGCATGACGCTGTTGATGGTGACGCATGAAATGAAGTTCGCCCGCGACGTCTGCTCGCGCGTCGTCTTCATGCATCAGGGACGTGTGCACGAAATCGGCCCGCCGGAAGAGGTTTTCGCCAATCCCCGGACGCCGGAACTCAAGCAGTTCCTCGGCATGCTTTGAGCAGCGTGCCGACGCAATGTCACCTGCCCGGTGCGTGTGTCGGCATCGCCAAGATCGCATACAATTTCTACATCGAATCGAAAACAATCGCTGCAATTTTGAGCAGCCCGATGGCCGGACCAGCGGCCATATAAAAATTCCCATTTTATATCAAAGACAAAGCAGACTGGCACGCCTCCTGCATAACAAAGACGTCGCAGGAGAGTGTTCATGAGCAAAGCCGCAGCAATCGACATCGCTTCCGTTTCCAAGATTTATGGAAACACCACAGCCGTGCACGCGATAAGCCTCAAGATTCCGGCTGGAAGCTATTGCTGCCTGCTCGGTCCGTCGGGCTGCGGAAAAACCTCGACGCTGCGGATGATTGCCGGTCACGAAAGCATTTCAAGCGGTGATATCAGGCTTGGCAATGTGGTGGTGACCGATCTGCCGCCCGCCAGACGCGGCACGGCGATGATGTTCCAGTCCTATGCGCTGTTTCCGCATCTCGATCTCGTCGACAACGTCGCCTTCAGCCTCAAGATGAAGGGGGTGGACAAGGAAACGCGCCGCGCCAAGGCGTTGGAGATGCTGCAGCTCATGCAACTTGAGCCCTATGCGACCCGACGCCCGGCGCAACTGTCCGGCGGGCAGCAGCAGCGCGTGGCGCTGGCGCGCGCATTGATCACCGATCCTGAGGCGCTTCTGCTGGACGAGCCGCTTTCGGCACTCGACCCTTTCCTCAAAATTCGCATGCGCGCCGAGTTGAAGAAGCTTCAAACCTCGCTCGGCATTACCTTCGTCCACGTCACCCATAGCCAGGAAGAGGCCATGGCGCTGGCCGATGTCATCGTCGTCATGAATGACGGCCGCATCGAGCAGGCGGCGACGCCGCGCGAGCTGTTTGAGCGCCCGGCCACCGCTTTCGTCGCCCGCTTCATGGGCGACCACAATGTCATTTCCGGACGCTTCAAGGAAAAGAACGGCGATCTCGTTACGCTGGAGGTTGCAGGCGGCGGCGCCTTCACCGCAAGCGGCATTGTCCCGGATGACGGCGCGGTCGATATCGCCGTTCGTACCGACCGCGTGCGCGTCGGTGAGGCGGATCAACCCGGTTTCGGTTTTACCGGCATCGTCTCGAATGTCGAATATCGCGGTGCAAGCGTGAAGATCGCCGTGACCGGCGCGGGCATTGAGGATTTCAACGCCATCCTCAGTGACGTCGCCTTCTTCGAAAAGCCGGTAAAGACCGGCGACGCCATACCGCTTTCATGGAATGCGGCCGATGCCATCGTGCTCGGCCGGGTAGACAAGTGACCCCAATAATAACCAGAGGAGAACTTTGAAATGACCGATACCTCCAAGATCAAGACTGGCCTTTCCCGCCGCGGCCTTCTGAAGGCGGGTGCCGCCGCAACCGGTGCGGCGATCGGCTCCGGCCTCATCACCGGTTTCCCGACCATCTGGGCGCAGAATCCGATCACCATCCGCCAGTTCGGCACCGGTGTATCGAACCTCAACGCCATTGCCGAAAAGTGCAAGGCCGACCTTGGCATCACGCTCGAGATGACGGCGACGGATTCGGATGCGGCCGCCCAGCGCGCCGTCACCCAGCCGAACTCCTACGACATCGCCGATATCGAATACTGGATCCTCAAGAAGGTTTATCCGGCAGGCGTCATCCAGCCGATGGAAATCAAGAAGCTGAAATATTACGACAAGATCGTGCCGCTGTTCAAAAACGGCAAGCTGACGCCGGACAGCGTCGTGGCGCAGGGCACAGCCCCGCACACGGTCGGTTTCGTCGAAAAGCCCGGCGACAAGACTTTCGCCAAGGGTGAGACCGATTATTTCACCATGGTTCCGACGATCTACAATGCCGATACGCTCGGCATCCGCCCCGATCTCGTCGGTCGCGATATCACCAGCTGGGCCGATATCATGGATCCCAAGTTCAAGGGCAAGGCCTCCATCATCAATATCCCCTCCATCGGTATCATGGATGCGGCGATGATCATGGAAGCCACGGGCAACATCAAATATGTCGACAAGGGCAACATGACCAAGGAAGAGATCGACAAGACGATCGATTTCCTCATCAAGGCGAAGAAAGACGGCCAGTTCCGTGCCTTCTGGAAGAGCTTCGATGAAAGCGTCAACCTCATGGCGTCGGGTGAAGTCGTCATCCAGTCCATGTGGTCGCCGGCCGTTGCTGCCGTCCGTTCCAAGGGCGTTGCCTGCAAATACCAGCCGTTGAAGGAAGGTTATCGCTCGTGGGGCGGTGGTCTCGGTCTTGCCAAGCACCTCTCCGGCGCCAAGCTCGATGCGGCCTATGAATATATCAACTGGTACACCTCCGGCTGGGTCGGCGCCTATCTCAACCGTCAGGGCTACTACTCCGCCGCCATGGATACGGCGAAGGAACACATGTCCGCCGACGAGTGGGGTTACTGGGTCGAAGGCAAGCCCGCGCAGGGCGACATCATCGCGCCTGATGGCAAGGTCATGGAGAAGGCCGGTGCGGTGCGCGACGGCGGTTCCTTCCAGGAACGCATGGGCAAAGTCGCCTGCTGGAACTCTGTCATGGACGAGGACCGTTACATGGTTCGTCGCTGGAACGAGTTCATCGCGGCTTGATATATGCAAAAGACAAGACTGGCGGCTGATAACCGCCAGTCTTGAGAACGGCAGGGCGTCCCAACTTCTCAACCGCCATCCTCGGGCTTGACCCAAGGATCTAACGATCCACCACATCAGAGGTGGTTGGATCCTCGGGTCAAGCCCGAGGATGACGTCGAGAGTGTGGAGGACTTTTCAACATGCTCGCCGGCGACCTTGCCGCCGGTGCATCCGCAAATTCAGGGAAAGGCCCCCGATATGGTGACAGTCAGATTCATCGGCGTGAGCGAAAAAAAGGACAAGCCGTCCCGCAGCTTCGCCCTGCCGCAAAAGCTTGTGTCCTATGTTCAGGCCACACCGCTTTTCCTGATCCTCGGCTTTTTTCTGGCTTTGCCGATCGTCATGATCGCCGTCGTCAGTTTCTGGGATTATGATTTCGCCCAGATGTATCCGGGCTTCGTGACCTTCAACTATGCCGAAACGCTCGGTTCCTGGGTCACATGGCAGACCTATATCAACACGCTGAAATTTGCCGCCATCGTCTGGGCGATCACGCTATTCTGCGGTTTCTGGGTCGCCTATTTCCTCGCTTTCCATATCCGCACCACCACCATGCAGATGGTTCTGTTCCTCATCTGCACTGTGCCGTTTCTGACGTCCAACATCATCCGCATGATTTCCTGGATTCCCGTTCTCGGGCGCAACGGGCTGGTCAACAGTGCGCTGGTCAGCGCCGGCATCGTACCTGCGCCGATCGAATGGCTGCTTTATTCGGATTTCGCCGTGGTGCTGGCCATGGTGCATCTTTATACGCTGTTCATGGTCACACCGATCTTCAACACGCTGATGCGCATCGACAAATCGCTGATCGAAGCGGCACGTGATGCCGGTGCGAGCGGCTGGCAGACCCTCTGTAACGTCATCATTCCGCTTGCCAAACCCGGCATGGCGATCGGCAGCATCTTCGTCGTGACGCTGGTCATGGCTGATTTCTCCACGGTTCAAGTCATGTCCGGCGGGCAGAGCGCGTCGGTGGCGCTGATGATGAAGAACCAGATGTCGCTGCTGCAATATCCGGCGGCTGCGGCAAATGCCGTCATCCTGCTCATCCTCGTTCTTCTGATGGTCGCGGGCATCCTGCGCATCGTCGATATCCGCAAGGAGCTGTGACCCATGCATTCGGAAAAACGCGGCCGCGAATTCTACGTCCTCGCCTTCTTTTTTCTTCTCTTCGTGCTGTTCCTCTACGGTCCGCTGTCGGCGATCCTCATCCTCGCTTTTCAGGGGCCGAATGGCGGACTGACCTTTCCGTTGAACGGCGTTTCGCTGCACTGGTTCGGCAATCTTTTCGAGCAACAGGCGGTCGGTGATTTCGGCGGCTCGTTCCGCCGCTCCTTCGGCCTCGGTGTGATGGTCATGGTCGTCACTGTGCTCGTCTCGCTTCTGGCGGGTCTTGCTTTCCGGCGCAAATTCATCGGCGCGACGCCGCTGTTTTATCTCGCCGTCGCCAGCCTCGTGGTGCCGTCGATCATCATTTCGCTTGGTATTGGTGTTCTTTTCCAACAGCTTGGGCTGGAACCTTCATGGTATACATCAGCCTTCGGCGCGCACCTGACCTGGACGCTGCCCTTCGGCGTTCTCATCATGTTGGCCGTTTTCAACCGCTTTTCGCCATCCTATGAGGAGGCGGCCCGCGATCTCGGTGCATCCGCCTGGCAGACCTTCGCCCACGTGGTGCTGCCGATGATTGCGCCGAGCCTGATAGGCGTCGGCCTGTTCGGTTTCACGCTTTCCTATGACGAATTCGCCCGCACGCTGATGACGTCAGGCACCTACAACACCCTGCCGCTGGAAATCTACGGCATGACTACCAACGTCACGACGCCGGTGCTTTATGCGCTTGGGGCCGTCACGACCCTGTTCTCCTTCCTGGTGATTGCGGCCACGCTCGGCCTGATCGTTACCCTGAACCGCCGCCATTCGCGCGGATAAAGAAATGTAAAAATGCGCATTCTCGTCATCAATCCGAACACGACGCAATCCATGACGGCGACGATCGCCGACGCGGCGACGCGGGCAGCCAGCTGCAATACGGAAATCCTCGCCGTTACCTCTTCCATGGGGCCTGTCTCCATCGAAGGATATTACGATGAGGTTTTCGCCGTGCCCGGCCTGCTGCTCGAGCTTGCCAGGGCGCCGGCGCTCGGTGCCAGGGCGGCTGTCATTGCCTGTTTCGACGATACCGGGCTCGATGCGGCCCGCGCGCTCGCCGATATACCGGTGATCGGCATCTGTGAGGCGGCGGTTTCCGCCACCGCCTTCATTGCACAGAGGTTCACCATCGTAACGACGATGGAACGTTCGCGGCTGCCGCTCGAGCACCTTGTCCATCGTTATGGCATGTCTGCCCGTTGCAACGTCCGTGCCGCCGATATTCCCGTCCTGTCGCTGGAAGAGCCGGGCTCGAATGCCCGCGAGCGGTTGCGCGAAGAGATTTCGCTGGCGCTGAAACAAGATCGCGCCGAAGCGATCGTGCTCGGTTGTGCCGGCATGGCGGACCTTACTGCCGAACTGCGCCGCGAATTCGGCGTGCCTGTTATCGATGGTGTTGCCGCGGCCGTGAAACAGGCGGAATCGCTGGTATCCATGGGGCTTTCCACCGCCAAACGCGGCGCCTATGCCACACCGGTTGCCAAACCCTATCGCGGATTGCTCGAAGCGTTCGGGCCGGAGAGGCTTGCCGGGGTGTCTGCGGACGGTTGAAACAGCCGTTCCAATATGTGTGTGTTTCGGGTGGTGACGCGGCCTGCCGTAAAATGCACGCGAATATATCCCAGAAATCAGCGACGGATTTTGCGCGGGTCTGCGTTAAAGTGGCAAGGTGCGGAACGCCGTCACTGAAGCCGCTGTCAATCCGCATGGAATTTTCCCCTGTCCGGCAGGACGGTACGGAGACAAAGCCTGATACATGGTAAGCGATCCGGATGCAGATTTGGTGGAGGATGTCGCTGCGGGAGATGTCCGCGCGATGCAGGCTCTGGTGACGGCCAAACTGCCAAGGATCATGGCGCTTGCCACGCGTATGCTGGGTGATCCGGCAGAGGCGGAAGACATCGCGCAGGAGACGTTCCTGCGGATATGGAAACACGCCGGCACCTGGCGGCAGGGACGAGCGCGGTTCGATACCTGGATCCACCGGGTGGCGCTCAACCTCTGTTACGACCGGCTGCGAAAACGCCGGGAAATATCGGTAGCGGAGCCGCCCCAACAGATAGACGACAGCGCGCTGCCCGATGCCGACCTGCCATATGATGGCGACGAGAGCGGTGCCGTGGCGCGCGCCCTGCAGGCCATACCGGCCCGGCAACGGGAGGCGATCGTTCTGGTTTATTATCAGGAGATGTCGAACCGCGAGGCGGCTGACGTCATGCATGTCAGTGTGGATGCGCTGGAGAGCCTTCTGGCGCGGGGGCGCCGGGCACTCCATGCGATTTTGAACGAGGGCGACAGATGAACGGGGCGAAGAAAACGCTCATGGATAGCCAGATTTTTTCCGAACTTGTGTCGGCCTATGGTGCCGATCCCGAGCGCTGGCCGCAGGATCGGCGGGTAGAGGCCATGGTTTACGCGGAGACGGAAGACGGCAGACGCCTGATCGCGCAGGCGGCCGGTCTCGATTCCGTGCTGTCGACGTATCGTCTTCGGGACCCATCGGCCATCCTCAACGCAAAGATCGTGGCACAGGCAAGAACCCAGACGGCCAGACGCAGGTGGATCGTCCGATACGGGCTGGGTGCCGGCATGATAGGCATCAGCCTTGCCGGCGCGCTGACGGGAGCGGTTGCCGTCATCAACCTCATGCCGCCGCCGGCCCTGACACTGGGCGATACTTTGACGGCCTTCGGAAACCTGCAAAACGATAGTGAAATGGCCGAGGAGACGAAATGAGCGATCAGAATTTCCGCTGGATAGTCGTTGTCCTACTCGTCGTGAACACGTTTCTTGTCTGCGCACTTGCTGGTGCGGGTTTCGTTTATCTGAAGAATGACCCCGCCGCCGTCGCTGCCCGCATGCCGCTTGCGGGCGAACAATTGCCAAAGGCCGAAAGGGAAGCCTTTCGGCGCAGCCTGAGCGACGCGCGCAGGACCATGCGGGAAACCTCCGCCGAGGCGCGTCAGGCGCGCATCGAGGCGGCGTCTCTGATGGGCGCGGAAACGCTTGATCCGGAAGCGCTTTCCGCAGCGCTCGAACGCGCCCGCAAGGCTGAATATGAGGTGCGTGCCGCAACCGAGCTTCAGGCGGCGGAGTTTGCCCGCACCTTGTCGCTCGAGGCGCGGCGGCGGCTGGCGGAAGGGTTGCTCGCCCGTGAGGCGCCAAAGCCTGCCACGAAATAATCACATTTCAACAACGACGGATTTTGGCCCTAGCTCCCGTTGAATGGTCGATAACGAAACGGAGTTCGTATCGGCCATGTCAAATTCCAAGGAACTGGATGCAGCCCTCTGTCTGTGGCGTTTCGGCCTCGGCGCGCGCGAAGGCGATATCCAGGCGATCAGAGACGATCCGCGCGATCTGTTGCGGCTGGAAATTACCGAACGCGCCACACCAATTCCTGTCGGCGCGCAGCTGCATTCCAGCGCTGATCTTCTGGTATCGCTGCTGGCGTATAACAAGGAGATCAAGGCCGAGCGTGAAAAACCGGCTGTCCTTGCTGTTTCTGCAGGCACCGGCGGAGCAGGAGCAATGGATCGCCCGTCGCCGGAAATGGGGGCGGCCGCAAATGCAATGGACAAGGCGGGCATGACGCCGCCCACCGGCGGCCAGCCGGAAAAGAAACCGGAAGCGGCGGTTTTAAAGCGCCCCTATTTTCCCCAGCAGATATTGCTTGCGGAGGCGGACGCCCGCTTCAACGGCACGATACACCAGCCGTTGATCGGCTTTGGCGAACGGCTGGCGATGTTCTGGGCCAATCACTTCGCGGTCGCGACCGGCAAGGGCGGCGATGTGCACATTCTCGCCGGAGCTTTCGAGCGTGAGGCGATCCGTCCGCATGTCTTCGGCAATTTCGAGGATATGCTGCTTGCGGTCGAGACCCACCCCGCCATGCTGTATTTTCTCGACAACCAGCAATCGGTCGGACCGAATTCGCAGGCCAACAGAAACGGCAAGCGCGGGCTCAACGAAAACCTCGCGCGCGAAATCATGGAACTGCATACGCTCGGGGTGGACGGCGGCTATAATCAGACCGATGTGACAGCACTTGCCCGCATCATCACCGGCTGGAGCGTTTATCGCGACGAGAAGCGTTCCGGCCCGCTTGGCCGCTTTTCCTTCAACGCCAGCAACCATGAACCTGGTGACCATGCGGTGATGGGCATCACCTACGGCGAAGCCGGGGTGGAGCAGGGGCGTCGGGCGCTGCGCGATCTCGCGCATCATCCGGCCACGGCCCGCCATCTCGCCTATAAGCTGGTGCGTCATTTCGTCAGCGACCATCCGCCGCCGGAACTGGTGGCGAAACTTGCCGCCGCCTACACCAAGAGCCATGGCGATCTTTCCGCCACCTATATGGCGCTGATCGAGGCCGAACAGTCGTGGAACCCGGCCCTGACCAAGCTCAGGCCGCCGCTCGATTTTGTGACGGCCGTCATCAGGGCGAGCGGCATCGAGCCGAAACCCGAACAGGTCGTCTCCGTGCTCAACGCATTGGGCCAGCCGCTGTGGAACCCTTCCGGCCCGAACGGCTTTGCCGATGTCACCGACAGTTGGGGTTCTTCCGAAGGACTGGCGACGCGCATCGATGCCGCCAGCCTGTTCGCCCATCAGGTTGCCGGTTCAATTGACCCGCGCGACTTCGTCGCAGACCGGCTGGGGCCGCTTTTGTCCGACGAGACGAAAAAGGCCGTGCAGCGGGCGGAGAGCAAACCGCAGGGACTGACGATCGCATTCCTTTCCCCCGAATTCCAGAGGCGTTGACCATGCTGTGTGAACATCTTTCCCCCACCCGCCGTGCTCTTCTCGGCACAGGCGGTGCGCTTTTCGCCTGGGCTTTCATGCCGCGCTTTGCTTTTGCCGCCGGCGGACGCGACCCGCGTTTCGTCACCATCATCCTGCGCGGCGCGCTCGACGGGCTGACCGCCGTGCCTCCGGTCGGCGACCCCGATTATGAGGCCTTGCGGCAACAGATTGCCATGCGCACCGAGGGCGACAATCCTGCCCTTGCGCTGGACGGTTTCTTTGCGCTCCACCCCTCTCTTCGTAATTTCCAGCGGCTCTACCGGAAGGGCGAGGCGGCAATCGTCCACGCCAGCGCCACCGGTTATCGCGACCGTTCGCATTTTGACGGGCAGGATGTGCTGGAATCGGGTTTTCCGACCCCCGGCCATGTCGAGACCGGTTGGCTGAACCGCCTGCTCGAACAGCTGCCGGCGGGTGAAACCATCAATCCGGCCGCTGGGCAGCGGGTGAGCGGCCTTGCCGTTGGCGCCAGCGCGCCGCTGGTCATTCGCGGCAAGGCGCCGATACTCGGATGGGCGCCATCCGTTCTCAAGCCAGCCGATGGCGATCTGGCCCCGCGCCTCGCCGATCTCTACGGCCAGACGGACCCGGTGCTGGCGGCATTGCTTGCCGAGGGCATCGAAACCGGCAGGATCGCCTCCGGCGTCGACATCAAGGCGCGTGGTGGTCCGGGTGATCCCGTCGGCATGGAGCAGATGGCGCGCGGTGCCGCGCGGCTGATCGCCCACCCCGAAGGCCCGCGCGTGGCGGCGCTCGCCTTCGAGGGCTGGGACACACATGCCCATGAGGTCGACCGTCTGGCGAAGTTGCTGAGTGGGCTGGACAATGCGCTCGCCGCCTTCGAGCAGGAACTGGGGCCGGTCTGGAAGGACACGGCAATATTGGTCGCCACGGAGTTTGGCCGCACCGCCCGTATCAACGGCACGGAAGGTACAGACCACGGAACGGCAACAACGGCCTTTCTCGCCGGTGGCAGTATCCGCGGCGGGCGTGTCATCGCTGATTGGCCCGGCCTCAAGCTCGCACAGCTGCGGGATGGGCGGGACCTTGCACCCACCACCGATATTCGCGCAATCATCAAGGGTCTCGCGGTCGATCATCTCGGCGCAAGCGCTGCCATGCTCGACAAGGCGGTCTTTCCCGGCTCGGAGGCCATCCGGCCCATGAAGGGGCTGATCGTCTGAGGTTGGGGAATACCTGAACCGAAGATGTGGAGCGCGGCCAACGATCCCGTTTTATAGAGGACGCGCTCCGGTCTCTTCATATCCCTGTCATAGTAGTATCTGATATCGATATCGTTTTAAGATATCGACATTGTGTAGACGAACAGCCGTTGCACGCTCAGGGAGCTTTTTCGTGAAGTCGTCAACGGAAACAATTCGCACTGAAACCGCAACCCCTCGCAACGGAACACCCGCCGAGGTCTTCGCGGCATTCCTGAAGCTTGGCGTCACCTCCTTCGGCGGCCCCATCGCCCATCTCGGTTATTTTCGCGATGAGCTGGTCGTGCGGCGCAAATGGATAGACGAGGCGGGTTATGCCGATCTCGTGGCGCTTTGCCAGTTTCTGCCCGGCCCGGCCTCCAGCCAGGTGGGTTTTGCCCTTGGGCTGCTGCGGGCAGGGCCGTTCGGCGCGCTTGCGGCCTGGACGGCGTTTACTCTGCCATCCGCCATCCTCCTCCTGCTCTTCGCCACGGTTGCCGCATCCATCGAAGGGCCGATCGGCACCGGCCTGTTGCATGGCCTGAAGATCGTCGCCGTCGCCGTAGTGGCGCAGGCGGTCTGGGGCATGGCAAAAAGTCTGGCCCCGGATCGTGAACGCGCCAGCATCGCGCTTGCCGGTATTATCTGTGTCGTCTTCCTTGCTGGCGCCTTCGGGCAAATTCTGGCGCTCGCCGTGGGTGCCGTCGCGGGTCTCATCTTTTGCCGCACAGATGCGGTTCGGCAGGCCACTCATCTCGCATTCCGGGTACCGAAAAGCGTCGGATACATCGCACTCGTCGCCTTCGTCCTTCTGCTTGGCCTCTTGCCGCTCCTTGCGGCGGTGGCCGGATCGCAGGGCCTGTCGCTGTTCGATGCGTTCTATCGTGCCGGTGCTCTTGTTTTCGGCGGCGGTCATGTCGTGCTGCCATTGCTGCAATCGGCAGTCGTTTCAACGGGCTGGGTGACGGAAGATGCGTTTATCGCCGGTTATGGCGCAACCCAGGCCGTTCCCGGTCCGCTGTTCACCTTCGCGGCCTATCTCGGCGCGGTGGTCGGGCCGCAGCCGAACGGCATTGCGGGGGCGGCCATTGCCCTCATCGCGATCTTTCTGCCGGGCATGCTGCTGCTCGTCGGCGCGCTTCCCTTCTGGGAGGGGTTCCGCAAGCACCTTCTGGCGCAGGCCGCCATGCGCGGCGCAAACGCCGCCGTCGTCGGCATTCTCGGAGCAGCTCTTTATGACCCGGTGTGGACAAGCGCCATCTTCACCCCAAAAGATTTCGCGCTCGCGCTTGCGGGATTCATCCTGTTGACGGTGTGGAAAACACCGCCATGGATCGTCGTGGTCATCTGCGCTGCCGGCGGCGTTCTGCTGGCCCTGTCATAGGCCGTCCTGCGCAGGGCCGATATTGGCAAACATCCAGTCGGAAAAGGCCTGCATGGCTGCGGTCTGCGGCTTTGATTGCAGCCGCGTCAGCCAGTAGCTCCCAAGCGATATGGTGATGGGAAAGGGCTGCACGATCTCCCCGGATGCCAGATGCCGCGAAAACATCGAGGGTGGGGCGAGCGCCACGCCCAGCCCCTGCAATGCGGCCTCCATCATGCCGAGCGAAGTATCGAAAACGATCCCGGCATTCACCTGCGCCACCGGCGTCACGCCAGCCGCCGTAAACCACGTGCTCCACTCATCTGACCTGTAGCTGCGCAGCAGCGTTGCCTCCGCGAGATCGGCGGGCGATTTCAGCGTCTCCGCCAGTTTCGGCGTGCAAAGGGGCGACAAAGGCGCTTCGAAAAGCCGGAACGCATCCGTGCCATGCCAGGAGCCCTGGCCGAAGCGAATGGCGAAATCCAGCCCTTCGGCGGCCATGTCTACCCGGTTGTTATTGGTGGAAACGCGCACGTCGACAAATGGGTGCTGCTTTTGAAACTCCCTTAGTCGGGGCAGCAGCCAGCCAACGGCAAAGGTTCCCACAACCCCCAGAAACAGCAGCTCGCGCACCTGTCCGGCCTCGATCCTGTCGAGCGTGGTCGCCATCTGGTCGAAGGAGCTGGTCACCGTTGGCAGCAGGGCCTCACCTTCCGCAGTGATTTTCAGCCCCCTTGGAAGCCGTTGAAAAAGTGAAACCCCGAGCCGTTTTTCCAGCCCCTTCACCTGCTGGCTCACAGCCGCCTGCGTCACGCACAACTCTATGGCCGCACGGGTGAAGCTGAGGTGCCGGGCTGACGCCTCGAAGGCCCGCAAGCCATTCAGGGGAAGAAATTGCCGAACCATTCAAGACCTAGATTTTCTTGCATCTGCTCCGAGATATCATGATTTGTTCGTGCAAAGTAGGGCGGTTAAACGTCTTTCGCTGGGGACGGCGCATGTGCCGAAAACCCACCTGAGGTTCTGGAGAACGCGAAAGATGAAACTTAATCGCAGACACGTCGCACTGGCCACTTTGCTCTCGATAAGCCTGTTCACGCAGGTTTTCGCCGCCGACGAGACGAGGTTGAAAGCGATAACGGACGCCGCGATCAAGCCGGTCATGGAGAAAAACGGTATTCCGGGTCTGGCCGTTGCCATCAGCGTCGACGGCGAAAACCACGTCTTCACCTATGGCGTCATGTCCACAAGCACAGGCCAGCCGGTCACCCCGCAGACGCTTTTCGAACTCGGCTCCATCAGCAAGACATTCACGGTCACGCTCAGCACTTATGCGGAGGCGCAGGGCAAGCTGTCATTGTCCGGCAAGGTCGGAGATTATCTTCCGTCCATGAAGGGCAGGCCCTTCGGCGATGTCACGCTGATGCAGCTCGGCACCCACACCGCCGGCGGTTTTCCGCTGCAGGTGCCGGATGATGTGAAAACCGAACGGCAGCTTTTGGCCTATCTGAAGGCCTGGAAGCCTTCTTACAAGGCTGGGACAAACAGAACCTACGCCAATCCCAGCATCGGAATGCTCGGATACGTCACCGCAAAGGCCATGGGCCAGGGCTTTGACAGCGCCATGCAGGACGTGCTGTTTCCCGCGCTTGGATTGAAGAGCACCTTCACCGTGGTGCCCAAAGCGAAGATGGCCGATTATGCGCAGGGCTACAAGAGAACCGGCGAGCCGGCCCGCGTGACGCCGGCCATTCTCTCTTCGGAGGCGTACGGCGTCAGATCGACAGCGACCGACATGATCCGCTTCGTCAGCGCGAATATGGGTCTGGAAAAGCTGGACGGGAAAATCCAGCAGGCGATCACCAACACCCATACGGGATATTTCAGCGTCGGCGCCATGACGCAGGATATGATCTGGGAGCAATATCCTCAAACCGTCGCACTGAAAACGCTGGTTGATATGAACTCCGGCGCCTTGCTGAAGACCGTGCCGGTCAAGGAAATCACGCCGCCGATGAAGCCGGGCCCGGATGTCCTCATCAACAAGACCGGCTCCACCAACGGCTTCGGTGCCTATGTCGCGTTCATACCGAAGCAAAAACTCGGCATCGTCATTCTGGCCAATAAAAACTATCCCAATGAGGATCGTGTTTCCGCAGCTTATCGGATTCTGACGGCGCTTAGAGCTTCCGAATGATGCCCGGGCCGCTATGAGCTTGCGCGTTGGGAGCGGCGGCATTCCGGTTGTGAGGTGCCAGCAGGCTCGGCGCGCGGTTCTCCGCTCGGATCGTCATTCCTGCCCTGATAGGATGCAGTTCTCTTCCTGAAAATCAGCGTAATGCCTATATTTTGAGCTATTGAAACAGCAGCTCAAAATTGGGCTTGACGTCTGCGAAATTTTCTCACCAAATGAACCAATATCAGATTGGTTCACGAATGGTGCGATGTGGCGACAGGCCCTAACGACAACTCGAATTACGCTCTGGCGAAGTTGCGCGAGTACATTCAGGCGCCGAATCTTGCGAAAGACGGACGTTTGCCGACGGAGCGGGCCTTTGCGGAGACCTTCGATGTCGGCCGACGTGCAGTTCGCCGTGCTCTGGAGGTTCTGGAATCAGAAGGCCTGATCTGGCGTCGTCAGGGGGCGGGGACCTTTGTCGGTGAAAAACCGGATGATTGGTCCGCTCAGGTCACTGAACTGGTCGCCGGCACCGATATCATGGAAATCATGGAAGTGCGGCTGCGCATCGAACCGCAACTGGCGCAGCTTGCTGCCATGCGCGCCAAGCCCGCCGAGGTGGAACGTATGCGCGCGCTTGTCCAGAAGACCGGCGAGAGCACGGATGCCGACGCCAAGGAATTGTGGGACGGTTCGCTCCACCGCCAGATCGCCCAGAGCGCCGGCAATAAGCTCTTCCTGTCGATTTTCGATGTCGTCAACCGCATTCGCCAGGACGATGCCTGGCAGTCGATACGTGAGCTTGCCCGGCGCAGCGGCACGAATGGCAGGGCTTCTTTCGAACAGCATATGGCCATCGTCGATGCCATTGCCGATCGCGATCCGGCGAGAGCCGGAGAAGCGATGCGCCAGCACCTTCTCATGCATCAGGAAAGGCTGATCCGCGCCACTTCGCTCGGTTTTCAGGAAGAGAAAGCTGCGGAAGACAGTGCGGCGAAGAGCGTGGACGAAGCCGACAACCCGCTTACCCCGGCCTCATAGGCTGCGGGCCAAAATCCGCCGGCCTTTCGGGGCTGGCCAATTTTAAAAAACAAAGACGAAAAACAAAGAAAACCAGACCAGAGGATCGAACATGAAGAAAATCTACACACTCACTGCGGCCCTGTTGGCCAGTGCGTTCCTGACTGCACCAGCCATGGCATCCGAATTGCGTATCGGCCTCAACGATGACGCGGATGTCCTTGATCCCGCGCAATCGCGCACCTTCGTCGGCCGTATCGTTTACACTGCCATGTGCGACAAGCTGGTCGACATTTCCCAGGACATGAAGATTGTTCCGCAACTTGCCACCGAATGGGCCTGGTCCGAGGGCGGCAAGGTGCTGACGATGAAAATTCGCGACGGCGTGAAGTTCCACGACGGCGAAACGCTGGACGCCGCAGCCGTCGTCGCCACCATCGAGCGCAACATGACCCTGCCGGAATCCCGCCGCAAGAGCGAGCTGTCTTCGGTCGAAAAGGTCGAGGCCACCGCGCCGCTGGAAGTCAAATTTACGCTGAAGACGCCCGACGTCACGCTGCTTGCGCAGCTTTCCGACCGCGCCGGTATGATCGTCGCGCCGAAGGCGGCCAAGGAACTGGGCGCGAATTTCGGTTCCAAACCGGTCTGCGCCGGGCCGTTCAAGTTCGTCGAACGCATCCAGCAGGACCGTATCGTGCTCGAGAAATTCGCGGATTATTGGGACAAGGACAAGATCAAGGTCGACAGGATCGTCTACCTGCCGATCCCCGATACCACGGTGAAGCTTGCAAACCTGCGTTCAGGCGATCTTGATATCGCCGAGCGCATCTCGGCATCCGACGCGGAATCCGTCAAGAACGACCCCAAATTGACCTATGCGGACGTGATCGGTCCGGGCTACATGGCCATGTATGTCAATATCAACAATGGTGCGCGCGCTGACAATCCGCTCGGCAAGGACAAGCGCTTGCGTCAGGCCTTCTCTTACGCGATCGACCGCGAAGCGATCGGCCAGATCGTTTTCGAGGGTACGTCCAAGGCCGGCAACCAGTCATTCCCGCCGACAAGCCCCTGGTTCAACCAGAACCTGCCGGTGCCTGCCCGCGATATCGACAAGGCCAAGCAGCTGATGAAAGAGGCGGGCTACGAGAAGCTCGATATCGAGCTTCAGCACGCCAACAACACCACGCAGACGCAGATGATGCAGGTGATCCAGTCCATGGTGGCGGAGGCCGGCTTCAATGTGACCCTGAAGGCCACCGAATTTGCGACGCTTCTTTCCGAACAGACGGCCGGCAATTATCAGCTCAGCCGCTCCGACTGGTCTGGTCGTATCGATCCGGACGGCAATCTTCATCAGTTCGTCACCTGCAAGGGCGGCATTAACGACGTGAAATATTGCAATCCTGAGGTCGACAAGCTGCTGAACGAAGCACGCGCCTCGACCGAAGATTCGGTCCGCAAGGAAAAATACGATGCGGCGAGCGTCATCCTCAACGATGACATGCCTATCATCTATCTCGGCCACCAGCCCTATGCCTACGCCATCTCCAAGAAGGTCAAGGACTGGGCGCCATCGCCGGATGGCATGATCCGCCTTCTCGGCGTCAGCAAGGACTAAGTGCTTCAAATCCGCCGCACGGCTTGCCGTGCGGCCCTCCAGAACGTGTACGAACGGGGGCAATACCATGCCTGTCTACATCGGCAAGCGACTGCTGGTCGCTATCCCGACGCTCTTGATCATCTCCATCTTCGTCTTCTCGCTGCAGAAACTGTTGCCGGGCGACCCGATCCTCGCCATGGCGGGTGAGGAGCGCGATCCGGCAACGATAGAATTCCTGCGTGAGAAATACCGGCTGAACGACCCGGTGCCCCTCCAGTACATCAACTGGCTGGGCGGCGTTGTAACCGGTGATTTCGGTATTTCGCTGCGCACCAACCAGCCGGTGCTGGAACTGATCGGCCAGAAGCTGCCGGTTACCATCCAGCTGGCTGTCATGGCGATGTTCTTCGCGATGGTCATCGGCATACCGATCGGCATTTTGGCCGCCGTCAAGAAGAATACGTGGATTGATTACACGGCCAATATCGTGGCGCTTTCGGGCCTGTCGATCCCGAATTTCTGGCTCGGCATCATGCTGATCCTGCTGGTTTCGGTCAAACTCGGCTGGCTGCCCGCATCCGGTTATGAATCGATCTTTGTCGACCCCGTTCGCTCCATCGAAACGATGATCATGCCCGCCTTCGTACTCGGCAATGCGCTTGCGGCAACGCTGATGCGCCACACAAGGTCGGCAATGATCGCGGTGCTGAATTCCGACTATATCCGCACCGCGCGCGCCAAGGGCCTCTCGCCGCGTGAGGTCATCCTGTCACACAGCTTTCGCAACGCGCTTCTGCCTATCATCACGCTGCTGGCATTGCTCTTTGGGGAACTACTGGCGGGCGCGGTTCTGACGGAGCAGATCTTCACGATCCCCGGCTTCGGCAAGATGACCGTCGATGCGGTTTTCACCCGCGACTACGCGGTCGTACAGGGCATCGTACTCTGCACTGCGGTCGGCTTCATCCTCATGAACCTGCTGGCCGACATCGCCTACGTCCTGCTTAACCCTCGCCTCAGGGCGACGATCTGAGGCCCGATATCATGACCGCTCTCGATCAAAACCTGTCCGTACCGGTGCCGAGGCAGGAAAGCCGCGCCTGGAAGAAAATGAAGCGCAACAAATCGGCGATGGCTGGTCTGGTTATCGTGCTGTTCTTCACAATTCTTGCCGTTGCAGCACCGATCCTGCCGATCGCGGACCCGATTGCGACCAGCTGGTCGGCCATCCGCAAGGCCCCGTCCGCCGCCCATTGGCTCGGCACCGATGATCTCGGCCGCGATATTCTCTCGCGCATGATATATGGCGCACGCGCCTCGCTGATGGCGGGGGTCGTCTCCGTGATGATCGCGGTGGTCATCGGCGTGCCCTTCGGCCTGATCGCCGGTTATTTCGGCGGCTGGGTCGATATGGTCATATCCCGCATCATCGAAGCCTTGCTGGCCATGCCCTTCCTGATCATGGCAATTGCCCTTGCAGCCTTCCTCGGCCCGAGCCTTACCAACGCGATGATCGCCATTGGCCTCTCAGCCATGCCGATTTTCGTACGGCTGACCCGTGGTCAGGTGCTGGCGGTCAAAATGGAGGATTATGTCGAAGGTGCAAGGTCGATCGGCCTCAACCACATCGACATCATGACCCGTTACATCCTGCCGAATGTCTTTGCTCCCATCATCGTGCAGGCAACGCTGACGGTTGCGACCGCCATTATCGCGGAAGCGAGCCTTTCCTTCCTCGGCCTTGGCCAGCAGGCGCCGGCGCCGTCATGGGGTTCCATGCTGAACACCGCAAAGAACTTTCTGAGCCAGGCGCCATGGATGACGATGTGGCCCGGCATTGCAATTTTCCTCGTCGTCATAGGCTTCAATCTACTGGGCGACGGCCTGCGTGACGCGCTCGATCCGCGCGAAGCATGATTTCTCATAAGGAACTGACTGAATGACCGAATTTACCACACGCCCCGAAATCCTCGGCACATTCGGCGTCGTCACCTCGACGCACTGGATCGCATCGGCCGTGGGCATGGCGATCCTCGAAAAGGGAGGCAACGCCTTCGATGCTGCTGTCGCCACGGGCTTCGTTTTGCAGATCGTCGAACCGCATCTCTGCGGCCCGGGCGGCGACATGCCTGCCGTCTTTTATTCGAAGAAGAAGGACAAGGTCGAAGTCATCTGCGCGCAGGGGCCTGCTCCGAGCGGTGCCACGATCGAGCACTATACTTCGGAAGGGCTGAAGCTGATCCCCGGCGATGGTCTGCTCGCAACCGTCATTCCCGGAGCCTTCGACGGCTGGATGCTGATGCTGCGCGACTATGGCACGATGAGCGTGCGCGAGGTGCTGGAGGCCGCCATCTATTACGCCGAATATGGACACCCGACGCTGCCGCGCGTTTCCGCCACCATCAAGGGGTTGGCGGATTTCTTTGAAAAGGAATGGCCGACCTCCCATGAGACCTGGCTGCCGGGCGGTGCCGCACCCGAGCCGCATGCTCTTTTCAGGAACCCGGTTCTTGCGGAAACCTACAAGCGGATCGTCGCGGAAGCCGAAGCCCGCTCCGGTCGCGAAAACCAGATTGAAGCGGCGCGCGACGCCTTCTACCGGGGTTTCGTAGCGGAAGCTATCGACACTTACGTCAGGACCGCCGAAGTCATGGATGCAAGCGGCACCAAGCACAAAGGCGTGCTGACGGCGCAGGATATGGCGGACTGGCATGCGACCGTCGAAGCGCCGCAGACGCTCGATTATCATGACTGGACGATTGCGAAGACTCCCGCCTGGGGGCAGGGTCCGGTTCTGTTGCAGTCGCTCGCTTTGCTGAAAGGCTTCGATCTCGCGGCCATGGATCCGTCCGGTCCCGATTTCATCCACACCATTGTCGAAGCCATGAAACTCGCCTTTGCTGACCGTGAGGTCTATTACGGCGATCCGGAGTTCGGCCAGATTCCGACGGAGTATCTTCTCTCCGAAGGCTACAATGTCGGGCGTCGTAAACTGATCGGCAGCGAGGCATCGCTTGATCTGCGTCCCGGCACTGTGCCGGGTTACGAAAAGCAGGTGGATGCCACCATGGCGATGCTGGCCGAGATGAGCGGCAAGGGCACCGTCTACGAACCGACCATGTCGCATCTGACGGAGAAACGCGGCGACACCGTGCATATCGATGTCATCGACCGCTGGGGCAACATGGTTTCCACCACACCATCGGGCGGCTGGCTGCAATCCTCGCCCATCGTGCCGGGCCTCGGTTTTGCGCTCAATTCCCGCGCCCAGATGTTCTGGCTGAAGGAAGGTCTGCCGACTTCGCTTGCGCCGGGAAAACGCCCACGCACCACGCTGACGCCGTCCCTCGCACTGCATCAGGGACGCCCCTCCATGGTGTTCGGTACGCCCGGCGGCGACCAGCAGGATCAGTGGCAGCTGCCTTTCTTCCTGCGCTACGCCCATCACGGCAAGAACCTGCAGGCCTCCATCGACATGCCGCTGTTCCATACCTCGCATTTCCCGGGCTCGTTTTACCCGCGCACCAGCTCGCCGGGTGAGATCATGGTGGAAAGCACCGTCGGAGACGTCACGTTGCAGGAGCTTCGCCGTCGTGGGCACAAGGTCACGGTTGCCGATGCGTGGACGGTGGGGCGTCTGACCGCCGCACGACGGGATGCTGATGGCCTGCTGCGGGCTGCTGCAACACCCCGGCTGATGCAGGCCTATGCTGTGGGACGATAGAGCCATGAACACGACACCTGTCCTATCGGTTAGAAACCTGACCACCTCTTTTCTCGTCGATGACGTGTGGAGGAGCGTCGTCCGTAACGTCTCCTTCGATGTTGCTCCCGGCGAAACCGTTGCCATTGTCGGCGAGTCCGGCTCGGGCAAGTCCGTCACCTCGCTGTCTATCATGCGCCTGCTTAACGCCGCTTCCAGCCGGATCGAAGGTGAGGTTCTGCTGAACGGCCGCAATCTTCTGGCGCTCTCCGAAAAGGAAATGCGGGGCGTGCGTGGCAACGACGTCTCGATGATCTTTCAGGAACCGATGACGTCTCTCAACCCGATCTTCACGATCGGCCGTCAGATTTCCGAGGTTCTCGTTCGGCACAAGGGCCTTTCAAGGCAGCAGGCAAGGGTGGAGACGGTCCGCCTGCTGGAAAAGGTTCGCATTCCCAATGCGTCGGGCCGCTTCGATGAATATCCGCATCAGTTTTCCGGCGGCATGCGCCAGCGCGTGATGATTGCCATGGCGCTCGCCTCCCGGCCGAAACTGCTGATCGCCGATGAACCGACAACCGCGCTCGACGTCACCATTCAGGGCCAGATTCTTGATCTGATCAAGCTGCTTCAGGAGGAGGAGGGCATGTCGGTCCTCTTCATTACCCATGACATGGGCGTGGTGGCTGAGATCGCCGACCGCACGATCGTCATGTTCCGGGGTGACGAGGTCGAGACCGGACCGACAGAGGATATATTCCAGCGCGGCAAACATCCCTATACGCGGGCGCTGCTTTCGGCGGTACCGAAGCTCGGTTCGATGCGTGACCGGCAATGGCCGACGCGGTTTCCGGTCCTCGATATGAAAACCGGCCTGTCGACCGAACCGGTGGAAGTGGCCGAAACGGTGGCGAGCGGCCAGACCCCTGTTCTGTCGGTCAAGAACCTCGTGACCCGTTTTCCCATCCGCTCCGGCCTGTGGGCGCGCCAGACGGGCGCGGTTCATGCCGTCGAAAACGTCTCCTTCGATCTGTTTCAGGGGGAGACGCTGGCACTTGTCGGTGAATCCGGTTGCGGAAAGTCCACCACCGGCCGCTCGATCATGCGCCTTGTGGAGCCGACGGCGGGCGAAGTGTCGCTCGACGGCTACGATGTGATGCGGCTCGATACCGTTGGTCTGCGCAATATGCGCAAGTCCGTGCAGATGATCTTTCAGGATCCGTTCTCTTCGCTCAATCCGCGCATGACGGTGGGGACCGCGATTTCCGAACCCTTCATCAAACACCGGCTGGGCACTGCAAGGCAGGCAAAGGAAAAGACGGCCGATCTTCTGGAGAAGGTTGGCCTGGCCGCCGACATGGCCAGTCGCTACCCCCATGAATTCTCGGGCGGCCAGCGCCAGCGCATCGCAATCGCCCGTGCGCTTGCCCTCGATCCGAAGGTCATCGTTGCAGATGAAAGCGTGTCGGCGCTCGATGTATCGATCAAGGCGCAGGTCTGCAACCTGTTGCTCGACCTGCAGCAGAGCCTCAATCTGGCCTTCCTGTTCATTTCCCACGACATGGCGGTGGTGGAGCGTGTGAGCCATCGCGTCGCGGTTATGTATCTCGGCGAAATCGTAGAAATCGGCCCGCGTGCGGCCGTCTTCGACAATCCGCAACATGCCTATACGAAGAAGCTGATGGCGGCGGTGCCGGTGCCTGATCCGGCAAGGCGCGGGATAAAGCGGGGCATATCCAACGACGAACTGAAAAGCCCTATACGGGCGATGGGGTATGAGGTGCCGGAGCGGAACTACAGGACCGTTTCGCCCGGCCACCTGGTTCAGATGGCTTGAGCCCGGCCGCACTCCGGAACGATGCGCCCGGCATCCTCTGATGTCGGGCGTGGAGGCGTGAACATCATCCCTGGTTCTGCTATGCAGAGTCGTCGCAACATCTTTCGAAGGGGAGAGCCATGATCGCAGCCTATATTGATGAAATCATCATGTTTTTTGCCGGTTTGTGGATGACGCTGGTGGGGTTTGGTTATCTGCGCCTGTCAAAAAACCAGGCGAACCAGCCGCCGGTGGTTCGTCATTTCAAGTGGATGGGTCCTTTGCTGCTCGTGATCGCCCTCGTTCTGGCTGCTGCGTCGTAGCTTCAGGCTCGCGGCCTGAGGCGAAAAAAAAAACCCGAAGCGGGTTTCCCGTCACTATGACTGACGACCGTACCAGTCATTGATGCCCCTGCGCGCGCTATCCTTCCGGTGGAAGCGGCCGCAACAATACCGGCGACCCGGATCGTTCGATCTCCCTTGCTCTCGTCCCACCCCTTGGAACAATCATCGACGTTCTTTGTTAGTTTCACCGGAACCGAACACGCACCTCCGGACCCTATACCCCTTATCCGGCGCGATGTGTTCGCTTGAGCTGCGGGGTAGGACCCGTCAGGAGAGCGTTATGAATAGGCTGTTCACTCGCCTCGCAGGCGGTATCGCGTCTTTTTCAGGCTCCCCGATCGCTTTCGTTGCGGCGCTGGGGACAGTTCTCGTCTGGGGGATGAGCGGGCCGCTATTCGGCTTTTCAGAGGTCTGGCAACTGGTCATCAATACAGGCACGACCATCGTCACCTTCCTGATGATCTTCCTCGTGCAGAATTCGCAGAACAGGGATTCCGCCGCAATGGAAGCGAAGCTGGACGAGCTGCTGAGGGCGGTGGAGCAGGCACGCGGAGATTTCATCGGGATCGAGCACCTCACGGCGGAGGAAATCGAGGAAATCCGCGCGCGCCTTGAAAATGACAATGGGCAGGAAAGCGACAAGCCTCCTCCCCATCACACCGTGGCTCGCCTGCTTTCCCGGCGTTAGACCCGATGCCTCGCCAGAGGAGACTGCCGCGACGGCCTTTGGATCGCTGACCTGATATGGCCTCGAGGGAGAAGTCCCGTGCACTTCGGAAGGTGTCCGATCCGGACCTCAATACCCTCACAGCAAGAGGACGAGACATGCCAAATCAAGGTGGATCACACGACCAGGGCACGCCTATTGTGGTTGCAGGTGTTCGGCCATGAAGTCGATGAATGCCCTGAGCCTGGGCGTGATCTGGCGGCTGGCCGGCCACAGGACGCTGAATTGATCGGTCTCCGCCACGAACTCCTCCAGGATGGAGACAAGACGGCCATCAGCGATTTCAGCACGGATCGCAAATGGCGGCAGGCAGGCTATTCCCAGCCCTTCGGTTGCCAACGCGATCAATGGGTCGACCGCCGTCGCGCTCATCCGCTCCGGCAGAATGATCTTCTCCTGATTTTCCGAACGTGCCAGCGGCCAGGACCGCAGCTTGCCCGTACTCGGAGAGCGTTGCAGGAGGCACTGATGCTGCATCAGATCATCAGGGACTTTCGGTGTGCCGTATTGCGCGAGATAGGCGGGTGAGGCGATTATTTTCAGTCGAAACCGCCCCACATTGCGGCTCATCAGCCGGCTCTCTGACGGATATCCCGTGCGAATGACCGCATCGAATCCTTCTTCCACGACATCGACAAGCCGGTCGGTGAAATCCAGGTCGAGTTGCACTTCGGGCCATCTGCGCATGAAGCTTGCCATTACCGGTGTCAGCAGCATGCCCACCAGCGGCAGGCTGATGCGAAGCCTGCCTTTCGGCGTTCGCGCGGAATGGGCAAGCTCGGCTTCGGCCGCCTCGACCTCCTCGAAGATGCGGCGACAGCGCTCGAGGAATATCCGTCCTTCCTCGGTCAATGCCATATTGCGGGTGTTGCGGTGAAACAGCCGCACATCCAGCCGTTGCTCAAGCCGCACCACGGCTTTGCCGATTGCCGAAGCCGAGAGGCCGAGCTTCCGTCCAGCTGCAACGAAACTGCCGGTTTCCGCCGATTGCACGAAGGCGTTCAGTGCCGCGAATTTTTCCATAGCGAATGGATAGCGGAACTTTTGTCCTTAGTCATCGGAATAGAGGCTTATTTTTCCGGGAAAGTCCCTCGGCTATATCCGGGTCTCCGCAACCAAGGAGACGACCATGATCCCCGCTTTCACGACCCAGCCATTGCCAACGACTTTCATCGTCAACGTCATTCACGTTCACCCCGGCAAACAGGAGGAAGCGTTCCAGCTGATCCAGGATGTCGTGCACTATGTCGCGGAGCGGAAGCCCGGCTTTCTGTGGAGCAACCTCGCCAAGAGCACCGATGGTCTGACCGTCGTGAATATCGAAGCTATCTCCGATCCCGGCGATGTCGAGATCTTCTTTTCCGATCCGGTATTTCTGGAGAAGTTCGGCCGGCTCGATACCGTGTCGAACAGCGAGTTTCACACCTATACCGTCGGCGATCTGGTGCTGCCTAAGGTGCCGTCGTGAGGACGCGTGACGATTCGTTGCCGCTTGCGGGCTTGTCCGCTCTCGCGGTAGCCGGCTTCGTGACGATCCTGACAGAGGCCCTGCCGGCCGGGCTGCTCCCGCAGATCGGGGCATCGCTGGGTGTAAGCGAAGCCCAGGCCGGACAATGGATCAGCATCTATGCGCTCGGGTCGCTGCTTGCCGCCATCCCGCTGACGGCCGCTACCCGAAGCTGGCGCAGACGGCCGCTTCTGCTTGGGGCCGTGGTCGGTTTCGCGCTCGCCAATCTGGTCACCGCCCTGACGGGAAGCTTCATTGTGGCAATGGCGGCGCGTTTCGTCGCGGGCCTGTCGGCCGGCTTGCTCTGGGCGTTGCTTGCGGGTTACGCGGTCCGGATGGTGCCGTCGCACCTTGCGGGACGCGCCATGGCAATTGCCATGGCGGGCACACCGCTTGCGCTCTCAATCGGTATTCCTGGCGGGACGTTTGTCGGCATGCTTGTGGGATGGCGGCTGACATTCGGGCTGCTCAGTGTCATTGCCCTGCTGCTGGTCGGCTGGATTATTGCGAAGGTGCCGGATTTTGCCGGCGAGCGTGAAACGGAGAGGCCTTCATTATCGCAGGTCTTTGTGGTTCCGGGCATAAGGCCGGTGCTGGCGGTGACACTTTTGTTCGTGCTGGCCCACAACCTGCTCTACACCTATATCGCGCCCATTCTGACCAGCCATGGCATGGCTGCCCGGATCGACAGCATCCTTCTGGTCTTTGGTGGGGCCGCACTGGTCAGTATCGGCCTGACGGCAGCCCTGATCGACAGGTGGTTGCGACCAATGACATTCGTCAGCATCGGCCTGTTCCTCGTTGCCACGCTGGTCTTTGTGTTCGCAACCGGCGCGCCCCTGGCCATCTATTGTGCCGCGCTTATCTGGGGGCTGGCGTTTGGCGGGGCGGCAACGCTGTTCCAGACCGCATCGGCGCGTGCGACAGGCCCGGTGGCCGATGTGGCTCAGGCAATGATCGTCACGGCATGGAATGTTGCCATTTTCGGTGGCGCAGCTGCGGGCGGCTTCGTTCTCGATACCGCCGGAGCGGAGGGATTACCTCGCATCGCCATCGTCCTGCTCGCAGGGGCTGTCGCAGCAGCAGTCTGCATGAAACGCGCCGATACCGAATGCCAGGCTGTCGGCCTGTCGTCTCCGAACTGAAACTCGCAGTCGCGTTTGCCGTCTGGTTGCCGTGGGACGCGGCGCTTGCCGGGGCAGTCTGCCTGATGATGCCGTGCAGGCAAAAAAAAGGGGCCATCGGAAAACCGAGGCCCTTAGGTATGAAGGTTAAAAACCTCCAGAGGGGAACAGCTGATGCGATGGAACTGGGAGGACACCATCGCGTGCATCAGCTGTGGGCTTAATGACTAAAATTTGTGCGGCATGCAAACAAATTTTGTGCAGTGCAGCTATGCAAGAACAGTGAGGGTGGATTTTTGCCGGCTGTTCCCCGGTCTCTTTTCGGTCGTGTTCATATCGCGCTGCCGCCGTCCCAGCGCCGGAATATCGCGCTTGCATTGACCCCGCCGAAGCCGAAGCCGTTGGATATTGCGTATTCCGTTGCGAGATGTCGCGCTTCGTTGGCGACGAAATCGACACCTTCGGCTTCCGGATCCGGTGCATTGAGGTTGAGGGTCGGCGGCGCAATCTGGTTTCTGAGTGCCTGGATCGCGAAGATCGCTTCCAGCCCACCGGCTGCACCGAGCAGATGCCCGGTTGCGGATTTCGTCCCGCTGACCGCTACGCCGTTGTCAGAACCGAAGACGCTTTTGATGGCCCTGATCTCGCCGAGATCTCCGACCGGCGTGGAGGTGGCATGCGCATTGAGGTGACCAATGTCCCGAGGCGTTATTCCGGCCTGCGCGATGGCGATTTCCATGGCGCGGCGCGCGCCGTTGCCGTCTTCCGGGCCGGAGGTGATGTGATGCGCGTCGGCCGTCGTGCCGTATCCGACGAGTTCGGCAAGCGGTGTGGCGCCGCGGGCAAGGGCGTGGCTCAGCGCCTCTATGACGAGCATGCCGGCCCCTTCGCCCATGACGAACCCATCACGCGACACGTCGAAGGGACGCGATGCTTCGCTCGGTGTATCGTTGAAATCGGTCGATAGCGATCTGGCCGCGGCGAAACCGCCGAGGCTGACGATGTTCATGCAGGCCTCTGTTCCGCCGCAAATCGCAATGTCGGCTTCATTGGATCGAATAAGCCTTGCGGCATCGCCGATTGCCTGGACACCGGCGGCACATGCGGTCACCGGCGCGCCGAGCGGGCCTTTGAAGCCATGGCGGATCGAGACCTGTCCGGCTGCGAGGTTAACGAGGAACGACGGTATGGTGAAGGGCGAGAGACGGCGGACGCCGCGTTGATCTACGGTGCGAACGGCTTCGGTGATTGCGGGAAAGCCGCCGATGCCCGACGCGATGATCGTCGCTGTTCGCAGGCGGTCTTCGTTCGAGGAGGGCTTCCAGCCCGCCTGCGCGAGCGCCTCCTCAGCGGCCGCGAGAGCGAAGATGATGAACCGGTCGACCTTGCGTTGGTCCTTCGGAGCAACGGCCGTATCGGGATCGAAGCCGCCTTCCGGATCCTCGATGAAGGTGGGCACAACGCCCCCGACTTTCGAGGGCAGGTCCCCGACGATATCGTCGCCCAGCCGACGAATGCCGCTTTTGCCCGCAATAAGACGCGACCAGGAGATGTCGACATTCTTCCCGAGGGGGCTTACAGCTCCCATTCCTGTCACAACGATACGACGCATAATCTTTTCCACCTGTCTTTACAGTAAAAATTGAGATGCCTTGAGTGCCCCGGGCTTCAGCATCCCGGGTTGGCGACATACCTCACGCCCTTGTCGGCTCCGGATCATCGGACCTGCCGATAGTCTTCAGGCGGCGTCATCGCCGCGCGCGATGCGCCTGACTTCACCGGCGGCCGCGTCGAGGATGCCCTGCGACAGCTTCTCGTCCTCCATGATGCGCGATATCGTGACGGCGCCGACCATCAGGGACAGTATCGCCATCGCCTTGTCGCTGGGACCGGACCTCTCGGGATTGTCCATCAGCTCATCAAGAACTTCGAAGTGCGCCCGGATACCGTCCTCAAACGGACGTCTGACCCCTTCGCTTTGTCGCGCCGCATCCGACCCCAACGCCACCAACGGGCAGCCTTCGGCCTTTTCACCGCGATGATCCGGCGAGAGGTAAAATTGCACGACGGCTTCGAGAGGGTCGGAATTATCCGCAGCCGCTTCCGACCATCTTCGTGTCGCGCTTTCCATCGCGCGCCTCGATGCCAGCGCGGCAAGATCGTCCTTCGAGGCGAACTGCTTATAGAAGCCACCCTGCGTGAGACCGGCACCCTTCATCAGATCTTTCAGGCCGATTCCGTCAAAACCATGCTCCCGAAACAGGCGGCTGGCGACGTCGATGACTGTTTCCCGATTTGCCTCGGCCTGTGCGCGGCTCACTCTCATGATGATCTCCAATTAGATTTCATTTGACATCTATAACCGAAATAGAGTTAGATCGCAATCTAAATTATATCGGTCGCTGGTCAAGAAGAGAACCTGAAATGAAACGCAAACATGTACTGACCTCCGTGGGTCTCGTGGCAGCGGCTGGAGCCGCCGCCATCTTCCTGCTGTCTGAAATGCCCAAACCCGAAGCGGAGGCTAAAGATCCGCGAACTGTTTCGCCGCTGGTGCGGGTGGCGCAGGCGAAGAAGACTGAAACGGCGGAACGCTCGTTCACCGGCACGGTGGCGTCGCGGGTGCAGAGCAATCTCGGCTTTCGGGTTCCGGGCAAAATCGTTGAGCGGCTGGTCGATGTCGGTCAGCAGGTGAGGCAGGGGCAGGCCCTGATGCGTATCGATGAAACCGATCTCCAGCTCGCGCTGACGGCGAAACGCAATACGGTTACGGCGGCGCGCGCCGTCCTGATACAGGCGCAGGCCGACGAGAAACGATATGCCGCTCTGGTGAAAAATGGGCTCGCCGCCACTCCGCAGCGTTACGAGCAGGCAAAGGCAGCTCTGGATACGGCAACAGCACAGCTTGCTGCTGCCGAAGCGGATGCGGAGGTTGCTGAAAACGCAGCAAACTACACAACTCTTCTCGCTGACTCCGACGGAACAGTCGTCAATACCCTTGGAGATTCCGGACAGGTCGTGGCCGCTGGCCAGACCGTCGTGCAGCTGGCACAGGCCGGCCCGCGTGAGGCTGTTGTCTGGCTGCCGGAAACTTTCCGGCCGGAGATCGGATCGGAAGCGCAGGCCAATGTCTACGGTGGCGGAAGTCTCAGCGGCAAGGCCAAACTTAGGCAAATCTCGGATTCCGCCGATCCGCAAACCCGTACCTACGAGGCGCGTTATGTTCTTGACGGCGATGCGGCTTCCGCCCCGCTTGGCTCGACAGTGACGATTAGAATTCTTGATGCTGACCGCCAGTCGGAAGTCGCCGTACCCGTCGGCGCAATTCTGGACGACGGAAATCGAACAGGCGTGTGGGTCGTCAACGGCACCACATCAACGGTGAAGTTCACCCCGGTCAAAGTTCAGCAAATTGGCGAGGAGACGGCATTCGTCACGGGAATTGGAACTGGGGAGCAGGTTGTAGCACTGGGCGCGCATCTCCTCGCCGATGGCGCGGCCGTCAGGATTGCCTCGCAGCAAAAGGTGACGAAGTAATGAACTTCAATCTTTCCGCCATTGCCGTTCGCGAACGCGCCATCACCCTGTTCTTTATTGTGCTGCTGGCCGCAGCCGGTGCCTACGCCTTCGTCAAGCTGGGACGCGCCGAAGATCCATCCTTCACCATCAAGACCCTGACGGTCACATCGGTCTGGCCTGGTGCCACTGCACGGGAAATGCAGGATCTCGTCGCCGAGCCGCTTGAGAAGCGCATCCAGGAACTCACCTGGTATGACCGGGTCGAAACCACGACGCGGCCGGGATATGCCTTCCTCACGGTCACGCTGAAGGATAACACGCCGGCCAGTGCCGTCGCGGAAGAATTCTATCAGGCCCGCAAGAAGCTCGGGGATGAAGCCCGAAATCTCCCGCCGGGGGTCATCGGGCCGTTCGTCAACGATGAATATTCCGATGTCAGCTTCGGGCTTTATGCGCTGAAGGCCAAGGGAATGCCGATGCGCGACCTCGTGCGGCAGGCGGAGGTGATCCGCCAGGACCTCCTGCACGTTCCGGGCGTCAAGAAAATCAACATCGTCGGGGAGCGACCCGAACAGATTTTCGTTGAGTTTTCTTATGCAAAACTCGCGACACTCGGCATATCTGCGCAAGACGTCGCTGCTGCTCTACAGAGGCAGAATACAGTTACCCCGGCCGGCTCTATCGACACGCGGGGACCACAGGTCTTCATTCGGTTCGACGGTGCCTACAATAGTGTGCAAGCGATTTCCGATACGCCGATCGTGGCTGCTGGCCGGACTTTGAAGCTCTCCGATCTCGCAGATGTGCGACGCGGCTATCAGGATCCAGCGACCTATATCATCCGTCATGAGGGTGAGCCTACGATCATGCTGGGCGCGGTGATGCAGCAGGGCTGGAACGGTCTCGAACTCGGCAAGGCGCTGGAAACGCGCTCCGCCGCGATCGCGCAGACGCTGCCTCTGGGGATGACACTGACCAAAGTCAGCGATCAGGCCGTCAACATCGATGAGGCTGTCGGTGAATTCATGCTCAAATTCGCAATGGCACTTGGTGTAGTTCTGTTCGTCAGTCTGGTCGCACTCGGCTGGCGGGTCGGCATCGTTGTCGCGCTCGCCGTGCCGCTGACGCTCGCCGTCGTCTTCCTGATCATGCTGGAAACCGGCCGGTTCTTCGACCGTATCACGCTCGGCGCTTTGATCCTTGCGTTGGGGCTTCTCGTGGACGACGCCATCATTGCCATTGAGGTGATGGTGGTGAAGATGGAAGAGGGCATGGACCGCATCAAGGCGGCCGCCTATGCCTGGAGCCATACGGCGGCACCGATGCTGTCGGGAACCCTCGTCACGATCATCGGGCTGATGCCGGTCGGTTTTGCCAAATCAACGGCTGGCGAATATGCCGGCAACATCTTCTGGGTGGTAGGCTTTGCCCTGATCGTGTCCTGGATCGTCGCTGTGACGTTTACCCCCTATCTGGGGGTAAAGATGCTGCCTGACATCAAGCCGGTCGAAGGCGGGCACCATGCCATCTATGATACGCCCAACTATCGTCGTCTGCGTTCCATCATCAAGTTTGCGGTACGCCATAAATTCGTCACCTGCGCGGTGGTCGCTATCATGATGGCCGCCTCGGTCGTCGGCATGGGCGGCGTGAAGCAACAGTTCTTCCCGACATCGGATCGCCCGGAGGTGCTGGTGGAAGTCCGCATGCCGGAAGGCACGAGTATCGAAGCGACGACGGCTGCGGTGAAGAAAGTCGAAGACTGGCTGCAAACCCAGCCGGAAACAAAAATAGTCACCAGCTATGTAGGGCAGGGCGCTCCCCGCTTCTTCTTCGCCATGGCGCCCGAATTGCCCGACCCCGCCTTCGCCAAGGTCGTCGTGCTGACGCCCGATGCCCATGCAAGAGAAGAACTGAAGCACCGCCTTCGCGCCGCCATATCGGAGGGCCTCGTTCCTGAGGCGTCCGTGCGTGTGACGCAGCTGGTATTCGGACCTTACACGCCGTTCCCGGTCGAGTTCCGGATCATGGGACCGGATCAGGACGAACTCTACAGAATATCCGAGCAGGCGCTGGCCATTATGAAAACTGTGCCCGATGTCCGCCAGGCTAACCGGGACTGGGGCAACCGAACGCCGGTATTGCGTTTCGTTCCGGATCAGGATCGCCTCAATCTTATTGGCCTTTCCTCTTCCGAAGCAGCCCAGCAGATGCAATTGCTGCTGAGCGGCATTCCGGTGACGCAGGTGCGCGACAACATCCGTAACGTTCCCGTGGTCGCGCGCAGCGCCGGCGACAACCGGCTCGATCCATCAAGGCTGGGCGATTTTTCGCTGATGAGCCGGGATGGCCGGCAGGTGCCGCTCGATCAGATCGGCCATTCCGAGATCCGGTTCGAGGAGCCGATCCTGAAACGCCGCGACCGCACGCCGGTAATCACGATCCGCTCCGATATCAACGAGGCGACGCAGCCGCCGGAGGTCTCGCAGCAGGTCATGAAGGCGCTGCAACCGCTCATCGCATCGCTGCCGGTCGGATACCGCATTGAGATGGGCGGAAACATCGAGGAGTCGCTCAAGGCCAATGTCGCGCTGGTCCAGGTCTTCCCGCTGATGATTGCGGCGATGTTGATCGTCATCATCCTGCAGGTTCGCAGTCTGTCGACGATGACGATGGTTATGCTGACGGCGCCGCTTGGCCTTGCCGGGGTAGTGCCGACATTGCTTCTCTTCAATCAGCCCTTTGGCTTCAACGCCATTCTCGGCCTGATCGGACTGGCGGGTATCCTGATGCGCAACACGCTGATCCTGACGGAGCAGATCAAGGAAAACCAGGCTGCCGGACTTGATGACTATAACGCAGTCATCGAAGCCACGGTGCAACGGACGCGTCCCGTCATTCTGACGGCACTTGCTGCCGTCCTCGCCTTCATACCCCTGACCCACTCTGTATTCTGGGGATCGATGGCCTATACGCTGATCGGTGGTACGGCGGCGGGTACCGTGATGATCCTGCTGTTCCTTCCAGCCCTCTACGCGGTGTGGTTCCGGATCAAGCCAACGGCGGGAAACGGCCACGAGGACATGGTTGAACCTCTGGAGCCACTACCCGCAATGGCCGCCGAATAGGGCGTTTTCAGATCGGGAGTTGCTCCTGTTTCGCCCGGCGGATAGCCTCTTTTATCCGCCGGGTGCAGTGGAAGGGCGGCAATCCTTCGCCATATTAACGCGCGGCGTCGATAATCATTCCGCCATCGGGCGTGAGGCTGTAACCGGTGATGAACCGGGAATCCCTGCTGGCGAGGAACAGCGCGACGGGCGCGATGTCCTCTTCGGGCGAGCCGAACCGGGCAAGCGCATTGTCGGGCGCCGGCATGTTGGCTTCGGCAGCGCCCCAGGTATCGGCAACCGGCAGGAGGTTGTTGACCGTGATCTTGTCGATGCCCCATTCGCGGGCCGCGCTACGGGTCAGCGCCCGGATTGCCTCTTTCGCCATATTGTAGGGGGCGTAGGGCGACAGGCCGGTAATGCCGGCCAGCGAGCCGAAATTGATGACGCGGCCCTCTCCACTGGCCCTCAGATACGGATACGCCGCCTGCATCATCCGCAGGAAGGCGATAGGGCCCATATCGAAGTTGCGTTGCAGCTGATCGATCGACAGATCGAGCACCGAAGACTGCACCACCGAGGGGTCGAAGGCGTTGTTTACGAGAATATCGATGCCGCCCCAGGTTGCGGCGACCCTGTCGATCGCTACCCTGATCTGATCGGTCTTGCTGACGTCGGTCGCAATGCCCAGCGCGGTTCCGCCCGCTGCCTCGATGTCGGCCACGACGGCTTCCACATTGGCGGGAGTGAGCGACAGAACCGCAACTTTTGCGCCCTCCGCCGCAAAGAGCCTGGCCGTGGCGCGACCAATTCCGCGGCCGGCGCCAGTGATGATGGCAACCTTGCCCTCAAGTCTTTTCATGTTCATCTCCATTTTTCGGTTTATCGATACGTCATTGCTTCGAGCGCATAGGGCGACGGCACGTCGCGCGCGTCATTCTGTGTTGCGAAGGATGCGGCCAGAAACAAAAGGCCGATGGCTGCGGGCGCCGCACCTTTCAGACTGCGCGCACCGAGATGGGCCAGTCCCGACAGGATCAGGTGGTAAAACATGCCCGCATAGGCGAGATCGCTGAGCGGCACGTTGATCCGTGACAGGATCGCCAGCGGTCCGAAGACCTTCACCGCGATCATGAACGGCACCAGATTGGCGGCGTGATAGCCAAGGTCGGCCTGGACCTTTCGCACGAATTCCGGCTTGGTTACGTATAGGAGGGCGGATGACAGATACAGCAGCGACAGGAGCGCCGTGCTGATCCAGTATGTGTAAATCGCGGTCATGAGATATCCTTGATCGTCGAACCGTGGTGGCGGGACTGGGCGAAAGCCGGGCTCTTTTCGGGTGCTGCGTTGCACCGGCGGCCAAGAGCTTGTATTGAAATTGTAGCTTATGATGAATTTTCGCAAGTAGGATGAATTTCGATCACTAAGTATGGAAAACCTGACTAATGACCGAGAACGATTTCACGATGCAGAACGAGATGCGCCGCGCCTTTGCGATGCTGTCGGGAAAATGGAAGCTGGAAATCATGTGGCTGCTGCACCAGCGGATTTACCGCTTCGGGGAGTTGCGCAAGGCTATTCCGGGCATCACGCAGCACATGTTATCGGCGCAGCTTCGCGAGCTGGAGGCGGACGGCCTGGTCTCGCGCACCGTGTTTGCTGAGGTGCCGCCACGTGTCGAATATGAGATGACACAAAAGGCGCGTGGCCTTGGGCCGACGATGGAGGCTTTGAGCGTCTGGTGGGAAGAGCATGGCAAGACCGTTCCTGCCAAACCCGCACTACGGGGGCGCAAGCCGAATGACGTCCCCTCCGTTGCGAAGCGTACCCGTTGAAAGGCTTTATCGGGCGCAAACTTCTGGTGGGGCGGTCTGGATCGGGACGTCACGGATCTGGGCCATAATTGGGCAGCATTGCCACGAAAACACCAAGGTTCATTCAGCTGCAATTCACCGGCCAGGGCGCTAAATCCCTCCATCCCAAAAGGAGGGAGATGAAATGCGTAAGATGATTTTAAGCGCTGGAATAATTCTCGGTGCCCTGTTCGGCAGCGGCGCGAACGCCATGCCTGTCGGTCAACCGTCCACGCCCCTGGCATCCAACATTCATAGCGTGGACTATGCCTGCGGACGCGGCTTTCATCTATCGCCGCGCGGATATTGCCGGCCCAATGGACCGCCGAGATATGAGCGCGGCTGGGACAGGCGTGATCATTGGGAAGGCCGCAGGGAGTGGCGTGATCGTCAGGCTCGCAGAGAATGGCGGGAGCGCAGAGACTGGCGCGAACAGCGCGAATGGCGAGACCGCCGCGATTATCGTTGGTAGTTAGTGCTGGGGCCCTCTCTCAACCGGGAGGGCCTTTTTCATATGCGGCTCGTTTCAAATAAGCGTGAGGAAACCTGAGGCGAAGTTGTGGGTTAGTCCACGAACCCGTCATTCAAAGGAGAAAATCATGCATATCACCAGACGCACCATCCTCGCAGCCGGTGCGGTTACCGCTGTCGCAACCGTCTTTCCCCGTCCGCATGTCGCACATGCCGCCCTGCCTTTGACGCAGCCGGCCCTTCCGTTCGCGCAGGCCGATCTGGCGCCCGTCATTTCGGAGAAAACGGTAAGTTTGCATTACGGAAAGCACCATAAAGCCTATTATGACAAGCTCAACACACTGGCCGCCGGCACCCGTTACGCCGACATGGAGTTAGTCGAGATCGTCAAAGAGGCCGCTAAATCCGAAGCGGCGGAAGATATCAAAATCTTCAACAACGCCGCCCAGGCCTGGAACCACGTCGCCTATTGGGATCAATTCGTTCCAGGCGGGCCGAACCGGCCGGAGGGTGATCTTGGCGCCCGGATAAACGAGACTTTCGGCGATTATGATGGCCTCATCAAGCGGGCAGTCGATGTTTCCGATACGGTATTTGGTACAGGCTGGGTCTGGCTGACGCGCGACGACGATAACAAGCTTGCGCTTATCGGATACGAGGACGGTAACAACCCGGTCGCTGTCGGCCGCCCCGCTTATCTCGGTATCGATATCTGGGAACACGCATATTACGTCGATTATGAAAATCGCAAGGCAGAGCATATCCGTTCGGTGCTCGAGAAACTGGTCAACTGGCGGGTTGTTGAAGAGCGTATGAGTGCCTGAGCCCGCGCAGGCGGCGCCGAAGGTCATGCGCCGGCCTTCTTTTTCAGATCCACAAGGGCGGAGGAAAGTGCCTGTTATCGCAACAGCTGGATGATGGATTCCAAAGACCGTCGCGTACCGTTTTTCCCGAAACGGGAAGTGGGCTCAGCCGTTATGCCGCCGTGTTCAACGGCGTCGAGATCAATTCCACTTTCTATCGCCGCAATAGGACGACGACGTTCGAGTGCTGGACAAGTGCGGTGCCGGATGACTTCCGCTCTGCTGTGAAACTGCCCCGCGAAATAACGCAGGAGCATCGGTTGCGAGCCATCGGACAACTCTTCAAGACATTTGTGGAAGAACTCCCGGCGCTGAACGGCAAGCTTGGGCCATTATTGTGCCAGTCGCCGTCCACTCTTGAGTTCGATGTCCATGAAGCAGCGCCGCGTTCAAAGCCATGCGTGAGTTTTTTTCAGGCATGCTCGTGCTCGAACCATGCCACACGAGTTGGGCCACGCAGCAGGCGGAAGAGGTTTTAAGCCGTCACGCCATTGATCGCGTTCTGGCCGATCCGGCACGGGTCTGGTCCGTGGGTGATTTTTCCGAGCCGCCCCAATATCTCCGGCTGCACGGCGCGCCCAGAATTTACTATTCCGACTACAGCGCGGACGAAATCCGCTCTTTCAAAAAAACGTCTTTCCGCCGAACCCTGGTGCGTTTTCGACAACACGGCCTTTGCTGCCCCAATTCAGAATACGATGGCAATGCTCGACCATGGCGTAATTACTGAACGGCACGCGGACTGACCTCTGCGTTTGCGTCATCGAGAGCCAATGCCTCATCTATCTCGGTTGATGATACCTGAAGGAACTGGCGTCGGGCCACCGCGATGGAAATCGCGGGAATCTCAAGGTGAGTTGCCACCCGGCGATATGCCGTGAAGCTCAAGCCTTCTATCAACTCCTCGTCTACGACCAGGCGATATGTGCCCGCTCCCAAGAGTTCCGAAAGGGCTTCCAGACGAAATGGATGCGTGAATGTGATTTCGGTCTCTGTGATTCTTTCGATCATGTGGATCACTGCTTTCCGTTACGTTGTAACCGGCGCATTTACAGCCGGTATCGCAACTACGTTCCGATGAGGATGTAAACGATCAGCGCAAGGCTTGCCGCAGACAAGGCATAGCCCGCCAGAGTTGCGAGATCGTGTTTCGTCGGATGGTGAAATATGGAAGACATGGCGTCCTCCTTCGTCGGGGCCAGGGTCTTCAACCCTTAAACAGCAGCGCCCGTGATATGGCTGCTGGAGTAACCAGAGTGGACCTGTTTCGGTCGTTTGGCAATGAAACAATTTCGGAACGTCAACCAATGAACACAGGAACGCAGTCGGTCTCATCCATGCCCAAGGGCAATTGACGCACGTCTCAAAATGTCTGCCACGACGGTTTCTCATGCGGTCGGGAATCGTAATCGTTACGCGAATTTCGAAACTGATCCGAATTTTCAACCACCCATGTCCAAAGCGGAATCATCCGGATCAGCAACCCCATTCCCAGTTCGGTAAGCTCGTATTCCACGCGTGGCGGCATTTCCGAAAGATCATAGCGTGTGACCAGCCCATCTCTCTCAAGCTGGCGGAGGGTGCGTGTCAGCATCCTCTGGGTAACGCCGTGCATTCTACGGCCAATATCGGCATGGCGTAGTCTGCCATACACACCCAACGTATGGATAACACCCAGCGACCATCTGTTTCCTGCATGGGTGAGAACTTCGCGTCTTACGCCGTCCTCGTCCTCGCGAAGACCATCGCAGACCGCTTGAGAATAGCTCAGGATTTCATCTCTGGTCAGTGTCCTGCCCTCCGGTATCACGCGTGTACCTTCTTACGACCGCTTTTGAAATATGCCAGTTACCCGGTCACATCAACGATGAGAGTAAGAAGGATTTCCAAAATGAACTCTTCGCAAACAGTAAAAGCACAGTCGATTCTGGTCATTGGCGCCGGAGAACTTGGCATGCCGGTTCTCCGCAATCTAGCGCGTAAAGCCAAAAACTACGAAGGGACAATGATCAGCGTCCTGTTACGAGCGGCGACAGTCGAATCCAACGACCCGGTAAAACAGCGCGATGTCTCCGAAATACGCGAACTGGGGATAGAGGTCGTTACCGGCGATATCCTTGCCGCTTCGACAAGCGAGCTGGCAGCGATCTTTGCGCCTTATGATACGCTGATCGGATGTGCAGGCTTTTCCGCTGGTCGAAACACACCAATGAAACTCGCCAGAGCTGCGCTCGAAGCCAACCTAAAACGGTATTTTCCATGGCAGTTCGGCGTCGATTTCGACGTCATCGGTCGTGGCAGCCCTCAGGACCTGTTCGACGCGCAGATCGACGTGCGTGACCTCCTGCGTGGACAGGACAAAACGGACTGGGTGGTGATTTCCACGGGAATGTTCACGAGCTTTTTGTTCGAACCGATATTTGACGTCGTCGATCTCGAAAAGAACCTGGTCAATGCACTGGGCAGCCTGGATACGGAAGTCACGCTGACGACCCCTGACGATATCGGTGCCTTGACCGCAGAGGTGGTCTTTGCTCAACCGACGATCCGCAACGAGATCGTCTACCTTGCCGGTGACACGGTGACCTATGGCGAGGTTGCCGACAAGCTTCAGAGGGTGCTTGGGCGTCCATTTACGAAAGCGGAATGGACAGTTCCACAGCTCAAGTCGGAACTTGCACAGGACCCCGACAACCACATCAAGAAATATCGGGCGGTCTTTGCTGAAGGCAAAGGTGTGGCATGGCCGAAGCGCGGCAGCTTCAACGAGCGAAATGGCATCAATGTCACGACTGCTGAAGAGTGGATGCGCGAAAACCTCCATTCCTGATAGCGCTGCAGCTCGACCGGTTCAGGGGCCGCGCCGAGCGCTTTAATGTAGATTGCAGAATGAAAAAGCATCTGAGGCGCTTCGACCAGATCGAGCGACGCGTGCGTATCCATTGCTGGCGCTGACGATAGATCGTCTCGAGTTCGGCATAGCCGATCCGATCGGCGATCGGCCGGAAGGCGGCTCCGGCTTCAATCGGCTGAAGCTGCTCCGGATCGCCGACCAGAACCAGTTTTGCCCCAGCCTTCGTCATCATTTCGATGAACAACGCCATCTGCTGGGACGAGACCATGCCAGCCTCATCGAGCACGAAGTAGTCTTGTCGTCGAGCTGGTTGCGCCCTTGGTTCCAGCGAAGCTCCCACGACGACAGTGCGCGCGAAGCGATGCCAGCTTCCTTCTGCAAACCTTCGGCAGCTTTGCCAGCCAACGCTCCGCTGACCACACGATAGCCGGCCGTTTCCCACGCTTCACGGGCAGCCTTCATCATTGCCGTCTTGCCGGCGCCGGCGCGGCCGATGACAAAAGCAATGCCCTTGGCGATTGTAGGATTTACAGTAGTGCATTCCGTACTCCGCTCCGGAAAAATGGCTTCGAAAGACAAGCTTTCTCACCCAGGAGACGATCGGACATGAAGAAATCATCCTCCAAAATCCGCGACGAAATCGCTAGGCTGCAGGAGCAGTTCAAACTAGCCGAGACCGGGAGGTCGAGTGGATTGGCAGGGTCGTGCTCAAGGCCGGACTTGGAGAGATCGAAATCGGGGAAGGGGAACTGCAGGCTGCCTTTGCGGATGTGGTCAGACGGTTTCGCGGAGGGCAGGGCGCTACGACCGGAGGGGGAAAGGATGTCCGCGACAGCAGCAGACAGGCGCAGACCACTCCGGACACGCCTGCTGCTGGGCGCTTTGATGGAGACAGCGCGTCGCATCAAGGGTGACGAACCCGAGCGCTCCAGGCTCATGGTGATCGGCGTGGAGGCCTTCGGCAATGACGATCAGTAGGATTGCGCTCGTCGTCGTGCCAGCGGCGTTGATGATCCTGGTCATCATCGGAATGACAGGGATCGAACAGTGGCTCTCCAGTTTCGGCAAGACTGGGGCCGCACGACTGGTATGGGGGCGGGCGGGTATCGCCTTGCCCTATCTTGCCAGTGCGGCGGTCGGTATCTTGTTCCTGTTCGCGAGTGTCGGCTCAATCAACATCAGGCAGGCGGGGTGGGGTGTCGTCGCGGGATCGAGCGGGACGCTCGCAGTCGCAGCAGTCCGCGAAACAACGCGCCTGTCCTCTTTCATGAAGACTGCACCCGCCGACAAGACAGTCTTGGCCCTTCTCGATCCGGCAACGTCGATCGGAGCGAGTGCAGTGCTCTTATGTGCCTGCTTCGCACTCCGCGTGGCGTTCATCGGAAATGCGGCATTCGCAAGCGCGGAGCCGAAGCGCATCCACGGCAGACGAGCGCTCTACGGTGAAGCGGATTGGATGAAACTGACGGAAGCCGCGACGTTGTTTGCGAAGACTGGCGGTATCGTCATCGGCGAGCGCTATCGCGTCGACAAAGACAGTGTGGGTGCCCGAGCGTTTCGAGCCGACAGTGCAAAGACATGGGGCGCCGGTGGCAAGTCGCCCTTGCTGTGCTTCGATGGCTCGTTCGGCTCATCGCACGGGATTGTCTTTGCCGGCTCCGGCGGCTTTAAAACGACGTCGGTGACGATCCCGACGGCGCTGACATGGGGCAGCACGCTGATCGTCCTGGATCCATCGAACGAGGTCGCGCCGATGGTCTGCGCCCATCGCGGCCGAGCGGGAAGGGACGCGTTCGTTCTCGATCCGAAGAAGCCGGACATCGGCTTTAACGCCCTGGACTGGGTCGGGCGTTTCGGAGGAACGAAGGAAGAGGATATTGCCTCCGTCGCCTCATGGATCATGAGCGATAGCGGCGGCGCGCGCGGCGTCCGTGACGATTTCTTTCGCGCCTCGGCGCTGCAGCTGCTGACAGCGCTGATCGCCGATGTCTGCCTGTCCGGTCACACGGATGAGAAGGACCAGACGCTTCGGCAGGTGCGCATGAACCTCTCCGAGCCCGAGCCGACATTGCGCAAGCGGCTGCAGGACATCTACGACAATTCGGGTTCGGAGTTCGTGAAGGAAAATGTCGCAGCCTTCGTCAACATGACGCCGGAAACCTTCTCCGGCGTCTATGCCAATGCGGTCAAGGAGACACACTGGCTTTCCTATCCAAACTACGCAGCACTCGTGTCGGGACGGAAATTTTCGACCAGCGACATCGCGGCAGGGAACACGGACGTCTTCATCAATATCGACCTCAAGACATTGGAAACCCATTCGGGTCTTGCCCGTGTCATCATCGGTTCGTTTCTCAACGCGATCTACAATCGCGACGGCCAGATAGAGGGGCGCGCGCTGTTTCTGCTCGATGAGGTCGCCCGCCTCGGCTACATGCGGATCATCGAGACCGCGCGCGACGCTGGTCGCAAATACGGGATCACGCTCACGATGATCTATCAGTCGATTGGCCAGATGCGTGAGACCTATGGTGGACGCGACGCAACGAGCAAGTGGTTCGAGAGTGCCAGTTGGATTTCATTTGCCGCGATCAACGATCCCGAGACCGCCGATTACATCGCCCGACGCTGTGGTATGACCACAGTCGAGATCGACCAGGTCAGCCGCAGTTTCCAGGCAAAGGGGTCGTCGCGAACACGCTCGAAACAGCTCGCTTCCCGACCGCTCATCCAGCCACACGAAGTTCTGTGCATGCGGGCCGACGAACAGATCGTCTTCACCGCGGGAAACGCACCGCTCAGATGCGGACGTGCCATCTGGTTTCGCCGCAAGGACATGAAGGCATGCGTCGAGACAAACAGGTTCCACCGGAATTAGGCGCCGATCCCGGAGAGAAGCGCGGGTCTGACGAGTCAGGGGGCGCAAATCGCTGCAGGATTCAGACGGAAAAATCAACATTTCCGACAACGACAAAGCCGGCGATATTATGCTCAAGTCCGATAAGGATATCATTCGAGAAAGCGCCCAGGCGACGAACAGTTCATCGACAAGCAGAACATCGGGAGGCGCAAGCTTCGGCGTTTCCGCCAGACTAACGGGTGGCGCTAATGTATCGGCCGGCAGGTCTAGCGGTGATGGGACCACGCAGGTCAACAGTCACGTCAACGGAACCGGTGATATCACTCTGGCGCCAGGAAACGATACGCGTCTCGGTGGTGCGGTGGTTTATGGAGACACCGTCACTGCAAATGTCGGTGGTGATCTCACGATACTCTCCGTTCCTCCCGGCGCATCTAGCGGCATTTAACTCGCCCAACACGGTTTCCGTCGATCGGCCCCCGCGTCATGGATCGAGGAATCCAGCCACCCGTCATCGCTCAGTGTCTCTTAGGAGCTGGTGAAATTGGGATGACGGAGCGCATCAGCTCATTGGACTCTTCCGGGCGGTACGACCGGATCTCATCGAACGATCCGGCCGGTGAAGAGGCAGAAGTGAGCCGTTATGCGACCTGTGCGGCAAGCTTTATGGCATCCGCGCCGGCCAGGATGCGAAACGGAGAAGACACATCGGTTACTGCCTGCCAGACCGCTTTTGCCACGTCGCCCGCAGTGGTGATTTCGGCCGGCTGAGGCGGCGTTGCTACGAACACCTGTTTCGCCCAGTCGGCATAGGCCTCGGGTATGCCGTTCTGCGAGCGGGCACGGGCGGTCGCGCTGAAAGACGTTTCCGGCGCTCGACCGGGGATGACCAGGCGCACGCGTACCCCGAACGGCTCCACCTCCAACGCGAGGTTTTCGCTGAATGCCTCCACGGCCGCCTTGCTGGCCGTATAGGCGGACAACATTGGCAGCGGCTTGAGCGTCACGGCGGACGACACATTGACGATCACGCCCGTTTCACGCGCGCGGAAGCCGGGCATTGCCGCTTGCGACATCGCCATGGTACCGAACGTGTTCAGCTCGAAAAGCTGGCGTGTTGCGTCCATCGGCACGCCTTCCAGAGCACCCATCAGGCCGGCACCGGCATTGTTGACGAGGGCGTCGATCGGCCCTGTTTCATCCAGAACACGAGTGATGTTGGCAGCGTCGGTTACATCGAGTGCAACGACGCGCAGCCGTTCGGATGCGGGCAACAGATCCCTACGAGGCGTGCGCATTGTGGCAATGACAGTCCAGTCGCGATCGAGGAAATAGCGGGCAGTCTCAAGTCCGAAGCCGGACGAGCTGCCGGTGATGAGGATCGTGTTCATGTGAAACTCCTGTTTGTGGTGATGGTATAGCGCGACCGTGGATATGGCTGGGCGCGCGTTACGAGGAGCCGGAACAGGCGCGTCCGGCGGCCTACTTCGTCTCGATGAGTCCAAATGCGTTGGCTGGATCACAACAAAGCCGTGCGTCGCCCAATAATCAGCGAGGGGGCCATAAGCGTGAAGCGACTGGCCGTTGCCGTGTGAGAAGATGATGACGGGTAGCACGTCGCCTGCAACCGGCGCGGAAACCCGGACGTACAGGTCAACGCCCCGCCCCGGGGACGGCAAGGCAATGGGAGCGGTGGAGACAATGGAGGGTAAGCCGGCGGCATGCGCGCAGGCTTCAGCGAACGAGCTGGACATGGGACTGCAAACCTCCGAACTGGCAAGCGGATCATTGATCCGTTATACTATAAATACGGATCAATGATCCACTTAACAAGGAGGATCGCGGAAAATGTTGTCAACCAAATTTCGGAATGCAGTCGAGGCCGCGTCACCGGCTCCTGGCGATGCCGAAGCGCTCGCACCGCGAATGCGTGCCGATGCTCGCAGGAACGAGGAAGCAGTTTTGGAAGCCGCCAAGATCGTGTTCGCCCGTTCGGGGGTGGATGCTCCCATCCGGGAGATCGCGACACAAGCGGGCGTTGGGCTGGGTACACTCTACCGCCGTTTCCCGACCCGTGCTGACCTGGTGGCAGCGGTGTTCCGTCGCGAAGTTGATGCCTGCGCCGATGCGGCAGCGCCGCTTGCCGCTGAGCACGGGCCAGCCGATGCGCTGGCAGCCTGGCTGAAGCTCTACACGCGCTTCCTGGCCACCAAGCAAGGGTTGGCCGCCGCGCTCCATTCCGGCGATCCGGCATTCGCCACCTTACCGGACTATTTCCGAAGCCGATTTGAACCTGCTCTGTCGACGCTGCTGAGTGCCGCTGCCGGTGCGGGAGAAGTTCGAGCTGACGTTGCACCCTACGATCTGCTGCGCGCGATCGGAAACCTCGCCGTGGCCTCGGGGGAAGATGGGCCGGCCCATACCGAACGAATGCTCATGCTGTTGCTGGATGGACTGCGCTATGGTGCGGCGAAGCCGAAATAGCCGCGGCTGCCAGGAGGCGCGATAGGACAGATACCAGAACTCCATCGCTTCCGGGGGCAACGACACTCACCGATGGAAGCTTTCGGTGCTTTCCTTCCCAAAAGAAGCCTTACCGGTTTCCACCCAATCGCTGCCTTTGCAAGGGCCGCCGAATCGCCGCCGGCTTTTTCACACGCAATCGGCGAACAATCGTAGCGAGTAATCCGTCAAGATGAGGCCTTCGCCGCCGTTCTCCCGCTTCTGCATGCCACACTACTACTACGACGACGACCGAAACTTGTTGAATCGGCCTGATTCCGGGATCTGCGTCTCGCAAGAGCGTGTCTGGTTCGGTCCCCTCGAAAGATATCGGCCTACGCTACCGTCCGCAATAAGCCGCTGCGGTCGCCAGTAATAAGAGTTTTTAATAAAGCATTGGGCGGCTGCGATGATAGAAAGTTAAGATGAAACTCTGCGCCGCAACGAGCGCGGCGGCATGATAGACCACCCAAACTACGATCCCTCGGGATATGCAATCCTTAGGAGCCAATAGGTTCAATAAGGTTTCGTACCCCGAAGACTTTAGGTGGAGGCGAACTGTCATGGTTTTTGAGAAACTCCACCATGGCAGCCTTGAGCGCCACGCCACTGACGCGGGTCCTCATCATATCCCTGGTCAGCGCGGCAATGATCTCGGCAGCTTCGTAGACCGGTAAACCACCATCCCTGATATTGGAGACACAATTGCGGCTGGAATCCAGGTTTCCCGACTTTGGACCGTAAGTGATGTAAGCACCGAGGCTGTCGGCGGCTGAAAGCCCCGGACGTTCGCCGACAAGCACGATCGTCAGTTTTGCACCTAATGCCTCACCGGCAGGATCGCCGAGTGCGACGCGCGCCTGGCTTGCCAGCACGATTGGTGCAGCCGTCAGGTTCAGGGACGAGAGCTTCGGAACAAGCGCCTCGATCAGCGGCACCGCATTGAGATCGACTGCGCTGGATGACAGGCCATCCGCAACGACAATCGCGACATCATAACCATTGATCGTTCTCTCATGTTTCAGCCGTGTGGCGGATTCCGCCTCAAGCTGCCGTCCGAGATCCGGCCGCCGCACATAGATGCTGCGGTCACTTGCCATGCTCTCGACATTCACAGCCGAAAGGCCAAGACGATCGAGTCTGTCCGCCAGTGAGGGCCGGTCGACGCTCGTCCAGACCGCTTCTCGGGCCCGCGCGTGGTCGAGAAGGAAAGCGAGTTGCGCGCGTGTCGGAAGACCTGCGCCATGACGGCCGAGCGAAACACGCGCATCGGTCATGTCCTTGATGGTCAGGTTTTTTCCGGCAGCAGTGGATTCTGGCACCTTTACCATGTCAGGCTCCGATCAATGCGCTGTTGCGGACATAATTGGAAAGGGCGACAGGCTCGCCGACCAGCGCGCCATTGCGATCGGTCAGGCCGATTTCGAAAAGCCATTTCTCGAACTCTGGTGCGGGTGGCCGCTTCAGCGTCTCGCGGCAATAGACGGCATCGTGATGCGACAGCGACTGATAATTCAGCATGATATCGTCGGCACCAGGAACAGTGATGACGAAGTTGACATTAGCCGCGCAAAGCAGGGTAAGCAGCGTATCCATATCCTCCTGATCGGCATCGGCGTGATTTGTATAACAAACGTCGACGCCCATCGGCAGGCCCAGGAGTTTGCCGCAGAAATGATCCTCGATGCCGGCACGGATGATCTGCTTGCCGTTGAACAGGTATTCCGGCCCGATGAAACCGACGACCGTGTTGACGAGCAGTGGATCGAACTCGCGCGCCACGGCATAGGCCCGTGCTTCCATCGTCTGCTGGTCTACGCCGAAATGCGCATCGGCCGAAAGCGCCGCGCCCTGCCCAGTCTCGAAATACATGACGTTTGCACCCGGCATGCCGCGACCCAGCGACCGCCCTGCCTCATGTGCCTCCTTCAGAAGCGCCAGATCGACGCCGAAGCCGCGATTGGCCTTTTCCGATCCCGCTACCGACTGGAAGACGAGATCGACCGGCGCACCGCGTTCGATTGCCTGGATCGCCGTCGTTATATGGCCAAGGCAACAGGTCTGGGTCGGGATCGCAAGCTTTTCCCGCAATTCGTCGAGCAAGGAAACGATGCGGATATAGTCATCCGTCGCATCGGTCGCGGGATTGACACCAATCACGGCATCTCCCGACCCCATCAGCAGGCCGTCGATGGCAGACGCTATGATGCCGCGGCTGTCATCCGTCGGGTGGTTGGGCTGGTTGCGGGTGGAAAGCCGCCCGGCAAGCCCGATCGTGTTGCGGAACCTTGTCACGACATGTCGCTTGGCGGAAACAGCCATCATGTCCTGCAGGCGCATGATCTTCGATACGGCCGCGACCATTTCCGGGGTCAGTCCCCAGGTCACCGCCTCCAGCCGCTCATGCGTCGTCTCGGGCTTGAGCAGCCATTCGCGGAATTCACCGACAGTAAGCGAGGAGACTGCGGAAAAGGCTGCCGGATCGTGCTGCTGCGCGATCAGTCGGGAAACTTCGTCATCCTCCGACGAAATGAGCTCCTCGCCGAGAAATGCTTTCAAGGGCAGATCGGCCAGCGCCATCTGGGCTGCCAAGCGCTCGACCGGGCCTTCCGCCGCAATGCCAGCCAGCTGGTCGCCGGAGCGTTCCGGCGTTGCTTTCGCCAGCAGTATTTTCAGGTCATCAAAGCGGAAGACAGTCTGCTCGATTGTCGTTGTATAGGGCATTTTCACGTCACCGGTTGAGGAGTGCCAGGGCTTCGTCGTGAAGCCTCCGGGTGGCCGACGCCAGAACCCGTCCGTCGGAATGTATCGAAAGCGCATTGCCCTGCCAGTCGGTAATGCATCCGCCGGCACCCGTGACAACAGGCACGAGAGCCATGTAGTCGTAAGGTTGAAGTCCCGTCTCGAGAGCGATGTCGCAATGGCCGGAAGCGATCAGACCATAGATATAGCAGTCTCCGCCGAAACGCCGCAGCCTGGCTTTAAGGGAGAGACGCTCGAAGCTTTCGGCTTCGCTGTCCACGAACATGTCCGGCGAAGTTGTATAAAAACGTGCGCTGGACATGCTTTCGCAGCCGCTGGTGCGGGCCGACTTGCCGGCAAATAATGTCTCTGCCGGCCGTCCCAGCCACCGTTCGCCGGTGGGTGGGATATCGATCAGACCACAGAATGGCTTTTCCTGAAAAGTCAGTGAGACAAGCGTACCGAACAACGGGAAACCGGTGATGAAGCTCTTGGTGCCGTCAATCGGGTCCAGTACCCATGTAAAGGCATTGCCTTCCTTTACGCCGAACTCCTCACCATAGATGCCATGGTCGGGAAAACGCGCCTCGATCATCTCGCGAAGACGTTTTTCGATTGCCCGGTCGGCGATTGTCACCGGGCTTTCGTCGAGTTTTGAAACCACGTCGAGCGGGGTCCTGAAATAGGAGAGCGCCAGCGGACGCGCGGCATCGGCAAGCTCTTCGGCGAAGGCGGTATAGGTCGCAGCCTGTTGCGGGCTGATATCGGTAATGGTCATCAAAGCGCTTTCAGGAACAGAGGCCAACGGGGATCGCGGATGATCGAGCGGGCGCGCATATGCTTCCATATCCCGTATTTGTAGAAATCAAAGTCGAGCGTCGAAATCCGGTTCTGCACCATCGCCCAGGTGCTCCACTTGATATCGGCCAGCGCCTTGTGGACGATGAAGCGGGCGTGACACGCCTTGTTATAAAAACCGAAATATTCCTCGATGATCTCGCAGTCGGTGTCCTCCGAATAGAACATCTCGCCGCTCCAGATCGCCAGATCGTAGAGCCTTTCATTGTTCGATGCATATTCGAAATCGATAAGCTTGATCGACTTGTCGTCGCCGATCAGGAAATTGCCCGGCATCGGATCATTGAAGCAGGGAACCAGATCAAGCCCGGAAGCCTCAAGTGCGGCGCGTGCCTGCCTGTAGGACCGGAAGAGCCAGTCGTGGTCGAGCGGCCAGTGGCCGTCAAGCAGGCGCGCCTGATCAAAATGTTCCTCTATCATATCGAAAACGGTTTTCGTCAGCGGCAGGGCAGGGGCATCGTGAAACTGCCGGTAGACGCGCACCGCTTCGTTACGGATTGCCGGGTCTGCGAAATCCCTATGTGTCGAGGCGCGGCGACCGTCGATGAATTCGGCGATTTCGATATCGAGGTGATTGAGGTAGTCGAATGTCTTCGGCCCGACGCCGATCGCCTCGGCCTGCTTGCTTGCTGCGGCTGCGGCCTTGCGGTCGATGAACATCTCGGTACCGCGGCCAGGGATTTTCAGGAAATATGCCCGATCCTCACCTTCGACCTCAATGCGGAAATTGGTGTTACTGATGCCTCCGGAGACCGGACGATAGCGCAGTCGCCGACCTTGCCAGGGTGTCACCTGGATGATTGCGGCCTCAACTGCCCGTTCGGCATCGGATCGTGCCATTCCCAGTTCGTTCATAGGCTTGTTCCCGTTATTGTTTCTAGCCCGTTGTCATTATGGTTATGCTTAAAGCGCCCGTAGTCTGGCTTCGAAGTCCGGTTGGCCGAGCAGCATCCGGCAACGCAGGAAACGCCAGCCGGCATATTTCAGGAATTCGACACCCCGCGGCGGCGAACGAAGCTCCAGCACGAGGCTGCGCAAGGCCCAGTAGAGGTCGTCTGCCGCAGCATAGACACGGCAGCGATTGAAGGTTCTTTCGCTGAAACTGCCGTCGTGCATTTCCAGCAACGGCCTCATCTGGCTTTCGAACTGGTAGAGTTCGTTCATCTGAACGCCGAGCTGGTAATAAGGGTCGATGTCGGCGGCCATGTCGAAGTCCACGAGCTGCATTGATCCGTCTGGGCCCAGCATGACATTCGAAGCCTGCGGATCACCGTGGGCCGGTTTCAGGTCCATGCCAGCGGCTGAAACAGCTTCGCGGATCGGCGTCATCCAGGAGAGCATCCATTCGGCATCGCCGGGCAGGCTGGTGTCACCGGCAGTCACGATCGCCCAGAGCTGATCGACACCATCGAAGACTGACCATGTTCGGCCGGTGGAAATACTCTGTGCGATCGTCGTCTGCATCTCGATCAGTCGGACGACACCTGCCGGCTGCATCAGATCGTCGATCCTTGCCGCTCGCCAGCCGTGACCAAGTCGGGCAAACAGCGTGCTGCGCGTCCCGGCATCGTAACCAAGGGGCTGAGGCGAAAGACCAAGGTTATGAAAATGGTTTGCCGCAGCATTAGCGGCCTCGGCATCCACGAGATCGGTTACCTCATCGGCACAGAGACGCAGGAAATAACGTGCTTCGCCGTCTGCCGGCGCGACCACGAAATTACAGGATTCGACGGCATGATAGGACGGCGATGCGACAGATGCCGTCCCGGACGCATAGGAAGGGGTGTCGCCAATCACTGCGGAAAAGACTGAAAGCGCCTTCTCCGCGCGGGCTTCCATCGGTGATTCAGGAGAACCCGTTTTCTTCATTCGGCAGCCTCGCTGAGTTCGGCGACCTTCAAACCTTCGCAGGCGATCTTGTAAAGCATGTCCGCCAATATCTGCGCGCCAAGGGCCTGATCTTCAGGCGAGGTGTATTCGGTCGGGTGGTGGATTACGCCGTCACGGCTCTGAACCGCCAGAACTACCGCAGGGCAGACATCGGAGACGGCAACGGCATCATGGCCGCCGATCGTATCGAGGTGGCGGGCGGTCTGGCCGAGATGCGCCGCAGCACTTTCCGCAAGCGTCACCAGACCCGGCGCGAACGTTCCGGCCTTGCGGCGGTCGATGGAGCGGACCTCTGAGGTTACGCCGGCTTTCAGCGCCGCCTTCTCTATCTTGATCTTCATCTTGCGTTCCGCCTCCGTCAGAACGTCTGGCGATCCTGAGCGCAGCTCGATGAACAGCACGGCTTCGGCCGGCACGACATTGGGTGAATTGGGGAAGACTTCCAGGCGGCCAACCGACGTATGCAGGTCGAGGCCGTGTTCCGTCGAGATCTGCTTGAGATCGGCGATCAGATAGGCAGCAGCAAGCAGCGCATCCTTGCGATCTGCCATCGGGGTTGCGCCGGTATGCGCCTGGCGCCCATGGAAGGCGAGGCGATATTTCGTGGCGCCCCAGAACCGCGTGAAGATACCGAACCGCTCCCCGGCACGGCTGAGCGTCGTGTCACCTTCTATATGCAGCTCAATCAATGCGTCGGGAATTTCCACCTTTTCCTTGCCAGCATAACCGATCTCGTCCAGCGACTGGCGTACCGTAATGCCATCACCATCTGTCCGTTCCAGCGCCCATTCGAGTTCAATGGCGCCGGTAAACACGCTGCTGCCGAGCAGGCTCGGCTGGAAACGGGCGCCCTCCTCATTGGTCCAGTTGACGATCTGAAAGTTGCAGGCGGACAACCTGCCTTCCGCCTTGAGACGTTCGCTGACGGATAAAACCGCCTCGCAGGCGGCGATGACGCCGAGCGCTCCGTCGAAACGACCGCCGTTTGGCTGGCTGTCGATATGGGAACCGACCATGATGACGGGCGCATTTGCGCCTGCCAACTTCATCCTGCCGAACTGGTTGCCGATCGCGTCAACGGCCTGCTCGAAGCCGTTTTCGGTAAACCAGCGCCCCAGCCAGTCGCGCGCCATGCCGTCTTCCCTGGAAAGTGTCAGGCGGGTCATCGAGCCATCGGGGCCTCCGCCAAAAGTGGAGAGCGTCTCCATAAGCAACTGGAGCCGCTCGGCATTGATCGGGGCAGAGGAGGAGGGAACGTCAGGCATGTATGATTTCCACTTTGGATTGATTGAATTGATCTGAAAATTCCCGCGCGATGACGCCGCTGGTCACCACAGCGTCGATTTCGCTGAGGCCGAATGTGTGGATGGAACCGAGGCGACCGAACTTGGAACTGTCGGCAACAATGATCGAACGTTTTGCCTGAGCCTTGGCGACGCGGCGCAGGATCGCCTCGTCCTCGCCGAAATCCATGAACCCGCGTTCCGCGTGAATGGCGCTGATGGCGATGATCGCGAGATCGAAGAAATGCTCCTTCAGCGCGGCCACGGTCTCATGGCCGTATGTCGCCTGATAGTCGGGGCGCATGCGGCCGCCGAGAACCCGCACACTTGCCTGCGGCAGATTGAAAAAATGGGCGGCGACCGCCAGCGAATTGCTGACAACGGTCAAGTCTTTGCGTGTCTCAATATGTTTCAGGCAGGCAATCGTTGTGGTGCCCGTATCGATGAAGACCTTCATGCCGTCTTCGACGAGCGACGCTGCGGCCTCGCCGATCTTGGCTTTCTCGCGGGAGCTGACGCGCAGTCGATCGGTAAATGGCTGATCGCTTTCCTGCTGATCGAGGACCGCGCCGCCATAGACGCGGCGGGCATAACCGCGCATCTCAAGTTCCTTAAGGTCGCGCCGGATCGACTCCTGGCTGACCTGCAGATGATCGGCAAGCTCCCTCACATTGACGCGCTGGGTCTGCTTCAGCATGTCGAGGATAAGCTTGAGGCGATGTTCGGTGAAACTCATGAATGCACCCTGGATTGTAGTGATCGTTGCGGCCTTTCGGTGGCCCGCAACCATGTTCAGGCCGAAGCCATTTGACGGGTTTCGTCATCGAGAGCCAGTGGCTGGATGAGATGACAGGCGGCGAAATCCTGGCTGCCACGCGAGGTAAGAGCGGGCTGCAGGCTGCCGCATCTCTCCATCGCACGCGGACAGCGCGACTTGAAGCTGCAACCTGGAGGAATATCGATCGGGCTTGGCGGTTCACCTTCCAGAAGGCAGTCTTCCGGCTGGTAGCGGCGTTCTTCAAGTGTCGGCATCGCACTGAGCAGCGCCATTGTGTAAGGATGTCCGGGATCGAAGAACAGCCGCTCGTTATCGGCCAGTTCGAAGACCTCGCCGAGATACATCACCGCCACCCGGTTGCAGACCTTGCGAACCATTGCAAGGTCGTGGGAGATGAAGATGTAGGTGAGGTCGTATTCCTTCTGCAGTTTCTGGAAAAGATCGAGAAGCTTGAACTGTTCTGTCTGGTCGAGAGCAGAAAGCGTTTCGTCCATGATCAGGATTTCAGGCTCCAGAACCAGCGCACGGGCAACGTTGATGCGCTGGCGCTGGCCGGCACTGAGGCCGAGCGGCAGTTCTTCGTAGAGATCGGCGGAGAGGCCGACTTCGCCCATGACCTTGAGCACCCGCTCACGAATCCTGGCGCTGTCCTTCCATCCGTGCGTGCGAAGCGGGCCTTCGAGCATCTTCCCGACCGATGTACGTGGCGGCAGCGAGCCGAAAGGATCCTGCAGTACCATTTGCAGCTTCTTGCGGAAGGTGAGAAGGTTTTTGCCCCCGAGCATCGCGATGTCATCCGTGCCGCACAGGACCTGGCCGGAGCTCGGCAGCTCCAGCCTGCTCAGAAGCCGCATGAGCGTCGACTTGCCACAACCGGATTCACCGACAATAGCGAAGCTGTCGCCGCGGCGGACGTCGAAGGTGACGTTGCGAACCGCACGCACATGGTTGAAACCGCCGAAACCGGTCCTTTTCTTTACCCTGTAGACCTGTGAGGCGTCGCGCAGGCTCAAGACAACGTCACGTTTGTCGTTGAGACGCGGCATCTCGGTCTTTTCGATCCAGATCTTTGGCGTCTGTTCGACAAGCTCCTTCGTATAGGCATATGCAGGGGTAGCGATCAGCCTTTCGGTTTCCTGTTCCTCAACAATGCGGCCTTTCTCCATTACCAAAATTCGATTGCAGGTTTCGCGGGCAATGGGAAGTGAGGAGGAGACGAACAGCACAGCGGTATCGAAACTGTCGGTCAGTTCCTTCATCAGACGGATGACCTGGGCTGCGACGGTGACGTCGAGCGGCTGGGTGACGTTATCTGCAATCAACAGCGCCGGGTTCGTCACCAACGCATCAACGATCAATGCGCGCTGCATCATGCCGCCGGAAAACTGCGAGGGGTAGTCGCTGAAACGGCTGCGGGCCGACGGAATGCGGACGGCCTCCAGAAGCTCGATCGTACGCTTTTCCGCCTCCTGCCGCGAAGTGCCTGGAACGACCGCACGCAGCTTCTCTACAATCTGGGCGCCGACCGGCAGCGTCGGATCGAGTGCACCCATCGGATTGGCGCCGACATAGGCGACCCGGCGGCGCAGGGTCCGCATCTCGTTCTCGGAGATGCCGTAAATATCCTTGCCTTCGAAGAGGACGTTGCCGGAACTGACGGAAAGGGGCGGTTCCAGCCAGTTGACGACTCCCTTCGACAGCACCGTTTTGCCGGCTCCGCTGGCCCCGACGACACCGACGATCTCTCGCGGCGCGAGACTGAAGGAGATATTGTCCAGAATAATCTTCGCCTTGTCCGAGCGACCGGCGTTAACGGTGAGGTTTTTCAGCTGAAGAAGTGGTTTGATCATCACTCGGACCCTCCGTGGATGGCGTTACGGGCCCGCTCCAGCGAAGCGCCTATGAGATTGATGCTGGTTAGCGTGAGGCCGAGGAAGATGCCGGGCATGGTGGCGATCCACCATGCGTTCAGAAGATATTTGCGGCCATCGGCGATGATGTTGCCGAAAGTCGGCGTCGGCGGCTGGACGCCCAGACCGAGGAAACCGAGCGTCGATTCAAAGATCATCATGCGTGCCACATCGAGCACCGAGGTGAAGATCACCGGCGGCAGGAGCAGCGGCAGAAGCAGGCTGACGATGATGCGGAAATCGGTCGAGCCTCCAAGTTTCGCAGCGCGCACATATTCCCGCTGCCTTTCCGTCATCACTATGCTGCGCATGATCCGCGCATAGACCGGCCAGCTTGACAGACCGAGCACAAGGACGATGGCCGGAATTGTCGGGCGCGACACGCCGAGAACGGCGATCGCCAGAATGATCATGGGGATAGAGAGCTGCGCATCGGTCAGGCGCATGATCAGCATGTCGATGCGGCCGCCGAAATAACCTGCGATCGTGCCGAGGGCGCAGCCGATGATGAGTGTCACTGCAACCGACGCAATACCGATCAGGAAGGAGTAACGCAGGCCGACAAGCGACCTCACCAGCATGTCGCGGCCGATCTGATCGGTGCCGAGCGGGTGACCCCAGCTCCAGTTGTCACCGAAGAAGAGTGGCGGCAGAAGGCGGGCCTTAACATCCATCTTGGTCGGGTCGACGCCACTGATTTCCGGATAGAGCGCGGCGGCAACCGCAAGCAGCAGGAAGATCGCAAGACCGATGCGAAAACCGGGCGTCGATGCGGCGCGATCGAATATGCGACGCGCAATCGAGCGGCTTGCCATTTTCGATATGATCGGGGTATCGAGTGCGGATGTGATGGACATCAGTATTCAAGCCTCGGATCGATGGTGGTTGCGACGAGATCGACGACAATGTTGATCAGTACGAAGATGGCGCTCGTGACGATCGCGATCCCCTGGATCAACGGAAAGTCGCGCTGCAGCACGGCATTGATGGTCAGAAGACCGAGCCCGGGATAATCGAAGATATATTCGACGATGATGACTCCGCCGAGCAGGCTGGAGAATTGCACACCGAGCAGGTTGAGAAGCGGCACCGAGGCGTTGCGCAGGACATGGTTGGAGATGATCCGCGAACGGCTCAAGCCACGTACGCGTCCGACCGACACATAGGGCTCCATCATCTGGCCGGATACCGAACTGACCAGCGTGCGGATCAGCACCGGAGACAGTTCGACCGCCAGCACTATTGCTGGCAGGATTGTGTAGGCAAAGCCCTGATAGCCAATTGCAGGCAGCCATCCGAGCTTCACCGAGAAGAGCAATGCCAGAACGATGCCGAGCCAGAAATTCGGCAGCGAGATGAAGATCGAGGATATGTAGAATGCCAGCTTGTCGGGCCACCTGCCGATCGACAGCCCGCCGGCAATGCCGACAATTGCCGAAAAGATCAGCGCGATCACCAGTGTGACGGCCGCAAGCTGGAGCGTCATCGGCAGGGTGTCGAAAATCAGGTCGAAGACTTTTGCTCGTTCGCCGCGGGTAGTGTCGTTGAATGTCGCGCCACCGGTCGAGGCGCCGTTTGCCGGGCGCACGAAGGACTGGCCAAGATCGCCGCGAACCACACCACCCATGTAGCGACCGAATTGCACGAGGATAGGATCGCGAAGGCCCATGTCGGTTGCGATCTTTTCGATCAGTGCTTCGGGCGCCATGCCGCCCGCCATGAGGCGCACCGGGTCGCCTGGCACCACCCGCAACAGGGTAAAGATCAGCAGGGACACAAGGAATATGATGATGGCGCCTTGCACGAGGCGCCGCATCAGGAAGTTCACGGCAAACATTCAGTCACTCCGCTTTAAAAGTCACGGGCAAGTCCACACGCCGCCTGATCGCGGCGTGTGGCTGATCACGGTCAGGCAGCAGGTTTGGCGGCGTCGATTGACCCGTCGGGATAGATGTACATGCCCTCAAAGTCCTTCTGCATTGCGTGGATCATCACGGATGTGAACAGCGAGAGTGCCGGCATCCTGGAGGTGATGAGAGGCATGGTCTCTTCCTGAAGGATCTTCTTGCGCTCTTCCAAGGTCGGTGCCGAACGTTCCTTGTCGAGGCTGGCATCGATTTCCTTGTCCTCGATGCCGCAGATGCGGTGCGAGGTGGAATGGAAATGGGTGCGCAGCACCAGATCCGGTTCAGGAGAAGCTGTCGACCAGCCGCAATCGACCATGTGGCCGGGCCCACCGCCGGGGCGATGGTACAGCTGCTCGTTCCAGGCGGCAGGTTCAAGCACGGTCAGGCTGACATTGAAGCCCTGCTCCTGCAACATGGCGGTCAGCATTTCGCCATATTCCTTGGTCTTCGGATAGAAGCCGACGGAAGTGATGTATTCAAGCGGTGGCAGGCCTTTGCCGTTTGGGAAACCGGCTTCGGCGAGCAAGGCCTGGGCCTTCTCCGGGTCGAATTTTGGGTAGTTCGGCAGATCGACATAGCCGAATTTGACCGGTGAGACGAAGTTTGACGAGGCATAGCCGGCCGAGCCCATCAGTTCCATTATCATGTCGCGATCGATCGAATGGCAGGCGGCAAGACGGATTCGGGGGTCATCGAATGGCGGTTTCGAGCAGCGGAACCAGAGATATTTGTTCTCTACCGAAACGACCTTGTTGATGAAAATCGCCGGATTGTCCTTGATCGAGTCCACCTGCTCTGGCTCCAGACGTTCGACGATAGAAGCCTGGCCGTTCATCAGTGACAGCATACGGGTTGTGGAATCGCCGGTGAACGTGAAGTTGATGCTGGGGATGACCGGCTTGCCTTTGAAGTAGCCGTCATAGGCCTGCATCACGGTGTCGTTGCCGCGCTGTTCGACGAATTTGAAAGGACCGGTGCCGTTGAGCCGCTGGGAGAGCGGACCGCCGGGGCCACCGGCGACATCCTTGGCCGACATGATCGGCAGGAAGGATGCAAGAAAGATGAAGAGATGAGCCGGATAGCCGCCCTTGGATGTGTCGACGATAACGGTGTAATCGTCAGGTGTTTCGATCGTCAGCGTCTCGGTCGGGCCGGGATACCACTGCGCCGGGCGATCTGCCTGGGAGCCGTATTCGAAGGTTGCCTTGACGTCTTCCGCCTTGAACGGCTTGCCGTCATGGAAGACGATGCCTTCGCGCAGCTTGATCTGTAGTCGGTGTGGGTCAAGCAGCTTGATGTCGGTCGCCAGTTCGTAAACGACCGCGCCGGGATCATCGAGTTTCATCGGCGTGCGGGTAAGAAAGCCCATGACGAAACCTTCGATATTCTTCTGGGAAAGTGTCGTATGAGCGGTCGGGTCCCAGTTGCCGGTGATGTTTTCGGCCGACAGGAAGGTCATGGTCTTGCCAGCCTGCGCGAAGGCCGACGAGATGAAGAAATCAGGATTGATCTGCATATAGCCAGCGACCGCGGCTGCGCCCGCGGATCCTTGCAGGAAGCGACGACGACTGAATTCTGAACCCATCGAGTTCCCCTTTTCTATTTTTGAACAAACCGTCAAATCAGTCAAAACGGTCAAATCAGTCACAAGCAAAGCGCGTGCCAATTCGAATTTCAGGCGAAAAACGCGCTTTTTGGCCAGTTCAATTTGTGGGATTTGACCATTTATTAGTCGAATGAGAAGGAATTAATCGACAAGTGTGATCGCTGAAGTCGGTGCGGCGGTGTTTTGCGTTAGGCTGTAGACTCATAAACTCGGAGCCAAGGCGGATCGAGGCAAGCTGGACCATCGCGAGAAAGTTCTCGGCTATCCTGTCGTATCGGGTGGTAACCCTGCGGAAGTGCTGCAGCTTAGAGAAGAAACGTTCGATGAAGTTTCGCTCACGGTACAGTCATGCATGGTGGACCCTGAACCAGAAATCGGCGCGACGTGAAAGCATAAAAATAGAAGATGACCTCGCATTGGAGGCAGCCCAATGCTATTGTTAGTGCAATAGAAAAGGGGGCAGACAATCATGGATTTGGTAATTCCCAGCGCAACGAATCTCAGCCTGTTCGTCAGTGCCACACTGGTGCTGCTTCTCGTACCGGGACCGGCAGTTCTTTACATCTTCGCGCGCTCGGTCGAGCAGGGTCGCTCTGCCGGGCTCGTTTCGATCCTTGGCATCCATACGGCCACGCTCGTTCATGTCGTCGCCGCCGCTGTGGGATTGTCGGCGCTCCTGGCGTCATCCGCGCTGGCCTTCAGCGTCGTGAAGTATGCCGGCGCGGCCTATCTGATCTGGCTTGGCCTCAAGAAGCTTTTCGGCGCCTCGGACATTCCCGACGTCGAGGGCGGTTTACCGACGCGAAGCCGCATGCGCCTCTTTCGTGAGGGCTTTATTGTCAACCTCCTCAATCCGAAGACAGCGCTGTTCTTTCTGGCTTTCTTGCCGCAGTTCGTTGAGGTCAGTCGTGGCCATGTGGCAATGCAGATTGCTTTCCTCGGGATTATTTACACAGCGATTGGTGTTCTGACGGACAGCTCCTACGCACTTGCCGCCGGCACGGCCGGCAAGTGGCTGAAGCGCAGCCCCGTGTATCTGAAGGCCGAACGTTGGGTCAGTGGTTTCGTATATATCGGCCTTGGCTTGACGGCCGCTTTTGCTGGTAATCAAAAGAAATAGACCCCGTCTTCCCTTGGAAGTCGCCCTAGGTGACCGACTCATAAGATCGCAACCAGATACGAATTGATGCGAGGTGGACGGAGGCGAGGAAGTTATCATCGCGCTTGTCGTATCGGGTTGCGACTGCACGGAAGTGTTTGAGTTGGTTGAAAAACCTCTCGACTGCATTGCGCTTCTTGTAGAGCCATTGGCTGAAGACGGGGATATTCACCCTGTTCGGCATGGGGCGGATGCAACCCCATGCTCCAACGGCCTTGAGGTCCTGCCGCAACCGGTCACTGTCATAAGCGCGATCGGCCAGAAGGATGTTTCCAGCCTGAACGGTCTCCAACATATCGGCTGCCGAGCGTCCGTCATGAGCCTGGCCTGCTGTCAGTTTCAGTAGGATTGGACGGCCGTCTGCATCGACCAAAGCATGGATTTTGGTTGTCAGCCCGCCACGCGAGCGACCCATGCAATTGGATCGCTCGTCTTTTTTTGACCGTTAGCGGCGTGTTGATGCACGCGGATCGACGAACTGTCGATCATCTGGATATCGCCATCGTAAGCTTCTGTTATTGCGTTGAGAATACGCGACCAATGACCCGCATGGCGCCATCGATTGAAGCGGTTTACGCAGGTCGTATAAGGGCCGTATCGGGCTGGAATATCCGCCCAAGGCGCACCGGTTCTTAGACGCCAGAAGATACCATTCAATACCCGCCGGTCATCAACCCGGGCCTTGCCACGCACCTTGGTCGGAAGAAGTGGTTCAATCACCGACCATTCGAAATCCGTCAAATCAAAGCGTGCCATCAATGCCTCCAAATAACGAGGACAGTGAATCACAATCACTTAAAAACAAAAGCGATTTTATGGGTATGTGACCTAGAGCGTCTGTCCGGTGTCGGCCCATGGCGAGACGGCATGTGCGGCAAAGATCGCGGGCGCCTGCAGATTTCCCTGATGGACTGGTTCAGGGATTGTGCGACAAAAGGCACGGCCTGCGATGATCATGGAGACGCAGTCTGTATCCGCCGCGGCCTCGAGGCATCGGACTGCCGTTCGCAATTGTCCTAATCGGGTTCGTCCATATCCAAGCATTTCCTTGCAGGCGAGATATAGATGATAAAAAAACTCCTGTTTAATACTTCGGGACAGACCGGCGTTTGAAGCGCTGAAAACCTTACTTGGGTCTGTGGTGCTCGGGGCTCATGAATTCGGTTCTTGCAATGGCCCAAGTCGACGACGCGATCCCCGGTAGTCCCGCATCGACCACGACCTTCGAGCGGTGGTTGATGTATGTATTGGGCGGGTCTGTATCTCGCTCAGGGCATACCGACTTATCTGCTTTTGGTGGTCCTGCCGCCGATCATGCGCGAGAGTGGGGCATCGCGCACGACTATCGGGCTATTTTCGTTGCTGATGCTGCCGCTCATCCTGAAATTTGCGGTCGCACCGTTGGTGGATCGATGATCTCCGTTTCCCAAGCTCGGTCATCGCCGAGGCTGGGTGGTGCCGACCCAGCTTCTCGTGAGCGCCGGTATCGCTTCGATGGTGCTGGTGGATCCGGGCAATGCCACGATCCTGTTTGCGATCTGCATATCGATCACGCTTGTCTCCTCCGTGCAGGATATTGCGACGGACGGAAGATCGCGACGACCAAAAGTGGATGGAGCCGCTTTTCTCGCCCTTGCTCATCCAGCCAGGCAATCAGTTCTTCCATTCGACGCGGCGTATCGAACGGCGCTCACGAGCGCGGCTTTCGCCGACGAAGCAAAAAATTCCAAAAGCAGCGCAGGGCGTTTGGGCCGAAGGCGGTAAATGCAGCGGTTCGACCGTGACCATCACCGCCAACATGCTCCAGTACAAGGGCGCCAAGCCAGATGCGGTGTACTTTGCGCCGGAGGAAAGCCTTCGTGGCTACGGCGCGATCCATTATGTGGAGGAGGGGAACGTCGACAACTTCGAGTATGCGGCCGACAAGGATCAGATGATCTACAATCCCGAAGGGTTCGGGATGGGCAAGGCGGTACTCTACAAGCGCTGCCGTTGAGTTTGGGCGTTGACGACAGCTTTTGAAGTCACCGGGCCTCCTTTTTAATTGCGATCAGGATAATCGTCTAATGCATTGGAAAATATCACTTTATTGCATCAAGAGCCTTGATACTTTCCCGTGGTGGGCAGAAAGACGTCGAGTGTTCAAAACGCTCATTCCTCATAGACCAAAGCATAGTTCGCTCCTGTTCGCTCGATCTGTGCGAAGCCGAGTTCTCCCAGATGCATGCCGGCTATCATCACCTGCTCGGAACTGACGAGATCAAGCAGCTGCGACCGTGTTGCCGCAGCAAGCTGTGCGTCCTGGTCGAATGCGATCGATACCTCGGGTTGCGGTATCTGAACGTGGGGGAAGTGGACAATATCGCCCCACACAAGCAGATTCTTGCCGCCGGATTCGAGACGATAGCCGGTATGCCCGGCGGTGTGGCCGGGCAGCGGCATCGCTGTGATGCGGGGCAGCACTTCGCCACCCTTAAAAGTGCGCAGCCTGTCGCCATATCCGTCGAAGCCCTGACGCGCCAATAGGAAGTTGCCGCGGACGCGCTCGGGCGCCCGGCTCAGATTGCCGTCGTCCTGCCAGAATGCGACTTCCCGATGGTGGACGACAAGCTCCGCGTTCGGGAAGACAGCTGCTCCTGAAGCGTCCATCAGCCCCCCGACATGATCGGGATGGGCGTGGGTCAATAGAATCGCGTCAATCTGGGAAGGGTGAATGCCGGCGAGCAGCAGGTTGGCAGTTACTCGACCGCCCCATTGCTTGAAACCACCAGCGCCAGCATCGATCAGGATCGTGCGACCGCCTCCACGGACAAGGTAGCAGTTGATATGGATCGAGGTGTGGTCCTTTATCCCCGCATTTTCCTGCATACGGCAGGCATCGGCCGGGTCGATATTCGCAAGAAAGTCGAAACTGGCGTGGAGATAGCCATCGCTGATTGCCGTGATTGTTAAGTCACCGACGTGTTGGCTGGGAAATGTGAAACTAGACATTGGTTTTCTCCGGGTATCAGCTTAATTTCGCGCGTGAATGCTCGACGCTGCATAGCCAAAGCAACGGATGCGCGCGGTGACGCCGGTATTGCGCCTTATTGCGTCGTCCAGCCTTTCCATGAACCGTTGCATGACCGGCGGCGTCCGAAAGGACTCAAGTCGATATTGGATTTCCGCAAAGCCGGGTGTCCGCGACCGTGCCGGACCGCGACATAGACGATATGCACATTCACCAATGCCGCACGGAGGATGCCGGTGCAGAGTTCGGTGCATTGCTCTGTGAGGTCTGCGAGTGCCTCGTCCGGCGGCATCTTGCCCGCCGGAATGTATATCGTGACATTCGGCATGGGACCTACCGTGCCTTCGCGGAGGCAGCGTCATCGTCATTCGTCAACTGTGCCGTCATCGGCGCATAGACATGGACGCCTTCTGGTAGATGCTCGATGTCAGGCACGCTGCCGCGCTCCACCTTGGCGAGCCAGCGGTGTTCGGGGAACTTCTCCATAGCGACCGCCTGCATCGCATATGGGGTGAGGCCCAGCCGGATCAGAGGTTCGGGGCCTGCTGCGCTCAACGCCAGACATTCGCCCTCACCAATGCCCGGCGCGCGGTCGATGCCGCCATAGAGGTTCCGGTGCCAGTCGGTGATGTGCTGTTGCCAGCGTGCGAAATTGCCGCCGCCCTTATGGCGGTATTCCTCACCCGTCAGGATGTCGAGGCCGTCTATCGAATGAAGGGCGAGATAGACCGAGCAGCCACGGCTCAACGCCTTGAATCGCTGCGAGGTGTGGAAGCCGCTTACCGAAATGAGGGCTGGCAGCTTGTCCAGGCTGTAAAAATCGTTCCATTGCGCTTCGCTGGACGGATCGGCAAAGCTGCATTCTACCGTATAAATCATCACACCACCTTCGACCGAAAGCGGGGCTTCCGGCATTGTCTTTCGTTGATATTTTATCATGATAGACCTCCAGTTATTTCCTGTATAACGACAACGGATCATGCTTCAGTGACCGAATATCAAGGTGACGGCGTATGGAATGCCGAAGCATCCTGTCAGGAACCGCCATGCGCCGCAAAATTCCCAGCAATTCCGCACTCATGGCGTTCGAGGCGTCGGCTCGTCATGGGAGCTTCGCTCGCGCTGCCGACGAACTGGGCCTGACCGAAGGGGCGATCAGCCGCCAGATCGGCCGGCTGGAAGCTTTCCTTGGCGTTACGCTGTTCGAGCGGGTCGGCAATCGTGTTCGGCTTTTGCAGAATGGAGAGCGTTATGCCGCCCAGGTCCGCGAGGCACTCGACCGGCTGGAGCGCGACAGCCAATATCTGATGGGGCAGCCGAGCGACGGCGCGAGCCTCGACATCGCAATCTTGCCGACCTTCGCCACGCGTTGGCTCATCCCGCGTCTGAAGCCGTTCCAGGAGCGGCATCCGCATATCACCCTGCATCTTGCGGAACGGATGGAGCCATTTGTTCTCACTGGTAGCGGGTTCGACGCTGCCATCCATTTTGAGCATCCTGCCTGGACGGGAATGCGGACGCATCGCTTGCTGCATGAGGTGCTAGTTCCGGTCTGCCATCCGGCGCTGATCAGGGGCCGAGACGCTGCCACAGCCCTTGATGAGCTGCCGCGGCTCCATCGCCGCCAGAACCCGGACGCCTGGCATCGCTATGCGCAGGAAACCGGAATCGTACTGACCAATCCTGCGGTTGGTGCTCGTTACGATCTTCACTCCATGCAAATCGAAGCCGCGTTGGCTGGCCTCGGCGTTGGGCTTGTGCCGCGTCTCTATATCGAGACGGAGTTGGCGGAAGGTCGTTTGGTAGCACCTTGGCCTGATGGTGAGTCGATATCGAAGACCTTCTGCCTCATCCTGCCGGAGCCGATTCGATTGAGTGACGGTCCTATCCAGATGTTTGCGAATTGGCTTCTCAAAGAGGCGCGATCGTCGAATCCAACACCTTGAAAGCGGGCCTTTTCGCCCAGCCTTGCGCCGGCAGATTGCGATGACGGGTCGTGGGTTCACATCCTATCCGGCCCGCCCCGGTCCTGGCAAAGTCCCAGGATGCGTACTTGCCTGACTCGATGCACAATTGGATGCTGGAGCTCGAAATGTAGCGGCTCTCTGGTGCAGGATTAGGAAACGGGGCTTCTAAGGAAGCCCCAGGTGATCTCGGAATAGGTAACACACCGCCGCCGGGGGTGAAGGCAGATGGGAGTAGCCTGACGCACGCTCTGTCAGCGCGCGATTGCGAGGTTGATGACCATTGGTCGAGACAACTCCACCAAAGCCGAATCGTCATGATCGCGGCCATTGAGAATGCCGTGCCGGCACTTGTCGAAGCACGTCACATCGTCGCCGATTTCCATGCCATGGTCAGAACCGAACGGACCGGGCCCTGTTGCTCGAGTCCGACCTGGCTTCAACAAGCGTCGTCGCCTCCCTCAGTAATGGCGTCAAACGAGACGAGGCCGCGTGAAAATGGCAAATTCGGGGAAGCCGCAGAAAGGCGCGCAGCTAAAGTTCAACGTCCGGTTAGGGCCGGGGACGTCACTCCGAGCCCGCAGTTACCGTGGAATTGGTGAGGTCACGCAAAAAATCAGCCACAGCGGCTCGATTTGTCGGCACCGCCAGTCGATCTGAAATTTCCTCGGGCGACAGCTTCATAAACTCAAACCTTAGGAATAAGTCTTGCGCAAATTTCTGGCTGACGGTGGACAGAACCAGCCTGAGTTGCTCCAGCATATCCTCCCCACGGTGAGAGGCGTGCATCAGCGCGATTGGTTTTTGGACGATCTCGTCACGCGATACAAGCCAGTCTATGGCATTTTTCAAACCGCCGGGAATCGACCTGACATACTCTGGACTTGATATAATCACGCAGTGACTTTCGCCAATCATATCCACGAAGGCTTGAACTTCGACTGGAAGAGGTCCCACTTCAAAGTCGGGCGAAAAAACCGGCAAGCCAGCGGTGCCGTCAAATACAGTGACTTCGTGTTTGGGCTGAGCGATCTCGGCAACAGCCCGCAGCATCGCCGTATTCGTCGAGCTTGCGCGCCCACTTCCGGATATTGCTAAGATTTTCATCAGACTTTGCTAGTATTTCTCTTATTGAACATCAACGGCCACTTCTCGAGGTGCTTATCGTGGTTGAGCGCGGCCTGTCATTTTGAGAGATCCAACGCTTTTTGCCGACAGCCGTGTTTACCAATCACCACCAATTTCCGCGCAGGTCACATATTGCGTCCTAGCGCGACGAACGCCTGAACGATGGCCTCGACGACGACGCGCACTCGCGCCGTGGCAGCGAGATCGCGATGCAGCACCAGCCAAACGTCATAAGTTTGCTCGCGCTTGAGATCGGGCCAGATGCGCACGAGATTGGCGTCCTTCTGCGCGAAATATTCTGGCAGTTCGCCGAGCGCCATACCGGCGCGGATGAACGTCGCAAGCATCAGGCTGGAATCCAGTTCGGCGGCGATCCTACCACTGTCGCGTCGCTCGCCAGCCAACGTATGATCCTGCCGATCCGTGACACCCGGTTTGTAGATGGCGATGTCATGGCCAGCAAAACCGTCACCAGGTTTCGGCAGGCCGCGACGTTCGATATAATCGCGGCTGGCAAAGAGCCCAACCGGCCATGTCGCCAGACGACGAGCGATGAGGTCCGGCTGCTCGGGGCGCCGCGTGCGGATCGCGACATCGGCCTCACGCCGCCCGAGGTCGAGAAGGCGTGTCGTCGTGCTCAGGATCATGCGTACATCAGGATAGCTGTTTCGCAGCGTTTCGATTGCAGGCATGACGAAGTCCATAGCCAGAGAATCTGTGGTGCTGACGCGCACCTCGCCCTCGATTTTCGCATCATTACCTTCGGAACGACGCGCGAAGGACACGGCCAGACGCTCCATGTCTTCCGCCACGCCGAGCACCTCGCGACCGCTCTCTGTCAGAATGAGACCCGTCTTCGTTCGCAGGAACAGCCGGCTTGCGAGCGCATCCTCAAGCACACCAATGCGCCGACCGACCGTCGTCTGGTCGATGCTTAGCTCCTGTCCCGCCGCGCGCAACGTTCCCGCCCGGCTGACCGCCAGAAACAGGCGTACATCATCCCAATTCATCAAAATCCTCATGCTGCGTATTCGCAGCATGATAGTGCATTTCGATGCATTTATACATAGGCATGGTAGCGATAGGATCTGGCCGAACCATTCCACCGCTCCCTGACACACTCATTCCCCGGATCATTATGCGCCCCACCCATATCGCGGTCGTGGCGATGCTCAGCGCCTTCGGCCTCATCGCCTCCGATATCTTTCTCCCCGCCATGCCGGCCATGGCCGGCGATCTTTCCGTTGCCGACCGGCTCATGTCGGTCACAATATCGGTTTATCTCTTCGGACTGGCCACGGCCCAACTCGGTTATGGCCCGCTGTCCGACCGTTATGGCCGCAAGCCCGTGCTGGTGGCAGGCATATTGATCTACATCGCTGCTTCGATCGGCTGTGCTACGTCATCCGGTTTCGAGATGCTGCTGGTGTGGCGGATACTCCAGGCGATCGGGGCCGCAGCAGGACTCGTGATCGGCCGCGCCATCATCGCCGATCTTTGCGACAAGACCGGCTCGGCGCGTGTCTATGCCATTATCTATCCGCTGGTGTCGCTGTCACCGGCGCTGGCGCCGGCCGTGGGCGGGCATCTCGCTGCCGCATGGGGATGGCGGGCCGACTTCCTGTTCGTCGCTCTGTTCGGCGTGGCAGCGCTCGTGATGGTGCTTGTGCTCCTGCCGGAGACACACCCGGAAAGTCGGCGTCACAGGAATGGCCTGCCGTTGTCGGACTTCGGCGTGGTACTACGCGATGCAGGCTTTCGCCGCTATGCCCTCATTGTCTGCGCGATCTACTGCGCGTGGTTCGTCTATCTCACCCAATCGCCGTTCCTGTTCGAGCGCTCCGGCTGGAGCGAGGCGGAAAGCGGCTGGCTTTATCTGCCGCTCAGCGCCTGTATCATCGGCGCCAACATCCTCAGCAAGAAGCTGCTCGGTCGTATTCCTTATGACAGGATCACAGGTGCCGGGATTGCCAGCTTCATGCTCGGAGGCGCCTGCTTCATCCTTTTGGCGGTCCTTGGAATATCCAGCATCTGGGCCGTGATATTGCCGATGTGCCTGGTCAGCCTCGCCAATGGCTCTTCCCTGTCGCTCGCCGTATCGGGCGCGATTGCTGGCGATCACGGAAAGTCTGCAACGGCTTCAGGTCTTGTCGGCTTCTTCCAGATTGGGAGTGCCGGGATCGTCGCCCTCGCGGTCAGCGCCGCATTCGGCACGAGCCCTGCCGTCCTTGGATGTTCCGTCCTGCTGCTCGGTGTGATCGCGGCAGGGGCGCTGGCGTCCGGCAAGCGATGAGGACGTTCCAACAGCGGCAGTGGGCCGGTGAACAGAAGATACCCCCGCAACACGTAATCTCCGTAAAATGCGGCCTTAGAGGGCTATAGCGTAGATGTAGTGTTCATCTTCATAGGGCATGGTCCGCCAGCCCTGCCGATTCTACGCCAAGGCACGATATTCCGCGCGATTGGTGCGCACACGCTGCCAATAACCGCACGTCATGGCAGAGCACGGCGGAATTGAAAATCAACGCTTAACTTCATTCTCGAATCGAACGACCACCTTCCCGAACGGCCCACGTTTGAGATTATCGAACGCCGTTCGTGCATCCTCAAAGGCGTAGACCCTGTCGATCCCCGGGTAAATGCCGTGTTTGTCGATAGCAGGTTCATGTCCTCGAACGCTCGCCTGTGCCTGACCGAAATGCCTTGGATGGCGGCCATTTTCAGCATCATAGGAACCGCCGACAGCACGATCTCCGATCCCTTCATGAAGCTGATCTGCGGGGAGCGCAACTGATGTTGTGAGCCGATGCCACCATCTGCGTTACAATCGCAGTGTTGAGGAACGCAGGTGCCTCCGAAGCCTGTTGCCTGAACAAGAGACCCTTCACGACATAATCAAACCGCCATCGACATTGATCGTCTGACCGGTGATATAGGTGGCGTCTTCGGATGCCAGGAACGCGACGAGTGCCGCGACTTCGGCGGGCGTGCCGGCGCGGCGCATCGGGATGTTGCGCACCCACTCGGCCATCAGTTCGCCGGGCTTGTAATCGCCGAGCATCTGGCCCCAGACGCGGTCGTTGTAATCCCACATTTCGGTATGGATGATGCCGGGGCAAATAGCGTTGACGGTGATGCCTTCCGGCGCGAGTTCCTTGGCAAGGCTCTGGGTGAGGCCAACAACGCCGAATTTGGACGCGGCGTAATGCGGCGTGTAGATAAACCCCTGCCGGGCCTGGCCGGAAGCGGTGTTGACCAGGCGGCCCTTGATGCCGCTTGCGCGGAAGCGGCGGATCGCCTCCTGACAGCAGAGGAACGCACCCTTGGTGTTGACGTCAAGATTTAAATCCCATTGCTCCTGCGTCAGATCCTCGATCCTGGAAATGGTGATGACGCCGGCATTCTGAATGGAGACGGAAAGCGCCCCGATGGCATCTTCCGCAGCACCATAGGCGTCACGAACGGCTGCCGCATCCCGCACATCGAGTATGACGCCATGGGTGACCGAGCCGGTCTCATCGGCCAGCTTCTTCGCGGTATCCTGCGTGTCCTTGTCGACGGAGGCGATGGCGACTTTCGCGCCTTCCTCGGCAAAACGGCGGGCGATGCCGTAACCGATGCCCTTGTTGCCTCCAGTCACGAATACGGATTGACCCTCAAAGCGCCTCATGTCTCCTCCTTACGGGATAATGCCATGTTTATGTGCCGACCAGTCGTTCGGCGGTGAATTTGTCGGTGACGAGCACGTCGATCACGCCGGTTCTGAGCGCGCCGGCGATCGCTTCGGTCTTTTTCGAGCCGCCCGCGAGCGCGATGACGCGGTCGACATTCGAGAGGTTCTCCAGCGGCAATCCGATGACCCGGTCGTCCAGCGGTGTCTTGACCGGCTTGCCTTGCCTGTCAAAGAACCTCAGCGATATGTCGCCGACCGCGCCCGCCTGTGCGAGATCGGCAAGCTCCTTGGCGGAGAAGATATTGCCGGACCGGGCGAGAAGCTCCGACGGCTCGACAGCGCCGACGCCGACGATGGCGAGTGTGATCGAACCGAAAAGATCGATGGTTTCGCGTACAAAAGGATCAGCCAGCATCAAAAGCTTCGCCTCGCGCGAGGTGGCGACGCCCGGCACGAGCAGCAGTTTCGGTTCGGCCTCCGTCAGTCGCGCGAGACGGGTAGTGATCTGGGTGGCGTGCGTCTGCACGGAGGGATCACCCATGCCCCCCAGGGTCTGGACGATATAGCGCGCTTTTGCACCTTTCAGAGGGTGGATGTTTTCCACCATCTTGAAGATTGTCTGGCTCCAGCTGGAAACACCGATGATCTCGTTCTGCGATAGCGTCACCTCGAGAAAATGCGCCGCCGCCTCACCGATACGGGCCATGATGGCGCCGTCGCGATCCTCGCTGCAATCGACGACGATGGCTTCCGGAAGGTCGAAACGCTCGCGTAGCTGCGCTTCCAGATCGCCATAGGTGCCGGGCGGCGGAATGATGCTGGTGCGGACGATGCCTTCCGCTTCGGCACGCTTCAACATGCGCGACACGGTTGCCTGCGAGAGATTGAGATGCTGGGCGATTTCCGCCTGTCGCTTGTGCTCGCTGAAATACATCTGCGCCACGCGGGATATCATCCGAAGTTCGTTTAGCCTGCCCATAAGCCCTCCATGGTGAATTTTTATTCACCATTACCCGAGGTTACAGGTAAGGTCGAGCGGGCAATCGCATCGCGCCAGACCCCGAGCCGCCGCCTGCCGTCACCGCCTGACGGCGTAATGACGTTGCCTTGGCTGTTGAGCGCCGCGATGGCATCGAGATCGCTCCAGACACCGAGTTCGAGACCCGCGAGATAGGCGGCGCCGAGTGCCGATGCTTCCGGCGCGTCGTGCTGGATGACAGGATGTTCCAGCATGTCTGCGACGCATTGCATCAGGAAACGGTTCTGGCTTGGACCACCATCCACGAACAGCCGCCCAAAACCGGTCGGCGATTGCGCGCGCATGGCCGCGAAGACGTCACGAACCTGGAGGGCGATGGAATCGGTGACGGCGCGGGCCATCTGCGCGCGGGTGGTGCTGAAATTGATCTGTGAAAATAGCGCCCGTGCGTCCGAATACCAGTAGGGCGCACCGAGGCCGACAAAGGCCGGCACGAAACCGGGGCCGTCTGGTTCGGCAGTGGCGGCAAGTTCGACAAGCGCGGCGACATCGGGCAGGCCGAGGATTTCCGTCATCCATGGCAGCGAGGCGGCGGATACGAGAATATTGCCTTCGAAAGCAAAGGTCGGCTTTCCGCCAAGCCGCCAGGCGACCGTGGTGGTGATGCCACGTTCAGGCGCGATGAAATGGGGCAGGGTCGTCATGACCGAGGATCCGGTGCCGAAGGTCACCTTGCCGTCGCCGGGATAAAAAGCGCCGTGGCCGAAGAGAGCCGCATGGCTGTCGCCGATGGCTGCGAGAAGCGGTGTGCCGTCCTTGATGCCGGGAACGCCAAACGTCACGCCGAAATCGCCACTACTGTCGCGCAGTTCCGGCAACGCGTCGATATCGACGCAGAAGAGCTCGCAAAGCTCCTCGCTCCAGACCTGTCGATTGAGATCGAGCACCTGGCTGCGGGCGGCATTGGAGGCATCGCAGGCATGCACCTTGCCGCCTGTGAAGCAATGGATGAGCCAGCTATCGATCGTGCCGAGGCGGAGCTTGCGGCCCTCGGGCGCGCGCTCCAGCAGCCAGCGCATCTTCGCGCCGGGAAACATCGGGTCGATCGGCAGACCGGTCAGCGCCATGACACGGTCGGAATGTCCCCTGCCGATCAGGTCGGCGCAGTCCTGCGCCGTGCGACGGCACTGCCAGCTTAAGACCGGGCCGAGGGGCTCGCCGGTTTCTCCGTCCCAGATCGTCACCGATTCGCGCTGGTTGGAAATGGCGACGGCCTCGACGTTGACGTCAGAGGGTGCGGCTGAAAGGCAGGCGGAAATCGCTTCACAAACCGAGGCCCAGATGCGGTTCGGGTTCTGTTCCACCCATCCGGGCTGCGGATAGGCGATCCCGACAGGTGACGAACCGCGCGCCAGCAACTCCCCGGTTTCCGCGACGAGAATGGCCTTGGAATTGGTGGTGCCCTGATCGATGGACAGAATTGCGCGCATCACTTGAGTTCTTTCGTCGGCGGCGGTCATTTTCGCACAATTTCTTTGTCCTAGGCTTGGGCGGTTCAAAGAAAAAGGCGTCTGCTTTACTGAAAAAAAGGGTGTCGCCGCGCATCCGAAGATACGCGACGACCCTGGGAGGAGACTTATTTTCGCTTGATCAGCGCTTCAGCCGCGTCAGCGATGGCGTCGGGCGCCATACCGAATTCATCAAGCAGCCATTCGGCTGAACCGGTCTGGGCGAAGACGCCGGGAACGCCGAGCCGCTTCATCGGCACGGGCGCCTGATCGACCACGACTTCAGCGATGGCGGAACCGAGACCACCGAAGATCGAATGTTCCTCGGCGGTCAGGATCGCGCCGGTTTCATTGGCCGCCGCGACAATGGCCGCCTCGTCGATGGGGCGAACGGTGGCCATGTTCAGCACGCGTGCCTTGACGCCGCGGCTGGCGAGAATATCGGCGGCCTTGACGATGCGGTGCGTCAGCGTGCCGTTGGCGATCAGCGTCAGGTCGGAACCCTCGCGCAGCAAGTTGGCGCGGCCTGGTACGAAAACGTGGTCTTCCGGCAGAAGGTCCGGAACGCCGACGCGCGACAGACGCAGGAAGCACGGGCCGGCATACTCTGCCGCCCATTTGACGGCGGCAGCCGTTTCTATGCGATCGCAGGGGGCGATGACAGGCAGGTTCGGCAGAACGCGGGTCCAGGCGAAGTCCTCGATGGAATGATGTGTCGGCCCAAGTTCGCCATAGGCCATGCCCGAGGAGATGCCGATGAGTTTCACATTGGCATTCGAATAGGCGAGGTCGGCCTTGATCTGCTCCAGCGCGCGGCCGGTGAGGAAGCAGGATGCGCCACAGACGAAGGGCAGCTGGCCGCCATTGGCAAGACCGGCGCCGACGCCGACCATGTTCTGTTCGGCAATACCGACATTGACGAGGCGCTCGGGGAATTTCGACTTGAAGCCGCCGAGTTTCGAAGAACCGACCGAATCGTTGCAGACAGCAACTACTTTGTCGTTGACGGCTGCCAGCGCCTCCAGCGTTTCCGCGAAGGCGTCGCGGCAATCATGGAGTTTGGCGACGGTTACGGGCGCGTTCATCACAATGCCTCCGAAAGTTCTTTGACGGCGATTTCGTATTGTTCCCTGCTTGGGACCTTATGGTGCCAGTCGACGCGGTCCTGCATGAAGGAGATGCCATGACCCTTGTTGGTATGGGCGACGATGCAATGCGGGCGGTTGCCGCGATGCTCCAGCGCCGGGACCACTTCTGCCATGACGTTGCCGTTGATTTCGCTCACCTCCCAGCCGAAAGCCTCAAGCTTGGGGCGCAGCGGCGCGACATCGTTGGTGTCGGCAATGGCGGCGCCCTGCTGGAAACGGTTATGATCGATGATCAGCGTCAGATTGGTGAGGCCAAATTGCGCCGCCGCCATGATGGCTTCCCAGTTGGAGCCTTCCTGCATCTCGCCGTCGCCAGTCATCACATAGGTGTGGTAATCCGCGCCGGAAAGCTTGGCCGCTTTCGCCATGCCGACGGCAACGGGAAGCCCGTGGCCGAGGGGGCCGGTGTTGGTTTCGACACCTGGAACCTTGTTACAGTTCGGATGGCCGTTAAGGCGGGAATTCGGCTGCAGGAAGGTCGAGATTTCTTCCTCCGGAATGAAGCCGCGCTTGGCCAGGGTCACATACAGCGCGCAGGCCGTGTGTCCCTTCGAAAGCACGAAACGGTCGCGGGCCGGGTTCTTCGGCTCGTCCGGCCAGATGCGCAGAACGCGGAAATAGAGGGCGGTCATGATGTCGATGGCGGACATTTCGCCGCCGATATGGCCCGCGCCCGCTTCAAAAACAGCCTGGACGTCGCGCAGGCGGATCTGGCGCGCAATGCGCTCTAGCTCTTTGGGCTGCATGGAATCCTCTTCAAAACATGCGTGTGAATATTTATGCATCTGTTTATATAATTGCAGATATGAAGTTTCTGTCAAGCTGGAATTGCCATTTGTTGGTGGCCATGGCGGGAGCGTCTCACCATAAACGCCCCTATTGACAAGCTTCTCTCAGGTGGACTATGCATGTTTCACCGATGATGAATAATTATTCTAATCGGTTTAAAAAATGCAAGACAGTCATCGGGAGGAGCCATGTCCGCGCTAGAACGCAATGAGGGGGTCAATCACGCCAGGAGCCCGCTTGCCTGGCTGAGCGGCGCGACAGGGCCTCTTTTGGGCCTGATGCTGCTGTGCGTGTTTTTGACCTTCGCCAGCGAAAACTTCCTGTCACTCAGGAACGGGCTGAACATTCTCGACCAGATTACCGTTCTCGGCATCATGGCCGTCGGCATGACCTTTGTGATCCTGCTCGGCGGCATCGATCTGTCTGTCGGCTCGGTTCTGGCGCTTTCGATGATGATCATGGGCTGGACGGCCAACGTTGCCGGGATGCCTATGGGCATGGCGATTGCGCTGGCGCTCGTCGCTTCGGCGGCCTGTGGCCTCGTCGTCGGCATTCTCGTCACCGCCTTCCGGGTGCCGGCCTTTATCGCCACGCTTGCCATGATGTCGGTGGCGCGCGGCCTTGCCAATATGATCACCGACGGCCAGCAGATCGTCGGTTTTCCCGACTGGTTCATGATGCTGGCGATCGACCGCCATTTCGGCGTCCTGACGGCCACAGTGCTTCTGATGCTGGTCGTCGTGGTGATTTCCTGGGCGTTCCTGCGGTTCCGTTCGGAAGGCCGTACGGTCTATGCCGTTGGCGGTAACCCGGAGGTTTCGCGTCTCGCCGGCATCAACGTGCCGCTGGTCACGATATGTGTTTACGTCGCCTGCGCGGTTCTTGCGGGCCTGGCCGGCATCGTGCTGGCGGCGCGTCTCGACTCGGTGCAGCCGTCGAGCGGCTTCGGTTACGAGCTGGATACGATTGCGGCCGTCGTGATTGGCGGGACATCGCTCTCGGGCGGTGCGGGTGGCATCGGCGGAACCCTGATCGGCGTGCTGATCATCGGCGTACTGCGTAACGGCCTCAATCTCCTGAACGTCTCTCCCTTTCTGCAGCAGGTCATCATCGGTGTGGTCATCGTGCTGGCCGTGGGCGCCGAAACGCTGCGTCGCCGCAGAAGCTGAGTTTGCCTGCGGACGGCGATCCGCCGCCCGCGCAATAAACGATCCTCCCGACACGGGAGGCGTGGAAAATGGCCGGAGGGGAGGAGGTCTGCCCGAAGGTCAAAAATCAACAAATGGAGGAATAATCATGAAACTTTCGCGCATTCTGCTGACATCCGCCGCCCTTCTCGCCATGTCGCTCGGCTCGGCCAACGCCGCCGAAGTCAAGAAGATCGGTCTCGCCGTCGCCAATCTGCAGGCGAACTTCTTCAATCAGATCAAGCAGGCCGTCGAAGCCGAAGCCAAGACGCGCGGCATTGCCGTCGTCACCGTCGACGCCAAGGGCGACGGCCCGACCCAGGTCAACCAGATTCAGGATCTGCTGACCCAGAACATCGACGCGCTGATTTATATCCCGGCCGGGGCTGCTGCTGCGACGGTTCCGGTGAAGCTTGCCAAGGCCGCCGGCGTGCCGGTCATCAACATCGACCGCAATGCCGACGGCGCGCCTGGCGACACCTTCCTCGCTACCGATTCCGTCGCATCGGCCAGATCGGTGTGCGACTACATCATCAAGCAGGCAGGCGGCGCGGGCAAGATGGTTATCATCCATGGCCAGAAGGGTACGACGCCGGAAGTCGATCGCACCAAGGGCTGCATGGAATCGGTCAAGGCCAATTCGGGCGTGAAGATCGTCGCTGAACAATGGTCCAGCATGTGGAGCCAGGACGAAGGCTTCCAGATCATGCAGAACATGCTGCAGGCCAATCCCGATGTCTCCATCGTCTTCGCGCAGGCCGATGGTCTGGCGCTTGGCGCGGCCCAGGCGATCAAGGTCGCCAACCCCTCGCAGAAGATCGTCGTCGGCGGCTTCGATGGCGATACGGCGGCCCTTGAAGCACTCAAGAACGGCGTCTTCGACGTGACCGCGACGCAGCAGACCCAGAAGATGGGCCGCACGGCTGTCGAGATGGCTGTCAAGATTGTTGGAGGCGAGAAGGTTCCGGCCGTGCAGCTGAGCGATGCGACGCTGACGACCAAGGAAAATGTCGCAGGCTTTATCGCCAACCATCCGTAATCCGATGCCCCCGCGCCTCCGCCCGGAGGCGCGGGGGTCTTTCCTGATTTATCTTTACGCAATTTCGGACGCAAAGTCGTGGCCTATGTCCGCTGCGACTGCTTCCCAGGAGGTCCCGTCATGCGCGAGCCGGTTCTTTCGCTCCGTGGCATCAGCAAACGTTACGGTCCGCTCGAGGTTTTGAAAAACGTCGATCTCGACGTCTATCCAGGCGAGGTGGTGGCGTTGCTAGGCGAGAACGGTGCGGGCAAATCCACGCTTTCCGGCATCATCGCCGGTTCCCGCGAGCCGTCCGAAGGCCGGATGACATGGCTTGGTCAACCTTATGCACCGACATCTCCGCGCGAGGCGATCGACAAGGGCATCGTGCTCATCCATCAGGAACTGAAGCTTTTACCGGAGCTTTCCATCGCCGAAAACGTGTTCATCGGTCGCTGGCTGATGAAAAACGGCGTTGTCGACCGCGCCGAGATGGTGCGAAGGGCCCAGCAGCAACTGGCGCGGCTCAACCTGCATATTCCCGCCACCCGGAAGGTGGCGGGCCTTTCAACTGCGAACCAGCAGCTGATTGAGATCGCCAAGGCGCTGGCGCTGGACGCGAAGCTTCTTATCCTCGATGAGCCGACTGCGGCATTGGGTGGCGCGGAAACGCAGGCGCTGTTCGAGCAGGTGCGCAAACTGCGCGCCGAGGGCGTGGGCATCGTCTATATTTCCCACCGTATGGAAGAAATCAGGCAGATCACTGACCGCATCGTCGTGCTGCGCGACGGCGAGCGCGTGCATGAATTTGCCGACAGCGCGACGCCGGTACGCACCATCGTCGAAAGCATGGTCGGCCGCTCGCTGGAGCGCCTGTTCCCGGCATTGCCCGAACCACAGGAAAAAACGGTGCTTGAGGTCAAGGGGCTGACTGGCACGGGCAATTCTTTCCGAGACATCAGCTTCGGCGTCCGTGCCGGTGAAATCCTCGGCATTGCCGGTCTGATCGGCGCCGGCCGAACCGAACTGGTGCGCGCGATCGCAGGCGCCGACCCAACGAGCGCTGGTGAGATTCTGCTCGACGGCAAGATGCTGACGCTGAAAAGCCCGGCGGACGCCATCGCGAAAGGCATCGTCATGGTGCCGGAAGACCGCAAGCTGCAGGGGCTGGTGGTGGAGCACGAGATCGGTGAAAACCTGATCTACGCCAATCTCGACCGTCTCGGCACAGGCTGGATCACACCCGGCATCAAGCGCGCTTTCACAAGGGAGGCAATCGCCAGATTCGGGGTGAAGGGCCGCAGCGAACAGGCCGCATCCGACCTTTCCGGCGGCAACCAGCAAAAGGTGGTCATCGCCAAATGGCTTGCCCGCAACCCGCAGGTGGTGGTGCTGGACGAGCCGACGCGCGGCATCGATGTCGGCGCGCGGGCTGGCATCTACGATATCATTGTCGGTCTGGCGAAAGACGGCGTGGCCGTCATCGTCGTCAGTTCCGATCTCGAGGAGGTACTGGGCGTCTCCAATCGTATCCTCGTACTTGCACAGGGAAAACAGGCCGGCATCCTCAACCGCGACGAAGCAAACGACGTGTCGGTCATGGAACTGGCAACCATCTGAAGAAGGAAATATCGATGTCCACCATCACGCTCAACGCGCCGAAACTGTTCGATCTCTCCGGCCAGGTGGCGCTCGTCACCGGCGCCGGCTCCGGCATCGGCCAGCGGATCGCCATGGGGCTTGCCCAGTCCGGCGCCGACGTCGCGCTTCTCGACCGTCGCACCGATGACGGTCTGGCGCAGACGGCCGACCTCATTGCCAGGGCCGGGCGCAAGTCGATCCTGATCGCTGCCGACGTTACCAGCAAGCAGGCGTTGACCGACGCGGTTGCCCGCACTGAGGCCGAGCTGGGAGCGCTTTCTCTCGCCGTCAATGCGGCCGGCATTGCCAATGCAAATCCGGCGGAGGAGATGGAGGAAAGCCAGTTCCAGACGATGATGGACATCAACCTGAAGGGCGTTTTCCTGTCGTGCCAGGCGGAAGCCAACGCCATGTTGAAAAACGGACGTGGCGCGATCGTCAACATTGCCTCCATGTCCGGTGTCATCGTCAATCGCGGTCTGATGCAGTGCCATTACAATGCGTCGAAGGCGGGCGTCATCCACATGTCCAAATCCATGGCGATGGAATGGGTAGGCCGTGGTATCCGCGTCAACACCATCTCGCCGGGTTATACGGCGACGCCGATGAATACGCGGCCGGAAATGGTGCACCAGACCAAGCTCTTCGAAGAGCAGACACCGATGCAGCGTATGGCGGGTGTCGACGAGATGGTCGGCCCGGCGATCTTCCTGCTATCCGATGCAGCGAGCTTCGTGACGGGCGTCGACCTGTTGGTCGACGGTGGTTTCTGCTGCTGGTAGGGTTTGCGGTTCAGGCGCGGGAGCGTCGAGATTTATTGTTGGATCGACCAAACGCTCGGGATCAGCCAGCGTTTCACCATCCTCGTACTTGATCCGAGGATCCATGGTCGCCCCGCATTGTGGGTCTTCGGGTCAAGCCGGATGATAAGGTCGAGTTTGTGGCTTACGCCCGGCTTGCACCGAGCGCTTTTCGTATCCGCAAAAGATCAGGCGACCTGCTTCTGCGCCACTTCTTCCACAATCTCGCCCTTCCGGTAGGAGACGAGGTCCTTGATTGTCACGATGAGCAGGCCGTGGCGTTCGGCGAAGACTTCGAGCTGGGGCAGCCGGGCCATGGTGCCGTCGTCATTGGCAATCTCGCAGATAGTGCCGCAGGGGAACTTCCCGGCAAGACGGCACAGATCGACAGCCGCTTCGGTGTGGCCGGTGCGGCCAAGCACACCCTCAGGATTGGCGCGTAGCGGGAAGATATGGCCGGGACGGGCGAAGTCTTCCGGGCGCGAGCCCTCCGACACCAGCGCACGCACCGTCTTTGCCCGGTCCGCCGCCGAAATGCCGGTGGTCGTGCCGGGAATATAGTCCACGGAGACGGTGAAGGCCGTCTTGAGGGATTCGGTATTGCGCGACACCATCAGCGGAATGTCGAGTGCGTCCAGACGCTCGCCCGGCATGGCGACACAGATCAGCCCGCGCGCATGGTTCATCATGAAGGCGATCTGCTGCGGTGTGATGCTGTCGGAGGCGGCGATGATATCGCCTTCGTTTTCGCGATCCTCGTCGTCAACGACGATCACCATCTCGCCACGGGATATGGCTGCGATCGCGTCTTCAATTTTAGCAATGGTCATTTTCTTTCTGGCCTTTCAAGGGTTATGCCGTTTTGCGGCATTTTCGCGCTTCAAGAAGCGCCAAATATCCCTTGGGCGAACAATGCACTGCGAAGCCCGCGAAACGCGGGTGTCCTATGCCTTGTCCTCTTCCATCCGGACTATACCGTCGGCTCCGGCCTCTCACCGGATCTGCTGACCTTTCGGCTGTGGAGACCGAAAGCGCTCGCGGGCTCCGGGAAACTCCCGATACCGCCGGTGGGGAATTGCACCCCGCCCTGAGAACATTGCCAACATAAATTATCACATGGGAGGGAAGCAAGCGGCAATGGTCTGCCAAATCGGGGAGGAGTAGAAAGAATATCTCAAATCCCGCCTACGGGTATTTGAATTTTGCGCTGTTGTGGAGGCGCGAGCTGAACAAGTTTTCTGATCTCATTCGGGAAATTTGGCGATTTTCCTCGATGCCAGATCGGCGGTTCGTATCTGTTCAAGGCGAGAGAAACTAAGGTCGATATTTAAAAGCCATGGAGTTTCTCTTTCCGTTTCTGAGCATGGAGAGGGAAAGCCGTTCGTATTTCAACACGGCCTGTGCGGAGACGCAGACCAGCTTATCCAAGTCTTCCCTGAAGACACTGGATATCGGTGCTTGATGGTCGAATGTCGGGGACATGGGCAATCCGAGGCTGATCCGCTTCACGATCTATCAATCCCTATGTTCGCTGACGACGTGGCTGGATATATACAACACTTGAGCCGACCCGTTATTGGCGGCATCTCTATGGGGGCCGCGATATCTCTTCAAATGGCGATACGTTGGCCGCATATCATAAGAGCGCTGATCGTAGCCCGCCCTGCGTGGTTAACCAACGAAGCGCCGAAGAGCGCATATCCAAACCTTTTTGTGGGGCAATTGCTCTCACAATCCGATCCTCAAGACGCTCTAAGTCGATTTGAGGCGTCGGCGGTTGCGAGAGGTCTCGCTGAACAAAGTCCAGACAACCTATCGGCAGCCCGCGGATTTTTCACTCGCTTGCCCATACCGGTAACGTCTGTCTTGCTAACAGCAATCACCATGAGCGGACCTGGCGTAACTGAAGACGAAATCCGGACGATCTCTGTGCCAACCCGATCCAAACTGTCGGCAACCGGAGCTAGGAGCGAATTGTGGCACTCATTTTGCGTTATCAATGCGTCGGGCCAGCCATGCCCCCCAAAACAGGCTTGCGAAGAACCGAAGTGGTTCGTTGAAACCCGCGCCGGCCAGCAGTGAGATGACTTCGTCTTCCGATCGGGGTGGTTCCGCACCCTGCAGTATCTTGCCCATTTTCGCCTGGACCTCTTCGGGGCTGGCGCCATTCATACGCCAGCGTGCTGCCCAGGCTGCCATGAGCAGGGGCTGCGATGCGTAATCCCGGTAATTCCCCGCGACAATCAAGGGCGCTTCCGGATACAGCCGCGTTGCAATCTGCGCCAGAACATCCTGTTTCGCGGCGTTCCCCGGCAAATGGTGCAGCACGCCAATCATGATTGCTGCGTCAAACGATGGAGCTGTATCCAGATCGACGACGGCTCCGAGAACCGTCTCCACCTGGTCAGACACTTCGGCCCTGACCAGATGTTCGCGTGCAAGGTCAAGCATCGGTGATGAAGGATCGACGGCGACAAAGGACCATTGCGGCTCCAGCCGTGCGGCGGCGATGATTTCGCCCGCCGTGCCGCCGGCCCCGACGACCAGAACCCGTGCCGCCTTTCCTTCACCCAAAGCTGCCGACAGCATGCAGGCTGAAAGCTCGTGGCAGGCATCATATCCGGCCAGCGCGATCCGGCTCTGTCGTGCGTATTCGCTGGCGCGGGAGGCGTCGAATTTGGCTGCGGAATCCTGTGTCATGCTGTCTCTTGTCCGTTTTCGGCGGGCTGGCGTGCTTCGTTCCGGGAGGATACAGGATACAGGATTCAGGATCAGGAAAGGGAAGAAATACATGACTGAAAGTTCAGATGCCGGGCGAAAACATGATCGGCTGACGGCTTTCCTGAAAGCCTTTCATCTTGGCGCCTCACGTTGCGATTTTGCTGAAGCTGCGAACCTCCTCATCATAGATGCCCATGGTGCAGGCGAACCGACCCATCTGCTCTACCGCGCCCGATCCACGGCCTCGCTGCCGGATGGCGCAGCTATACGCGCTGGAGCAACAGTGGATTTTGGCGGCAGTGCCAATCCGTTGATCGGTGCGCTGCCCGACGAGTTGTGCTTTTCACTGGCCAACGAACCGCAATTGCGCGGCTTGTGCGAACTGATGGTGGCCGAAGTCGAGGTCGCCCGCTGTGGTGGTGGCACGATCGAGGCGCGGTTATGCGAGATCATCGTTGTGCTTGCGGTCCGCAAGGCGATAGCGATCGGGACGGTCGATGCCGGATTACTGGCGGGCCTTGCGCATCCCAGACTGCATCCCAGCCTTGTCGCCATACATGACAATCCGGCGCGAAATTGGCAGATTGCAGACCTTGCTGCCATAGCGGATATGTCGCGCGGACAGTTCATTTCTACCTTCACGCAAACGGTTGCCCAGTCGCCTATCGCCTACCTCAATGGCTGGCGCCTGGCGCTCGGACGAGCCGAACTGCGCGCCGGACGGAGTGTCAAATCGGTCGCCGCGGGGGTAGGCTTCGGCAGCGCCGCCGCGTTTTCCCGCGCCTATTCCCGCAAATTCGGCTCGCCCCCGATCCGGAGCAAACACCAGCCCTAAGGCAGAAGATCTCAATTCTCAACAGGGCGTCTGGCCTTTGGGTCACTCGCACCGCCCAATCGGCCATGGCGCTTCGATCGGAAGGATCATCGACCAATGCCGCTGCGATGCGTCCAGGCCGAGGTTCATCTGTAAGGGGCAGATGCAGATTTTCTACTGGCATACGCGACAGACCCGGCGGCCTGAAAAGACCTTGTTTTCAGTGGGCCAAGGTTTGTTGGCCCATTTTCCCGAGTTCACTCAAAAAGGTTCCTGATTGTTGCCACAGACAGGAACATCCGCAGTGGCATTGATGGCAGCGGCTGAAACCCATAGCCGGCGTATAACGCGGTGCGAGGTCTGGTTTTTTCGACATTGCCGCAATCGAGTACGTCGAGGATCACGACTGCTATCCCGATCTGGTCCGCGACGGCCACGATGCGTTTGAGGCAATGTGCCAGGAGATCATCGCCGTAGCCGCCACCCTTATGACGTTCATCGCGTCCGATCGTGGAGATGTAAGCGGCGGGTATGTTTCCATGGCCTGGCCGGTTGCGCGCATATTTTTCGGGAAGATCCCGGTAGTTGATCGAGTGGCTGTTGATGGCGTAGAACCCAATGATAGACTTGCCGTCTTCGGTCATTACATAAACGCACAGATTGTCAGCCTTGGACAGCTTGCTGGCTGTCCTCTTGAGGAAATTATCGACCTAGGCAATGCCATAGGAAAAAGCCACCCGATCATGTTTGTCTGAATCGAGCAGCTCGATGATATGCCGCGCACCGTGGTCCGTCATTACTTCGAAACGACAGTTTCGCCGTGGCGGTAGAATGCTGCCTTCAGTCGCTCTGTCGGGGCCGGAGGGTTGTCAAGCGCATCAAAAAACGACTGGTGATCGACAGGCTTCAGGGTTGTCGTCTCATGCGCCGCGATCGTCTCGATGGCCGATTGATAGGCGGCGTTGATTGTGAACGCAGAATCATCGACGCCGGACAAAGCCGCAGCTCTATGGATCGCATTCTTGATACGTTCCTTGGTTCGGAAATTCATCCGTGCGGTATTGGGCTCATCGATTTCGGCGGTGACGTCTTTAAACGTAAGCATGGTCGCCTCCTCTTTGTTCTGTATTTTCTTGTATGGCTGTACGTCAAACTATGCCCCACGCCATAGCGCGCCCATGCTCAAAGTTGGGTTCGGTTCAAGAGCCGCTTAGTTCATGACCGTTTCTGAAACGAATGCAGGAAATGGAGAAAATAGGGGGAGGGGAAATTCCCTTGCAGTTCGCTCACGCTGGAGGCGTGCGTGGCGCTCAACAGAGACCGACTTCACGTTTTGAAATGAACGGTCACCGAAAATGAGTTCCCATTCCGTGCTTGTGCGGTCATGTCTTTGTGAAAGTTCGTATGAGCCATTGCTCGACGACACACGAACCAAAGAGCTGACAGCATGGAAAACCCGGTTGCACTGAATAGTCTTTCCGAGAACACGGTCTTTCGTGAAGGCGATGTTTTCGTACTCTTCGGCGAACTGTTCGGCCGCGGATACGCCACCGGCTTGCTCGACGAAGCAAGAAGGGCTGGAATGGAGATTGTGGGGATCACCGTCGGGCGGCGCGACGAGAACAACGCACTGCGGCCGCTCGACGCCGAGGAACTGTCTTCGGCGGAGGCCCAGCTGGGCGGCCGGATCATCAACATACCTCTTATGGCGGGTTTCGATCTCGATGCGCCCGCAGGCGGCCCAACGCCCACCGATCTCCTGGCAAAGATGACGCTTGAGAGCTGGGAACACGACAAGCTCGACTGGGACTATGTCGAGCAATGCCGCGACATCGCCACGGCACGTTTTACGGAGTCGCTTTCAAAAGTCATGGCCGTTCTCGACGGAATGATCGCCGCTGGCCGCAATGTTTTCTTCGCCCACACAATGGCCGGGGGCATCCCGAAGGCGAAGGTATTCCTGGTCGTCGCCAATCGAATCTACAAGGGGACAGGAACCCGCCACATGTCGTCGCAGACCTTGCTCGACAGTGACCTGGGAAAACTCATCCTGCAGAATTTTGACGACGTCTCCGCAAACACCTTTCGTCATCTCATTGATTTCAGCGCGGCGATCCGCGAGCGCGTGGAAGCCTCGGGCGGTCTAGTGAGATATACGGCCTATGGTTACCACGGATCGGCGGTCCTCATTGACGGAAGCTATCGTTGGCAGACCTACACCAACTACACCCAGGGTTACGCGAAGATGCGGCTCGAAGGCATTGCAGAGGAAGCCTGGGCGACAGGGATCAAGGCAACTGTCTATAACTGTCCCGAAATCCGGACCAATTCGTCTGATGTGTTCACGGGTATCGAACTGCCCCTGATACCGCTGCTGCTTGCGTTGAAGAAAGAAAACGGTGGCCAGTGGGCAGACGAACAATGGCAGGCCTGCCAGCAGCTTCTGGCCGACGGCTTAACCATGAACGATGTTTTCCGGAAGATTACCGACATGCAGGCCAGCGAGGTCATGCGTCCGTTCTATGACTTTTCGGCTTGGCCCATGGCGAACAGCCAGGCACAGGCCGATTTGACCATCGGCACGTCCAACGAGATCACCCAGATGCATCGGAATAACAAGTTGATGATCAGCGACCTCCTGAGCGGTCTCGTTGTGAAGGCAACCGGGCAGCTGATTTTCGGCGAATCTTCCGAACCCTCCGGTCCCGTCCTGTGGCTCAACCACGATATCGTGGCTCGGCGACTTAACGCTTCCCACCCGCGCTCGAAGTCTCCCGCGCCGCTTGTCGCGCAGGGAATGGAATCCTCGCACCTTGAGATGACGTGAAGGCTTCCCAGCTTAGCCTGGAAGCTGGGTGTTTTGGCTATGAAACGACGAATCTTGCAACAGGAATGCGCCGTCAAATCAGTCGATCAATCTGCCAGTTACGCATCCCGAAAGCAGCCGCTCTGAGCGGGGCTTTCGCTCGTCGCGAAACTCTTTATTGTTGGCTGCCGCAAATATCAGGCGCAAAACCGATGCAAAACTTGGGGTATTTGCGACACCGGAGACAGGAAATCGACAGTAAGACCATGATCGATGCAGCTGCCCGCATCATAGACCTTTATCGTCGCCATGCTGTCGTATGGACAACCGTGCGCGGTACGGTGCTGTCGGAGCGCGCGTGGATCGAGCGGTTTTCCGGCATGGTGCGGCAAGGGGCGACGGTGCTCGACATTGGATGCGGATCGGGCGAGCCTATCGCTCGTTACCTTACTGGCAGAGGTCATCCGGTTACCGGTGTGGACGGTTCGCCCGAGATGATCGCCCTATTTCGAGCCAATCTGCCCGGCGAGACAGCGGAAGTGGCGGATATGCGCTCGCTGAAACTGGATCGGAGATATGGCGGGCTTATCGCTTGGGACAGCTTCTTTCACCTTGCGCCTCACGATCAGCGCATGATGTTCCCCATCTTCCGCGACCATGTCGAACCGGAAGCACCATTACTGTTCACGAGCGGTCCCAACTTCGACGAAGCTATCGGCACGTTGGAAGGGGAGCCCCTCTATCATGCCAGCCTCGACCCCGACGAATACCGCCTGCTGCTCGACCAGAATGGCTTTGATGTTGTGGCTCATGTTGCGGAAGACCCTGACTGTGGCGGGCACACGGTCTGGTTGGCGCGTCAGCGGTAGCGGTGAGGGTATCGCGGAAATCCTGAATTCTGACCGTCGCGAAAGTCTGGCTAACATGCCGGACAAACCTTGACATTTTGCTGCGGCTTGACGAAGCGGCACTTGCCCACCAATCTTATCTAGGCGTGGCCTGCGCCCAACCTCCTAGACCTTCTCCAGCATGGTCTTGAACGGAGGCAAAGGGACTTTTGTCTCGGGGCATCCCTAAAAACAACGTGCCTCAATTGAACTCGAGGCTCATGCGGACAAGGTCGTCCCACATACTCTCCGCAAAACCGCGCAGCACGATGACTTCGAAGACCTGCGCGTCAAGGCGGGTGAGGTGGGCGGCGATGTGGCCGATCAGCGTTGTGGCGGAATGTCCCACCGGAAAAGCGGTGAGGGAAAGATCTACCGCCGTGCCCTTCGCAAGCACCCGTTCGACCATCTTGCCTTCGATGCGGATGCGCACGCGCCCCTGACTCTGGTCGACACCCGTTGCCTGCGGCTCAAGGGTGGCAAAAAGTGCCTTCATCTCCGCGTGAGACAAGGGCTCGCCAACGATGAACCATTGATCGGGAGAGACGGCGCGCACATCGCCTTTTGCAAGGCTGCGGAGACGGGTCTCGATATCCGAGGCGTCTGGCGCAGCCAGAACATGGATGATTGCGCCCTCCGGCATGGGTGAGAGTTTGACAGCGGCGGAGGAAATCTCCTCCTTCGTGCCAAGTACCGGGCGGAGTGTCGGCCGGAAATCAGATTTGAAATCAGACATGAAGCTTCTCGTTCTCAGGGTCGAAGAAAACCGGGTGACAAAGGCGGGCGGCGGTGAATTCGTTGCGCAGGCCGTTCCAGACAATGACTTCCTCGCCGTGTCTGCGTGCGCCGTTCTTGACGAGTGCGAGACCGATGGTTGAGCCGAGATGCGGGGAAAACGCGCTTGAGGTCACATAGCCCTGATCGTTCTCCAGCGTCGCCGCATCATCCCCTGAGAGAATGTGCGAGCCGGTGCGGAAGGACTGGTTGGGATCAAGCGGCATCACACCGACGAGGCCTGGCCGGTCGCTCGCGGAAAGCCCTTCGCGTTCCAGCATTCGCCGGCCGATGAAATCCGCTTTCGTGGTGGAGACCATTTTGCCAAAGCCTAGATCGGCGGGCACCACGGTGCCGTTGATCTCGTTATGGGTGACATGGCCCTTTTCGATGCGCAGCACGCCAAGCGCCTCGACGCCATAGGGCATGATGTTCTCGGATTTGCCTGCTTCCATCAGCGCATCTGCAACGCTTTCGCCATAACCGGCGGGAACGGCGATCTCGTAAGCCAGTTCGCCGGAGAAGGAAATCCGGAACAGGCGACCATGCAGTTGCCCGCCGAAGAGCGAGATATCCCGGACCGCAAGGAAGGGAAAGGCATCGTCGGAGATATCCTCGTCAACGACCTTCTGGAGGATGGTGCGTGCCTTGGGACCGGCGATCGCCATCTGCGCCCAGTGGTCGGTGACGGAGGCAAGGCGCACGTCGAGGTCCGGCCAGAGCGCCTGCGCGCAGAATTCCAGGTGGTTCATGACACCCGCCGCATAGGCCGTGGTGGTCGTCATGAAGAAGCGGTTTTCCTCCAGCCGGCTGGTGGTGCCGTCGTCATAGATCATGCCGTCTTCGCGCAGCATCAGGCCGTATCTAGCCTTGCCGACCGGCAGCTTGAGAAAAGCGTTGCAATAGACCCGATTAAGGAATTCGGCGGCGTCGTTACCGCAAATCTCGATCTTGCCGAGCATCGATACGTCGCAGAGTCCGGCATTTTTGCGCACGTTCAGAACCTCGCGATCGACACTTTCCCGCCAGCCGCTTTCACCTTTGCGAGGAAACCAGGAGGAGCGGTACCAGAGTCCGGTTTCGACAAAGATTGCACCGTTTTTTTCCGCCCAGCCGTGCAGCGGCGATTTGCGCACCGGCTGGAAATGATGACCGTGATAGGCCCCGGTCAGTGCGCCGAAAGAGACGGGCGTATAAAAGGGCCGGAAGGTGGTGGTGCCCACATCCGCCGGTGAAACGCCGCGCGCCTCGGCCAGAAGCCCGATGGCATTGACGTTCGACAGCTTGCCCTGATCCGTCGCCATGCCGTTCGTCGTGTAACGCTTGGCAAGTTCGACATGGCCGTAACCTTCGCTGACGGCGAGGCCGAGATCCTTGCGATGAACATCGTTCTGGTAATCGACAAAGGCTTTCGCCTTGATGCCGGGGATTGACCAGAGCGGCTTTGCCGGCGAGGCCACGATATTGTCTTCCACCACGCCGAATATGGCTGGGGTCGCGGAAAAGCCGAGATTCTGTACGAGTGCCGCTCCCTTTTTCGCGCCGTCCTCAAGGCAGGCGGCGATGCCGTTTACAACGGAAACAGCGCCGGCGAGTTCGAGCCCGTTGAGATTGCCGGGTGCAAGGAAAGCGGCCTCGTCTTCCGACCAGACGGGTCTGCCACCGCGGTGGCAGGCGAGATGGATAATGGGGCTGAAGCCGCCCGACATTGCCAGCGCATCGACATCAAGGCTCTCCCTGCGGCCATTCGAATAAATCTCGATAGCGGAAAGCGCCTTGCCGCCCCTCGCATTTGAAACGACGGCTCCCGTGATGATACGGGCTTTGCCGTTGTAGCTGAGATTACCCTGCTCACGGCTGTCGATGATGGCGGACAGATTAACGCCCTTTGCTTCCAGGTCGCGGGCCAGAGCGTAACCGCTGTCATTGGTGGTGAAGATTGCCGTCGCCTTGCCGGGGCTTATGGCGTAGCGGTTGAGATAGCTGCGCATGGCGCTTGCCATCATCACACCCGGAATGTCGTTGCCGCCGAAGACCAGCGGCCGCTCTTCTGCGCCCGTGGCAAGCAGCGCCCGCTTGGCGACGATGCGCCACAGGCGCTCCACCGGCATATGAGCTTGCGGGTCGGGCAGGTGTTTCTGCACCCGCTCCACGGCACCAAAGACATTGCCGTCGTACCAGCCAAAGGCTGTGGTGCGCGTAAGCACAGTCACATTCGGCAGGGCTTCAAGTTCGGCAATGCATTGCGCGGCGAAATCCGCAGCGATCTTGCCGTCGATGGTCGCGGTCTCGGACAAAAGCCCACCACCCGCGACGGAATGTTCATCGAGAATGATGACGCGCGCCCCGCTGCGTCCTGCGGTAAGGGCTGCGGCAAGGCCTGCCGCGCCCGAACCGATCACCAGCAGATCGCAGTGCGCCCAGCATTTGTCATAGGTGTCCGGGTCTGCCTCATAGCTTGCCTTGCCGAGGCCGGCCGCCTTGCGGATGAAAGGCTCATAGATCTTTTCCCAGAAGGCGGCGGGCCACATGAAGGTCTTGTAGTAAAAACCCGCGCCGAGGAAGGGCGAGAGGAGACCGGTCAGCGCGCCGATATCGAAATCGAGGGATGGCCAGCGGTTCTGGCTTTTCGCCTCCAGCCCGGCATAAAGCTCCTGCATGGTGGCGCGGGTATTCGGCTCCGTGCGGCCGCCGCTGCCAATGGTCACCAAGGCGTTCGGCTCTGCTGCGCCCGCCGTCAATATGCCGCGCGGGCGATGGTATTTGAAACTGCGGCCGACGAGTTTCTGGCCATTGGCGAGCAGGGCAGAGGCGAGGCTGTCGCCCTTAAAACCCACCATCGGCTTGCCGTCGAAGCTGAAGGAAAGCGGTTGCGAGCGGTCGATCAGGCCGCCGGTTTTCAAGCGGTTGGACGTCATGCGCCTGTCACTTCCTTTTTCCCGGCTGCGTCGCGGCATGTGGATATCTCGTGGGTGACCGTGTCGCGCGTGACGACCAGCCAGCGGCGACAACCGGATGTGTGATGCCAATATTCCTCATAGGCTCCGCGCGGATTGTCGCGCAGATAGACATAATCGAACCATTCCGCGGCGTCGGCATCTGCCGTCGGTCGCTGAAGGGCCGCGCCCTTGATGGTGAATTCTTCCCTGGGTCTTGGCCCGCAATGCGGGCAGGGCACGAGACTAGCCATTTCAGATGTCCTTGGTCCGCCGGATTAGTGAAGGTTGGGCTGGGCGCCCTGGCCCTTTTCATCGATAAGATAACCGCGCCGGAAACGGTCCAGCCGGAAGGCCGCTGCCGTTTCCTGCGGCGTGCCACGTGCGAGAAGATGGGCGAAGCAGAAGCCGGAGGCTGGTGTTGCCTTGAACCCGCCGTAACACCAGCCGGCATTCAGATAGAGATTGTCGATCGGCGTTTTGTCGATAATCGGCGAGCCATCCATCGACATGTCCATGATGCCGCCCCAGGAGCGCAGAACCCTGACGCGGGAAAGCGCCGGTATCATTGCCTTGCCGGCTTCGGCGACATGTTCCACTATCGCCAGATTGCCGCGCTGGGCATAGGAATTGTAACCGTCAATATCGCCACCAAAGACGAGGCCCCCCTTATCCGATTGCGAGACGTAAAAATGGCCCGCCCCGAAGGTGACGACACCGTCGATGAAGGGTTTCAGCCCTTCTGAAACGAAGGCCTGCAAGACATGGCTTTCGATCGGCAGCTTCAGCCCGGCCATGCCGGCAACCTGTGAGGAATTGCCGGCCGCCGCCAACGCCAGCTTGCCGCAGCCTATGAAGCCCCTGCTGGTTTCGACGCCTACGACCTTGCCGCCTTCGCGGCGAATGCCGGTCACTTCACAGCCCTGGATAATATCGACGCCGCGTTGATCGGCGCCGCGCGCATAACCCCAGGCCACAGCATCGTGACGGACGGTGCCGCCGCGCCTTTGCAGCAGGCCGCCCTGAACGGGAAAACGGGCATTGTCGAAATCGAGAAATGGCAACATTGCCTTTACCGAGGTGCGGTCCAGCAATTCGGCATCAACACCGTGCAGTCGCATGGCGTTGCCGCGCCGGGTATAGGCGTCGCGCTGCGCATCCGAATGGAAGAGGTTCAACACGCCACGCTGAGAGACCATGGCATTGAAGTTGAAATCCTGCTCCAGCCCTTCCCACAGCTTCATCGAAAGCTCGTAGAAGGGGTTGTTGCCCGGCAGCAGATAGTTGGAGCGGATAATCGTTGTATTGCGGCCGACATTGCCGGAGCCGATATAGTTTTTCTCCAGCACCGCGATATTGGTGACGCCGAATTCCTTGGCGAGGTAATAGGCCGTCGCCAGCCCGTGCCCGCCGCCGCCAACGATGATGATGTCGTAATGCGGTTTCGGCGACACATCCCGCCACGCAGGCTTCCACGCCTTGTTGCCGAAAAGGCCGTTCATGAAAATGGAAAAAGCGGAATAACGCATCTGGCGTACCTCGAACGATATCGCAGGAGTTTAACTGCGTCATCCAATATAGAATTGCAAGAAAGAGACGTTTTGATATAGAAAAGGGACATGATCACTATTGAGCAGAAAAACGTCCAGCACATCGGTTTTGTCCTTGTTCCGAATTTCGCGCTGATGTCTTACGCCTCGGCAGCAGAACCGCTGCGGGCCGCCAATCTGATCGCCGGAACCGATCTCTACGAGGTCGTTCCCCTGTCCCTCAATGGCGAGGCCGTGGGAAGCTCTTCCGGCATAACTGTCAACTGCGAGGCACTCGCCGACGCGGGCGAGCGATGCCATACGATCTTCGTCTGCGCTGGCGGCGGACCGCAGGACTGGGCGGTTGCGGAGAGCTCTTTCGGGACGTTGCGACGGTTGGCGCGGCAGGGTGTGAGGATAGGGGGCATTTCCAGCGGCGCGTATGTGCTGGCGGCGGCCGGATTGCTGGACAACCGCAATTTCACCATCCATTGGGAACACGCGCCGGTATTAAGAGAAGCCTTTGGCCATCTCACGCCCCGGCAGGCGCGGTTTGTTTTCGATGGCGACCGCATCACCTGCGCCGGCGGCGTGGCGCCGCTGGACATGATGCATGCGATGATTTCGCAAAGGATGGGAGCTCATTTCGCAAGACGTGTCAGCGACTGGTATCTGCACACGGCCGTCGCCGAACCCGGCGCGCCGCAACGCGGCTCCTTGGCGGAACGCTACGGCATCAACCACCCGGCTTTGCTGACCGTGCTGGAGAAAATGGAAACGACCATCGAAAGCCCGCTCGACCGGGGAACCATGGCGAAACTGGCGGGGACAAGCGCGCGGCATCTCGATCGGCTTTTCGCGACCCATCTCAAAACGACGTTTCTCGAAACCTACCGTGCGATCCGCCTCGATCACGCGCGCCGCCTGCTCGAGCAAAGTCCACTATCCATCGCGGAAGTTGCCTTCGCCACGGGCTTTTCCAGCGCTGGTCATTTTTCGGGAAGCTTCAAGGCGCGTTTTGGCCACACGCCGAATGCGGCGCGGCAAAAATTTCCTCCGAGTTAAGATAGTTTTCCTGTAAGGAAGAGAAAACACGATATTGCCGGAGGACCCATGGCAAAGGACACCACCAAGACCGAACAAGCGCAGTTCCTGTCGCAGGACCCGCATGCCGTTCGCGAGCCGAGGGTCAATAATCTGGAAATGGCGATAGGGCATGAAGTGCGGGCCTATCGCAAGAAACTCGGCATCACGGTCACCGATCTCGCATCGGCCACCGGCGTTTCCGTTGGCATGCTTTCGAAAATCGAAAACGGTAATATCTCCCCATCACTCACCACGCTGCAGACGCTGTCAAAGGCTTTGGGCGTGCCGATCACGGCCTTCTTTCGCGGCTTCGAAGAGCCGCGCAGCGCAACCTTCGTCAAAGCGGGCCAAGGCGTGAACATCGACCGCAGAGGCACTCGCGCCGGCCATCAATACAGCCTGCTTGGCCATATCGACAACAATACCAGCGGCGTCACCGTCGAGCCCTATCTCATCACCCTGACTAGAGATTCGGATGTATTCCCGACTTTCCAGCACGAGGGAATGGAGTTTCTCTACATGCTGGAAGGCGAGGTGGTTTATCGCCACGGAGAGCAGCTTTTCACCATGCAGACCGGCGACAGCCTGTTTTTCGATGCCGACGCGCCGCATGGGCCGGAAGAACTGGTGAAGCTTCCCGCGCGTTATCTGTCGATCATTTCCTATCCGCAACGGCGGCAGAACAACGATTAAAAGTTGCCTTAGAAGAAAAAAATATTCCTGATAGTTGACGGAACGGAATTCCATATGCTAGCTCTTCATTCAGAAACGAATGGAGGTGCCTGTCGATGTGCGGCATTGTTGGACTATTCCTGAAAGACAAAAGCCTTGAATCGCAGCTGGGTGAGCTGCTTTCGGACATGCTCGTGACCATGACGGATCGTGGACCGGATTCCGCTGGCATCGCGATCTATGGAGGCGCTGCCGATGGCCGGGCAAAAGTGACCATCCAGTCGGCCGATCCCACGGCTGATTTTTCGGGCCTCGCCGAAGCGCTGAAGGAAAATGGCGTTGAAGCCTCGGTTGTGGTGAAAAGCACCCATGCGGTCTTGGATATTCCATCGGAAAAGCTCACGGAAATTCGCTCGGTCCTTGCTGCCATTCGTCCCAATGTACGGGTGATGGGCTCCGGCGACAGCGTTGAAATCTACAAGGAAACCGGCCTGCCGAAAGATGTCGTCGCCCGTTTTGGCGTGCGCTCCATGGCGGGCAGCCACGGCATCGGCCATACTCGCATGGCAACGGAATCGGCTGTGACGACGCTTGGCGCGCACCCCTTTTCCACCGGTGCCGACCAGTGCCTGGTACACAACGGTTCGCTCTCCAACCACAACAATCTACGTCGGGAACTGGTGCGCGAGGGCATGACCTTCGAAACCCAGAACGACTCGGAAGTGGCCGCTGCCTATCTCACGGCTGAGATGGCCAAGGGCAAGGATCTGGGCGAGGCGCTGACCGGTGCACTCGATGATCTCGACGGGTTCTTCACCTTCGTCGTGGGCACGAAATCCGGCTTTGGCGTGGTGCGTGATCCCATCGCCTGCAAGCCGGCGGTGATGGCCGAGACCGATCAATATGTCGCTTTCGGCTCCGAATACCGCGCGCTCGTCAATCTGCCCGGTATCGAAAATGCCCGCGTCTGGGAGCCGGAGCCGGCGACCGTCTATTTCTGGGACCATGAAAAGGCCGCGTGAAACCGTCATCGGCGCATATTGCGAAAGTCATATCCATGCCAGTTTTCGATCTCTCCCACACGCCTTTGCGTGAACTCAACAGCGCGCTCCACGGCCTTTCCTCGGGCGCAAACGACACCGAATTCGAAGTCGTCAATCCGCGCGGCCACCACGCCGTCGCAGTCGGTATCGACAGCTCCGTCATCGTCGATGTTCGCGGCTCGGTCGGTTATTATTGTGCCGGCATGAATGATGGCGGCACCGTCACCGTCCACGGTTCAGCGGGCCCAGGTGTTGCAGAAAACATGATGTCCGGCACCGTCGTCATCGAGGGTGACGCTTCGCAATATGCAGGTGCCACCGGTCGCGGCGGGCTTCTGGTCATCAAGGGCAATGCCGCTTCCCGTTGCGGCATTTCCATGAAGGGCATCGATATCGTCGTGAAGGGGAATATCGGCCACATGTCCGCTTTTATGGGCCAGTCCGGCCACCTCGTTGTCTGCGGTGATGCGGGTGATGCGCTGGGTGACTCCCTCTATGAAGCGAAGCTTTTCGTGCGCGGCTCGGTCAAAAGCCTGGGTGCCGATTGCATCGAGAAGGAAATGCGGCCCGAACATCTGGAGAAGCTTGCCGAACTTCTTGAAAAAGCCGGCGTCTCCGATGTCAGCCCAAGCGAGTTCAAACGCTACGGTTCGGCCCGCACGCTCTACAATTTCAACATCGACAACGCCGACGCGTATTGAGGCGAGGGATATTCCGATGAGCTATCACAACCCCTTCACCCCGCCGCGTAAATCCGCGACCTTCGATGACCACACGCTGGCGGAAATCCGCCGCGCGGCGGCGACCGGCATCTATGACATTCGCGGTGCGGGCACCAAACGGAAGGTCCCGCATTTTGATGACCTGCTGTTTCTCGGTGCGTCTATCTCGCGTTACCCGCTCGAAGGTTACCGCGAGAAATGCGATACGACCGTGACACTCGGCACGCGCTTCGCCAGGAAGCCGATCACATTGAAAACGCCGATCACCATTGCCGGGATGAGCTTCGGCGCGCTTTCCGGCAATGCCAAGGAGGCGCTTGGCCGTGGCGCGACGATTGCCGGCACATCCACCACGACGGGCGACGGCGGCATGACGGATGAGGAGCGCGGCCACAGCCAGACACTGGTCTACCAGTATCTGCCATCGCGTTACGGCATGAACCCGAAGGATTTGCGCCGCGCGGATGCTATTGAGGTCGTTGTCGGCCAGGGCGCAAAACCGGGCGGCGGAGGCATGCTGCTCGGCCAGAAGATTTCCGATCGTGTCGCCAATATGCGCAACCTGCCGAAGGGCATCGATCAGCGTTCCGCCTGCCGCCATCCAGACTGGACCGGTCCGGACGATCTGGAAATCAAGATCCTCGAACTGCGCGAAATCACCGATTGGGAAAAGCCGATCTACATCAAGGTTGGCGGCGCACGCCCCTATTACGACACTGCGCTGGCGGTGAAGGCCGGTGCCGATGTGGTGGTGCTTGATGGCATGCAGGGCGGTACGGCGGCGACGCAGGATGTCTTCATCGAAAATGTCGGCATGCCCACGCTTGCCTGCATTCGCCCCGCCGTGCAGGCGCTGCAGGATCTCGGCATGCACCGTAAGGTGCAGTTGATCGTCTCCGGCGGCATTCGTTCGGGTGCGGATGTCGCCAAGGCGCTGGCGCTTGGTGCCGATGCGGTCGCCATCGGAACGGCGGCTCTGGTGGCGCTTGGCGACAATGATCCGCATTGGGAAGACGAATACCGGAAGCTCGGCACCACGGCCGGCGCTTATGATGACTGGCATGAGGGCAAAGACCCCGCCGGCATCACAACGCAAGACCCGGAACTTGCCGCGCGTCTCGATCCAGTCGCCGCCGGGCGCCGCCTTGCCAACTATCTCAAGGTCATGACGCTGGAGGCGCAAACCATCGCGCGCGCCTGCGGCAAGAACCATCTCCACAATCTGGAGCCGGAAGATCTGGTTGCGCTGACGATGGAGGCCGCCGCGATGGCGCAAGTTCCGCTGGCGGGAACAAACTGGTTTCCGGGGAAGGGCAGCTTTTAAAAAACACGAAGAACGGACGGACGCATTTGGGAGGATGTGTCCGTCTTTTTTGATGAAGTGTCTGATACCAAAAAAAGGGGAATGACGTGACACTGGACCTCTCCAAATTTGCTGCCGAAAAAGGCGTCAAATATTTCATGATCAGCTATACCGATCTCTTCGGTGGCCAGCGCGCCAAGCTGGTCCCCGCAGAAGCCATTGCAGATATGCAGAAGGGCGGGGCGGGTTTTGCCGGTTTCGCCACGTGGTTCGATCTGACGCCGGCCCATCCGGATCTTTTCGCCATGCCCGACGCCTCGTCGGTCATCCAGCTTCCATGGAAAAAGGATGTAGCCTGGGTTGCTGCCGATTGCGTCATGGAAGACCAGCCGGTGGAACAGGCGCCGCGCGTGGTCTTGAAAAAGCTCATTGCGGAAGCGGCCGGAGAGGGGCTGCGGGTCAAAACCGGCGTAGAGCCGGAATTTTTCCTGATTTCGCCGGACGGCGCGAAAATCTCCGACGAATACGATACGGCGGAAAAGCCGTGCTACGACCAGCAGGCGGTGATGCGCCGCTACGACGTGATCGCCGAGATTTGCGATTACATGCTGGAATTGGGCTGGAAGCCCTATCAGAACGACCATGAGGACGCGAACGGCCAGTTTGAGATGAACTGGGAATATGACGATGCGCTTCAGACGGCCGACAAGCATTCTTTCTTCAAGTTCATGGTGAAGTCGGTTGCTGAAAAGCACGGGCTGCGCGCTACCTTCATGCCGAAGCCTTTCAAGGGGCTGACCGGCAACGGCTGCCATGCCCATATTTCGGTCTGGGACCTGGAGGGCAAGGTCAACGCGTTTGCCGACAAGGCAATGCCTTTCGGGCTCTCCGCAAAGGGCAAGACGTTTCTGGGCGGTATCATGAAACACGCTTCCGCTCTTGCGGCCGTCACCAACCCGACGGTCAACTCCTACAAGCGTATCAATGCACCGCGGACCATCTCGGGTGCGACCTGGGCGCCGAACACGGTCACCTGGACCGGGAACAACCGCACCCACATGGTGCGCGTGCCAGGGCCGGGGCGTTTCGAACTGCGTCTGCCGGATGGCGCCGTGAACCCCTACCTGCTGCAGGCCATCATCATTGCGGCCGGCCTCTCGGGTGTCCGCTCGCAGGCTGATCCTGGTCCGCATTACGATATCGACATGTATCGCGAAGGTCATACCGTGACGAATGCGCCGAAACTGCCGCTCAATCTTCTCGATGCGCTGCGCGAATACGAGAAGGATGAGGAATTGCAGCAGGCATTGGGCATGGAGTTCTCAAAGGCCTATCTGAAGCTCAAACAGGGCGAGTGGAGCGCCTATTGCGCGCAATTCACCGCCTGGGAGCACCAGACCACGCTCGACGTTTGAGTTCGGGTTTCCCCGCCGCCCTCGCGGCTTTTCCCCGCGTTCGTCAAACAGCGCGGGGTTTTTCCAATATCGATGACAGAGAGAGTGCCGGATGACGAACTTCGTCCTGACCGTAACCTGCAAGTCCACCCGTGGCATCGTCGCTGCCCTTTCAGGCTTTCTCGCTGAAAGAGGTTGCAACATCGTCGATAGTTCGCAGTTCGATGACCTCGGTACGGGCCGTTTCTTCATGCGCGTGGGCTTTATTTCCGAAGAGGGAGCCAAGCGCGACGAGTTGATGGCCGGACTGATGCCGATCTCGCAGAAATTCGGCATGGAAGTGGCGCTGCACGATCAGTCCGAGCGGATGAAGGTCCTGCTGATGGTCTCGCGCTTCGGCCATTGCCTGAACGATCTGCTCTATCGCTGGCGCATCGGGGCCTTGCCGATTGATATTGTCGGCGTTGTCTCCAATCATTTCGACTACCAGAAGGTTGTCGTCAATCACGACATCCCCTTTCACCACATTCCGGTGACGAAGGAAAACAAGCCGCGGGCTGAAGCCCGGATTATGGATATTGCCGAAAGCACCGGAACCGAACTGATCGTGCTCGCGCGTTATATGCAGGTGCTTTCCGACAGGATGTGCGAGACGATGTCGGGGAAGATCATCAACATCCACCATTCTTTCCTGCCGTCCTTCAAGGGCGCCAACCCTTACAAGCAGGCCTATCAGCGTGGCGTGAAGCTGATCGGTGCGACGGCCCACTATGTCACCGCCGATCTCGACGAAGGTCCGATCATCGAGCAGGATATTGTACGTATTACCCATGCCCAGAGCGCCGAAGATTATGTTTCGCTCGGCCGGGATGTCGAGGCGCAGGTATTGGCACGCGCCATCCATGCCCATATCCACCACCGTACCTTCATCAACGGTAACCGTACCGTGGTCTTCCCGCCAGGCCCGGGCGCCTATGCATCGGAACGAATGGGGTGACGCGCCATTGCGACAAGCCGTCCGCGCGCTGTTGCCATAAACATGGTGCGCGGCTAAATAAGTTGGTACGCCATAATATAAAGAGCCAGAACCTGTTTTCACGCACGGCGAGCGGAAGCGGGATGTGCCAAACGAGGTGATACCATGACCGGTGCTTTGCAGGGAAATGCCATTCGCGTTGAGCGTCCGACCAAGACGCTGAGGGAGCTTGCGCTCGACAAGGTGCGCGACGCCATCGTGAACGGTTACTTCCGTCCGGGAGACCGCCTGGTGGAGCGCGATCTCTGCGCCCAGCTGGGCGTTTCCCGCACTATCGTACGCGAAGTCCTGCGGCATCTGGAGTCCGAGGGGCTGGTGGCGAATTTGCCGAACAAGGGGCCGATGGTTGCGCTGCTCGATCTCGCCGAGGCCAAGCAGATCTACGAAATCCGCGGTGCGCTGGAGGGAATGGCGGCGCGCCTTTGTGCGGAACGTCGCGATCCCGCCATTGTCGAGGCGCTTGAGGTTTCACTCGAACATATTCGCGAAAGTTACGTCGCCAGGGATATGCCCAGTGTTCTCGCGCATACCTCGTCTTTTTACCAGACGCTGTTCAGCAAGATCGACCGACATATCGCCTGGGGCGTTGTCAATTTGCTGACGGTGCGGATCAACCATCTTCGCTCCATGACGATCAAGACGAAAAGCCGTGACACCGAAGGTCCCGCGCAGATGAAAAAGATCGTCGATGCGATCCGGAAAGGTGATGGGGACGCCGCTTATAAAGCCGCTCTCGATCATGTCACCAGCGCATGTGCCATCGCCGAAGCCGTTCTCACCGCGCAAAAAACGGCTGATTAACGGTTTTTTGGCGCTCCATATTGTTTGTCTTGCGGTTGCCCAGTTGGTGGCCGCAAGCAGTCGATTTTTGATTTTGTTGTTGTTTTACAATAATTTAGAAAAACAAATAACCGCTTATTGACAGGGCAATCCGTTTGGTGTGATGGTATGCCATAATAAATAATATAAAGAGCGGAGCTTAATATGAACTGGAATCCGATTTCCCGGAAATGCATAGCCGTGCGCGCCAAAACCTCTCTGGCGGGCGTTGCCATCACTCTTCTTGCCGGTGCCGCCGTTGCTCAGGACTGCACGCCGAAAATATCGAACGATCACCTCATCAAGCCTGGCCATCTCGTGATGGCGACCAGCCCGACATTGCCGCCCATGGCTTATGCCGACCAACAGGGTGTACTCAAAGGCCTTCGTGTCGAGCTGGGTTATGAAATCGCCAAGCGCCTCTGCCTGAAGCCAGAATATATCAGCACTGAATATGCGACCATGGTGCCGGGCCTGCAGGGCGGCCGCTGGGACATGATCAATGCCGGCCTGTTCGTGACGGTAGAGCGTCGCAAGATCCTGTTCATGATCCCCTATGAAAATCTTGCCATCAGCATTTCAACGGCCGTCGGCGCGTCCGAGCCCATCACCAAGGTGGATGATCTGGCCGGCAAGGCCGTCAGCACCGATATCGGTGGCTATGCCGAGCGCAAGATCAAGGAATTGAACGAGGACTTCAAGAAACGCGGTCTTGCGCCGATGACCATCAATCTGTTCGACAATTACGCGACCGTCTATCAGGCGCTGCGGGCAGGCCAGGTTCAGGCGGCAGTCTCCATCGATCCTGTCGCCAAGCAGTACCAGGATCGCGGTGAGTTCACGCATGCACTTTCCGGCATGTATCCCACGCCCGGTTCACTTTCCTTTGGAAGCAAGGACGTCGCCACTGCCGTCTCTGCTGCTCTGAAGGAGATGAAGGCCGATGGTTCGCTTGAAAAGCTGATGGGTGGTTATGGTGTGAGCATCTCGCCCGGTGATCTCGCCGTTCTTGGCCCGGAAGGCTGAAATCCACTCGATCTGAACTGTCAGCGCGGCGGGAGAGTTCTCGCCGCGACCATTCCCGCATGAATTGGAGAAAGACGTGAAGGGTTGGAACTGGGAAGGTTTCTTCGAATACCTGACGAATTATTATCTTTTCGAGGGGGCTATGGTCACGCTCGGCCTCACGATTTTTGCCATGACGGCGGGTCTTGCGCTGGGTTTCGTCATCGCGGTGATGCGCATGTCGAAATACCGGTTCCTCTCCGGGCCGGCCTATTTCTACATCTGGATCTTTCGCGGCACGCCGCTGCTGGTGCAGCTCATCATCATTTATACCGGCTTGCCGCAGCTCGGCATCAAGCTGACGGTTCTCCAGTCCACCCTGATCGGCCTTTCGCTCTGCGAAGCCGCTTATCTTTCGGAAATCGTCCGGGCAGGTATAGCAGCGGTTCCGAAAGGCCAGATCAATGCGGCGCGCGCCATTGGCATGACCGAGGCGCAGGTGATGCGCTACATCGTTGCGCCGCAGGCCTTCCGCATCATCATTCCGCCGCTTGGCAATTCCGTGAATGGCGTGCTGAAGACAACGTCGATCGCCTCCATCATTTCCATGGAGGAACTGCTGCGTCGCACGCAGGTCCTCATCCAGGAAAAGTTTCTCGTTCTGGAGCTCTTCATGGTCGCGGCCCTTTATTACCTCGCCATGACGACCGCATGGGAACTCATCCAGCGCCGTATCGAGAAACGGTTCGGCAAGGCCTACGGCCCGATGTCGACCGACGTACACTAAGGAGAAGTCCCATGTCTCAGGCAACCAGCATGATCGAACTTCAATCCGTCAATAAATGGTACGGCCCGACCTTCCAGGTTCTGACCAATTGCAGCCTGAATGTCGCCAAGGGCGAAGTTGTCGTGATCTGCGGGCCGTCCGGTTCGGGCAAATCGACGCTGATCAAGTGCGTCAATGCGCTGGAGACGATCGGCAACGGCATCATCACCGTCAACGGGGTTGAGGTGACCAACCCCAAGACCGATATGCCGAAGCTGCGCTCCAAAGTGGGCATGGTGTTCCAGCATTTCGAACTCTTCCCGCATATGACGATCCTCGAAAACCTGTGCATCGGGCAGGAGAAGGTCCTCGGCCGCTCCCCGGCGGAGGCGCTGGTCAAAGCCAATGCGCTTCTCGAACGGGTAGGGCTGACAGCGCATGCCAAGAAATACCCGGGCCAACTTTCCGGCGGTCAGCAGCAGCGTGTCGCAATCGCCCGCGCGCTGGTGATGGATCCGGTCGCCATGCTTTTTGACGAGCCGACATCCGCGCTTGATCCGGAAATGATCAACGAGGTGCTCGACGTCATGGTCTCGCTCGCGCAAGAGGGCATGACGATGATGGTGGTGACGCATGAAATGGGATTTGCCCGCAAGGTTGCGGACCGCATCGTCTTCATGGATGGCGGCGAGATCGTCGAGATCGGCGAGGGTGACAGCTTCTTCACCAATCCGAAGACGGATCGCGCCCGCTCGTTCCTGTCGAAAATCCTGGCTCATTAAGGTTACGTTGACCGTAGTGGGACGACAAAATCCCGCTTCAGATCGTGTGCCTTCGGCCGTTCCTAACAATGCAGAATGATAGTGGCGGAGAACCGCAATGATAAACCGTGTCCTGATGCCTCGCGAAATGCTCATCGGCGGTGGCAGCCGTTTCCGATTGCCTTCGGTACTGAAATCTCTGGGGGTCAAACGCCCTCTGCTCGTCTGCGATCCCGTCATGCAGAAACTTGGCCATGCGGATGCGCTTTTGCGGGCGCTTGGCGGCGAGGGCATCGATGCCGCCATTTTTACGGATGTCGTGGAAGACCCGACGGACATATCCGTTGCCACCCTGGTGAAATGCATTTCCGATGGCGGCCATGACGGTCTTGTCGCACTCGGCGGAGGCAGCGCCATGGATACGGCGAAGGCAGGCGCCATCGTCGCAACCAGTGGCGAAGAGCTGCGGGTGCTGAAAGTTCCGAGGATCGTGGATTTCGCCGTCATGCCGGTGATTGCCATACCCACAACCGCCGGAACCGGATCGGAAGTGACGCGCGCCGCCGTCGTGACGGATACGGCTGCCAGCGAAAAAATGCTTATCCTCGGCACCGCCGCTTTGCCCGTTGCGGCCATCATCGACTACGAGCTGACGCTGACCTGCCCTTACCGCGTCACGGTCGATACCGGCATAGATGCGCTGACCCATGCGCTGGAGGCGCTGGTCAACCGCAACGGTAATGCCCATTCCGAGGCGTTGGCGCTTTCCGCGCTGAAACTGATCGGTGCAAATCTCGAAAAAGTGGCGAACGACCCGCAGAACCGCGAAGCGCGTGAAGCAATGATGCTCGGGGCGACCCATGCGGGTCTTGCTGTTTCCAACACATCGACCGCGTTGATCCATGGCCTCAGCCGGCCGATCGGCGCCTTTTTCCATGTTCCGCACGGTATGTCGAATGCGATGGTGCTGCCGCTGGTCACGCAGTTTTCGTTGAATTCCGCTCTGCCGCAGTATGCCGCCGCTGCCCGCGCACTTGGTTGCGCAAGTTCGACGGACAGCGACCAGATTGCTGGTGCAAAGCTGGTTGAAGCTTTTATCGGCCTGAACAGGCGGCTGAAGGTGCCGACCCCGCAGGAATTCGGCATCGATAGAACCCGCTATCTCGATCTCCTGCCGGAAATGGTGCGGCAAGGCCTTGCCTCCGGCACGCCGGCAAATAACCCACGGGTTCCGACGACAGCTGAAATGACGCGCCTTTACGAACTGGCCTTTGACGGCCGGACGGAAGAGTCCTGAGCCATAACGCCCTGTAAGAATTGCCATTTTACGTGACTTCAAGCCACAGATTTCCACCACTTGACAGTATCCTATTATGGCATACCATAAGACATCATATTTATCGGAGAGAACGCCTATGTCCATCCAGATCCGCAAGACCCTGTTGCAGGTCGAAACGACGTTGATTGAAGGAGGCAAGGCTGCAGCGACACCTTTGAAGCTGTTCACTGCAATTGCGGTCGTGAAAAATCCCTGGGCTGGAAAAGGCTTCGTGGATGATCTCAAACCGGAAATCCATGCCGGGGCGCCGGTGCTGGGCGAGTTGCTGACGAAGATGATCCTTGATGCCGTCGGTTCCGGGGAAGCGGTGGAAGCCTATGGCAAGGCGGCGGTCGTCGGACTGGATGGTGAGATCGAACATGCGTCCGCGCTCATTCACACGCTGCGTTTCGGTAATCACTATCGTCAGGCTGTGGGTGCCAAGTCCTATCTGGCCTTCTGTAATACGCGCGGTCCCGGCAATGCGCCTATCATGATCCCGCTGATGGACAAGAACGATGAAGGCCGCCGTTCGCATTACCTGACCATCCAGACCTCCGTTCCCGATGCCCCAGCTGCCGACGAGATCGTCGTCGCGCTCGGTGCTTCCGTTGGCGGCAGGCCTCATCACCGCATCGGCGACCGGTATCAGGATCTGAAGGATCTCGGTCAGGATGTCGCCAACCCGGCCGGCGTTTGAGGGTGATAGAAATGCAGGAGGCCGCCACCACGTCACGGGTCCATGCTGCAAAGGCAGGTGCTGCCGCGCTCCCTCGCAAGGTGACCGAGGGCCGGACGGCCTATTTCGAGGCAGGCGCGGGTGAAGACCTGATCCTCATCCACGGCGTGGGAATGCGGCTGGAAGCCTGGAAGCCGCAGATCGAAATCTTTTCCAGGACGCACCGTGTCATCGCGGTAGATATGCCGGGGCATGGCGGCAGTGCACGTCTGCCGGCGGGCAGCACGCTCAAGGATTTTGTCGGCTGGTTCGGCCGGTTTCTTGACGATATGCGGATCGCGCGTGCCAATGTGGCCGGGCATTCCATGGGTGCGCTGATTTCCGGCGGTGCTGCGGCAACCTTTGGAGATCGAATTGCGCGCGTCGGTTATCTGAACGGCGTTTATCGCCGTGATCCGGCCGCGAAGGCTGCGGTTCTTGCACGCGCGGCTGCCATCCGGACCGCCGGCGTGGACAAGGAAGGCCCTTTGCTACGCTGGTTCGGCGACGATCCAAAGAGCCAGCAGGCGCGGGAGTTGACGCGGGACTGGCTGGAAATGGTCGATCCCGAAGGTTACGCGGTTGCCTATACCGCATTTGCGGGCGGGGACGAAACCTATGCGGATCGGTGGCCCTCGGTCACCTGTCCAGCTCTTTTCCTGACTGGTTCGGACGACCCCAACTCGACGCCTTTGATGGCCGAGCAGATGGCGGCGATCACACCGCGCGGTTACGCCCGCATCGTTGAGGCGCACCGGCATATGGTCAATCTGACCGCGCCTGAAACCGTCAATGCAATGATGGCCGAATGGCTGGCTTTAGAGGAGGAGCCGCAATGACTGTTGCAACCCTTGATCCGCGCGCCTTGCGCGATGCATTCGGCGCTTTCGTGACGGGAGTAACGATCGTGACCACACGGGACGACACGGGAAAGCCTATCGGTTTTACCGCCAACTCCTTCACCTCTGTTTCGCTCGATCCGCCGTTGCTGCTGATCTGCCTTGCCCGCACCTCGCGCAATTTCGCGACGATGACCGGTACCAAAAACTTTGCTGTCAATATTCTGTCGGAAAGCCAGAAAGACCTTTCCAACACCTTCGCCCGGCCGGTCGAAGACCGTTTCGCCACCGCCAGCTGGTCGGATGCGCCACAGGGCTCGCCGGTCTTTGCCGATGTCGCGGCCTGGTTTGAATGCACGATGCAGGAGGTTATCGAGGCGGGTGATCATGTCATTCTGCTTGGCCGTATCGAGGCTTTCGACAATAGCGGCCTGAACGGTCTCGGTTATGCACGTGGCGGTTATTTCACGCCGATGCTGGCTGGAAAGGCGGTGTCGGCAGCGGCAGAGGGCGATATCGTCGTGGGCGCCGTTCTGGAACGGCGTGGTGAGATTTACCTCGTTGGCGACGACGTGCTGTCGCTTCCCGGCTGTGTCATGGCAAGCGGCGATCCGGTCGCGGCGCTGACATCGCGTCTCGAAGAACTGACCGGTCTCTCCGTCAAAACCGGCTTTCTCTACTCGGTTTATGAGAACAAGACGGATGGGCGCCAGTACGTCGTCTATCACGCGCTTGCCGATGGCGATGAAGCGCCGCGCGAGGGCCGTTTTCTGTTGCCCGGCGCGCTGGCTTCGGCAAAATTCGATTCCGGCGCGACGGCGGATATCGTCAATCGTTTCGCGCTGGAAAGCTCCATCGGCAATTTCGGCGTCTATGTCGGCAACGAGACCGCCGGCAAGGTTCATCCCATCTCCATGAAGGGGCCAAACCCATGAAATTTTCCCTCTTCGTTCACATGGAGCGGCTGGACGCCTCGCAGGACCACAAGACGCTCTACGAGGAGTTCGTGACGCTCTGCGAAATCGCTGATCGCGGTGGCATGCATGCCATCTGGACCGGCGAACATCACGGCATGGATTTCACCATTGCGCCCAACCCCTTCGTGACGATCGCCGATCTCGCGCGCCGCACGAAGACGGCACGTCTGGGTACGGGAACGGTGATCGCGCCGTTCTGGCACCCGATCAAGCTTGCCGGTGAAGCGGCGATGACGGATCTGATCTGTGATGGCCGCCTCGATATCGGCATCGCGCGCGGCGCCTATTCGTTCGAATATGAGCGGCTGCTTCCCGGCCTTGATGCCTGGGGCGCCGGCCAGCGGATGCGTGAACTCATTCCCGCCGTCAAAGGCGTGTGGGCGGGCGACTACGCCCATGACGGGGAATTTTTCAAGTTTCCGGCCACCACCTCGGCTCCCAAACCGCTGCAGCAGCCTTTCCCGCCCATCTGGGTGGCGGCGCGCGATCCGAATTCGCACGAATTCGCTGTCGCCAATGATTGCAACGTTCAGGTGACACCGTTGTGGCAAGGCGATGACGAGGTGGAAACCCTGATGGGCCGCTTCAACGATGCCTGCGCGAAAAATCCGGATAAACAGCGGCCGAAAATCATGCTGCTGCGCCACACCTATGTCGGCTCCGATGAAGCCGATATTGCCCACGCAGCTCATGAGATGAGCGTCTATTACAACTACTTCTTCGCATGGTTCAAAAACGAAAAGCCTGTTCATCAGGGGCTGATCGAGCGCATTCCGCCGGAGGATATTGCAGCAAACGCCACGCTTTCCGGTGATGTCATGCGCAAGAATAACGTTGTCGGCGATGCCGATGGAGTCATTGCCCGGCTTAAGGCCTACGAGGCCATGGGCTATGACGAATATTCCTTCTGGATCGATACCGGCATGAGCTTCGAGCGAAAGAAGGCCTCGCTGGAACGCTTCCTTTCCGATGTCATGCCGGCTTTCAAGGAGTAAGATGATGCGCCGTTTCCAATGTTATATCGACGGGCGCTTCGAGGATGGCGAGGCGAGATTTTCGAGCCTCGACCCGGCAACCGGTGAAGCTTGGGCAGAAATGCCGGAAAGCCGCGAAGCGGATATCGGTCGCGCCGTCGAGGCCGCACACCGGGCGCTTTATGACGATGCCGCCTGGTCGAAACTGACGGCGACGCAGCGCGGCAAGCTGCTCTATCGGCTTGCCGATCTGGTTGCCGAAAATGCAAAGACGCTTGCCGAACTCGAAACCCGCGACACCGGCAAGATCATCCGCGAGACCTCGGCCCAGGTTACCTATGTCGCGGACTATTACCGTTACTATGCGGGCCTGGCTGACAAGATCGAAGGCGCTTACCTGCCGATCGACAAACCGGACATGGATGTCTGGCTGCGGCGCGAACCTGTGGGTGTGGTGGCCGCGATCGTCCCGTGGAACAGCCAGCTTTTTCTGGCAGCAGTTAAAATCGGCCCGGCGCTTGCTGCCGGTTGCACCATCGTCATCAAGGCCTCGGAAGACGGACCGGCGCCGCTTTTGGAGTTCGCCCGGCTGGTGCAGGAGGCAGGTTTTCCTGCTGGCGTCGTCAATATCGTCACTGGTTTCGGCGCGTCCTGCGGCACGGCACTCACCACACACCCGAAGGTGGCCCATATCGCCTTTACCGGCGGACCTGAGACGGCGCGTCACATCGTCCGCAACTCGGCTGAAAACCTTGCCTCCACGTCGCTCGAGCTCGGTGGCAAATCACCGATCCTCGTCTTTGCTGACGCCGATCTCGAAAGCGCCGCCAATGCGCAGGTTGCGGGAATTTTCGCCGCGACCGGTCAAAGCTGTGTTGCCGGATCACGGCTGATTGTCGAGAGAAGCGTGAAGGATCGTTTCCTCGGGATTTTGAAGGCGAAAGCCGAGGCGATCCGCATCGGCTCGCCGCTGGATATGGCAACGGAAGTGGGGCCGCTCGCGACCGAGCGGCAGCGCAAACACATCGTCTCTCTGGTCTCTGCTTCCGAAGAAGCCGGTGCGAAGGTGGTGACGGGTGGCGTGGCGGTGGATGGTCCTGGTTATTTCTACCAGCCGACCATTCTCGATTGTGACGGCATTCGCTCGCCCTCCATGGAAAAGGAATTCTTCGGCCCGGTCCTTTCGGTCGTTTCCTTCGAAACCGAGGCGGAAGCGATCACACTGGCCAATGACACGGTCTATGGCCTTGCCTCGGGCGTCTTCACGCAGAACCTGACGCGCGCCCATCGGCTGATGAAGGCGATCCGCGCTGGCGTGGTTTGGGTGAACACCTATCGCGCCGTCTCGCCGATTGCGCCCTTCGGCGGCTTTGGCCTGTCGGGCGATGGCCGCGAAGGCGGGCTTGCGGCAGCGCTCGATTATACGCGCACCAAGACCATATGGCTGCGCACCTCCGACGACCCGATCCCCGATCCTTTCGTGATGCGGTGAACCGATGTTTTACGAAATCCGCACCTACCGACTGAAGAACGGGGCTATTCCCGCCTACCTTGGGGTGGTCGAGGAGGAAGGCATCGAAATCCAGAAAAGCCATCTCGGCGAGCTGGTGGGTTACTTCTTTTCTGAGATCGGCCCGATCAACGAAATCGTCCATATCTGGGCCTTTTCCAGTCTGGATGACCGCGAGGAGCGGCGCGCCAAGCTGATGGCCGATCCGCGCTGGTTATCCTTCCTGCCGAAAATCCGCGACCTCATCGAAGTCGCCGAAAACAAGATCATGAAGCCGGCGCGTTTTTCACCGCTGAAGTGAATGTACCGGCGCGAAGTGCATGCCAACAACAAGCTCTAAAACGGAGTAAGGGAACATGAGATCGAAACTGGTATTGATGACATGCGCTGCAATTTTTGCCCTAGGCGCATCCGCGCAGGCGAATGATCTGGTTTTTTCCAGCTGGGGAGGAACCACGCAGGACGCGCAGAAGGCGGCCTGGGCCGAAAAATTCATGGTGGCGACCGGCATCAACGTGCTTCAGGACGGCCCGACGGACTATGGCAAGCTCAAAGCCATGGTCGAAGCGAACGGCGTGACATGGGATGTGGTCGACGTCGAGGGTGACTACGCCGCGCAGGCCGGACCGAAGGGCCTGCTGGAGAAGCTTGATTTCGCCGTCATAGACAAAACGAAGCTCGACCCCCGTTTCGTCACGGACTATTCCGTCGGCAGCTTTTATTATTCCTTTGTCATCGGCTGCAATGTCGATGCCGTGGCCGCTTGCCCGAAGAGCTGGGCCGACCTTTTCGATACGGCAAAGTTTCCCGGCAAGCGCACCTTCTACAAATGGTCCGCACCGGGTGTGATCGAAGCAGCCCTGCTGGCCGATGGTGTTGCCGCCGACAAGCTGTACCCCCTCGATCTCGACCGCGCCTTCAAGAAGCTGGACACGATCAAATCCGATATCATCTGGTGGTCTGGCGGCGCGCAATCGCAGCAGTTGATCGCTTCTGCGGAAGCACCCTTCGGCAGCGTGTGGAACGGCCGCATGACGGCGCTTGAGAAAAGCGGCGTGAAGGTGGAGACCTCCTGGGAGCAGAACATCACGGCAGCGGATTCCCTCGTCGTTCCCAAGGGAACGAAGAACAGGGACGCGGCGATGAAGTTCATCGCTCTTGCGACCTCCGCTCAGGCGCAGGCGGATATGGCGTCTGCCACCGGTTATGCCCCGGTCAACGTCGAATCCGCAAAGTTGATGGATCCGGAAACGTCCAAGGCCCTGCCTGACCAGCAGACGGCAAGCCAGGTCAATGCAGACATGAGCTACTGGGCGCAACATCGCGACGAGATCGGTGAGCGCTGGTACGCCTGGCAGGCCAGGTAAGGCAACCGCGCGGGCAGCCAAAAGCGCCCGCGCAATTTTTCACCTCCGGGGAGGTTTGGGCATGGTCTCGCTTACCGATGAAACAGAAAGCCCGAAGAGGAAGGTGCGGATGCCCTTCCGGCCCGGCAATTTTGCCGCCACCCTGCCGGCATTCGTTCTGCTTGCCCTGTTCTTCGTCGTGCCGGTTATCATCCTGCTGTCGCGCAGCGTTACCGAGCCGGTGCCGGGCTTCGGAAATTACGCCGCATTGCTGGGCAGCTCCACCTACCTGAAGATTTTCTTCAATACCTTCGCGGTGTCGGCGCTGGTCACGCTCGTAACGCTGGTCATCGGTTTTCCTGTCGCGTGGGCGCTTGCCATCATGCCGTCGCGGCTTGCCTCCATCGTCTTTGCAATATTGCTCCTGTCCATGTGGACCAACCTTCTGGCACGCACCTATGCGTGGATGGTGCTGTTGCAGCGGACGGGTGTCGTCAACAAGACGCTGATGGGCCTTGGCATCATCGACAAGCCGCTTGCACTGGTCAACAACCTGACCGGCGTCACGATCGGCATGACCTATATCATGCTGCCATTCATCATCATTCCGCTCTATGGCGTCATCCGCAAGATCGATCCCGCCGTTCTCCAGGCGGCGGCGCTGTGCGGGGCAACCCGCTTTCAGGCGCTGACCCGTGTTCTCATTCCGCTTGCCGCTCCGGGTATGATCTCCGGCGCGCTGATGGTGTTCGTCATGTCGCTTGGCTATTTCGTCACGCCGGCACTGCTCGGCGGCACGGCGAACATGATGCTGGCCGAGCTTATCGCGCAATTCGTGCAGTCGCTCGTCAACTGGGGCATGGGCGGGGCAGCGGCACTGGTGCTTCTGGTGGTGACGCTGACGCTTTACGCAGTCCAGCTGAAATTCTTCGGCGCGGCCGGGGCAGGGGGGCGCTGATATGCTTTTGAACTACAACAGTCTTGGCGCATGGAAGTGGTTGCTCCTTTTCATCACCGTGCTGACGGCGGCATTCCTAATCCTGCCGATTGTCTTCATCGCTGCTTTGTCCTTCGGCTCGTCGCAATGGCTGATCTTTCCGCCACCCGGCTGGACGCTGAAATGGTATGCGGATTTCTTCGCTGATCCGAGGTGGCTGGATGCCGCCTGGACAAGCCTGCGCATCGCCGTGATGGTGACAGTTCTGTCGGTGCTGATCGGCCTCGTGGCGTCATTTGGTCTGGTGCGTGGGCGTTTCATCGGGCGCGAGGGCCTGCGGGCGTTGTTCATGACGCCGATGATCCTGCCCGTCGTGGTGCTTGCGGTGGCGCTTTATGCTTTTTTCCTGAAGCTCGGCCTTGCGGGCACCACCACCGGCTTCGTCATCGCCCATCTTGTCGTGGCACTGCCGTTCTCCATTCTGGCGTTGACCAGCGCGCTTGAGGGTTTCGACAAATCCATTGAAGATGCGGCAGTGCTATGCGGCGCGAGCCCGCTGCAGGCCAAAATCCGCATCACGTTGCCGGCCATCAGCCACGGCCTGTTCTCAGCCGCGATTTTTTCTTTCCTCACCTCCTGGGATGAGGTGGTGCTGGCGATCTTCATGGCAAGCCCGACGTTGCAGACGCTGCCGGTGAAAATCTGGGCGACGTTGCGGCAGGATCTGACGCCGGTGATCGCCGCCGCATCGACGCTTCTCATCGCGGTGACCATCATTCTCATGCTGCTTGTCGCGGCTGTGCGAAAAGGACTGAAAACATGACCAAACCGCTCCTGCAAATTCGCGGTATCCGCAAGCAATACGGACCGGTGGTCGCCGTTCAGGACGTCAATATCGAGGTGCAGCCGGGCGAGTTCATGACATTTCTCGGGCCATCCGGGTCTGGCAAGAGCACGACGCTCTACATTCTGGCCGGTTTCGAACAGCCGACGGCGGGCGACATCCTGCTGAACGGCGAAAGCCTGCTCTCCACGCCGTCGCACCAGCGCAATATCGGCATGGTTTTTCAGCGTTACACCCTGTTTCCGCATCTGTCTGTTGGCGAGAATATCGCCTTTCCGCTGAAAGTGCGCCGCAGAAGCAAGGCGGAAATCGATGCGAAGGTGAAGGAGATGCTGAGGCTCGTTCGTCTCGAAGGTTTCGAGGACAGAAAGCCAACGCAGATGTCGGGCGGTCAGCAGCAGCGCGTGGCGCTTGCGAGGGCGCTCGCCTATGATCCGCCGGTTCTTCTGATGGACGAGCCGCTCTCGGCGCTCGACAAGAAACTCAGGGAAGAAATCCAGTTCGAAATCCGTCGCATCCACCAGCAGACGGAAGTGACGATCCTCTACGTCACCCACGATCAGGAAGAGGCCTTGCGTCTCTCCGACCGGATCGCGGTGTTTTCAAAAGGCGTGATTGACCAGATCGGTACGGGACCAGAGCTTTACGCTCACCCTACCACCCGCTTCGTGGCCGAATTCATTGGTGACAGCGACTTCATCGCGTGCGATCTCCTCGCCTCCTCGGGTGGCAAGGCGACGGTTTCGCTCGGGCAGAATATCGTCTTCGACCATATTCCAGTTCATGGTGAAGCTGCACCGGGAAAAAAGGCGGCGCTGATGCTGCGTCCGGAGCGTTTGCAGCTTAGCCGCAACAAGCCCGGCTCCTCTGTCGGTTTTCAGGCCACCGTCAGCGACATCACCTTCCTCGGCAACAACGTCCATGTCGTGGCCCATACAGGTTCGGGAGAGCCCTTTGCCGTGCGTCTGCCATTTGGCCATGACGCGATTTCGGGCCTCAGCCGTGGTGATCTCGTGCATCTGGCCTTCGATCCCGCGTCAGCGCAGGTTTTCTGTTGAGGGGTGGAATATGCATCTGAATGATCCCACGCTCTTTGGTGAGAAAGTGCCAGTGGCCGGCCGTTGGGTCGATTGCGATGGCCGCGAAATGGCGACGATCCGCAATCCGGCTACGGGGGAGATCGTCGGACGGGTTCCCGAACTTGGTGCCGCGGAAGCACAGGAAGCTATTGCCGCAGCCGTGATTGCGCAGAAGGCCTGGGCAAACCGCGTCGCCGTTGAGCGCGCGAACATCCTGAAATACTGGTTCCGGCTTGTCATGGAAAACCGTGACGATCTCGGCATGATCCTGACGCTGGAGCAGGGAAAACCGCTTGCCGAGGCCAAAGGCGAGATCGCTTATGGAGCAAGCTTCATCGAATGGTTTGCCGAAGAGGCGCGCCGCATCAATGGCGAGACGTTACCGGGCCACCAGGCAGACAAACGTATACTCGTTCTTCGCCAGCCGGTCGGTGTCGTCGCGGCCATCACGCCTTGGAACTTCCCCAATGCCATGATCACCCGCAAGGTCGCCCCGGCACTGGCCGCCGGCTGCGCGGTGGTGTTGAAACCCGCGCCGCAAACGCCGTTTTCGGCGATCGCGCTTGCCATCCTTGCCGAGCGCGCCGGCCTGCCGCTTGAGCTTTTCAGCATCCTCACTGGCCCCGCCGTGGAAATCGGCGGCGCGCTGACGGCAAGTCCTGATATTCGCCTTCTGACTTTCACCGGCTCGACGCGCACGGGAGAACATCTTTACCGGCAATGCGCGCCAACTATCAAGAAACTGGGGCTGGAACTCGGCGGCAACGCGCCGTTTATCGTCTTTGACGATGCCGATCTCGATGCGGCCGTGGAAGGCGCGCTCCTCGCCAAGTTCCGCAATAATGGCCAGACCTGCGTCTGCGCCAACCGTCTTTATGTGCAGAGCGGCGTCTATGATACCTTTTCTGAAAAATTCACGCTTGCCGTCTCACAATTGAAGGTTGGCAACGGGCTTGAGGAGGAAAGTGTTCTCGGGCCCCTCATCGACGGAAACGCCGTTGCGAAAATAGAGGCGCACATTGCCGATGCGCTTTCTAAAGGCGCCGAAATCGCTGCGGGCGGCAAGAGACATACACTCGGTGGGAATTTCTTCGAGCCGACGATCCTGCGCAACGTCGATGCCACCATGCAGGTGGCGCGTGAGGAGACCTTTGGGCCGCTCGCTCCGCTTTTCCGCTTTGAGAATGAGGCGGATGTGATCGCGCAGGCCAACAATACCGATTTTGGTCTGGCATCCTATTTTTATGCGGGTAATCTCTCTCGTGTATTCCGGGTTGCCGAAGCGCTTGAGTACGGCATGGTTGGCGTCAATACGGGGGCGATTTCCACTGCTGAAGCGCCGTTCGGCGGCGTCAAGATGTCGGGTCTTGGCCGGGAGGGGTCACGTCACGGTATCGAGGAATATACCGAACTCAAATATGTCTGCATTGGCGGGGTCGGTTGAGAGCGGGTCTGGAGATGCCCGTTACGCCAGCAGCCCACGAGCACGTGGCGATGAACCTTGAGAACGCCTGCAGCGATCTAGCAGGTTTCGTGTGGCTGCCCATGGCAAGGTGTCCTTCATCTGCGCTCGGCAGTTCCGGCGGCAACGCGCTGTCATACCGATCATAGAGGCAAATCCTCGGCCCGCCTGCATGCGGATATCGGCCTGGCCGCCGCGTCTCATCGCCTGTGCGCCAAAGCGGAAATCAACTAGCCGGTGACAGATGTCCGTTCCAGTCGGCAAGGGCGAAAGGTCGTCAATGCAGGACGATCGACTACCACTCAGCCTGACCGCCATCAAGATGCGTCTGACAGGCGGAACGCTAGGTTGCCATTCGAGCGCGCAGGCGAGGGCCGATCCAGTCAAGGAAGCGCCGGACCTTCAGTGGCAGCGGATCTGCTGGTCCGTGAAGAACATTTACTGGCAGCGGTTCCGGTGCGAACTCCGCCAACAATTCCTGCAGAGCGCCAGAGTGCAAATGTTCGTCGATCTGGTAAGAAAGCACGCGAATAATGCCGATGCCAGCTAATGCGGCCTGTATGGCAGCCTCTGTGGTGTTGACCGCGAGTTTGAGGCGCGGCTCGACAGCGAAGGCCACGCCGTCCCGGCGATATCGCGATTCCGGGGCGGTCGCGAACCCCTGGAAGCTTATGCCATCATGCGGGCCGAGATCTTCCGGCTGACGTGGCACTCCTCGGCGGGCGAGATAGTCGGGGCTTGCGCAGATCACCCGGCGTACGGCGCCAACCTTTGTTGCGATAATCGCGCTGTCCGGGAGGTGCCCGATCCGTAGGGCAACATCGACGTGCTCATCCGCCAGACTTAGCTGCTGATCAGTCAGGGTCAGCCGCAGGTTGATATCGGGTTGCTCCCTGAGGAATTCGAGCGCAATAGGCAGGAGATGGCGCTCGCCGAAGGCAATCGGCGCGGTAACGTGCAGCCCGCCACGCAGCGCTCCATAGTCGCCGCTGGCCTGCCGTTCGGCCGCGTCCAGCTCATCGAGGATTCGACGTGACGCGGCAACGAAGGCGCGCCCCTCCTCGGTCAAGGCCAGACCGCGACGGGTGCGCACGACCAGGCGAACGCCAAGATGCTTTTCCAGATCCGCCACTTTGCGGCTGACCGTGGCTAGCGGCGCACTCAACCGCCGTGCCCCGGCAGATAGGCTGCCAGCGTCGACTACCGCCAATAGCACCGTCATCGCGTCAAAACGATCCATCGAAGCCTTCCATAAAATGAGAGGAATGTTTCCACAATGCCAAGATACCCTGTTGTTTGTGGATGTCATAGCCTTCGCGTCGTCAAGGGGCTTGCCAAAGCCCCATCGTGCTAATGATCCAGAGGAAGATGTCATGCCTCAAATTTCACGTCGCGCCTTTGCCAGCGCTTTGCCTCTCGGCCTCGTCGGGGGAAGCCTCCTCGGTGGAGGCCTGCTCGGCGGCTCTCTCGCCCGTGCGGCGACGCAGAACGCTGACAGGACGCCTGTTGTAGTGAACCCGTTGGCACAGATCCGCATTGGCCGGTTCACCGTTACGGCGCTGACGGATGGGTATGCAGACATGCCGTATGACTACTTTCCGGGACGCTCGGCACCCGAGGTTGAGAGGGCTGCAAGCGCACAGTTGACCGCGCGGCCGAGCGGGGTTCGGTTCCTCTTTAACCAGTATCTCGTCGACGATGGCGAGCGCCGCATCCTGATCGATGCCGGTGCGGCAGGTTCGATCGGGCAGACCGGGCACTTACCACAGGCACTCGCCCTGCTCGGTCTGCAGCCCGACAAGATCGACGCGGTCATTGTAACGCATATGCACCAGGACCACATGGGCGGACTTGTTCTGGGAGGCAAGAACAACTATCCCGAGGCCGATCTCTATATCGATCGTCGCGACGTCACCCACTGGACCGATCCAGCCAAGCGCAACGGCGCCCCTGAATATCTGCAGACCAGCTTCAGAATGGCCGAGGAAGTCGTGCGGTTATACCCGAGGCTCCAGGCGATCGATGGAGAGCGCGAGATCATGCGGGGCGTTTCAATCGTCGACCTGACCGGCCATACGCCCGGCCATATCGGCGTGCGGATCGAGGATGGCGGGAAGAGCCTGATCATGGTTTCGGATATGATTTTTCCGGTCGTGCATCCTGCTGCGACCAATGTGTTCTTCCTGTTTGAGCAGGATCGTGCCGCTGCGAAAGCCATGCGCGATCGCTTCTTTCCGCTTGCCGCGTCGGAGGGCGCGCTCATCGCTGCCACGCATATGCCTTTTCCCGGCCTTGGCCGTATCGTTGCCGATCGTGGGGAGATGCGTTGGCAGGTCGCGGATTGGGCCATGCAGGACTGATGTCCACGCTCAGCGATCTGAAGGATAAATTTGCCAAGCACTAAATCGGGCTGGACAAAGATAGATCCGGCTCGCACCGTAAGACAACGATGCGAGCTTGCCCGAACAAGGGGATTATTGATGCCATATCATTTCCTTGAGGTTGCCGTGACGCCGAGCGTCAGAGCCGCTCAGGCGAACATGGGGGTGGAGCAGCTATGGCTGGGGGCTGACAACCGCCCTTCAGATATCCTCACCGAAGGCGAGATCGCCTTCATCGCCTCACGCGACAGCTTCTATATCGCATCGGTTTCCGAAACGGGTTGGCCATACGTTCAACACCGTGGAGGAAAAACGGGCTTCCTTAAGGTCGTTGATCACCGAACACTGGCCTTTGCCGACTACCGGGGCAATCGCCAGTACATCAGCGCCGGCAATTTTGCCGCTAACGATCGGGCCTGCCTTTTCTTGATGGATTATGTGCGACGGGCACGGCTCAAAATTTACGCTTATGTGGAGCGACTGGCGCTTGATGCGGACCAGGAACTCACGGAACTGGTGTCCGACCCGACCTACAAAGGAAGGGCGGAACGGATCTTCAGGCTTCGGCTTGAGGCGTTCGATTGGAATTGCCCACAGCACATCATCCCGCGCTACACCGAACAGCAGGTTGAACAGGCTGTCGCTCCTCTTCGTGAACAATTGCAAAGATTGGAAACCGAAAACGCGACATTGCGCGCACGGTTGGAGAACCCTGAAAGATGACCGAAGCTCAACGATCACCCCTTCCGCCTTTTACGTTCGGAAGCGCAGTCGCCTTCACCGCCGATTCTTCTGAACCGTCACCTTAACCGAGATCGGCAGACCGTTGTTACTCCACAATCTTCTAGTGGTCGCAAGGGCTTCGAGATATAGCTTCACTTCCTTCCGCAAACGGCGTTCCATTCTTTCCCAACGTCTTCTCCCCTTTACTCCTGATCACGCCGTTTGCAGTGGAATCGAAAAATGACAATCGAAAGTAGCCATTGAACTCTCCTGGAGTTGCGAAACGAAGTCGCGGCACGTTTAAGTTATCGTAAGCCATTTGTGAAAAGTTCCGTTAAAAACCGTGGTGCCTGAATCGGCTGAGAACAGTCGGTTCCGACAACGGAAAAGTATCTGGAGCTAGACTTGAGCAACACAACGACCATTCTGGACTCTCACAAAGACATATTGCCCGGCACTTTTGTCCGCATTCGTTCCAAAAACTGGGTGGTCGAGCAGAGCGGAAAGATTGGGTCGATACGTTTTGTGGACCTCATATCCGTTGAAGACGATGCACAAGGCGAAGCGCTTCGGGTCACACTGTCGTCCGAGGTTGATCAACAGGTAATCGATCCCAACGACTGGTCCGCGCTGTTCCAAACCAAGTTTGAGAGTCCTGAGCGCCTCGGCGCGTTTCTCCGAGCAACGGAGTGGAGAACCTCATCTGCGGCGGATCGCAAGCTCTTTCAGGCACCTTTCCGTGCCGGCATACGCCTGGACGCATATCAATTGCTCCCGTTAGCTGTGTTTAAGCATGGAATGTTGACCCCACTGGCGGGGTGATACTTATCCAATTTTGACCCCTCGCTGATTTCATCAGACCATCCGGCTTTTGAGCGGATGGAGTGGGGAGTTGAAGAGAGTGGATACGATTGCGCGTGTCCGGCGAGCCTTCCATGTTCAGGGTTGGTCGGTAAAGAAGATCGCCAGAGAGCTGAATGTTTCGCGGAACACGGTCCGCAAAATTGTGCGCTCCGATGTCACCGAGTTTACCTACAAGCGCGAGCATCAGCCGTTGCCCCGGATCGGAGCCTGGAGAGGCGATGTCGAGCGGTTCCTGATTGCGAACGAAGGCAAGGCGTCTCGCGAACGGCTGACGCTGATCCGGATTTACGAGGAGGTCCGGGCGCTTGGCTATGATGGTAGCTACGATACTGTCCGTCGTTACGCCAGGTCCTGGGCCAAGGCACGTGGAACGGTCACATCCGAGGCTTACGTTCCGCTCTACTATGCACCCGGCGAGGCTTATCAGTTCGACTGGAGCCACGAGATCGTCCTGATCAACGGGGTGACGACGACCGTGAAGGTCGCTCATGTCCGCCTCTGCCACAGCCGTATGATGTTTGCGAGAGCCTATATGCGTGAGAGCCAGGAGATGGTTTTTGACGCGCATGACAAGGCTTTCGCCTTCTTCCGCGGCACCTGCACACGCGGCATCTACGACAACATGAAGACGGCGGTCGAGGCCGTGTTTGTCGGCAAGGAGCGGCTCTACAATCGCCGTTTCCTGCAGATGTGCAGCCATTATCTCGTCCAGCCGGTTGCTTGCACGCCAGCATCAGGCTGGGAGAAGGGGCAGGTCGAGAACCAGGTCGGGCTGGTGCGCGAGCGCTTCTTTACGCCACGCCTCAGGGTCAAGAGTCTGGAGGAACTGAATGCCTGGCTGGTCGATAAATGCGTTGCCTATGCCAAGGCCCATAGCCATCCCGAACAGACGGGACGGACCATCTGGCAGATGTTCGAAGCCGAACGCAGAAGCCTCGTGCGCTACGTCGGCCCATTCGATGGTTTCCACAGCGTTCCGGCCTCGGTGTCGAAGACATGCACCGTCCGTTTCGATAACAACAAATACTCGGTTCTATCGACTGCCGTTGGCCGCCCCGTCGAGGTTCATGCCTATGCCGACCGGATCGTCATAAAGCAGGATGGGATCAGTGTCGGTGAGCACGAGCGTTGCTTTGGACGGGGCGAGACCACCTATAATCCCTGGCATTATGTCCCTGTTCTGGCTCGCAAACCCGGTGCTTTGCGTAACGGCGCGCCATTTAGAGACTGGGCTCTGCCAGCCGCGATGGAGAAGGTCCGCAAGCGGCTAAAGAACGCCGATGATGGTGATCGGCAAATGGTCACCATCCTTGCATGCGTGCCCGTTGACGGGCTGACGGCTGTCGAGACGGCCTGTCAGGAGGCTCTCGATCACGGCGTCTGCTCCGCGTCGGTGATCATCAACATTCTGGCGCGAAGCCGCGATCCGGCTCCAGCCGCAACCCTGCAAATCCCGGATGCGCTGCGGCTGACCCATGAGCCGGTCGCCGACTGCGCCCGTTACGACAGGCTCAGGAGGGCAAGTTGATGGAACGCACGCAGGTTCTCGAACTGATGAGCACGCTGAAGCTCTATGGAATGCGCAGCGCCTACGACGAGGTCATGGGCAACGGTATCAAGCGTCAGCACGAACCGCCCCAGATCGTTGGGGACCTCCTGCAGTCGGAGATCGCCGAGAAGCAGGCCCGGTCCATTCGCTACCAGCTCACCATCGCCAAGTTGCCGCTGGCCAAGGACATCGATGACTTCGATTTTGCCGATACGCCCATCAATGAATCTCTGGTTCGGGATTTGGCCACCGGCACCTTCGTCGCCGATCAGCGCAATATCGTCCTCGTCGGCGGCACAGGAACGGGCAAAAGCCATCTGGCCATTGCAATTGCGCGTGCGCTTATCCGCAACGGAACGCGCGGACGCTTCTTTAACGTCGTCGATCTGGTCAACCGACTGGAAACGGAAAGCCGGAACGGCAAGCAGGGCCGGATGGCCGATTACCTCACGCGCCTCGACTTCATCATTCTTGATGAACTCGGCTATCTGCCGTTCGCTCAGGCCGGGGGCCAGCTCCTCTTCCATCTGATCAGCAAGCTCTACGAACGCACATCGATCATCGTCACGACGAACCTTGCCTTCGGCGAATGGCCGTCGGTGTTTGGTGACGCCAAGATGACGACGGCACTCCTCGACCGCCTGACACATCACTGCGAGATCGTCGAAACCGGAAATGCATCCTGGCGCTTCAAGAACCGCTCTCAAAGCT
>NZ_JWJH01000008.1 GCF_000949865.1 Rhizobium nepotum 39/7 | reverse complement strand
CAACAACGGTGATGGGAGACATCTGGTTCATCGAGGGCATCCTTCTGAGAGCAGAGCGAGCGCAGCACGCAGGTGCGCATATGTTCCTGTTCTATGTGCCGCAAAATCATCCATTCGAAAAATTGCAATTCTGAATTAGATCGATAGATTTTAGCTATGATCTGTCTTGACCAGACGACTGGTCAACAGATCGCCGCTGCGCGTGAGGATCGGATAAGCGACGGTGGCGAGAAGCGAATTGATCTCCTTCAGGCCGCGTGCGATCTCGATATGCATACCGCTCGTCTCGATGCTTTCGGGCGTGCCGGATTGCAGGCGCCGCAGGTGCCGGTCATGCGTGTAGCGCGCCATTTCCCGCATTCTCTCCTTTTCGAGCATGAGCTGGCGTGCCGAGGGCGGATCTTGCGAGATGAGGACGTTAAGGGAAAGATGCATGTTCTCGACAACCTGGGCATGCAGATCCACCAGTTCGCTCCATCCTTCGTTGGAAAAACGCCAGTTCTTGTCCGCCCGCTCCTCGGCAAGAACGAGAAGGTTCTTTGCGATGATATCGCCGGCATGTTCGAGATTGATGGCAAAATCGGTGAGCTCGATGCTGCGCGCGGCTTCTTCACTCGTCATCGTGCCGCGGTTCACCTCGGCGAGATAGAGCTTGATGTCGGTGTGGGCCTGGTTGACTGCGTCGTCGATGTCGCGCACGCGGGTGATGTCGACGCGCTCCCCGGCACGTAGCATATCCATGACAGGGCGAACCATTAACTCCACGAGTTCGCCCATGCGCAAAAGCTCACGCGTCGCACTGGCAAGCGCCAGCCGGGGCGTGGTGATAACAGATCGATCAAGAGCAGTGACACGGTTTCGCAGCGGATCGTCGCTTGCGGCCTTCATCTCCGCTTCCGGCAGCAGGCGCGAGACGATACGCGTCATGAAGGCGACGAATGGTAGGCCCGCCAGAACGAGGCCTGCATTGAAGAGCACATGAAAATTCACCAATGCATCCGCCGGCCCATAACCGAGCGCGGCAACCGGCAGCATGGTCGTTTCCATCACGGCAAGGGTGGTAAGGGAAGCCGTCGCGCGGAATAAGAGGTTGCCAACGGGAATGCGTTGAGCGGCGGAGGGCATGCCGCGCGACAGCCAGAAGGCGATGAGACCGCCGCCGAGATTGGCGCCGAGCACCAGCGGGACGGCAGCCTCGAGCGGCACGAGATCCTGTCCGGCAAAGGTCGCGATCATGAGGATCGCCGCAACGCTGGAATGGATGAGCCAGGTGAAAAGCGCGCCGATCAGGAAAGCCGTCACATAATCCTCGGCCAGATAGCTCGCAAGCGACGGCAGCATGGCGCCATCGCGCAGCGGCGCCGTGGCCGTGCCGATTAGCCGCAGCGAGAGGAGCACAAAGCCGACCCCAAGCACCATGCGGCCGATCTCGCGCATCCGCCTGTCGGAAAATTTCAGATGCAGAACCCCGCCAGCAAAGAGACAGACCGGAACGAGCCAGCCGAGATCGAAGGAGAGCACACGCACGACCAGCGCCGAGCCAAGATCGGCGCCGAGCAGCAGGGCAAGCCCGGTTGGAACTGTCAAAATGCCGTTCATCGCAAAACCGCAGGCGAGCATGGCAACGGCAGTGGAGCTTTGGAGCAGGATGGCGGCGGCGGTTCCGCCGGCCGCCGCCCGGCTATGGCCCCGCGCGGTCCCGAGCATGGAGCGAAGCGCCCCGCCATAGGCGTTCTCCATGCCGGTTCGCACCATGTGCACGGCAAAGAGCAGCAGCATAGTCGCTCCTGCGAGGTGTAGTAGGACGGCGGAAAGATGCATCGGCTTGTTCCCTGTCTATTAAACACAAGACAGTCCGCCGATACGAGATATTCGTCAATTTTAAAGTTTCTATGGATCTATAGATTGGGCCTATAGGTGATGGCCGGCTTTCAGGGCGCTAGTACGGTCTTCATGAAGGCTTCTATCTTCGGCGAAGCGCGCCGCTCCTCGAGGCAGCAAAGTCGGTATTCGGTCCGGATACTGACATCCGAAAAGCGGATCGTGCCGAGGCGGGGATGCGCGACGAATTCGAAATCGGCAACGACGCCAATGCCGAGGCCGCGCTCGACTGCCTTCCACACGCCCTCGCGGCTGCCGATTTCGAGCAGTGGCTTTATGTGCACCTCTGCCTCCACGGCCGCCTGTTCCAGCGCGCGCCGTGTCGTCGAACCGACTTCACGCAGGATCAGCGGCTGGTTGGCAAGTTCCGTGATGGAAACGCGTTCGCGCCCATACCATGGATGATCGACATTGACGAAGACGACGACATCATGGGTGCTGAACGGCACGGAGCAGATTCGCGGATCGTCCACGGCATGGGCGAGGATTGCGACGTCCGACTCAAGGTCGAGGACGCGCTGCAACGTCTGATCGGAATTGCCGAGCAACATGCTGACCTCGATCGATGGATATTTGGCAAGGAAGCGCGCCACCATCTCGGTGGCGTGGAACGGACCCACTGCGGCAAGACGCAACTGGCCGGTTTCGAGCTTGCCGCTGCTCAGCAGCAGCTCCTCGGCTTCCTCGTGCAGGCTCATGATGCGCTTGGTGACATCGAAGAGGGCGGCGCCTGTTTCCGACAGCTCCACCCGGCGCCCGCGACGCACAACCAGTTCGACGCCATAGCGATCTTCCAACTCCTTCACCTGGGTTGTCACGGTGGGTTGGCTGATGTTCAGTGCGTGGGCTGCGGACGTGAAACCGCGGTTCTCGGCGACGGCATGAAATGAGCGAAGATGGGTAAATACTATAGCCATAGCCTATGATAAGCGGCGAAGATTTGTATTAGTCAATAGATCGCGAGTTTGTAACAGTGTTCCTGCCCATCAATTTACAAACAGGAAACTTGCCGTGTGGTCCTATCGCAATCCCGTTGACGTTCGTTTCGGCCCCGGTAGCTTCGCGCGACTGGCCGATGTCATCGCCGGTCGTCGCTATGCGCTCGTCACCTACGGCGACACGTTTTTTCGTGGCCTCGCATCACGTCTTGAGAAGGAGGCCGGCGCGCCGGTCCTCGTCATTGACGATATCGCGCCTAATCCGGACATCGCCCTTCTGGAAGTCCAGACGGCCCGTTTCGCGGGGCTTGTCCGACCACCGGAAATCATCGTGGCGCTCGGCGGCGGCTCGGTCATCGACTCGGCCAAGGTATTTGCCGCCGCACGCGGCGACTTCGCCGCCATGGATGCATATCTAAAGAAGCGGGCCGGCGCGGAGACCATTGCACCCTGGCCTTTGGTCGCGGTCCCGACAACGGCTGGAACCGGCAGCGAAGTCACCTGCTGGGGCACGGTCTGGGACAATGCGGGCGGCGTCAAATTCTCGCTTGCCCATCCCGGCCTCTATCCAGAATATTCGATCGTCGATCCCGAGCTCATGATCGGCAAGCCGAGGGACCTTACCGTCCAGACCGGACTAGACGCCTTGTCGCATTCGCTGGAGAGCCTGTGGAACCGCAGCGCCAATCCCGTCTCCATGGCTCATGCAATCGCTGCCGCGCGAGGGGTGCTGGCTACCCTGCCGCTGCTCGTCAACGATCTCAGGAATGTTGAACTTCGGGGCCGAATGGCGCGCGCCGCAACTCTGGCCGGCTTCGCCTTCTCCAATACCAAGACTGCCATCGCTCATTCCCTGTCCTATCCGATCACGCTGCGTCATGGTGTGCCGCATGGTATCGCCTGCTCTTTCTCGCTTCCGATGATCATCCGCAGTGTCGCCAGGGAGGGCGGTATCTGCTTGGAGGGCTTGCAGGCGATTTTCGACGTGGAGGCGCAGGAGGCGGCCGACCAGCTGGAAACATTCCTGAACGGCCTTGGCGTCGCGACGGATTATCGCCACTACGGCATCGATGATGCGGAATGGCGCGACTTGATCGCGCTCGCCTTCGACGGGGAGCGCGGGCAAAACTTCATCGGCAGGAAGGACGCGCTTCTGGCCGTCGCCGGTGGTGGAGGAAGGAAGCATATGGCAGTGGCATGACCGATCAATAACCGCCGCGAGCGGGAGGCTCAGGCGGGTCAATTTCATTTGTTTTGGGAGGAATGAATGGCTATTGTTTTGGGAGGAATGAATGGCTATCTTGAAACGCGCCATCGCTGGCCTGGCAACGCTGGGCGCAGTGATCACCTACACGAATTCGGGTGCGCTTGCGGCAGAGTGCAAAAACCCCGACACGCTGGTCTTCTCGATCATTCCGACGGAGGAGACGACGCAGGAACTCGACATCTACAAGCCCCTGCTCGACAAGCTGAAGGAAAAGACCGGCAAGTCCGTCGAATTCTTCATGCCGACGTCCTACGCCTCGGTTATCGAGGCTATGGTCAACGGCTGGGTGCAGATCGGTGTGCACGGGCCAAACTCCTATGTGCTTGCCAGGCAGAAGGACCCGAACCTTGAGGTCTTTGCCACGTACACAAAGACCAAGGGCCACTTCCAGGAAGAGGGTCCGGGCTATCGCGCCGTGCTTGTCGTGCCGGCAAGTTCGAAGTTTGATAGTATCGAATCCCTCAAGGGCTCGGTCGTCGGCCTCGCCGATCCGGCCAGCACATCCGGCAATCTCCTGCCGCGCATGGTGTTCGGCGAGAAGGTAGGAACAGGTCCGCAACTGGAGAACTACTTCTCCAAAGTCGTCTATACAGGTGGCCACGACCAGTCGGCGCTGGCGGTCAAGGAAGGCCGCGTTGACGATGCCTTCGTGGCGACCCACCGCCTCGACAATGTCATCGACCGTGGACTTGCCAAGAAGGAAGACTTCCGGGTGCTGTGGCAGTCCGAGATCATTCCGCAGGACCCGATGGTCTATCGCAGCGATCTCTGCGATCCGCTGAAAGCCTCCATTCGCGAAGCGTTCCTGACGCTCCACGAGGACCCGACAGCAAAGCCGTTTTTCGATGGCATCGCCTCCACGAAGTTCGTGGCCATGAAGGACGCCGACTACGATATCATCCGCAAACTTGTCGCAGCCGAAAAGGCAGCAAGCCAGTGAGACACGAAAAGAACATCATCGAGAGCCGCGCGGCGCGCGGCTCAACGGCCGAAACGGTGGCGTCCATGTCTATCCTGCAAGTGCGCAACCTGAAAGTCAGCTACGCGGCCACCGGCCCGGAAATCCTCAAGGGAATAGATTTTGCTGTCGATGGCGACGACTTCTGCGCCGTCATCGGACCGAGCGGCGCCGGAAAGTCGACGCTGATCCGCTGTATCAACCGCCTTGTGGAGCCGACGGAGGGCGACATTTTGCTGTTCGGCCAGTCGGTGCGATCGCTGCACGGGACCGAGCTGCGGCGTCTGCGCCGGCGTATCGGCATGATTTTCCAGGAGTTCAACCTGGTGAATCGCATGTCGGTCATGGACAATGTACTGTCGGGCAGGCTTGGCTACACAGGAGCCTTCCGCAGCTTCTTCAAGGCTTTTCCGCGCGAGGATATCGATCGGGCGCTTCACCTTCTCGAAAAGGTCGGACTGCAGGATCATGTCGACAAGCGGGCGGATGCCCTTTCGGGGGGGCAGCGCCAGCGTGTGGGCATTGCCCGCGCGCTGATGCAGAAGCCGGAAATTCTGCTGCTCGACGAGCCGACCTCCGCACTCGATCCAAAGATTTCGCGCGACGTTATGCGGCTGATCCGTGAGCTGGCAACCGAATTCAAGGTTCCCGTCCTGTGCAACATTCACGATGTACAGCTGGCGCTTGAAAGCTGCAACCGCATCATCGGCATGCAGGATGGCTACAAGAAGTTCGATGGTCCGTCGAAAGGCATGCGCAAGCAGGACCTCGACGAGATTTATGCGATGGAGGTGCTGTGATGAGCCTGGCGTTCTCTTCAGTCTCGGAGCATCGATTTGACGCCTGGCTCGCCCATAAGCGCAGCCGTCGCACCAAGAACTGGCTTGTGGTCGCAGCAAGTGTCGCAGTGCTCGCCTGGTGTTTCTGGGACACGATCATGTTCGACACGGACTGGGCGCGCATGGGCGGCGCGCTCGGCATCGGCGGCACGCTTGAACGTTTCCTCTGGGTCGACTGGTCACTTACACCCAAGTTGCTCGTGCCGGCGCTCGAAACCCTTATGATGGCGACACTCGGCACCATCCTCGGCTGCGTGCTGTCGCTTCCCGTAGCGTGGTTCGGAGCAGCGAACGTCACCCCGAACCGTTACATCCTCTATCCGTTTGGCCGCTTCCTGATGGTGTTGTCCCGTTCGATCCATGAGATCATCTGGGCGCTGCTCTTCGTCGGTGCCGTCGGGCTGGGCGCCTTGCCAGGCATCCTCGCCGTCGCGATGCGTTCGATAGGCTTCATCTCGAAAATCACCGCCGAAGCGATCGAGAACATAGACCCGAAGCCCGTCGAGGCGATCCGCGCCGTCGGCGGCAACCAGTTTCAGGTAATGTACTACGGTATCGTGCCACAGATCCTGCCTGTCATCATCGGCACGATCATCTTCGAATGGGATATCAATATCCGCCGCTCCGCCATCATGGGGCTGGTCGGCGCCGGCGGCCTCGGCCTCGTCTTTTTCCGGCAGATGGCAATGTTCAACTATGGCGGTGTGACGCTGGTGGTCCTTGCGGTCCTGGCCCTCATCGCGCTCGGCGAGGTGGTGTCCCATTTCGCCCGCAAGGCAGTGATCTAGGAGGCGGCAATGGTATTCGCATCGACACAATCCATCCCCACCGCACCACGCCGCTGGTCGCGTTACCGCCACCCGCATTCGACCATCCGTTTTTGTGTGTTGCTGGCCGTGCTGACATTTCTTGCCTGGTCCGTCGCCTTTCTCAATATCGACCTCGCGCGCATTCTCGGGGCCTTCCCGCGCCTGGCTGAAATTCTCGCTACCCGCTATTTCCCGCCGGATATGGACTATATTTCCGACGCGGATTTTATCCGTTCGGTTATCCGCACGCTGGAAATGTCGCTGCTTGGCGGTTTCTTCGGCGTCGTCTTCGCCATACCCCTCGCATGGCTCGCCGCGCGCAACATCACGATCAGCCGGCGCATCACCTATCCGTTCGGCCGCATCGCCATCATGGGCAGCCGCTCCATCCACGAGACGATCTGGACCATCCTCTTCGTAACGGTGTTCGGCTTCGGCATGCTCGCTGGCACGCTCGCGCTCACCGTATTCTGCATCGGTTTTGCCGGAAAATTGTTTTCCGATGAAATGGAAGCGATCGATATGGGGCCGGTTGACGCGATGCGCTCGGTCGGCGCCAATCCGCTGCAGGTCTTCCAGTATGCGGTCGTGCCGCAGGTCCGGGTCGCTTTCACAGGTATCGCGATCTATACGTGGGACGTTGCTTTCCGCGCAGCCACGGTCGTCGGCTTCTTTGGCGGCGGCGGCATGGGGTGGTACCTGAAGCGCACGACCCAGCAGCTCGAATCCACACGCGTTGCTGCTATTCTGCTGGTGATCATCGCTCTTGTCCTCATGGCGGAAATCGGATCAGGATGGCTGCGGCGACGTATTTCCAGAATGCGTTAGCGCGGATTACCTTTTGCCAACGATATCCCGCCGTCTTCGCATACTCCGTCGCCAAGATGCGTTCGTCAAAAAAATCTCTCGATTTCAGCCTCCGTTGACTTCGTCACCGGAGGTTTATTTTTCGTGTCATTCGGGAGCTTGCAGTCCAAACCGGCGAATTTGGAACGGCGAAAAGTGGCGTTCAAATTCCTTTCGCCGCTGGCGAAAGTCGGCGTGCGATATCGAAAAATGCACTGACGAGCTTGCCGTTGCTGCGCTCGCGCAGACAGATGAGTGCCTCGTCCATCAGCATTTCCGGAGCATTGATGCGGATGGGGACGAGGCGGCTGTCCTGGCCGAACTCGGCGGACGAAACGAAGCCGACGCCGCCACCGGCCGCCACGATTTCGCGAACTGCCTCGCGTCCCTCCGCCTCGATGCGCGGTATCAGGGTAGTCCCGCAATGCTCGGCCATGGCTTCCAGCTTCTGGCGAGTCTTGGAACCGCGCTCGCGCATGACAAGAGGGTGTTGTGCAAGTTCGGCGAAAGTGACCTCGCTCTGACCGGCCAGCGGATAATCACGGCTCACGAAAGCCGTGATTGGTGTGGAATTGAGCTTCAGGATGTCAAAGTCGCTGGATTGAGGGATTTCGCCGAGAACACCGATATCGGCCTCATAGGCATGCAGGCTGGTGATGACGGTCTCCGTATTGCCGGCATTGATCGAGACTTTCACAAACGGGTAAGCGCGGCGGAAGGCGGCGAGGATATGCAGCAGGTGATGGGCAGCGTCCGCGACAATGCGGAGCTTTCCAGCCCGAAGGGCCTTGGACTCCGAGAGCAGGTCCAGCGCCTGCTGCTCCACGTCGAACATGCGCCGGGTAATCTCCAGAAGCTGCTGGCCGGACTGGGTCAGCGACACCTGCTTTTTGTTTCGGTTAAAGAGCAGGACGTCGTACTCCTCCTCCAGTTTGCGCACCTGGTCCGAGATTGCTGGCTGCGTCAGAAAAAGCGCCTCCGCCGCTCGCGAGAAGCCGCCGTGAATGGCGACGTTGTGGAAAGCCCGAAGCTGGACGTAGCGCATTCGAACGCTCCCCGTTTGATATGGTTCATATCCGGCCTATTAGAATGAACGATTTAATTTATGTAAAGCCACCAACGATCACTTTTGTAGCATGATCTCTCTCGCGGCGATACATAACTTGTATCTATGGTTTTATCTAAAAGATCGATTTTACAGATATATGTTTCGCTTGCATTGTTGTCTTCGGATAGCCAAACGCGAGGACGAGCCATGCCAAATACCGCTTCTGAGACAACCATCGCTCCGCTGGAATCGCCGAGGCTCGGCGAACCCTACCTCCTGACACCTGGTCCGCTGACGACGGCCTATGCGGTCAAGGAGGCAATGCTGCGGGACTGGGGATCCTGGGACGGCGATTTTCGCGCCATGACCGCTACCCTGCGCCGCCAGCTTCTCGACATCGTCGGCGATACGGCCGGCGAGTTCGATTGCGTGCCCATGCAGGGTAGCGGGTCCTTTTCTGTGGAAGCCATGCTCGGCAGCTTCGTGCCACGTGACGGCAAGGTTCTGGTGTTGAGCAACGGCGCCTATGGCAAGCGCATCGCTCAGACACTTTCCTATCTCGGTCGCGACCATGCCATGATTGACAAGGGCGACTACATGCCGCCTCGCGGGCCGGAAATCGCTGCCGCTCTGGATGCCGATCCAGACATCAGCCATGTCGTGGTGGTTCATTGCGAGACCAGCTCCGGCATTCTCAACCCGCTGAAGGAAATCTCCGAAACCGTCTATTCGCGAGGTCGCAAGCTGCTGGTCGATTCAATGAGCGCCTTTGGCGCCGTGCCGGCCGGCCTTGCCGATTTCCGCTACGAGGCGATTGTGTCCTCCGCCAACAAATGCATCGAGGGTGTGCCGGGTTTCGGCTTCGTCATCGCCCGCAAGAGCGAGCTGGAAGCCGCCAAAGGACGCAGCCATTCGCTCAGCCTCGATATGCACGCTCAGTGGGAGCACATGAACAAGACCGGTCAATGGCGTTTCACGCCGCCGACCCACGTCGTCGCCGCTTTCCTGCAAGCGTTGCGCCTGCATCGCGAGGAGGGCGGCGTTGCCGCGCGCGGCGCACGCTACGCCCGTAACCGTGACGTCATGGTCGCCGGAATGCGCGAGGCCGGCTTCGAAACGCTGCTCGCCGACCAATGGCTCTCACCGATCATCGTCACCTTCTTCAGCCCGGCGCATCCGGCCTTCGCCTTCGACCGCTTCTACGATCTCATGAAGGACAAGGGGTTCATCATCTATCCCGGCAAGCTGACGGTGGTGGACAGTTTCCGTGTCGGCTGCATCGGTCATATGGACGAGCACGTCATGCGCCGTGTGGTGAATGCTGCCCGCTCCTCGCTTGCGGAGATGGGTGTCGACAACGCCGCCCCGCCCGCCATCGCCCTTGAAGAACGCAGCCGCCTCGCGGCTTAACGAAAAATGGAACCTTCGATGAACCAGATGTCTCCCATCACCGTTGTTGCCAACCGTCGCAGCTATCCGTGGCCGAACGTTCCAGCGATCGCCATCTGCCTCGACGGCTGCGAGCCGGCCTATCTCGACAAGGCCATCGAGGCCGGCCTGATGCCGACGCTTGCACGCATACGCGGGACGGGCACGGAGCGCACCGCGCTCAGCGTCATCCCGAGCTTCACCAATCCGAACAACCTCTCCATCGCCACCGGCCGCCCGCCGGCCATCCACGGTATCTGCGGCAATTATCTCTACGAGCCGGCAACCGGCAGGGAAGTGATGATGAACGACCCGCGCTTCCTGCGCGCGCCAACCCTCTTCAAGGCCTTTTACGATGCCGGCGCCAGGGTCGCCGTGGTGACGGCGAAGGACAAGCTGCGCGCGCTTCTGGGCCATGGCCTGAAGTTCGACGAGGGCCGGGCGATCTGCTTCTCCTCGGAAAAGTCCGACACCACCACCAGGGCGGACAACGGGATCGACAACGCCTCGGCCTGGCTCGGCCGCGCCGTGCCGGAAGTCTATTCGGCCGAACTCTCCGAGTTCGTCTTTGCGGCCGGTGTGAAGCTCCTCAGGGAATTCCGCCCGGACGTGATGTATCTCACCACCACCGACTACGTGCAGCACAAATATGCCCCCGGCGTGAAGCAGGCGAACGACTTCTACGAGATGTTCGACAGATATCTGACCGAGCTCGATGCACTGGGTGCCGCGATCGTGGTCACCGCCGACCACGGCATGAAGCCCAAGCATAAGGCCGACGGCACCCCCGATGTGATCTACGTGCAGGACCTGCTCGACGACTGGCTCGGCAAGGATGCCGCCCGCGTCATCCTGCCGATCACCGACCCCTATGTCGTGCATCACGGCGCGCTCGGTTCCTTCGCCACGGCCTACCTGCCGGAAGACGCGGACAAGGAAGGGATCATCGAGCGGCTGAAGGCGATCGAGGGCATCGAGATCGTGCTGTCGCGGCCGGAAGCCTGCGTGCGTTTCGAGTTGCCCGACGACCGCATCGGCGACATCGTCATGCTCTCCACCGAGAACAAGACGCTCGGCACCAGCGAGCACCGCCATGATCTGGCCGCGCTGAACGAACCGCTGCGCTCGCATGGCGGCCTGACGGAGCAGAAAGTGCCCTTCATCGTCAACCGCACGCTGCCCGAACTGCTTTCGGCCGGTACGCTGCGCAATTTCGATGCCTTCTATTACGCGCTGGTCGCAGCCGCACAGCCGGCATAAAGGGAGGGAGCGATGACCAAGGTAGAAGCGACATTCGCAATCCGCCACGAGCCGATGCGCATCGCCGGCAAGAGGGTCGATGCCGACGATGTGGTCGAGGTTCGTTATCCGTGGAACGATGCCGTCATCGGCACCGTGCCGGCCGGCAATGCCGGGCATGCACGCCAGGCCTTCGAGATCGCGGCAGCCTACCAGCCGAAGCTGACGCGCTACGAGCGCCAGCGTATTCTGCTGAAGGCCGCCGAACTGCTGGTTGCCCGCAGGGAGGAAGTCTCCGATCTCATTACGCTGGAACTGGGCATTTCCAGGCAGGACTCTCTTTATGAGGTCGGCCGCGCCTTCGATGTCTTCACGCTCTGCGGGCAGATGTGCATCCATGACGATGGCGAGATATTCTCCTGCGACCTTACCCCGCATGGCAAGCAACGCAAGATCTTCACCACCCGCGAGCCGCTGACGGCCATTTCGGCGATCACGCCGTTCAACCACCCCCTCAACATGGTGGCGCACAAGATCGCGCCGGCGATCGCCACCAACAACTGCATCGTCGTCAAGCCGACGGAACTGACGCCGATGACCGCGCTGGTGCTGGCCGACATTCTCTACGAGGCCGGCCTGCCGCCCCAGATGCTCTCCGTCGTCACCGGCTGGCCGCAGGCGATCGGCGACGAGATGATCACCAATCCCAATATCGATCTCATCACCTTCACCGGCGGCGTGCCGGTCGGCAAGCTGATCGCCGCAAAGGCGGGGTACAAGCGCCAGGTGCTGGAGCTCGGCGGCAATGATCCGCTGATCATCCTCAACGACCTGTCGGATGACGATCTGGCCAGAGCCGCCGACCTTGCCGTGGCGGGGGCGACAAAAAACTCCGGCCAGCGCTGCACCGCCGTCAAGCGCATCCTCTGCCAGGAACGTGTTGCCGACCGTTTCGTGCCGATGGTACTGGAGCGGGCAAAGGCGATCACCTTCGGCGATCCCATGGACCGCGCGACGCAGCTCGGTACCGTCGTGCACGAAAAGGCCGCGGCCCTCTTCGAAAAGCGGGTCTATATGGCCGCCGAACAGGGCGCCGACGTGCTCTATGATCCCGGCCGCAAAGGCGCCCTGCTGCCGCCGATCGTCGTTGATCGCGTGCCGCACGGCTCCGAGCTCGTCATGGAGGAAACGTTTGGCCCGATCATCCCGATCATCCGGGCGCCGGATGACGATGATGCCCTCATCGCCCTTTCCAACTCGACCGCCTTCGGCCTCTCCTCCGGTGTCTGCACCAACGATTTCCGCCGCATGCAGAAATACATCACTGGCCTGAAGGTCGGCACCGTCAACATCTGGGAAGTCCCAGGATACCGCATCGAAATGTCGCCCTTCGGAGGCATCAAGGATTCCGGAAACGGATATAAGGAAGGCGTCATCGAAGCCATGAAAAGCTTCACAAATGTCAAAACTTTCTCTCTGCCATGGTAGGTCGAAAGAACCCCTGCGAGATCGCCTTCGGGAGCCGCTCCATGCGGCTCCTTTTTTGTTGCCTGTGAAAACGGCACGCATGACCGTTTTGACGGCAAACATTGTACATATGCCCGTTTTTGCGGCGTTTTATCTATAGATTTTACCTTGGTAACGATAAGAATAATAAATTTTACTTACTGAATGCCCTTGCGCAAAATGCCCTCCTGAAGCCGATCATCAAGGGCGACACGTAGATCGCCCGCCGCGCTTCCCGGGTTTTTCCAGGCTTCCAGAGGAGAATTTCAATCATGAATAGATACGTGCTTTTTCTGCTTGCCGGCACGGTCAGCGCCGCGCTCCCCGTCATTGCTTCTGCTGAAACCCAACTGACGGTTTATACCGCGGTCGAAGCCGTTGACCTTGACCGGTATAAGGCGACGTTCGAAAAGGCCCACCCCGAAATCAAAATCAACTGGGTGCGCGACTCCACCGGCGTGATGACTGCCAAGCTGCTCGCCGAAAAGGACAATCCGCAGGCTGATGTGGTCTGGGGTCTGGCCGCAACCTCGCTGCTGCTTTTGAAGACCGAAGGTATGCTCGATGCCTACGAGCCGAAGGGCATCGAGGCACTCGACAAGAAATTCGTCGATAAGGACAACCCGCCGAGTTGGGTGGGCATGGACGCCTATGTCGCGGCGCTCTGTTACAACACCGTGGAGGGCGAAAAACTCGGCCTCAAGGCGCCGGCGAGCTGGAGCGACCTGACCAAGCCAGAATACAAGGGCCGTATCGTAATGCCGAATCCGGCCTCGTCCGGTACCGGCTTCCTCGACGTCTCAGGCTGGCTTCAGATGTGGGGCGAGGAGAAGGCCTGGTCCTTCATGGACAAGCTTCATGAAAACATTGCGGCCTACACGCATTCCGGCTCGAAGCCCTGCAAGATGGCGGGCGCCGGCGAAGCGGTGATCGGTGTGTCGTTCGAATTTCCCGGCGCCAAGGCCAAGAGCGCCGGAGCGCCCATCGACATCATCTTTCCATCAGAAGGATCTGGCTGGGAGGCGGAAGCGACGGCCATCATTGCCGGCACGGCTAATCTCGATGCCGCCAAGACCCTGGTCGATTGGTCTGTCACCAAAGAAGCCAATGAAATGTACAATGCCGGCTATGCCGTCGTCGCCTATCCGGGCGTCGCCAAGCAGGTCGAGCATCTACCGGCGGACATTGCTTCCAAGATGATCGACAACGACTTCGAATGGGCCGCCAACAACCGCGGCGTCATCCTGAAGGAATGGCAGAAGCGTTACGACGCCAAGTCGGAACCCAAAAGCTGAGCCTGACTGGCGGGCGGAGCGATTTCAGGCTCCGCCCTTCGCATTCTCGACCATCGCCTGACAGCCAGCGGAGCCCGCAGATGAGACATGCCATGTCGATCGAACCGATACCCCCAAGCAATCCCTGCGGCGCCGGGGACGCGGGTATCCAGTCGCGGCCCTATCTGGAGATCTCCGACCTCTGGAAGAACTACGGCGATTTCGTCGCGCTGCGCGACATCTCGCTCACCATAGCCAAGGGAGAATTCATCTGTTTTCTTGGCCCGTCGGGCTGCGGCAAGACAACCCTGTTGCGCGCGATCGCCGGCCTTGACCTCCAGACACACGGCACGATCCTCCAGGACGGCCGCGACATCTCAACGCTGCCGGCGTCACAGCGCGACTATGGCATCGTCTTCCAGTCCTACGCGCTTTTCCCCAACCTCACCATCGAGCAAAACATTGCCTTCGGCCTGCAAAACACCGGTCGCTCCAAACAGGAAATCGCCGCCCGCGTTGCTGAACTCCTCACAACGGTCGGCCTGTCGGCGCAGGGAAGGAAGTACCCGGCCCAGCTTTCCGGCGGCCAGCAGCAACGTATCGCGCTTGCCCGCGCCATCGCAATTTCGCCAGGACTGCTTCTGCTCGATGAGCCGCTGTCCGCGCTCGACGCCAAGGTGCGTGTGCACCTGCGTCACGAAATCAAGGCGCTGCAACGCAAGCTCGGCGTCACAACGGTCATGGTCACGCACGATCAGGAAGAGGCGCTCGCCATGGCCGACCGGATCGTCGTCATGAACCATGGCGTCATAGAGCAGGTCGGTTCCCCCACGGACATCTACCGCCATCCAGACACCCTGTTCGTTGCAGACTTCATCGGAGAAACCAACCAGTTTCTCGCAACGGTCCCGCGGCATGGCGAGGTCGAGATCGGCCATTCATCCTTCTGTTGTTCGACCGAGGGCTTTACCGTGGGCCATGCGGCGACGGCCGTCGTGCGTCCCGTCGATATCATCCCACACGGTGCCGATGCCCATGCGGTCAACGCTGTCGACCGCCCGGCGACGCCGCAGAACCTCATCGATGCCGAAGTGCAGGAGATGGAATTTCTTGGCATGTTCTGGCGCACGCGGCTGACCGCACCGCGGCTTGGCGAACGCACGCTCGTCGCCGATTTCTCGGTCAATGCGGTGCGACGCCTCAGGATCGAAACGGGCGGCGTCATTCAGGTGGAAATCCCGCGCGAGCGCCTGCTGCTCTATCCGAGGAACGCATGATGAACATCGTTCTCGAAGCACCCAATCTTCCACTCGCCGGCAGGCGGCTCCGTCAGGAAACCTCCCGTGACGATCGCGTCAAACTCGGTTTCATGGCCATCATCGGCCTCTATTTGGTCGTCGCGCTCGGCGCGCCGCTCTTCATCATGCTGTCGAAATCACTCTCGACCTACGAATTTAAACTTGCGGCCTTCGAGTTTCAGGTGAGTGATGAGACAGGTGTGAATTGGGGGCCAGTCGTAAACGCGGAGGCGCTGAACAGGACGCTTGGCGCCGTCGGTGAAACAGAACTTACCACCAATTCCGACGGCCGGCTCGCCGCCACCAAATTCTTCCCCGAGTTCAAGTTTCGCAGTCCGGTAAAGTATCGTGTCCGTGGCACAACCACCGATGCCGCGTTCCTTGCCGGATCCACACTGGAAAAGGGGACGGAGTGGCGCGAATATGATTCCGGCACCTTCCGGCGTATCGTACTCAGGCCCGCCCGGAGCCTGGGCTTTGAGAATTTCAGGACCTACTTTTCGACGCCGGCATTGGCGCAATCGATCACCAATTCGGTTCTGATGGCGCTGATCAGCACCGCATTCACCGTCTCCGTCGCCTTCGCGCTCGCTTACGGGCTGACACGCAGCTGCATGCCGCTGAAGGGCCTGTTCCGCGGCATTCTGGCGCTCCCGATACTGGTACCCTCGTTGCTGCCCGGCATCGCGCTCGTCTATCTCTTCGGCAACCAGGGTATATTCAAGGACTGGCTCCTCGGTTATTCCATATATGGGCCGATCGGCATCGTCATCGGATCGGTTTTCTTCACGCTGCCGCACGCTTTTCTGATCATCCTGACGGCGCTGTCCGTGGCCGACGCGCGGCACTACGAAGCCGCCGCCTCCCTGAAGGCCAGCAAATGGCGCACATTCAGGACGGTAACGGTGCCCGGTGCGCGCTATGGTTTGGTCTCTGCCGCTTTCGTGGTCTTCACGCTGGTTATCACCGATTTCGGCTTGCCCAAGGTGATCGGAGGCCAATACGGCATGCTCGCCGTCGATATCTACAAGCAGGTGATCGGCCAGCAGAATTTCGAAATGGGGGCGGTCGTTTCCGTCATCCTGCTCGTACCGGCGATCCTCGCCTTCGCCGTCGACCGACGCATGCAGAAACGGCAGGTCGCGTTGCTCTCGGCCCGTGCCGTACCCTATACACCGAAGTCGAATGCCCGCATGGACAGGTGCTGCTTCGCCTTCGCCTGCCTTGTGAGCCTTTTTATCCTCGGCATGGTCGCCATGTGCCAGATCGCTGCGGCCGTAAAGTTCTGGCCCTATGACCTGACGCTGACGACGAAGAACTTCGCCTTCGACCTGATGGACGGCGGTGGCTGGGCGGCCTATGGTAACTCGATCAAGCTAGCCCTGCTGACGGCATTCTTCGGCTCGCTCGTCGTCTTCGCCGGCGCCTACATGGTCGAAAAGACGGATGGTTTCCGCTTGGGCCGAAACCTTTTTCATTTCCTGGCGATGATGCCGATGGCCGTGCCAGGCATGGTGCTCGGCCTCGCCTATATCTTCTTCTTCAACAACCCCGCCAACCCTTTGAATTCAATCTACGGCACGATGACGATCCTCGTTGTCTGCACCGTGACGCATTTCTATACGGTCGCTCATCTGACGGCGCTGACAGCTCTCAAGCAGATGGATCCGGAATTCGAATCCGTCGCAGCCTCCCTGAAGCAACCTTTCCAACGGCTGTTCTTCCGGGTGACGGTGCCGGTCTGCCTGCCAGCGATCCTCAACATTGCGATCTATCTCTTCGTCAATGCGATGACGACGGTCTCCGCCGTGGTCTTCCTCTATTCCACGGACACCAAGCTCGCCTCCGTTGCCGTGCTCAACATGGACGATGCGGGCGACATCGCGCCGGCCGCCGCGATGGGCATGATGATCTTCTACACGAATGTAGCCGCCAAGCTCATCCACGCGCTGGTCGCCCGCGGTCTGTTGGCGCGGACTCAGGCCTGGCGATAGGGGGACGGCGCCACCCATCGACGGGATGTTGGGGTTGCAAGGCGATTGCGGCTCAAGCAAATCTGGTCATTCATGCTGTAGTTGTGGGCAATGAGTACTGAACCTAGCGGGCTTCCGCTATTTCGATAAAAGCCTCGATCTTGGGGGAATGACGCCGCTCCATCAGGCAGGCGAGACGGTATTCGGTGGAGACTTCCGCGTCGGCAATATGGATGGTCTTTAATCGCGGATGCGACACGAACTCGAAATCTGCAACAACACCCACGCCAAGCCCTTGCTCAACTGCTTTCCAGACACCCTCGCGGCTACCGATTTCGATAAAAGGGTTGATCGCGACTTCGGCTATCTTGGCTGCACGCTCAAGCGAGCGCCTTGTCGTGGAGCCGACCTCCCGGAGTATCAGCGGCTGATCCGCGAGTTCGGCGATGCTTATGCTGTCTCGAGAAAACCACGGGTGGTCAGCATTGATGAAGACAACAACCTCATGGCGGTTGTAGGGCACCGTATATATGCGTGGGTCGTCCACAACATGGGCAAGGATACCAACGTCTGACTCCAGATCGAGTATTCGTTGTAATGTCTGGTCGGAATTGCCCAGCAGCATACCGACCTTGATTGCGGGGTACTTGGCGAGAAACCGGGCGATCATCTCCGTCGCGTGGAAGGGACCGACCGCGGCGACGCGAAGTTCACCGGTCATCAGCTTGCCGCTGTTCGTCAGCAGTTCCTCTGCTTCGTCATTCAGTTTCATGATGCGGCGGCTGATGTCAAACAGCGCTATGCCCGTTTCGGTCAGTTCAACACGTCGACCACGCCGGATCAGCAATTCGACGCCGTATCGATCCTCAAGTTCTTTCACCTGGGTCGTGATCGTCGGTTGGGTAACATTCAATGCGTTCGCAGCCGCCGTGAAGCCGTTGTTTTCGGCCACGGCATGAAAGGATCGAAGCTGGGTAAATACTATAGCCACAGCCTATGATAGGCGACAAAGATTTGTATTAGTCAATAGGAAAGCCGTTTGGCAATGTCCTTATCGAGAACAGGAAATCGAAAAAAGGAAAAGCTCATGTGGTCGTCCTGCAATCCCGTCAATGTTCGATCAGAGTGGTGAGCTTACGGACGTTTCAGACGGCTCCGTCTGTGCTTTAGCGACATCCGGACACGCATCTCCAAGCACTTGCCGCTGATCTCGCAGTCACGGGTATGTGAACCGGTGATTGGCGACGTTGTCCATCATTGCGGCGTGCACAGGACCGGTTTGGAAGCCTGGTCGACCATGCGTTCGAGGGTGAGGGGGGCCAAAACTTCATCGGGCAATGTACGGGGTTTCCGGCTTCTGCATAAGGACAATCGATAGGTCGACCTACCAGTTGAGATCATTTCTGCAAAAATCGGGCTTTGCTGGAGCGCCGTCACATAACAGTCATCGGATGACGTTATCCATAGCTTCAGTCAATGGATTCGATAGAAACATAGTATTTGATGTTGAATTTCGACCGTGCGAGGTTGAGAATGGGGTGGAGTATAATTGTCACTTCCCACCGCCGCGCAGAGCATAAGCCCTTGAGTTCGCGGCATCGCCAGGTTGCTCGAACCGACTTCATGGAGACGACGCAGTGACCCCGATCTCAAAACGCGATTTCCTGCAACTTTTGGCGGTCGGCGCCTCCGCTCTTGGCCTTGAGCCTCTGCTCGGGAGCAATTACGCAATCGCTGCTGGGGCGTTGCCGTCCTGGGCATCAACACCGAATGACATGGCACCAAAGTCGGGTGGCAAGCTGGTATATGGCCAGACATACCCGAACTGGGCTGTGGGTACGTCCAACAACGGCAAGCATCCGTATTACTGGATCGATCTTTTAACGCGGTCGATATGGAACTGTCTGATCTGGATTGATCATGACTTCAACCTGCAAGGCGAGTTGGCAGAAAGCTGGCATCCGACCGACGAGACATTGAAGATCTGGGACATCAAGCTGCGTGAGGGCGTGCAGTTTCACAACGGCAAGGAAATGACTTCTGACGACGTCGTTGCGTCATTCAACGCGCATATCAAGCAGAAGGCGAGCGGCTTTTTCAACAAATGGTTCGAGAAGGTCGAGGCGCAGGGCAAATACGGCGTCCGCTTTACACTTAATGCAAGTTATGCGGAATTCCCGTACATTCTTGCCGAATATCGGCTCACGGTCGTCCCGGCCGCAGAACCAGAGGCAATTTTCGCCGACGGCATTGGTACTGGTCCTTTCAAGCTGGTTCAGGTCGACAATCGCCGTGGCTTCAAGGCTGTGCGCAACGAAAATTACTGGCTGCAGGGCCGTCCCTACTTCGACGAGATCGAAGGTTATGTGGTGAACTCGCAGACCGCGATTAACGGTTTCCGATCAGGCCAGTTCAATGCGGTTTTCAACATTGATCCGACCACGGCGGGTCAGTTTGAGGGCGCTGGCGGCGTGGTTCACAAATCCCAAGGCGGCGACCAGTTCCTGATCGGCCTGCCTAAAAACCTCAACCTACCCTGGAACGATGCAAAGGTCCGCGAAGCAATGACGCTGAGCATCGACCGGGATGCCATCAATACCATCGTCTACAACGATCCGGGCAGTTGGGTTGGCAACGACACGCAAATGTCAGGCATCAACAAAGAGTTTCTGCCGCGACAGCTCGCGTTCGATCCCGCGCGCGCGAAAAAGCTTCTTGCAGAAGCAGGCCATCCGAATGGGATCACGCTTCCGCCGGTCGTATTTGCGCCGTCCTTTCCCGAAATGCCGAGGGTGATGGCGATCGCCGCCGAGTCTCTGAAGAAAGCCGGCATCAATATCGAGATTCGCGAAATGCCGACCGATGGTTTCGATGCTTATGTGAAGCAGGTCAATCCCCCTTTCGGGCGCCCCAACGCAGGCGTTGTCGGCCCGCGAAATCCTGCAATCAATCTGGGACGCATGGTTACCAATCCGACTGAGTCTGCGGGCTGGACCGGCCCGAACGCTGAGCGTTATGGAAAGCTCTTTGAGGCAGCAATTGCGGAGCCGAATGATGAGAAGCGCTTCGAGAAATATCAAGAACTACAACGCCTTGCTCAAGCGGACACACCAGCAATCGTGCTCGGCGGCCGGCGCAATATGCTTGCGCATCATCCCTCGGTGAAGAACCTGAAGTCCCATTCGCAGAATTGGGGTAGCAGGTTCGATGATTGCTGGATCGACGTTTGACCGGATCGCTACGGGCCGATCCCTGAACCCCCGCCGGGAGCGCATTATGTCAAATATCGTCACGATGATCGGCAGAAGGATTTTCCTGTCCTTATTTATCCTGACATTGACGTCACTCATTGTGTTCCTTGGCACCGAAGTGCTCCCGGGTGACGCATTAACGGCAACGATTCCGGCCGATGAGATGGCCTTCTATACAGAAGATCAGCTCGCGCAAATGCGAGCGGAACTGGGGTTGGACCGTTCGATCCCCGTCCGCTTCTTCGAGGTCTGGCATCAGCTGGTTACGTTTGATTTTGGAAAGACGATGGTCAAGCGTGAGCCCGTCATAGACCACATATACCATCCCATGCTCAATTCGGCGATCATGGCCGGAATTGCGCTTCTGGTGATGCTTGTGATCGTCATAACACTTGGAGTGTTGGCCAGTTTGAGATCAGGCAAATGGCTGGACACGTCGATCACCGGTGCAACGCTTTTTACCTATTCGATGCCCGATTTTGTCGTCAGCAATATCTTCGTCATCGTTTTTGCGGTCTGGCTCGGCATCGTTCCCGCAGTCATATTCGCGCCGACCGATGCTCCCGCGCTGACTATCCTTGCAGCGGCGATTTTGCCGGTCGTCGCTTTGTGTGTACACGGCGCAGCTTACCAGTTCCGATTGCTTCGTGCCGGAATGGTCGAAGCCTTGAATAGCGACTATGTCGAGCGCGCCCGGTTGGCAGGAATACCGTCCTGGCGGATTGCCATCAAGCACGCGCTGCCATCGGCTCTCATTCCAATGCTGAATGGCACGGCCAGCTTCATTGCAGGCCTTCTGGCCGGTTCGGTCGTTGTCGAGGCCGTCTTCAAATATCCCGGTGCCGGCGGCGAACTTTTACGCGCGATCTCGCAACGCGAGATCCCGACCATTCAGGCTATTGCCTTCCTGGCTGCTCTGGCTGTTGTCGTATCCAATTTGATCGCCGATCTGGCGATCCTTGCTCTTGATCCTCGCGTTCGTATGAGTGCCCGCCATGGCTGATTTTCCAATCGTCACCGTCGAAGCCAAACCAGGATTGCGTTCGTCGCCACTAAGGCGCGCGCTTTCAGAACCGGCTACGCTAATCGGGGCCGTCCTCGTTGTGGTTCATCTGTGTCTGGCCGTATTCAGCCCAATCATTGCGCCCCATGACGCCAGCGCGCTTGTCGGAGCGCCTTTGCTGCGGCCGTCATGGGATTTTCTGATGGGAACGGATCAGATCGGACGAGACTATTTCAGCAGGATTATCGAGGGAGGCCGTGTCGCTCTGCTCGTCTCATTCTGCGGCGTCGCGATCGCGCTCGTCGTCGGATCAACACTTGGTATCCTCGCCGGCTACATCGGCGGCCGGTTCGATGAAGCGGTTATGCGGGTTGTCGATGCCTTGATGGCAATCCCGGACATCATTCTTATCGCCATTTTGACTCTCGCCCTCGGCAAGGATGTGGGTGCACTGATCCCGATTGTTGCCGTTGTTTATGCCTGGGGTGTTGTCCGAGTGATCCGCGCCAAGACCATAAGTCTCTCCACACTCGATTTTATCCGGGCAGCCGAGTTGCGCGGCGAAACGCGTCTGGCAATTATGGCAAGGGAAATACTTCCCAATCTGGTGGGACTTCTCGGGGTGGAGCTTGCGGTTCGTCTATCTTCTGCCGTGCTGCGGATCAGTGCTCTCTCGTTTCTGGGTCTCGGCATCAGTCAGCCGACCCCCGACTGGGGTTTGATGGTGCAGGAAGCGATGGGTGTGGTCTTCACCGACCCGTGGTTTCTCCTGTTGCCAGCCGTAATGTTATCGAGCCTCATAATTGGCGTAAACTTCCTGGTCGACGGTCTTGCACGAGCCTTTGGCATCACCTCAACGGAGCTTTGATATGCTGGACAACGCTCATATCGAAGTGCGCAATCTAAAACTGGTCTATAAAACCGGGCGTAAGACCGAGACCGCAGCACTTGAGGATATCAGTTTCAAGATTCCGAAAGGCCAGACGATCGGTATTGTCGGCGAGAGCGGTTGCGGGAAATCGTCGCTGGCTCGAGCATTTCTCGCATATAGCCGTCCCGGTGCCAGAATTGCCGCCGGCTCGATCATTGTCGCGGGCAAAGACATTCTCGAACTTGATGCCGCAGAGTTGCGCAGGTATCGCGGCGGTCGCGCTGCGATGGTGCCGCAGAATCCCCTTTCCTCCCTGACGCCGCATCGCACCATCGGCCAACATCTGATTGAGCTTATCAACCTCCACACTGCGGCTTCCGGCCAGCAGCCGAAAACCCGTGCGCTGGAGTTACTGGCTGAAATGGAGTTGCCGGATCCGGCCACGATATTCGATCGCTATCCGCATCAGTTGTCGGGCGGCCAACGCCAGCGTGTCGTTATTGCCGCCGCCTTGGTCGCAGAACCCGAATTGATCATCCTTGATGAGCCCACGACTGCACTCGATAAAACCGTGGAAGCGCAGGTTCTCGACTTGGTGGGACGCCTGCAAAAACGCACAAATACCACCCTGGTCTACGTCAGCCATGATCTGAATGTCATCGCTCGCATGTGCGAACGCGTTCTCGTCATGAAAGATGGAAAAGTACTGGAGGACGGGCCAACGCAGCAAGTCTTCGCAAATCCGTCTACCGACTATGCCAGATCGCTAATTGCGGCCATTCCCAGACTGGATGTGAGCAGGTCGAACGCAGCAATCGATCAGAATGCACCCGATATACTCGCGATCAAGGACCTCTCGTTCACTTACGAACGGCCGACGTCGTGGCGCTTGCTGCAAAAGCTGGTTCCACGCAAAGCTCCAGCTTCTCCTATTCTCTCAGACATCTCTTTGAGCATTCCAAAAGGGACAACCTTGGGCGTGGTCGGCGAATCCGGTAGTGGAAAATCCACATTGGCGTCGATCATTTCGGGGCTGGTCGATGGAAACGGCGGGGAAATCGTTTTTGACGGCAAGATTGTCTCTGGGCTCACGACATCCCGCAATCATGACCTTCGCCGCCGTGTACAAATGATCTTTCAGGATCCGGCCTCATCTCTCAACCCACAGCACACGGTCGAGCAATTGATCACGAGGCCGCTCCAGATTTTCTTCGGCATGACGCGGGCGGCCGCTCGCGACCGTGCCGTAGAACTCCTCCTGGAACTCGACCTGGGCCCGGCTTTTTTGCAACGCTCGCCACGGCAGCTTTCAGGGGGGCAACAGCAACGTGTCGCTATTGCCCGTGCATTCGCTGGGAAGCCGGACCTCATTCTTTGCGATGAAATCACGTCTGCTCTCGATGTTACGGTACAGGCATCCGTCCTGAAGGTGATGAAACGGCTGCAGCGAGAGCACCAGACCACCTACCTGTTCATCTCGCACGACCTGCCGGTCGTTGCGGAAATGTCGGATCAGATCCTTGTTTTAGAAAAAGGGCGCATCCGCGATTACGGTGGAACGGCCGATATCCTTCGAGCGCCGACGTCCGATTACACAAGAAAATTGCTGGCGGCTTTCGATTCAGCATCTCAACAACTCGCAAACAGGACAATGAAGCATGCAAGCTGAAGCTTTTGCCACGGCAGGTCAGTTTTACAAAGGAAACCTGCATACACATTCTAGCCTCTCCGACGGGAAGCTGGATGCCGAGGAAGTGTGCAAACGATATCGTGAGAGGGGCTATGACTTTCTTTGCCTCTCCGACCATTTCATGCCGCACTATAATTATCCGATCGCGGATACGCGCCCCTATAGAACGAACACATTCACAACCCTTTTGGGTGCAGAATGTCATGCGCCATCAACCGAACATGGCGAGAAATGGCACATACTGGCGGTTGGTCTACCGGCGGATTTTCCTCCGAACGGCGCTGATGAAACCGGTCCTCAGCTTGCGCAACGATGCATCGACGCGGGCGCTTTCGTTGCCATCCCGCATCCCGAATGGTATGCGCTCACAGCGGGCGATGCCGCGTCAGTTCCGGGCGCTCATGCCGTTGAGGTCTACAATCACACTAGCCAGGTTTTGAATGGTCGCGGCGGAGGATCCTATTATCTCGACGATATCCTTAACACTGGCCGGCACATCAATGCATTGGCATGTGATGACGCTCACTGGGTGGCTGGAGAAGATCAGAACCGTGATGCCTTCGGCGGCTGGGTTATGGTCAAAGCCGAGGCTAACGAGCCGGAAGCTTTACTTCAGGCCTTGAAGAAGGGTCATTATTATTCGACCCAGGGGCCCTCAATCGAAGATATCCGCATCGAAGATGGCCAGGTTTCCGTTAAATGCTCGCCAGCGTTTCAGGTATCGATTGTCGGCCGCGCTTCGCGCAACGAAAAATTATCCGGAACCGATTTGACCTCTGCGCGATTTTCTCTGGCAAAGTTTGATGGTGACTGGTGGCGCGTTGTGGTGATCGACGCGAATGGGAAGATCGCGTGGTCAAACCCGTTCTACAAGTAAATGAATCGCCAAGTTTGCATCTAAGAGAGTATGTGCCTACTCTGTTTGCATGTTTGCCGCAAAAAGGCGGCTCCTAAGTGAAAGGGCGCTAAACTCGACATGTTTGATGTCCGCGCATGTCGCCCTGAGGCCATCTACGGTGTTTGCGTAGCAATGTCGCGCCATGGCGTAGAATCGGCGGGACGAGAGGGATTCGAGCTCGACTTACGTTGAGCGACTAAGCTGCTAGCTTTGGTATGGTTCTCTCGACCAATCGCAAGAATTGGCCCCCGCAACCAAATACAAAAATATCAAAGGGCTCCGCGGAAACTCGGAGCCCTTTTGGCGTTCAATTGGCGTTTAAAGCCGTTGGATACCGCAAATGACTTGCTGGCGTTATATCCCCGATGGGGCTCTAGGGTCAGGACTCGTTAAATCAAAGCCAGAAGATGACGGCCGCAGCGATGCATATGCTTGAGAAGAAGGTATGAGCGCAGCGGCATCGATCATCGATTACTCGGGCTTGCCCCGCTTTGCGGTTAGTTCGGCCAGAATGCGATTGAATATACCGAGCCGGCTCCAGCGGATGAAGCGGTTGTAGATCGTCTTGTGCGGCCCTTACGCCTTCGGCGCGTCGCGCTATCGCAACTCATTACGCTGAACAAAGATGATGCCGCTCAAAACAAGCCTGTTATCAACGCGCGGAACGCCGTACGACAGCGGGAAATACCGTTCGATCCGACGCATCTGCATTTCCGATGGCAACATCAATTCACTCATTGGGGTCCCTCCGTTCGATCCAAGTGAATCAAAACCGAGCAAACCCCGCAAGGGATTTAATATGTCCTGAGCCTAACAGCGGGCAGTCGTTGCTAACTCAACAGCTTACGGCACGGATTAATTGAACACCTCCATCAAAAGTTCTTCTGACCCCATCAAACAGCCTATCGTGCTAGGTCTACGTCAGCCGAAAGTGATCCCGATCTTGCGGGATTACCGGATGGCTTTGGACAATGCCGAGTACGTTTATGAACCTGTCGAAGATAAAGACGCTGATTGATTTTGTCGGACGAACGAACGTCACCGAACTCACGGTGACGGAGAAAAACGTGACTGTGCGGATATTCAAAACCGCACCTAAAACAGATGCTGCCAGCAATGTCTCGGTCAAAGCCGGGGGCGAAGCTCTGATTGATGAGCCTACTTCTACCCTTCCTACCAGCACATCGGCAACCTCCGTTCATGCCCCGATTTTTGGCGTTCTGCACCGTGCTTCCGCGCCGGGACAACCTTCATTTGTTGAGGCTGGAGATGTGGTCGAGGAGGGGCAGGCCCTCTTCATCATTGAAGCCATGAAAGTGTTCAACAAAATCGTTGCTCCGCGTGCAGGCCGCATCACCTATCTTACGGAGGTTGATGGCGGAGAGGTTGAGGTGAACGATCTGCTGGCGGAGATCGTGTGATGGCAGAAAGTCTCAAGGCTGCGTCGGATACATCTGGCTTCGATACGGTTCTGATTGCCAACCGGGGTGAAATTGCTGCACGCATTCAGCGCGCTTGCCGCGAGTTGGGCTTAAAGACCGTGGCGATCTGCTCGGAGGCGGACAGGCAGGCTCCATATGGCCAAACGGCCGATAGCTTCCTTTGTGTTGGCCCGGCGAATGCCGCCAAGAGCTACCTCAATCAGAACGCCATTTTAATCGCTGCCCGTTTGACGGGTGCGGGTGCGATCCATCCCGGTTATGGATTTCTCTCTGAAAACGCCGCTTTTTCGCAGGCTGTCGAAGACGCCGGTCTTGTATTCATCGGCCCGGACGCAAGATCAATCTCCGCGATGGGCGACAAAATCGCTGCCAAACGGGCAATGATTGCGGCCGGTGTGCCATGCGTCCCGGGACCGGATACAGCGCTTCCCGAGGATGCCGGGACTGTGGAGCGTATCGCGAATGAGATCGGCTATCCAGTCATCATCAAAGCTGCGGGTGGCGGCGGCGGACGTGGCATGCGGGTGGTACAGGAACCTGCCTTGCTTCACGAAGCGATTGCCTTGACGAGGGAGGAGGCGAGGCAAGCTTTTGGCTCTGCTGCGCTTTACATGGAAAAGTTTCTCCAGCATCCCCGTCACATCGAGATACAGGTACTGTGCGACACCCACGGCAATGCCGTCTGGCTTGGTCACCGCGACTGTTCGATGCAGCGCCGCCATCAAAAAGTGGTCGAAGAAGCGCCAGCGCCTGGAATTTCGGTCGAGGTGATCCAGCCGGTCGGAATGGCTTGCGTCGAGGCTTGCCGGCAGATCCGCTATCGCGGGGTGGGGACTTTCGAATTCCTGTTTGAAGACGACAAGTTCTATTTCATCGAGATGAATACGCGCTTGCAGGTTGAGCATCCCGTTACGGAGATGACGAGCGGGATTGACGTCGTTCAGGCCCAGATCAAGGCGGCGCAGGGTAAGCCTCTGGATCTGCATCAGGCCGATGTTGTCTGCGATGGGCATTCCTTCGAATGCCGTATCAATGCCGAGGATCCTGATAATTTTTTGCCGTCAGCGGGCGTCGTGACCGATCTTGTGCTGCCGGAAGGCGAGGGGATTCGCGTCGATACCCACATCCATCTCGGCTACCGGGTGTCATCTTATTATGATTCCCTGATCGCCAAATTGATCGTGCATGCGCCGACCCGCACTGAAGCCATGGTAAGGATGCGCCAAGCGCTTGCGGGTACACAGGTGGAGGGTATTTCGACCAATCTTCCCCTCCTGCGCGCTCTGTTTGAGGACGAAGCTTTCTCGCAGGGTGAAAAAGACATTCACTATCTTGAACAATGGCTAAAAGAACGGAAGGCGGCATGAGTAGGCCCGACTTTAGCGACCCCGTCTCACTGATTGCCTTGACCGACATGCTGACGGATGCAGGCGTGGACGGCGTGGAAATTACGACGCCTGAGGGGCAGGTACGCATTATCGTTTCTGCCCCGGCAAGATCTGCCACTTCCTTCGCTGACACCGTTTGCTCATCAAAGGTCGATGTTTCGAAAGTGGTGGTGAAAGCGCCGATTGCGGGTCATTTCTGTTTTTCGCATCCTTCTCTACCTACCGAAACGCAAAGTTTTCCGCGTTTGGTTGCCGCAGATGACGTGATTGGATTTATCCGCATCGACCACATTCTCGTTCCCCTCGTCGCTGGTCGTAACGGTTCTCTCGTCAATCAGCTAGCGGCGCAGGATGCTCTGGTTGGTTTCGGTGATCCGCTGTTCGAAATCGAGCTTTAATCATGATTGCTACATCGAACACCCTTTCACCTCGCCACGAAATTCAGCCTGCCATCAAAAGGCAGGCGCGTGTTTCATTCATAGGCTCCCGGTCGTTTTTGCTCGAAGCATCCGGCGAGTTCAATCTGCCTGCACAGCGCTGGATTTGGGCGCTTTCGCAAGCGGTAAAAGGTTGGGCAGGTGTCGCCGAAGTCATTCCCGGCATGACGAACCTTCTGGCGATTTTCAAGGAAACGCCTGAAGACCCGGAGTTCGTCGTTTCCCAGTTGCACGACGCCTGGGATAAAGCCGTCAGTCTGGATATCGTCGGGAAGACAGTTGAAATACCGGTACATTACGGTGGCGAATACGCTGGCGACCTTCCTGCCCTCTGCGATTTTTCAGGGCTTAGCGACCGAGAAATCGTGCGGATTCACCATGAGGCGACCTACCGCGTCTTTGCGCTTGGGAGTGCACCGGGCTTTGGCTACCTGTATGGCCTTGATGCGCGTATCTACATGCCGCGAAAAACCGTGCCATCGATCAAGATGGAGAAAGGTTGCGTGACGATCGGTGGAATGCAGACGGGTGTGGCGATGTTGACTGGACCGAATGGGTGGAATTCCATCGGTTACGCGGATTTGCAGATGTTCGATCCTGCCTCTTCTACGCCAGCACTTTTGGCACCCGGAGATACGGTTCGCTTCATACCGACAGGCATCGAACTATGATCGAGATCATCGAAACCGGCCCGTTCAACACTGTCCAAGACCTCGGTCGCCCCGGTTACCGCGATATCGGAGTTTCCGCTGGCGGTGCCATGGACCCTCTTTCGGTCAAAATCGGCAATATTCTGACCGGCAATGCGGCAGATGCTGCCGTCATCGAGATTCAGACTTTTCCATTCACACTGTGTTTTACAGGGGCAGCAATATTTGCCGTAACCGGGGCGGATGGGCGTCCTTTGGTGGACGGGAAAGAATTGCTTTCCTGGTGCACTCATGTCGGCAAGGAAGGCCAGATACTGGAGCTGAGGCAGCCGCCGAAACTCGCCCGCGCCTATATTGCTGTTGCGGGCGGGGTGGATGTTCCGGTCTTGATGGGATCCCGGAGCACGGCACTGCGCGGTAGTTTCGGCGGTTACAGTGGACGACCGCTTGCAAAAGGCGACAGACTGGAAATCGGAACTTCTGCCGATCTGTTGCCACTGCCTTTAAACGGGGTTGGAGTGGTCGAACCTTCGGTGGCTTTGGGAGATATCTTCCCGCCCGTGGTTGACGGCGTATTGCCAGTGCGCGCCATTCCGGCCGGCGAACACGAGCTGTTTGCCAATGACGGTGAGGCGTTCTGGAGCCAGATCTGGCGGATATCTTCCCGCAGCGATCGGACCGGCTATCGGCTGTCGGGTGATCCCGTCAAGCCGACCGAAACCGTCGAAATGCGCTCCCACGGTGTGGTGCCGGGCGTTGTGCAGATGCCGCCAGGTGGCGAGCCGATTATCCAGATGAGCGATGCAAATACGGCGGGCGGTTACCCCAAGATTGCGGGTGTGATCGAGGCTGACCTGTGGCGGTTAGGACAGGCACGCGCGGGCGGGAAGATCAAATTCGTGAGGTCCAATCATGAGGAAGCACGTTTGGCCGAGCGGGCAGTTGCAAAATACGTCGATGATGTCCGGCAGACCTCACAGATGGTCAAACGGGCGCTGAATGCGATGGTTTGACGGAAAACCAGGGAGCAAAGGGAGGAAACGATGAAGATCGATCTGAACTCCGACATGGGCGAAGGCTTCGGCCCTTACCGGCTCTGTGACGACGAAGCGATGATGAAGCTCGTATCGTCGGCCAACATTGCCTGCGGTTTTCATGGCGGCGAGCCAGATATCATGGCCCGAATGGTTCGCCTCGCGAAGGAAAATGGCGTCGGCATCGGCGCGCATCCGGGATTGCCTGATAGGGCAGGCTTCGGCCGCCGCGAAATGCCGTTTCAACCGGATGAGTTGAGACAGCAGATGCTCTACCAGCTCGGAGCCTTGATCGCGATTGCCAAAAGCGAAGGCGTCGAGGTCGGGCACTTCAGTTTTCATGCGGCCATGGGCAATATGGTCAATCGCGACCCGGCGCTTGCCGACCTGATGATGAATGCCATTTCTGCCGTTGATTCAAAGCTTGTGGTGTTCGTAACGCCGGAGAGCGAAATCGAAAAAGCGGCAAAACGCGTTGGGTTGAAGACGCTGGCATTGTTTTTGGCCGACCGCGCCTATGACGCCAAGGGAAGCCTTGTCGCGCGGGGTCTTCCCGGCGCTCTGGTCAAGGACGAGCCATCGGTGCGCGCGCGCGTCCGCCGGTTCCTGACTGATGGCACGGTCGAAGCCATCGATGGCACGGTGATTGCCATGCCGGCGCGCTCCATCCTCGTCCACAGCGATACGCCCGGTTCACTGGAGCTGGCGCGTATCGTGCGTAGTGAAATCAGCGTCTCCGGCGCAACGCTAGCACCTGCCGCAGAACTCGCGTCTTAATGGGCCTTTGGTTGGCCCGTTCTCCAAATCTTACCGAAAGATCATGCAGATGCCCTCTACATCAGACCGCCTGAAAAACGTTTCCATTTCCGCTTCCGCCGCCATGACTCAGCGCGCCAGAGAGCTGGCTGCGCAGGGTATCAAGGTGGTCAGCCTCTCTTCGGGTGAACCGGACTTTCCGACGCCCGCTCACGCTGTCGAGGCCGCGCACGAAGCAGCCCTTGGCGGGCAGACGAAATACCCGCCAATGGATGGCACACCTGCGCTGAAGGCCGCGATCGCCAGAAAGTTCAAGCGGGACAATAATCTGACCTATGATGCCAGCCAGATCATCGTTTCCGCAGGCGGCAAACAGGTGATCTTCAACGCGATGCTTGCAACCTGCAATCCGGGCGACGAGGTCGTTATTCCCACGCCGTCATGGGTCAGCTATGCGGATATCGTGAAATTTGCAGGTGGTGTTCCTGTTGCGGTGCCGTGCTTTGAACAAACCGGTTTCAAACTGCGTGCCGAGGACCTGGAAGCTGCGATTACGCCGCGTACCAAGTGGCTCTTTCTCAACTTCCCCAACAACCCCACAGGTGCTGCCTGCTCCCGTGCGGAGATGGCAGCAATCGCAGAAGTTATGCTGCGTCATCCCGATGTCTGGATTCTGACTGACGATATTTACGAGCATCTTGTCTATGACGGCTTCGAATTCAGCACAATTGCCGATGTCGAACCGCAGCTCTATGACCGCGTGCTGACCATGAACGGCGTGTCGAAGGCTTACGCCATGACGGGATGGCGTCTGGGTTACTGCGCCAGCGGCTCGAAGGAACTCATCGCGGCAATAAGCAACGTAAACGGCCAGAACGGTGGCGGCATTGCCACCGTTTCGCAGGCGGCAGCGATTGCGGCACTCGATGGTCCTCAGAATCTTCTTAAAGAACGCGCCGCTATTTATCGTGAGCGTCGCGATTTTGTTCTGGGCAAGCTCGCCGGGATTGACGGTTTGCGCTGCCATAAGCCGGAAGGCGCTTTTTACCTCTATCCCAATATGTCGGGGCTCATCGGCAAGACTACCAAGGGCGGACGCAAAATCGAAGGCGATGTGGATTTCGTGATGGCGCTTGTGGATGAGCACCACGTAGCAACGGTACAAGGCGCCGCCTATGGTATGAGCCCGCACTTCCGGATCTCCTATGCAACAAGTATGGAGATGTTGAGCGAGGGTTGCGCCCGCATTGCGCAGTTCTGCCAGGATATGCGTTGATCCTGACACGATCCTTTGGCCCGGCTGCCGGGCCGAAGGATACTCTAGAGTTTCAATTTTTCCGTCAGCTCCACGAGGATATCCTTGACGGCAAACGCCGGCTCCGACAGCGAGTTCTGGTCGGACATGCAGAGGGACAGGGTTTCTTCGATCCGTGGAGACAGTAGCCGGCAAATAAGCGGCTCCCCCGTTTCCGAGACGATCCGGTTGGCAATGGCTTTTGGCATGATGGTTGCGCCGAGACCACTGGCGACGGCGCGGGCAAGGGTCCTGACGATTTCCACTTCCGCGACGACCTTGAGATTGATCCGGCTGCGGGTAAATGCCGTGTCTACAGCGCGCCTGACAAAATTATACGCGGGTGGCATCAGCATGGGCATGCCGTCCAGCGCGGCAATCGGTACCGGTTTTGAATCCGCTTCGATTGCGAAATCGCGATGTGCGACAAGATAAAACTCTTCGCTGAGCATGGGCTCGAATTTTACGCCCTTGATTGGTCCGACGCCGTGGATCAATGCCAGTTCCAGACGTCCATTCATGATCATCTGGCTATAGGTTTGTCCGACACTTTCCGTCAGATGGATCAATATCCCCGGATGTCGCTTTCGCGTTTCCGCCAACAGCTCCACGGAAAGCGTTGCAGCGCTGCTGAATGGGACCAGACCGACAGAGACGCGTCCCGCAAGTGAGTTACCTGCCGCCGATACGTCGACCTGCGCCTGTTCCATCTGGCGCAATATGATCTGTGCGTGGCGGTAAACTGCATGCCCCGCATCCGTCATCGTCACGCCTTGCTGGCTGCGGATGAGCAATTTCTGGCCGAAATGATCTTCAAGCGCGGCTAGTTGCTGGCTGAGTGCCGGTTGCGCCAGATGCAGAATATCTGCGGCGCGCGTGATGCTGCCACTGTCTACGATGACGATGAATGATTTGAGACGTCTTATATCCATGCTTGGGGCAGCTTACAGGCTCGCACAGGTTTTGCAATCTGGGCACCAGAGCGGAACTCTCCCGCCCGGGATAAGAATATCCCGGAATCGCGTGTCTAATCGCCCGTTTGCGGGTCTCCATAAAACTTACTTATTACTCCAAAAGTAATCGGTCTTAGGCAAGCACGGAAAGCTTCGCTAGTGTTCAAGGTAACAAAAAAAGGGGATCAGAATGCCATTCTCCGATTACAAGACCGCTTTGGTCACCGGTGCTTCATCCGGTATCGGTGCCGCTGTCGTTGAGCGGTTTTGCCGCGAAAACATCGAAGTCCATGCGGTTGCCCGCAGCGCTGGCGCCCTGAATGAACTTGCCGAACGCACCGGCTGTATACCGCACGCCATTGACGTTACGGATCGCGCTGCAATTGCCGATCTCGCAAAAACGGTGCAGTTCGACATTCTCGTGAATAATGCCGGCGTCGACAGGCCGAAGAAGTTCCTTCAGGCGGATGCGGAGGATATCGACCTGTTGATCGATGTGAATCTCCGTGCCGTTCTCCACATCTGCCGCCTGATTGTTCCGGGCATGGTGGAGCGTGATCGCGGCCACGTCGTCAATATCTCGTCCATCGCCGGAAACTATAATTTCGGCGGCAACTCGACCTATCATGCCGTTAAAGCTGGTGTTGCCATGCTGTCGAACCAGTTGAGGCTGGACGCATTTGGCAGACGGGTCCGCGTAACGGAGATTTGCCCCGGCCGGGTGGCGACGGATATCTTCAATCACGTTCATGGCAACGACCCGAGCGTGCGCGAGCGCTTCATCGACGGTTTCGAGTTGCCGAAAGCGGAAGATATTGCCGAGGCGATTGCCTTTGCCATTGCAGCGCCGGTTTCCATGAATATCGGGCATATGGAAATCACCCCGACATTGCAGGTTATGGGCGGACTTCAGACGGCCAAACCGCAGACTTCGGCGGAGGCTGACGCACCGAAGGAACAAAAGCCGTGAGCGGTTTCGACCTGTCGGCAATCCTGAGCAACCCGCAATATATTGCAATGCTGTGGCACGGATTGCAGATGACTTTCGTCATCTTTATCGGGTCCTGGTCTCTCGCCATGACGCTTGCGCTGGTCCTGTTATGCGTGCGGTTTTCATCGTCCCGTTTTGCTGATCGCGCCGTGGCGGCCTATGTTTCCTACCACCGCAATGTGCCGACGCTTGTGCAATTGATGTTGTGGTATTTCGGGATATTCACTCTCCTGCCGTCAGGTTTGACGGACTGGCTGATTGCTCACAATGCCGAAGCAATCTTTGCCGTGGTCGGTCTCGGGCTCTGTCAGGCAGCCTATTTCAGTGAGGATCTGCGTTCAGGCCTGCGCTCCGTCAGCCCCGGCCAGATGGAAGCGGCGAAGGCATTGGGGCACGGTTATCTCTCCGCGATGCGCTTCATCATCATGCCGCAAGGCGTGCGCAATGCCCTGCCACCGCTCATCAATCACAGTGTTTCCCTGTTCAAAAACAGCAGCCTCGCCCTCATTATCGGGGCTTCCGAATTGACCCATGCCATCAAGGAAATTGAAAATCTCAGCTTCCAGACCTTCGAGATCTATCTTGTCGGAACCGTTCTGTACCTGTTCTTCTCGCTGTTGATCATGGGTGCCGGTGCTTATCTTTCGATGCGCCTCGATCCAGCGTGGAGGGCACGCGCATGATCGGCGATATGATCACCATCGTTCATGACAACTGGTTGCTGCTGTTGATCGGGCAATATCCGAACGGCCCGCTTGGCGGTCTTGCGAACACGATCATCCTGTCTGCCCTTGCCATCGCACTGGCCTTTCCGGTCAGCATCCTTATGGCAATGGCGCGCCTGTCCAAATGGCGGTTCCTGCGGTGGCCGGTAACGGGGCTGGTCTATGTCACGCGCGGCGTGCCGTTGCTCATGCTCATCCTGTGGAGTTATTTCCTCGTGCCCCTCTGGACCGGGGCGGATGTGCCAAGCTTCGTCATCATGTTGACGACACTTGTCATCTATCAGGGCGCATTTCTCAGCGAAGTCGTAAGAGCAGGCATTGTCGCTCTCGGTGCCGGGCAGATGGATGCGGCAAGGGCGCTTGGCCATAGCTACATCAGTGCAATGCGCTTCATCATCTTGCCGCAGGCGCTTTTCAACATGATCCCGAGCATGATCTCGACATTTGTCGCCACGATCAAGGATACGACGCTCGGTTACGTCATCAACGTACCTGACCTCACCTTCGCGGCAAGTCAGGTCAATAACCAGCTTCTGACCCAGCCCTTCCAGGTCTTCCTCATCCTCGCGGTTGTCTACTACGCCATTTGCTGGAGCTTGACGTATCTCGCAAATGCCGTCGAGCGGCGTATCGCCAAACGCCGTGCCGGTGTGGTCAGTCGCCCTCAACAGGCCCCGCAACAGGCATTGCAGGCGCAGGCGAAAATCATAACGGAGCAGCCATGACAATCACGGCATCATCGACACAGCAGACCATCCGTATTTCCAATGTCTGCAAGAGTTATGGCGACTACGAGGTTTTGAAGAATGTCGACGCCGAAGTTGCGCGGGGCGAGGTTATCGTCATCTGTGGCCCTTCCGGCTCCGGTAAATCGACATTGATCCGTACCGTCAATCGTCTCGAAGAGATCAACAGCGGATCCATCACGCTCGATGGGCAGGATATTCACGCCGCAACCAAAACGAGAGAACTCAACCTTCTGCGCAGCAGGGTGGGTTTTGTGTTCCAGAATTTCAATCTCTTCCCGCACCTGTCCGTTGTCGAAAATGTTACGATTTCACCGATCCGGGTAAAAGGCGTCGCGCCTGATGTTGCTCGACAGAAGGCTTTGAAGCTTCTGGATCGGGTAGGCCTCTCCGACAAGGCCGGCGCCTATCCGGGGCAATTGTCCGGCGGTCAGCAACAACGCGTGGCGATTGCGCGTGCACTGGCCATGGAACCGCCCGTTATGTTGTTCGATGAACCGACAAGCGCTCTCGACCCGGAAATGGTTGGCGAAGTGCTGGCCGTTATGAAGGGGCTCGCCGCGGAGGGTATGACCATGCTTTGCGTGACCCACGAAATGGGCTTTGCCCGTGAAGTTGCCGACCGCATCTGGTTCATCGATGCCGGTGAAATTCTTGAAAAAGCGACGCCGGAAGAGTTTTTCACAGCACCACGCCATCCGCGCGCGCAGCGGTTCCTTTCCGATCTGCGCCACTGATACCAATCAAATCATAAGAGGAGAACCAACAATGAACTGGAAATGCTTGACACTTGCCGTTGCACTGGCCGGAACCGCTCTCGCTTCACCAGCGGCGGCTGATCAACTCGATACGATCATGGCGAACAAGGTGCTACGCTGCGCAACCTTCGCTGATGTGGTGCCATTTGCGGCACCCGATACGAAGACCCGTGAAATGGCCGGCTTTGACGTTGATCTTTGCAATGCGATTGCCAAGGAACTGGGCGTGAAGGCCGAAGTCAAACCGGTGTCGGTGGAAGCCCGTGTGCCGGAAGTCAAGCTTGGCCGCGTCGATATCACCGTCGCCAATCTCGCCTACACACAAAGCCGCGCCGAGCAGATTCAGTTCAGCGATCCCTACTATCTCGCCAAGGAAATGCTGATCGTGCCGGTTGATGATGCCGGCAAGAAGAAGTCGGATTACGAAGGCCAGCGTGTCGCCTCCACCAAGGGCTCGACCTCTGAAATGTCTATCAAGCTCAACAAGTCCGAGCCGCTGACCTTCCAGGATACTGCGTCTGCCTATCTTGCCGTTCAGCAGGGCAAGGCGCGGGGTATGGTGGCCAACACCATGACCACCACCAAGTTCGTCAATGAATCTAAGACCAAGGGCAAACCGATGCGCATGATCGAGGAGCCTATGCTCTATCAGCCGATCGGTATCGGCATGGCAAAGGACAATCCTGCCCTGACAGCGAAGATCAATGAAGTGCTGCGCACACTCGACGCCTCCGGCGAGATAAACAAAATCTGGGACAAGTGGCTTGGCCCGAATACCGAATACAAAATGACCCGTACGGACAAGGTGGTCCCGCTTTCCGAGCTGAAATTCGACCCGATCCCCTGATTCCGCCGGGCTTCAAGCCACGGAAGCGATTGAAATATAACAATTAAACTCAATGCGAGTGGCGGGACGTTCCCGCCGCCAGCCTTACCGTGGGAGGTTTTATGATCCACATCAAAGATATAGCAGAACGGCCAAGCAAGGCAGACATCGAAGCTCTTTCGAAGTTTTCGCCGGCAACCATCCACGAGGCACAGGGTCGAAGGGGCGCACTTTCCTCCCGCATCAAGCCTGTCGACTACCGCATGAAACTGTGTGGTCCCGCCTTTACCGTCAAATGCGCGCCGCGTGACAATATCATGTTGCAGCTGGCCATTAATTACGCCAAGCCCGGCGACATCATCGTGGTTTCGGCTGGTGAATACGAAGAGGCGGGTTCCTTTGGGGACGTGCTGGCAAATGCTTGCCTTGCAAAGGGGATCGGTGGTCTGGTGACGGATACCGGTGTGCGCGACACCTTGCAGCTTAGAGACCTCGGCTTCCCTGTGTTCTCGTTCAGCGTCTGCATCAAGGGTACCGTCAAGGAAACGATTGCCGCAGTAAACGATACGATCATCATCGGCGATGAGATCGTCAATCCCGGCGACATCATTGTTGGTGATGCAGACGGTTTGGTGGTTGTGCGTCGTGCAGAAGCTCAGGAATCGGCCCGTCTCTCGCAAATTCGCGAAGATGCCGAAGCGGGCTTCATCGAAGCTTACAAGCAGGGCAAATCCGTTATCGAAGTCAGTAATTTGGAGCCTGTCCTGAAGGCAAAGGGGCTTGTCGTTGATATCTGATTTTGGCGTGGTGCAGCGAAACGCGTAGGGTGTTTCGGGAACGTTGAGGCCGACCATTCAGTCCGTTCGGGGCAGCGAATTTCACAAGTCTCTGTGCGCAGGCCCCCCGCAACCAAATATACAACGATTGACAAAGGGTTCCGGGGGAAACTCGGAGCCCTTTTGGCGTTCGGCATCCGGGTCGATCTCGGCGGAGGTACCGGAAAACTCAAACCAAAACGGTTCAAATCAAAGATCATTGGAAACAAATCTACTGTTTCCACTCTGCCACCACGATCAGAAATCGAAAACACAGCTCGCAACCCGTTCCCGATTCGGCTCTCACCCTGTGCAGGGCGAGGCGTTATCCCTTTATCCCGCTCGCCGCGATACTGGAGATGAACAGCCTCTGCAGGCAGAGATAAAAGATCAGCATCGGCAGCGTGATGATGGTGAGATAAGCCATGACTTCACCCCAGGGCGTGTTGAGCTGGAAGAAGTACTGCAACCCTACCATCACAGGCCTGTATGTCTCGGATTGGGTGACGAGAAGCGGCCATAGATACTGCTGGCTGTACATGACGAGAAATTTCAAGATCGCGGCGGTTGCGATGACCGGGCCGCTGAGCGGCATCACCACCTGCGCGTAAATCAGCAGCCAGCTGGCCCCGTCGATGCGCGCCGCCTCCAGCAATTCCTTCGGCAGATCCTTGAAATATTGCACGAAGAGGAAAATCGTCAGCCCGTCTGCGATCCATGGAATGATCTGCACATGCCAGGAATTCAGCCATCCCCAGGTAAACCCGTCGCTGCCGATCCATGGCAGATTGTTGACTTCCAGCAGTAGCGGCACGGCAATGGTTTCAAAGGGAATGATGAGCGTGGCGAGGATGATCGAGAAGAGAACATCCTTTCCGCGCCAGTTCAAAAAGGTGAAGGCGAAGGCGGCAAGCGAACCCAGCAGCAAGGCGAGAAACACGGTAACGCCCGTTACCAGAACCGAATTGAATATGAACGTTGCAATCGGCGCCCGGGCGAAAGCCGCGGCGTAGTTTTCGAGTGAGAGATTTCCCACCGGCAGGAACGCGCGTATCGACGCGGCATCACTCAACAACTGGTCGTTCGGTTTTAGCGACGAGAACCCCATGAACAACAGCGGCAAAATGAAGATCGCCGCGAAGGCGACCATGAGGACGTAGTTGCCGATGAGAAAAGCGAGGCTCCTGCGTTGTCCGGCCTGCATCATTGCTTCTCCCTTGTCAGGTATCGCTGTATCAGCGAAATGCATAGAACAAGCAGGAACAGCACGACAGAGATTGCGGAACCTGCGGCAATGTCCTGCTGGCGGTATCCGCGCTCAACTGCCTGATAGACGATGCTCTGGGTAGAATCGCGCGGCCCGCCTTTGGTCATCACATCGATCTGCGCAAAAAGCGCAAAAGCCTGCATGGTAATGACAATGATAATGAGCACCGCGGTGTTGCGCAGCAGCGGCCAGGTTATCATGCTGAATTTCTGCCAGCGGTTCGCTCCTTCGACGTCAGCTGCCTCGTAAAGATCAGGGGAGATGGTTTGCAGGCCGGAAAGCCATATGACCATGTGGAAACCGACGCCCTGCCAAACCGACATCACCAGGATGGCCCATAGAGCGGTATCGGTTCTGCCCAACCAGTCGATGGGCTGGAACAGCCCGAAGCTCATGTAACTCAAAAGGCTGTTGAGCAGCCCGTTATCCGCCGCATAGATAAACCGCCACAGAAGCGCCACCACCACCACCGATAGCACCACCGGCATGAAATAGATCGCGCGGAAAATCGTGACGCCGGGGACCTTCTGGTTCACCAACAGGGCAAGAAACAGCGCCAGCGCAGCCTGAACCGGCGCAACGACGACCACGAAGGAAAGCGTGTTGACGAGCGCCGTTAAAAATACGACGTCGCTCGCTAGAATGACGACCTGGTTCTCGCCCCAGGTGAAGCTCTTATATTCCCGCATTCCTTCCAGGTGTGGATAGTCGGGGTTGTTACGCGTGAAACTGCGAATTCTCGGATAGGAGATGGCGCCATCCGCATCGCGCTTGATGCTCCCATCCGCCTCCTTCTCCGGCTCGAGCGTCAGCACTCCGACACCCAGCAGCCGGGTATAGTTTTCAATGCCGACAAACTCGGTCGGATTGGGAGATGTCAGCCGCTGGTTGGTGAAGGAAAAACCGAGCCCCAGCAAAAAGGGTGTGATCAGGAACAGCCCGATCAGCACCATCGCCGGCGCAGCCATGAACCAACCCGTGAGACTGTTCCGGGTCAGCTTTCCCCGCGAAGAAAAGAGCGTCATCGATCCGTACCCCTATTTGGGTTGGTAGCCGGAATTGCGCTCTATGTTGTTGTTTATCTCGTCCGTTGCGTTGTCCAGTGTATCGGCAACGTCCGCGCCGTTGGCAATATCGGAAACAGCCTTGGAAAAGACCGGCGACATGAAGGCGTAAGCGGGGGTCACCGGACGCAACGTTCCCTGGCGCTTGGACAGTTCGAAGAAAACTTCAAGCGGGCCGCCCTGCTTGTAGTTCTTCGTCATCTGGGCAGCCGAGGACGTGGCCGGGATAAGGCCGATCGCATCCGAGAACTGCGCGAGATATTTGTCCTGTATGGCGAATTCGATGAAGGCGGATGCGCCTTCCGGATGCTTGCTGGTGGCCGATACGCCAAACTGCCAGGATCCGGCACCGATCTTCGGACCCTGCCCGAAATCAGGCGCAGGCAGGAACAGCAGATCGTCTCCGTATTTCTCCAGAGCCTTCACCGCAACCCAGTTGCCCATCCATTGCAAGGCATGGCGACCTTCCAGAAAGCCGGTTTCATGGTCGGCAGGTGATTGCGATGTTCCGGGCGCAAGCTTTTTCTCGAACAAGGATTGCCACCATTCGCCGAACTTGACGGCATTGTCTCCGTTGAGAAAGTTCTCGGCGGTTTGATAACCTTCCTTGTCGATCAAGCTGCCGCCGAAGCTTTCCAGAAACGGGCTGAAAGCATAGCTGTACCATTCGGTTTTATCGGCCATGCCAAGGTCGATCGCATATTCGAATTTGCCGCTGGCAGCGAGTTTCTCGAGAGCTGCATTGAACTCCTCACCGGTCCACGGCTGGTCAAGCGTTGGAATGCGAATACCGTTTTCATCGAGAACAGATTTGCGGGCGAACACTGCTACGGCGGCGTCCCACAGGCCGACCGAATAGAGCTTGTCTCCCCACCTGCCCACCGCACCGGGCAGGAAATTCGCAAGCTTTGCCTCATCGATCTTCAGTGGTTGCAGATAACCGGACCATGCCCAGTTCGGCATGTTCGGCCCGTCGACATCGAGAATGTCGGGCAGCTTGTTGGAAAGCGCAGCGGCGGTGACGGATTCGTTATATGCATTTTGCGGGAATTCCTGAAGCGAGACCCGCCAGTCTGACTGAGACGAATTGAAGTCGTCGATGATGCCGGCCAGAATTTTGCGTTCTTCCACGTTGCCCGCACCGTGATACCACATCGTCAAGTCGGTCTGTGCCAGTGCGACGGTTGAAAAAAGCATGGACAGGGCAGCGGCTGCCCCCACGAGAGTGGCTTTGATGGTCATAGATGGTCCTCCTCCTGACGAAGGGTAACTTCAACATCTACGGATTGTTCCGAAGAAAATTCGCATTCTGGCGCTGCCTCTTTCTTCGGCTGTAGCCTGCGCCAGGGAAGACGCGAGGGTTGTGGCGGCACAGTTAGCTTCAGGTTGAGGTGATTGTCACGTCAGACGCAAACCTAGCATCTAGCACCTGTCTACCAAGCGGCTTCGTAGATACCGGCAGCATCCGACAGGGACACCGGGCGCGGATTGTTGACGAGCAGGCGGGTCTGTTCCATCGCGCTTTGCGCCAGCAGAGGAAGCCCTTCCCTGGGAATTCCGACATCCCGTAGACGCACGGGCAGGTTCAGGCGCATAGGGAGCATCGCTAACCCTTCGATAAAACCGGAAAGCCGCTCGGCCTGACCGGCAGGCTCAAGGTGAGGAAAGATGCAAGGTGCCAGTTCGGCATAAGCATCGCCACATTCGCTCGCATTGAAGCGCAGGACATGCGGTAGGACAAGACTGTTGGAAAGGCCGTGCGGGACATGATAATGGCCACCGATCGGATAGGCGAGCGCATGGACGGCGGCGACCGGCGAATTGGCAAAGGCCTGGCCGGCGAGCATCGCGCCTAGCAACATCGCTTGCCTGGCGGCCAGATCGGTTCCGGTCTTGACGGCGATCTCGATATTCGCCCCGAGAAGCCGAAGAGCCTCCTTGGCAAGGGTACGCGAAACCGGATTGTTGTTTGCACTTGCGGAGGTGAAAGCCTCGATGGCGTGCACCATGGCGTCAATCCCCGTTGCAGCCGTCACGGCCGGAGGAAGACCGATTGTCAGGTTTGCGTCGAGAAGGGCCGCGTCCGGTAGCAGGATCGGCGATACGACGCCCTTTTTCTGATGTGCGCCTGTGGTCACGATGGAAATCGGTGTGACTTCTGATCCGGTGCCTGCCGTAGTGGGCACAAGCACCAGCGGCAGACGCTGTCCGGTCACATTGCCAACCCCGTAAATATTGCCAAGCGCTTCGCCGCTTTTGGCCAGAAGCGCCACCAGCTTCGCGACATCGAGCGATGAGCCGCCCCCAATACCAAGTACACCCGTGGCTCCAAAACCGACCGCCTGCGCCACAGCCGCATGAACGATTGCTTCCGGCGGATCGGCGACGACGCCGGTGAAGATAGATATTTCGGCGCCGCCTCCCGAAAGGCTGGTGATGGCCGGCTGCACCAGCCCCGCCTTGACGACCCCTTCGTCCGAAATCACCAGAATACGCGACCCGAGCCGGGTCTTCAGTTCCGAAAGCCTTGCGATGCAGCCCGGTCCGGCAATTATCTGCGGGGCGGTTGCAAATGTGAATGCATACATCGTGCTAGTCTCTCATTGATGCCACTTGACCAGCGGCTGATAGTGATGCGGTTGGCGCATGACGACAAGGTCCTTTCTCCGAACAATATTTGTCGGATAGGGCGTATCGAGATTGGTGGTGTCGACGGTTGCCGCAGCAATCCCGTCTTCGTCCAGGATCGCCGATTCCTGGCGCGGAAAGGCAAAGGAATCCGGTCCGAACACCGCACTCTTGCCGAGGTATCCCCGCGCCGCATCCAGCACATTGGCGAAGGCGAAATAGACGTTGTTTTCGCCGCCGCGCACGCGCAACGCATGCCAGTGATAGGGGTCTGCGCCTTTCGGGATCGGATAGTTGTGCGGGATTTTCGTGCCGGCGTGACCGCCGGTGAACATACCGGCGATCGCGGAGGGGCAGGCGACCAGATCGCATCCCATCAACGAGAGCGAACGGATGGCTTCCGGATAGAGCGCGTCGTGGCCAATCGCCAGGCCGACGCGGCCAATGGCAAGATCGTAGACTTTCCATTCGTCGCCAGCCGTCGCCCAGCTATCGGCAATCCCAAGATGTGTCTTGCGGTAGCTGCCCACAAGTCCCTCGGGGCCTGCAAGGATCGCGCTGTTATAGACCTTGTCTCCATCCGCCTCGGCAAATCCGGCGACAAGATGGAAGCCGAGCTTCATTGCCAGACGAACGAAGGCCGATACCGTCGGGCCAGAGAGCGGCTCCGCCCGGCTTTGCGGCGCGTCCAGTCCGGTCAGCGACAGTTCCGGAAAAACCAGAATGTCCGGCGCTGATGTCTCCTTCGCCTCGGTTGCCAGCTTGGTAATGCGGGCAATGTTGTCGGAGATGACAGAGGACGGGGCGAACTGGGCAACGGCGGCACGCGATGCGCGTCCGCCTGGGATGGGCTGATAGCCATAGAGGCGGAAGTAGTCGCCCGGATTCCAGGTGAAACTGTTGGTCATCATGTTCATGTAGAGCTCTGGTCGGCGGGACTTGAACACCGGCTCGCACAAGACCTCGCGGCGGCGGGCGCGTGCAAGATCGACCGTGCCATAGGCAATTCCGTCGCCTGTATCGATTGACGCGGCGATCGTTCCGTCGGGCTCGATCAGGCAGCTTCCCCCGGAAAACTGCACGGTTCTCTCCAATCCCCACCGATTGCTTTCGATGACATAGCACGCATTTTCGAAGGCGCGGTTGATCCAGTAGGGTGCTGGCGTGCGCTCCTGTAGCCAGTTGGAAATGTGGCAGATGATGTCGGCACCGGCCAGAGCCTCCAGCCGTGCTGTCTCGAAGAAGTGCAGATCCATGCAGACCAGCATCGATATCCGGCCGATCTCCGTTTCGAACACGTCGTGGACGATATCGCCGTTGGCGGCCCATTTCGGTTCGGCGATATAGGGATGCGACTTGCGGTGCCTGCCGACGACGCCCTCAGGGCCAATCAGGACGGCGGTATTATAATAGAGATCGCTCGCCGGGTCGACTTCCGGCATGCCGACGACAATGTAGCAGTGGTGTCTGCTGGCAATGGCCTGGAAGACATCGGTGGTTGGTCCGGGGATAGTCTCGACGAAAGGTTTCACTTCCGCTCTGTCAAACCAGCAATAGCCGGTCGTGCCCATTTCAGGCGTGACGATCAGGCGCGCACCTGCCGCCGCCGCTTCCTCGCAAAGGGCTGCCAGCCGACCGATATTGCGTGCCTTTTCAAACATGGTCGGTTCGAACTGGATGGCGGCGGCGGTGTAGCTCTGTATCAATGTCATGGTTTTTCCATTGTCTCTATTGAAAGGGTATCCGGCTGTCTCAAAGAGCCATATGCCGATGAACAAGAGCGTCGGACAGCGTGTCGATCGCGCCAGCCGCAACGACGCTTCCCTTCTCCAGCATTGCGAACTGGTGAGACGCATGCCGCGCAAATGCGACGTTTTGCTCAACGAGGACGATCGTAATGCCGATCTCTCGATTGAGCCGGATGATGATCTTTTCAATCTCCTCGACGATGGAGGGCTGAATGCCTTCGTTGGGTTCGTCGAGAAGCAGCACTTTTGGATCCGAGGCCAGGGCGCGGGCGATGGCAAGCTGCTGTTGCTGGCCGCCCGAAAGCACGCCGCCCGGTCGATCGAGATTGGCCATCAGGTAAGGAAAAAGTTCCGGCACCAGCGCTGGAATTTCGCGTTTGCGATCGGCACGCGCAAAGGCGCCCATCAGGATGTTCTCGCGGATGGTAAAGTCCGGAATGATCTCCCTGCCCTGGGGGACATAGGCGATCCCGGCCCGTGCCCGCATATGCGTCGGGGAGGAGGCGATGTCCGTTCCCTGCAGGCGCATTTCGCCCGTCATGCGGTCGGTCAGCGCCATCAGGGTTTTCAACAGCGTCGTTTTCCCGGTGCCGTTGCGGCCGAGAATGCTCGTCACCTTGCCGGCCGGAATATCGAGCGTGACGCCGTGCAGGATATGGCTGCGGCCATAATAGCTGTGCACGTCTTTCAATGACAGCATCAGGATATTCCTTTCGAACCGAGATAGGCTGCACGGACGTTAGGATTGCGCTCGATATCTTCGACGCTTCCCTCCGCCAGAACCTCCCCGAGATGGAGAACGGTGATGTGCTCGGCGATTTCGCGGACGAACCCCATGTCGTGTTCGACGACGAGGATCGTATGGCGACCTTTGAGGTTGTTGATGATCTCTGCGGTCTTGCGGGTCTCCGCCTGGGTCATGCCAGCCGTTGGCTCGTCGAGCAGAACCACCTTGGGATCCTGGACAATAAGCATGCCCAGCTCCAGCCACTGTGTCTGGCCGTGACTGAGATAGGCGGCCATCGTGTTCTGCTCGGCTTCGAGGCCCGTTAGTGCCAGAACGTCGTCCACGCGCCTTGCCTCGGCCCGCGAAAACCCAAACCGGAGATTGGCAAGCACGGAAGGGTTGCGGCAATTGGCGACCTCCAGGTTCTGACGCACCGTCAGATCACGAAAGACGCTGGGGATCTGGAATTTCCGGCCAATTCCGGCGCGTGCGATTCTGTGTTCTGGCCAGTTGGTGATGTCGGTGTCGTAGACGAAGACCTTGCCCTGCGTACTGTGGGTCTTGCCGCTGACGAGATCCATCAAGGTCGTCTTGCCGGCGCCGTTTGCGCCGAGCAGCACACGCAGCTCGCCATCAAAGACGGTGATGCTGACGTTGTTGACGGCTCTGAAACCGCCGAAATCGACGCTGAGACCGTCGATGGTCAATGCGATCGCACTCATATCACAATGCCTCGCTTTTGTTGCTGCAACGATGAAGATGCCGCACCTGGTTTGAGCCGGCGGATAAACTGCCGCAGCACATCATGTGCAAGACCCCCAAGACCACGTGGCATGAACAGAACGACGAGGACGAAGATGAGGCCGATGATCGCTTTCCACGCCTCGACCAGTGCTTCGGTCTCGCTGACTTCAGCCTCGATCATGTTGATCAGGATCGCGCCGATGCAGGCGCCAAGCAGGGAGGAACGGCCGCCGACGGCAGCCCAGACGACCATCGTCACCGAGAAGGACAGATCCATGAACGTCGGAGAGGCAAACTCCGCGACGACCACGTAGAGCATGCCGGCAACGCCGGCTATCCCCGCCGAAATGGCAAAGAAGAACACCTGGTAGAGGGAGACGTCGAAGCCGAGATAGCGGGCGCGAACATGATCGTCGCGGATTGCCTGCAGGATGAGGCCCGCACGGGTTTCCACCACAACACGGGCACCGATGAGTGTCAGCGACAGGCACACGGCGCATAGATAATAGGTCGCCCGGCTGTAGGGGTCGAATTCGATGCCGCCGATCGTCAGCCATCCAAGATCCGTCAGGCCGTTGAAGCCGTTTGTCACCGGTTGCGCATCGACCATGATGAGACGCACGAGCAGAACAAGCGCCAGCGTGATGATCGAGACGAACACGCCGGAAATGCGCTTGCGGAAAACCAGCATACCGAGTGCGCCGGCAATCACCACTGGAAGCATGATGCCGAGCACGAGACCCACCGACTGGCTTTGAAAGGGAAGCCAGAGGAAGGAGCCCTTGTTGATGCAGCACAGTTCCGTCGGTGCGCCGGGCTCGGCATTCCAGAGCATGAAATCCGGAACAGGTTTGTCAGAGCCCTGTTGCAGACTGGTCAGGCTCGACAGCTTCAGCGACATGGCGAGCATGTAAGCGCCCAGGCCGAAAAACAGTCCCTGGCCGAGATTTAGGATGCCTGCATAGCCCCATGTGAGCGCGATGGCGACGCCGAGCATGCCGTAGACAAGATATTTCGAAATGCGGTTCAGCCAGAACTCGTCACCGAAGACGGGTGCTGCAAAGATCAGCGCGATGAATATGACATAGGCGGCGATCTGGAATTTTCGTTCGATGCTCATGTCAGCGTCCCTTGAATGAGAACAGCCCGCTGGGCTTGACGAGAATGACGAGGATGACGACCCCGAAAACGACGGCGCGTGCCAGAATGTCGTTGGTCCCGATGGCGACCAGCGCATTGATTTCGCCCAGAAGCCCTGAAGACAGGATGGTCCCGAAAAGGCTGCCGACCCCGCCGGTGACGACCACCATGAAACCGTCGACGACCATGGTCGTGCCCATGTCGGGAAAGACGGTCTTGAAGCCGGACATCATGACGCCGGCGACACCGGCAAGACCAGAACCGAAAGCAAACGTCATGGCGTTGACGCGTTTCACGTCGATGCCGCAGGCCGCAGCCATTTTCGGATTTCGGATGATGGCGCGCACCTGCATGCCCGCCGTCGTCCGGTAGAGAATGAACCATGTCATAAGCGTCAGCGCTGCCGTAACCGCGATGGTGAAGGTGCGGTACGCGTTGATGTCCGCTCCCGCGAACCTGAACGTACCTTGCAGAAACGAAGGCACCGCGACATTCTGCAGTCCTGCTCCAAGGCCTTCGATATGAATGCCGAAAAAAGACAAGCCGAATTCGAGCCTTACCGCCTGCTGTAAAAGGATGGCGATGCCCCATGTTGCGAGAAGCGTGTCCAGCAGGCGACCGTAGAGCCACCTTACGACCACCCGTTCGATCGTCAGGCCGAGCAACGCCGTCACGATGAAAGCCAGCGGTATTGCAAGCAAAAGGCTTGTTTTTAGCCAAATGCCCGAGAGGACTGCGACGTAAGCGCCGATCATCACCATTTCGCCGTGGGCCATGTTGATGACGCCCATGGCGCCGTAGGTGATGGCGAGGCCAAGTGCCACCAGAAGAAGGATCGAGCCGAGACTGAGACCGATAAAGAGAATGTCGAGCATAACGCCACCGTTGGTGAAAATGCCGGGCCAGGCTTGTTCCTGCTCCTTGCCGATCCCCGAAGCGGATCGGCGCTGCGCACAGGAAAAGCGCAGACCCGTCTTGCCGAGACATGGTCCCGCCACACATGGATGGCGGGACGACGCGGGGAGGGGTCAGCCCTTGAGCTTCGCTGCGTCGAGACCCTTGCCGGTGCAGAACAGATTGCTTTCCGTTTCACCATAGGCCGAATAGGGCAGCGGCTTGATCGGCGCGGGGTAGGCGTTGACCACCTTGCTCTGGCCGTCCGGCTGCCATTGCCCGATCCGGGGCGTCAGCCAGCAATGCAGGTTGTCGGGGTCTGTGGTCACCTTACCGCCAGGTGCGTCATAGGTCTGGCCGCGAATGCCAGCCCGGATTGCGTCGGCTGACAGGTCGCCGGATTTTTCGACCGCCTGCTTCCACAGGAATACCTGGAAATAGGCGGCTTCGAGCGAGTGATATGTCACGGCTTTTGGATCGTTGACGAACGTCCTGAAGCGGTCGATGAAGCTCTTGTTGGTGGGCGTTTCGATCGACATGAAATAGGGGAAAGAGGTGTAGCTGCCGGCAGCATATTCGGCGCCCATCGCTGCGATCTCGATTTCGGACGTAACCGTGGCGCAGATCGGGATAACCTCCTGCGACAGCCCCTGGTTCTTGAACTCGCGGTAAAAGGCGATGATCGAGTCGCCGACCACATTGGACAAGACCACGTCAGCGCCGGATTCCTTGATCTTGCTGACCATGACGGCCCATTCCGAGTGGCCGAGCTCCAGATATTCGTCCGCCACCCATTCTGCGCCGGCCGCCTCGATCAGTTTTTTGGAAACCTTGGCCATCTCGCGCGGATAGACATAGTTCGAGCCGACGATGAAGAACTTCTTCTTGCCCAGCTTCTCGACGATCCAGGGAATGTAGTTGGAGAGTTGCTGGTTCGGAACGGCGCCGGAATAGACGACATTGCGCGAGCATTCGAAGCCTTCGTAGTGCGTCTGGTAAAACAGCATTGCGCCGCGCCGTTCGAAGATGGGCAGTACGGCCTTGCGGCTGGCAGATGTGTGGCAGCCGAATACAGTGGAAATTTTGTCCTTGAGGATCAGCTTCGACGCCTTTTCACTAAAGGTCTTCGGATCGGAAGCTCCGTCTTCCACCACCACTTCGACCTGGCGGCCGAGAACGCCGCCCGCCGCGTTGATTTCGGCCACGGCCATCATGACCCCGTTGGCCAGAAGCTTTTCGGCGACCGAAAGCCCACCCGTCTGGGAGTAGAGCGCACCGACCTTGATGGCATCGGCTGCAAAGGCCCGGCTGCCCAGAGCCGGCAGGGTGAGTGCGGCGGAAGCGGTGGCTGCGGTTTTCAGAAATTCTCGTCTGTTGAACACCATCTTGGTTCCCCTTTTTTTGATTGGCGCACGCGGCGGCACTGCCTGACTCGATGGTGAGGCTTTCGTGCCGAAAATTTGGTTGGAGGGCTGACGTCACTGTCAGCAGACAACAAAAAACCCGCGAGGCTTTTCACAGCCTGCGGGCACCCTTGCCATCACCGCATCACGGCCAAGCCGCGTGCAACAGCGGCACATGGCTTCGCGAAGCGAAGGGATGTGCCGGAGGTGTTTATTTGAAACACATGAAAAACTAATCATGTTTTTGGGACGGGCGCAAGAGCTGTTCCGCGTTGATAATCGAATTGGCGATTTCATCGATCGGCACACGCCGGGCCATCGCCTGCTCACGCATTTCGCGATACGCCTCATTCTCGCTGGTGCCGCGATTGGCCATCAGAATGGCCTTGGCTCGGGCAAGCTTCTGGTCGCCCAATACCTTGCGCTTATATTTGCGCGCCTCCTTGACGAGCTTCTGACGCTCCAACCAGAGGCTGCGGGCGATGGCGAGATTGGTCAGCAAACCGAACGGTTTGATCGGCCTCTCGACAATGGCGAGCGCGCCGCTTTCCAGAACGATCTGCAATGTGGAGGGGTTTTCGTAACCGACAATGGCGAGCATGGTCGGAGCAGGATTGGGGAGACACTTCAGCAGGCGTTCGATTTCCGGTCGCGCCTCATCTTCCATGGCGAGAAAGACGACATCCGTGCCGTGCGGCAACTCGGCAGGTACCGGCCATAGGCAACTGACCGTGCAACCGATACGGCGCAGGTGATCGATCAGGAACTCTCCTTCGGATGTCCGGGGATGGATGACCAAAACCTTGAGGTCCCGCAAATCTCTGAGAAGGGCGAAAGACATCGTCGCTCCCTCTCAGACCTGAACACGATGTGGGAAGGTCTGCGTCAGGTCCGGGCGATATTCGCGCATGAACGGATCTGGCGCGACGCGCAACGACGGATCATAGACGATGTCATAGCCGCCTTGCGCATTCACCCTTGCCACTCTTGGCCACAGATGCGTGTGGTTTGTCAGGCGGTCTATCTTCACAGCGCCCTGCGGGGCGTCGTACTCGACCTCATAGAGGGCCGGCAGAAGCTGCTCAAGCCCGTCGCCACCGGCGCGCTGCAACGCCGCCGCATAGAGATAAACCTGGAAATAGGCAGCTTCGGCCGGAGCAGTAGGCAGCATCTGCAGGCCGTATCGCTGTTGGTAAGCCGAAACGAAGGCGCGGGCGCGGGGTGTATCCAGAGAGGCGAAAAAGGGGGCCGCGGTGATATGTCCCTCGGCCACCTCCGGCCGCATGCGGATCACGTCGGCCTCGCTTGTCGATTGACTCGCGATCGGCATCATCGCTGCATCGAACCCCGCCTCCTTGAACGCCGTGTAGAAGGGAATGATACCATCGCCAACGATCGTCGAATAGATGACGTCCGGCCGTGCCGCGCGGATGTGCCGGATGATCTTGGCGACGTCCTCGGTCTTGAGATTCAGCGGAACATACATCTCGTCCAGAACCTGTCCGCCCACTTGAAGAAAGAGGTCGCTGATCGTCCGGTTCGATTCATAAGGATAGACGTAGTTCGAACCCACGAGAAAAACTCGTTTTCCATAATGCTTGATGAGGAAGTCGACCAATTGGACGGAGTTTTGGTTAGGGGCTGCGCCTGTGTAGATACAGTTCCGGGAATATTCGAAACCCTCGTACAGCGTTGGATAGAACAACAATGCATTACGGGCCTCGATGACAGGCAGAACAGCTTTGCGGGTGCTCGACATATGGCAACCGAAAACGACCCGGATCCGATCTTCGTCGCAAAGCTTGACCGCAAGCTCCTTATAGAGATTAGGAGTTGATTGCGGATCGTAGGCGACGGGTTCGATCGCCCGGCCAAGCACGCCGCCCGCCGCATTGATTTCGTCGATCGCCAGCAAGCTTGCGGCCCTCTGGGTTTTTTCCACGGCTCCGGTCACGCCCGTTTCGGAGAACAGCACACCGACCCGCCAGCTTTTTGAATTCATCATCGCCACCCAAAAAATAAAAAAGCTCCCGCCCGTTTCCGGTCGAGAGCTACCCTGCTCATGGAATATCAGCGACCCATTGGGGCCTGCCAGCGGATACTGGCAGTTTCTTTGTCCGGTGACAATAGCATGTCGAGGGCGCGCCATTCGCTGTCATTTTGCTTCGCCGTTTACACCCGGAAAACGGGGTTGCCGCTGCCATCAGCGCCCAGTCTTCAGTGTGTCGTCCAAAGCTTCCAGCAGCATATCGGCGTTCTCGCGTGAGAAAACGAGTGGAGGTCGGATTTTCAGGATGTTGGCATTGGGGCCGGAGGCGCTGATGAGAATACGGCGATCACGAAGACCGTTTACGATACGGGCCGTCAAGGCAGCATCCGGACGCTTTGTGGCTGGTTCATCGACAATCTCTACGCCGATGAATAGACCAGAGCCGCGCACGTCACCGATTGCCGGGTGAGAGAGACTTCTCAGGCCGTCCATCAAGTAGCGTCCGACCTCGAGCGCATTTTGCTGCAGGCCTTCGATGCGGATCGTGTCAAGCACGGCCTTGCCGGCGGCTGCGGCCACCGGATTGCCGCCGAAGGTGTTGAAATACCGCGCGCGCGGACCGAATTCGGCGATGACCTCCGGGCGCAGCACGATGCCCGCCATCGGATAGCCGTTGCCCATGGGCTTGCCGATCGTCACCATGTCGGGTGAAACGCCGTGGCGCTCGAACCCCCACATTGTTTCACCGGTACGGCCGAAGCCGGGTTGCACTTCGTCGGCGATGAAGAGGCCTCCGGCCTCGTGGATCGCATCCACCGCGGGTTTGAGAAACCCCTTCGGCCCGGCGAAAATGCCATCGCTTGAGAATATCGTGTCGACGATCAGCATGGCTGGCTTGATGCCGTGGCGCTTAAGGTCGGCGATGGCTGCACGCACGTCGCGACCGAACTTTTCCATCATCTCGTCGGGCGAATGGCGATAGCTGTCCGGAGCTGGAATTGTCCGCACATGGGCCCCGAGCGTTACGGATTCACCGAGCGAGGGAGAAAACTCCGCCACAGCGCTTGTCAGCCCATGATAGGCAAGCTCCGTGGCGATAATGCCGGTCCCGCCGGTGACAAAACGGGCGATCCGAAATGCCAGGTCGTTTGCTTCGCTGCCTGTGCAGGTAAACATGGCCTGACTGAGCGTTTCGGGGAATGTCGCCGTCAGCGTTTCGGCATATTCGACAATGCCTTCGTGCAGGTAACGTGTGTGGGTGTTGAGGATCGCGGTCTGCTTCGTGACCGCTTCCACAACGCGCAGGTGGCAATGTCCGAGCGACGCGACGTTGTTGTAGGCGTCGAGATATTTTTCACCGGCACTGTCATAGAGGAAGACGCCTTCGCCGCGCACGAGGTGAAGCGGCTTTTCGTAAAAGAGACGGTAGGCAGGCCCCAGTACCTTTTCACGACGAGCGATCAGCGCGCGTTCGGTTTCATCCAGCCGTTCGAAGTCTTCGTGCGAGAAAGCATTTACCATCGACATGATTCAAGCCTCGGAAAGGTTCGGCACGAGCGTTTTCAGCTGTGCGGGTGTTAAATCGGAGATGTTGAGGATGCCCTGCCAGGCAGAGGCGTGGTTGCGCATGATATAGCTGGCGTTCTCGGGCACCCGTGCCGAGCGCCATTCGGCAATGATGATCGACATCGCAAGCCGGGCCCGGATCAGCGCCGGCAGAAGCTCCAGTTCGGCGGGTTCAAGCGTGCGTGCAGAACGATAACCCTCCAGAAAGGCACCAATCCGCGCAGCCCAATTGTCCGTTGCCAGATGATAGGAAAGCGCCACCGCAAGATCGTTGACGAGTGGCGCATGCACCATGTCGCCGAAGTCGATGATGCCCACGATCTCGGTCTGCCTGTCCGGGTTGAGCAATATATTGTGCGGATTGAAGTCGTTATGGATGATCTGGCGACGCCCAAGCCCGTTGATCGCGGAGGTTGCGCGCTCGAATTCGCGCAGTATCGCCTCCACCCGTGCGCGACGCTCCGGCGCGACATGGTCGATAACGCTGGCGAGATCGAGCGTGTGGGAAATGTCCCACATCAGCTTTCCGGCCGGCGGACGTCCATTGTAGTCTTCAAGGCCAACCCCGAGTGCGGCCAATGCCCGGCCGACATTCCGGCTCTGCGCTTCGCAGTTTTGCGTGCGGTACTGCAATTCGCCGCGAAGGAAGGTCAGCAGGCGCATGGTGCGCGGACCGTCAGACGTTTCCAGCGTGTGGCTCCGTTCGCCGCTATTCGTGAAGACAAGCCGTGGTACGGGAACGGTTGGTGCGGCTGATGCCAGATGCAAGAGTGCACCATCCTGAAAATCGAGCGCAAGCGGATCTTCTGCCGGGTTGGCGATCTTGAGGACGAACTCGGTTCCGTCGTCGCGCGTAAACAGAAAGGTCTCGTCGCGCTCGCTGGAAAGCCGCTTTGCAGTGCCGGAAAAGCCATAGATATCCCGGACCGTGGCCTCTGCATCGGCCAGTCCCGTCACATTCCATGTCGCCAGCATGGAGTCTGTTTTTTCGATGGCAGTCGATGGCTTCGTCATGCGTCCTCCATTACGCGCGATTCTCTACGTCTCACTCTGTCGCCGCTGCTTTCATCGGCTTGTGCTGCCTATGGAAACTTGTTTTCCCAGTCGCACGTCCGTGCCTTGTCCATCACAAATATCACCGAAGTGAAAAACGAAGCTTGCAACCTGCAAAATAAGATGCATCAAGTATCTTATTGCGCAATTTTTTGGACCAGTCCATGCCTGAATTTCCGATACTGGAATATGAAAACCTGAACAGTGTGATTTACGGCAAGCTGTGCGATGCCCTGATCCAGGGGCAATTCCGGCCAGGCGATCGGTTGAAGATCCGTGATCTCGCCGAGCAATTCGGCACGAGCGTAACACCGATCCGTGATGCCATCCTGCGGCTGGCCAATGATGAGGCGATCATCTTCCGTTCGCCGCGCGATATCCGGATTCCGGGCATGAATGAGAGCCGTTACAAAGAAATTCGAGCGATCCGTTTGCGGCTTGAAGGATTGGCTGCGGAAACCGCCGCGCAATTGGCAACGAGTGCCGATATCGCGGCGTTGGAGGGTATTTTGCGTGAAAACGAGCAGGCAATCGCCAATGGCGACCGGTTGAAAGGTACAGAACTCAATCAGGCCTTCCACTTCATGCTGCCGAAAATTGCCGGACTTCCGCTTCTGAACGGCATCCTGCGGCGGCTCTGGTTGCAGATGGGCCCGCATATTTCCGATGCCTATATTCAAGGTGGGCGGACGATGATCGACCATCATTATCCGGTTATCGACGCCCTCAAACGCCACGATTCTGCGGCTGCTTCCATGGCAATCGTCGACGATATCCTGCTCGGCGGGAAGCCTATACTGGAACGCCTGGAGCGGGAAAACGAGCGTCAGCTACGACAGGGATAGGCTTTGGAGAGAGAAGGCTTGCATTTCGCGGATTCCAAATTACGATGCATCAAACATCAACAGAGAATGCTCGAATGACCGAAGAACGGCGTTACATGTTGTTGACAGGGGCAAGCCGCGGCATAGGCCACGCCACGGTGAAGCTGTTTCAATCGAAGGGCTGGCGCATACTGACAGTGTCACGCCAACCTTTCTCCGAGGAATGTGCCTGGCCGTCGGCTCGCGAAAGCCATATTCAGGCGGATCTTTCCGACCTGACGCAGATTGACCGCCTCGCTGCAACCGTGCGGGAACGGCTACCCAATGGCCGGTTGCACGCGCTGGTCAACAATGCCGGCATTTCGCCGAAGGGGCCGGACAGGAGCCGCCTCGGCGTCACGGGCACGGACGCGGACATCTGGACGCAGGTGCTTAATGTCAATGTCGTATCGACGGCGCTGATCGCCCGCGCCCTGATACCGGAGCTTGAAGCGGCCAAGGGGTCGATCGTCAACGTCACCTCCATTGCGGGGACGCGGGTCCATCCATTTGCCGGTGTTGCCTATGCGGCGTCTAAGGCGGCCCTTGGCTCGCTGACGCGGGAAATGGCGCATGAATTCGGCCGCCGTGGGGTCAGAGCAAACGCCATCGCTCCCGGTGAAATCGAGACATCGATCCTGTCGCCCGGGACCGACGCCCTCGTGGCGGCGGAAGTGCCCATGCAGAGGTTGGGTGACCCGCGCGAAGTCGCAGAAACCATCTATTTTCTCTGCACGGAGCCATCGTCCTACATCAACGGCGCCGAAATCCACATCAACGGAGGGCAGCACGTCTGAAAACGATCCATTCGCCGTCGACCGGCAATGATCGTAAAGGTTCTATCGACTGAAGGCACCCAAAGGGAGATGGGTGAGCATCAGCCGGAAAGACTGCACGACATCGATATGCCAAAGGCGACGATGGACGACGATTTGCATGAAGAAATCATTATCGGAACAGGACCGATCGGTTCCTGCAATAACCAAAAAAGGGGAATGCCATGAAAGCTTTCGTGAAACCCGGAGTTCTGGCGGCCGTGGCCGTCATTGTGTCCGCAAGCCTTGTCTCGCCGGCCTTTGCGCGGGACCTGACCGTCGTCTCCTGGGGCGGCAATTACCAGGATGCGCAGCGCAACATCTACTTCAAACCCTTTGCAGAAAAGACGGGGAAACCGGTTTTGGACGAGGCTTGGGATGGCGGCATCGGTGTCATCCAGTCGAAGGTCAAGGCCGGCGCGCCGAACTGGGATGCGGTTCAGGTGGAAGCCGAAGAGCTGGCGCTTGGCTGTGCAGATGGTCTCTATGAGAAGATCAACTGGGACAAGATGGGCGGCAAGGACAAGTTTCTCGACTCCGCCGTCAATGATTGTGGCGTGGGCGCCATCGTCTGGTCGACCGCAATTGCCTATGATGGCGACAAGCTGAAGGTGGGCCCTGCAACCTGGGCCGATTTCTGGGATGTCAAGAAATTCCCCGGCAAGCGCTCGCTGCGCAAGGGACCGAAATACACGCTCGAATTTGCACTGCTCGCCGATGGCGTCTCAAAGGACGAACTCTATGATGTCCTGGCCACGGAAGAGGGCGTGGCGCGCGCGTTCAAGAAGCTCGATGAGCTGAAGTCCAACATCGTCTGGTGGGAATCGGGTGCACAGCCGCTTCAGTTCCTGGCATCAGGTGAAGTGGCGATGACATCGGCCTACAACGGCCGTATCACCGGCATAAACCGATCCGAAGGCAAGAATTTCAAGGTCGTCTTTCCCGGCAGCATCTACGCTGTCGACAGCTGGGTGGTGTTGAAAGACGCCGAGAACAAGGATGCCGCGCAGGACTTCATCGCGTTTGCAAGTCTGCCCGAAAACCAGGCCAAGCTACCGGAATTCGTCGCCTACGGTCTGCCGAACAAGGACGCCGCAGCCAAGGTCCCGGAGAAATTTGCCAAGGATCTGCCCACTGATCCGGCAAATATGACCGACTCGATACCGCTGAATGTCGATTTCTGGATCGACAATGCGGAGACGCTGACGCAGCGCTTCAACGCCTGGCTTGCCCAGTAAGGCCGTCCTCGCAGAAGGGCGCTCTAAAAGAGTGCCCTTCCTTTCTGGTCAGATGCATTTTTCCGTGGTTTCGCGGTGAGACGTCGTCTGCCTCAAGTGATGGAGTCTTCCGTGGCGGAATTCATTCGATTTGACAACATTACAAAATTTTATGGCCCGCTCTGCGTCGTCGAAAACCTCGATCTCGGCATAGACAAGGGCGAATTCGTCAGCCTGCTTGGCCCGTCAGGCTCCGGCAAGACGACGCTGCTGATGATGCTCGCCGGTTTCGAGCAGGCTACCTCGGGCACTATTTTGCTGGACGGCAATGCCATCAATAACGTGCCGACCTACAAGCGTGACATGGGTGTCGTGTTCCAGAGTTACGCATTGTTTCCCCATATGTCGGTTGGGGAAAATGTCGCTTTTCCACTCCAGATGCGCGGCATGGGCAAAGCGGAGATCGGCAAACGCGTTGCAAGGGCGCTGGACATGGTGCAGCTGTCAGCCTTTGCCGACCGTCGCCCGTCCCAGCTTTCCGGTGGTCAGCAGCAGCGCGTGGCGCTGTCCCGCGCCCTGGTTTTCGAACCACGCGTCGTTTTGATGGACGAGCCGCTCGGGGCGCTCGACAAGCAATTGCGCGAACAGATGCAACTCGACATCCGCGACCTGCATAGACGTCTTGGTCTGACCATCGTCTTCGTCACCCATGACCAGTCGGAGGCGCTGACCATGTCGGACCGCGTGGCCGTCTTCAACAAGGGCAAGATCGAGCAGATCGGAACGCCGCGGCAGGTCTACGACGAGCCTGCGACGCGCTTTGTCGCTGAATTTATCGGCGAAACCAATCTGGTCGAAGGCGTGGTCGAGGCGGTGCAGGCAGGCCAGGCTGTTGTCCGCCTCCCATCCGGCGCTGAAGTCTTATCGGCTGTTTCCGCCACGGTTTCCCCCGGCCAGACAGTGTATGTGTCCATCCGCCCTGAACGGGTCGATCTCAGCGAGACGCGAGGCGAGGCGCACAATTGTCTGGAAGCGGAGATCACCGACTCGGTTTATCAGGGGGATCATCTGCGTGTTCAGTTGCAGAATGCATCGCATCAGCTGATCGCGAAGCTTGGCCGGCGATCCCGCGAGTTTCAGCCGGGCACCAAGGTCTACGCCGCCTTTTCGGCCGATGACTGTCGGGTCATTTCGCCATGAAAGCGCTGACATCCCGAACCAGCCGGTCGCTGCTTCTGCTGGCGCCACTGCTCGTCTTCCTTCTCGGCTTTTTTGTCTGGCCGCTGTTCAGCATGATGTCGCAGTCGGTGTCCGATACCGCCGTGCTGCGCCTGCTGCCGCGCAGCGCCGAAGTGCTTCCGGGATGGGACCGAATCTCGCCGCCGAGCAGCGCCATGCAAACCGCGCTGATGGACGATTTGAAGGCTGTCGCTGACGATCAGGCGCTTGGCGACATGGTGCGCCGCCTCAATAGCGCCCGCTCCGGTTTCCGCACGCTGATGTCGAAGACCACCAGCGCGCTCGCAGATACGGCAAATCCGCCCGTCGATCTCGTTACCATCGACAAGCGCTGGGAGAAGCCGGAATTCTGGTTGGCAATTGCCGATGCGCTATCGCCGCTGACGGACCGGAACCTGCTGGCCGCCGTCGATCTCGGTCGCAACGCGACCGGGCAGATCGAACACCTGCCCGCCGATCAGTCGGCCAACCGCACCATTCTCATTCGCACATTCTGGATCGCGGGCCTCGTCACCTTCGCCTGTGCATGTATCGGTTTTCCCTATGCGATCATCGCGGCTTCGCTCACCGGCTGGAAGCGTGACCTGATGCTGGGCGCCGTCCTCCTGCCCCTCTGGACCTCGCTTCTTGTGCGCACCGCGGCCTGGTTCATCCTTTTGCAGGAAAAAGGGCTTATCAACGATGCCTTGCAAATGCTTGGCCTGATCGATAGCCCGCTGCCGCTGATCTTCAACCGCACGGGCGTCATCATCGCCATGACCCATGTGCTGCTACCATTCATGGTGCTGCCGATCTATTCGGTGCTGATCACCATTCCGAAGAACCTGATGCCGGCGGCGGCATCGCTGGGCGCCCATCCGCTACGCGCCTTCCTGCGCGTGCTACTGCCGCTCAGCCTGCGAGGTGTCGCCTCCGGTAGCCTGCTCGTGTTCATCTCGGCGATCGGCTATTACATCACGCCCGCGCTGATCGGCGGGCCGGGCGATCAGATGATCTCATCGATCATCGCGTTTTACGCCATCGGGTCGGCGAACTGGGGCATGGCCGGCGCACTGGGCGTAGTCCTGCTGGTCGCGACATTGATTCTCTACAGCGTCTATGCGCGGCTCTCCGCCGAAGAATCGGAAAGGTATTAAGCCATGCCGATGAAGCTCACCAAACTCGCTTTCGCGTCGATGACGATGCTCTTCCTTGTGGCGCCACTCATAGCCATCCTGCCGCTTGCCTTCACCTCCAGCGTCATCCTCACCTATCCAATCCCATCCTGGTCGCTGCGCTGGTTCGAAGAACTGTTCACGGCGGATGCCTGGCGGCGGGCGATCGTCAACAGCATCATCATCGGCACGGGAACGACCTCGCTTGCGACCGTGCTCGGTACGGCAGCGTCACTCGGTTTGCGCAACCGGCTCATCTTCTTTCGCGGAACGATGCGCACGCTTTTTCTTCTGCCGATGGTCGTGCCGGCGGTCGTTCTGGGCGTTGGAATGCAGGTACTGCTTGCGCGCTTCGGCCTGACAAACAGCTATGCCGGTGTGATTATCGCGCACACCGTCGTTGCCGTCCCCTTCGTCGTGGTCAGCGTGACAGGCGCGTTAGCCGGAATCGACAGGCGCGTGGAACTCGCTGCAGAAAGCCTCGGTGCTTCGCCCATAACAGTCTTTCGACGCGTCACTCTGCCGCTTGCCATGCCAGGCGTCCTGTCCGGGGCCGTCCTGGCATTCGCAACCTCGCTCGATGAAGTCGTCTTGACGCTCTTCGTCGCCGGTCCGAACCAGCGCACATTGGCACGGCAGATGTTTTCCAGCATCAGAGAAAATATCAGCCCCGCAATTGCTGCCGCCGCATTCCTGTTCATCGTCGTCACAGTGGTTGTCGGCCTTATTGTCGTGCTGTCGCGTTTGACTTTGGCAAAGCGACGGTAGTGACTTCACATGAGTAGAGCCCTCTATGTCTGGCGCAATACATACCCGGTTCCCAGACAGGAAGATCGCCCCCAGGAATTCACGGGGCGAAACTTCATATCTTCAAGGTGTGCAGAGCCTCAATATTTTTTCTTTCGAACGCTTTTGTTGCCGCGTGGTCCGCTGATGACGGGTGTTCTGTCGCGGTTTTCTGAAACAAGGCGTCTCCAGCGGTCGACGCGGTCTGCGGCCAAAGCGCCGCTTTTGACTGCTGCCTGAACGGCGCAGCCCGGCTCATGCGCATGGGTGCAATCACGAAATCGGCAAAGCGGCGCCAGTTCCACTATGTCGGAAAAAAGCGTGTCGATCCCGTCCGTGACATCACTGACAAGGAGCGTTCTTATTCCCGGCGTATCTATAACCCAGCCGCCGCCTGCAATAGCATGCAGCGATCGTGCGGTCGTGGTGTGACGGCCTTGTGCGTCATATTCACGAATGGTCCCGGTTTTCTGCATTGAGTCAGATTCAGGTCCAATCAGCGTGTTCACGAGTGTCGACTTTCCGACACCGGAAGATCCTACCAGGGCGATCGTTTGGCCAATGCCACACCAGGGGCTCAAAAGAGCAATTGCATCGGCAGAGCGCCCGTTCAAGGCAACGACAGGTAGGTCACGCTGCAAAGCTTCGGCCTGGGCTTGAAACAGGCTAACGTCGGCCGCGGTGTCAGCTTTCGTCAAAACGATTACCGGCTTGGTTCCTGCTTGGTTAGCCGTGATCAGATAACGTTCTAAACGGTCAATATTGAAATCGGCGTTGCACGATGTCACGATCAACAGTGTATCGATGTTGGCAGCAACAAGTTGCTGGCCGCGTCCGACCTCTGGTCGTCGCTGAAACAGGGTCTTTCGGTCGAGGCGGCTGACGAGCATGCCGGACAGGGGATCGGCAAGTATCCAATCGCCCACCGCGAGGTCAGCCGTGTTAACATCGGCTGGAATCTCCACCTTGACTGGCCCTGTGACGCCGATCGCCTCGATGCGTGTCCGGTGAACCGACGCTACGCGCCTGGGCAACAGCTCTGTTTGGCTCGGGCCGATCTGGTCGGCGAAAAAGTCAGACCAGCCAAGCGACGCCAGGGCTGAGGGGAGATGGGAGTTTGTCAAATTCTGCTTCGCAATCGTTGATCGGGTTTGCCTATGATTTTCGCAGGCTTCCTGCCTGATTGCTCTGATGATCTCGCTTTGGCAACGATTTTGCGTAAGCGGCAGCTTCGCCGGAGTAGGGGAAACTCTCTCCTAGCTGACGTTCACCATCGTGAACTTCGAAGGCAGGACCGTCGATTTCGACGATCTTGTACCCATTCACATATTCAAACTTCGGTGTTTTCCAGCCCATAAATGCCCTCCGGTTTCGTCGAATATTTTCGACCCTTGAAGATGATGTCCGACCGTTACAATCAGCAGTCCACTACTCTATCAGGTGTTTGCACAGAAGACGAACCAGCCGACATCGGTTCTATGACTTTAACGTTCGCCAATCCCGCTTCACCCTCGGTGATCTGCGCAATCGGCGTCAGGAGGCTGGCGGGAAAGGCCTCCGGGTCCATCAGAAGGATTGTCAGGAGCGGCAAGCAGATGACGGCACTTTGAGACGCATGGTCGGTGCAATCAGCGGTGAGCCTGATTCAGCTGGAAAGGGGTTGAAACGCTTCAGCAATTGCTTTTTGCAGTTCGTCTCCATCAACCGGCTTGCTAAGGAGGCGGTAGCCGCTTTCCGATATCGATTTCAATACGGACGGAGAGGTGTCCCCCGACAGCAGGAATGCCGGTATTGATCGGCCCATATATTGCTGGAGTTCGCCAATAACATCCAAACCCGTTGCTCCGTTCTCCAGCCTGTAATCCGCTATTATGAGATCTACAGGCGATCGACTGTGGTCTGACATTGTTGTGTGAAGCTGCATTACTTCCCTGGCCGACCTCCCGGCATAGACACGGTATCCGACCACTGTGAGGAGTTGACGGATGGCATTGAGCACATCGGGCTCGTCATCGACGACCATAATGCATCGGGAGTGCCTTATGGGATCTGCAATATGTGGAGGAGCGAGCGGCGATGGACGGGCGGCCCGCGGAATGCTGACGGAGAACGAAGAGCCTCGACATTCCGCGGACTCTATCTTCAAGGGATGTCCAAGCAGATCTGCGGTGCGCCGAACGATCGACAAACCGAGCCGCAGGCTTCGAGCCCTTTGCGAACCTGGCTTACGTGCACCTGCAAACCGAGGTATCGGGCAAGACGGTTCAGCCGGGCTGAAGTCACAAAGCGGAAATGACGATAATCTTTTCACGACGCTGGGCGTGCGTGTTCAGGGCGATATTCCCACAGGCGACAATTCGAGGCTGACGGCGCGCGGTATGCTGGGATGGCGGCATGCTTTCGGGGATGTCTCGCCTGAAACCGAACTGACATTCACCAGAGGATCGGCCTTTTCGGTGGAGGGTTCTCCGCTGGCAAGGGATGCTTTCATCGTTGAGGCAGGTATCGATTATTCCCTGACGAAGGCCGTAACACTGGGCGTTTCCTATTCCGGGCAAATATCGTCCGCCGTACAGGCGCACGGAGTGCGCGGCGATCTCGTCTGGAGGTTCTGAGTACCTGACACCTCGGCTCAGGCTAAAGCGACAACCGTCAATCCAGATTCAATCGGCGATCGTCGCAAGAGCAGTCATGGCGCTATCCGGGAGATCGAGGGATGCGGCCGCAAGGTTCTGGCGCAGATGCACTCGCGAAGACGTGCCGGGAATAAGCAGGATATTGGCTGACCGTTTCAGAAGCCAGGCGAGCGCTACCTGTAGCGGCGAGGCGTCCAGGCGCGTGGCGACATCTGAGAGCACCGTCGATTGCAGCGGAGAAAAGCCTCCGAGCGGAAAGAATGGAACATAGGCGATGCCCCGCGTTGCGAGCACGTCTATCAGGGCATCGTCCTGTCGATGCGCCAGATTATATTGGTTCTGCACGCAAACGATCTCCACCATCTTTCCAGCGTCCGTAATCTGCCGGGCTGTGACGTTCGACAGACCGATATGCCGGATCAGTCCCTGCCGTTGCAGATCTGCCAGTACCGCAAGGGGCGCTTCGAGCGATCCTTCGGCGGGACCGTGCACGTCGAGCATCGCCCGCAGGTTGACGACATCCAGCGCCTCCACACCAAGATTGCGAAGATTATCGTGCACCGCCTGGGTCAGTTCCTCTTTCGAGAAGGCCGGGTTCCAGGAGGCATCGTCACCGCGGGTCGCTCCGATCTTTGTGACGATCAGGAGATCATCAGGATAGGGATGCAGCGCCTCGCGAATGATCTGATTGGTAATGTGCGGCCCATAGAAATCGCTCGTGTCGATATGATTGATGCCGTTGTCCACTGCCTCTCGCAGTACTGCGACCGCTTCATCGCGATCTTTTGGCGGGCCGAAGACCCCTTTACCGGCTAACTGCATGGCCCCGTAGCCCATCCGCCTGATGTTGCGGCCAGCAAGTGGGAAGGTCCCAGCGTGGTTGAGTGCTGTCATTTGATTTCTCCCGTTGTCTGCCTCCAATATAGAGTTGATGTAATTGAAGTCACAATTGGCTATAGTCAGGACAGCCTGTCCGGAAATACGGACAATGCAATGTCGGCGGGAGGTGCCATATGCCAGACTTCAACGATATCAGTGCGTTCCTGTTGGTTGCTCGTGCTCGTGGCTTTCGTCAGGCAGCGCGTGCCAGTGGCATTAGTTCGTCGGCGCTCAGCGATGCGATCAAGCGCCTGGAAAATGAGCTTGGGATACGCCTTCTCAATCGCACCACCCGCAGCGTTCTGCCAACCGAAGCCGGCAGTGAACTGCTTCGACGACTGGATCCCGCCTTTGCGGAAATCCACTCGGCCCTCGATCAGGTCAATAGCGATCGCGATCGGGTGGCAGGCTCGCTGAAGCTCAACGTCCCGGTCAGTGCCGCCCGGCTGGTCCTGCCGGGCATCGTTCCACCGTTTCTCGCTGCCTATCCGGATATTCGCTTGGAAATCGTCACCGACGAGAATTTTGTCGACATCATTTCCGCCGGTTGCGATGCGGGTATCCGGTATGACGAGCGGCTTGAACAGGACATGATCGCGGTGCCAATCGGACCTCGCACACAGCGCTTTGCCCTTGCCGCAGCACCGCAATATCTTGCTGTGCAGGGGCGTCCCAACCATCCGCGAGACCTGCTTGGGCATGCCTGCATTCGAGGTCGTTTCGCCGGTCGGGCCGTCACGTCCTGGGAATTCGAACGCGGCGGCGAGACGGTGGTCATCGATCCGCCGGGCCAACTCCTCGTACAATCGGGCGGCGGCACGGATCTTGGCGTCAGCGCTGCCATTGCCGGTATGGGTATCGTCTATCTCTTCGAGGATTGGCTGGAGCCGCATCTGGCAAGCGGCGCACTCGAGCCCCTGCTGGAGCCGTGGTGGCTGAGCTTCTCAGGCCCCTATCTCTATTATCCCGGCCGCCGGCTGGTGCCGGCACCTCTCCGTGCCTTCATCGACTTCATCAAGGGTGGCAAGAAGGTGGAATCATAAAGTGTTTGCGATCGCCCTCAGTTGCAGATGTGCCGTCTGTTCGGTTCACGCTCATTTGCGAGAGAGTGCCCGACCGATTTGAGTCGACCTTCAATTACTTCGGAACTTTGGGCAGTGGACTTGGTTCGATGACTTCACCGTGACGGTCCGGCCGAAGCCAACACTCGGCCTGTCGCGTCGCCTTGGTGGCCCGAAGGAGTCTTTTATCGGGAGCAAACTGGAATGGAGGTTCAAATGCACAAGTTTCTCATTATCGGATGCGTAGGGTTGGGTCTGACAGCTTGCACATCGACGGAAAAGGGTGCCGGGATCGGTGCCGCCACGGGCGCCGTCGTCGGCGGTGTGGCGACGGGCAACGTTCGCGGCGCTGCGGTCGGTGCGGCCGTGGGGGGTGTATCCGGCGCCTTGATCGGAAATGTAGCAGGACAACCCGGCCGCTGCTATTATCGCGACCGCGACGGAAATCGTTATGTCGATCGATGCTGAGCGTTTTCGGACCTTCGGCGGCAAGGGCTGAAGCCGTGCCTTCGATCGGCTGATTGCGTCGGCTGAGTGTTGCTGTCTCATCGTGTATGGCGGGTGGAGAGTTCGAATTTCCGTGACATGTTTCCGACACCGAGTTGCGGAGCCACTACAGTCAGGCGACCTTTCCCAGCAATTCATATCTAGGTCTGGTTCGACGAGGCCCAGGCGGTGACGCCGTTCGACCCGAGCACCATCGCGGCATGCAGCGACGAGGGAACAATGATCGGAGGCAGTCGTTACGGTACGAAATTGGAACGGAGGGCGTTGTGATCCACCATGTTTCGGTAGGGACGAATGATGTCGGGCGTTCAAAGCGCTTCTACGATGCCGTTTTGCCGATCGTCGGCATAGTGCCGATGGCCGAGGACGAGGGAGGACTGGGCTACGGAAGCGGGACGTTTCACTTCAGCGTTCAGGTGCCGATCGATGGAAAACCAGCGACTGTCGGCAATGGCAGTCATATTGCTTTTGCCGCCGAGGATCGTTCGATGGTCGATCGATTTTACGCGGCGGCATTAAAATACGGTGGCAGCGACGATGGCCCTCCGGGGCTGCGGCCAAACTATGATGCCAACTATTACGGCGCGTTCGTTCGCGATCCGGACGGTCACAAGATCGAGGCAGTGACTTATTCTGCGAAATAGCCGCTGATGGAGGCGCGCATGCAGACCCTTCCCTATGCAATTCTTGAAGCTCCCTCCACGCTGGGCCTGGCGACCGATGGTGTGGAGCACTTGCCCGACCGGCTCTTGAGCCTCGGGCTCGCGGAGCGCATCCATGCGCGCCGCGCCGGGCGGCTGGCGGTGCCTCCAAAGGATCCGGCTCCCGATCCCGAGACCGGCGTCCTGAATGCAGGAGCAATCGCGGCGTGGTCACCCAAGCTTGCCGACGCGGTGGAAGCTGTGCTCGATACGGGCGAATTTCCGATAGTACTCGGCGGAGATTGCACGATCGTGCTGGGCTCGATGCTCGCGTTTCGACGGCGTGGCCGCTACGGTCTGCTTTTCATCGATGGCAACGCCGATTTCTTTCAGCCGGAGGCGGAGCCCAACGGCGAGGGCGCCTCGATGGACCTTGCCCTGGTCACCGGCTATGGCCCGTCGCTCCTGACCAATATCGAAGATCGCGGTCCTCTGGTCCGCCCCCAGGACGCGGTTGCCTTCGCGTACCGCGATCATAAGGATCAGGAGGAATACGAAAGCCAACCGCTTCCCAGTGAACTCAAGGCGATCGACCTTCCCGCCTTGCGTGCGAAAGGCATCGAGGCCGCCGCACGTGAAGCGGTCGACCACCTGACGCGAGAGGAACTGGACGGCTTTTTTATCCACCTCGACGCCGATTGCCTCGACGACGCCATCATGCCGGCTGTCGATTTCCGCGTGCCGGGCGGGTTGTCGTGGGAGGAACTCGGGACCGCGCTGCAGGTCGCCATGGCGAGCGGCAAGGCAGTCGGCATCGAAATCACCATCTATAATCCGCGCCTAGATAAGGACGGCAGCGCCGGGCGCGGCTTTGCCGACATACTGACCACAGCACTCGGAAGGCGCGTGTAGAAGGCGGGGTCCGGCCGCATATCGATGCCATCTTCGGTGGGAAAAGGAATGTGTCCCGCGAAAAGATCGTGCGGCAGGCGTCATCACGGCTGTGACGCGAAAGACGCCGATCAAATGGGAACAAAGGTTCAACGGAATGGTTCGGCGGCCGTGCCGCGTTGGAGGCGGTCAGTTAAGACGGGCCTGAATGGCATTCATCTGCTCGATTTCCTCACGCTGGCCGCGCGAAATTTGCGAGCATAATGCGACGAGTTCCTGATCCTGGAGATCCGCGTCTTCGCACATGAGGATTGCACCGGAATGATGCGGGATCATCGAGGCGATGAACTGTCTATCGTCTATGAAAGCCTGCGTGCGCGTTCCGGCGAAGGCGGCCACAAACAGGATTGCCAGACCGGCATATATGAGTGCGTTTAACCTGTTGTTCCTGTACATGCCGCCCATGGTGGCAAGCATGATGATGCCCATCGGCGCAACCATCGTCAGCGCCATGTAGAGCATGTTGAGGTTGTTCCGGAAATCGCCCCATCCGTCGATCATGGAGAACATGACGAAGTACATGACAACAAGACTGAGGAGCATGTTGACGGCGAACATCGCGTATGGGCGTCTGCCCATGTTCTCCTGTCCACTATGGTCGTGATCTTGCATGATCGGTTCCCTTCGGCTTTTAGTCGCTGGATGAGAATGAATTTTCCGATGGCGCCGCTGCCGCTGGAAAACGAATTTCTCTTAACCTCAAAGGCGCGGTTTGGTTCCCGTTCCCGGAACCGGCTTCAGGTCGTAGCCGTTGACTGGCAATTCTCAAGGCCTCCACATTCCCCGAAAGGAGCCGACACCATGCCCAAGTTCATCACAATCGGATATGGAGATCCGGCGGACTACGAGCGCACGCCCGGCCCCGTCAGGGACGCCGCCCATAACCAGGATGCGAAATTGCGATCCGAAGGCGCGGTGATCGGGATTGCCGGTCCGCCGGTGCAGGTCCGCAATCCAGAGGCCCGTGGCATGGAAACCCGCGATGGGCCGTTCATGTCGTCCGCCTTGCCGATCGCCGGATTTGCCATCATAGAAGCCGCAGACTTAGCCGAAGCCATTGAAAAGGTTTCGCACGTTCCCTGCGCGGTGGCGCACGGCGTCGTTGAAGTCTGGCCACTGAAAGAGATAGGCTGATCTGAGCGGCAGTCGACTGGGTGCGGGTATTCCTGCATGCGGAGCTAGTCTTCTGGTGCTGTATTCTCCAAACCTTCCACCAATGTGCTCAAGGCCGAATCCAAAGGGGAAAATCCAACTTTCTCAGGCACCAGGAGCCCATCAATCGCAAGCATGGTCATGCCGTGGATGAGCCCCCACAAGGTCGCCGCCTGGCCTTCTATCGGCCGTTTGCGAATGCGCCCCGCGGCCTGGCCCCGTCGAAGGATTTCGAGCGCCTGATCGAAGACCGCGAGCGCCCGCTCATTGAGATGCATTCCCGCGATTTTTTCCTCTCCAGCGCTGAACATCAGGCGGTAGAGGGCAGGGTTGTCCATCCCGAACGCGACATAGGCGTGAGCCACAGGCGTGATTTCGTCGCGGAGAGACTGGGGCGCTTCAGGCTTGGCGGCCGATAGAGACTCCCGCAGCCGGTCGAAACCAATCATTGCAATCTCTGCAAGGAGCGCGGCCTTGTCCGGAAAGTGCTTGTAGGGTGCAGCGTGGCTTACGCCAGCCCGGCGGGCGACTTCCCGCAGCGTGAACTGCCAGTTCTTGTCCTCCTGAAGCATATCCAATGCCGTCTCGATAACTGCGCGACGCAGATCACCATGATGATAGGGGCGGTTTGGGGTGTCCTGCATGGTGCCTCGAAGTTTCTTTCGACTACATTGTTGACAGTGACTACTTATGCGCCTATCTCAAGCGCATAAGTTTCTTTTGTCTACATTGGAGTGGACCATGAACGCAATCGACAAATTGACCGCCCCTGATCGGTTAGGCAGTCTTCTCGCCGACCAGCGTGCTGCCTTCCTGCGTGACGGAGCGCCGTCGCTGGCGCAACGACGCGCTGATCTGTCGAAGTTCAGGTCCACGATAATCGGGCACCGCAAAGCGATCGAAGACGCCATCAATGCCGACTTTGGACATCGCTCGAGGTATGAGACGGCGATCATGGAGGTTGGAGGGGTCGCGGAGGGAACGAAATATCTGATCCGCAACCTTCGTAAATTCATGGCGCCTTCCCGCCGTCACGTTGCTCTGCACATGCGGATGGGCAATGCCCGCATTGAGTATCAGCCGCTTGGCGTCGTCGGCGTGATGTCGCCGTGGAACTATCCGGTGAACCTGGCGCTGATGCCGGTCGCAACCGCCATCGCCGCCGGCAACCGGGTGATGTTGAAGCCTTCCGAGTTCACGCCCGTGACGAATGCGCTGCTCGCAAAAATGTTCGGTGAGATTTTCTCCGAAGAGCAGTTCGCGATCGCGAACGGTGATGCGGCGGTAGGGGCGGCATTCGCGGCCCTGCCGTTTGACCATCTCGTCTTCACCGGCAGCACTGCGGTGGGGCGGGCTGTGATGAAGGCTGCGAGCGACAACCTCGTACCGGTCACACTTGAACTGGGCGGCAAATCGCCGGTCATTGTCGCCAAAGGCCATTCCCTCGACCAAGCGGCGGCGTCGATTGCTTTCGGCAAGCTGCTTAACGCCGGGCAGACGTGCATCGCCCCTGACTATGCACTCGTCCACGAAAACGACGTCGAGCCATTCATCGAGACGTATGGCCGGAAAGTCGCGTCTTTCTATGCGGACGGGCCGACGAGCGAACACTATACTTCCATCATCAATGAGCGGCACCACGCCCGGCTCCAGAGCCTGATCGAGGACGCCAGAGCCAAGGGTGCGCAGATCGTCGAGGTTGGTAATCGGCCCGGCGATGCATCCACTCGCCGCAACACGCTGGCGCCAACCGTCGTATTCGGCGTGACAGACACCATGCGCATCGCTCACGAAGAGATTTTCGGCCCGGTTCTACCGGTATTTCCCTACCGCGACATCGCCGATGCGGTTGCCTACGTAAACGCCCGGCCTCGGCCGCTCGCGCTTTATTATTTCGGTGCCGATGACGAAGATCGACGCATGGTGCTGAGCCAAACAACCTCAGGCAACGTCACCATCAACGGCACGATCATGCACATCGCTCAGGATGACTTGCCCTTCGGCGGCGTCGGGGCCAGCGGCATGGGTGCTTACCATGGCATTGAGGGCTTCCGTACCCTCAGCCACGCCAAGGGGATTTATGAGCAGGGTCGCTGGAATCTTTCCAACCTGCTCCATGCCCCGTTCAGACAGCCGATCGATATCATCCTCAAGATGATGCTTCGATAACCGGCGTGCCGTCATCAAGCCAAGCTCAGGAGCATCCGAACATGACCCCCTACACATCGCTGCCGCTGCGCGGTTCCTGCGAATGCACTGCCTGCTCTTTCGAGGTGCATGCCGAGCCGAAAGCAAGGTTCCGATGCCACTGCCTGATTTGCCAGGCGTTCAACGGCAAACTATTCGCGGATGTGGTCGCCGTTCGCGCCAAGGATGTGACGTTGAAGAATGCCGATAATGTCTCATTCAAGAAATACCGTTCGCCGCCGAACTTCGACCGCGGGCTCTGCCGGACCTGCGGCAAGCCCGTTGTGGAGGTTGCGGGCGTCGGGCCGTTCAAGGTGATGTTCATTCCAGCGTACAATTTTGGGGCTGAGGCCCAGCTCCCGCCGGCTCGGATGGATATATTCTATCACCGTCGCGTGCTGGATATGTCGGATAGCTTGCCCAGATACAGCGGCTATTTCGCGAGCGAGCTGGCGGTCGGGAAAATGATCATGAGCGGACTGTGACATAGTGAGCCAACCTAACTGACGGCGACGACCCCAAGCCCAGACCGCGACTGACAACCACGCACAACCCTAGCGCTGAATCAAAATTGACTTTTTTAATCATGTTATTTACTCGGCTTTGATCGAAGCGTGAGGTCTCGAATCAACCGAAGCCTGCGATCGGCAATTTTATCGAGGATTTGCTATGAATACCCGCATGGGATGCGCGATCGCGTTGGCGATTTTGGTCAGTGAGACGGCCTCCGCCGAAGACACGATCCAACTTAAACCAATTATCATTGCAGGTGATAAGGACGAAACTTCCACGATCGGGACATTGCCGGACGAGTATGCGGGCGGTCAGGTCGCAAAAGGTATGCGACTTGGCATACTCGGGGACCGGGATTTTATGGATATTCCATTCAATGCCACGGCCTACACGTCGCAGAAGATTGAGGATCAGGGCGCCCGTACCGTCGGCGAGGTAATGGATAATGATCCATCTGTCCGAAATACTCACTCATCCGGCGGAATGCTGGACTCCTTCTACATCAGGGGATTCCCGATCGGTGAAGGCAATTTCGGGGAGATCGCGTTTGACGGTGTTTACGGTGTTGCACCGACCTACCGCGTTTTCACTGATTATGCCGAACGTATCGAGGTGCTGAAGGGGCCGACGGCGTTCCTCTATGGCATTTCACCCAACAGCGCTGTCGGCGGCACCATCAATATCGTTCCGAAGCGCGCTGGCGATCAGGACCTGACACGGGTGACTACTGACTACGCTTCGGAGATGCAGGGCGGGGTTCATCTCGACCTGTCCCGTCGTTTCGGCGATGAGCGCCAGTTCGGTGTCCGGTTCAATGGCAGCGTTCACGGTGGCGACACGCCGATCGACGATCAGGACCGAAACTTCTTTCTGGGTTCGCTGGCCCTGGACTACGAAGGAGAGAACCTTAGAGCCACGCTCGATGTTATCGGGCAATATGAAAAATATGATGCGTTATCGCGTCCGTTCTACCCAGGAAGCCGCCTTGCGGCGATCCCGAGTGCGCCTGACGGTTCGTTGAACGTACAGCAGTCGTGGGAGTGGTCGAAAAGCACGGAGCGGTCGGTTCTTGGACGATTCGAATATGATCTGACCGATGATGTCACCTGGTTCAGCGCGGTGGGGGGCGGCACCTCCCATGTCCATCGTCTGTTCGGCCTGCCCACCATCCTCAACTCCGCCGGCGACATCAGCACCATGCCGCAAAATGGCGTCTTCGATGTCGACAGGCTAACGGCGGAAACCGGTCTGAGGGGGAAGTTCGATACCGGTCCGATTGCGCATGTCATGACCCTGCAGGCGAGTTATCTAAAACAGGGCCTCGACCGTGCCATCGTGTCTGGAACGACCGATCTCAGCAACATGTATGATCCGTTAAGCCGGGTTGAGCAGTTCGTGGCCAATCCGAGCTCTGTGCCAAGAGTATCGGAAAGCACGCTCTCGGGTATTGCGCTGTCCGACACCCTGTCGATGCTGGATGAACGATTGCAACTGACCGTCGGCGGCCGCCTTCAGCAGATCGATTCGAAGAACTTCAATACGGCCACGGGTACGGTTTCCTCCTCGTCGGATGAGGATGCAGTCACGCCGTTGGTGGGTATCGTCGTCCGGCCCTGGGATGCCGTTTCCTTCTATGCAAACTACGCCGAGGGGCTCAGCATTGGCGACACGGCGCCAATTACTGCGGTCAATTCCGGTGAAACGCTCGCTCCGTACCGCACCACCCAATACGAGATCGGCACGAAGTTCGACTTTGGTCAGGTTGGGATGACGATCAGTGCGTTCCAGATCGAAAAGCCCTTTGGTCAACTGGAGCCGACGAGCGGAGGCCTCCTGTTCTCGGCGGGAGGCGAGCAGCGCAATCGGGGACTTGAGTTTAATGCCTTCGGGGAGGTCACGGACGATGTTCGCCTGCTCGGCGGGCTGATGCTGATCGACGGTGCGCTGACGAAAACATCAAATTCGCAGACGCTCGGAAACAAGCCTGTTGGGGTTCCCTCCGTCCAGGCGAACATTGGCATGGAATGGGATACGCCGTTTCTTGAGGGGTTCACTGTTTCGGCCAATGTGATCCATACCGGAGAACAGTATATCAATACGGCTAACAGCCTGAAAATCCCGTCCTGGACGCGGCTGGATCTGGGCGCACGCTACAAGACGGAAATCGAGAACAGGCCGGTAACAGTCCGCGCCTCCGTCGAAAACGTCTTCGACAAGGATTACTGGTCGGGCGTGGCAAGTTACAGCACGATCGCGCAGGGCGCGCCGCGCACGTTCAAGATCTCCATGACGACCGATTTTTGAGAACCTAAAGCTGGGACCGGTTACACCTTGTTGTTGATCGCAGGTGGAACCGGTCCTGACACCGTCGCAAACGCGAAGACCGGAGCTACTGCCTGATGACCAATAACCGCATCACGCGAAGCGCCGTTATTTTGTGGAGGCGTCGAAGCTGACGGCATAGCCAGGTTTGTATTCGATCGGCAGAAACTTCCTGTGGTACTCAGCGAATGTCTGATCCGGATCAAGGTCGGCAAACAGGTCCGGATGAAGCCATTTGGCAATCCACTGGATGGCGATGAATTCGTAGGGACTGTTATAAAACTGGTGCCAGATGCCATGAAAGCTGTTCGTCATCTGCGCAGTTGTGCCTGTGTAGGCATCGCGCGTCGGATACCATTCCAGTTTTTTACGTGCCTGATTGAGATCTGCCCCCGGCCCTAAGGGAATCCAGCGCCCTCCCGGCACGTAAGCCTGCCAGTCGGCGCTTGTAACGATCACCTGATCGGGATTGGACACGACCACCTGTTCAGGATTGAGTTGCCCAAAGGTTGACGGCAGGAATTCGCTTCCGATGTTTTTGCCACCGGCCAGCTCAACGTATTTTCCGAAGTTTTCGGCGCCAAAGGTCAGGCAGCAATCGTCGGAATATCCGCCGATGCGCTCGATAAACACTTTGGGGCGGTCTGGCTTGGCCTGCTCCAGAACGCTCTCCACCCGCTTCATTGCCTTCTTTCTGAATGCAATGACTTCCTCCGCCCTCTCTTCGCGCCCCATGATCTTGCCGAGAATCCGGATTGTCGGATCGGTGTTTTTCAAGGGAGAATGGCGGAAATCGACATAGAGCACTGGAATATCCAGTGATGCTAACTTCTCGACGTATTGTGCCTCCTCATTTGCCTGTTTGGCCTCGAGATTGAGAAGGACGACATCCGGTTTCTGGACGACGGCGGATTCGATATCGATAAGGCTGCCTTCATGACCTTTGAAGGTGGGCAGTTTCGCGAGCGCCGGGAATTTGTCGAGATATTGTTTGTAGGTCGCGGGATCGGCGTCGATCAGATCGTTGCGCCAGGCGACGATACGCTGAAACGGGTTCTCTTGATCAAGTGAGGCGATCAGATAGAGCTGACGGCCTTCTCCAAGCAGCATGTGCTGAACAGGGACGTTGACCTCTACACGCCGTCCGGCAATGTCGGTAATCGTCATCGGGTGTGGCTGTGCGACATTGTCTTCGGCGCAAACGAACGCAGGAAAGGTCAGCGAAAGAGAGAGCAGTGTCATAAAGCCGAGGTGCCGTTTCACGGAGTATCTCCAATGGGTCTTTACATCTTTGCGGAAAACCGGGCCCGCACGCGTAAGACAGGGATATTACGTAAAGGCGCGAGACAAAAGGGTAATTTGCCTCTGGGCCGGCCGCTGGTTCAAGGCGGGCAGGATTGCCACGTTTCTCCTGCCGCTATCGATTATTAGCGCAGTTTTTCGATTCTGATGGTGACCTTGCCGGGTCGATCAAAGATCGAGGCATCACTGGGGATATGACCCAAGATCACGATGCCAGGCTGCGGCACGCGTCCATCACGGTAGTAGATGACGAAATCGCCCGAACTCCAGAGGCCGAGCGTACCAATGGAGAACTCGCGCTGGCGCGGAGCGGACGGTAAGGCGGAGGGCAGGTCGCCGGTCTTTTCCTGACGCAGATGATCGTCCATCTCAATCGTCAACGGCAACAATGCGACAAGGGCACGAGTGGCCGCGTTGTCAGCCAGTTCGGCAGTAACGTTACCCCAGTCGGAGGAAATCAGAACGCGGTCCTGCGCCAATGCGGATACTCCAGTCTGAAGTGATATTAAAGCCGCCACGAATGTTGTCTCTACGAAACTTTTCATACGTCACCCATTTTTGCCAAGACCATGATTTTTGCCGGTCGATCCAGGGCCGGACGTGGCGTAGTGAGCCGCCCGCGGCACGAGACATATGGCTGGCGATACCGGCGCCATTAGAAGCGCCGGCAAGCTCACGGGTATTTTTGTTACGCGAGGTGCTGATCGAAAAAGTTTTTCAGCTTGTCGAACGGGATAAGATCCACCCGATCGTAGAGATCGACATGGCCCGCTCCCTTGACCCAGACCAGTTCCTTGGGTTCCGAAGCCCGATTGTAGGCGTCTTCGCTGAACTCCTTCGAGTGGGCCTGGTCGCCGGAGATGAACAGCATCGGGCGCGGGGAGATCGTCTCGATGTCGTTGAAGGGGTAAAAGTTCGCGAACTTCACGACGCTGCTCATGGTCGGCTTTGTCGTTGTCCGTGGTATCGCGCCAGTTGGTGTAAACTCGCCGCGGGGCGTGCGGTAGAAATCGAAGAATTCGCGCTGTACCGGATCAGTGTCGGCGGTCAATTCGAGCGTCGTACCGCCGACATACTGAATTTCCGCCCCGTCCGTCTCAGCCCAGCGCTGCTCGGCAGCCGAGGCTATGAACTGCTTGCGCTGCTCGACGCTCTGGGACTTGTTGAGGGCGTTGCGAAATGCCGAACCCATGTCATACATGCTAACCGTTGCAACCGCTTTGATACGCGGATCGATCTTGGCGGCGCTGATGACGAAGCTACCACTGCCGCATACGCCGATCGCGCCGATATTCTGTCGATCCACGAAAGAATGTGAACCGAGGAAATCGACGCCCGCGCTGAATGCTTCGGCATAGATTTCCGGCGACACCAGATTGCGGGACTGCCCCTCGCTTTCTCCCCAGAAGGGCAGGTCGATCGACATCGCGACAAAACCCTGCTCCGCCATCTTGGTGGCATAGAGGTTTGCGCTCTGTTCCTTCACCGCTCCCATCGGGTGTCCGACGATGATTGCCCGGTTCTTTGCCGTCTGATCTATGTTCTTTGGGAGGAAGATGTTGCCGGCGACATTCGTCTGGTACTGGGTTTTGAAGATGACCTTCTGCAGGGTTACCCTGTCACTGGTGTAAAAATTGGCCGCGCCGTTGGACATGTCCTGAGCCTTTGCATTCGAGGTGTCGAAAATGGACATCGCTCCGAGTGCGGCTACACCGGCGCCGGTCATCTTGAGTAGGCGGCGGCGGTCGATGCCGGTGTTATAGGGATTTGCGTTGTCTATGTCTGGGTTGTTGGTCATCTACATGTCTCCTTGAGTGGTGCTTCGATTGAAATGATCCGGAGGGAACGCTGAGTTTTCAGAGGCGTGCCGAACGCCATGCGGCAATGGCGAGGAGGGACGAACCTGTCAGGAGGACTGCGGCGAACAGGAAGGCAGTCCACCAGCCCCCGCTGTCGAACAGGATGCCACCGAGCGACGCGCCCAGCGTGATGGCGAGCTGGATTGTTGCTACCTGAAGCCCGCCACCCGCTTCCGCGTCGTCGGGCATCGTTCTGGCCAGCCAGATGCCCCAGCCAACCGGAGCGGCCGTACTGAAAAGCCCCCACATGAACAGCAACATAGACGTGGCGGCGATGGACGAACCGAACACGATCAGGCCAACGGAGATCAGGGCCATGATCAGGGGAATTACGCCCAGAATGCTGAACAGGCGTTTCTGAAGCAGACGGCTGACGAGATACGTTCCGGCGATCCCCGCCAGGCCCATCGATAGAAGCAGGAGCGAGAGCGTCGAAATCGAGACCGCGGTGACAGTCTCCAGAAATGGCCGAAGATAGGTGAAGAGCGCGAACTGACCCATGAATAGCAGCGTGATGGACGCCATGCCGATGGCGACCTGCGGGCGAGCGAGCAGCTTGAAAACGTTCGTAGAGTCTTCGCTGCGTTTCGGAGGGAGCGAGGGAAGGCTGATCCACTGCCAGATAAGAGCTAGAAGTGCGAGCGGAACTACCGCAAAAAAGGCGCCGCGCCAGCCGATATAGCTTCCGAGAAAGCTGCCGAGCGGCGCGGAGATCGTCGCTGCAATGGCGTTACCCGCGTTCAGCATCGCTAGCGCCTTGGGAACAGAAACCTCGGGGACAAGCCGCATCACCACTGCCGTGGACATCGACCAGAATCCGCCGATTGCGATGCCCAGCACGGCCCGACCGATCATCAATACGGGATAATTCGGCGCGAAAGTGACGACCGTTCCCGACACAATCAGGAACAGCGAAAAAGATGTCACGACGACCCGACGGTCGATCCGACGCGTGAACCCAGCAACGAAGAGGCTGGTCAACACGGCAAATATCCCCGAGATCGAAATCGCCTGGCCGGCATGTCCCTCTGTGACGCCAAGATCCGTGGCGATCGGAGAGAGCAGGGCGACCGGCATGAATTCTGAGGCAATGAGGACCGCGACGCACAGCGCCAGGGAGAAAACCGCTCCCCAGGCCACCACCGGCTCCCCGGCCTGAGTTGCCGTTTCATGAACAACGTCAGCATGAACAAGGGCAATGTCTTCGGATCGTGTTTGCGCTTGGTATGTCATGACCGCAACATACGCTGATCGGCGTTTCGCGATTAGCTATTGCAATCCTCTTGTACTTATCGATCTATGATATTAATCGACAGTCTCAGGAGACGTCATGAAAAGGGAAGACCTGAACGATATGCTGTGGTTTCTGGCCGTCGCAGAGGAGCGCAGCTTCACCAAGGCGGCGGCAAAGCTCGGCACCTCACAATCAACGATCAGCCACACCATTAAAAAGCTTGAGACGCGGTTGGGATTGAGGCTTCTCACGCGCACCACGCGTAGCGTTTCGCCAACGGAAGCTGGAGAGAGATTGATCCGTTCGCTTGCACCCCGGATCGAGGAGCTTGAAGCCGAGATCGATGAACTCATGGAGATCAGGGACAAGCCATCGGGCACCGTCAGGATAACTCTGTCGGATTACGCCCAGGAAAGTGTTGTGTGGCCGAAACTACGCCCTGTCCTGCGCCAGTATCCTGATATCAAAGTCGAATTGAACACCGACAATGGGTTTCGAAACATCGTGGAAGAGAAGTTCGATGCAGGCGTGCGTCTGGGTGAGAGTGTCGACAAGGACATGATCGCGGTCCGGATCGGTCCCGACTGGCGTTTGGTCGCGGTCGCCTCTCCTGAATATCTCGCGAGGCGAATAGCTCCAGAGACGCCCCAGGAGCTGATCGGTCATGACTGCATCAACCATCGGCAAGCGCGGGCTGGCGGCCTTTATGCATGGGAGTTCGAAAAAGATGGCAGGGAGGTCCGCGTCCGCGTCGACGGGCAGCTAATTTTCAACACCTCCTACGCGATGATCGATGCGGCGGTTGGCGGATACGGCATAGCCTATGTACCGGAAAGCCTTGTCGTGGATGAAATCGCTTCGGGCCGGCTCATCCAGCTTCTGGATGATTGGTGCCCGATGTTTCCGGGCTACTATCTGTATTACCCGAGCCGCCGGCAGAACTCTCCGGCGTTCAAGATCGTTGTCGACGCACTGAAATCCGATGTGTTCAAGCATGGAATATCGCCCCCCGGATAGAGTGATATTTGCCCAATTTCGGTTCTGTGGATTTACCGTTTTGGCGGCTATTTCATTCGGCCGGTTTCGAAGCCGCACTTTCGATATAGGCGATGAGATTGTCCAGCTCTTCGGGTTTGCTGACGCCAGCCGAGGCCATTTTATTTCCGGGTATCTTCTTCTTGGGCGCGCTCAGAAAATCCCGCAATTCTTCGACCGTCCACACCTGTCCGTCCTCGCCGGCCTTTTTCATCGCGGTTGAATAGTTGTAGTCGGCAGCGCCGCCCGCCGCACGGCCGATGATCCCGTTGAGCTGCGGGCCGACCTTGTTTTTCGCACCCTCGCCAATGGCGTGACAGGCGGAACAGCGCTTGAAGACCGCTTCCCCCTTGACCAGATCACCCTCCGCCAGAGCGGGAATGGCGCTGGTTGCCAGCATTGCCGCCGTGATGATTATTCTCTTGCGCATTTTGTCATCCTTTGTCTTGCCGCATGAACGCAACCCGCCCGCAGAAGCCGGCGGGTCGGCTCGATCTGAATTCAGGTCGTGCCCCAGGCAGGCGTACCCTTCTTGTAAGGAACGCAGGTTTCGAAGCCGCCGGGGATCTCGTCGTAAACGAGAACTTCGGTCGCACCGATCTTTGAGGTAAAGAAGCCGAGCAATGTCAATTGCTTGACGAGCGTGAAGGCCTGCGGGACGGTCGGCGTCTGTTCCGCCCGGGCTTTTTTATCCAGTGCGGAAATCAGCGTCTGCCGTTCCTGCGGCGTCAGCTCCAGAAAGGCCTTCTTGTGCTCCGCCTGGCTGCGGTTTTCGATCTCCGCCATTGCGGACAAGAAGAGTTTCCGCTGCTCGTCGGTATAACAATCGGCAACATATACGGCCATGAATGCGCCGACGGCGGCATCCTTCGCACCCGGCGTGGATGTCCGGGGAATGATCGTCTCCGCCACCTCGTCCAGAAGCCGGATATCTTCCGGGCTGAAGACGTGGGCGTCGCCGACGGGCTTGGCGGCATTTTCCGCAGCCGTGACCACGTCCGCGCCGATCAGGGGAAGGCCGGTTGCAATGGCTATCAGTTTCAGCAGATCGCGTCTGTTCATCACAGGTTCCCCTTCTTGAGTTCGGAAACGGCGAATTCGGCGGCACGCGCCGTCAGCGCCATATACGTGAGCGACGGGTTGACGCAGGCAGCCGAGGTCATGCAGGCGCCGTCGGTCACGAAGACATTGGGCGCATCCCAGACCTGATTGTTGCCGTTGAGCACGGAGGTTTTCGGATCGCGCCCCATGCGGGCCGTGCCCATTTCGTGAATGCCCATGCCGGGTGCGTAGCTGCCCTTGTTGGGCTTGACGTTCTTGATGCCGACCGCTTCGAACATCTCGACGGCGTCATTGACCATGTCTTCGCGCATATCGAGTTCGTTCTGCTTCATCTCGACATTCATCGACAGGACCGGCAGGCCCCATTTGTCCTTCTTGTCGTGGTCCAGCTTCACGCGGTTCTCGTGATAGGGCAGCATTTCACCGAAAGCGGTCATGCCGATGGTCCAGCCGCCCGGCTCGGTCAGTGCATCCTTGTAGTCGGCTCCGATGTTGAGTTCGGCGATTTCCCGCTCCCAGCGTGTGCGGCTGGCCGATCCCTGGTAACCGAAACCGCGCAGATATTTCCGCTTGTCGTCGCCGGTGTTGCGGAAGCGCGGGATATAGAAGCCCGCCGGGCGGCGGCCCTTGAAATAGAACTCCTCGAAACCTTCCACCTCGCCGGTGGCGCCCATGCGGAAATGGTGGTCCATCACATTGTGGCCGAGTTCGCCAGAGCTGCTTCCAAGCCCGCCTTCCCAGACATCGGTGGCCGAATTCATCAATACCCAGGTCGAGTTCAGCGTCGAGGCGTTGAGGAAGATCACATCGGCGGTGTATTCATAGGTGAGGTTGGTCTCGGCATCGATGATCTCGACGCCGCGCGCCTTCTTCTTGTCCTTGTCGTAAAGGACTTCCTTCACGATGGAGAAAGGCCGGAGCGTGAGATTGCCGGTTGCGACCGCCGCAGGCAGGGTCGATGCCTGCGTGCTGAAATAGCCGCCGAATGGACAGCCCAACCGACACTTGTTGCGGAACTGGCAGCGTGTACGGTCCTGATCGGGAAGTTCCTGCGTGATGTTGGCGCAGCGCGAATTGATGAGGTGGCGCGTGCCCTTGAAGGCGGATTTCAGCCGGCGGGCCACATCCTCTTCCACGCAATTGAGAGGAATGGGCGGAAGAAATTCACCATCGGGGAGGATATCCAGCCCCTCGCGGCTGCCGGAAATGCCGGCAAAGCGCTCGACATAGTCATACCACGGAGAAATATCCTGATAGCGGATAGGCCAGTCGACGGCGATGCCTTCTTTGGCATTGGCCTCGAAATCGGTCTGCGACCAACGATAGGTCTGGCGTCCCCACAAAAGCGAACGGCCGCCGACGTGATAACCACGGAACCAGTCGAAACGCTTTTCCTCGACATAGGGCGTTTCCTGTTCGTCGGCCCACATGCCAAGCGTGGCCTCTTCCAGCAGATAGTCGCGGCTGAGAACCGGATATTTCGCCTTCATCTCCTGCGTGGCACGGTTGCGGTGGGGATAATCCCAGGCTTCCTTATCCGCATTCTGATAGTCGGTGATATGCTCGATGTTTCTGCCGCGCTCCAGCAGCAGCACCTTCAGGCCTTTTTCCGTGAGTTCCTTTGCGGCCCAGCCTCCACTTATGCCTGAGCCGACGACAATCGCATCGTAGTGATTGTTTGCCATGATAACTCCTCCGATTGGTACTTGGGTAAAAAGTCGACAAGACGAAACACTCCCCGTCGTGACGCGGCGGGAACTGGGTCTATATCTTTCGAACCTTGTGCTCCCCGGCGGACCGACCGTCGGGGAGCGATTTCGGTTTTACTGAATTGTCGGGAGGCGTTCTTTGAGGAACGCGTTGCCTTTGGTCACAACCGCTTCGGCATCGAGCGGAAGGTCGTGTTCAAGGATGAACCACTGTGCGCCGGCATGTTTGGCCGCCGGCAGAATTGCCTTCCAGTCGAGAACGCCGGTGCCGAGCGTTGCAAAACCACGCTCGTTTTCCGCTGTGCCCGTCGGCGCATTGTCCTTGGCGTGGATTGCGAAAACCCGACCTTTCAACGTGCCAAGGAATTGGGCAGGATCATTGCCGCTACGCGCGACCCAGGCGACATCGAGTTCGGCTTGCAGTTTCGGACCCGCCGCATCGAGCAGCAGCTCGAGCGCCGTCTTGCCGTCGAACTTGACCATTTCAAAATCATGGTTGTGGTAGGCCATGGCGATACCTGCCGTCGAAAGCTTGTCGGCATATCCACCAAGCTCTTTACCGAAGGCGGTCCAGCCTGCGGCGTCAGTCGGGCGCTGTTCCGGCTTGAGGAAAGGCACGGTCACGACCGGATTGCCCACAGCCTTCTGCTCGGTGATAACCTCATCGAGATTACCGCGCAGCTTGTCGATCGGCACATGCGAGGAAATGACCTTGATCTTGTGCTTTTCCAGAAGCGCGTTCAACTCGCTGGCGCTGACCTTCTGCATATCTACCGTTTCAACGGCCGAGACGCCCGCGCGGTTGAGAATGGCAAGCTGCTCCTCAAGCGTTCCGGCGTTGCGAAGTGTGTACATTTGCGCGGCAATCGGCAGCGCCTTGCTGTCATCGGCGAAAACCGGATTTGCGATACCGGCCGCCAATCCAACGACGAATGCCATCTTTGCGAATTTTGACTTGAACGTTTTCAAACGCGTAACTCCCTTTCCGTTTGATCAATGTGACGACACGCCTGCCCGTGCTCTCCCGAGCAATTAGCCGGGTAATGCTGGGCACAACCTCCGATGCCCTGCGTCGTCAGTCTCCGATATCCAGCGATCTAGATATCGATCCCTACCCAGGACGAGGTCAGGCTGGACCGAACGGCCGCATCGATGAATGCGAGACCCGCAAGGCCGTCCTCTATGCCGGGATAAATCACATCCCCGGCGGCTGTTTTTCCCTCCCTTTTGGCGATGATTGCATCTGCGGCTTCACGGTAGATCGTCGCAAAACCTTCGAGATATCCTTCCGGGTGCCCGGATGGCACGCGGCTGACGCGGTTGGCCGCAGCCCCCGCACCCGCGCCATTGCGCGTAATCAGCCGCTTCGGCTCCCCATAAGGTGTGAACCACAGCTCGTCCGGCACCCGGTGGTGCCACTCAAGCCCACCCTTATCGCCATAGACCCTCAACGACAGGGCGTTTTCATTGCCGACAGCGATCTGGCTTGCCCAGAGCATGCCTTTCGCGCCGCTTTCGTAACGCAGCAGAATATTGGCGCTGTCATCCAGCTGCCTGCCCGGAACGAACGACGTCAGATCGGCATAGAGGCTATTGGGGATCTCACCCGTAACGAAGGCGGCGGCATTGAAGGCATGGGTGCCGATGTCGCCGATTGCCCCGCCCGCGCCGGATCGGCTCGGATCGGTGCGCCATTCCGCGCCCTTCGCGCCGGTCTTTTCCACCGCTTCGGTCAGCCAGTCCTGCGCATATTCCGCCTGGACATGGCGCAGCTTGCCGATGGCTCCATCAGCAACCATCTCCCGCATCTGCCGCAACATGGCGTAGCCGGTGTAATTATGCGTCAGGATGAACAGCCGGTCGGACGCCCTGACGATCTTGGCCAGATCTTTGGCCTCTTCGATCGTCGCGGTGACGGGCTTGTCGCAGATGACATGAATGCCGGCTTCGAGAAACGCCTTGGACGGGGCGAAATGCAGGTGGTTGGGGGTGACGATGGCCACCGCCTCGATACCGTCTTCACGTCCGGCTTCGGCCGCCGCCATTTCCTGAAACGAAGCATAGGAGCGCTCAGGCGCAATGCCGAGCAGGGTTGCCGAGGCGCTGGCGCGTGCCGGGTCGGAAGAAAGCGCGCCCGCCACCAGTTCGTAACGGTCGTCCAGCCGCGCCGCAATGCGATGCACCCCGCCGATAAAGGCGCCCTGACCGCCGCCCACCATGCCGAGACGAATACGACGGCTATTAAATTTCGCTGTTGCGGAGGACATGGCTATCCCTTTCAAAGACCGAGAAGGCGACGATTGGCGGCATCATCGACGCCGCTTTTGGCGAAATCGTCGAAAGCCCGCTCGGTCACGCGGATGATGTGATTTTCAATGAAGCCGACACCTTCGCGCGCCCCGTCTTCCGGGTGTTTCAGCGCGCATTCCCATTCCAGCACGGCCCAGCCATCGAAGTCGTATTGCGTGAGTTTGGAAAACACCGCGCCGAAATCGACATGCCCGTCACCGAGCGACCGGAACCGCCCCGGCCGGTCGACCCAGCTCTGATAGCCGCCATAGACGCCGGAACGGCCAGTCGGATTAAACTCGGCATCCTTGACGTGAAAGGCGCGGATGCGCTCGTGATAGATGTCGATGAAGTCAAGATAATCCATCGCCTGAAGCACGAAATGCGAGGGATCGTAGAGGATGTTGGCGCGCGGATGGTTGCCGGTTACCTCGAGAAAACGCTCGAAGGTAACGCCGTCATGCAAATCTTCGCCGGGATGCAGTTCGTAGCAGAGATCGACGCCATTCTCCTCGAATGTATCGAGAATGGGCGTCCAGCGCTTACCCAGTTCCGCGAAGGCCAGTTCGACAAGACCGGACGGACGTTGCGGCCAGGGGTAGACGAACGGCCAGGCAAGCGCGCCGGAAAAACTCGCATGGCTTTTCAGACCCAGATGCTGGGAGGCTTTCGCCGCGCACTTCAGCTGATTAACCGCCCATTCCTGACGCGCCTGCGGTTTGCCACGTAGCTCAGCGGGCGCGAAACCATCGAACATCTCGTCATAGGCGGGGTGAACGGCGACGAGTTGGCCCTGAATATGGGTCGAAAGCTCGGTAATCTCGATACCCATCTCGGCCAGATGGCCCTTGATGTCGTCACAATAGGTCTTGGAAGCGGCGGCCTTTTCCAGATCAAAGAGCTTGGGATCGGTCGGCAATTGAATGCCCTTGTAACCGAGGGAAGCCGCCCATTGGCCGAGATTGTCGAGCGTGTCGAAGGGTGCTTTGTCCCCAACAAATTGCGCGAGGAAAATCGCGGGTCCTTTGATCGTCTTCATATCCGTACGCTCCTTACATTCCCAATTGGCATTCCCAATTCGGGGCATTCACATTTCAGTTTACCGGTGCGGCGAGCGGCAGGGCGCGACGGAGCCGCGCACCACCAGTTCCGTGTCCAGCACGATGGTTTCGGCCGTGCGTTTGCCGTTCAACCGGTCAACCATCAGCGCCATGGCTTTCCGGCCCATCTCCTGCCGGGGCTGGCGCACTGTCGTCAGCGGCGGTTCGAAGGCATTGGCGAAAATGATATCGTCGAAGCCGATGACGGAGACGTCGGCCGGAACCGAAATCCCGCGTCCACGCAATTCGCTGATGGCACCAATCGCCATCTGGTCGCTCGATGCGAAGATCGCGGTGAAGGAGATGCCGCTTTCGAGAAGTCCGGCGATCGCACGGCGGCCGGCTTCGATGCTGTAATCGCCCGTCACCACCAACTCATCGGAATAGCCGATACCGGCTTCCGAAAGCGCATCCCGGTAGCCCTCGAAACGCTCTTTCGCCAGACTTTCCGGGAAGGGGCCGGCAAGATGCGCGATCTTCGTGTGCCCCGCCTCGATCAGATGACGCACGGCGTTTTTGGATGCGGCGCGGTTGTCGATCTTGACCGTGGGCAAAGCGAGGCCTGGCACGGTTTCCGAGGCGATGACGATCGGCGGCAGCGTGTCGGCCTGATCGAGAAGCTCTGAAGGAAACTGGCCGGTCATCAGGATAAGGCCATCGGCATGTTTCTGCCGGACCATGTCGATATGGGTCGCCACGCGGTTCTCGTCATTACGGGCGTCGCCCATCAAGACCTTGAAGCCCGCTTCCCCCGCCGCTTCCTCCACGCCCTTGTAGATTTCGAGATAAAAGGGGTTGCCTATATCGCGAACGAGAAGAATGACGGTGTTGTTGGATTGACGCCGGAAGCTCGCGGCCTGGGCGTTGGGAACAAAGTTCGCCTGCCGGACGGCGTCGAAAACCTTCTTCCTGGTTTCCGGGCGAACCTTGTCGGGTTGTTGCAGCGCCCGCGATACGGTCGCGATGGAAACGCCCGCGAGAGCTGCAACTTCCCTGATATTCGAACCTTGTTCTTTGCTCATCTATCACACACGCAACTGCTTTTGGCGGCCATAAAGCAGCATCAGCGCAAGTAACGTGACACCGAATATGATCTGCCGGGCCCATACATCGAGGTTGAGCGTTATCAGTACGCTTTGCAGAATGGTGAGTGCAACTGCCCCGGCCATGGTTCCGACATATCCGCCGGCACCGCCGGCAAGCGAAGTGCCGCCGATGACGACCGCGATGATCGACGGAAGAACATATTGGTCGCCGACGGAAATGAACGACGTGCCGGTATAACCGATCACGCAAACCCCGGTCAGCCCGGCAAACAGGCCGGACAGGCCGTAAAGCAGCGTGCGGATCAGGGACACGGGTAAACCAATCAGCGTCGCCGCCCGCTCATTGGAGCCGATGGCGTAAATGGAGAAACCGAACGCCGTTCTGCGCAGCACGAACAGCATGATCGCAGCAATGCCGAGCCAGACGAACAGGACGCCGGGAATGCCGAAAACGAGCGGACGGTTAATGAAGCCCGCCAAGAGGGGCGCAGCCGCACCTGATGGAACGCCCTGCGAATAGACCACCAGCCCGCCCTGGATGACCGCCGTCATGCCGAGTGTCATGACCAGCGGCGGAATGCGCACGAAGGTGATGCCGAGGCCGTTGATCAGACCGATCAGGAACGGGATGCCGCCTGCGACCAGTATGGCGAGCGGGATGCCCGCATTCTGGCCGTTCATCATATTGCCGGCAAGGACAGCACCAAGCGAGATCATCGCGCCGACGGACAGATCGATACCTTCGCGTCCGCCGAGGATCACGAGGTTTTGGCCCGCCGCAACGATGCCGAGAATGGCGGCGATCGTCAGCAGCCGCACGATTTGCGAGCCTTGCGCGAAGCCGGGCGACAATAATTCGCCGACCAGCAGCAGGAAGACTGACGCGCCAATCGCAATGGTCAGGGGATCGGTGATGAGGGATTTGATTTGCAAGCCGGGATTGGTCATGTCAACGCCTCGTCACCAGAACGCCGCCGGCAAGCGCCGTCAGCACGATCAAACCCTGCACCAATGTCTGGTACTCGAAGGGCAAGCCCGCAAAGAAAATCACATTGCCGATCATGCCAAGAACCAGCGCCCCGGCAATCGACCCTGTCGAGCTGCCAAACCCACCGGAAAGCGCTGTGCCGCCGAGAACCACCGCCGAGATGGAGGAGAGCGCCAGGCTTGCGCCGAGCAGGGGGTCGCCGGAGGCGGTTTCGCCCGTCAGACACAGCGCTGCGAGCGCCGAAAACAGACCGGAGATCATGTAGGCGCCGATGCGGATACCGGAGAGGCGCAAACCCGTCTGGAAGGCTCCGGTGCGATTGCCGCCCACGGCCAGCAGATGGGTTTGAAAGGGAATGCGCGATACGATCAGGGTAAAGGCAATGCCGGCGAGCAGCACCCAAAATACGAATGGCAAGCCGATGAAGCTACCGGAATAGGTCTGCCAATAGGCTTCCGGCACGGGAAGGCCTGCCTGTGGCAGAACCCAGATCGCAAGCCCGGCGAATATGATCCCCGTTGCGAAGGTCGTGACGATCGGCTGGAAACGCAGGCCGGATATGAAGAGGCCATTGACCAGTCCGCAGATCAGCCCGACTGCGACCCCTGCTCCCATGCCGGCGACGACAGCACCTGCCGTGCCGTCAAGCGCCGCAATGACGCTGACGGTGACGACATTCGCCAGCGCCACGATGCTGCCGACCGACAGATCGATATCTCCCGCCAAAATGACGTAGGTCTGGCCGATGGCGACGAGGATCAAAGGAAGAAACGTCGTCAGGTTCGACTGCAGAACCGCCGGCTGAATGAAGGATGGCTGCAACCCCGTGTTCACGGCAATAAGAATTGCGAGAACGACAAGGGTTATGATCCAGGGTTGCTTGCGCAGGAAACCGAGGGAATTCATGCGGCGTCTCCATAGGCGGCGCGGGTCATGTTTACGGATGTCATGTCGGCTCCGGTCAGCTCCGCAGAAATGCGCCCGCCGTTGAACACGAGAATGCGGTCGGCATATTCGAGGATTTCCGCATCTTCCGAGGAATAGAAAAGAATGGTCGCTCCGGCATCGGCCTGCTGCCGCATCAGCGCGAAGAGATCGGCCTTGGCGCCAAGATCGATGCCCTTGGTCGGGTCGTCGAGCAGCAGCAGTTTCGGCGAGGTGGCAAGCCAGCGGGAAATGAAGATCTTCTGCTGGTTGCCGCCCGAAAGTGTGCCGATCGGCATGTCCAGGCCCGCGAACTTCGTCTTCATATCGTCCGCAACCTTCTGCACACGCGGCTTCAGCGTCGCGGGCCGGACCAGCCGCATCTTTTCGCGCACCATGAGAGCCGCGACGAGATTTTCAAAGATCGACCGGCCCTGAAGGGAGGCATCGCGACCGCGATCGCCCGACACATAGGCAAAACCGCTGTGAACCGCTTGCGAAGGCTTGCCGATAACGATGTCTCGGCCCTCGAACTGGATTTGCCCTGCGGCAAAGGGGCTGGCGCCGAACAGGCCCTTCAGCAAGGCAGACTGGCCTTGACCCTGCAGGCCGGCCAAGCCGATGATTTCGCCCGGATAGGCTTCCAGAGTGACACCGCGAACGCCCTCGCCCGCAACATCCGTTACCTTCAGGCTGGGCGCTGCGCCTGCGCGTCCCTGCTGGCGGGCGGGCGCGGCGCGGACATCACCGACCATGTCGTGCACGACGGTTTCGCGGGTGGTGGCGGTTGTGTCGAGTTCGGAGATGGTCGCGCCGTTACGCATGACGGTGATGCGGTCGCAGACCGCGAAAACCTCATCGAGCCGGTGGGAAATCATGATGGTGGAGATGCCGTCGGCCTTCTTGGCCCTGAGGATCTCGAAAAAACGCTGGGACTGGCGGCCATCGAGGGCTGCCGTTGCCTCATCCATGATCATGAGGCTGGCATTCTGAGCGAAGACCTTGAGGATTTCGACGAGCTGGCGCTGATCGGGCGGCAGATTGCCAACGATCGCATCCGGCTCCAGCCCTTTACCGGCAACTCCGTCGAAAAGCGCAATCAGCTTGCGCGCCTCGGTTTTCAAGGCCTTGCTATCGACGAAAACGCCGCGTTTCGGCTCGCGCCCGAGAAAAATATTGTCGGCAACGGAAAGCTGCGGGATGAGGCTGAGTTCCTGGTAAAACAGCGCGATGCCGGCGTTTTCGGCGTCACGGGGACTTCTGAAGCGCACGTCCTCGCCGTTGAACCGGATCGTTCCGCTGGTCGGCGCAACCGCGCCCGCAACGATCTTGCAGAGCGTGCTCTTGCCGCAACCATTCGCGCCGAGCAGCGCGTGGATTTCACCACGGCCGACGGTCAGCCTGCCGGCGGAAAGCGCCCGCACGGCGCCAAAATTCTTCGTTATGCCGGCCGCTTCCAGAGCGTTCGCCATCGCATGTCCCCGAATTGTGCTTGTCATTGTGTTTCGTCACTGGCGGAGACGGAAAAGAACGCGTCGTCCGCACAAGAAATTGCGAAATTCGGGCTGGCAAATGACCGCCAGCCCGAAGCCGGTCTTATTTGAAGAACTCGCCAGCCTGCTCCGGCGTCACGGTTGCCGTGACGGACCAGTAGCCCGGCTTGCCATCGGCGGCCTTGATGTTGTCCGCGAGGTTGTCGGTGCTGACGAAGGGGATCGGAATATAGACAGCATTGCCATAGGTGCCGCCGAAAATGCCGTCCTTGAATTCCTTGCCCTGCAGCTTCAGCACAGCAACGTTGAGCGCGCTGGCCATCACACCAGGAGGATTGACCGAAGCGCCGGAGTTGAATTTTTCGGCTTCCCAGCGCGTCATGAAGTCCTTGCGGATTTCACCTGTTGCGGCAATGCCCTTGGTCTTGCCGGCGGCTTCGATTGCGCGCCATGCGCCATCGGCCATGCCGTCCTGCACCCAGACGCCGCTGATATCCGGATAGGTGGCGAGAAGGTTCTGCATGGCCTGCTGGCCCTGCGCCTGATCCCAGCTCGCATTGGCTTCGTTCAGCACCTTGATGTCAGGATATTTCTTGAACACTTCGCGGTAACCGGCGACGCGCGCTTCATTGGCGGGATTGCCGGCGATGCCGTTAATGGCGACGACGCTTCCCTTGCCCTTCAGCGTATCCGCAAGCCATTGCGCGGACTGCGCCGCCCAGGCCTTCTGGTCGATGCCGACATAAATCGCATCCTTCGAAGAAACTTCGGCATCGGTGGCGATAACGAGAATGTTGCGTGCTTTCGCCTGCGCGAAGATCGGATCGAAAGCCGTCGGGCTGCCGGGATTGATAAGGATCGCATCAACGCCCTGGTTCATGAAATTGCGGATATGACCGATCTGCCCCTGCACATCGACATTGCCGCTCTGAACGACGACTTCGACCTTGACGCCCTTTTCGCCCCACGCTTTCGCGGCAGCCTGGGCTTCCTCGATCATCTGCGTGCGCCACTCGCTGCCGACGAACGAATTGGAAAGACCGATCTTGAAGCTCTGTTCCTGCGCGTGCACGGACGTGCCGGCCGCCAGCACCATCGCGGCGGCAGCCATCAAATGTCTAAACATGAAAATTTGCTCCTCCAAGCAACGGATATCGACTATGAAACCGTTTACATTAGTAAATGTAACCGGTTTCACAAATGAGTCAATCCTGCGGACGATTTTTGTTGCGACCCTTGAAGAGGGGTGGAAAGAACGCTGCCAGTGTTGAAAAATGCCCTCAAAAGAGCAGCATGGCCCTCGTAACGGTTATGGTTGCGGGCTTCGGAGAAGACCTTCGAGCCTCTCAGGCTGATCTGATTTTTCATTCCTCAGTGGACAAGAGGGGTATTCCCAATTCAAATCGCCACACGATCCAAATCAGGAGATTGACCATGGAAATACTGCGTGCAGGAACACGGGCATCAGCCAAAGGCCCCGAAGCATGGTTCACGGGTGCGGTCCGTATCGACCCGCTTTTCAACCCGTTTGATGCCGAGCGGGTGCAGGGCGCTCAGGTCACTTTCGAACCCGGCGCTCGGACCGCCTGGCACACTCATCCGCTCGGCCAGACCCTGATCGTGGTTTCCGGGGTCGGTTGGGCACAGCGCGAGGGAGGCCAGGTGGAAGAAATCCGTCCCGGCGATATCGTATGGTTCGCACCCGGTGAAAGACATTGGCACGGGGCTGCACCCGATGTTGCCATGACCCATATCGCGCTTCAGGAAGTCAAGGACGGCAAGGTGGTGGACTGGATGGAGCAGGTCACGGACGACCAGTACGGGGGCTGATGCGACAGGAACGCATTTTTGTTGCCGCGCCGGCCTTCTTTCCAACCTTGCCTGGGGGCAGGCGGTTGATGGCGGTCGGCAATTTAGCTGTAACCATGACGGTTGCCGCGACAGTGATGCAGGCGTCGCGCAGATCGAAGAGCTTGGACTCTATTCATATCGCCGGTGCGGCCGTTCTAGAGCCGAGCTTACCAGGACCAGTGCGCTACACGGTCTGTTCCGGGTGGTCGAAGGTGCAGGCCCCGTCGAATCGACGAGGCCAAATTCACTCGGTTAGATGACGCTGACGTTTTCAGCCTTTGACTTTCCAGTCTTGCGATCTTGCCCGATATCGTAGTTGACCTTTTGGCCATCCTGAAGGGCGCCACCGAAACCTACGGCGGAGATGTGGACGAATACGTCCGGACCGCCATTGTCGGGGGTAATGAAACCGAAACCTTTATCCTGAGCGAAAAATTTAACTGTACCAGTTGCCATGATATCCTCCTTGCGTGCTTATCACACCAATGCATTATCGCGCACGAAGACGAACGGCAAGACTTTAGGTCCAGTGAATTGCATGGGCTCGTCGTCTTCGAGTGCTGGAGCCCGGGCCACGTTCGGATCGGGCGCCGTATCGACGCCCCAAGAGACTTTCACCCGGTCGCGCAGGTTTTCGCCAAGCAGCTACGAAAAACGGCGGCAGCGCCCAGTCCGACAGCGGTTGGATGATTTGAGGACCATGGGCGTATCATTTACGTTTTGAAACATGGACTTCAGTGGAAAGATGCGCTGGAGGAGCACGGGCCTTACAAGATGCCCGTAACCACTTCATCCGTCGAAGCGGCGATCTAACCGACGCTCGTATCTATCCATAAGCGTGTCTGCTCGAGAATCTCGTCGGACAATTCCGGATCGTCGATCGCCCGGGCGAGGGTAACAGCCCCCACCATCGCGGCCCAGCTTCCGATTGCTGCGCTTCGCCTGTCCGTTTGATCCAACTCCGGTAGTGACTTTTCTATCCGGTCGATCTGCGAGCGGAGACCCTCCGTCATGGTCGAGCGCGCCGCCGGGGTCTGGTGGCGGATGGCCGCAGCAAGGCCCGCCGTTGGGCAACCACCGGCGGCATTGTCACGATGACGCGGCGAAAGATAGGAACCGACATAAGCGCGAAAATCACCTTCTACGCCCGCATCCGCAGCAAGGACATGGGCGAGCGTCTGTGCGACCAGATCGTCCTTCGAGTTGAAATGCCCATAGAAGCCGCCATGAGTGAGACCGGCGGCTTTCATTACCTCCGCCACGCTGACCGCGTCGAACCCCTTGTCGCGAAACAGTCGGCTGGCAACCTCCAGAATTCGGCGGCGGTTCTCCGCCATCTGTTCTCGACTGACTTTCATTTTTAAAATTCTCCACCGGCATCATTGACATTTACATGATGGTCATCATATTTAGATTTAATCATGATGATCGTCATGAATATAGGCCCCATCAGCGAAAAGAGCAATGCCATGACCGCAATTCCATCAGTCCTCATCACCGGTGCCTCCACCGGTATCGGAGCTTCTTATGCCGAGCGGTTCGCGCGGCGTGGACACGACCTCGTGCTGGTTGCCCGAGACGCAGTAAGAATGGAGGCGTTAGCAGGCCGTCTTCGTCAGAAGCATGGCGTGGCAGTCGACATCATCCAGGCAGATCTTACGCAACCTGCTGATCTTGCGACGGTAGAGACGCGGCTGCGCGATGACGCCCGTATTGGGATACTGGTCAACAATGCCGGAACGGCCATCGGCGGAACATTCATCGAGCAGAGCACCGATGTCGTCGCCCGGCTGGTTGCGCTCAACACGACCGCACTTTTGCGGCTTGCCAGCGCCATCGCCCCGCGGCTTGCGAAGTCCGGCGAGGGGGCGATCGTCAACATCGGCTCCGTGGTCGGTCTGGCGCCGGAATTCGGCATGACGGTCTACGGTGCGACCAAAGCTTTTGTGCTGTTTCTGTCGCAGGGGTTGAGCCTCGAACTGGGACCGAAGGGCGTTTACGTCCAGGCTGTCCTTCCCGCCACGACACGCACCGAGATCTGGGAGCATGTCGGCGCCGACGTCAATGCGCTCTCCAACGTCATGGAGGTGGATGATCTGGTCGATGCGGCGCTGGTCGGCTTCGACCGCCGCGAGCCGGTGACCATACCGCCGCTTCCCGACGCGGGTCAGTGGGATGCGCTTGAAGCCGCACGTCAGGCCATGCTTGTCAATTTCGGCAACGCACAGCCAGCCGAGCGGTACCGTACGGTCGCCTGAGCATCAGGCGATCTAGCAGATATAGACCGCTACGGCGGCACACCACAGGTGAATTATGACCATCAAATCGCTGTTCGAGCCCTATACTCTTGGCTCATTGACCCTCTCCAATCGTATCGTGATGGCGCCTTTGACGCGCAATCGCGCTGGCCCGGGTTTCGTACCGGGAGATATCACCGCAGAATATTACGGCCAGCGCGCCTCGGCCGGGTTGATCATCTCCGAGGCTACGCAGATATCGCAGCAGGGACAGGGCTACCAGGACACGCCCGGCATCTATACCCAGGCCCAGATCGAGGGCTGGCGCAAGGTTACCGCCGCCGTGCATGCGAAAGGCGGCCGGATTTTCCTGCAACTCTGGCACGTCGGCCGCATCAGCCATGTTGACCTTCAGGAGAACGGCGCAGCACCGGTTGCACCTTCAGCAATACGGGCTGAGACAAAGACATTCGTCAACAATGCCTTCGTTGATGTTTCGCAACCCCGTGCCCTCGAAGTCGACGAGCTTCCGGGGATTGTCGAGGACTTCCGGCAGGCAGCTGCGAACGCCATTGCGGCCGGTTTCGATGGCGTCGAGATTCACGGGGCGAACGGCTATCTGCTCGACCAGTTCGCCAAGGACGGCGCCAACGTCCGCACGGACGCCTATGGCGGCTCCGTTGAAAACCGCGCCCGCCTGATGCTGGAAATCACGGCAGCGGTTGTCGGGGAAATCGGTGCCGCGCGCACCGGCATTCGGATTTCGCCGGTCTCGCCTGCCAACGGCGTTTCGAGCAGCGACGCCCAGACGCAATTTGATTACATCGTCGATCAGCTCGACGCTCTTGGCATCGTCTACATTCATGTTGTCGAGGGCGCCACCGGTGGGCCGCGCGATGTCACACCGTTCGACTTCGGATCGCTTCGCCGTCGCTTCCGCAACACCTATATCGCCAACAACGGATATGATCTCAAACTTGCGACGTCGCATCTCGCCGATGGCACGGCGGATTTGTTCGCCTTCGGTCGGCCGTTTATCGCCAATCCGGATCTGGTGGACCGTCTGAAGATGCTCGCGCCCCTCGCGGCGTTGGACCCGGCCACGCTCTATGGCGGTGGTGCCGCAGGCTATACGGATTATCCCCCATTCGCCGCGCCAGGCCAATAATCGCGTTGAGGCCGCACCTCGGTGCGGCCTTGATCATTTTGTTTTCTGAAACAAGGGTTTGCGGGCGTTGGTAGAACCCGCAGAGACATCATCACGCCGTAGTGGCGTTTTGTTCTGAGAACCTTTTACCGCCGGGCAGCCGCGGCGATAAATCGGCGGGCTATGCTCCCGGGGCGGTACCGTCATCGAAGCACTCGATCAGCATCTCGGTCAGGACCCGGATCTTCCGCGCGGGGTGTTGTGCCGGCGGGCGGACAACATAGATGCCGGCCGAAGGGACCGGATGTCGTGTCATGACGGGAACGAGCGCACCGGAAGCAATATGCTCATGGATGAGGCCGTCGGGCAGGTACGCGATCCCGAGCCCTGCGAGGGCGGCGGCGACGAGAGCGCTCCCGTTGTCGGCCTTGAAGCGCCCCTGGGGGCGGACTGTTACTGGTTTATCGCCATCCATAAGTTGCCAGGTTTCTGTGCCCTGCATCAGCGCCTGATGGTCGGACAGCTCCTGCAACGTTTCGGGCGCTCCATGAGCCCTGATGTAGTCCGGGCTTGCAACAACTTTACCGCGGATCGGTCCGACGCGTTTGGCGATCAAATTGGAATCCGGAAGAAAACCGAGCCGTATCGCACAATCGTAGCCTTCTGCGATGAGATCGACGACGTGATCACTGTAGCATGTGTGAATGTGGAGGAGAGGGTGGCGTCGTGCCATTTCCGCCAGCACGGAAGCGAAATGGGTTGGACCAAAGGACAGCGGTGCGGCAACCCTCAGGCGACCGCGAAGCTCGCCGGCGGGCAGAATGGTTTCCCTGGCGACGTCGATTTCCGCGCAGGCTCTGGCGGCATAGTCCCGGAATGTCGCCCCGGCTTCGGTTAGAGCCGCGCCCCTGGTCGTCCTTGCAAGGAGCTGGACGCCAAGTTCCTGCTCAAGCCGGATGAGCCGTCTGCTGACCATAGACTTGGAGACGCCCAAGCGAAGCGCCGCGGCTGAAATTCCGCCGGCATCGGCAACTTCCACAAAGGTTTCAAGCTCGACGATGTCCAAGTCAGCGTTCCCGTTTTTGCGACACAGCTTAACGGCAAAGAGTACTACCGCATCACAAATGGGGATGACAAGTTTTGGCCGTCCGGGAGCGCGGAACTCCGCGCATGTCCCGTTCGAAGCCCTATTCACCAACGACGCTAGCATAGGATGTATTCATGACCTTTCGTAACGGCCTTGATTCACTTCTTCGTCCTGAAGATTCCGTACTCGTTCTCATCGACCACCAGCCGTACCAGCTCACGAACCTGAACAGCCACGATCCGCATATGGTGGTGAACAATTCGACGGCTCTGGCAAAGGCAGCCAAGGCGTTTGGTGTGCCTACCATTTTGACAAGTGTAATCGCGGACCGGGGCGGACTCATTTTTCCTCAGATCACCGATGTATTCCCGGGCCAGGAGGTAATCGACCGGACGTTCATCAATACCTGGGAGGACCGGAAGGTGGTGGATGCTGTCAAGGCGACAGGCCGCAAGCAACTCATCATTGCCGGCCTATGGACCGAGGTTTGCGTCGCGATGCCGGTGATCCAGGCGCTGGGCGAAGGCTGGGATGTCACGGTCATCACCGACGCCTCGGGCGGGACTTCGGTCGAGGCTCATGAAGTCGCCATCCAGCGCATGATCGCGGCTGGTGCGAACATGATGACCTGGCTGGCGCTGGCCTCCGAATGGCAACGTGACTGGGCCAGAACCGCGCACGCCGCAGAGCTGACGGACGTGCTCAAGCAACATGCCGCCGGCAGCGGCATCGCGTATTTGTGGGAGCAGCAGTTGCTCAATACGCCGGTGCCGAGCATTCGAGGATAATCACAGCATGTATGACGAGAGTTGCGGTCGGATGCGTTGTGACAACGCGAAACGATCGTCTCTCTCGTCATTCCCGCTGCGGTCAATCGCCCTTTGTCATGTTAGCCGTCAACACTCAAATCCATATAGGCTGGCTCAAAAACATGGCCATCGAGGTCGGCGAAAGTGCGGAGATACATGAAACCCATATCCTGTGGCTCGCGAACATCCGCTTGCCCGCCCGCTTTTGCGGCGGCCTCAACCATGGCATCGACCTCTTCACGGCTTTCGCGGGAAAGCGCGATCATCATGCCGTTGGTCGCGTGGGCGTCGGCGACCGGCTTGTCGGTGAAGGTCTTGTAGTAGTCGTGCCGCAGAAGCTGGAATGTGATCGTATCCGACCACACCATCGAGCTCGCATCTTCGTTGGAGAACTGCTCATTCTTCTCACAACCGATCGCCTGATAGAAGGCGGTGGAAGCTGTCAGGTCTTTCACCGGAAGGTTCACGAAAATCGTTTTGGCCATTGTCTTTCTCCTCAAGTTTGAACGGATTACAGGAAAGTCTGCTCGAAGGTCGTGCTCGGGTGGATGCAAATGATTTCCAGTCGTTCCCTGCCGACATTTTCGAAGCGATGGGGGATATTCGCAGGCCCGACGACGATGTCGCCGGACGAGCCGCGCGCCTTGTGGTCGCCGATCGTGAACTCAGCCTCGCCTTCGCGCACGATCCACGTCTCGGCATAGGGGTGAACGTGCAGATCGGGACCGCGACCCGGATCGGCGTTGACCAGAAAGATCGATACGGCACTCCCGTATTCGCAGCCCTCGTAACGCACTGTTCGGCTCGCGCCGGGCTCGGGTTCATGATGGCGACGAACAGAAAACATCGTGATCTCCTCCTGACGATGAAACTATCTTGGTGAGAAGATATATTCCGGAATTATCTTCTCGTCAAGACATTTGTCTTCTTGCAAAGATATCTTTCCGGAGCGACCCAAGCCGTATATGGTTCGCGGATTGGAGATGACGGGGTCAGGTGAGATGATGCAGGCGATGCCGGATGCGAAAACGCGCGGGTCTATCGACGACGGCAGGGAAGATCATGTCGATCGGCTTCGCACCCAATGGGCGCGGGAATTACCTGATCTCGACACGGAACCGATGACTATCCTCGGGCGGGCAAAACGGCTCTGCAATCTGGTGGCGCCGTCCATTGAGGAAACATTTGCCGGGTTCGGTCTTGATCGCGGCGAGTTCGACGTCATCGCGACATTGCGCCGGTCGGGTCCGCCCTACCAGTTGACGCCGACGGAAATGTACACGACGTTGATGCTCTCATCGGGCGGCCTGACGCATCGACTTGACCGCTTGGAGAAAGCGGGCCTCATCGAACGCAGAAAATCTGAGCGTGACGGGCGAAGCGTCATTGTTTGCCTCATGCCCGCCGGCATCGAACTGGCCGAGAGGGCCTTTCGCAAGGACATGGCAAGCGAACTGGATTTTCTGCAGGGTCTCGATCGCGAGGAGCGCGATAATCTCGCAGCATTGCTGAAAAAGCTGGTGTTAAACATCGAGTCTCGCCTGTAGCTCATCTCGAGTATGGTGGTTCGTATCTCTTCAAGACCTGGGGCCGCCTCAAGTAAACTGCACCATTACGCGGGAACTTATCCAGTGTCATCAGAGACGCAGGCCGGACGCCAGAAGGTCGATGAATTGCCGGACTCTTGGGTCGAGAAGCCGGCGGTCTGGATATAGGACACTAATCTCCACCGTCTCCGTCGGTACTTCCGGCAGGATGTGAACGAAACGGCCTGAGTGGATGTCTTCCGCCACAAGGAAGCTCGGCATCAGGCCTATCCCGAGGTTGCGACCGATCGCGTTGTGCAAGGCCTCCCCGCTATCCAGCCTCAGGCGGCTTCGAACCGGCGCGGAAAACCAACGCCCTTCCGCGTCCGTGAAGCGCCACTGTTGCCTGTGCCCGCGACTGCTGAAAGCAAGGCACGGATGTTTTGCCAGTTCATCGAGATTGCTCGGCTTTCCGTATCGATCCACGTAATGCGCTGATGCGACGAGCAAATATCGGTCGCGCGCCAAAACGCGCGACACCAGTCGGCTATCGACCGAGGCGCTGCCGAAGCGGATGACGAGATCAAAACCTTCTCCCACGACGTCGACCAACCGGTCGGTAAAGCTCGCTTCGATTTGCGTCTCCGGCCACTGAGCGAGAAATCTTTCTATGAAAGGCATGATGACACGCTGACCAAAGGCGTGCGGCGCCGATAGCCGAAGTATGCCGCGAGGTACACCAGCCGGGCTCGAAACGCTCGCCTCCGCCTGATCCACAGCATCGATTATGCGCTGACCATGTGCGTGAAAAGAGCGGCCCTCATCCGTAAGGCTCAACGCCCTGGTCGTCCGGTTCAACAGGCGGACACCGAGCCTGTCCTCAAGTCGCGATACCGCCTTTCCCGCAGCGGAACGGGTAAGGCCAGACACCCTTGCGCCTGCGGAAAAGCTGCCTGCGTCAGCCACAGCCATAAACACCGCAATGTCGTTGATGTTCGTACCTGCCATCCGGTCTCCGTATTCGCGTCGTTTTGTTGCATTCTATGTATCCTAATTTTCCCCAATAGACCATGGAATGCGATGCCGACAATCGCCAAATGATGCGGATCGAAACGCAAAGGATAACACCATGAAACGCGAAAAAACGCTTCGCCTGCTCTTTCCGCAATGGCAGGGCGGGGGTGACCCCTCATACATGTTGGGTGCAAGACTTTTGGCGTGGCTCGCGCCTGATGCCGATGGGCCGGTCGAGGAAGTCGCGGTGGCGGAGCCGGACGGGAAACCTCTGGAGATCCATGACGGTATTCTGGCGCGTGACGTGGTCGTGAAGCAGTTCAAGGACGCTCGCCGCCGGATCGATCAACATCAGCCGGACCGTATTGTCGTGCTTGGTGGAGATTGCGGTGTGGATTTGGCACCCTTCGCGTATTTGAACGAGCGATATGGCGGAGACCTCGCCGTGCTCTGGATCGACGCACATAGCGACCTGTTCTCCGACAAGGTCTTTCCCAACTCGCACGCGCATGTGCTCGGTAGCCTGATGGGGCAGGGCGACGAAGAATTTCTGTCGGCGGTGAAAACGCCGATCAAGCCCGGCAATGCGTTGATCGCAGGTTGGCGGAGGCTTCCAGACAAGTTTTCCGAATTGCAAAATTTCGAAGACGAGCTTGCTGAGCGCCTGGACATTCAGCGTATCGGGCCTGAAAAGCTTGCCGGCGGCAGCGAGCCTGTCATTGCCTGGCTACGGGAAACAGGGGCAAAACGCGTTGCGGTGCATTTCGATCTGGACGTCCTAGATGCCAACCTGTTTCGGTCGCTGACTTTTTCGAAACCCGGCGCGACTGCTCCAACCGACGACGATATTCCTGCTGGCCGCATGACGCTGCAGCAGATTGTCGGTCTGCTGGCCGATGTTGCAACTGAGGTCGATGTGGTCGGCCTGGGTATCACGGAACATACGCCGTGGGACGCGATCGCACTGCGGCAAGCGCTCGCAGAATTACCTTTGATCGGAAACCCTAAGAACAGGTCTGAAGCTATCACAGCGACGGTAGCGAGCTGAATTTGAGTTTTCCGGCGATGGCAGGCAACGGCCGTGCAACTGCAACGGCGCGCGTTCTGTGCCTGCCTTTTCGCCGCCAGAGTTCAGCACGCCATCACTGTCTAACCCAAAATAGAAGAAAGGAATTCACGCGTCCGCTCCTGTTGTGGGGCACCGAATATCTCCTCTGGTAAACCCTGTTCGCAGATGCGCCCCTTGTCGAAAAAGCACACTCGGTCTGAGACTTCCCGGGCAAAACGCATCTCGTGGGTCACCATCAACATGGTCAGATCATGCTCATGCGCCAGGTCACGAATGACAGAAAGCACTTCGCCTACCAGTTGGGGGTCAAGCGCGGAGGTCGGTTCATCGAAAAGCAGCACACGCGGCCGCATGGCAAGCGCTCGTGCAATTGCTACTCGCTGCTGCTGCCCTCCGGAAAGCTGCACCGGATAGTGATTTTTCTTATCTGCGAGACCGACCATCTGAAGGAGTTCTGTCGCGCGCTCTTCGGCTTCCTCGCGTGCCATTCCCAGCACCCGCACCGGCGCTTCGACGACGTTGCGCAGAACCGTCATATGCGGGAAGAGATTGAAGCTCTGGAACACCATGCCCACATGATTGCGGATCTGGCGCAGATGTTTCTCCGAGGCCTGAAATGGACCTTTTCCGCCGGGTTCCTGATAGGAGGTCCCCGCTAATGTCAGCTTTCCTTCCTGGAAAGGCTCGAGCGTCATCAGGATGCGCAGGACCGTGGACTTGCCGGAGCCGGACGGCCCGATAAGGGTTACCTTTTCCCCCTTCGCAACGCTGAAATTGAATTTGTCGAGCACGGTCAGGATACCGAAGCGTTTAGTGACATCGGAAAATTCAATGAGAGGCGAATTGTTGTTTTCGATCATCGCAGTGGTATCCCTGCTTTCGGTAGGGCCTTCTGCAAACGGTGGAGGCCCGCGGAGCAGATCAGCGTCAGGATAAGGAAAATGAGGCCGACAAGCGTCAGCGGCACGAGATATTCGAAGGTGCGTTCGCCGATCATGTTGGCAAGTCCCATCATCTCAAGGACGGTCACGACGGAGAGAACCGGCGTCTCCTTGATCATGGCGACGAGATAATTGCCCATTGCCGGCACAATCCGTGGAACGGCTTGCGGGATGATGACATCGCTATAGGTTTGCATGCGTGTCAGATTGAGCGCGGTCGCCGCCTCCCATTGGCCATGGGGCACCGCTTCGATGCCGCCGCGATAGACCTCCGACGTATAGGCTGCATATTGCAGGCCGAGCGCCAGCGCTCCGGTGAGGAAGGCGGGAAGCACGATGCCGAAGTCCGGCAGCACGTAGTAAAGAAAGAACAGCTGCACCAGAAGCGGCGTGTCGCGCAGAAACTCAACCACAAAAGCGGTCGGCCAGGAAATCGCCTTGACACGGCTGCGGCGTAACAGGGCGAAGACGAGGCCGAGCACGAGCGCGATGGCAAAGCCGGCTGCTGCCGCCTTCAACGTGACGGTCAGACCGATCAGGATGATGGGCAGGATCGAGGCCGTATAGGTGATCCAGGTCGTCGTATCCCATTCGTAGCCATACATCATAACGCTAAGTCCCTCACGAATGGCGTTCGCGCGGGAAGACATTGCCGCGTCGTACGAAGTGTTCAATGACGCGGATGAAGACCATCAACACGAGCGACATGGCGAAGTAGCAGACGAGCGTGATCGAATAGATGCTTGCGCTATCCAGCGTAATGTTGCGGATCGACTGAGCCGCGAAGGTAAGATCCGCAATCGAGATCAGTGACACGAGCGAGGACAGTTTCAGCGTCTCGATCGCGAGATTGCCGAAGGCGGGCATCATTTCGACCGTTGCCTGCGGCAGGGAGATCCGGAACAGCGTCTGGAAGCGATTGAAATTCAACGCACGGGCGGCCTCGAGCTGCTGCACGGAGACGGAGGAAAGTGCACCCCGCACAATTTCCGCCCCATAGCCGCCGGCATGTGCGGCCAGCACCAGAATGCCCGTCGTGATCGGATCGAAACTCAAGCCGACCAACGGAAGCGCATAATAGAACCAGAAGAGCTGTACGAACAGCGATGTGCCTCTAAACAACTCCGTGTAACACAGCGCGACTGTCGACAGGACCGGCCCGCCTTCGACGCGAAGAATACCGAACACAAAAGCAAGCACTGCGCCGACGGCAATCGCCGCCAACGTGATCGTCATCGTGACGTAAGCACCTTGCCAGAGCATCGGCAGGTAGGCTGTCCAGTCCATGTGGATGTGTCCCAGTTTCAACGGGTGGCGCCCGGTCAATACCGAGCGCCTTTGTCGTCATTTGCCGGCACACAGGTCCGCGACGGGCTTTTCGGCAGCGGCAGCGATGCTCTGCGCGGACAGGCCATACTTGCCGAGGATCGTGTTGTACTCGTCCGTCTTGCGGAACTCGATGAGGGCCGCGTTGAAGGCGTCGCGCAGCGCCTTGTCTTCCGGGCGGAAGGCAAAGCCGCCATAGTTTCGGACCGGTGCGCCTTTGACGATCGGATCCGTGAAAGGTGCGACCTGCTCGACCTGCGCCTGGCCCTTGGCGAGTTCGGAGACCGTCAATTCAGTTGCCGCATACGCATCGGCCCGGCTCTGCACGGTTGGGATCGCATCGGCGTTGGCGGGGATGAAGACGATCTGCTCGTCCTTGACGCCGACCGCGCGCAGGAAGTCGACATTGTTGGCGCCCGAAACCACGGCCACTTTCAATGATGGGTCTTTCGCAATATCGGCGTAGGTCGTCAGACCCTTCGGATTGCCCTTCTTCACCAGAAGGCCTTCGCCATAAGACGAGTTCGGCTCGGTGAATGCGACCTGTTTGCAGCGTTCGGGCGAAATGTTCTGCTCGGCGGCAGCAAAGTCGAAACGACGGGCCTTAAGGCCGGGAATAAGAGTGCCGAAAGGTGTCACCGTCCAGTTGACCTCCTCGATGCCCATGGATTTGAGCACGGCGTTGGCCACGTCCGGGCCGATGCCGGCGGAGGTGCCGTCCGGCTGCATATAGGAGTAGGGGACTTCGTTGGCTGTCGCAGCGCGGATGAACCCCTGCTCCTTGGCCTCTTCGACAGTAAGAGCGCCGGCAGACGTGATGCCGATGCCAAGAGTGAGGGCGCAAAGCCCGGCGATTTTGATGATGCACATGTCATGTTCCTCTGGTTGGTGTTTTTCGCGGTCCGTTTTCGGATCTCGCGATGTTCTCGGGGTTAAATTTTCTCCGTAACCGTCGCTATGACGGCAAGGCAGTCTCCGGCCTTGATGAGACCGGGCACGTGACGGGCCGCAAGCAGTCCGTCCATGGCGGCGCGATAGTCGATCGGCGCAACACCTGTCCTCCCGACAGGGTAAACGCTGGCAATGATCTCGCCCGTCCTGACCGCGTCGCCAAGATCGCGGGCAAAGGCGATCAGCCCGTCATCTTGCGCGAAAGTGAAGCAGTCGTTCGACGGCATGTCCAGCCAGCGGGTCGGTTGAATATCCGGGCTGCCCGTCAGGATCCCGGCATGGCGCAGGACATTGAGGCTTCCCTTCCGGGCGATATCGATGGTGCGGGCACTTGCCGTTCCCGCTCCGCCAAGCTCGGTGGTGACGAAGACCTTGCCCATCTCCTCGACCGTCGTGTCCAGCATGCCGACCGCGTCGATCTCCAGCATTTTCATCGAATAGGGAGCGGCGAAAGCTGCCACCGCTTCGAAACACAGCGCTTCCTGATCCTTGTCGGGCAACCCGTGCGCCGCGGCATAGGGCAGGAAGTCGAGCGTCTTACCGCCCGAATGGAAGTCGAGCACGATATCGGCCAAAGGTATCAAATGGCGGGTGGCGTAATCGGCGATCTTTTCCGTCACCGTGCCGTCCGGGCGACCGGGAAAGCTGCGGTTCAGGTTTCCCCGGTCGATTGGCGAGGTGCGCGTGCCTGCCCGAAATGCCGGATAATTCAGCGCCGGAACGATGATGATGCGCCCGCTGACCTGTGACGGATCCAGTGTCTGCGCCAGTTCGAACAGGGCTGCGGGCCCCTCATACTCGTCGCCATGGTTGGCGCCGATGAGAAGTGCGGTCGGGCCCTCTCCATTGGCGATGACGCAGATCGGAATCATGACCGAGCCCCAGGCGCTGTCGTCCCGGCTGTAGGGCAGGCGCAGATGGCCGTGTTGGACGCCCTTCGCGTTAAAATCCACGGAAGGCGTAATAGGTGAAGGGCGCGGGGCGCTGGTCAGCATGGCCTCATCCCTTCACGAACAGCTGGCGCGGCACGTTTGACAGGCACTCGACGCCTGTCTCGGTGATCGCGATGCTTTCGGTGATTTCGAGCCCCATATCTTCGAGCCAGAGACCGGTCATGAAATGGAAGGTCATGCCGGGCAACAGTTCGGTGCGGTCGCCCGGGCGCAGGCTCATGGTGCGCTCGCCCCAGTCCGGCGGATAGGAGAGGCCGATCGGATAACCGGTGCGATTGTCCTTTATGATCCCGTATTTTTTCAAGACCGCGAAGAAGGCGTTGGCGATGTCCTCGCAGGTGTTGCCGGGTCTGGCCGCGGACAGGCCGGCCTCCATACCTTCGAGTGTCGCCTTTTCTGCATCGAGGAAAGCCTGTGTCGGCTTGCCAAGAAATACGGTGCGCGATAGCGGGCAGTGATAGCGCTTATAGGCGCCGGCAATTTCGAAGAACGTGCCTTCGCCGGTCCGCATCGGCTTGTCATCCCAGGTCAGGTGAGGGGCGGAAGCGTCTGCGCCCGATGGCAAAAGCGGGACGATCGCGGGATAATCGCCGCCGAATTCGGATGTGCCGCGAATGCCGGCATCGTAGATTTCGGCGACAAGATCGCACTTGCGCATGCCGGGTTCGACGACATCCACGATGCGCTTGTGCATCAATTCAACGATTTTGCCGGCCTTGCGCATGTAATCGAGTTCGGTCGGGCTCTTGACGGCGCGCTGCCAGTTGACCAGCCCTGCTGCGTCCTTGAAGCGGGCATTCGGCAAATGCTTCTGGAGAGATGCGAAGGCGGCAGCCGAGAAATAGTAGTTATCCATCTCGACACCGACCGCGAGGCGCGACCATTTGTGCTCATCGATGATCTGCGAAAGCAGATCCATCGGGTGGCGCTCGGTCGACTGAACGTAGTGATCGGGATAGCCGATGATGTTGTCGTGGCCAAGATAGGCGGTTCGCTTGGCGCCATTGGCGTCCTGCTTGCGGCCGTACCAGATAGGCTCGCCGCTCGGCGGCACCACGACGCACTGGTGCACGTAAAAGGACCAGCCGTCGTAACCGGTAAGCCAGTGCATGTTGGACGGATCGGTGACGATCAGAAGATCGATACCGGCTGCCTCCATGGCGCGGCGGGTTTTGGCGAGGCGCTCGGCATATTCCTCGGATGTAAAGTTCAGCGTCGCGCTCAAGCTGCATCTCCCATTTTTATCTCATTTTCAACGATCTGACCGCTTCCTTGGTCTTTCGCGCGGGTGAAGGCCAGATTTGCGATTGCGGTGTCCTGCACGCCGGTGCCCGTAAGGTCGGCAAAGGTTATTGCATCTGCATTGACGCGGCCGGTCGCCTTGCCGGTGACGACGGCTCCGAGTTCGGCGAATTCCCGGTCCGGCTTGACCACGCCAGCCTTGATCGCATGGTGCAATTCACCGAGAATGCGTGTTTGCGTGAGGCGATCGGCGACGTAGTCAGCCCGCGCGAATACGGCAGGATCGATTTCATTCTTGTGTTCGGCGTCCGATCCCATCGCGGTCAGATGCTGGCCCGGTTCAAGCCAGTCCGCCAGAACGATCGGCTTTTCGGCCGGCGTCGTGGTGACAATGATATCGGCACCCCGCGCGGCTTGGCGTGGATCGGCAATGGCAGCAACTTCGATGCCGTATTCGCGGGCAAAATCGCTGGCAAGCTTCTGCGCCTTGGCGTGATCGCGTGCCCAGATGCGCGCCGATCCGATCGGGCGCACCAGCATCAATGCCGCAAGCTGGAGCTGCGCCTGCATGCCTGCGCCGAAGATCGTTGCGACGGAGGCATTCTCACGCGACAGATGTCGTGCGGCTACCGCGCCGGCCGCTGCCGTGCGCACGTCGGTAAGATAGCCATTGTCAAGAAGAAGGGCTTCGACCAAACCCGTTCTCGCGCTGAAGAGGATCATCAGCCCGTTGAGGCTCGGCAGGCCGAGCTTGGGATTGTCGAAAAAACCGGGGCTTATCTTGATGGCGAAACCGTCGAAACCGGGCACATAGGCCGTTTTTACGTCTACTTCGCCACGAAATTCCGGAATGTCGAGGCGCAGGATCGGTGGCATGGCGACGGGTTTCGTGGCGAGCGCCGCAAATGCCTGTTCGACGCAATCGACTGCGGAACGGTCGAGCCTCACGATCGCACGAAGGTCCTTTTCCATCAGTATGCTGATGCGGCTCATGCTGTTGCTCCCCCGACGAGTTTTTGATGAAGCTGCGGGTCGATGTTTCCACCTGACACGATGATGGCGGTTGGCCCGGAAAGTTCGACCTTGCCTGAAAGGATGGCGGCGATGCCGACCGCGCCAGCACCTTCGACCGTTATGTGTTCTTCGCGCGCAGCATGGCGGATACCGGCTGCGATCTCGTCTTCGGTAAGGAGGATGATGTCATCGAGAAGATCGCGGCAAAGCGCGAAGGTGACACGGTTTGCAAGACCGATGCCGCCGCCAAGCGAATCGGCCAGCGTTTCCTCTTCGCGGACCGGGACGGGCCTGCCGGCGGCTATCGCCGCATGCATGGCCGCCCCCCGCTCCATGGAGATGCCGACGATCTGCGCCTGTGGCTTTAATGCCTTGACGGCGCAGGCGATGCCACCGGCGAGACCACCGCCGGAAAGTGGAACGAGAACGGTTGCGAGATCGGCCAGATCCTCGACAATTTCCAACCCGATCGTTCCCTGACCAGCGACGACGTGCGGATCATCGAAAGGCGGGATCTGTGTGAGGCCAAGCCTCTCGACCAGACGCTCAACCTCCTCCTGCGCATCGTCCTGCGAGGTGCCGACGATGTGAACTTCGGCCCCGAGCGCGCGGATCGCTTCGATCTTGTTGGCGGGAACGAGCGATGACATGCAGATGGTTGCCGGCACACCGAGTTCGCGCGCCGCAAAGGCGACGGCGCGACCATGATTGCCGGTTGACGCCGTGACGAGACCGCGCGTGCGCGCCGCCTCATCGAGCGACAGGATGGCGTTCATCGCGCCGCGCAGCTTGAAGGCGCCCGTTGGCTGGCGTGTTTCAAGCTTGAGATAAACATGCTGGCCAGTGCGTTCGGACAGGGCGCGCGAGCGAACGAGCGGGGTGCGCGTCACTCTACCGGCGATACGCGCCGCAGCCCGTTCGATATCCGCCAGCACGACTGGCGGCGATCTCTCTTCGGTGAATATGGTTGGAACTTCGCTGTTCATGATTGTCATGTTGGGAGCGAAGTAAAATCATGTCAATTATTATATTGTCATGATTCAATGATTGCCGTGGGGCTAGCCGATCGAACCGATGTCGTAGACGGGCGGCAGTTGTTCAAAAGCCTGGCGCACGATCATCAGGGCCTTGGCCAGGCTCGCATGGTTCATGCGTCCGCCAAGGCAGACACGAATGCCGCCGCCGTGGCCCGGTCCGGCGATGAATGGATCGGAGGGGGTGACTGCGACATTCTGGTTGGTGAGGGAGCGCACCAAGCCTTCCTCGGTCCAGTGCGGCGGAACCTTCAGCCATGCGCAGAGGGAGAGCGGATGACTGGAGGCGATATGATCGCGCAGGATTTCCGTCGCAATATTTTGGCGCGCACGCGCTTCGTCGCGCTGGATTTGAAGCAGCCGTTGCGCGGTGCCGTTTTCGACCCAGCGCGTAGCGATTTCGCCGATCAGGTAGGTGGCGCTCCAGCTCGATACGCGCAGGATGGAAGCGGCACGAATGGAATAGGCGGGCGGAACGACGAGGTAGCCGACACGCAGGCCGGTCAGCACCGTTTTGGTAAAACTCGTGACGAAGAAGCCGAGATCGGGCAACATCTCAGTGATCGACGGCAGCTCCTCCTCTATCATCGGGCGGTAGACCTCGTCTTCGATGACAAAAATGCCGTAACGTTCGGCGATCGCAGCTATTTCGCGCCTGCGCCCCGCGCCCGAGATATGACCGGTTGGATTGTTGAGTGTGGGGACGAGCACCAGCGCCCGAACGCCGCCAGCCGCACATGCGGCTTCGAGTGCACCCGGCAAAATGCCTTCGTCATCGGTAGGCAGGCCCTTGAGGCTGAACCCCAATATGCTTGAAAGTCCGATGATGCCGTGATCGGTGAGGTTTTCACACAGGATGACGTCGCCGGAACGAACAATGCAGCTCAAGGCGAGAAAAATACCATGGGCCGCGCCATTGGTGACGAGGATACGCTCGGCTGGGGCCGTGACGCCGAGCGTGCGCAGCCAGATGCGTGCCGTTTGCCTGTGACGGTCAAGACCTGCAATCGGACGGCAGGGACGCATGAATTCCGCATTGTCGCTGTCTGCGAGTTCGCGAAGGATGTCGCGAGAGGCGTTTTCATGCGCATCGAGATAAACGCCGCGAACGATGGAAAGGTCGAGCACTTCGTGGGGGCTGTGGTCGAGCATCATACGTCCGGCGCGATCCGTCACGCGCGCCTTGACGAAGGTGCCGCGACCTATCTCGCCGCTTAGATAGCCACGCCGTTCCGCCTCCTTATAGGAGAGGCTGACGGTCTGAACGGACAGGCTGAGTTCGCGGGCCAAGTCCCGATGGGTCGGCATGCGATCCATCGGCTTGAGCACGCCGGCATCGATATCCGCGATGATGCGCTCCGTGAGGGCCGCATGTTTGGTCTCCCCCTTCTGTCTGGCGAGACTTGGTCGCCATTCGACCGGCTTCGTCGCGGGAATAAGGTCGGAGGCGAGTGCGTTGGCTTGACGATGCATGAAATTGTCTCGTTTGCGGGACGATTATTTCATGACATTATGCATGCTCATCCAAAAAGATGAAGCATTATGCATCGCAAGCCGACGATTGCTTCAGGAATAATCACCGTCATCGTGATTGTTCCCTGAAACAGGCGGTCGACAAACGATATAAATCCCGCCCGGCAGGTTCGCCTGCATCAGATCTTTTCGCCAGCCTGCACCAGTTCATCCATGACGGTGCGGACGGCTGCCTCGGCGATGGCGACGATCTCGTCGATTTCTTCCTTCGTGGTTACGAGCGGCGGCGCAAAGCCCAGAATGTCGCCATGGGGCATGGCGCGCGCAATAAGTCCGAGATTTCGCGCCGCCTTCGAGACACGCGCACCGACGGTGAGGCCGGGAGCAAAACGCACTTTCTTTTCGCGATCCGCCACAAACTCGATTGCGCCCATCAACCCGACGCCACGCACTTCACCAACAATGGGAAGTTGAGCGAATTTCGCCTTCAGCTGTTCCTGGAAATAGGCGCCGACTGTACGGGCATTGCCCGGCAGGTCCTCCCTCTCGACGATATCGAGGACGGCGTTGGCTGCCGCGGCTCCGATCGGATGGCCGGAATACGTATAGCCGTGAGAGAAGGCGCCGACGCGGTCCGCCCCTTCCTCGAGAACCCTGTAGACCTTTTCTCCGACGATTGCCCCGGAGAGAGGGAAATACGCCGAGGTCAGGCCCTTGGCGACGGTGACAAGATCCGGTTCGATGCCATAATGCTGGGATCCGAACATCGAGCCGGTTCGTCCGAATCCGGTGATGACCTCATCGGCGATCAGCAGGATGTCGTATTTTTTGAGAACATTCTGGATTTCCTCCCAATATCCCTGCGGCGGCGGCGTGATACCGCCGGTTCCAAGCACCGGCTCGGCGATGAAGGCGCCGATCGTGTCCGGACCTTCGCGCAGAATCATGGTTTCAAGCTCTTCCGCGCGGCGTCTGGAGAACTCCAGTTCCGTTTCGCCTGCCTGGGCGCCCCAGTAGTGATGCGGCGATCCGGTATGCAGAATGCCCGCGCGCGGCAGGTCCATGTGATCATGATAGAAGCTCATGCCGGTCATGGATCCGGCGACGACACTGCAGCCGTGATAGCCGCGTTCGCGGGAAATGATTTTCTTCTTGTTCGGCTTGCCGCGCAGGTTGTTGTAGTACCAGACGAGCTTGGCCTGCGTTTCGTTGGCATCGGAACCCGACATGCCGTAGAACACCTTGCTCATCTTGCCAGGCGCCATTTTCACGAGACGGTCGGAGAGGATCGCCAACTCATCCGTCGTGTGCGCGGCATAGGAATGATAGTAGGCGAGCCGATAAGCCTGGCGCGAAATGGCCTCGGCCACCTCGGTGCGACCATAACCGACGTTCACGCAATAGAGGCCCGCAAAGCCGTCGATCAACTGCCTGCCATGCGCGTCCTGGATACGGATACCCTTGCCGGTTTCGACGATCGTCGGGTCGCCCATTTTGCCGGACGCGAAATCCTTGAGTTGCGTGAAGGGGTGAAGAACCGAATTGCGGTCCATTTCGGCGATCTGATCGAGGTTGGCGGTCATGGCGAAGGATCCTTTCAGGCAGCGAGATTGCCGAAGCAGACATATTTTGCTTCGAGATATTCAGAGAGGCCGTGGCGCGATCCTTCGCGACCAAGGCCCGATTGCTTCCAGCCGCCGAAGGGGATCGGGGCTCCGGTGAATTTCGGCGTATTGACGGCAACCATGCCGTATTCGAGCCTGTCGGTCAGACGCATCGCGCGACCGAGATCGTTGGTGTAGACATAGGCGGCCAATCCCATTTCGGTGGCATTGGCGCGGGCGAGCACCTCCTGCTCGTCATCGAACGGCAGTATCGCGGCAATCGGCCCGAAGGTTTCTTCCCGGGCGATCAGCATGTCGTCGGTGACATCGGCGAGCACGGTCGGCGTGACGAAATTGCCGCCAAGCGGGCTGTCCTGCCCGCCGCAAACGAGCCGGGCGCCGGAAGAAAGCGCCTGTGCAATCTGCTGGCGGCATTTTTCCGCAACGGAAGGACGCGTCATTGGACCGATATCGATACCGGCCTCGAGACCATGCCCGACCGTGAGTTCGGTGGTCGCCTTGGCGAATTGATCGACGAAACGGCTGTAGAGCCCTCGCTGTACGTAGATCCGGTTGGCAGCGAGGCAATCCTGGCCTGAGGTTGCGAATTTCGCGCCGATACAACCCTTTACGGCTTTGGAGAGGTCGGCATCGTCGAACAGAATGAACGGTGCATGACCGCCAAGTTCCAGCGAGGCTTTCTTGATCGTCATAGCCGATTGCGTCAGCAAAATGCGCCCGACCTCAGTGGAGCCGGTAAATGAAAATGCGCGTACAGCCGTGTGCTCCAGCAGACGGCGCGCTAGCGGTTCAGCTTCGCCGGTCAGCACCTGGAGTACGCCCGGGGGCATGCCGGCCTCCTGCGCGAGCTTTGCTAAAGCGAGGGCCGAGAGTGGGGTTTCCGGCGCAGGCTTGACGATCATGGTGCAGCCGGCAGCAAGTGCTGCCCCGGCCTTGCGCGTAATCATGGCGGAAGGGAAATTCCATGGTGTGATAGCGACCGTAACGCCCAGCGGCTGCATGTGTACCGAAAGGCGGCTGCCGGGCAGGTGGCTCGGAATTGTTTCGCCATAGGCGCGCTCACCCTCAGCGGCAAACCATTCGAGAAAATTCGCAGCGTAGAAAATCTCGCCGCGCGATTCCGCCTGCGGCTTGCCCTGTTCGGCCGTCATTATGACAGCGAGGTCCTGTGCGTTATCGCGCATCAGCTTACCCCAGGCTCGCAGAATTTGACCACGTTCGGCGGGAAGCCTGTCGCGCCACTCGAGAAAGGCGGTCTTTGCCGCATCGACGGCAGCATCGGCATCTTCAAGCGAACAATCCGCGACATCGATGATGTGTTCGTGGGTTGCCGGATCGATGACGCCGAGGGTCTTCCCGCGCGCCATCCAGGTGCCCGTCAGAAAAGCGCGGTGCTCCAGCAGATCGGGTCGCTGCAGGTGTTTCAGGGCAGCGGCGACAATACCTTTCATAAGGTCACTCCAAATGGGTTTATACGGGAATGTAGCTGCGGAGCGCGGGCGCTTTACTGCATTGACGTCGTCATTTGCGCAGGTATTGTGCTGATTTTCGCATCAAACGCAGGATTTCTGCATGACCATGCTCGATAGAGCCGACCGGGCGCTGCTTGACGCCGTTCAGAAGAACAATCGCCTCACCTCGGAAGAGCTGGCAGAGATCGTCAATCTTTCACCGACAGCCTGCCAACGACGGTTGAAGCGGCTGCGCGAGCAAGGGGTGATCGAGGCGGATGTGTCCATCGTCTCGCCCAAAGCGGCAGGACGTGGAATCACCATGATCGTTCTTGTCTCACTGGAGCGCGAAAGGGCTGATATCGTCGATCGATTCAAGGCGGCGATCCGCGCCACGAAAGAGGTGATGATCGGCTATTACGTGACGGGCGATGCCGATTTCATTCTGGTGATCACGGCGAAGGACATGGAGGATTACGAAGTCTTCACACGTCGATTTTTCTATGAGAACCACGATATCAAAGGGTTCAAGACTATGGTTGTGATGGATCGGGTAAAAGCTGGTTTTGCTTTTCCGATGGAGAACTGACCATTCAGCTTTCCGGCACCTGAACAGCTATCGGGCCGCCGGAAATGGCTTCATCCTTGCCGGTCGGCTTTTATCGGCGGATCGGTTCTCGCATTGTTTCTGCTGAATTTTGCTGCCATTCTCGCGGCGATAGCTGCTACGTTCGGATCCGCGAGATTGCCAGGAAACCGTGCAACATCGGGAGGGAAAGTGTTATGGGCGACAAGACGTTGGACGAAGCCGATGACATTGCCGGTGCCGAGCCGCCGGGTGCGACACCGAAGCTCCTTTCAGGTGGCAATCCCCAGATTGCCAAGGGATACGGCGATGCGCCGGTGCGGGCCTATATCGCGGCCATGCCGGGCTGGAAGAGTGCGGTTGGAAGCCGTATCGACGCATTGATCGAAGGCATTGTTCCCGGTGTGCGCAAGGCCGTGAAATGGAACTCGCCCTTTTACGGGATGGAGGACGACCTCTGGTTCCTCAGCCTTCATTGTTTTACGAAATATATCAAAGTTACCTTCCTCAACGGCGCATCGTTGCAGCCTCTGCCGCCCGGCACGTCCAAGCATCCGAAAGTTCGTTACCTCGATATCCATGAAGGTGCGTTCGACGAAACGCAGTTCTCCGACTGGGTGAAGCAGGCGAGCCGGTTGCCCGGCGAAAAGATGTGAGTGGCTTGGGCCGAGTTGCCCGGTGGTATATTGCCCGGCCATGATCCGTAAAATGCGGCAGACGAATCAAGGGGTTCTTTCCGCCTCCGTAAAAACCTTGGCACACCGTGGATGATGAGAAATCGCGGGCGTCTCGATACAGTTTTTCCCTCTTGAAGAAAAACCGGCCGGTCCGGCGGATTTCTGTTTACTTTTGCCGAAGTTGCACCACATCACGCTGTTTGAATTCGCTGTCAGGCCTTTCGCAAACTTCGGAGGATGAGATGAAAGCACTGGTGCTGGAAGAAAAAGGAAAGCTCGCGCTCAGGGAGTTCGACATTCCCGGCAGACTCGGACCGAAGGATGTGCGCATCCGCACCCATACGGTCGGAATTTGCGGTTCGGACGTCCATTATTATACGCATGGCAAAATCGGCCATTTCGTCGTGAAAGCGCCGATGGTGCTGGGCCATGAAGCTTCCGGAACGGTGATCGAAACCGGTGCCGAGGTGACACATCTGAAGGCGGGCGACCGCGTCTGCATGGAGCCGGGCATTCCCGACCCGACATCGCGCGCTTCAAAGCTTGGTATATACAATGTCGATCCGGCCGTCAGCTTCTGGGCGACACCGCCCGTCCATGGTTGCCTGACGCCGGAAGTCATTCATCCCGCCGCCTTTACATACAAGTTGCCCGACAACGTTTCCTTTGCCGAAGGCGCCATGGTCGAACCCTTTGCCATCGGCATGCAGGCGGCGCTCCGGGCGCGTATCCAGCCCGGCGATGTCGCAGTGGTGACGGGCGCTGGCCCGATCGGCATGATGGTTGCGCTGGCCGCACTGGCGGGCGGTTGCGCAAAGGTGATCGTTGCCGATCTTGCCCAGCCGAAGCTTGATATCATCGCCGCTTATGACGGTATCGAAACCGTCAACATCCGCGAACGTGATCTGTCGCAAGCCGTGGCTGATGCGACGGACGGCTGGGGTTGCGATGTCGTTTTCGAGTGCTCGGGTGCTGCACCCGCCGTGCTTGGCATGGCGAAACTGGCGCGGCCCGGCGGCGTGATCGTCCTCGTCGGCATGCCTGTCGATCCGGTGCCGGTCGATATCGTCGGCCTCCAGGCAAAAGAGCTGCGGGTGGAGACGGTTTTCCGCTACGCCAATGTTTATGATCGTGCGGTCGCTCTCATCGCGTCCGGCAAGGTCGATCTGAAACCGCTGATTTCCGCAAGCATTCCCTTCGAAGACAGCATCGCCGGTTTTGACCGTGCGGTAGAGGCAAGGGAAACGGACGTGAAACTGCAGATTCTGATGCCGCAATAAGCCCTTCCGGCCGATCGCCTGCCGATGCAGGAGCGGCAGATACCCTTCGGAAAAGTATAAGCGCAACCTGCCGGTGATCGACAGGTTGCGCTCTCAAAAATCATCAATTCACTTTTTGAGATGCATGTTTTCCGGGCGTATGACGCTCATCTGCGCAAAATAATCGGCGTAACCGCAGGCTTTGTTGTCCGCCTATGCGTGGCACTCTTCAGTTTCCGACAAAAAACAGTCAAAAAAGTATCGGCAATTTCCCCGGCATGAGGTGGAAGTAAATGCGCGGTAAGCCGTATGCTCCTGTCAACGCCTAGGACGAGCCATAGAGGAATGGCTTTGCTCCGTGAATGCGGCGGACGTGACCGATGGGAGGAGACATCGATGCAGCCCGATCTGGAACTGGTACATATCCGCAAGGGCGAATCTTTCGCAGCCTGGCGGCATGGCTATCCGTTCCGCACGGTGCGTTGGCATTACCATCCCGAATATGAAATTCATCTGGTCGTGGCGACGTCAGGCACGTTTTACATCGGCGATTTCGTCGGTCGTTTCGGCCCCGGTCAGCTTATCATGACTGGCCCCAATCTCCCCCAGAACTGGATCAGCGAGATCGAGCCGGACGAGATCGTACCTACGCGTTCTCTCGTCATCCAGTTTCCGGAAGCCTTCATCGAGGATGCCTGCACGTCCATGTCCGAGATGGAGGTGGTGCGCGCCCTGCTGGACCGCAGCCGCCGCGGCATTCTGTTTGACGATGAGACGAGCGACCGCGTTCGCCCGCTGATGCTGCGGTTGATCGAGGCGCAGGGGCTGAGGCGGCTTGCGCTTTTCTGGGAAATTCTCGACTTGCTCATCAACGCTCCGGCGCCCGAGGTTCTGGCCAGCCTGAGTTACGAGCTTGATCTGACGGGGATCGGCGACAGTGGCATCAACCGCGCCCTGTCGCATCTGCGCCAGCACCTGACCGAACAGGTCGAGGAAATCGATTTGGCCGACATGGTGGGCCAGAGCCCCAGCGCCTTTTCCCGCGCCTTCAAGCGCCATACGGGAACGACTTTGGTGCGCTATCGCAATCAACTGCGCATCGATCTGGCCTGCCAGATGCTTCTGGTGGATCAGGACGTGAAGGTGGCGGAAGTCTGCTACGACGTGGGCTTTTCAAATCTTTCGAATTTCAACAGGCATTTCCTGAAACTGAAGGGAATGTCGCCATCGAGGTTCCGGACCGTATTCGCGGCCCAGAAGGCAGCGGTCATGGCCGATTAAACCAAAGATACATCGCGGATTTTTCACCAATTCGGGCAGAGGACTGTCCGGAAACGGGCTCTTATTGCCCAGATTTCCAAACGGGAGGAAGTTACAATGAAAACGAAATCGAAATTGCTGATGGCGACAGCCGCAATCGCCATGATGGCCGCTCCGGCGCTGGCGCAGGAAAAGCTGAAGATCGGCATGACGTTCCAGGAGCTTAACAACCCCTATTTCGTGTCGATGCAGGAAGCGCTGAAGGAAGCCGCAGCAAGTATCGGCGCCGATGTGATCGTGACCGATGCTGGCCACGATGTGGCAAAGCAGATTTCCGACGTTGAAGACATGCTGCAGCAGAAGATCGACATCCTGCTTCTGAACCCGACCGACAGCGCCGGCATCGAGGCAGCCGTGCATGCCGCCAAGGCGGCCGGTGTGACTGTTGTTGCCGTTGACGCCAACGCCAACGGCCCGGTCGATACCTTCGTCGGTTCCAAGAACCGTGACGCAGGTTACAAGTCGTGCAAGTATCTCGGTGAAGCCATTGGCGGCAAGGGTGAGGTCGCGATCCTCGACGGTATTCCTGTCGTGCCGATCCTCCAGCGCGTCGAAGGCTGCAAGGCAGCGCTTGCCGAATTTGCCGACATCAAGCTTGTCGACACGCAGAATGGCCGCCAGGATCGCTCCGTTGCTCTCGGCGTTGTCGAAAACATGATCCAGTCCCGACCGAACCTCGCCGGTATCTTCTCGGTGAATGACGGCGGTGCCATGGGCGCGCTGGCCGCAATCCAGGGCTCGGGCAAGGACATCAAGCTGACTTCGGTTGACGGCGCTCCGGAAGCGGTGAAGGCGATTGCCGACGGTACGCCCTTCATCGAGACGACCGCGCAGTTCCCGCGCGATCAGGTGCGCGTCGGCCTTGCCATGGCGCTTGCGCAGAAGTGGGGCGCCCGCGTCGTTCCGAAGGAAGTGCCGATCGACGTCATGGTCGTTGATAGCAAGAACGCCGGCGATTTCAGCTGGTAAGAATTCCTCCCCAGGTCCCGTCCCCGCCTCGTGCGGGGGCGGGATATGTCCCGACTATCGAGGAGGGTGAAATGCTGGAACTGAATGGAATAAGAAAAAGCTTCGGCAAGATCGAGGTCCTGCGTGGCGTTAACCTGCAAGCGCGCCCCGGCGAGGTGCATGCGCTTCTGGGAGAGAACGGCGCGGGCAAGTCTACATTGATGAAGATCCTGTGCGGCATTTTGCAACCGTCGGAAGGCACGATCCGCATCGACGGAACGGATCGCCGTTTCGCCAATTATGACGAGGCGATCGCCGCCGGTATCGGCATCGTGTTTCAGGAATTCAGCCTGATCCCCTATCTCGATGCCGTGGAAAACATGTTTCTTGCCCGCGAAATTCGCGGGCCGCTGCGCCTGCTGAACAAGCGCGCGATGCGTAAACGTGCCGCTGAAATCATGAGCCGTCTGGCCGTGGACGTTCCGCTTGATGTGCCCGTGCACCGCCTTTCCGTCGCCCAGCAGCAATTCGTGGAAATCGCCAAGGCGCTTTCGCTCGATGCTCGTATTCTCGTTCTCGATGAGCCGACGGCGACGCTTACCCCGTCCGAGACCGAGCATCTTTTCAAGGTCATGCGCGAGCTGCGGCGTCAGGGCGTTGCGATCATCTTCATTTCCCATCACCTCGAGGAAATATTCGAGATCTGCGACCGCATCACCGTGCTGCGCGATGGCGAACTCATCGGTTCCTGCCTGACCTCGGAGGTCGATAATGACCGTCTGGTGGAGATGATGGTTGGCCGGCGCATCGAGGCCAGCTTTCCGCCCAAACCTGACATCGATGTCTCCGCGCGAAAGGTGATTGAGGTTGAAGAGCTTCAACTGAAAAAAGGCGGTCCGATCTCGCGCTTTTTCCTGCGGGAAGGCGAAATACTGGGCTTTGCCGGTCTTGTCGGTTCGGGACGCACGGAGACGGCGCTCGCCATGCTGGGTGCGCATTCCGCCTCTCGTCGCAAGCTCAGGGTGGATGGTGTGGAAACGCGGTTTTCCGGACCGGACGAGGCTTTGGCGCGGGGCATCGGCCTGCTGCCGGAAAGCCGCAAGGAGGAGGGGCTGATTACAAGCTTCTCCATCCTGCAGAACATTTCCCTCAACAATTATCGCAAGTACCCCAAGGCTCACTGGTTCATCGACCTGAAAAAAGAGCTGGAGCACACCACAAAAGCCATGGCGCAGGTGCAGGTCAAGGCGCAGGGACCCTATGCCAGGGTGGATACGTTGTCCGGCGGCAACCAGCAGAAGATCGTCATCGCCCGCTGGTTGAACCACGACATGCGCGTGCTGATCTTCGATGAGCCGACACGCGGCATCGATGTCGGGGCGAAAGCGGAAATCTACGCGCTGATGCGCGAATTCGCCGCCAAGGGCTATTCGATCATCATGATCTCCTCGGAACTGCCGGAAGTGATCGGCATGTCGGATCGCGTCTGCGTATTCCGTTCCGGCGGCATCGTTGCCACCGTCGAGGGCGCGGATATCAATTCGGAAACAATAATGACAAATGCCACCACAGGGAGGGTTGAACATGTCGCTTGATGCAAATACCGGCGTTGCCGCGAAAACGAGCGGTTTTGGTCTGGGCAGCGTGCTGCGCTCGCCGCTGGCCCTGCCTTTGGCGGGCCTGATTGTCGTGTCGATCCTGATGGGGCTTGCGAGCGACAATTTCTTCAGCGTGAACAACATCATGAACGTGCTGCGACAGGTTTCCGTCGTCGGCATTCTGGCTGTCGGCATGACATTCGTCATCCTGACCGGCGGCATCGATCTGTCGGTCGGCGCGGTCATGGCGCTGGTTGGCACATTATCGGCCGGCCTGATGGTGAATACCGGCCTGCCTGCCGCGCTCGCCTTGCCGGCGGGGCTGTTCATCGGACTGGGCATTGGTATCTTCAACGGCGCGCTTGTCGCCTGGGGCAAGATGCCGGCCATCATCGTCACGCTTGCAACCATGGGCATGGCGCGCGGCCTCGGCCTCATCTATTCCGGCGGCTATCCGGTCAGCGGCATTCCCAGCTGGATTTCCTGGTTCGGCGTCGGCCGCATCGGCGTCGTTCCGGTGCCTGTTATCATCATGGTGGTGATTTATGCCGTGGCCTGGGTGCTTTTGCAGCGTACGGCTTTCGGCCGCCACGTCTACGCGCTCGGCGGCAACGAGCTGGCTGCGCGCCTTTCCGGCGTCAAGACCCGGCGCGTCAAGCTTGCCGTCTATGGCATCTCGGGCGTGACGGCAGCCCTTGCCGCCCTCATCCTGACCGGCCGGCTGATGAGCGGCCAGCCCAATGCGGGCGTCGGCTTCGAGCTGGACGCCATCGCGGCCGTCGTTCTCGGCGGCACGGCGATTGCGGGGGGCAGGGGCCTGATCCTCGGCACGCTTATCGGCGCGGTGCTGCTCGGCATCCTCAATAACGGTCTCAATCTCGTGGGTATCAACCCGTATCTGCAGGACGTCATCAAGGGCGCCATCATCCTGCTTGCCATCTATATCGGGCGCGAATGGCGCTGAGCCGGCTCGAAACATCTTTAAAAACGCAGGAGAGTTAAATGTCTGAATCGCTGCAAGGCAAGATCGCGGTCATCACCGGTGCCGCATCCGGTATCGGTCTCGCCACCACCGAAGCGCTGCTGGAAAACGGCGCGACCGTGGTGATGGTCGACTGGAACGAGAAAGCCTTGAATGAACTCGCCGGCAAACTCGGCAAGCGCGCCATCCCGCAGGTCACGAATCTTCTGGATGCGGATAGCTGCAATGCCATGATCCCGGAAATCCTGGAGAAGGTCGACCACATCGACATTCTCTACTGCAATGCCGGCACCTATATCGGCGGCGACCTCACCGAGACGACGCCCGAAGCCATCGACCGCATGTTGAACCTCAACGTCAATGCGGTGATGAAGAACGTACAGGCCGTCGTGCCGCACATGTCGGAGCGCAAGACCGGTGACATCATTGTCACCTGCTCGATCGCCGGACATTTCCCGACCTATTGGGAGCCGGTCTATTCGGGTTCGAAGTGGGCGATCACCAGCTTCGTGCAGGGCATGCGCCGCCAGATGATCCCGCATGGTGTGCGCGTCGGACAGGTCTCTCCCGGTCCGGTTGTTTCCGCACTTCTGGCAGACTGGCCGGAGGAAAATCTCCGCAAGGCGAAGGAATCGGGTAGCCTTATCGATGCGAGTGAAGTTGCCGATGCGGTGGTCTATATGCTGACCCGCAAGCGCACCGTCACCATCCGCGACATGCTGGTACTGCCCACCAACTTCGACCGCGTATAATCGCCTGTCGCAAGGAGTATATCGAAAATGGCTTCCTACCTGATTGGCGTCGATGTCGGGACCGGCTCCGCACGCGCCGGTGTCTTCGATGTGGCGGGCAGGCTTCTGGCCACCGCCAAGCGCCCGATCACGATGCACCGCGAGGATGGCGGCATTGCCGAACAATCGAGCGATGAGGTCTGGAAAGCCGTTTGCGACAGCGTGCGGGAAAGTGTCTCGCACGCCGGCATCGATCCGGCAGCCGTGGTTGGCATCGGCTTCGATGCCACCTGCTCGCTCGTGGTGCGCGGACTTGGCGATGAGACCTTGCCGGTCGGCGCGCCGGATCATCCAGAGCGCGACATCATCGTCTGGATGGATCACCGGGCCGTCGAACAGGCGGAACGGATAAATGCGGGCGAACATGCCGTCCTGAAATATGTCGGCGGCCGTATTTCTCCGGAAATGCAGACGCCCAAACTCCTGTGGCTTAGCGAAAACAGGCCGGACATCTATACGCGTGCAGAGCATTTCTTCGACCTGACCGACTTCCTCACCTGGAAGGCCACGGGCGCGCTCGATCGCTCTGCATGCACGGTAACCTGCAAATGGACCTATCTCGCCCATGAAGAACGGTGGGACGCGGAGTATTTCAGCGCCATTGGGCTTGGCGATCTGGCGGAGCAAGGTTTTCGCCGTATCGGTGAAAGCGTCGTCCATCCCGGCACGGCGTTAGGCGAAGGATTGACGGACGAAGCCGCAAAAGCCATGGGGCTGGTTGCAGGAACCGCCGTTGCCGCCGGTCTGATCGATGCCCACGCCGGTGGTGTCGGGACGGTGGCTGCGGGCGGCGACGCCTCGCGATGCCTTGGTTATGTCTTCGGCACTTCGTCCTGCACCATGACGACCACCTCTGAGCCCGCTTTCGTGCCGGGTGTCTGGGGTCCCTATTATTCCGCCATGGTTCCCGGCGTATGGCTCAATGAAGGTGGTCAATCCGCCGCCGGTGCGGCCATCGATTATCTGGTGCAATTGCACCCGGCCTTTGCCGAGGCGAAAGCGCTTTCCGAAAGAGAAGGCAAATCATTGCCCGCATGGCTGGCCGACCGCGCGCTGGCATCGGTCGCATCCCCTTCCGCAGCAGTGCGGATTGCCGAGAATTTTCATGTTGTGCCGGAATTCCTCGGCAATCGCGCGCCCTTCGCCGATCCCCATGCGCGGGCCGTCATCGCCGGTTACGGCACCGAGACGGGTGTGGATTCCCTTGTCGCACTTTATGTGGCGGGGCTTCTCGGCCTTGGTTACGGGCTTCGCCAGATCATCGAGACGCAGGCGCGCCATGGCGCTCCGGTGGAAACGATCAGTGTCAGCGGCGGCGCGGGCGCCCATCCGCTTGCAAGACAGTTGCTGGCGGATGCGACCGGTCTTCCCGTCGAGCTGAGCGAATGTGAGGAGCCTGTGCTGCTCGGATCGGCGATGCTTGGCGCGGTTGCCGCCGGGACCTATCCCGACCTGATTTCCGCCATGCCCGCCATGTCGCGTATCGCCAAATGCTCGGCACCGGACGCCGCGTTCCAGCAGATGCACCAGTCTCGTTACGAAGCGTTTCTGACGCTGCAAAATGCGGCGCGCGCCATTCGTTCCGCAAACCATTCCTGAAGCGCCACAGACTTACATCGTCCGGCCGCCATGGCCGCAAAATAAAGAGGATTCCATGCAGTTTTCCGGAAAATCCGTCATCATCACCGGCGCAGGAAAGGGTATTGGTCGCGCTTGCGCCATCCTGATGGCTGCACGCGGCGCTGAAGTCGTGGCAATCAGCCGAACGCAGTCCGATCTCGACAGTCTGAAAAGCGAAATCGGCGGCCGCTCGATCCGCGTCGATCTCGCCGATGTTGCTGCAACGCGGGCGGCGATGGCGCAGGCGGGTCCGTGCGACTTTCTGATCAACAGCGCGGGCGTCAATGTGCTCGAAAGCGTGCTTGATATGAGCGACGAAGGTTATGAGGCCGTGTTGGGCATCAACCTGCGCGCTGCTCTCGTCACATGCCAGGAATTCGCTCGCGCCCGTATCGCAAAGGGCGGCGGTGGTGCAATCGTCAACATCACCTCGATTGCCGGTCATCGCGGCTTTCAGGATCATCTCTGCTATGCCGCCTCGAAGGCCGGACTGGAAGGGGCAACCCGTGTCCTCGCCAAAGAACTCGGGCCGCACGGCATTCGCGTCAACGCTGTCGCGCCGACCATCACGCTCACCGAACTGGCTGCGGAAGCATGGAACGATCCTGCAAAAAGCGAACCGATGATGGTCCGCCATCCGCTCAGGCGGTTCGCTGAGGCCGAAGATGTGGCGCAGAGCATCGCACTGCTTCTGTCGGATGATAGCGGTATGATTTCCGGGGCGGTTTTGCCTATCGACGGCGGGTTCCTGGCCGTCTGACAGGGGGTTGTCCCGCAACCTTCGCCGATAAAATACGAAAACCTCTCCTCCATAAATCCTCGAGCAAGCCAAGGCCGAATGGGGAGAGGTTTGTCGTTATTTTTAGTGACGGTGCTCAGGCATGTCCTTGAGCTGGTCCTTCGTCCATGAGGTAACCGCGTGGACATCGCCGTCCTCGTCCCGCATGAAATCGAGATCGCTGAGCGGGACGGCGACAGGTTTTGCGCCGATGCCGAGAAAACCGCCGACGTCGATGATCGCAGTGCTGCCAGCCCCGACGCCATGAACATGATCGACCTTGCCGACCTTGTGGTCATCTGCGCCATAAACGGTCGCACCTTCCAGCACGGATGGGGTCAGTTCCGTTTCGACGAGGCGTACATGATTGGTGTGATCCACTGTTTTTCCTCCTGCTAGGGTTACAGGACAGGAACTCGTCCATTGCGAAACCGTTCCATCACGCTCCGCATGATCTTGCGGAAAACTGGCTATCTGGAAACAAATTGATCGCTATGACGTCCAGCATGCGATCAGTTACAAATCGCGCTTGAAAAAATTGAACGCGTGTGCAGTATGAGCGCGTGTTCAAGATTTGAAAGAGGTTGTTGCGCATGGATCAGATGCCCTATCCGGATACATTGGCGGCCCGTGCCGAACTGTGCCGCAATGTTGTTTTTTCCGCAGGCGAATTGGTGCTGAAAGGCTTTCAGGGCGAGGCGACACGCAGCTTCTCGATGAAAGGGCCACAGGACTTTCTGACGGTGACGGATGCGGCCTCCGAAGCGCATATTCGCGGCGCGATCGCGGCCGCTTTTCCCGAGGACAGTTTTTTCGGTGAAGAGGGCGGCGGGGTGATCGGCGACCGCGTCTGGGTCGTCGATCCCGTGGATGGCACCGCGAATTTTGCCCGTGGTATTCCGCATTTCTGTATCTCCATTGCCTATGTCGAAAATGGGCGAACTGAGATCGGTGCGATCTATAATCCAGCTCTGGATGAACTTTATTTCGCCCGTCGCGGCGAGGGGGCGACGCGCAACGGGCAACCGATCCGGGTCGCTAAGACGGAGCGTTTCGATGCGGCCTCGATCGAAATGGGATGGTCGACCCGGGTGGAAAATGCCATCTATCTTGATGTCGTCAAGAACCTGCTCGATATGGGCACCAATGTGCGCCGCGCCGGCTCCGGTGCGCTGGCGCTTGCCTATGTGGCCGATGGCCGCTCCGATGCCTATCTCGAATTGCACATGAATTCATGGGATTGTCTTGCAGGTTTGCTACTCGTCAGCGAAGCTGGCGGCGAGGTCTGCCCTTTCCTAGAGATTGGCAGTCTGAGGGACGGCGGGCCGGTGCTGGCCGCCGCTTCCGGCGTTGCGAGCGGCGTCAGCCGGGCGTCGAATATACCCTTGGCCAAGCGGCAAGCTGTCTGATCAGCGGCGGGCCGCATGGAGACATGAAATGGATGAACCCGTTTATGCCTGCCTTGCGAATTTCGTGAGAGCATCGGCGAAGGCGGTCGGAAAGACAGAGCAATCATGCTGACACGCACTCTCCCCTCCGTTGCCGTCATTGCCGACGCGCATTTCCATGACACGGCGGCCGATTTCGGCTTTCCCGGCATCGAGATCGATGGCCAGCGTTTCACCATGCGCAGCTGGTCGGATACACGCGAATCCACCCGGGTTTTCAACGAAAGCGCGGATGCGCTGCATGCTGCGCTCGAAGAAGTGCGGCAGCGCGGTATTCGCCATGTGGTGCTGCTTGGTGACTATACCGACGATGGCCAACGGGCGACCACGGAAACGCTGAAGGGTATTCTGGAACGTCATCGCGATGCCCATGGCACCGCCTTTTATGCGCTGCCTGGAAACCACGATATTTTCGGGCCGCAGGGCCGGCATCAAACCAAGGAATTCCTGACGGAGAACGGCAAAAGCCTCGCCGTTTCGAGCGATGCGCGGCTGGCTGGCGAGCGGGTGGTTTTCAGCGACCGGATGTATTGCGAGGGTTATTCCAGCGGCCTCGAACCGATGGCCGCTTTCGGCTATTTCCGGCAGCCGGACTATCTGCATTGGGAAACGCCGTTCGGCCTGTCCGATGCACCGGAAGACCGCCTTTACGACGTGCACTCGCCAGCTGGCGAAAATGTTTACCGGCTGATGGACGCTTCCTATCTCGTCGAGCCGGAGCCGGGTCTCTGGCTGATGATGATCGACGCCAATATTTTCGAACCGCGCGACGGCACCTTTGAGAGGGGCGAGGAGGCGGCATTCATCGATAGCACCGCCGGAGGCTGGAATGCGCTTTTGCGCTGCAAGCCCTTCATCATCGACTGGATCGCCGATGTGCGCGAGAGGGCACAGGCGCTCGGCAAGACATTGCTCGGCTTTTCCCACTATCCGGCGCTCGACCCTTTCGATGGCGCGAGTGCTGCCGAAAGCGCGTTGTTCGGGGAAACCACTGCCGTGCGGCGCATGCCGCGCAAGGCGGTGGAGGATGCGTTGCTACAGGCCGGGCTTACCGTCCATTTCAGCGGCCATCTGCATGTGGAAGGGGTGACCCGGCGCGGGGTGGGGGAGAATTCCCTCACCAATATCGCCGTGCCGTCGCTGGTCGCCTTTCCGCCTGCCTTCAAGGTCGTGCACCCGTCGCGGCATGAAATTGCCGTGGAGACGGTGGAGATGGCCGGTTTGCCGGTGAACGCGCGGCTTTCCCGGGGTTATGCTCAGGAAACCGCGCTTGCCGGTGAAACCGGGGACAGGGCGTTTGCGGCGGGCAATTACGGTGATTTTCTGCTCGATCACCAGCGGGCGCTGATCCGGTGCCGTTATTTCCCTAGGGAATGGCCGGCGGAGATTTTGGCGGCTATCGCGGATAAAACCGTGCAGGATGTTGTCGGTCTGCTTGGAGGAATGAGCATTGCCCCATGCGATGCGGATTTGCAGATGTTCGAGCTTATCACCGACTGGTACTGCCTGCGTCAGGGCGCCGATCTGGCGTTGCGGTATATCGAGCCTCAACGGCTATCCCTTTACCGGATGCTGGCGGACCGCTTCGGGCGCGACGCCAATGGTCACGACGGTTCCATCAAGAGCTTCCTCGAAATCTTCTTCGGTTCCCTCGGCCTGTTTCTCGACCGGGCCGAAGCCGGTGCGCGGCCTCTCGAGCTTCGGCTTGCACTGCCAGATGAACCCGTCGCGGTGTGACGCATAATCTTTGCGCCACCGGGATCGCAGGGGATATATAGAGATGAAGAGTGCAGGCGTGTTCTAGCGTGCCGTGAGACGCTCGATCATGGAAACGGGCACGACCTGAAGCCGGGTTTCCGGCTCGTTACTGTCGAGAGCGGTCAGGACTTTCTCGGTCAGCACATCCAATGACTGGGCAACGGTTGTCAGCTGATAGCTTTTCCAACTCGCCTGCGGGATATCGTCGAAACCAACGATCGACAGATCTTCCGGTATCCGGCGGCCCTTCTCCAGCCGCGCCGCATCCATGAAGCCCAGCGCCAGCAGATCGGTCACGCAGAAAGCTCCGTCGATGGTCTTGTCCGCCAGCAATTCGCAGCCGGCCTGATAGCCGCTGTCATAACTTGTCGGTCCGTCCGACCAGGCAACGACCTCGATGCCTTCGATGGTCATGCGCTGGGTGAAAGCACCGGCGCGGCGCAGCTGGGCGGGTGTCTCGCTGCCGCTCCTGACGACTGCGACCTTCCTGCATTTTGCCGCCACGAGCCGCAGGGCGGCGAGATCGGCGCCGTGGGAATCGTCGCTCAGCACCATATTCGTATCGGTGCGGTCGAGACGCTGGTTGATGAGGATGAGGCGCACGCCGTTGGCGATGCACTCGTCTATGATCGAGGCGGGCGGCTCGCCGGACAAAACGACGATAGCCTGGACACGAAACTCGAAGAGACGCTCGATCAGTGGTGCGATGTCCTTGCGGGCGTCGGCCGCATTCAGCAACAGGCATTGCAGACCGCGACGCAGAAGGCCGATGCTGAGGAGATCGAGCTGCTTTGAAATGAATGGAGAGCTGAGATTGGCTCCAACGACCCCGATGAGGTTGGAGCGGTCATTGTTGAGACCCTGCGCCAGACGGTTGACGCGGTAGCCGAGTTCCTGCGCCGCTTTCAGCACCTTGCGCCGGACGGTCTTCGATACGCTGCCGCCGGGGGTGAAGGTACGCGAGACGGCGGAGCGCGAGACACCGGCCTTTTTCGCCACCTCTTCGGCTGTCACGAACCCTCTCGCCATTCAACTTCCCCGTTGCGAAACCCGTAGGACTGATATCACAGGCCACACGGCGTCGCCTATTCCAATCGAGTGGGGAGACATTATTGCCGGGCCTGTTATCGCGTTTTCCCACCAATATCCGAGGTCGTCCGCTGATCGACGGCCTTGCCGTCGAGAATGTTTCTCAGAGCGTCAAGGCGCTCGTTGATCAGCCATCCATAGTAGTTTTCGACCGGCAGAAGCTTTTTTGCGCCGGCATCTACGGCCGCCCGCAGACGTTCGGCACGCCGGCGCGGTTGGCCGACATTGTAGAGGGTGGCGGTGATGCCGGGATTGCCGGAAATGTCGAAGCCTTTTTCCCTGTAGGCGTCGATGGAGTCTCTTAGAATGGCGGCGATGTAGGTGATGCTTCGGTCGGGATCCATGACGTCGCGGTAAATTTCCTTTGGCCTGTCTGCGGAGAGTTTCGGCAGGCCGCTGGTCCTGTTCACCAGATCGGTGACCTGCAGGGCCGTCAACGGGCTGATCTGTCCAAGGCCAAAGGTCTGTCCGGCATAGAAGGGCTGAAAGAAGGCCCGCTGGAACGAAAATGCCTCATAGGTCACGCCATCGACGGTCTTGCCCCGAAAACTGGCGTCCCAGACAGTATCGCGGCAGCTCCATTGCTCGGAAGTCGTCGGCAGAGCCTCGCAGGAGCCGAATTCCGGCCGTTCGAGAAATGTCTTCAGGGAAACGCCCTGATAGCTGAACTTTATATCGAGTTCCGCATAGGAAATGGCCTTGACGTAATATGTCTGCAAGCGGTCCACGGCCGTGACGTTGAAAGTGTGTTCCCCGACGATGGCGCCGACGATGTGGATCGGATCGATGCCGTAAGCCGCCGCCGCCTTCTTGATCTTGCCGAGAAGACCCGGCTCGCTGTTTAGAAGATCGACCGTCTTGCGGAATTTTTCCTCATAGGTCGTGGAGAACGCCCTGGTCCTGATCGCCGAGGCCTGGGGTATTTCCGGCTGTTCGGCCGACCGGTTTCCGGCAGGCACGACGATCATCTGCTGCGCTGCGGCATATGAAGGCAGGCAGGCCAGCGCCAGAATGACAGCGGCCGCGCGGGTGGACTTCGCAAACAGGCTCATGCAGCGTTCTCTATGATGTGGAGTGTTGTTGCGGTGACGGGCCTTTAATAGGCAGGCCGTCCGCGCGTGGCAAGTTCAGGCCGCTCACTTTCCCGTTGTTGGCCGTTCCATTGCCGCCGCTTCACGCACGATCTTCCGGCAGGGCCACGCTCTGCCGGAACCGTGGGGACCGGAATCATCGGGTTCGTTAAAAGTCGAGCGTTTTGTTTCATGTGACCTCAAACCGCCGCCGATAGGTCATGTCGTCAGGAGACGAACATGACCCATCTCATCAAATTGCTGCACGCATGTTTCATTCTGGCCGTCGCAGGTTTGGCTGCACCGGTGCAGGCATCTCCTTCGATGCAGACGGGCAAGATCACGTCGCAGCCCATCGGGCACTACGACTTCTGCCAGCGGCATTCGGCTGAATGCCAGCCGGTGAAGGCCACACCGCCGCTCAATCTTACTCCCGATCTCTGGGCGACCCTCGTTTCGGTCAACAGTGCCGTCAATGTCGAAATCGACCAGCGTACCGACATGGAAGTGTGGGGTTACGAGGACTACTGGGAATACCCTTATAATCGTGCTGGAGACTGCGAGGATCTTGCACTGGAGAAGCGCAAGCGGCTTATGGAGGCGGGTTTGCCGGTTTCCGATCTCTTGATCACGGTCGTCCGGGACGAACGGGGTGAGGGTCACGCCGTTCTAACGGTCAGGACGGATCGGGGAGATTTCATCCTCGACAATATGAAAACGAAGATCTTTCGCTGGGACGAAACGCCCTATACCTACCTCAAGCGTCAATCCACGGAACATGCCGGTCGGTGGGTGGATATTGATGGCTCCGGTTCGCCCGCCATCGCTGCCCGTGAAGTTGGTCGGGCCACCGCCACCGCCGCGACCGCGCGTCGAAGCATTCTCGACATAGTCATGGGGCGCTGAATTTTGCCTCATCGCGGACGCTCACTGGTCCGCGATGAACAATTTGATTGCCTGCGTCCGGCGGTGCAAGGGATCGGCGCTCCGGCCGTAAAATCGGCTCCGATCCGCGTGCCTGGTGTTCTTCGGTTCACCGGCCTCCGAGACCGGCCCCCGTTTCCTCATCGAACAAATGCATGTCGGACGGGTTGATATCGAGGCCGATGACTTCACCGGCCCTGACCTCGCTGCGTCCCTGTATCGCGATGACCACTTCGGTCGAGGTACCGAGCGTGAGGAAGGTGGCCGAACCGGTCGTTTCCACCGCCGAAACGGGCAATGTCAGCGCCGCTCCGGTTGCTGTTACGGGCCGGATATGTTCCGGCCTGATGCCGACGATGACGCGTTTGCCGGGTGGCAATGAAGTCGGGCTTTTGATGGGCTGCTCCGGCTCGTTTTCGCCGAAACGCAGCTGAAGCGAAACGCCGTCCGCGCTGGCCGTCGCCGGAATGAAATTCATGGCCGGCGAACCGATGAAGCCTGCGACAAAGCGATTGACGGGGCGGTCGTATAGTTCCAGCGGCGTACCCTGCTGCTCGATCACGCCGTCCCGCATGACGACGACGTGATCCGCCATCGTCATCGCCTCTATCTGGTCATGGGTGACATAGACCGAGGTTGCGTGCAGGCGGTCGTGAAGCGCGCGGATTTCCTTGCGCATATGCACGCGCAGCGCCGCATCGAGATTGGAGAGCGGTTCGTCGAACAGGAATGCCTGCGGATTGCGAATGATCGCCCGGCTCATGGCAACGCGCTGACGCTGGCCGCCGGAAAGTTCGCGCGGGTATCGTTTCATCAGCTTTGAGAGGCCGGTCGTGACGGCAACGTCCTCCGCCGCCTTGCGGGCTTCCGCCTTTGCCACGCCGCGCATGCGCAGCGAATAGGTCAGGTTTTCTTCCACCGTCATATGGGGGTAGAGCGCGTAGGACTGGAACACCATTGCCACATCGCGCTTGCGCGGCGGCACGCCGTTCATCAGCGTGCCTGCAATGCGCATGTCGCCGCTCGATATGGTCTCCAGCCCCGCCAGCGAACGCAGCAGGGTGGATTTTCCGCAGCCGGACGGGCCGACCAGGGCGACGAAGGTGCCTTTCTTTATGGAAAGATGGATGTCCTTCAGCGCGTGGAAGGCACCGTAATATTTGTTTACGCCGGAAAGTTCGATCTGAAGGGTCATTTTAGCGCTCCCGAGGTCAGGCCGGAAACGATGCGGCGCTGCAAGAGAATGAACAGGGCAAGAATGGGTGTCACATACATGGTCGCATAGGCCATGATGTTGTTCCATTCGCTGGTGTTGGGGCCCATGAAGGAATTGAGGCCGACGCTGGCAGGCTGTAGTTCAGCCGCCTGGATCATCGATTTCGAATAGACGAATTCCCCGAAAGCTTGCATAAAAATGAGGATGGCGCTGACGAGGATGCCGTTTCTGGCAAGTGGCAGCACGATGTTGAAAAAGGCGCCGACGCGGGAATTACCATCCACCAGGGCTGCTTCTTCCAGTTCCTGGGGAACCGCCATGAAGGTTGCGCGCACCAGCACCACGAAGAAGGGCATGCTTTTCGCCGCAATGGCGAGGATGACCGACAGGCGGGGATAGTCGAGCAGACCCACTTGCGAGAAGCCGACGAAGATCGGCGTAATCATCAGGGACGCCGGCAGAACCTGCAGCATGAGGATGAGGAACAGGCCGATATCCACCCAGACGTTGCGATACCGCGCCAGCACATAGGCGCAGCCGACGCCGAGCACGGTAATCAGCGCCACCGCACTTGTGGCGATGAGCACCGAGTTCCACAGATAACGCCCCATATTGCGACTTTGCCACACATAGGCAAAGGTCTGCCACTGCGGATCGGCCGGCCAGAAGCCCGGCGGGTTGGCGAACATTTCTGAGCCGCTCTTGAGCGAAGTCAGATACATCCAGTAGAGCGGAAAGAGATAGATGATGGCAAGCACGATGGCGATCGCCAGCATCAACCGGTTGCGGGTCGTGATACTCATCCGCGCACCTCATGCCGTGTCGAGCGCACATAGACGACGGACGCCAGCATGACGAAAACGATCATGATGACGGAGATCGTTGCGCCCCTGCCGAAATCATATTGTCGGAACGACAGATCCCAGGCCCAGTATTGCGCCACGTTGGAACTGTTGTTGGGCCCGCCATCGGTGATGGCGGCGAAAAGATCGAATTGCTGGAGCGTGAAAATCAGGCCGAGCGAAACGATCGCACCGATGGTGGAGCGCATCATCGGCAAGGTGATGGTGTAGAAGCGCTGCCAGGCACTGGCGCCGTCCAGTTCAGCCGCCTCGTAAAGATCGCCGGGAATGGAGGCGAGGCCAACCGAGAGAAGGATCATGTTGAACGAGGTGCCGAGCCAGATATTGGCGATGACGACGGCCCAGAGCGAAAAATTCGCATCCGATCGCCAGAAAATGTTTGCGGAAATCATGCCGCTTTCGCGCAGGAAGAAGTTCAGTACGCCGAAATCGCCTGACAATATCCAGTTCCAGATCGCACCGACGACGAGCCCGGGCATGACCCAGGAGACGAGGAACAGCCCGCGCAGCCAGCTGGCGCCGGGGAAATTCACCCAGAAGAACAGCGCCAGGCCGAAACCGATGGCGAATTGCCCGGCAATTGAGGCGACGACGAAGGTGACGGTGTTGAACAGGATCGGTAGGGTTTCAGGCTGCCGGAACAGATCGACATAATTGCGGAAACCGACAAACGGGCGCACGAAGGTGCCCAGACTGAACATGTCGACTTCCTGAAAGCTCATGACGATGTTGTAGATGAGCGGCAGCCCCGCCATGACGAACAGGAAACCCAAAGGAAAAGCGACGAGGATGAGGTCGAAACCACGACCGTCGCTGACGCTGGAAAACAGTTTTTTCATGAAACATCCTCTCAAGCTCCGATCGGGGCCGCCGCTGCATATCACAGCGAGCGGCCCCACCGGGAGGAACCCCGTGGATGGGAGGCCGGATGAACCCGGCCGCCCGCCCAGATAGATCAGCCTTCGATCAGCTTTATCTTTTCAGCGGCCTGATCAAGCGCTGCCTTCGGTGTCATCTGACCCGACAGGGCGCCCTGGATGGCGTCCTGGATGGCCTTGGAAATCTTCGGCCATTCAGGCGAGGGACCGCGCGGTTGCGCATATTTGAGCTGCTCGATAAAGGTCTTGAGCGCCTCGTCCTTCAGTGCATTGCCGGTGGGCGGAACCGGAATATCGGAACGTGCCGGCAACTGGCCGAAGTTCTTGAACATGTCCTTGTCCTGCGAGGCGAAGAACTCGATCGCCTTGAAGGCCTCGGCCGGATGTTTGGTCTTGGAGAAGATAGCCCAGTTATAGTCGCCCATGGCCGAAGACCGTGGCGCGTCAGGCGTCGGAACCGGCAGCAGCGTCACGCCCCAGTCGAACTTGGCGTCCTTCAGCATGCGGTCGATTTCCCATGGTCCGGAGATCGCCATGGCTGCGTTGCCGGCATTGAAGGTGGCGGTGGAATCCCACTGGCTGCGCGTCAGCGTGTCCGGCGAGGCCAGTTTCTCGGTCAGCAGAAGCTTCCACGTATCAAGCGCCTTTACCGCGCCATCGGTATTGATGTTCTTGTAGGTGGCGCCGGCCATCTGCGCCCAGGGCAGGAACTGGAAGGTGCCTTCCTCGTTGGCCTTGGCGCTGAAGCTGATGCCGTAAACATTCTTGGCAGGGTTGGTGAGCTTGCGGGCAGCGTCCACCAGCTCCTCCCAGGTCTGCGGCGGTTTTGCCGCATCGAGACCGGCTGCCTTGAACAGGTCCTTGTTGTAGTAGAGGGCAATCGTATTCGTCGCTTTCGGAACGCCGAAATATTTGCCGTCCCAGGTCACGGATTTCAGCGGACCCGGAAAATAGTTTTCGGTCTTGATGACATCCGACTTGGCGATCATATCCGTCACGTCGAGAAAGGCGCCGCGTGCGGCGAACATGGCGTGGTTGGGATTGTCGATGGCGATGATGTCGGGTGCGTTGCCGGTCGAGTAGGCACGCATGGACTCGCTCACCACATCATCGAACTGCAATTGCCTATATTCGATCTTGATGCCGTTATTGAGCTTGTTGAACTCGTTAACGAGGTTCGGCGCCGGCTGGATATCCCTGTCCAGCGACCACAAGGTCAAGGTCACATCTTCCGCATGCGCCGTCATCGCACCGGCGGATACGCTTGCCAGAACAAGCGCACCGGCCATCATGCATTTCGCGATACCCATCATAATCTCCTCCTCTTGGTTATCGTCTCTGCAACTGCTGGAAGCCTTCTCCCAAAGGCTTCCGTTCTTTCAAGTGGGATCGACGACAAATTCGCCGCCCCGGCAATGTTTCAGATAGTTCAGGCCGTGCACCTGTCCCGTCATTTCCAGCTCGTCGCGGTAGACCGGGTCATGCCAGCCTTCGATGTCGATCGAGCCGGACCAGCCGGCCAGGCGCAGTTCCGAAATAACGTCCGTCCAGTTGCTGTCGCCGAAACCCGGCGTGCGCATGAAAACGAATTTTTCCTTGCCGAAAATACCGTGCTCGCGAATGACATCCCAGCGGATGGTCGCATCCTTGCCGTGCACATGGAAAATCTTGTCGGCCCATTTGCGGATCTGCGGCAGCGGGTCGATGAGATAGACCATCTGGTGGCAGGGTTCCCACTCGATGCCGATATTGTCGTCCGGCGTTTCGTTGAACATCAGTTCCCACGCGTCGGGATTATGGGCGATGTTCCAGTCGCCGGTCTGCCAGTTGCCGTCCATGGCGCAATTTTCAAAAGCGATCTTCACGCCCTTGTCCGCTGCCCTCTTGGCAAGCTCGCTCCAGATTTCCTTATAACGGGGCAGGCTCTCGGGCAGCGGCTTTCCGCGCAGCCGGCCGGTGAAACCCGCAACGCAGGTTGCGCCGAAATGATGGGCGTTGTCGATGCAGTCTTTCCAGCCCTGCAACGTCTGGAGGTCGATCTCGGTCTCCTCCAGCGGGTTGCCGAACATGCCGAGCGTGCCGATGGTGATGTCGCGGTCGCCGATCGCGTCAAGGCAGCGCTTGCCCAGATCGGCAAGGTCCTGACCGTTGGTCGTCTGCCAGAAGAACGGTTCGAAGCTTTCGAAACCGAGATCGGCTATCTGCCCGATGCGTTCAGCCGCCTGCCCTTTGGTGGCGCTGACCATGGTGCCGATGCGGATGGATTTTGCCGGATTGCTCACGTCTGTCGGTCCTTATGCTGCGATGGAAACACGCTGGCCGATGCGGGCGCTTTCGATCGCGCCGATCACCATGGCCAGGCTGTTGATGTTGTCGAATGAGGCCGTTTCCGGCATCTCGCCGGTGCGGATGGATTGAAGAAACGAGAGTATGACGCTGGCGTGGCCATGCGTATCCTTCTCGGAAATACTATCGGAAACGTTTACGGTCTTGAATCCACGCAGAAGACCCGGCTCTTCGCCGGCCACGGAGGCGGAGAAATTGTCTTCCCCATCCCAGAGGATCATGCCCTTGGAGCCGATCAGCCGCCAGCGGGCTTCCCAGCTGGTTCTTTCGCCTTCCGCGCACCAGGAGCCGCGATAGGTGAAGATCACATCGTTGGAAAATTCGAATATGGCATTGGCGCTTGCCCCGTGTGCGTACCAGGAGCCGGCCGGATTTTTCTCCACGCAATATACGGAGAGAGGCTTTTCATCGGCGACGAAACGCGCCGCATCGAAGGTGTGGATCGCCATGTCGAGAAGGAGAACGTTCTTCATCTCCTCGCGGAAGCCGCCAAAATGGGGGCCTAAGAAAAAATCGCAATGAATGGCTGTCAAATCACCAATGACGCCATCTTCCACGGCACGGCGCAACCGCCTGATGCCGGAGATAAAGCGCCGGTTTTGCACCACGGCATGAATTTTACCGGCTTTTTTCGCCAGTTCCACCAGCGTTGCAGCCTCTTCCATCGATGCGGCAAGCGGCTTTTCGCTAAGCACATGGCACCCGGCTTCAAGACCGGCTGCGACAACAGCGAACCGTGCCTGCGGAATGACGATATCGAACAGGATGTCGGCTTTCGTCCGTGCGAGAACGTCGCGAAGATCGGTGCCGGTGATGACATCGGTGAGGGCGAATTCTTCGGCAAGCGCGCGTGCCGTGTCTTCGTTCAGATCGACCAGGCCGACGATCTTGATCGCGCCAAAAATCTCCGGCGTCGAATGAATGGCGCGCAGCCAGCCTTTGGCCATTGCTCCGCATCCGCATAAAACGGCATTGTATATCATCTTCTCTCCCCGGTCTCTGGGCAAAACTCCTCTTTGCGCAGAGCGTCGTAAACGTTTACGACACTAGGCTGATCATGTTAGATATGTCAATACCGTTATCGGGGACGCAGATTGCGTACCCGGCTCAGGAGGGGGAGTGCATGAAAGGAATTCGTCAGCTTGCCGATTATCTGGAGATATCGATAGGCACCGTTTCCCGTGCCTTGAACGGTAAGCCAGACGTTAACGAGGAAACACGGCGGCGCGTTCTGGAAGCGGCGGAAAAGCTTGGATATGTCGCCAACCAGTCCGGCCGCAGCCTCCGGCAGGGGACCACCAACGTTATCGGCCTGATGACCGGCAGCGACGCGCAGACGGTGGAGAACTCCGACAACTTCTTCATGGGGGTGACGGATGGTTTGCAAAGCGTGTTTTCCGCTCACAATCTCGATCTCATCGTTCTGCCATGCCCAGGCGATGAAGACCCGGACGAGTATCTCAAGCGCATGGTGGCGCGCCGCATAGTGGATGCGATGATCATTTCTTCGACCCGCCGTATCGACAAGCGTATCGATTTTTTAAAGCAGACCCGCTTGCCTTTCGTCACGCTCGGCCGCACTTCCTCCAGCGCCGACCATGCCTGGATCGATCTCGACTTCGAAGAGGTTGCGTACAGCGCCGTCAACCGGCTCGCGGCTGCCGGCCATCGCACCATTGCGGTTGCCGCACCCGATAGCGATGTCAATCTCGGTTATGTTTTCATGGAAGGGTACAGGCGCGGACTGGAGGAAAACGGCATCGTTTACGATCCGTCTCTGGTCATCCGGGCGAAATCGAGCGAGCAGGGCGGATATCACGCCGCCAGCGAGTGGCTGCAAATGCGACCCCGGCCAACCGCGCTTGTGCTGATCTATGAAATGATGGCGCTTGGCCTTTATCGCCGTCTGGCGGAAGTCGGTCTGAAACCGGGGCGGGATCTCGCGGTCATCGGTTTTCGCGATGGTCCGCGTGGCCAGTTTCTGGAGCCGCGATTGACCAGTTTCCGCATGTCCCTGCATGATCTCGGCGTGACGGTCGCCCAGACTCTCCTGTCGACCATGCCGGCTTATGCGCCGTTTTACCCCGATCAGGCGCGCGATTGCATCTGGCCCATGCAGCTTGTGCCGGGAGAGAGCGACCCGGCACCCGCGGTAGCCGCAAGCCTCCCCGCAGGGCGTCAAAGCTTATAGTCTTGAATGGTCGCGACACCGAACGGATTGAATTTATACTGGTCTTCCTCATACCGCTCGTCGTCGGACAGGTCGGCATGACGAGCCTTCAAGGCCGTTTCAACGCCTTCGCGGGTCATTTGATCGGCGATGTCGTCGATCAGCGCGGCGATTTTCAGCTGCTCGGTATTGGTGGAGGGCTGCTCCTCATCTTTTCGGGTGAAATGCACCTCCACGTCGGGCAACCCGACCAGATGAAAGCCGACGCTCCCCATCCCGTCGGCATCGCCGCCGATGGGGCGTCGTGCGAAAGCGAGACGGCAGGTTCTGGCGAATGCCAGGGCATCGTTTGCGGCTGCGTCACGGCGCGATTGCTCGAAGAGTTCCTTCCACCGCTGCACGCCATGGGCAACGCCTGCGCTTTCACCCTTTACGGCAATTGCGCCGTTATCGAGCATGTACTGCACGAACATCAGGGCTTTCCCGCATGTCGCCACGGCCGTTTCCGTCGCCATTGACGGACCAAGCACATAAAGAACCGAGCCGTGTCCGGCGACTGCCTCCTCGTCACTCTCCTGATAGGCGTCCGGGTCGACACGATCCCAGCAGACATTGAAAGACCGTTCCATCCGGTCATCAGGCTCATCCTGCGAATACTCCTCATCGAGGCTGAAATCGCTGGCAAATTTATCGATGGCGGCGCGAGCGCTCTGTTGCAGCGTCGCCAGACCATTTTCCGGGCCGAGAAAACAAAGGACATGGCGTGGTTTGTATTCGGAACGGGATTCGGCAACTGCCGGAACGTTATTCGCGGCCTTGCCGACGGACGGCCTTCCCAGCACAAGACCACCTAAAAGCGCGAGAACGCCACGACGCTCCGAATTCATCCCATGCCCCCACGGTTTCCATCGACAGGATGAGGGTATTTACACCGGGATGCAGAGTTCTGGCTATATCGCGTTCACTTATTTTGCGGCATTCGGCCTTTGGCGGGCCAACAGAAAACACTCAGAGTTGCGGCAACAGCACGCCGACAGCAAACTCCTCGTCGGACGCCGAGTGGCCGATCTGCGTCTTGCGATATTCGCTGGGGCTGAAGCCGCGCTCGGCGCGGAGCGTGCGGGAAAGGTGCGGCGCGTCGCAAAAACCGGTGGCGAGCGCAATCTGGGTGATCGGGTCGCGCGTGGTGCGCAGAAGGGAAAGGGCGCGATCCAGCCGAAGCTCGAGATAGACCTTGGAGGGCGTCGCCTTGAGGTCTCCGAGAAAACGCCGTTCGAGGCTGCGGCGGCCAAGGCCGAGATCGCGCGCGAGTTCCAGCACCGTTCTCGGAACCTCAATGTTCTGCTGCATCCGCAGGATCGCTTTTCTAACCACGGGATCGGTTGCCGTTCTGGCACTCTGCTGGCCGGGCTGGGGCTTTTCGCCGCTGAGCGCACTGTCGATCATCATGATGTTGAGGCTCTTGATAGCGGCCGACTGGCCGACATGGCGCTCCACAAGGAACGCCGCCAGATGCGCAGCACCATGGCCCCCCGAACAGGTCAGGCGATTGCGGTCTATGACGAAAAGCTGGTCGGAGACCATTTGCTCGGCGTGGAAGCGGTCGAGAAAATCCTGATGGTGGAACCAGCTCACGCAGCAGCGATAACCGTCCAGCAGGCCCGCCTCGTGCAGAATGAAAACGCCGGTGCAGAGCCCGACGATGGGAATGCCGGCCGCCGCGCGGTCTTTCAGGAACCGCAGCGCCTCCGGCGACAAGGCGCTGTGGTCGCTGATCAATCCGCCGACAACGACGATATAGTCGTAATGCGTTGCGTCGTGGAGCCGCGTATCCGGCTGGACCTTGACGCCGCAGCTCGATTGCACATTGCCGAGCGTCGCTGACAGCACCGACCATTCGCACAGGATAGGCCGGGAGCGATCGGCCTCGTCGGCGGCAAGGCGCAGCACATCGACAAAATTTGCGAAAGCCGACAGCGTGAACCGGTCGGCAAGCAGGAAGGCGACGCTGAGGCGTTTCTTGACGCGTTGAGAGATCATGGCGCAAATATTCATCCAAAGAGACGCGATTGTCCAGCCCTGGCGGGATAAATGTCCGTAGGCTTTCGAATACCGAGATTTTCCAACCAGTAGGCCCGCTCATGACGCGTTTTAATGCCTTCAATCTATTGCGGAATGCCCTGACCGGCCACAAAAACTGGGACGAGCAATGGCCCGACAGCCAGCCCAAGGCCGAATATGACGTGGTGATCGTCGGGGCCGGTGGCCACGGTCTTGGTGCTGCCTATTATCTGGCCAGCCAGCACGGCATCACGAATGTCGCGGTCATCGACAAGGGCTGGCTCGGCGGCGGCAATACCGGCCGCAACACCACGATCATCCGCTCCAACTATCTCTACGACGAAAGTGCCCGTCTCTACGATCACGCCGTCGATCTGTGGGAAAACCTGAGCCAGGAACTGAACTACAACGTCATGTATTCGCGGCGCGGCGTGCTGATGCTGGCGCATAACGTCCACGACGTACAAAGCTTCAAGCGCCACATTCATTCCAACCGTTTGAACGGCGTCGATAATCGCTGGCTGAGCGCTGAAGAATGCAAGGAATATTGCCCGCCCTTGAGCATTGCGCCGAATGCCCGCTATCCGGTGATGGGCGGTGCGCTTCAGGAACGTGCCGGCACGGCGCGCCACGATGCCGTTGCCTGGGGTTATGCGCGCGGTGCTGCCGCCCGTGGCGTCGATATCATCCAGAACTGCCCGGTCACCGCCATTCGCCGCAACGCCGACGGTTCCGTCGCGGGCGTCGAGACGGCGAGGGGCTTCATCAAGGCGAAGAAGGTCGCAGTTTCGGCCGCCGGTCATACATCGGTGGTGATGGATACCGCAGGCGTTCGCCTGCCGCTCGAAAGCTATCCGCTGCAGGCTCTGGTGTCGGAACCGATCAAGCCGATCTTCCCCTGTGTGGTGATGTCGAATGCGGTCCATGCCTATATCAGCCAGTCCGACAAGGGCGAGCTGGTGATCGGTTCGGGCACGGACCAATACACCTCCTATTCTCAGCGCGGCGGCCTGCCGCTGATCGAACATACGATCGCCGCGATCGTCGAGATTTTTCCGATCTTCAACCGCATGCGGATGCTGCGCAAATGGGGCGGCATCGTCGATGTCACGCCGGATCGCTCGGCCATTCTCGGCAAGACGCCGGTCGACGGGCTTTACGTCAATTGCGGCTGGGGCACGGGCGGCTTCAAGGCCACGCCGGGCGCTGCTCACACCTTCGCCTGGACCATCGCCAAGAACGAACCGCACCCGATCAACGCGCCGTTCACGCTGGAGCGTTTCCGCTCCGGCCGCCTGATCGACGAGGCAGCCGCCGCTGCCGTGGCGCACTGAGGAGCTAACCCATGCTGCTGATCCGTTGCCCCTATTGCCACGAAACGCTGCCCGAGGCCGAATTCACCTATGCCGGGCAGGCCCATATCACCCGTGTGACCGATCCGTCGTCGCAGACCGACGCGCAGTGGGAGGAGTTCCTGTTCATCCGGGAAAACGCCAAGGGACCGCATTTCGAACGCTGGCGGCACCTGCATGGCTGCGGCCGCTTCTTCAACGCCGTGCGCGACACGGTGAGCGACCGTTTCCTGACGACCTACCGGGCGGGCGAACCTCGCCCTGAGCTTGCCTCCCTTTCCAATATTGCCAGCTCCGAGGTGTCGAAATGAACTCCTATCGCGTTTCCGGCCGTGGCCGGGTGGATGCCGCCCAGCCGGTGATCTTCACCTTCGATGGCAAGATCTATCGCGGCGTAAAGGGCGATACCGTCGCCTCCGCACTTCTGGCCAACGGCGTACATCTGATGGGCCGCTCGTTCAAATACCACCGCCCGCGCGGCCCTGTAGCGGCGGGTTCCGAGGAGCCGAATGCGCTGATCGGCACCCGTCGCGGTTCCGGCCGGTTCGAGCCGAACACCCGCGCCACGGTGCAGGAAATCTGGAACGGGCTGGAAACCAACTCGCAGAATAAATATCCGAGCCTGAAATTCGACGTGGGCGCGGTCAACGACATGGCCTATATGCTGTTTTCGGCGGGCTTCTATTACAAGACCTTCATGTGGCCGAAGAGCTTCTGGAACAAGGTCTATGAGCCCTTCATTCGCGCGGCGGCCGGTCTCGGCGTCTCGCCCACCGAAGAAGACCCCGATACCTATGCCTCGCGCAACCTGCATTGCGACGTGCTGATCGTCGGCGCCGGTCCCGCAGGTCTGAGCGCCGCGCGCGCGGCGGCGGTCGATGGCCTCAAGGTCGTTCTGGTCGATGAAAATGCAGAAGCCGGGGGCACCTTGTTGTCCGAGCCGCAGGCGCTGATCAACGGCCAGCCGGCATGGAACTGGCTTGCGGACGAGTTGAGGGCGCTGAAGGATCTCGGCGTCAGGATCATGACCCGCACGACGGCGATTGCCTATTACCACCAGAACATGATCGGCCTCTGCGAAAAGCTGACAGACCATCTCGAAACGCTGCCGCAGGATGTGCCGCGCGAACGCCTGTGGCGGGTCCGTGCCCGCCATGTGGTGCTGGCGCAGGGTGCGCTCGAAAAGCCGCTGGTCTTCCATGGCAACGACCGGCCGGGCGTGATGCTGGCGGGCTCCGCCCAGACCTATCTGAACCGCTATGGCGTCAGGGTCGGCAACAGTCCGGTGGTGGTGACGAGCCATGACAGCGCCTGGTATGCGGCGTTCGATCTGCAAGGAGCAGGCGCGCGGGTTCAGGCGATTGTCGATACCCGCGCTCAGGTGCGGGAAGAGCTGGTGAACGAGGCCCGCGCGCTCGGCATTCCGGTGCGGCTGTCGCACACGGTCACGGCGACTTCGGGGCGGCTGCGTGTCAAATCGATCCGCGTTAACCCGGTCAATGGATCCATGGTCGGTGTGGGGCAGGAAATCGCCTGTGACGCGGTGCTGATGTCGGGCGGCTGGACGCCGTCACTGCATCTGTTTTCCCACACGCAGGGCAAGATTGCCTGGGATGACGAACGGACGACCTTCCTGCCGGCCACGACCAATGAGGATTGCGCGATTGCCGGTGCCGGGCGCGGGCTTTGGGGCATTGCGGCGGCGCTGAATGATGGCGCCGAACAGGGCCGAAAGATCGCTGCGGCGCTCGGCAAGACGGGCGATGCCAGCAATTATTCGGTGGAGCACGACCGCACCGGTAGCGGCGTATCGCTGACCGAACTGCCGAGCGATCGCGATGCCGGCAAGGCCAAGTCTTTCGTCGATTACCAGAACGACGTGACCGCCAAGGATCTGCGGCTGGCCGTGCGCGAGGGCATGCGCTCGATCGAGCACGTCAAGCGCTACACCACCAACGGCATGGCGACCGATCAGGGCAAGATGTCCAACATCAACGGCCTGAACATCGCTGCCGAAGCGCTCGGCAAGCGCCAGCCGGAAGTGGGCCTGACCACCTTCCGGCCACCCTATACGCCGACGACATTCGGAGCCTTCGCCGGGTATCATCGCGGCCAGCATTTCGAGGTGACCCGCAAGACGCAGATCGACCCGTGGGCGGAAGTGCATGGCGCGGTTTACGAGCCGGTCGGCCAATGGCGTCGCGCCTGGTATTTCCCCAAACCGGGCGAGGATATGGACGCCGCCGTCGGTCGCGAATGCCGCGCGGTGCGGGAAAGCCTCGGCATGTTCGACGCTTCGACGCTCGGCAAGATCGAGGTCGTCGGTCCCGATGCGGTCGAGTTCATGAACCGCATGTACACCAACCCATGGTCGAAACTTGCGCCGGGCCGCTGCCGCTACGGCCTGTTGCTGGGCGATGACGGTTTCATCCGTGACGACGGCGTCATCGGCCGCATGACCGAGGATCGCTTCCATGTCACCACCACCACCGGCGGTGCCGCGCGGGTGATGAACATGATGGAGGATTACCTCCAGACCGAATGGCCCGATCTCAACGTCTGGCTGACCTCCACCACCGAGCAATGGTCGACCATTGCGCTGAACGGCCCGAATGCGGCAAAGCTGCTCGCGCCGCTGGTCGAAGGCATCGAGCTGACGGAAGAGGCTTTCCCGCACATGTCCTGCGCGGAATGCACGGTGGCCGGAATACCGGCGCGGCTGTTCCGGGTCTCGTTCACCGGCGAGATCGGTTTCGAGGTCAACGTGCCGGCCCCGCTTGGCCACAAACTCTGGGAAACCCTGTGGGAAGCCGGCCAGCAATACGGCATCACGCCCTACGGGACCGAGACCATGCATGTGCTGCGTGCCGAAAAGGGTTACATCATCGTCGGTCAGGACACCGACGGCACCGTCACGCCGTATGATGCCGCGATGGGCTGGGCCGTGGGCAAGACCAAGCCGGATTTCGTCGGCAAGCGCGGTCTGGCGCGTCCAGATCTCGTCGCCAAGGGCCGCAGGCATCTCGTCGGCCTTCTGACCGAGGATCGTTCGAAGCTGGAAGAGGGCGCGCAGATCGTCTTTGATCCGAAACAGCCGATCCCGATGAAGATGGTAGGTCATGTCACCTCGTCCTACCATTCGGACGCGGCCGGCCAGCCGATTGCGCTGGCGCTGGTCGAAGGCGGCCACGAGCGGATGGGCGAGACCGTCTACATTCCTATGCCAGAGCGTACCATTGCCGCGAAAATCACCGGCATGGTGTTTGTCGATCCCGAAAACACCCGCCTGAAAATCTGACCCGGAGATGAAAATGAATATGCGCGTTTCCTCCCCCGCTTCTGGCATTCTGGCCGAAAGCAAAGCCGCCCGGGTCAGCATCGTGGCCGCGCAAGGGCGACTGTCGCTGCGCGCGCGCGGCGATCTGGCACCGCTGAACGCCGCCCTCGGTCTCACCTTGCCGGACCGGATCGGTGCCCGTGCCTCTGCTGGCGAAACTGAGGCCGTGTGCCTCGGTCCGGACGAATGGACGATCCTTACCCCTGTCGGTGAAATCGATAGACTGATCGCGGCCTGCGCGGGCGTCTATGCCGGCCACCCGCACAGCCTTGCCGATATTTCCGGACGGGAGTTGACGCTCTCGATCGAAGGGCCGCAGGCCGCTGAACTCTTGACGCTCGGCTGCGCCCGCGACATCGACACCATTCCGGTCGGGCAAGCGCGCCGAACGATTTTCGACGGCGTGACCGTGGTGCTGTGGCGCGATGCGCCTGACCGGTTCCGCATGGATATCTGGAACAGTTTCGCGCCGCATCTTGGCCATTTGCTTGAAACCGGCTGCAAGGAACTTGCCGCCGAAACCGCCTGATCCTGGAGGAGAAAACAATGCTCAACCGTCTGTCACACAACGCCGTTTCCGATACGGTGATTGCCGATGCCATCGCCGAGGAACTCGATCGTCAGAAGACCCAGATCGAACTGATCGCTTCGGAGAACATCGTTTCCAACGATGTTCTTATCGCTCAAGGGTCGGTGCTGACCAACAAATATGCCGAGGGTTATCCGGGCAAGCGTTATTACGGCGGCTGCGAATTCGTCGACAAGGTCGAACAGGTCGCCATCGACCGGCTGAAGCAGCTGTTCGGCGCGGAATTCGCCAATGTGCAGCCGCATTCGGGCGCGCAGGCCAATCAGGCGGTGTTTCTGGCGCTTCTTCAGCCCGGCGACCGTATCATGGGACTTTCGCTGGCCCATGGCGGTCACCTGACCCACGGTTCGCCGGTGACCATGTCGGGCAAGTGGTTCGATGTCGTCTCCTATGAGGTCGATGCCGAGACGCATCTGATCGACATGGAAAAGGTGCGTGCAAAGGCACTGGAAACGAAGCCGAAGCTGATTATCGCAGGCGCCTCGGCCTATCCGCGCCAGATCGATTTCGCCGGTTTCCGCAAGATCGCCGACGAGGTAGGCGCCTATCTGATGGTCGACATGGCCCACTATGCCGGTCTGATCGCCGGCGGCAAATATCCGAACCCAGTGCCGCATGCCCACGTCGTCACCTCCACCACCCACAAGACCCTGCGCGGCCCGCGTGGCGGCTTTATCCTGACCAATGACGCGGATCTGGCGAAAAAGCTGAACTCGGCCGTCTTCCCCGGCAATCAGGGCGGCCCCCTGATGCATGTCATCGCCGCCAAGGCCGTGGCCTTCGGTGAAGCGCTGCGCCCGGATTTCGCCGATTACGCCGGTCAGGTCATTGCCAATGCTCAGGCTCTGGCCAAAGTGTTGACGGATGGCGGACTGGGGATCGTTTCTGGTGGAACCGACAGCCACATGGTTCTGGTCGATCTGCGTCCGAAGGGCGTCACCGGCAAGGTTGCCGAAATCGCACTGGAGCGGGCAGGCCTTACCTGCAACAAGAACGCTATCCCGAACGATCCTGAAAAGCCCTTCGTCACCTCGGGCGTCCGGCTCGGCAGCTCGGCCGGCACCACGCGCGGTTTCGGTGAAGCCGAGTTCGAGAAGATCGGTACGCTGATCCTGCGCGTCATCGACGCGCTGGCCGTCAACGCCGAAGGCGACGCCGCAGTCGAAGCCGAAGTGCGGGCCGAGGTTGCAGCACTTTGCGACGCTTTTCCGATTTACGGCGCGTAACACGCCGTTATCGGTCTCATCAGCCATGATCGGGCAGGGTGGCATCGCCGCCAATCTGCCCGATCGCTGATCCATCAAGGGAGCAGGATTTGAGCAGCTATGTCATGAAAGTCTCGTGCCCGGCACGCAGCGGCATCGTCGCCGCCGTATCCGGATATCTCGCGCGATCGGGTTGCAACATCAACGACAGTTCGCAATTCACCGATCTGGAGACGGGCCGCTTTTTCATGCGGCTGAGCTTCGTTTCGGAAGAGGGGCTGGAACCCGCTGCTCTGGTTGCCGGGTTTGCTTCCGCCGCTGCCGATTTCGACATGGAATACGATATCCACGATCTCTCGCGGAAAACGAAAGTCGTGATCATGGTGTCACGCTTCGGCCATTGCCTGAACGATCTGCTGTATCGTTCCCACATCGGCGCGCTGCCCGTCGAGATCGTCGCCGTGATCTCCAATCACCTCGAATATCAGAAGCAGGTGGTGAACGAGGATATTCCCTTTCACCACATCCGCGTCACGCCGGAGACGAAACCGGAGGCCGAGGCGGCGATCCTGCAGGTGGTGCGCGATGCAGGTGCGGAACTCGTGGTGCTGGCGCGCTACATGCAGGTTCTGTCGGACCGGCTCTGCCAGGAAATGTCTGGCCGTATCATCAACATCCATCACTCCTTCCTGCCGTCCTTCAAGGGTGCCAACCCTTACAAGCAGGCCTATGAGCGCGGCGTGCGGCTGATCGGCGCGACCGCCCACTACGTCACCGCCGACCTCGATGAAGGCCCGATCATCGAGCAGGACACGATCCGCGTCACCCATGCCCAGAGCGGTATGGATTATGTGAGCCTTGGGCGCGACGTTGAAAGCCAGGTTCTCGCGCGCGCCATCCATGCCCATATTCACCACCGGGTCTTCCTGAATGGAAACCGGACCGTGGTGTTTCCCGCTTCGCCGGGAGAATATGTGTCCGAGCGGATGGGTTAAGGTTAGGTCGCGGTTGCGGGTATCACAACCGATCCGGTGAATAGATGGTGTAGAATCCGGCCCTGTGATTGGCAATCTCCGGCGGCGCGATGCGGCACTCCCGCTATGCCGGAAAACGAAGTCTCGACATGGCCTGCTACGCAAAACGCCGTGCGCCTTTTCAGGCGCACGGCGCTCTCAATCGTGAAACCGGATCGCCGTATGCCGCAACCCGGTTCCGTTTGTGCCGATGCGTCAGCCGATCCGCGCGTTGTCGTCACGCTTGATGGCGATGAGCGCCGAGCGCGGCAGCTTGCCTTCGCCGTCCGGGAAGGGGGCGTCGGGGTGCTGGATGCCGACGAAGTGGGTGCGCTTGTCGCCGGACCATGTCTGGCCGGTAACTTCGGAACCCTTCGGCGCGGTCAGGAAGCGCTCGATACGGCCGGTGGCCGGATCACCTGCCAGCATCTGGTTGTTGCCCTGGCCGGCGAAGTTGCCTTCATTGCTGTCCTCGCCGTCGGTCTGGATCCAGAGGAGACCGGTACTGTCGAACATCATGCCATCGGGCGAGTTGAACATGTTGCCTTCGTTGATGTTCGAAGAGCCGGCATAGGCATCCTTGTGAACGGAAGGGTTGCCGGCCATGCAGAACAGATCCCACTTGAATTTGCCGTCCGCATGGTCGTCGTTTTCCGGATACCAGCGCACGATCTGGCCGTATTCGTTCTTCTCGCGCGGGTTGGCGGCATTGACGGCCATGGCGTCACCGCCGGCATTGGCGCGCAGCTTGCCGTCCTTGACTTCGCCGCGACGGCTATTGTTGGTGAGCGCACAATAGGCTTCGATCGCGACCGGGTTGATGGCGACCCATTCCGGGCGGTCCATAGTCGTTGCACCCACCTTGGAAGCGGCCTGACGGGTGAAGACGTAGATCTCGTCGATCTTCATGCCCGTGGTTTCAGGCGTCAGAGCCAGCCATTCGCCAGCGCCGTCGTCCGAGAATTTCGCAACGTGGAGCGTGCCTTCGTCGAGCAGCTTCGAGGTGTCGCCACCTGGAACATAGATGCCGTTGGAGACGAATTTGTAGAGGAATTCGCCACGCTCGTCGTCGCCCATGTAAACGACCACGCGGCCGTCACGGGCCACCACCACAGCGGCGTTTTCGTGCTTGATGCGGCCAAGTGCGGTGCGCTTGATCGGGGTGGAGGAGGCGTCCGAAGGGTCGATCTCGACGACGTAACCTGCACGGCGCGGCTCGTTCGGGTTCTTGGCGACGTCGAAGCGTTCGTCGAACTTCTCATAGGCGTAACGGGTCTCGGCGACGATGCCGTAGCGCTTGTAGTCATCCGGCAGCTTGAAGGCGGCGTCGGTGGTGCCGAAATAGCCGTTGAAGTTTTCTTCGCAGGTGAGGTAGGTGCCCCACGGCGTGCGGCCGGCTCCGCAATTGTTGAACGTCCCGAGACAGTCGATACCCTTCGGATCGGCGGCGGTCTTGACGAGATCGGAGCCTGCGGCCGGGCCGGAAAGCTTCATCGGCGTGTTGTGATGGATGCGGCGGTTGAACGGGCTGTCGAGAACGATTTCCCAGCCTTGGGTCCCTTCCGCGACTTCCATGACGGTGACGCCCTGCATGTTCTGCAGGATCTTCACGTCTTCGGCCGTCTTCGGATTGCCCTTTTCGGCATGCGGCAGGTTGATTTCCGGGTTCACATATTCGTGGTTGACGGCGATCAGCTGGTGGCTGCCGACCATGAACAGTTCCATGCCATCGGTGTTTTCGCCGAAGACCTTGTCGGAGTTTTCAACGCTGACACCCTTGGCGGGGTCGAGATCGGGAACCTTGGAGAAAAGCGGCTGACCCCATTTGGCCACCGGCTTCCAGCTGTAGCCTTCCGGCACATGGATGGTGTGGTCGGTCGCAGCAGCAACAGGCTTGAAGGGGAAGCGGCCGGCGGCGGCTTCCTGCGCCTCAGCCGAAGTGCTGGTCATCAGGTTGCCGAGCGTGCCCAGGGCTGCTGCGGCCGAGCCGAAGGCAAGCACGCCGCCGAGAAAGCCGCGTCGGGAAATGGCGGCTTCGACCACACGGTCGAAATCGGTTTCGGCCGGCGGCGGGTTTTGCAACTCGTCCCACTCGTCCCAAGAAAGCTTGCTCGTATCGATGTCGGTCATATTGTATCTCCACCGTTGCGTGTCTGGAATCATTCCAACAAGCTGCGTACCGTTTCTGTGTTGCACTCGGATGACGGGAAGAAGGCTCTAATTTTCATTTTTCGGCGGACCGCATGCGGTGAGGCTGACCGGCGGTCCGGGCGTCGGTGTCAGGGGTACATTCCCAACGGTAGCCTGAGTTGAAAAGCAAAGAGACCTCCGAAACGATATTCGGAGGTCTCGGACTTCTGGCAAACTTGCCTCACACTCATTGCCATCTTCGGGTCTGTCCCGAAGATCCAGCCGGCTTCAGAAAAACGCCTGGATGCCCGTCTGCGCTCGGCCGAGGATCAGCGCGTGGACGTCATGCGTGCCCTCATAGGTATTGACCGTTTCGAGGTTCTGGGCGTGGCGCATGACGTGATATTCGATCTGGATGCCGTTGCCGCCGTGCATGTCGCGGGCCTGGCGGGCGATATCCAGCGCCTTGCCGCAATTGTTGCGCTTGATGATGGAGATCATTTCCGGCGCCATCCTGTGCTCGTCCATCAGCCGGCCGACCCGCAGGGAGGCTTGAAGGCCAAGGGCGATTTCGGTCTGCATGTCGGCGAGCTTTTTCTGGTAAAGCTGCATGCCGGCCAGCGGCTTGCCGAACTGCTTGCGGTCGAGGCCATATTGCAGGGCGCGGAACCAGCAATCTTCGGCAGCGCCCATCACGCCCCAGGAAATGCCGTAGCGGGCGCGGTTGAGGCAGCCGAACGGGCCTTTCAGGCCGGAAACATTGGGCAGCAGCGCGTCTTCGCCGACTTCCACACCGTCCATGACGATTTCGCCTGTTATGGAGGCGCGCAGCGAAAGCTTGCCGCCGATCTTGGGGGCGGAGAGACCCTTCATGCCCTTTTCCAGCACGAAACCCCGGATCTGGTTGTCATGGGCTTCCGATTTTGCCCAGACGACGAAGACGTCGGCGATCGGCGCGTTGGAAATCCACATCTTCGAACCGCGCAGGCGATAACCGCCCGCGATCTTTTCAGCGCGGGTCTTCATGCCACCCGGATCGGAGCCGGCATCCGGCTCCGTCAGGCCGAAACAGCCGATCAATTCGCCGGAGACGAGGCCGGGCAGATATTTTTTCTTCTGCTCGTCCGAGCCATAGGCGAAGATCGGATGGATGACGAGCGAGGACTGTACGCTCATCATCGAGCGGTAACCGCTGTCGATCCGCTCCACCTCGCGGGCGACGAGACCATAGGCCACGTAGCTGGCATTGGCCGCGCCATATTCTTCCGGCAGCGTAATGCCGAGAAGGCCGGTTCGGCCCATCAGGCGAAACAGCTCCGGTTCGGTGGTTTCGGAGAGATAGGCTTCGGAGACGCGCGGCAAAAGTTCCGATTTGCCGAAGGCGGCGGCGGCGTCGCGGATCATCCGCTCGTCTTCGGTCAGTTGGTCTTCCAGCAGAAAAGGGTCCTGCCAATTGAATGCTGCGCGTTCGCTCACGTTATGCCTCCGGATTTGCTGGCCGGATTATTCGTACTCAACCCTGATAGCACAAGCCATGTTTACTCATTTTTGCATTACATATAGTAATGGCTCATGACGTCTCTCAGCCGCAAACTCCTGCCTTCCACCAGTGCGCTCGCCGCTTTCGATTCCGTTGCACGGCTTGGCAGCTTCTCTGCCGCTGCCGAAGAACTGGCATTGACGCAAGGGGCGATCAGCCGGCAGGTTATGTCATTGGAAGAACAGCTTGGCGTGCGCCTGTTCGAACGTGGCGCCCGCGGCGTGGCGTTGACGACCGAGGGGCGTGCTTACGCAAAATCGATTGCCTCAGCCCTTGGGGAAATACGTTCCGCCTCATTGCAGATCATGACCAAAACGCATGGCAACACGCTCAACCTTGCCATGCTGCCCACATTCGGCACCCGCTGGCTTTTGCCGCGCATTCCCGATTTCGTCTCCAGCCACCCGGAAATCACCATCAACTTCGCCACCCGCATCGGGCAATTCGATTTTGAGCGCGAGCAACTCGATATGGCGATCCATATCGGCCAGGCGGACTGGCCGGGGGCGGAAAGCACCTTTCTGATGCATGAAATGGTTGCGCCGGTTTGCAGTCCCGAATTCCTGAAAGCGCATCCGGTCGAAAAGGGAGAGGATATCGCCGCCCTGCCGCTTCTGCACATGGCCTCGCGGCCGGGTGCATGGGGCCACTGGTTCGAGAGCCTCGGCCTGTCGCTCGCTTTGCCGCAGGGCATGCGGTTCGAGCAGTTTTCCAGCGTGGCGCAGGCCTGCATCGCCGGGCTTGGCGTGGCGCTGATGCCGCTTTTCCTGATCGACAACGAACTGAAATCGCGGCAACTGGTCAAGCCCTTCGATCATCAGGCCCGAAGCCCAAGCTCCTATTACGCCGTCGCACCACTTTCGCGCGCCAATCATGTTCCCGTCGTGCTGTTTCGCGACTGGCTGGTGCGGCAGGTGGAGGCCTATCGTGCGTCGGGTAATCCGCAGCTCTAAAAAAATAATCGCACTTTTTTCGGGCATTTAGACCTTGTGCCTCGGTTTTCGCCCTGTTTTCCCTTTACCCGGACTCGACAGGAGAGTTTCGCTCGACTATCGTGATTAAACGTTTAATCAGCCCTTTCGGACCAACATGGCGTCTTCACGGCCTGCCACCAATCTGAGCGCGATAGCAGCGGCACTCGGCGTGTCGGTAGCAACCGTGTCCAATGCGTTGTCGGGCAAGGGCCGCGTTTCGCCGGAACTGGTGGAGCGCATCCGCAAAACCGCGAGCGAACTCGGTTATGTGCCGAGTTCGGCGGGCAGGGCGCTGCGCACCGGCAAAAGCGGTGTTCTGGGGCTGGTTCTGCCTGACATTGCCAATCCGCTCTTTCCACAGATCGCGCAGGCCATCGAAAAGGCGGCCGTCAATGCCGGTTACGGTGTTCTGATCGCCGACTCGCGCGGCGAGATCGCCATGCAGACAGATGCCATCAACCGGCTGATAGAGCGTGGGGTGGATGGTATGGTCATCGTTCCCCGCCGCGGCACGCGCATTGGCGATGTCGATTGCCCGGTGGCGGTGATCGATAGCCCCTCGACACCAGGAAACACCGTGGCCGCTGACCATTGGGACGGCGGGCGGCAGGTCGGCGAATATCTCGCAGCTCTTGGTCATAACAAGGTGGTGCTGCTCGGCAAGAACCGGGATTCCAACGTGCAGAACGACCGCCTCGGCGGCATTCGCGACGGTCTCGGCAAGGCCTGCGTCACGGAGACGCTGTGGGTGGACGCCATCGAAAAGGCTGATGGCGCGGGTTGCCGGCTTGGCCTTGCCGACGGGGTCGCTGAGGGTTTTACTGCTTTCGCCGCCGTGTCCGACCTGCATGCGCTGCGCGCGCTCACCGAGTTGCAGCGCGAGGGCATAGAGGTGCCGGAAGAGGCGAGTGTCACCGGCTTTGACGATCTGATTTTTTCGGCCGTTGTGACGCCGCCACTGACGACTATGCGCATGGATATGGGCCGCATCGCCGATCTGGCCGTGGACGCGCTGTTGCGCGCGATCGATGCTGATTCCGGTTTCGAAAACGGCTTAGCGGCCGAGGTAACAGCAGAAATCTCGAAAGTACCGATGGCGCTGGTCATGCGCGGCTCCACCGGCAAAAAAAAGCATGATGCGATTGAAGCCAAAAAAACGACAGCAGGAGAACTCACACCATGAAAAAAATCATTCTTGCATCGGGCGCCGCCCTGATGCTGACGATGGGTGCCGCACAGGCGCAGGACAAGACGCTGACGATCTCGGTCTACGCCTTCGCGCAGGACGAATTCAAGGAACTGGTCTATACGCCGTTCGAGAAGCAATGTGGCTGCAAGCTGGTTGTCGAGACCGGCAACAGCGTCGAGCGTCTGGCCAAAATGGAGGCCAACAAGGTCAATCCGGTGGTCGATCTCGCCATCGTCTCCATGGCGGATGCGCTTTCCGCCACCCGCAAGGACCTGATCCAGAAGATCGACGCCGCCAAGGTTGCGAATATCGACAAGCTCTATGACATCGCCAAGGATCCGAACGGCGACGGCATGAGCGTCGGCGTCAACTTCTACGCCACCTCCATCGTCTATCGCACCGACAAGATGAAGATCGATAGCTGGGCCGATCTGCTGAAGGAAGGCGTCGTCGATCACGTCGCCTTCCCGAATGTCACCACCAATCAGGGACCGCCCGCGCTCTACATGCTCGGCAAGGCCATCGGCAAGGACACGCCGGATCTTGCCGGGGCCATCGAGGCTGTGGGTGAAAAGAAGGACGATATCGTCACTTTCTACGTCAAGTCCTCGCAGCTTGTGCAGTTGATGCAGCAGGAAGAAATCTGGGCCGCCCCGATTGGTCGCTTCTCGTGGGCGCCCTTCACCAAGCTCGACCTGCCACTTGCCTGGGCGACACCCAAGGAAGGCCAGACCGGCGGCATGAACGTGCTCGTGGTGCCGAAGGGCACGAAGAACGAGGAGCTTGCGCTGCAATTCATGGATTTCTGGCTTTCGACCGACGTTCAGAAGGCGCTGGCCGAAAAGCTGGTGGACAGCCCGACCAACAAAGAGGTCAAGGTTTCCGACGAGGTGGCGAACAACATCACCTATGGCGACGAAACCGCAAAAAGCCTGCAGCTCATTCCTTCCGACGTGACGCTTGATAACCGCGACAAGTGGCTGTCGGAGTGGAACGCGAAGGTCGGGCAATAGGGGCATGAGCTGGGCGGTATGTACGTGCTGACGCACGTCACCCCCCTCTGTCCTGTCGGACATCTCCCCCACAAGGGGGGAGATCGATCCGGGGCCGCGCCTCATCTTGCTTTGAACGTCGCGATGAAACGGTGTCAGCGCACCCAGCCGATCTCCCCACCTGTGGGGGAGATGCCCGGCAGGGCAGAGGGGGGCAGGCACCCACTGACGCCAAATGAACAAGTCCTCCGTCAAATGTAGTCGGCGGAATTTCAAGACCGGAGAATGCCATATGTTTCAGAACCGGGCCGAAGCGCTGGCGCTTGCCTTGCCCGCCGCGATTTTTGCGGCGGCGGTCTTTCTTGTGCCGGTCTTCATGCTTCTGTCGGAGGGCTTTCACACCACTGACGGCTGGACATTGTCCGCTTACGCCGATTTCTTTTCCGATCCGCTGAACCGGGCGGTTTTCCTGCGCACCCTGAAGCTCGGCGCGCTTGTCACCATCGTATCTGCGGTGGTGGGTTATGCGGCGGCCTTCGCTATCGTTAACCTTCCGTCGGGGTGGAAAGGCCATGTCGTCAATCTGGTCGTGCTGCCGCTGATGATCTCACCGGTTGCCCGCACCTATGCCTGGATCGTCATTCTGGGCAGAACCGGCATCGTCAATCAGGCGCTTCAGGCAGTCGGCCTGAGCGACGCACCGATCCGCATCCTGTTTTCCGAAACGGCTGTTTTTATCGGCCTTCTGCAATTGTTCCTGCCGCTGATGATCATCTCGCTCATCAGCGCGCTGGAGAACATGCCGAAGGATACGATCGCGGCTGCCCGTGTTCTCGGCGCAAACTGGTTTCAGGTGTTCTGGAAAGTCATCCTGCCGCTCACAAAAGAAGGGCTGGTCGTCGGCGGTACGCTGGTCTTCACCGGATCGCTCACGGCCTATATCACGCCCGCCATTCTTGGCGGATCCAAGGTGCTGATGCTGGAAACCCTGCTTTACCAGCAGGTGACGGTCTCCAACAATTTTGTCGCCGCCAGCGTCATCGCCTTCATCCTGATCGTCATGAGCTTTGCCGCCAATATCCTGCTGAAGCGCATCGCCACCGCAAGGAACAAGAAATGACCCGGCAGCTCTTCATTCCGCTCACGCTCCTTCTTGTCGTCGGTTTCCTCATCGGGCCGTTCCTCATCATCGTCGCGGCTTCCTTTTCGGCCGGCGATACGCTTGCCTTTCCGCCACAGGGCTTTTCGCTGAAATGGATCGCGAAGGTCTTCACCGTGGAAAGTTTCCGCGAAAGCTTTGCGATGTCGATGTTCCTTGCCATCGGCGGCACGTTCACGGCGCTCATCCTTGGCATTCCGGCCGCCTACGCCATGTCGCGCTACAAGCTGCCGTTTGCCGAGACGGTGCGCACCATCGTTTCCGCGCCGATCATCGTACCTGGTATCATTGTCGGTCTGGCACTGTTGCGTTATTTCGTCGTGCCCTTCGGCATCGGCATTACGCTTGCCCTGTTTCTCGCCCACACCGCGCTCATCCTGCCCTATGCGGTGCGGGTGGTTTCGGCTAGCCTCAACAATCTGCGCTCGGATATCGAGGAGGCGGCGGTGCTGCTCGGCTCGTCACGCCTTGGCGCATTTTTCCGTGTGGTGCTGCCCAATATTCGCGGCGGCATCCTGTCGGCCTTCATTCTCGGTTTCGTGACGAGTTTCAATCAGGTGCCGGTGTCGCTGTTCCTGTCGGGTCCGGGCGTGCGTACGCTGCCAATCGACATGCTGGGCTACATGGAAATCGTCTTCGATCCGTCTGTTGCCGCACTTTCCTCGCTGCTCGCCTTCCTTTCCATCGGCATCGTCTTTATGGCCGAACGTTTTCTGGGGTTCTCCCGTTATGTCTGACGCAAATTACCTTTCGCTCCAAAAAGTCTCGCTCGCCTATGGCAGCAGCATCGCCGTCAGGGATCTCGACCTTGACATCCGTAAGGGCGAACTTCTCGCCCTGCTGGGTCCTTCCGGCTGCGGCAAGACCACCACGATGCGCGCGATTGCCGGGCTGATGCCGGTGGCGGGCGGTCGCATCGATCTCGATGGCGCCGATATCACCCGTGTCGCGGCCAACAAACGCGCTGTCGGGCTTGTGTTCCAGTCCTATGCGCTTTTCCCGCATCTGACGGTCTACGAAAACGTCGCCTTCGGCCTGAAACTCAAGGGCATGAGCGGCAAGGCGCTGGACGACAAGGTGGCCTCCGGCCTGAAATCGGTCGGGTTGTCGAGCTTCGCTTCGCGCAGGCCGGCAGAGCTTTCCGGCGGGCAGCAGCAGCGTGTGGCGCTGGCGCGCTCCATGGTCATGGAGCCGAAGGTGCTGCTACTGGATGAGCCGTTGTCCAATCTCGACGCGCGGCTCAGGCTTGAAATGCGCACCGAATTGCAGCGTGTGCAGAAGGAAACCGGCGTGACGATGATCTTCGTCACCCATGACCAGATCGAGGCCTTGGCGCTGGCTGACCGCATTGTCGTCATGAAGGGCGGCAAGATCGAGCAGATCGGCACGCCGGAAGACATCTACAATGCGCCGGTTTCCGCCTTCGTGGCGGATTTCGTCGGCTTTGAAAACATCTTCGCGCTGGAAGGCGGCGCGTTGAAAACCGCAAACGGTACAACACCGCTTACCGGACCAGTCCCTTCAGCATCTGGACTGGCCTGGCGGCCGCGCATGGTGACCCTTGGTTCAGGTCCTTTCCAGGGAACCGTGCGCGGCACATCCTTTGCCGGCAACACCCGCGAATATCTGCTCGATACGCCGCTTGGCGCCATCAAGGCGGAAACCGATGCTGCGCTGACCGCCCATACGATCGGTGATACGCTCGCCTTCGACCTGCCGGTCGCAAAGGCGGCAAGCCTGAAGGTGTTTGGCTGATCATGGGTGTATGGATCGATACCGATATGGGCTTTGACGATATCGCCGCCATCATGGTGGTGCAGTCGTCCGGCCTCGTCATTGACGGCATTTCGCTGGTCTTCGGCAATGCGACGCTGGATGCTGTCTGCCGCAACGCCGCCGGGGCAGTCGCTGCCTTCGGCTGGTCGATGCCGATCCATCAGGGTCGTGACATGCCGGTTCTCGGCGCGCTCGAAACCGCTCAGTCTATCCTCGGCGATAGCGGTATTCCGACCGTTGGCCGCAACCTGCCGGATGCGGCACCCTTGCAAAAGAGCGATGCCTTCGTGGCCCTCTGTAATTGGCTGGCGGATGGAACAGGCGAGAAGCGCATCCTCGCGCTCGGCCCGCTTACCAATATCGCCGCACTTTGCCTTGCCCGGCCCGATCTTGCCGCCAGAATTTCCGACCTCACCTGGATGGGTGGCGGCGTGACCAGCGGCAACCACACGGCATCCGCCGAATTCAACGCCTTTGCCGATCCGGAAGCGCTGGCCATCGTGCTTTCCCACGGCCCGCCGCTGCGCATGGTCGATCTGGATGCCTGCCGCGCGGTCACCGCCGCGCCTGCCGACGTGCTGCCGATCCGCGATGCAGGCGGCAAAAATGCCGACTTGATTGCCGATCTGCTGGAAGGCTTCATCGGCATAGCCACAAGGCGCGGCAGACCCGCCATGGCGCTTTATGATCCCGTCGCCGCTATCGGCTTTACCTCCGAGCTCCTCGGCTGGCGGCAAGCGCGGATCGATGTCGAACTTCACGCCTCGCTGACGCGCGGGCGAACCGTGGTGGAGACGCGCGCTGAGAAGGTTACAGCCTTTAACGGGCATTTTGCCGAAACGGTGGATGCCGAAGGCGCAAAGACGGTGATCCTCGATGTGCTGCGCCGGGAGGCTTCCCGATGAATGCGCAATTCCCGATGCGCGAGCCAGCCGATCTCACCGACGATACGCTGCGTACCCGCACCGTTGCCGCTGCGCGCGGCGATGCGCCTTTCGATGTTCTGATTACCGGTGGAACGCTGGTGGATGTGGTGACAGGAGAGCTTCGCGCCGCCGATATCGGCATCGTCGGCCCGCTGATCGCCAGCGTGCACGAACCGGCAAGCCGCAGCGACGCTGTGCGCACAATCGATGCCGCCAACGCCTTTGTCTCCCCTGGCCTGATCGACACGCATATGCACATCGAAAGCTCGATGGTTACGCCGGCGGCCTATGCGGCGGCGGTGGTTGCCCGAGGCGTCACCACCATCGTCTGGGACCCGCATGAATTCGGCAATGTGCACGGCGTCGATGGTGTTCGCTGGGCGGCGAAATCTGTCGAAAATCTGCCCCTGCGCGCCATTCTGCTTGCGCCTTCCTCGGTGCCGTCAGCACCGGGACTGGAGCGCAGCGGCGCGGATTTCGACGCCGCCATCCTCGCCGATATCCTGTCCTGGCCGCAGGTTGGCGGTGTTGCGGAAATCATGAACATGCGCGGCGTCATCGAGCGCGATCCGCGCATGAGCGGCATCGTGCAGGCCGGACTTGTCTCGGAAAAGTTGGTCTGCGGCCATGCGCGCGGACTTGATGGTGCCGATCTCAACGCCTTCATGGCGGCGGGTGTCTCTTCCGATCATGAACTGGTCTCTAGCGAAGACCTGATGACGAAGCTCAGGGCCGGACTGACCATCGAGCTGCGAGGCTCGCACGATCATCTGCTGCCGGAATTCGTGGCGGCGCTCAATGCGCTCGGCCATCTGCCGCAAACGGTGACGCTCTGCACGGACGATGTCTTCCCGGATGACCTTTTGCGGGGCGGCGGGCTGGATGACGTGGTGCGCCGGCTTGTCGGTTACGGCCTGAAACCCGAATGGGCGCTGCGCGCCGCCACCCTCAATGCCGCACACCGGCTCGGTCGTTCCGATCTCGGCCTCATCGCCACCGGTCGTCGTGCCGATATCGCCATCTTCGAGGATTTGAGCGGTTTTTCGGCTCGTCATGTTCTGGCCGGGGGCAGGGCGGTTGCGGAAGGCGGGCGTATGCTCGTTGATGTTCCGGCCTGCGATGCGGCCGCGCTCGAAGGTTCGATGAAACTTTCGCCGCGTAACGCCGATGATTTCCGGGTGGCATCCGAAGGGGTGAAAGTACGCCTCGCCACCATCGATCGCCCGCGCTTCACGCAGTGGGGCGAGGCGGAGGCCGAAGTGAAGGCCGGTTTCGTGGTTCCGCCTGAAGGGGCGACGATGATTTCCGTCACCCACCGCCACGGCAAGGCCGATCCGGTCACCAAAACCGGCTTCCTCACCGGTTGGGGAAACTGGAAAGGGGCCTTTGCCACCACCGTCTCACATGACAGCCACAACCTCACAGTCTTTGGCGGAAACCCGGAAGACATGGCGCTGGCCGCCAATGCGGTGATTGCTGCTGGCGGCGGCATGGCGGTCGCCTCGCAGGGTAAGGTCACCGCGCTGCTCCCGCTCCCGCTCTCCGGCCTCGTTTCCGATGCGCCGCTTGAAGAAGTGGCCAGGGGCTTTGAAAAACTGCGCGCCGCCGTCGGCGAAGTGGTCGAATGGCAGCCACCCTATCTCGTCTTCAAAGCCTGCTTTGGCGCCACGCTCGCCTGCAACATCGGCCCGCACCAGACGGATATGGGCATCGCCGACGTGCTGACGGGAAGGGTGATGGAAAGCCCGGTGCTTGCTGTGGTCGGATAGACCAGGGCCAAGCGTTGCCAAAAAACCGATATATTGCTAAATCCAACCCCTGTTTGCCTGTCGCTATATATGGATGTTGAACATGGGTGCCTCGAAGTCATCAGATAAATAAGCCGCAACGACGATATTTTCGTTGTTGCGGCGTTCTGTCGAGCAATCCCTGTTCCATCAGGCAGACGCCGCCCAAATGTCCTCATTTGAGCGGATCAATTCTCATGTCTATTCCAACTCCCGTTTGGGGGAGGTCGCTCTTGGCAGCAATGCTGCTCATGGCTCCTTTTGATATTCTTGCATCGCTGGCCATGGATATTTACCTGCCAGTCATCCCCATCATGCCCGAAGCTCTCGGCACGACGCCGGTGGTGGTTCAACTCACGCTCACTGTTTACATGGTGATGCTCGGAGTTGGGCAAATCGTGTTCGGCCCCATCTCCGACCGCATTGGCCGCCGGCCGGTTTTGATCGGCGGTGCGTTGCTGTTTGTCGTGGCCTCGTTCTGCCTCGCAGCTGTGACGACCGCTAGCGCATTCATCGTTTTCCGGTTCCTTCAGTCGGCCGGAGCGGCGGCGGCATTGGTCGCCACTTTCGCCACCGTTCGCGACGTCTATGCGGATCGTCCGGAAGCAACGACGATATATGGAACGTTCAGCTCCATTCTCGCCTTCGTCCCGGCACTCGGCCCGCTTGCCGGAGCGGTCATCGCCCATGAATTCGGATGGCGTGCCATCTTCGTGACCTTGGGTGTGACAGCTCTCGTCGCAACGGCTGGCGCCGTGGCGAACTGGAGCGAAACGCGGCCGGTGACGGCGGCCATTTCGCGCCCGTCGCCTTTGCGCATGCTGGGCAGTGGCCGCTTCTGGACCTATACGCTTGGGTTCAGTGCTGCCATGGGGACGTTTTTCGTATTCTTCTCCACCGCTCCGCGCGTCATGATCGGCAGGGCCGGTCTCTCCGAGATGGAGTTCAGCCTGCTTTTTGCAACAGTGGCCATCGCCATGATTGTCACCACCCGTTTTGCGATGGTTTTCGTCGGCAGATGGGGCGTGCGAGGCAGCCTCGTCAGAGGCATGGCCCTGTTGCTGGTGGGAGCCTTTCTGTTCACCGCAGGCGAAGTCGGGGCGACCCCATCATTTTTGACGTTTATCGTGCCGATGTGGGTCATGGCGGTCGGTATCGTTTTTACGGTCTCGGTCACCGCCAACGGCGCGCTGGAGGAGTTCGGGCATATGGCGGGTACGGCCGTCGCGTTCTATTTCTGCATTCAAAGTCTGTGTGTGGGAATAGCGGGCACCCTGGCGGTCGTCATCCTGCCGGGTGATACGGCATGGCCTTTGGTCGCCTATTCGTCGATCATGGCCTGCCTTGTCCTGGCAGCGCTGTATTCGCTCCACCGCAGGAGCGTTTGAGACAGAAAGCCGGGCAGCACGACTGCTGCTGCCCGACTTTTTCAGTATTGGGAAAGCGGCTTACCGCCTCACTCCGCCGCCAGTTCCTGCTCCACCAGTGTTGCCCAGAAGGCCACACCGGGGACGATTGCCGCGTCGTTGAAGTCGTAGGAGGTGTTGTGGTGCAGCGCGCCATCCACCGCCGGGCCGTTGCCGAGCCAGACGTAGCAGCCAGGGGCTTCGCCCGCGAAGAAGGCGAAGTCGTCGCCGGCGGTCGAGGGCGGGAAGACGGTGCGGGCCTTGTTACCGAACACCGTTTTTGCGGCTCGAAGCGCCCGTTTCGTGGCATCCGCTTCGTTGATGACGGGCGGTATGCGGCGAATGAATTCGTAGCTTGCCTCGATGCCGAACATCGCCGCCGTGCCTTTGGCCAGCCTGCCGATTTCCGCTTCAAGCTGGTTGCGAACATCCGCCGCATAGGCGCGCGCGGTGCCGCCGATCTCGACAAGATCGGGAATGACGTTGAGTGCCTTCGGGTCGCCTGCCTGCACCGAGCAGGCGCTGACCACGGCGGGTTGAAGCGGATCGACGACGCGGCCGACGATGGTTTGCAGCGAGGAAAGGAAGGTGCCGGCGGCCGTTACCGGGTCGCGGCCGAGATGCGGCTTTGCGCCGTGGGTGCCGACGCCCTTGAAGGTGACGCGCCAGCTATCGGAAGAGGCGAGCTGCGGTCCTTCGACCACCGCCATCTCGTCGATGCCCAGCCCCGGCATATTGTGCAGGCCATAGACCGCGTCGCAGGGAAACAGCGTGAAAAGCCCGTCTTCCACCATCTTCTTTGCGCCACCTCGACCTTCCTCGGCGGGCTGGAAGATGAAGTGCACGGTGCCGGAAAAATCGCGGGTGCGTGCGAGATAACGCACAGCACCGAGTAGCATGGCGGTGTGGCCATCATGGCCGCAGGCGTGCATCTTGCCGGGAAACTTCGACTTATAAGGTCTTTCGGCGAGTTCAGGCATGGCCAGTGCGTCCATGTCGGCGCGAAGGCCGATGCTGCGCGTGCCGTTGCCCACCTGCAGGGTGCCGACGACGCCGGTGCCGCCGAGACCGCGATGCACCTTCAGCCCCGCCCTTTCGAGAAGATCGGCGACGATGGCGCTCGTTCTCTCCTCTTCAAAGCCCAGCTCCGGGTGCGCATGCAGATCGTGGCGAAGCTCCGTCAGGAATGGCAGGTCTTCGCCGATGCGGTCCAGCAGTCTCATGGGCAGCTTGTCCTTGAATATGGGAAAAACCCGCGTCATAGGTGGGCTTGTCCGAATGCCTGTTGCTTTGTTCCCTTCTAGCTGAAAAAGCCAATGAAATGAACCCGCCGCATGTTTACGGTTGTTGAAATGCCGAATGCGAAGAACCGGATTGGTGTGGCTGAAAATGCGACTGCTTTTCTCCACCCGCTCCTGAAAGGAAAACCGATGCCGCAATCCGTGTCGCCCGCCGCCTCATCCCCCGCCGCTCCGCATGAGTTCTGGCAGGATGTTCTGCCGCCCGGTACATTCGAAACGGCAGGTCCGCATTCAGGGTTCTTTCCGGCGGAACTGGATGACGGACGACAGATTTGCCTGCCGATCCGGCCTTTGGCGGATGGCGAGCATGCGCTGGCCTCGCTCATCGTCAATCAGGCCTCTTTTGACGTGCTGGAAGCACTGGCCGCCGACCTTGCCCGGAAGCTTGCCCCTTTAAAGCCGGATGTGGTGATCGGCCTGCCGACGCTTGGGCTGACGCTTGCCGCCGCTGTTGCCCGCCACCTCGGCCATTCGCGTTACGTGCCGCTCGGCACCTCGCGCAAATTCTGGTATCTGGAGGAACTGTCGGTGCCGATGTCCTCCATCACCACCAGTCAGGAAAAGCGGCTTTATATCGATCCGCGCATGTTGCCACTCATCGAGGGCAGGCGGGTGGCGCTGGTGGATGATGTGATCTCCAGCGGCAGTTCCATCGTGTCAGGTCTTTCGCTTCTCGCCTCATCCGGCATCCGGCCGGTGGTGATCGGTGCGGCCATGCTGCAATCGGATCGCTGGCGGAAAAAAATCGCCGCTTTCGGGCCGGAATGGCCGGAGCGGGTGAGGGGTGTTTTCGCCACGCCGCTGCTCAAAAAAACTGAAAGCGGCTGGCGGACTTGACGTTGCGCAAATCCCGGCGAAACGCAAGTGGTGATAATTTCACCATTGCCTAATTTGTGTCTTGCGAAGCCGCGAGAGATCGTCCTAAGATCGTTTCCGACAGATTACAGCGGTCGGCGAAAAATGCGCCGGTTTGCTTTCGCGCGGTGTTATTCCGGCGTCTGCCCGCCCCTTTTTATCTTGCCGCTTACTGGAATTTTCTCCCATGCATGCAGTTTTCGACGGTCATAATGATGTGCTGCTTCGGTTGTGGCGCAACAGCAAGGTCGGAGCTGATCCGGTGGCTGAATTCAGGAACGGCACGCGCGAAGGCCATATTGATGGCCCCCGCGCAAGGGCCGGCGGTCTCGGCGGCGGCATCTGCGCCATCTACATCCCATCCGGCGATCTGATCCTGCAGGAGCCGGACGAAAACGGCCACTACGACACGCCGCTTGCCTCCCCGCTCGAACGCCAGCCCTCGCTCGATATCGCCATGGAAAAGGCTGCGATCGCGCTCAGGCTCGATCGCGCCGGCGCCTGGCGGCTCTGCCGCTCGACGGCCGAGATCCGCAGGGCCTTTGCCGAGGATATTTTCGCGGCCGTGCTGCACATGGAGGGCTGTGAGGCGATCGGTCCCGATCTCGACGCGCTGGAGGTGTTTTATGCCGCCGGCCTGCGCTCGCTCGGCCCGGTCTGGAGCCGACACAATATTTTCGGCCACGGTGTTCCCTTCTCCTATCCCATGTCGCCCGATACCGCGCCCGGCCTTACCGATGCCGGATTTCAGCTCGTGAAGGAATGTAACCGGCTCGGCATTCTCATTGATCTCGCCCATATCACCGAAAAGGGCTTCTGGGATGTGGCGAAGACCACGGACCAGCCGCTGATCGCCAGCCATTCCAACGCGCATGCGCTGACCCCCGTCGCCCGCAATCTCACCGACAGGCAGATGGATGCCATCAAGGAGAGCAGAGGGCTGGTCGGCCTCAACTATGCCGTGACCATGCTGCGGGCGGATGCGCGCGACATTGCCGACACGCCGCTTTCCGACATGGTGCGCCACATCGACTACATGGTGGAGCGCATGGGCATCGACTGCGTGGCGCTCGGTTCCGATTTCGACGGCGCAACCGTACCCGTCGGCGTTGCCGATGCGAGCGGCAATCACAATCTGGTTGCGGCGCTGAAATCTGCGGGCTACGGTGATGCAGAACTTGCTAAAATATGCCGGGAAAACTGGCTGCGCGTCTTATCCCAGGCCTGGCACGAGCCGGCCTGAAGATAAATAAAAGCGAACTGAATCAAACTCATAACAAAAGGGGAGATCCTATGATCAAATCGCTCAACAAATCCATGCGTATCCTTAGCACCAGCGCCGCTCTGTCGCTGATGATGCTGTCTGCGCCCCACGCTTTTGCCGCCACGCCAGCCGATACGCTGGTCGAAGGTTTCGCCATCGACGACATCATCACGCTCGATCCGGGTGAGGCATTCGAGCTGTCGGCGGCCGAAGTCACCGGCAACACCTACAGCAAGCTGGTCTCCATCGATCTCAACGACACCTCCAAGGTCATCGGCGATCTGGCCGAGAGCTGGACGACCTCCGAAGACGGGCTCACTTACACTTTCAAGCTGAAATCCGGTCTGAAATTCGCTTCCGGCAATCCGATCACGGCTGATGACGTTGCCTTTTCCTTCGAACGTGCCATCAAGCTCGACAAGTCGCCGGCATTCCTTCTGACGCAGTTCGGTCTCAACGGCGATAACGTTGCCGAAACGGCGAAGGCTACGGATGCAAACACCTTCGTACTGACGGTCGACAAGCCCTATGCCCCGAGCTTCGTGCTGAACGTCCTGACCGCGACCGTTGCCGCAGTTGTCGACAAGAAGCTGGTGACCGAAAAGGCCAAGCCCGTTACCCCGAGCGCCGATTACAAATACGACACCGATTTTGGCAATGCGTTCCTGAAGACCGGTTATGCCGGTTCCGGCCCTTACAAAATTCTCGGCTGGAAGGCCAACGAAGCCGTCATCCTTGAGGAGAACCCAAATTATTACGGCGAAAAGCCGAAGCTGAAGCGGGTCGTCTACCGCCATATGAAGGAAAGCTCCGGCCAGCGTCTGGCGCTTGAAAATGGCGATATCGACGTGGCGCGCAACCTTGAACCCGGCGACATGGAAGCGGTCTCCAAGAAGGACGGCCTTGCCATCACCTCTGCGCCGAAGGGCACCGTCTATTACTTCAGCCTCAACCAGAAGAACGAGAACCTGAAGAAGCCTGAGGTCATCGAGGCCTTCAAATATCTCGTCGACTATGACGCGATCGGCGAAACGATCATCAAGGGCATCGGTGAAGTTCACCAGACCTTCCTGCCGAAGGGCCAGCTCGGCGCGCTCGACGAAAACCCCTACAAGCTCGACGTCGCCAAGGCCAAGGAACTGCTGGCGAAGGCCGGTCTGAAGGACGGCTTTACCGTAACCATGGACGTGCGCAACACGCAGCCGGTGACGGGCATTGCCGAAAGCGTGCAACAGACGCTGGCGCAGGCTGGCATCAAGCTGGAAATCATTCCGGGCGACGGCAAGCAGACGCTGACCAAGTACCGCGCCCGCACCCATGATATCTATATCGGTCAGTGGGGTTCGGACTATTTCGATCCGAACTCGAATGCCGAAACCTTCACGATCAACTACGACAATTCCGAAGAAGGCAAGAACAAGACGCTTGCCTGGCGCAACGCCTGGGACGTTCCGGAGCTGACGAAGGAAACGCAGTCGGCGCTTCTGGAGAAGGACAGCGCCAAGCGCGCCGCCATCTATCAGAACCTTCAGAAGGAAGTTCTCGAAAAAGGCCCGTTCGTCATCATCTTCCAGCAGACGGAAGTGGCGGGATATTCCGCCAAGCTGAAGGGCCTGAAGCTCGGACCGAGCTTCGACACCAACTTCGTTTCGCCCATCTCCAAGGAATGATCCGGAAGGATTGATCCCTTGAGCACCGTTGAAGCAAACAGCAAGGCGAGGCACGGCAAACGCCGTGCCAACGCCCGCGTAAAAGCCGTTCTCGGCTTCGCCATTACCGTCATCACCACCTTTCTGGGTCTGATGGCGGTCACATTTTTCATTGGCCGTGTCATTCCGATCGATCCCGCGCTGGCGATCGTCGGCGACCGTGCGCCTGCCCATGTGGTGGAGCGCGTGCGCGAGCAGCTCGGCCTCAACCTGCCGCTCTGGCAGCAGTTCTTTTATTACCTGAAGCAGGCGCTTTCGGGTGATTTCGGCATCTCCGTCCTCACCACCAACCCGGTGATGGAGGATATCAAGCGGGTTTTCCCGGCCACGATCGAGCTTGCCACACTCGGCACCATCATCGGGGCCATCTTCGGCATTCCGCTCGGCGTTCTCGCCGCCGTCAAGCGCGGCAGCTTTGCCGACCAGGTCGTACGCGTCATCGGCCTCATCGGTTATTCCGTGCCGATCTTCTGGCTCGGGCTGCTCGCACTCCTGGTGTTTTACGCCCGGCTGCAATGGGTCGCCTATCCCGGCCGGATGGATATCGTCTACGAATTCACCTTCACGCCGATCACGGGTTTCTTCCTGATCGACGCTGTCTGGCAGCGGCAATGGGACGTGTTGTGGGATCTGTTCCGCCACATCATTCTGCCCGCCTCCCTGCTCGGTTATTTTTCGCTGGCCTATATCAGCCGCATGACGCGTTCCTTCATGCTGAACGAGCTTAGCCAGGAATATATCGTCGCGGCGCGCGCCAAGGGACTTTCGGAAACGCGCATCATCTGGTTCCACGCGCTGCGCAACGCCGCCGTGCCGCTGGTGACCGTGATTGCGCTGTCTTACGCCGGTCTGCTGGAAGGTTCGGTTTTGACCGAAACCATCTTCGCATGGCCGGGGCTTGGCCTCTACATCACCAATTCCCTGCAGAATGCGGATATGAATGCCGTTCTCGGCGGCACGATCGTGATTGGCGCCATCTTCGTCGGCATCAATCTTTTCTCCGATCTGCTTTACCGGACGCTCGACCCAAGGACGCGCAGCCGATGACGATTTCAACCGACACACTCAAACCCTACAGCCGCGAATGGCTGCTCTCCGACCGGCCGGCCTCGCGCAAACAGGCGCGTCTTGGCCGTGCCTACGTCATCTGGCGGCGGTTTTCGGAAAACCGGCTGGCGCTGCTTGGCCTTGGCATCATCGTCGCGCTGCTGTTCGTCGCGCTGTTTGCCAATGTGCTGGCGCCGCATAATCCGGTGCAGGGCGATCTGCGCAATGCCCGGCTTCTGCCGCCCGGCACTGCGGGTTATCTGCTCGGCACCGACGATCAGGGCCGCGATATTCTCTCGCGCCTCATCCACGGTTCGCGGCTGACCCTGTTTGTGGTGCTTCTGGTGGCCATCATCGCCGCACCCGTCGGGCTCATCGTTGGCACAGTCTCGGGTTATGCCGGCGGCTGGGTGGATGCCGTTCTGATGCGCATTACCGATATCTTCCTTGCCTTTCCGAAGCTGGTTCTGGCGCTGGCGCTGGTGGCGGCACTTGGGCCGGGCATCGAAAACGCGGTGCTTGCCATCGCAGTTACCTCGTGGCCGCCCTATGCGCGCATCGCGCGCGCCGAAACCATGACCTTCCGCAACTCCGATTTCATCGCGGCGGTCAAGCTCATGGGGGCGTCGCCCTTCCGCATCGTCCTGAAACACGTCATGCCGCTTTGCATGTCGTCGCTCATTGTGCGTGTCACGCTCGATATGGCGGGTATTATCCTCACCGCCGCCGGTCTCGGCTTCCTTGGCCTTGGCGCGCAGCCGCCGCTGCCGGAATGGGGCGCGATGATCGCCTCCGGCCGCCGGTTCATTCTCGATCAATGGTGGGTTGCGGCCATGCCGGGCGTGGCGATCCTGATCGTCAGCCTAGGGTTCAACCTCCTGGGCGACGGGCTGCGCGATGCGCTGGACCCGAAGGAGGCAAACCAATGAGTGCGCCGCTTCTGACCGTCCAGAATCTCCGCGTTTCCTTCCCCACCCGCACCGGGCTGGTTGAGGCCGTGCGCGGCGTCTCCTTCACGCTGGGACGCGAACGCCTGGGTATCGTCGGCGAATCCGGCTCCGGAAAATCGCAGACCGGCCGCGCCATCATGGGGCTGACGCCGAAGAGCGCCCGCATCGAAGCCGATGTGTTGCGCTTCGGCGATATCGATCTTCTCAGCGCTTCGGCCAAGGAAAGGCGGCTCATGCGCGGCAAGCGCATGGCCATGATCCTGCAGGATCCGAAATATTCGCTGAACCCGGTCATGCCCATCGGCCGCCAGATCATGGAAACGCTGCGCACCCATGAAAACATCGGCTCCAGCGAGGCGCGCCAGCGCACGCTCGCCATGCTGGAGGCGGTGCAGATCCGCGATCCCGAGCGCGTGTTCGATCTTTACCCGCACGAAGTTTCCGGCGGCATGGGCCAGCGCGTCATGATCGCCATGATGCTGGTCTGCGGCCCGGAACTGCTGATCGCCGACGAGCCGACATCGGCGCTTGATGTGACCGTTCAGCTCGAAGTGCTCGACATTCTCGACAAGCTGGTGCGCGATCGCGGCATGGGGCTGATTTTCGTCAGCCACGATCTGCGGCTGGTATCGTCCTTCTGCGACCGCGTTCTGGTCATGTATGCCGGCAAGGTGGTGGAGGAGCTGTCGTCGGCCAATCTGAAGGAGGCGAAGCATCCCTATACGCAGGGCTTGCTGAACTGCCTGCCGGAAATCGGCGGCCACCGGCATCCGCTGCCGGTTCTGGAACGCAAGGCGGAGTGGCGCGCATGAGCACGGTTCTTTCTATCCGAGACATGGTGGTCGATTTCGACGGATATATCGCGCTCGACAGCGTCAGCATCGATGTGACCGAAGGTGAATCCTTCGGTATCGTCGGCGAATCCGGTTCCGGCAAGTCGACCTTGCTCAGGGCCGTTGCCGGCCTCAACCATTTCGATGAAGGTTCGTTGATGGTGGCCGGGCGTTCCTATTCGAGCAAACACCGCGACAAAAGCTTCTATAGCGATGTGCAGATGGTGTTCCAGGATCCTTACGGTTCCCTTCACCCCCGCCAGACGGTGGATGCGCTGCTGCTCGAGCCATTGGTCATCCATGGTCTCGACAATCGCGAGCAGCGTATTGCGCGCGCGCTGGACGAGGTGGGCCTCGGTACCGGTTTTCGCTTCCGCTATTCGCACCAGCTTTCCGGCGGCCAGCGGCAGCGCATCGCCATTGCCCGCGCGCTGATCGTGGAGCCGAAAATCCTGCTGCTGGACGAGCCGACTTCGGCGCTAGACGCTTCCATTCAGGCGGAAATCCTCAACCTGCTGGAACAGGCCCGCAAGGACCGCAACCTCACCTTCGTCATGGTCAGCCACGATCTCGGCGTCATCAGCCATATGTGTGATCGTCTGGCGGTGATGAAAAGCGGCAAGGTGGTGGAAATGCTGGAGGCCGAGGCGCTGGAAAGCCGTGAGTTTACGGCTGATTATACCAGGCAGCTGCTGGTGGCGAGCGAGGGTTTTAAGCGCGCTTGAGGGTGCGGCGTTGTGGCATGTTTCTTCTCCCCGGCGGGGAGAAGATGGCCCGAAGGGTCAGATGAGGGGGCAAGCTCTCCGCATATCTTTGGCCTCGCCCCCTCATCCCGCTGCCACGACCTTCTCCCCGGCGGGGAGAAGAAACAAGAGGCGCCCTCCCGCTCTACATACGCTATGACGGACAAGGTCCCGGTATTCTCTCGCGACCCGACGGTGATATGGTGGGCCGCCACGCAGGCATATCCGAACAAGGTATCCAGACCATGCAATTGCGCGCATTGATGTATTTCGACGAACTGGTCCGCACCAATTCCATGCGTGCTGCGGCGGAAAACCTGAATGTCGCGCCGACGGCTGTCAGCCGCCAGATCGAGAACCTCGAATATTATTTCGGCTCGCCGCTGGTGGAGCGATCCAGCCGTGGCGTGAAGCTGACGGCGGCGGGAGAATTGCTCGCCGCGCGGGCCGGAAAGACGCTGCGCGAACTCGACCACGTTCATCAACTGATCGACGATTTGAAGGGGCTGCAGCGCGGCCGGGTCACCGTTTATGCCAATGGTGCGACGGTGGCGAACCTTCTGGCGCCGGTGCTGGCGCAGTTCAGCCTCAAATATCCGCAGCTGCGTTTCGAGGTCCATATCACCAGCGCACGCCAGGCGATGGAAGCACTGGGTGCAGCCGAAGCGGATCTGGTCGTCAGCCTTTTCGCCGCGAAGGTCTCCGGGGTGAAGGTACGCTCGCGCACCCGCATCAGCTACGATGCGATTTTCCCCGCCGGCCATGCGCTTGCCGCGCAGGCGGAAGTCTCGTTGAAGGAATTGGCCAGCCTGCCGCTTGCCCTGCCGGACAAGAGCTTCGCGGCACGCCAGGCTTTCGATACGCTGTTTACCGATGCCGGCATCGAGCTTGATCCCGTCTTCATCACAAGTTCGCTGGAAATGCTGAAGGAGCTGGTGCTGGGCCACGCTGCCGCCACACTGCTGCCGGCGCTTTCGGTCGCGCGCGAAATCCGCAGCGGCCAGATGGTCGCCGTTCCGCTTTCCGGCAAGAAAGGCATCCATACCCAGATCGATCTCTGCATCGCGCCCGACAGGCAATTGTCTTTCGCCGCCTCCAAGCTAGCGGATTTCATCGAACGTTTCATGCGTGAGGCGACAGCGGAGTAGGGGGGAACTCGCCCGCCTGGAGAATTGTCCGTCCAGGTTGATTTCCATCCGCATTTCCGTGTAGCCATTTCAGCTACACGGAGCACACAAAAATCAAGATTGTGTGTGCGCCTGCAACATGACACTCTTTTTGCAACGGGTGGTCTTCAAAAGGCAAAAATGCCTCGGCCGCCAGACAGGGGACAATGATGCCACGCACTTATTTTTCGCAACCGCTGACAGTGACGCGGCGTGCCGCGCTCATGCTTGCACTGGGGACGGCGCTCTGGATGCCGCTTTCGATGACGGATGCCGAGGCTGCGCCGAAGACCGCCCTGACGCTTGGCATGACGGTGGAGCCGACCGGTCTTGACCCGACCATTGCAGCACCCGTCGCCATCGGTCAGGTGACCTGGCAGAACATATTCGAAGGTCTCGTCACCATCGGCCATGACGGCAAGGTGAGACCGCAGCTTGCCGAAAGCTGGGAAATTTCAGCCGATGGCAAGACCTATACCTTCAAGCTGCGCAATGGCGTTATTTTCCACGACGGCGAGGTTTTCGATTCCTCCGTTGCAAAATTTGCGCTCGACCGGGCGCGCGGCGAAACGTCCGTAAACCCGCAAAAACGTTTCTTTACCGCCATAGACAGTATCGAAGCGCCGGATGCGGCGACGCTGGTGCTGAAACTGAAGCAGCCGGCGGGTAGCCTGATCTACTGGCTCGGCTGGCCGGCTTCCGTCATGGTCGCGCCAAAAAGCGCCGACAATAACCGCACAACACCCATCGGTACCGGCCCGTTCAAATTCGTGAACTGGGCCAAGGGCGACAAGGTGGATCTGGAGAAGAACGCGGCCTATTGGGACAAGGCGGTCGCGGTGAAGCTTGAGAAGGCGACCTTCCGCTTCGTTTCCGATCCGCAGGCGCAGGCGGCAGCGCTGAAATCCGGTGATATCGATGCCTTTCCAGAATTCGGTGCACCGGAACTGATGACCTCCTTCGACGGTGATGCGCGCCTCGGCACCTTCGTCGGTAATACCGAACTGAAGGTCGTGGCCGGCATGAACAATGCCCGCAAACCCTTCAATGACAAGCGCGTGCGCCAGGCGCTGATGATGGCGGTGGATCGCGGCACGGTGATTGAAGGTGCATGGTCCGGCTTCGGCACTGCCATTGGCAGCCATTACACCCCGAACGATCGTGGTTACGTCGATATGACCGGCGTGCATCCTTACGATATCGACAAGGCGAAGGCGCTTCTTGCCGAGGCCGGTTATCCTGACGGATTCAGCTTCACCATCAAGGCGCCGCAGATGGCCTATGCTCAGCGCACCTCGCAAATCCTGCAGGCTATGCTGGCCGAAATCGGCGTGACGATGACCATCGAAACCACGGAATTTCCGGCGAAATGGGTGGCGGATGTTCTCAAAGGCGCGGATTACGACATGACCATCGTCGCCCATGCCGAACCGATGGATATCGATATCTATGCGCGCGATCCCTACTACTTCAACTACAAGAACCCGGCCTTCAACGAGGTCATCACCAGCGTCGAAAAGACGGCTGATGCCGCCGAGCAGGAAGCGTTTTATGGCGACGCCCAGAAAATCCTCGCGGAAGATGTACCCGCGCTCTACCTCTTCGTCATGCCGAAACTCGGTGTGTGGGACAAGAAGGTGAAGGGGTTGTGGGAAAACGAGCCTATTCCCTCGAATGTCCTGACGGATGTGCATTGGGAAGAGTGACGTTTGTCGTGAATGGCGAGGCGCACTCCTACCCTCATTCCTGTGCTTGTCACAGGAATCCAGCCAGCCCAAGTCCTTGGGCTGATAGGTCTCTCTCCGCCGCGCAGACGCGCGTCGACTGGATTCCCGTGACGGGCACGGGAATGAGGAGAGATTTGCGCAGGAAGACGACAACTTCATCTGCCATGTTCGGCAGCGAAACCGCGCAAGGAGAAGATGCCAGATGTTAGCCGTTCTCATCCGGCGCCTTGCAAGCCTCATCGTCACGCTGTTTGCGGTGTCGCTCATCATATACATCATCATGGGGCTGCTGCCGGGGGATCCGGCGGCCATCATGCTCGGCACGTCGGCAAGCCCCGATACGCTTCTCGCGCTGCAAAAGCAGATGGGTCTCGATCAGCCCCTGCCATTGCGTTACATCCACTGGCTCGTCGGCGTGTTCCGGGGTGATCTTGGGCAATCCTACACTTACGGCGTGCCGGTGGCGGGGTTGATTGTCGAACGGCTTGCCGTCACCCTGCCGCTTGCCCTGCTCGCAGTCTGCCTTTCGGTCGCCATCGCCATTCCGCTCGGTGTGGCAGCGGCCAGAAGCCGTAACGGGCCGGTGGATTTCGCAGCCGGGCTGTTTTCCCATGTCGGCATTGCCGTGCCCGGTTTCTGGGTTGGGCTTCTGCTCATCATCGTCTTTTCCACCACGCTCGGCTGGCTGCCATCAGGCGGTTTTCCCGGCTGGCGTCCGAGTTTCTCGGCGGGGCTTGTGGCGCTCATTCTTCCCGCCATTGCCCTTGCGCTGTCGCAGGCAGGTGTTCTCACCCGCGTCTGCCGTTCGGCAGTACTTGAGGTAATGAACGAGGATTTTGTGCGCACCGCCCGGGCCAAGGGCTTGAGCGAACGGGTGGCGCTGTGGCGGCATGCGGTACCGAACGCCATGATCCCCGTTGTCACCATGATCGGTCTGCAATTCACCTTCCTGATTGCCGGGGCCGTTCTGGTGGAAAATGTCTTCAACCTGCCGGGTCTTGGGCGGCTCGCTTTTCAGGCGCTGACGCAGCGGGATATCGTCGTCATGCAGTCCGTCGTACTGTTCTTCTCGGCGCTCGTCATCGTCATGAATTTTCTGGTCGATATCGCCTATCTCTTCATTGATCCGAGACTGCGGGCAGGTGCACGATGATGCGACTGATCCGCCGCCGCCCAGCCTTCGTCCTTGGCATCGCCGTCACCGCTTTCCTGGTCGCTGTCGCGTTGATCTCGCTGGTCTGGACGCCCGTGTCACCCACAAAGATGCAGATCGTCCAGAAGCTGAAATCGCCGTTTGTTTATGGCGGTCTCGGTACTGACCATTTCGGCCGCGACGTTCTCTCCATGCTGATGGCCGGGGCGTGGAATTCGCTCTCCACCTCCATTGCTGCCGTCGCCATCGGTGCTCTTATCGGTACTGCCGTCGGTGTTTCCGTCGCAGCCTTGCGGGGGTTCACCGAAACCGTGGTGATGCGCATCTGCGATATCATTTTTGCCTTGCCGCCGATCCTGTCGGCCATGATGCTCGGCGCCTTCATCGGTACGGGGCGGTTTACCGCCATCATCGCGATCGCCACCTTCATGGTGCCTGTCTTTGCCCGGCTGACGCTGGGGGCGGCCCTGCAGATATGGTCGCGGGAATATATCACCGCTGCCACCAGCATCGGCCAGAACCGCACGAAGATCACGCTTTTCCATATCGTGCCGAATATTTCCAACCAGATCATCGTGCAGGTGACGATCCAGCTCGGGCTTGCGATCCTCACCGAAGCGGGGCTTTCGTTTCTCGGTCTCGGCATGCCGCCTCCGGCTGCCACATGGGGGCGGATGCTTGCGGATGCGCAGACCTATCTCGGTACAGCGCCGTGGCTCGCCATCATGCCCGGCCTTGCGATTGCACTCGCTGTCTTCGGCCTCAATCTTCTTGGCGACGGCCTGCGCGATCTGCTCGACCCGCGCGATACGAGCTGACCGCTTCAGAACTTTGCCGTCGATATTTCCTGTTTTTTTGACGAGACGATGCCATGACCGATCTCATATACCTCAACACGCTCGAAATTCTGGCGCTTTACCGCGATAAAAAATTGTCGCCATCGGAATATTGGCAGGCGGTGGAGGCCCGCATCGACGCTTTCGAGCCAACGGTGAACGCGCTTTACGCCTATGATCCGGAGGATGCCCGCAAACAGGCGCTGGCCTCGACGGAGCGCTGGCAAAAAGGCGAAACGCTCGGGGCTCTCGATGGGATTCCGGTGTCGCTGAAGGAACTGATCGCCACCAAAGGCCAACCGGTTCCGCTCGGCACCAAGGCGGTGGAACTGGTGCCTGCACTGGAAGACGCGCCGGTGGCCGCCCGCTGCCGCGAGGACGGTGCGATCCTTTATGCCAAGACGACCTGCCCTGATTACGGCATGTTGTCATCAGGCCTTTCCAGTTTCCACAAGCTCAGCCGCAACCCGTGGGACCCAACACAGAATCCCGGCGGCTCCAGCGCCGGTGCTGCCTCTGCCGGTGCTGCGGGTTACGGCACGCTGCATATCGGCACGGATATTGGCGGCTCGGTGCGGCTGCCGGCCGGATGGACGGGGCTGTTCGGCTTCAAGCCCAGCCAGGGCCGCATACCCGTCGATCCCTATTATACCGGCCGCTGCGCCGGGCCGATGACCCGTACCGTTGTCGATGCCGCCTATGCGATGGCCACCCTTTCCCGCCCGGACTGGCGTGACGGCACCGCTCTGCCGCCGAACGATATAGACTGGATGGACCTCGATATCGACGTGAAGGGCCTGAAGATCGGCCTGATGCTGGATGCCGGCTGCGGCTTGGCTCTGGAGGAGGAAGTGCGCGACGCCGTGCTCTCCGCCGCGAAACTGTTTGAGGAGGCAGGGGCCACCGTCATCCCAGTCGAGCCGGTGCTGACGCGGGACATGCTGGACGGGCTGGATGATTTCTGGCGGGCGAAATTCTGGGGCGATATGGCGGCATTGAGTGCGGATCGCCGTGCCGCGATCCTTCCCTATATTCACGAATGGGCGGAAAGGGGCGCGAATGTCTCCGGCGCGCGTGCCGCTTTCGGTTTCAACCAGACCATGGAAATGCGCAAGGCCTGCGGGCGGTTGATGCAAACGGTTGATGTGGTGATTTCACCCGTCAATCCCATCGTTTCCTATCCCGCCGACTGGGCCTCGCCGACCAACGATCCCGAGCGGCCCTTCGAACATATCGCCTTTACCGTCCCGTGGAACATGTCCGAGCAGCCGGCATCCTCGATCAATTGCGGCTTTTCAAAATCCGGAATGCCCATCGGCTTGCAGATCGTCGGCCCGCGCTACGCGGATCTGCTCGTCCTGAAGCTTTCCAAAGCCTTCGAGGATTGGGGCGGCGGTGTACGGCGCTGGCCGGAGCCGTCGCAAGGGCGTTGATTCCGTCTTTATCGGCCTTGTAGTATTGCCATAATACCCGCATCTCCACCCGCCCTGCTACGGTGCCCAAGGCATTCAAAAACGGGAGGAGCAAACATGCCGAAGAAGATTTTGATGATCACCGGCGATTTCGCCGAGGACTATGAGACGATGGTGCCGTTCCAGACCCTGCTTGCGGTCGGTCACACGGTCCATGCCGTCTGCCCCGGCAAAAAGGCGGGCCAGACCATCGCCACCGCCATTCATGATTTCGAGGGCGACCAGACCTATTCGGAAAAACGCGGCCACAACTTCGCGCTCAACGCCACCTTTGCCGATATCAAGGTTGCGGATTACGATGCGCTGGTCATTCCGGGCGGGCGCGCGCCGGAATATCTGCGGCTCAATGCGGATGTACTTGCCGCCGTGAAGCATTTCTTCGAGGCTGACAAGCCTGTGGCCGCCGTCTGCCACGGTGCGCAATTGCTGGCGGCTGCGGGCGTCCTCAAAGGCCGCACCTGCTCGGCCTATCCGGCCTGCCGCCCCGAGGTGGAACAGGCGGGCGGCACCTATGCCGATATCGCCATCGACGCGGCCGTTACCGACGGCAAGCTGGTGACGGCGCCCGCGTGGCCGGCCCATCCGGCATGGCTCTCGCAGTTCATGGCGGTGCTCGGCAAATAAGGCCGGCGGAACGGGGCTTTTACCTGCCCCGTTTCCCGTCTATCCTTTAAGCGTGGTGAGGGAGGAAACCATGTGTAAGCTTTTCATCAAGGCAGACCCGACGCTTTGGGAAAGCCATACGCGGTCTTTGCGGATCGACGGCATGGTCACCAGTGTCCGGCTTGAAAACTTCTTCTGGACGACGCTGGACGAGATTTCGCGCCGCGACGGCATGAACAGCGTGCAGCTTATCGCCAACCTTTATAACGAGTCGATTGATGCCGGGCACGATCTCGGCAACTTCACCTCGTTTCTGCGGGTCTGCTGCGGACGTTATCTGGCACTGCAGCTTTCCGGCGATATTCCCGCGCGCAGCGATATTTCGATTGCGGCACTGGATGCAGACAGCATTCTCGATGCGGAAAAGGTGAATTATCACTAGGAGTGTGCGCTGTTTTTTACGTGCCGATGCATTCCCTCCACCTCATTCCTGTGCTCGTCACAGGAATCCAGCCGACGCGCGTCTGCGCGACGGGAGGAGTCTTTTCAGCCCAAGGACTTGGGCTGGCTGGATCCCTGTGACGAGCACAGGGATGAGGGAGGGCGCTCACGTTTTCAGCGCCCTTGGATCAAGCGCGTCGCGCACGGCGTCGCCGATGTAGTTGACGCTCAGAACCGTTAGCGAGATCGCCAGTCCGGGCCACAGAACGCGTGAGGGCGTCAGTTGCAGGAAGTTGGCGCCGTCGAACAGTAGCCGCCCCCAGGTCGGGAAATCGGATGGAAAACCAAGACCGAGGAAGGACAGCGCCGATTCCGTGATGATCGCCGAGGCGATGCCGAGCGTGGCCGAAACCATGATCGAACTCAGAACATTCGGCAGAATGTGCCTGATGATGATGCGATACTCACGCATGCCGCTCGATTTCGCCGCCATGATGAATTCCTGACTTTTGATCGTCAGCACATCGCCGCGCACGATGCGCGCGGTATGCATCCAGCTCGTTATCCCGATCACGAAGACGATGAGGATGAAGATGCCGGTTTCCGGCCCGAAGGCCGCGCGCAGCGTATCGCGGAACAGCAGGAGGATGACGAGCAGCAGCGGCAGCAGCGGCAAGGCCAGGAACAGATCCGTCAGCCGCATCAGCGGCCCGTCCAGCTGGCGGAAATAGCCTGATAGTACCCCCACCAGCGTGCCGAGAAACAGCGCCAGCAGCATGGCGGTAATGCCGACGGCAAGCGAGATACGGCCCCCCGCCAGCACCTGCGCCAGCATGTCCTTGCCCAGATTGTCGGTGCCGAAGGGATGCGTCAGCGACGGCCACTGGTTGCGTTCCTTCACGTTGATGACGTTTGGCGCAACTGTGTGGATATAGGGGCCGACATAGACGGCAAAGAGAATGAAGACAAAAACGATCAGTCCCACCACGCCACCCTTGTGGACGCGGAACTGCTTCCAGATATCGGCAAGTGCCGATTGCACGGGCGTGGCGGCAACGGTTGGCGCTGCGAGGGTGGCGTCAGTCATAGCGGATCCTCGGGTCGAGAATGCCGTAAAGCACGTCGGCAATCAGGTTGAAGAGCACGATAAGCACCGCGAAAATGAAGGTCAGCGTCTGTACCAGCGGAATGTCCGCACCCTGAACGGCTGTTATCAGCAATTGGCCAAGTCCGTTCACACGGAATATCTGCTCGGTGATGATGGCGCCTGAAAAGATCGTCGGCACGCCGAGCGCAATCACGGTGACGACCGGGATGAGGCTGTTGCGCAGGACGTGAACGAGCAGTACGGATTTTTCCTTCACGCCTTTTGCACGCGCGGTGCGCACATAGTCCTGATGCAGATTGTCGAGCATGGAGGCGCGCACGAAGCGGCTGATCTGCGAGACGTTGTAGAGGGTCAGCACCAGCACCGGCAGGAACATCTGTTTGATCTGCGCCACGAAACTTCCCCAGTCCCTCACCTGCAGATTGGTGTCGTAGACGGAAGGGAACCATTGCAGCCAGGAGCTGAAGACGACGACCAGCAGCACGCCGGTGAAGAAGGTCGGAACCGAATAACCGACCATCGAGACGAAGGTGCCGATCTGGTCGAAGATCGAATATTGCTTGTAGGCGGAGATGACGCCGATCGGGATCGCCAGAAGCGCACCGAAAAGATAGGCGAGGCCGACCACCCAGAGCGTCTGCGGCATGCGCTGGACGACCAGATCGACCACCGGGCTGCGCGTCGCCCATGACAGGACGCGCATGCGGTTACCATCGCCGATCTGCCAGCCGGTCAGCCGTTCGAACAGGTTCAGCGGCTCGTTGATGAAGAATTGTTGCAGCCACATCAGGTAACGTATGAAGAAGGGCTGGTCGAGGCCGAGGGAGGCGCGGATCTGCTCACGCACTTCGGGCGGAATGGTCAACGGCAGGTCGAAGGTCGGATCGTTCGGCGCAAGATCGAGCAGGGCGAAGATGACGAAGCTGATAACGAGCAACGTCGGTACGGCAAAGGCAAGCCGCCGGAGCGTAAAGGTAAACATCGGAAAGTCTCCAGACCGTCAGAGTCTCGCAAAACGAGCGCGGCCACCCGTCAGGGGCGACCGCGCATTTGCGTGTTACTTCTTGCGGGACCAGTCCGCGACGTTCCAGAGTTCAGAATCCCAGGCATTCATGCGCACGCCTTCCAGCGTTAGCGAATGCGAGGAAACGTTACCGCGGTGGATGAGCGGAATATGCGCGCCTTCCTCCGTCAGCATGTCGTTCAGCTGTTTGGCAATTTCCCCACGCTTGGCGAAATCCGTCGTCTTGGAAAGCACGCCCACCAGCTTGTCAAATTCCGGGTTGCAATAACGCGGAATATTCTGACCCTGCCAGCCGTTTGCGGGGGCGGGGATCTTGTCGCACAGCCATTCCGCCAGATATTTTTCCGGGTCGGTGCCGTCGAAATTGTTGGTGTACATTTCAACGTCGGCATAAAATTTCTGGAAGGTATCCGGGCTTGCCGGATCGCCGCCGAAGAACACCGAGGCGCTGACATTGCGCAGTTCGGAGGCGACGCCGATCTGCGACCACATGTCCTTCACCAGTTCCTGCGCTGCCTGACGAACGGAGTTGGTGGAGGTCTGGTAGAGGAAGGAGAGTTTCACGCCGTTCTTGGCGCGGATGCCGTCTGCGCCCTTCACCCAGCCTGCATCGTCCAGCAGCTTGTTTGCACCTTCCAGATCCTGCTTCAGGCACCAGCTGTCGTTTTTCGTCGAAGCGACAGCCTCCGGGGCCGGCACGATGTTGCAGGTCGGCTTGCCTGCCTCGCCATAACCCGTCTCATCGATGATGTCGCGGTCGATGGCGAGAGAGAGCGCACGGCGCACGGCCGGGTCGGAAAGGGCCGGGTGCGGACCGCCCTCCTTGGTGGAGCGCTTGTCGCCCAGCGCAGGATCGGGATTGTACCAGTTGAGATTGATACGCTCGACCTGCGTGCCGAAGGCGGTTTCCAGCTTGCCCTTGCCTGCGGCCATCATGGTGGCCAGAATTTCCGGTTCCACCTGCATGTTCCAGGCGTAGTCGAATTCACCCGTTTCAAGAACGGCACGCGCAGCGGAGGCCGCATCGCCGCCGCCCTTCAGGGTCGCCGTGGCGAAAGCCGGCTTGGCCGGATCACGATAATTGGGGTTGGCGACGTAGCTGATGACGTCGTTCGGCTTGAAATCCTTGACCACGAAGGGGCCGGTGCCGATGGGGCCGAAATTGGCGGATGTGCAGCCAGGGGCGGCAGCACCGATACATTTTTCAAACTGTTTTTTCTGGATAACGGGCGATTGCGCACCGACAAATGCGGAATAGGGGTAGGGCTTCGGTTCGGTGAAGCTGACCTTGACGGTATGGGCGTCGATGGCCTCGACGTTTTTCACGCCTTCATATTGCGCCGCCTGCGCGCAGCCGCCATCTGGTGCGGTGCAATATTTCCAGGTGAAGATCACGTCGTCAGCGGTAAGGGGCGTGCCATCAGACCATTTGACGTCGCTCTTCAGCTTCCACGTCATGCTGAGCAGATCCTTCGCGACGCCGCCATTGTCGACCGTCGGAATTTCGCTCACCAGCATCGGCACCAGCTCGCCTTTTTCGTCGTAGCGCGCCAGCGGCTCGATCACCATGGATGAGCTGTAGATTTCCTTCGTGCCGCCCGAAAGATAAGGATTGAGTGTCGATACCGCCTGCCAGAACAGGATTTTCAGTTCGCCGTCACTGCCGCGCTCGGCATGGGCGGCAGAGCCTGCCAAAGCCAAGGCCGCCACCGTGCTGGCAAAGAGAACGCTGCGCTTCTTCATTATGGTTTTCCCCTTTTTTGATTTTATCTATTTGAATGTTTGACGCTTTTCCTGTCGTCATTCGCAAGGTCTATTATTGTAACTATTTGACTTTGCTAAGGAATACTCCTCCATTCCCTGTGATGCTATTGTCAGTTTTTTTGAAAAGCAAGCCCCAAACTTTTATTGATGAACAAAATTTGTGCCATTCGCCTTTAGGCCTATTTTTCGCTCAGGCAGCAAAATTCATACTTGCAAAAGCAGAAATTCCAAACGCAATATGGCTCCGACAACCCGGCGGGGAACAAAAAAAGGAAAAATGGGAATGCCGATATTGAACCGTGTGGCCGAGATGCAGGAAGACGTTGCCGGCTGGAGGCGCCACCTGCACGAGACGCCGGAGCTGCTCTACGACGTCTTCGAAACTTCGAAATTCGTGGCCGAGAAACTCAAATCCTTCGGATGCGATATCGTCGAGACCGGCATCGGCAAGACCGGCGTGGTCGGCATCATCAAGGGCAGGCACGGCGACGGACCGACCATCGGTTTCCGCTCCGATATGGACGCGCTGCCGATCCTCGAAACCAGTGGCAAGCCATGGGCTTCCAAGGTTCCCGGCAAGGCCCATTCCTGCGGCCATGACGGCCACATCGCGATGCTTTTGGGTGCGGCGCAATATCTGGCGGAAACCCGCAATTTCAAGGGTTCCGTCGCTGTTATCTTCCAGCCGGCCGAAGAGGGCGGGGCAGGCGCGCTAGCCATGCTCAACGACGGCATGATGGAGAAATTCGGTATTTCGCAGGTCTATGGCATGCATAACGAGCCGGGCATACCCGTCGGCAATTTCGCCATCCGCAAGGGCTCGACCATGGCGGCGGCGGATGCGTTCGAGATCACGATTACCGGCAAGGGCAGCCATGCGGCCGCGCCGCATCTCTCCATCGACCCGGTTCTGACCTCGGCCTATATCATCATCGCGCTGCAATCCATCGTCTCGCGGGAGACGGACCCGTTGAAGTCGCTCGTCGTCACCGTCGCCACCACCCATGGCGGCACGGCGGGCAACGTCATTCCAGGCTCGGTGACGCTGACTGGCACGGTGCGCACCTTGCTGCCGGAAACCCGCGATTTCGCCGAAAAACGCCTGAAGGAAGTGGCGACCGCCACCGCGATGGCGCATGGCGCGACGGCCGAGGTGAGATATGATCGCGGTTATCCCGTCACCTTCAACCACAGCGACGAGACCGAATTTGCGACCGGCGTGGCGGTGGGCGTGGCGGGTGCAAACGCCGTCAACACCAATCCCAACCCGCATATGGGGGCGGAGGATTTCTCCTACATGCTGGAATCGCGCCCCGGCGCCTTCATCTTCATCGGCAATGGCGATACCGCCGGGCTGCACAATGCGGCTTATGATTTCAACGACGACGCGCTGCCATACGGCATCAGCTACTGGGTCAAGATGGCCGAAACCGCGCTTGCTGCGTAAGACATCCGGCGGCCTTCATGGCCGCCTTCCGCTTTTCAGGAGATCGGCATGCTTTTAGCGGCAACATCAATGGAACAGACCGGCGGTTCGGTAAGCCCGGTTCTTTCGGTTGAAAATCTGACCACATCCTTCCGCGTCGATGGCGGCTGGAAATCCGTGGTCCGCAACATGAGTTTCGAGATCGCGCCGCGCGAAACGGTGGCGATCGTCGGCGAAAGCGGCTCGGGAAAAAGCGTGACATCGCTGTCGATCATGCGGCTCCTCGATAAAAAAACCAGCCAAATCGAGGGCAAGGTCGTGCTCGGCGGGCGCAATTTGCTGGCGCTGCCGGAGGAGGAGATGCGCAAGGTTCGCGGCAAGGACATCTCGATGATCTTCCAGGAACCGATGACCAGCCTCAACCCGATCTTCCCGATCGGCAAGCAGATCGCCGAAGCGCTTACCGTGCACCAGGACATTTCCTCATCCGTGGCGAAAGCCGAGGTCATTCGTCTTCTGGAAAAGGTCCGCATTCCCAATGCGAAGAACCGTTTCGACGATTATCCGCATCAGTTTTCCGGCGGTATGCGCCAGCGCGTGATGATCGCCATGGCGCTTGCCTCCAAACCGAAACTGCTGATTGCCGACGAGCCGACGACGGCGCTTGATGTGACCATTCAGGGCCAGATTCTCGACCTCATCAAGCAATTGCAGGAAGAGGAGGGCATGTCGGTCCTGTTCATCACCCATGATATGGGCGTGGTGGCGGAAGTGGCTGACCGCACCATCGTCATGTTCCGCGGCGACGTGGTGGAAACCGGCACGACGGACGACATCTTTCATCGCGGCCACCACCCCTATACGCGAGCGCTGCTTTCGGCGGTGCCGAAGCTCGGCTCGATGAAGGAGCGGGTGCTGCCTGCCCGTTTCCCGATCATCGATATCAAGACCGGCGAGAGCCTGCCGGTGGCGGAGGTAAAGAACACGGTCTCCGGCGGTCGTACGCCCATTCTCTCGGTCAAGGATTTGACAACCCGCTTCGATATCCGCTCCGGTCTTTTCGGCCGCAAATCCGGCGCCGTGCATGCGGTGGAGAAGGTTTCCTTCGATCTGGCTGAGGGCGAGACGCTATCGCTGGTCGGTGAATCCGGTTGCGGCAAGTCCACCACCGGACGGTCGATCACCCGGCTGATCGAACCGACCTCCGGCAACGTCACGCTTGACGGTTACGAGGTGATGAAACTCGACAAGACGACGTTGCGCACCATGCGCCGCAGTGTGCAGATGATCTTTCAGGACCCGTTTGCCAGCCTCGATCCGCGTATGAGCATTGGCACGGCGATCATGGAGCCTTTCATCGAGCACCGGCTTGGGCCAAAGCCGCAGGCACGCGAAAAGGCGGCGGACCTGATGGAAAAGGTGGGCTTGAGCCCGGATATGATGCGGCGCTTCCCGCACGAGTTTTCCGGCGGCCAGCGCCAGCGCATCGCGATTGCCCGCTCGCTGATGCTCGACCCCAAGGTCATCGTTGCTGATGAAGCGGTGTCGGCGTTGGACGTTTCGATCAAGGCGCAGGTCTGCAACCTGCTGCTCGATCTGCAACAGAGCCTCAATCTGGCATTCCTGTTCATCAGCCATGACATGGCCGTGGTGGAACGTGTGAGCCATCGCGTCGCGGTCATGTATCTCGGCGAGATCGTGGAGATCGGCCCACGCGCCGCCGTCTTCGATAATCCGCAGCATCCCTATACAAGAAAACTGATGTCGGCCGTTCCGGTGCCGGATCCGGCACGGCGGCAGATCCGGCGCAACATGGCGACGGACGAGATCAAGAGCCCGATCCGGCCGGTGGATTACGTGCCGCCGCTGCGCCATTACCGCGAGGTCTCGGCGGGGCATCTGGTGCAGGAAGCGGCTTGAACGATGGTGCTGGCTTCGGGCTAAGCGCTAATAAGGAACCGAGCGGGTACCGCTTGTTTCTTCTCCCCGCCGGGGAGAAGGTCGCGGCAGCGGGATGAGGGGGCAAGGGTAGCGAGATACGGCAACGTTGCCCCCTCATCCGACCCTTCGGGCCACCTTCTCCCCGCCGGGGAGAAGAAACGCGCTGCACCTCCGTACCACGAGGATTTCGGTCTGTCGCACGCTCCTTCCGCGTCCGTCCCGTTTGACAGCCCACGCAAAAAAATGCCAGCAAATGCTGAACGCATAATTCTCAGAGGGCGGCGGCATGGCCAGACGGAACGACGCACATGGACGGCTGGACGATGCGGCACGCGCGGGCTGGCTTTATTATGTCGCGGGCCGAACGCAGGACGAGATCGCCGCCGCCATGGGCATATCCCGCCAGTCGGCGCAGCGTCTGGTGTCGCTGGCCGTCGCCGAGCGTCTGATCAAGGTCCGGCTCGATCATCCCATCGCTGCTTGTCTTGAGAAGGCGGAGCGGCTGAAGCAGAAATTCGATCTTGGATATATCGACGTGGTACCGAGCGATCCGGCCGGCGTCTCTTCCACTGTCGGCATCGCCGAGGCCGGGGCGGCGGAAATCGAGCGCTGGCTGAAAAACGCCGATCCCATCGTGCTTGCCATCGGCACCGGCCGCACGCTGAAGGCGGCTGTGGACCAGTTGCCGCCGATGGAATGTCCGCAGCACCGCATCGTTTCACTGACAGGCAATATCGGGCCGGATGGATCGGCCGCTTATTACAACGTCATCTTCAGCATGGCCGATGCCATCAAGGCGCGGCATTTTCCCATGCCGCTGCCGGTTCTCTGCTCGTCTGCGGAAGAGCGGGAGTTGCTGCATGATCAATCCATGGTGCGCTCCACGCTGGCGCTCGGCGCTGCCGCCAATGTCACCTTTGTCGGCGTCGGCGAACTCGGCGAAAACGCGCCGCTCTGCGTTGATGGTTTTCTCGGTGTCGACGAGATGAAGGCGCTGATGGCAAGCGGTGCGGTCGGCGAGATCTGCGGCTGGATGTATGATGCCAACGGCCGCATTCTCGACCATTCCGTCAACGAGCGTGTCGCTTCCGTTCCCATTCCGTCAAGACAGACCTGCATGGTCATCGGCATGGCGCAGGGGGCGCGTAAGAATGCCTCGATTCTCGCGGCACTACGGGGCGGTCTTTTGAACGGCCTCATCACCGACGAGGCGACAAGTGAATATTTGCTCACGCATTGAGCAAAAATTAATCCATCAAAATCAATGGCTTGATTTTTCCATGTGCGTTGCAGCACAGGATGTTGCTTGACTTTTTTTGCTCACAGGTGAGTAAATGCCCCAGAGCAAAGCGAATGCTCATCAATTTTCTTCTGGGAGGAAGATATGACATTGAAGACCATTTTGCTGGGCGCATGCTCGGCACTCGCCTTTTCGACCCTTGCCTCCGCTGAAACGCTGACCATCGCCACCGTCAACAACGGCGACATGATCCGCATGCAGGGGCTGACCTCCGACTTCACCACCAAGAACCCCGACATCAAGGTCGAATGGGTCACGCTTGAGGAAAACGTCCTGCGCGAGCGGGTGACGACCGATATCGCCACCAATGGCGGTCAGTACGACATCATGACCATCGGTAACTATGAAGTGCCGATCTGGGCCAAGCAGGGCTGGCTGCTGCCGCTCGAAAAGCTCGGCGACAAATACGATGTGGACGACATTCTGCCGGCGATCCGCGGCGGTCTTTCCAGCGAAGGCAAGCTTTACGCGGCGCCCTTCTACGGTGAATCCGCCATGATCATGTATCGCAAGGACCTGTTCGAAAAAGCCGGCCTGAAGATGCCGGATAACCCGACCTGGGAATTCATCGGTGACGCCGCCCGTAAGATCACCGACCGCAAGACCGACATCAACGGCATCTGCCTGCGCGGCAAGGCCGGTTGGGGCGAGAATATGGCCTTCATCAGCGCGCTCACCAACTCCTTCGGTGGCCGCTGGTTCGATGAAAACTGGAAACCGCAGTTCGATCAGCCGGAATGGAAAAGCTCCCTGCAGTTTTATGTGGATCTGATGAAGGATGCCGGTCCGTCGGGCGCTTCCTCCAACGGCTTCAACGAAAACCTGACGCTGTTCCAGCAGGGTAAATGCGGCATGTGGATCGACGCCACGGTGGCTGCTTCCTTCGTGTCCAACCCGAAGGACTCGACGGTTGCAGACAAGGTCGGCTATGCGCTCTTCCCGACGCATGGCGAGCTGAAGAACCACGGCAACTGGTTGTGGTCGTGGAACCTCGCCATCCCGAAAAGCTCGAAGAAGGCGGATGCGGCTGAAAAGTTCATCTCCTGGGCAACCAGCAAGGACTACTCCACGCTCGTTGCTGCCAAGGAAGGCTGGGCAAACGTGCCTCCGGGCACCCGCACCTCGCTTTACAAGAACGCCGATTATGAAAAGGCAGCCGCCTTCGCCAAGCCGACGCTTGCCGCCATGGATGCCGCCGACATTACCAAGCCGACCGTAAAGCCTGTGCCTTACACGGGTGGACAATTCGTGGCGATCCCTGAATTCCAGGCGCTCGGCACCACGGTCGGTCAGTTGTTCTCGGCGGTCGTTGCCGGTCAGTCCAGCGTCGACGATGCCCTTGCCGGCGCCCAGTCGACAGCGACGCGTGAAATGACCCGCGCCGGTTACATCAAGTAATCCTCCCGAAGATCGCTGCCCGGCGTCAATGCCGGGCAGCGAACCTTACGGTCGCTAGCCGCCAGCTATGCGGCGGCCTTTAAGCCTTTCGAATCAAAACAAGAATGAGCCGGTTCTTCCGGATATGCCGGGCGCATGTCGTAATGCCCGAGCCCAAGGGGAGGTTAGTGCAATGGCAACACGAAACACGAGCGGTTTGGCGCGGGTGATGCTTGCGCCTTCGGTGCTGCTGCTTCTGGTATGGATGATCGTGCCCCTGGCGATGACTTTGTGGTTTTCGTTCCAGAACTACAATCTCCTCAACCCCGCCAATGTCAGCTTTGCGGGTCTGTTCAATTACCAGTATTTCTATACCGATCCCGCCTTCTTCCAGTCGATCTTCAACACGCTGGCCATCGTCGGCGGCGTGCTGTTGATCACGGTCATCGGCGGTATTGCCATTGCGCT
>NZ_JWJH01000078.1 GCF_000949865.1 Rhizobium nepotum 39/7 | reverse complement strand
CCGTCGTTTCTTCCACCATGGCGGCGTTCTGCTGCGTCATCTGGTCCATGTGGTTGACGGAGGTATTGATCTCCTGAAGCCCGGTCGCCTGTTCGCGCGCCGCCGTGGCGATGGAATTGACGTGGCCGTCAACGCGATTGACCAGTTCCATGATCTCATCCAGTGCATCGCCCGTCGAACGGACGAGCGTGACACCGCCGCCGACTTCTTCTGCCGAACGGTTGATGAGCGACTTGATCTCCTTGGCGGCATTGGCCGAGCGTTGCGCAAGTTCACGCACTTCCTGCGCCACCACTGCAAAACCGCGCCCCGCCTCGCCC
>NZ_JWJH01000077.1 GCF_000949865.1 Rhizobium nepotum 39/7 | reverse complement strand
ACCAAACGGTCTCCGGTAAAGCCGGGGCGGTTCATTTCGTTAAAATTGGCAAATGGATATCACGCCGCTGACTGACTGGCAGGATACATACAGATGTAAACATCCTAACCCTAACCCTAAAACCCTAACCCTTGGCAATGGCTTCGGTTATTCGCTCTGGAAGGCCAATCGATAATCTTCGGGAAATCGGTTTAAACAAAAGATCACCGGCGAAGTCGAAGGCGTCGATATCCGGCATGACAATATCGACGCCGCCCGTCTCCAGCAAATTGCGGAAGCCATTGCGGGTGTAAACACGCTCAGCCCCTGTCAGATGAGGCGATCACAGGTCGTTCCGAAAGACAGTGGAAAGAATTTCCAGGTCCTCTCAGTAGGCCGGAGCCGGCGGC
>NZ_JWJH01000076.1 GCF_000949865.1 Rhizobium nepotum 39/7 | reverse complement strand
TCGTCGGCCCGTCCGGCTGCGGCAAGTCGACGCTTTTGCGCCTGATTGCCGGGCTGGAAGACGTCTCCGGCGGAAAGATCGTCATCGATGGCAACGACGCCACCGAAAAGGCGCCGGCCGAGCGCGGCCTTGCCATGGTGTTCCAGTCCTATGCGCTTTATCCGCATATGAGTGTCAGGAACAACATCGCCTTCCCGCTGAAGATGGCGAGACTCGACAGGGCGGTGATCGATAAAAAGGTCGAGGATGCCGCCCGCATCCTCAACCTCACCGATTATCTCGAACGCCGGCCCTCGCAGCTGTCCGGCGGCCAGCGCCAGCGTGTCGCCATCGGTCGCGCCATCGTGCGCGAACCGAAAGCGTTCCTGTTCGACGAGCCGCTCTCCAACCTCGATGCGGCGCTGCGCGGCACCATGC
>NZ_JWJH01000075.1 GCF_000949865.1 Rhizobium nepotum 39/7 | reverse complement strand
GCATGGTGCCGCGCAGCGCCGCATCGAGGTTGGAAAGCGGCTCGTCGAACAGGAACGCTTTCGGTTCGCGCACGATGGCGCGGCCGATGGCGACACGCTGGCGTTGGCCGCCGGACAGCTGCGAGGGCCGGCGCTCGAGATAATCCGTGAGGTTGAGGATGCGGGCGGCATCCTCGACCTTCCTGTCGATTACCGCCTTGTCCAGTTTTGCCATCTTCAGCGGAAAGGCGATGTTGTTGCGGACACTCATATGCGGATAAAGCGCATAGGACTGGAACACCATGGCAAGGCCACGCTCGGCCGGCGCCTTTTCGGTGGCGTCGTTGCCGTCGATGACGATCTTGCCGCCGGAGACGTCTTCCAGCCCGGCAATCAGGCGCAAAAGGGTCGACTTGCCGCAGCCGGACGGGCCGACGAAGA
>NZ_JWJH01000074.1 GCF_000949865.1 Rhizobium nepotum 39/7 | reverse complement strand
ATGGCAGAGAGTGCGACCAGAATGGCGGCACGCTCAGATCACGATGTGAGAGGGACGATGATCACGAGGGCCATCGCCTGGCAGAACGGCGAACTGGCAGGACCGGGGCTGAGTGACGAGCAGAAGAGAGCCATTTTCCACGTCACCGGATCTGCGCAGATATCAGCGGTGATCGGCTTTGCCGGTGCCGGCAAGTCGACCATGCTGGCCGCAGCACGACGGGCATGGGAGACGGACGGTTATCGTGTCCATGGCGCTGCCCTTGCCGGCAGGGCGGCAGAGGGTCTGATATCATCCTCGGGCATAGCTTCGCGCACGCTGGCTTCGTGGGAGCTTGGCTGGGAGAACGGAACATCCCTGCTCGGCCACCGGGATGTTCTCGTCATCGACGAGGCCGGCATGATCGGCAGCCGGCAGCTTTGCCG
>NZ_JWJH01000073.1 GCF_000949865.1 Rhizobium nepotum 39/7 | reverse complement strand
ACTGCCGAGGCTCTAATCGCAGCCGGATGAAACTGGTCAAGACCACTATTGCACGGCAGGATACATACGGATGTAGTTATCTCCAGCGTTTTCGGCTTTGCCGAATGAACCTCCGCTTCGGGCGGCGGCTGGGCCGAAAAGGCTCTCGATAACTACATCCGTGTGTATCGATGACTAAATATCTGAAATTAAAGAGTGATATCTGACCCCGGTGTTTCATCCGTGAAATTCGGGGCTATTCAGGGACGAGCGGCTTTAGACATGGTCGCCGGACTTGAAGAAGGAGCAGTCGCAAAGGACGCCCTTGCATGAATTGGTCCCAAACAGGATTAACTTGTGCAAAATCAGGGTCAAATTATCAATGAGCTATTCTTATAGATAGCTGTTTTGCCATCTTCAGTCACTATCCTCCTCCTCCTCCTCCTCCTCACTCCTCCTC
>NZ_JWJH01000072.1 GCF_000949865.1 Rhizobium nepotum 39/7 | reverse complement strand
ATGTCTTCCCATATGACGGCACCTTCGAAGTGCGTCTCGCTGTTGCGATTGCGCCACCGCACCTCTTCTCTCGTCACGATAGGCGGCGCGATCTCGGCAAGGGCTGCGAGCGGCGCAAGGATCAGGACACAGAACATGCCGATTGTTTTCAGGATCGTTTCGCCAGGCAGCGGGAGCACGCCAAGAGAGGCGATCGCTGCCACACCGAAAAACGGCGTGACGATAATGAACGCGACCCAGATCATCAACGGGCCGATCAGCGAGTACCAGGTTTTTCTCCAATGCCTCATGGGCGCCTCCCTTCCTTCTGCCATGGCGGCGCATGTTCGGTGTGCGTATCGGCTCCGGTTCCGGTTCGATGGAACCTGTTCTCGCCGACACAGGCTTTCATGTCATCACGGCGGAACCAGATCGCGCGGCCGCACCGGAGCGGCGGATTGCCCGAGGTGAAGACGATCTGCTCGTCGCTGCGCATGCGCAGAACTTCATGCGACAGGATCA
>NZ_JWJH01000071.1 GCF_000949865.1 Rhizobium nepotum 39/7 | reverse complement strand
TCTCGCAAACATCATACGGCTGTGGCAGAGGCGGTGACCTTGCCCCCAAGTTTTATCCAGTTTTGAGTTCGCTCCAGCGGTTTTGGGTTGCTGTATTCGGGGCGGTAGCGGCGGGGTGCGGTGCGGAGCCATTTCGGCTGCGCAGCACCGCATCACGTCGCGGGTTGATTGTCTGAGCGAACTCGGCGGGTGTCAGCCAGCCGAGGCCAGAGTGTGGGCGGTGATCGTTGTAATCGTAGCGCCAGTTTGAAAGCGCTGATCGAGCATGAGCCAGCGACGAGAAGAGAGTCTCATTCAGGAACTCGTCTCGCAGCCGCCCATTGAAGCTTTCGATGAAGGCGTTCTGGATCGGCTTGCCCGGTGCGATGTAGTGCCATTCCACCTTGGTCCGATCCGTCCATTGCAAGATCGCGTTGCTGGTGAACTCGCTACCATTGTCGCTGACGATCATCTTCGGCTTGCCTCGTCCCTCGATGATCCGGTCCAGCTCACGGGCAACCCGCAGACCGGAAAGCGACGTATCGGCGACGAGAGCCAAGCACTCCCTGGTGCAATCGTCGACCACCGTAAGCACCCGGAACCTGCGACCATCGGTGAGCTGATCCGACACGAAGTCCAATGACCAGCGATCGTTGGCGGCAAGCGGGATCAGCATCGGTGCTCGTGTGCCTATCGCTCGTTTCCGACCGCCGCGCTTGCGCACCGTCAGTTTCTCTTCCCGATAGAGCCGGAAGAGCCGCTTGTGGTTCACAAGGTGACCCTCACGCCTGAGCAGCACATGAAGGCGTTGGAATAGCCCCCTAATTGCCGGACAGTTTCTGC
>NZ_JWJH01000070.1 GCF_000949865.1 Rhizobium nepotum 39/7 | reverse complement strand
ATATGCCGCGGTAGTCACCAAGGAAGGTCTGCGGGTGGATCTGGCCGCGCCCCGGCCGATAGTCGAGCAATACGATTGGCTCGTCACTGTCCTCGCCGCTGCGATACGCCCACATGTACGATGTGCTGGTGACTTGCCTGTCCTTTTCCTTGAGGACTTGAACCGTCGTCTCATCGCCATGCATGAGAGGCTGCGATCGCAACCGCAGTTTCAGCGCATCATAGATGCGGTGCAGGTGCTTCTCGCTTGAGCCGATCACCCAGTGAGCGAGAGCGCCGCGGCTGATCGGAACACCAGCACGCTCGAATGTCTGAGCCACGCGGTAGAGCGGTGTGCCGTCGACGTATTTGTGGACGAGTGCGAACGCCAGCGTCGAGGCGGTAGCAATGCTGCCTGGCAGGGGCTGCGTCGGCATCGGTGCGATAACGACGGGCGTGTTGATCCCGGTGCGGTCGCAATGACGGCAGGCATACTTGAACCGCACATTCTGTAGGACCTTTGCCTTTACCTCGATATGGAGCTGTTCGGTAACAGCCTCGCCCATGCGATGCATCTCACCCTGGCAGCAGGGACAAGACTTCTGATCGTCGGGGAGGTCATATTCGACGCGCTCGCGTGGCAGGTCTTCCGGCAGAGGTCTGCGTCCACGCTTCTTTCCCGTTTGACCTTCTACCGCTGGCAGGCCGGTGTCCGGAAGCTCGACAACATCGCCTTCCTCGCTGTCATCCTCGACCGCAGCCTCTTCGGCCTCGTTGAAGAGACGATCAATGTGCTTTTCACTGCGGGGGGCAAAGCGATGGAGCCTTGCGAGTGCCAGCTCTTCTTCCAGCTTGACGACCCGCTGCGAGAGCGCTTCCTTCTCGGCTTTGAGCGCAGCGATTTCGGCAGCATTGGCCGCCAACTGCGCCATCAGCTCTGCAACACCAGGATCGCCGGTTCGAGTCATCGTAGTTTTGAATCTGAACCGCCTCTGCGCGTCAACAGCTCAATTCGCCATCCTCAGCCGGCGATCTGATATTGCCGCACCGGATGGCGGATCATCGCATCGATATCGATGCCATCGAGGATCCAGTGCAGTTGCTCTGTCGTCAGCATGACCACCGGCACCTCGCGACGGGGCCATCGGAACTTGTCCTCGGTCAACCGCTTCAGGACCATCACAAAACCGGACCGATCAAAAAACAGGAGCTTCATCCGGTCACGCCGGCGATTGCAGAAAGCAAAAACCGCAGGCGCAAAAGGATCCAGCGCCATCGTCTCCTGGACCAGGACCGCAAGGCTGTTGATGCCGGCCCGAAAGTCGATCGGTTCGCGATGCAGGT
>NZ_JWJH01000007.1 GCF_000949865.1 Rhizobium nepotum 39/7 | reverse complement strand
CCCATCGTCAAAAAACTGACATTTTTGCTATGATGCTGAAAATACAGGATAATTTCGCAAACAGCGATACAGGAGGGCCGTGGAGGCCTCCTTTATGTGGCGACTGGTCCTGTTCAGTGAAACATGCAATAGGAACGGACAAGAGTTTCAGAAGACTTGGGGTGTCCGATGCCCCCTATAAAGCCTAGAATTGGAGAACCCGTGCGCATTCTCGATGAAGCCGTCATTCCCGAGCTGCCGAATTATTACCGTGGCAAAGTGCGGGAAAACTACGATCTGGCCGACGGCAACCGTATTATCATATCCACCGATCGCCTCAGTGCATTCGACCGCATCCTTACCTGCGTTCCTTATAAGGGACAGGTATTGACCCAGACGGCGCGCTACTGGTTCGAGCAGACCAAGGACATCTGCCCCAACCATGTGGTCAGCTACCCCGATCCGAATGTCGTCATCGGCAAGAGGCTTGAAATATTGCCGGTAGAGGTGGTGGTTCGCGGATATCTGGCCGGCACCACCGGCACATCCATCCTGACCCTCTATAAGAAGGGTCAGAGACAGATGTACGGCATGAGCCTGCCGGACGGGATGAAGGACAACCAGATCCTGCCCGAAGCCATCATCACGCCAACGAGCAAGGCCTTCGATGGCGGCCACGACGAGCCGCTGACGCCCGCCGAGATCGTCGAGAAGAAACTTCTGACACAGGAGCAATGGGACACGCTGTCCCGCTACGCACTGGCACTGTTCAAGCGCGGACAGGAGATTGCCGCGAAGCAGGGCCTCATTCTCGTCGATACGAAATATGAATTCGGGACGGATGAAAACGGCACGATCATTCTGGCCGACGAAATCCACACGCCAGACAGCAGCCGTTACTGGATGGCTGAAACCTATGAAGAGAGCTTCCGCAACGGCGCACGGCCGGCGAGCTTCGACAAGGATTTCGTGAGGGCCTGGGTTGCCGAACGCTGCGACCCCTATAAGGATGACGTTCCCGAAATTCCGCAGGAACTCGTATTGCAGACGTCCAAGGTATATATTGATGCATACGAACGCATCACCGGACAAAGCTTCGTTCCCGACGATAGTGGCGAGACGCCGCTCGCAAGAGTACGCCGGAACCTGGAGCAGTTTTTCCCCGGAGTCTGACCTTGAGCAAAACGATCGAACAGGTGAGAAAGGGTGACAGGAAGAACGACCTTCCTGTCAAACGTCGACCTCGCCGTTCCGCCGAAGAGACGCGGCGGGATATTCTCGCCAAAGCCGAAGAGCTTTTTCGGGAGCGCGGGTTCAATGCCGTGGCGATTGCCGATATCGCTGCTGCGCTCGGCATGTCGCCGGCCAACGTCTTCAAGAACTTCAACTCGAAGAACGCACTTGTCGACGCCATCGGATTCGAGCAGATCGGTGCATTCCAGCGGGAAATCCACCCGCTCGACAAAAGCCATGCACCGCTTTCAAGGTTGCGCCATCTCGCCCGCACCCTGATGGAGCAGCACCATCAGAACCTCAACGACAATCCTTATATATTCGAAATGATCCTGATGACGGCCAAGCAGGACATGAAGTGCGGCGACTACTACAAATTCGTCATCGCGAACCTGTTGGCCGAGATTATTCGCGACGGTGTGGATGAGGGTGTCTACGCCGCCGCCGACATTCCCGTTCTGGCCGAAAACGTGCTCCACGCCCTGACCAGCGTCATCCATCCCGTCCTCATCGCCCGGGAAGATATCGGCAATTTGGCAACACGTTGCGATCAACTGGTCGATTTAATCGAAGCGGGATTGCGCAACCCACTTGCTAAGTGACGATTCTCAACTTACGTCACCTTCTCGCAATTGCTTGCGAAGCGTGAAAGCCTGCGCTTCTATGCGAATGGCGGTCCGAACAGATTGAGCGAAGAAGGTCCCCATTTGGACTTTCGCCTGTCGTCTGTTTCCCGGACGCGCATCCGCCGAGCGATATTGCGCTTATAGTTGAATGCGACCGATACGCAGGGAAGAACAATGAGCCGACGTATTTTACCCCTATTTGCTTCTCTGTGCATGACCGCAGTTCTCGCGGGATGCAGCGATGGCGGCGAGAGCAGCCAGACCGCCGGCCAGGCTGCCGAGCGCCCGCCGTCTCCGGTCAGCATCATTCTGATGAAGACCAGCGAATATCCGCTGACCACCGTACTTCCCGGTCGCGCCAGCGCGTTCCAGACAGCGGAAATCCGACCGCGCGTCACCGGCATCATCCGCGAAATTCCCTTCAAGGAAGGTAGCGAGGTCAAGCAGGGCGACGTTCTCTACCAGATAGAAGACAACACCTATCTGGCGGAAGTGGCGCAGGCCAAGGCAAGCGTGGCAAAGGCCGAAGCAAGCGTTCCTAGCGCCCAGGCGAACCTTGCCCGTTACCAGCGGCTGGTCAACAGCGGCGCAACGCAGATCGAATATGAAAACGCAAAGGTGACGCTGCTTCAGGCCGAAGCCGATGTGGCCCAGACCAAAGCCGCGCTGGAAACGGCTGAAATCAACCTCGATCTCACCAAGGTCCGCGCGCCTTTCGACGGCATCGCGAGCGCAACCGCTTTCAGCATCGGCAACGTGGTGACAGCAAACCAGACGACGGCTTTGACGACGCTGCGCCGTATCGATCCGATCTACATCGATCTGATGGAATCCAGCATCAATCTCCTGCGTCTCAAAAAGGCGATCTCCTCCGGCCAGCTCGGTGGCGACACCAAGGAAACCGGCATTCACCTGACGCTGGAAGACGGCACCGAATACAAGCACGACGGCAAGATCGACATGTCCGACATGGCGGTGAGCGAAACCACGGGCACCTTCTCCATCCGCGCCCTCTTCGACAATCCGGACGATCTGCTGCTTCCCGGCACCTATGTTCGCGCCACACTGACCATCGGCAAGGAAATGGGGTTCCGCATACCGCAGCGCGCGGCGAGCCGGAACGCCAATGGCGAACTGACCGCAAAGTTCGTCTCCGCGGAAAACAAGGTGGAAACACGCACCTTCGCGTCCAGCCAGCAGTCGGGCAACGCCTGGCTGGTGACGGAAAACGTCAAGGATGGCGACAAGCTCATCGTCGACGGCTTCCAGTGGATTGCCGACGGCGCGACGGTCGCGCCAGTGGAAGTGACCATCGACGATCGCGGTATCGTCGTTCTGCCGCAGCAAGCTCCGCCTGCCGCCGCCCCCTCGAAATAAACATGAGCACCAAACCCTTGGTTGAAGCTCGTAAAAGGTAAGGCAGGACTGCCATGGCCCATTTCTTCATCAGGCGCCCCGTTTTTGCATGGGTTATCGCCATCGTCATCATGCTGGGCGGCGCCTTGGCAATCGTGACGCTCTCCATCTCGCAATATCCCGATATTGCGCCGACGACGGTTCGTGTCAGCGCGACCTATAACGGCGCCAGCGCCGAAACGGTCGAAAAATCGGTGACGACCATCATCGAGGACGGCATGACCGGCCTTGACGACCTGACCTACATGACGTCGTCATCCTCGACCGGCAGCGCCGAAGTGACGCTGACCTTCGGCAACAGCATCCTGCCTGATATCGCGCAGGTTCAGGTGCAGAACAAGCTGCAGCTCGTCCAGTCGCAATTGCCCGATACCGTGCAGCAGCGGGGCATCCAGGTCAGCCGTTCGACATCGAGCATCCTGATGGTGGGCGCGCTGATCTCGACCGATGGCAAGCGCAATTCGGCCGACCTCGGCGACGTGTTTTCCTCGCGTGTCGAAGACCAGATCAAGCGCCTCGAAGGCGTGGGCAGCATCAACGTCTTCGGTTCCGAATATGCAATGCGCATCTGGCTGGATCCGTTCAAGCTCAACAAATACCAGCTGACCACGGCCGACGTCACCGGCGCCATCGAGAGCCAGAACACCCAGGTTTCGGTCGGCGCCCTCGGCGCCGTGCCTGCCGTCAAGGGCCAGCAGCTGAACGTGACGGTGACGGCTCAGAGCCAGCTCACCACGGTTGCCGATTTCGAATCGGTCATTTTGAGAGTAGAGAAGGACGGCGCAACCGTTCGTCTGAGCGACGTGGCGCGCATCGAAATCGGCCAGGAAACCTATGGCGGCGATTCCCGTTCGAACGGCCGTCCCTCGGCCGGTTTCGCGGTCAATCTCGCCACGGGCGCCAATGCGCTCGATACCGCAGCGCGCGTAAAGTCGGCGCTTACCGCCGTCGAAGGCTCGCTGCCTGAAGGCGTCTCGATCGAATATCCCTACGACACGACGCCCTTCGTACAGCTGTCGATCGAGAAAGTCGTACACACGCTGATCGAAGCGATTATCCTCGTCTTCGTCGTTCTGCTGGTGTTCCTGCAAAATCTCAGAGCCACCTTCATTCCGATGATCGCGGTGCCCGTCGTGCTTCTCGGCACGTTCGGCATCCTCGCACTGACCGGATATTCAATTAATACGCTCACCATGTTCGCCATGGTTCTGGCAATCGGCCTTCTTGTCGACGACGCCATCGTCGTCGTCGAAAACGTCGAGCGCATCATGTCGGAAGAAGGTCTGTCGCCGGTCGAGGCAACCGAAAAGTCGATGGGTGAAATCACCGGCGCGATCATCGGCATCGCGCTCGTGTTGACGGCCGTGTTCATTCCGATGGCCTTCTTCGGCGGATCGACCGGCATCATCTATCGCCAGTTCTCGATCACCATCGTTTCGGCCATGCTGCTTTCGGCAGTGGTCGCCATCGTTCTGACGCCGGCGCTTTGCGCCACGATGCTGAAGCCCATCGACCATACCAAAAAGCAGCGCGGTCCGGGTGCCTGGTTCAACCGCGGCTTCAGCAACACGACGAACGGCTATGTTTCCTCCATCGGCTACCTGCTGAAGCGGCCCCTGCGCGTGACGATCCTTTTCCTGATCGTCGTCGGCGGCTGCGCCTGGTTCTTCACCAAGCTGCCAAGCTCGTTCCTGCCGCAGGAAGACCAGGGCGTGCTTCTGACGATCATCCAGACCCCGACGGGTTCGAATATCGAACGGACCAACGAGGTGGTGAAACAGGTCGAGAACTACTTCCGCGAAAAGGAAGCCGCCAATGTCGAATCCGTTTTCGGCGTGCTTGGCTTCAGCTTCAGCGGTTCCGGCCAGAACAACGCGATCGTCTTCACCAAGCTCAAGGACTTCACCGAGAGAACCGCACCCGATCAGCATGCCGGCGCCATCGTGCAGCGTGCGATGGGTACGTTCTTCGGTTTCCGCGATGCACAGGTGTTTCCGCTTCTGCCGCCTGCAATTCAGGGCATGGGCACATCGAGCGGTTTCTCGATGTATCTCGTGGATAGCGGCCGTAACGGCACCGAGTCACTGACTGCCACCTCCAAGGAACTGATCGCGCTTGCCACAAGCAATCCGAAAATCAGCTCGCTCAGAAGCGACAGCCAGGACAACGAAACGCAGATGAAGATCATTCTCGATCAGGAAAAGATGGGGGCCATGGGCGTCGATCTATCCTCCGTGAACCTGATGTTGTCGACGATCTTTGCCGGACGTGATGTCAATGACTTCACCCTGAACGGCGAACTCAAGCCGGTCTACGTCCAGGGTGATGCGCCCTACCGCATGCAGCCGGACGACCTGAAATATTGGTATGCCCGCAATACCAGCGGCGAGATGGTACCTTTCTCCTCCTTCAGCGAGGTGAAATGGATCAACGCGCCGCCGTCACTGGCACGCTACAACGGCACAGGCGCGATCTCGCTTGAAGGCACCGCCGGCGCTGGCGTGGCTTCCGGCGAAGCCATGGACGAGATGGAACGCCTGACGGCAAGCATGCCGGGCGGTTACACCGTGGCGTGGCAGGGCATCTCCTATCAGGAACGCCTTTCCGGCTCGCAGGCGCCGATGCTGTACGCGCTGTCGGTTCTCATCGTGTTCCTTTGCCTGGCTGCCCTTTATGAAAGCTGGTCGATCCCGTTCTCGGTCATTCTGGCCGTCCCGGTGGGTGTCCTCGGCGCCCTGACCGCAGCCCATCTCTTCGGCCAGACGAACGACGTCTACTTCAAGGTGGGCTTGCTGACGACCATCGGCCTTGCCGCGAAAAACGCGATCCTGATCGTCGAATTCGCCAAGGAGAGGCAGGAGCACGGGTTAAGTCTGGTGGAAGCGGCACTGGAGGCGGCGAAGCTGCGCCTGCGCCCGATCATCATGACCTCGCTCGCCTTCATCCTCGGCGTCGTACCTCTTGCGATAGCAACCGGGGCGGGTTCCGCCGCGCAAAATGCAATCGGTATCGGGGTGCTGGGTGGTATGCTTTCTGCAACACTGCTCGGAATTTTCTTCGTTCCGTCCTTTTTCGTCATCATTCGTCGCCTTTCAAGGCGTTAACAAAACAAAAATGGGCTGTGCCTACCGTTAATACGCTGCTAGAAATGTTGCCGATTTGGTAAATGCACGTTTCTACGGCATATCGACCGCGCAGCCCATTTGTCAGTAAGCCGCGCTCGGTAAGCCAACTAGAGAATTGGGAAAATTACATGCTGTCTATTCGCGCTACTCTTCCCCTGACAATGCTGCTGCTCTCGGGCTGCGTTGTCGGACCCGACCACAAGACGCCGGAAGTTCAATTGCCGGGAAAGTTCGCGGAAGCCGGAAAAACCAGTAATGGCGACATTAGCACCGTCGCATGGTGGACAGCCTTTAACGACAGCCGCCTGAACGGTTACGTTTCCACCGGTCTGACCCAGAACCTGACGGTGATGCAGGCGATCGAGCGCATCAATCAGGCCGAGGCCCAGGTTGTTTCGGCCGGTGCAGGCTCCCTGCCGAGCCTGACGGCCAGCGGCAGCCACACGACAAGCGAAACCAAGGGCAGCTATCGTGACGTTCCGGTCACCAACGCGTCTTCCGGCAGCCTCAGCGTTTCCTGGCTGCTCGATCTCTTTGGTCGTTACCGCCGAGCCACGGAAAGCGCCAACGCATCGCTCGATGCCGCTTACTCCACCGTCGATGTCCAGCGCCTGACGCTGATTTCTTCGGTAGCCGCAGCCTATATCGACGTGCGTTATTATCAGGAGCGTCTGGCGATTGCCCGCCAGAACCTCAGCTCCCGCCGCGAAACGCTGGATCTGACCAAGCTGCAGCTTGAAGCAGGTGCGGCCTCGCGTCTCGATGTCGTTCAGTCCGAAGGTCTGGTCAATTCGACGCTGTCCGACATACCCGGCCTCGAAACCAACTTCCGCAAGGCGGCGCATCGCATTGCAACGCTGCTTGGCATGCCGGCTTCGTCGCTCATTGCCGAACTGCAGAAGGGCGCGCGCCAGCCTGTCGCCCGCAGCATTCCGCGCACCGGTATTCCGGCCGATCTCGTTCGCAACCGCCCGGACATCCGCGTCGCCGAGCGTGAACTTGCGGCAGCCGTTGCAAAGATCGGTGTTGCAGAAGCTCAGCTTTATCCGAGCATCGAGCTTGGCGGTGCGATCACGCCTAGCTACAACTTCGTCAGCGGCGGCGGCAGAGGCTCGGCAAACGGCTGGTCCTTCGGTCCGAGCCTCGTTCTTCCCATCCTCGATGGCGGCAGCATCCGCGCCAATATCGATCTTGCCAACTCCCAGGCGCGTGAAGAATATCTCGTCTGGAAGCAGACGGTTCTGACCGCCGTGGAAGAAGTCGAAAACGCTCTGGCCGCCGTCAATCGCGATCAGCGCACGGCCGACGCCTTGCGCAGGACCGTGGCATCCTATCAGGAAGCCCTGCAGCTTTCGACCGCCAGCTACCGCGACGGCGCGTCCTCGCTGCTCGACGTTCTCGATGCGCAGCGCCAGGTTTCCACCGCACAGGCAAACCTTGCACAGGCCGTGCAGCAGACGGCGCAGGACTATGTCTCTCTGAACGTCGCTCTCGGCGGCGGTTACGCCGTTGGCCAGACCACTGTTCCGAAGAAGCCGGCAGGCCCGGTCCGGACCGCTGCAAAGAGCATGTAAGCCACGCCGCAAGACAAACGAAAAAGCCCGCGTCTCGACGCGGGCTTTTTATTGTTACAGGCACAAAAAAAGCACCGGTCATCCGGTGCTTTTTGTTTAACCAGCCATCAGGCTCAGTTCTTGGCGCGCTCGACGTAGGAATTGTCTTCCGTCGCGATGACCACGCGGACGCCAGCGTCGACATGCGGCGGCACCATGGTGCGGATGCCGTTGGAGAGAATTGCCGGCTTGTAGGAAGAAGAAGCCGTCTGGCCCTTCACAACCGGTTCCGTTTCCACGATTTCCAGCGTCACGTGGCGCGGCAGTTCGACAGCCAGCGGATTGCCTTCGTGAATGGAAAGAACGCAGGTCATGCCTTCCTGGAGATAGGCCTTCTGATCGCCCATCGTATCGACATCGACCACGACCTGATCGTAGTTTGCCGGGTTCATGAAATGGAAGCCTTCGCCGTCCTGATAGAGGAACTGGAAGTTCAGGTCTTCGACGAAAGCGCGCTCGACCTGCTCGGTGGTGCGCCAGCGCTCGGAAACCTTCGTGCCGTCAACGATGCGGCGCATATCCACCTGCGTGACCGGCGTGCCCTTGCCCGGGTGAAAGTTCTGCGCGGTAAGAACGACGTAAAGCTTGCCGTCCACGTCGAGAACATTGCCCTTGCGGACGGATGAGGCGATAACCTTGACCATATGACTTCCTTGTAACTCGATGAAATGCGTCGTAAAGGACTGCGCGGCAGCACCGGCCCCGGCAGACGTTTTGTCTTTTTTCTGGGGCGCAACTACCTTAAATCCACGCGAATTGCCAGCCTTCTACAGCAATTCGCGGAAGAGTGCCTAGCGGTTTTCCGCCCGGAATTGCTTTAAATGATGCGATCAGGCGTTTTGCGGGCCGTTTATCCGCGAGAAGCGCCGCAGGTGAGACGGAAAAGAAAAGAGAGATGGGCTCAAGCAACGAGACAATGTCGCCATGGTGGACGCCCGATGTCCATGCCGACCGCCGCCCTTTCCTGCTTGGACGCAATGCGATCCAGTTGGCGTTCCGCGGACATTTTGCGCGCGCCGATTTTCTAGAAGTCGACACTGCCACGTTGCAGGTTTCCCCCGGTAACGAGGCACATCTGCACGCCTTCGCCACACAGGGCCTGACGCCGGCCGGCGACGCCGCCCCGCTCTATCTCCACACCTCGCCCGAATTCGCCTGCAAGAAGCTGCTCGCGGCCGGTGAGGAACGCATTTTATGTTTCGCGCATGTTTATAGAAACCGGGAAAGAGGTCCGCTGCATCACCCGGAATTCACCATGCTGGAATGGTATCGGGTCGGAGAAACCTACGAGACCCTGATGAAGGACAGCGCCGATCTTCTGGCGCTCGCCGCTGAAACAGCCAAGACGAAGAACTTCACCTATCGCGGCCGCAGCGTTGACCCGTTCCTGGAGCCGGAGCGCCTGAGTGTCGCTGAAGCCTTCGAGCGTTATGTGGGAATTGACCTTCTGGCGAGCATCGGCCGAAACGGTGAAACGGACGAGCGGCATCTCGCCGCCAGCCTCACCAATGCCGGCATCCGCGTGGCCGATGACGACACCTGGGCGGATATGTTCAGCCGTGTCATAGTCGAGCGGGTGGAACCCGAACTCGGCTTCGGCCGCGTCACCATTCTCGACGAATATCCCACCAGCGAAGCGGCCCTTGCCCGCAAGTCACCGCGGGATGCGCGGGTGGCGGAACGTTTCGAGCTTTATGCCTGCGGCGTGGAACTTGCCAATGCCTTCGGCGAGTTGACCGACGCCGCCGAGCAGAGACGACGTTTCGAAATGGAGATGGCCGAGAAGCAGCGGGTTTACGGCGAGACCTATCCGCTGGATGAGGATTTTCTGGCGGCACTGGCGATCATGCCTTCGGCAAGCGGCATAGCGCTCGGCTTCGACCGGCTGGTGATGCTGGCAACCGGCGCTCCTCGCATTGATCTCGTCATGTGGGCGCCCGTCGCGGAATATGGCCGATGACAAGGCTTGAAACCATCAAGACACCCGAAGCGCTTCTCGAGGCAGGTCTGATCGAGGCCGAGGCGCTCGAGGAGCTGCGCGCAGTCACGCAACGTTATGCGCTCGCCATCACCCCAGCGGTTGCCGGCCTGATGGACAACCGCGATCCGCAGGACCCCATCGCCCGGCAATTCGTGCCGGACCCGGCAGAACTCGTCCATCTCCCTGAAGAGCGGGACGATCCGATTGGCGATGACGCCCACAGTCCCGTGCACGGCATCGTTCACCGTTATCCGGACCGGGTTCTTTTGAAGGCGGTTCATATCTGCCCGGTTTATTGCCGTTTCTGTTTCCGCCGCGAAATGGTCGGGCCGCAGGGCAACGGCATGATGAGCCCGGAAGAGCTGGACGCCGCATTCGATTATATAAAAGCCAACCCGGCCATCTGGGAGGTCATCCTCACCGGCGGCGATCCGCTGGTGCTCTCCGCGCGGCGACTGTCCGACCTGATGAAGCGGCTGCAAGACATACCGCACGTCAAGATCGTTCGCTTCCACACTCGCGTGCCGGTCGTCGATCCCGATCGTATCGACAGCCCGCTGATTGAGGCGCTGAAGGCCAGCGGCAAAACCACCTATGTGGCCCTGCACGCAAATCACGCACGCGAATTTAGCGAAGCAGCCAAAGGCGCCTGCGCGCGGTTGATCGACGCCGGCATCGCCATGGTCAGCCAGACCGTGCTTTTGAAGGGCATCAATGACGATCCGACAGTTCTCGCCGAGCTGATGCGCGCTTTTGTCGAAACCCGTATCAAGCCCTATTACCTGCACCATCCCGATCTTGCGCCTGGAACAAGCCATTTCCGGCTGACGATTGAAGAAGGGCAGCGAATCGTCTCCGCCTTGCGGGGACATGTCTCCGGTCTTTGCCAGCCGACCTATGTCCTCGACATACCGGGTGGTCACGGCAAGGCCATGATCGGCAGAAATGCGGCCGAAAAAACCCGTGATGGCTGTTACTCTGTCTCCGACTTCAACGGAAACGATCATATTTACCCACCGCCAGCATCTGACGACGATTAAAAGAAGCGTAAAAAGCCTGATGCGTCGGGCTTTTCGAGGCGGTCTCGCACAAAAACAAAAATTTCACATTTCCGCCCCTCTCCTGTCATCATACAGAAAAATATTCTACCTATAACAATCAGCATTGATTTTAGTGGTGGCCTGGATTATCAGTGTGGAACTGGAGAGCGATCCTCCTGATTCTGGGCCAACACCAATACAGGGAGTGTGTCATGTCAAAATATATTCGCATCAACGCAACCCTAGGTCTTGAGTCCTGGAATGCTGGATTTAAATCCATGTGTTCCCGCTGCTGTCGAATGTGACCTGACGGTCTCAATTTTCTGAAAATCAGTTCGACAACATGCTGTGTTAATTAGCCACAGCGGGAGTATATCTATGCAAAAGCAAGTTATTGAATTCGCTGGCGAACCCGTCGGCATCGTCATACCGGACAACGACCGGCTGAAGTTCATCGCGGTGAAGTTCCACGTTCACGACCTGGACGAACAGAAGTTCGACAGCGCCGATGATGTGCGGATTGCAATACGCGATCTCGTGCGCAACCGGAACTTGGCTGCGGCCTGATGCGGGAAACCCATCACCCGCTCACAGCCCTGTCAAAACCAAAGCGCGCCGAATATCGTATCCCGAACACCGGGTCGATGGCGCGCTTTTCTCTTGCCTGACAATCCTTCCAGCGGATGACATAAGTCATCCATGACGCAAGACGCGCTGAGCTGAGTTGAGCTGAAAAAGCGCCTCCGAAGCACTCTCCCCAACCACCAAATAAGACGTCTCGATTGGCCGGATGCGCGGTCGAAGGCTCGAAATGCGTGTCAGAACGCGGTGAAGGTCAGCGTCGTCAGCGAGCGGACGATGCCCGGAATGTTGACGATGTTCTGGTTGATGAACTTGCCGATATCCTCTTCCTGCGGAAGATAGATTTTCAGCATCAGATCATATTCGCCGCTGGTGGAATAAAGCTCCGAAACCAGTTCGGTTTTGTAGATGGCGTCGGCGACATCGTAGGTCTTGCCGGGCTCGCATTGAAGCTGAACAAAAATGGGCTTCATGGACATCTCCCGTATTGAAACTTGCGGTGTGTGGCGCTGCGCCACACGTCATGGCGCACTATTGGCTGAGCCGCGCCGGTCTTGCAAGACCGACCACCGGTTTACGCCGAAAAGTCTTCCCCGCTGCGCCCTGTCCGAATAGCGGCCTGAGAAACGATCCAGCTTCGGAAACTTTCAAGCGGAGCATAACCGGCACGATCAGGCATGCAGGCGAGATAATAGGCCTCTTCGCTCTCCACCTCCCCCGTGACCGCCGCCACAAGCCGACCGCTTCGCAACTCCTCCTCGATCATGAAGGACGGAATGAGCGATGCCCCGACCCCGGCGCTCGCCGCCTCGGCAATCGTCGTGAACTGATCGAAAAGCATGCCATGTACATTGTCGAAACGCACATCACGGCTGCGAAACCATTGTTCCCAGGCATCCGGCCGGGTCGTCATATGCAGCAGCGGCACATGCAGCAAATCGCCTGGCTGCGAAAGTCCGTACCGCTCCTTGAAAGCCGGGCTGCACACCGGAACGACTTTTTCATGCATCAGAAACACAAGCTCGGTTCCGGGCCAATGCGGCAATCCGAAATGGATCGCCGCATCGACGGTATCGGTGCGGAAATCAAACAGCGACGAACGGGTCAGAAGATTGACCGAAATGCCCGGATGTCGGGCGATGAAATCGGGAAGGCGCGGCACAAGCCAGCGCGCACCGAAGCTTGGCAGAACACCGAGATTGAGCGTGCCACCATCGGGATTGGCGCGCAGATTGAGCGACGCCGTCGATATGCGCCGCAACGCCTCGCGGATTTCCCGCGCATAGCCCTCCCCCGCCCGGGTCAGCCGGATCGTCTGCCGCTCGCGCAGAAACAGTGCCACACCAAGCTGCTCTTCAAGCGCAAGTATCTGCCGGCTGACAGCCCCCTGCGTCAGCCCCAGTTCTTTTGCAGCGGCTGTCACGCTGCCCGCGCGCGAGGCGGCTTCGAAAGCCGCAAGCAGAGACAGCGAAGGTAAAAAACGGCGAGGCGGAAGAACCATATTCCCTCACGGAATGAACTCTTGACGATATGTCGATATTCAACAGGCATGGCCGCTTGTAAAGTCTCATAAACAAGGGCTTGTCACTCATACGAAAAACAAATGAACTCGCCCGGAACATGGTGGAACGATGTATAACGACCCCCACTCGCACGGCCTCTGGGAAAAGACCGCGCCGCAACCGCCTGCAACGCCAGCTCTGGAAGGTGCTGCGGTTGCCGACGTGGTGATTGTCGGCGGCGGTTTTACCGGACAATCCGCCGCCCTTCATCTTGCCGAAAAGGGCGTGGACGTCGTTCTTCTCGAAGCAAAGGAGATCGGCTTCGGCGGCGCAGGCCGCAATGTCGGTCTCATCAATGGCGGCATGTGGGTCATGCCGAAGGAGCTGCCCGGCGTGCTGGGTGAGACCTACGGTGAACGGCTTCTCGACCTTCTGGGCGACGCGCCGCTTCTCGTGCGTGAGCTGGTGGAAAAACACGGGATTCCCTGTGAGATCGAAAAAAACGGCACGCTGCATTGTGCCGTCGGTGAAAAGGGCCTCGCCGAAATTCGCGAGCGTTGTGAACAATGGGCTGCGCGGGGCGCGCCCGTCCGCGTTCTCGATGCCGACGAAACGGCAAGACGCACCGGCAGCACCGGCTATTCCGGCGCGCTTTTCGACACGCGCGCCGGCACCCTCCAGCCGCTTGCCTATGTTCGCGGTCTGGCCGCCACCGCGCAAAAGGCCGGGGCGCGGCTGCACACCGCAAGCCCTGTGGTGGCGACCGAATGCGTCGGCGGAAAATGGGTGGTCAAGACGCCGCAGGGATCAGTGACCGCCAACTGGATCGTCGTCGCCACCGAAGCCTATAGTACCGGGCCATGGCAGATCGTCCGCGATGAGCAGACCTACCTGCCCTATTTCAACTTCGCCACCAGACCGCTCAGCGACAACCTGCAAAAGAGTATTCTGCCGGGCCGCGAAGGCTGTTGGGATACAAAGGAAATCCTGTCATCGTTCCGCATGGACAGAGCGGGCCGGCTGGTCTTCGGCAGCGTCGGCGCCCTGCGCGGTCCGGGTGCCGCCATTCACCGAGCCTGGGCGAAACGGTCGCTGAGGCGGCTTTTCCCGCAACTCGGCGATACGGAATTCGAATGTGAATGGTACGGCCAGATCGGCATGACCGACAATGCCGTGCCGCGCTTCCATAAATTCGCAGAAAATGTCGTCGGCTTTTCAGGCTATAACGGCCGAGGCATCGCGCCCGGCACAGCCTTCGGCAAGGTGATTGCACACCATATTCTCGGCGATATCGCTGAAAACGAGTTACCCCTGCCCCTGACGGAACCAAAAGCCCAGGCCTTCCGTGCAGTGAAGGAAGCCTATTATGAGGCGGGCGCGCAGATTGCGCATTTCGCCGGTGAACGCTTCTGATCAGAAACGCTGAAACTACCATCGAAGACGCTTAAGTTAAGGGTGTGGACGAAAAAACTCCCTCCGTCATGCCGAGCTTGACCCGGCATCCAGCCATGGCGCGCGCTGGACCCCGGATCTAGTCCGGGGTGACGGAACCTGAGTTCAGCGGCTTCGCACAAGTTGATCCGCCCATAGGCCTCTGCTTTTTCCAAACACATCGATATATTCTTGAAAATATAATGATTGCTCTATAGGCATCGATATATTCATCAGAATATCTCGAACCGGGGGACACACCATGAGACTCTTGCGTCGCACCTTCTTCAAAACCATCACCGCGGCTACATCCCTCTGGGTGGCGGCGTCCCTCGCGGCCGTTCCCGCCCATGCCGCCGAAAAAATCACGATCTTTGCCGCCGCGAGCATGAAAAACGCGCTTGATGCCATCAATGCCGAATGGGCAAAGGAAAGCGGCAATGATGCAACCGTATCCTACGCCGCAAGCTCCGCTCTCGCCAAACAGATCGAGCAGGGCGCGCCGGCGGATATCTTCATTTCCGCCGACCTCGCCTGGATGGATTATGTTGCCGACAAGAAGCTGATCGAGGCTGAAAGCCGCTCCAATCTGCTCGGCAACCGCATCGTTCTCGTCGCCCCGGCCGACAAGGCGAAACCGGTCGACATTAAAAAGGGCTTCGATCTTGCCGGGCTGGTGGGCGACGGTCACCTCGCCATGGGCGCGGTCGATTCCGTTCCCGCCGGCAAATACGGCAAGGCGGCGCTGGAAAAACTCGGCATCTGGTCTTCGATTGAGCAGAAAGTCGCCGGCGCGGAAAGCGTACGCGCCGCCCTGCTGCTCGTATCGCGCGGCGAAGCACCCTATGGCATCGTCTACCAGACCGACGCCGCTGCCGATCCCGGCGTCAAGATCGTCGGCACCTTCCCGGAAGACAGCCATCCGCCGATCATCTATCCGGTCGCCATTCTCTCCGAGGCAAAATCGCCGGCGGCAAAATCCTATCTGGATTTCCTGAAGTCCGAAAAGGCGGCCCCCTTCTTTGAAAAGCAAGGCTTTACCGTTTTGAAATAAACTGCGCATCGCGGGCCTCCGATCTGGGGCCGAAAGAGATGACGATAGCGAGATATGGCTTTGCATTGGTGGACACTCAGCCCTGAAGAATGGATGGCGATCAGGCTCAGCCTGTGGGTGTCCTCCATTGCCATGCTCGCCAGCCTGCCCTTCGGCATTCTGGTGGCCATGGTGCTGGCGCGCGGCCGTTTCTGGGGCAAGTCGTTGCTCAATGGCATCGTCCACCTGCCGCTCATCCTGCCGCCCGTCGTCACCGGCTTTCTGCTGCTCGTCCTCTTCGGCCGCAGGGGCGCTATCGGCCAATTTCTCGATAGCTGGTTCGGCATCGTCTTTTCCTTTCGCTGGACAGGGGCCGCACTCGCCTGCGCCGTCATGGCGTTTCCCCTGATGGTCCGTTCCATCCGCCTCTCCATCGAAGCGGTGGACCGCAAGCTCGAGGAAGCAGCGGGAACGTTGGGCGCAAGCCCGCTATGGGTGTTCTTGACCGTCACCCTGCCCTTGACCCTGCCCGGCATCATCGCGGGCATGATCCTCGCTTTTGCCAAGGCCATGGGCGAATTCGGCGCGACCATCACTTTCGTGTCCAATATTCCCGGCGAGACCCAGACGCTGTCCGCCGCCATCTACACCTTCACACAGGTTCCCGGCGGCGATGCCGGCGCATTGCGGCTGACCATCATTTCCGTCGTGATTTCCATGCTCGCTTTGCTCGTCTCGGAGTTTCTCGCCCGCATCATCGGAAAACGGGTGAGCATGGAATGACGCTTTCAGTCACCACCCGCCACCGCCTCGGCTCCTTCGTGCTCGATGCATCCTTTACCTCCGAAGGTGGCGTCACAGCACTTTTCGGACGATCCGGCTCCGGCAAGACCTCGATGATCCGCATCATCGCAGGTCTGCTGCGGCCAGATGAAGGACGGGTCTCGCTGGATGGCCAAGTGCTGGCCGATAGCCAAAAACGGCTGTTCCTGCCGGCGCACAGGCGCCGTTTCGGCTATGTTTTTCAGGAAGCGCGGCTGTTTCCCCATCTCAGCGTGACCCAGAACCTGAACTACGGCAAATGGTTCGCCATGGAAAAGGCGGCAGGAACGGATGAAAACCGCATCGTCGACATGCTGGGCATTGGCCATCTTTTGCAACGTCGCCCCGACAAGCTTTCCGGCGGAGAAAAACAGCGGGTCGCCATCGGCCGAGCACTTCTGTCTTCACCCAGGCTACTCTTGATGGACGAACCGCTCGCCTCGCTGGACGAGGAGCGAAAGGCTGAGATCATTCCCTATCTCGAACGGCTGCGCGACGAAACGAAAATCCCGATTGTCTATGTCAGCCACTCCATTCAGGAAGTCGCCCGCCTCGCCGACCGCATCGTGGTGATGAAGGACGGCAAGGTGGAGGCGCAGGGACAGGCGGCCGACGTGCTGTCGCGGCCGGACTTCAGCGGCCATCTCGAACGGCGCGAAGCGGGCAGCATCCTTTCCGGCCACATCGAAAGCTTCGATGAACGGCACGGGCTTGCCGCCGTAAGGCTCAGCTCGGCGCTGCTGCAGGTTCCGGCAAAAAAAGCAGCGCCCGGCACATCTGCGCGCGTGCTGATACCGGCGCGCGATGTCATGCTCGCCACGACAAAACCGGAAGGTCTGAGCGCGCTCAATATTCTCGAAGGTCATATTGCCGGCATCTCAGCCAGCGCAGATGGCATGGTGATCATTCAGGTGGATTGCGGCGGCGATCTCATCCAGTCGCGCATCACCGATCTGTCGCGCGAACGTCTTCAGCTGGAGCCCGGAAGGCCGGTGCATGCGATCATAAAGTCGGCGGCTCTCGATCCCTATTGAAGGCGGCATCCGGATTACGGTTGGCCTCCAGCCAGTCGATATCCTGACGCAGGGCCTCGTTCATCCGCTTTTCCATGCCGCGATAACGTTCCAGCAATTCGGTACCGAAAGCGGTCAGCGCAGCGCCGCCACCCTGCTTGCCGCCCCGCTGGGATTCGATCACCGGCAGCCTGAACATATGGTTCAGCGCATCCACGAGCAGCCATGCACGGCGATAGGACATGTCCATCGCCCGCCCGGCGGCCGAGATCGATCCGGTCTCGACTATCAGTTCCATCAATTCGATCTTGCCGTGCCCGAGACGCTCTCCGGGTGGAAAATCGATACGGAGAACCGGGTTCAGTGGCGGACGTGTCTCGCTCATCGTTCAAAGGCCCCGGCCATGAAGATCACGATAGGCCTTCTGCGCACCTTCCACCGGCAGGGCCGTCGCCTCGTAGACGCCACGCGCCACCGCGCGCGCCATCACGATGGTGGCGAGATGGCAGAGCTCCGCGAAATGAACCCCGCCCTCAAGCGGCTTCTCGCCGGTCGCAGCCGCAAACATGGTGTCGCCGTCGCTCGGCAGGTGGGCCGGCAGCACGGCGCGCGCCAACCCGTCATGCGCCATGATGGAAAGGCGATGCGCCTGTGCTTTGGTGAGGACTGCATCTGTCACCACCGCACCGATGGTCGTCGCCGTGAGATTGACGCCCTTGAGGCGCAACGCGGTATGATCCGGCTCAAAGCGATCAGGGAAACCGCAACCGCCGAATTCGCTCTGCGCTTCAAAAGGCGCGGACCAGAAATGGCGGCTAGTTCCGACAGTTGCGGAACCGAGCGCATTGACGGCGACGATGGCCGCCACCTTGTAACCGCCGGAGCTGACAGCGCTTGCCGAACCGAGCCCGCCCTTGAAGGTGGCGGTCGTCGCCCCCGTTCCCGCACCGACCGTTCCAAGCTCGAAAGGCTCGGCACGCGCCGCCCTGAAAGCCGCATATCCCATCTCGCGATAGGGCGAATGCAGACCCCACTCCTTATCGCCGCCATTCAGCAGATCCATGAGAATTGCCTGCGGCACGATGGGAACACGGGTGGAACCGACTTGCAGGCCGCGCCCGATTTCGCGAAGCCCGGCCTGAACGCCGCCCGCCGCATCCAGCCCGAAGGCCGAACCGCCGGACAGCACAAAGGCATCCACCGTTTCCACCGTCATTGCCGGATCAAGCAGGCCGGTATCACGACCGCCGGGCGCCCCGCCGAGAACCGAACCGGAAGCGACAGCGCGCTTTTCGAAAACGATTGTCGTAACGCCGGAGCCGAGTGCGAGATCGGTCACATTGCCAACCGAAACGCCATCGATATCCGTCAGAAGATTGTTGCGTGCCGCCATGCCGTTCCCCTTTTCTCCCGGTATCCCGCCGCCACCGGGTACTGTCAACGCAAAAGGTGAATCACGAAAACACCGCAGTGCCAATCACCGGTGTAGAGGGAATGGCCATATCCCTCGGTTCCAGTGGTCCGGCCAGACAAGCCTGATGACCAGCCTCTATGGCACGGGCGAAAGCCTCCGCCATGCCGACCGGGTCGCCCGCGCCGGCAACCGCCGTGTTGAGCAGAACGGCATCGTAACCAAGCTCCATCACCGTCACCGCATGCGAGGGTCGGCCGATACCGGCATCGACGATCAGCGGCACGTCAGGAAAACGCGCCCGCATCGATTTCAGCGCCGTCAGGTTGAGCGGCCCCATGGCGCTGCCGATCGGCGCGCACCAGGGCATCAGTACCTTGCAGCCGGCATCCAGCAGCTTTTCAGCGACGACAAGATCGTCCGTCGTATAGGGAAAGACCTCGAAACCATCGTCGGTGAGAATTTTCGCCGCCTCGACAAGCGCAAAGACATCGGGCTGTAAGGTGTCGTGATGGCCGATGACCTCCAGCTTGATCCAGTTGGTGTGAAAAACCTCACGCGCCATCTTCGCAGTCAGCACCGCTTCTTTCACTGTATGGCAACCGGCCGTATTCGGCAGGATGTAACGATCCAGCTCGCGGATCAGCTCGAAAAACTGGCCGCCCTTCTTGCCGCCCGCCGTTTCCCGGCGCAGCGAAATCGTCAGAATATCCGTATTGCTGGCCCGCACCGCATCGGCAAGCACGGCGGGAGACGGATAACGCGCCGTACCCAGCAGAAGGCGGGACGAAACCTCACGGCCATAAAGCGTCAGCATGGCCTCAACCTCCCTGCATTGGCGAGAGGATTTCGACACGGTCGAACGCCCTCAGTTGATAATCGGCGCGCTCTTCCGAATGAACAAGCTCGCCATTGACCGCCGTCGCCAGCCAGTCGCCCTCGTAATCGAGGCTGGCGAGCAAATCCGCCAGTGTCTCGGTCGCGAGATCAAGCTCGTCGCCATTCACCAGAAGTTTCATGATCCTGTTCCTTTCCAGAAATATTTTGGCAGACGATTTCAGCCGCCTGCCGCGCCATAGCCGGGGACAGCAGAAAGCCATGCCGGTGCGCGCCGTTGATGAAGATGGTCCGACCGTCCTCAGTGACATCAGGCAGATTATCGGGATATGCCGGACGCACACCCGTTCCGGTTTCGATGATCTCCGCCTCCGCGAAGGCCGGATGCACGGCATAGGCGGCGTTCAGAAACTCCATCATCGAGCGGGCGGAAATGGCCCCCGCATCCTCCGTCTCGATCATCGTCGCACCCACCATGAAACGGCCGGGCTCGCGCGGCACGATGTAAAGCGGAATACGCGGATGCAGCAGCCGGACGGGGCGAGACAGGGAAACCTCTGACGTGGCGAGGTAAAGCATTTCTCCCCGCACGCCGCGGAGGTTGGGCACCACACCCACCGCCGCAGGGCCAGTGCAATCCACCACCCGGTCGAAAGGCTGTTCATCCACCGGGACGCCCATATGAAACCGCACACCCATGCCGCAAAGCCGCTCATAAAGCGATTTCAGCGCAAGGCGCGGATCGAGATGCCCCTCGCCCGCAAAATACAGCCCGGAGCGAAACCGCCCGGCAAGATCGGGCTCCAGAGCGGCGATTTCGCACTCATCCACCCAACGGTATCCACTGGTTCTGGATGCGAAACGCGACAGCTCCGCTTTGTCGCGGGCGGGCGCGACGACCAGCGTGCCGTTTCGGACGACAAGGCCGGGTGTCGCCTCATCCCACCAGTCGAGCGCCGTCTGACCCAGCGTCAAAACCGGCTCTTCCGCACTTTCACGCTCACACCAGGGCGCCAGCATGCCACCGGCATAAAAGGATGCGCCGCGCGAGGCTTCGGCATTGCGCTCCGAAACCTCGACGGTCACGCCGCTTCGTGCCAGTTCGAAGGCCGCCGTCAAACCGGCGACCCCCGTTCCCTTGACAAGAACACGCATGCTACTGGCCGTCTGCCGGGGCCGCGAGCGGCATATAAAGCTCGCCACCTTCCTTGAAGCGCGCGGCCATGGCCTCCAGCCCCTCCTTCTGCGCCTCGGCGCGGATATCGTGGGAAATCCGCATCGAGCAGAATTTCGGCCCGCACATGGAGCAGAAATGCGCAACCTTGTGCGCCTCCTTCGGCAAGGTCTCGTCATGGAAGGAACGCGCCGTCTCCGGATCCAGCGACAAGTTGAACTGGTCCTCCCAACGGAACTCGAAGCGAGCGCGTGACAGCGCATCGTCACGCACCTGTGCGGCCGGATGACCCTTGGCGAGATCGGCCGCATGGGCGGCGATCTTGTAGGTGATGACGCCCACCTTCACGTCGTTACGATCAGGCAGGCCGAGATGTTCCTTCGGCGTGACGTAGCAGAGCATCGCCGTGCCGAACCAGCCGATCATCGCGGCACCAATGCCGGAGGTGATATGGTCGTAACCCGGCGCGATATCCGTGGTCAGCGGCCCGAGCGTGTAGAAGGGCGCTTCGCCGCACGTCTTCAGCTGCTTGTCCATATTCTCCTTGATCTTGTGCATCGGCACATGGCCGGGGCCTTCGATCATGACCTGGCAGTCTTTTGCCCAGGCAATTTGCGTCAATTCTCCCAAGGTTTCCAATTCCGCAAATTGCGCAGCGTCATTGGCATCGGCAATCGAGCCGGGCCGCAGACCGTCGCCCAGCGAGAAGGAAACGTCATAGGCACGGCAGATGTCGCAAATCTCCTCGAAATGCTCATAGAGGAAGCTTTCGCGGTGATGATGCAGACACCACTTCGCCATGATCGAGCCGCCGCGCGAGACGATGCCGGTGACGCGGTTGACGGTGAGCGGGATATAATGCAGCCGCACACCCGCATGGATGGTGAAATAATCGACGCCCTGCTCGGCCTGTTCGATCAGCGTATCGCGGAACACTTCCCAGTTCAGATCCTCGGCAATGCCGTTGACCTTCTCCAGCGCCTGGTAAAGCGGCACCGTGCCGATCGGCACTGGTGAATTGCGGATGATCCATTCGCGGATATTGTGGATGTTGCGCCCGGTCGAAAGGTCCATGACGGTATCGGCGCCCCAGCGGATCGCCCAGACCATCTTCTCCACCTCTTCCGCCATGGAGGAGGTGACTGCGGAATTGCCGATATTGGCGTTGATCTTCACCAGGAAATTGCGGCCGATGATCATCGGCTCCAGTTCCGGGTGATTGATGTTGGCGGGGATGATAGCGCGGCCCGATGCGACTTCCTGACGGACGAATTCCGCCGTCACATAGTCGGGAATCTGCGCACCGAAACTCTCGCCATCGCGGATCAGCGTCTCTTTCGCCGCCTCGCGCCCGAGATTTTCCCGGATGGCGATGAATTCCATCTCCGGCGTGATGATACCCGCCCGCGCATAGGCAAGCTGGGTCACCGCCTGGCCCTCCGTAGCCTTGAGCGGCTGGTGGCGCACGGAAAATTCGGGCGTCAGGCGCTCGCCGGTCGCAAAGCCGTTATCCTCCGGCTTGACATGTCGCCCGTCGTAAGCCGCGACATCGCCGCGCGCCACAACCCATGCGTGGCGCAGGCGCGGCAGGCCTTTTTCGATCAGAATGTCATGCATGGGATCGGTATAGAGGCCCGACGAATCATAGACCGTCACCGGCGGTTCGCCCGCCGTCGGGTGGACGGCGATTTCGCGCATCGGCACGCGAATATGCGGATGCAATATTCCGGGCTTATGAATTTTCGTGGAGGCGGGATGCGGCCCGGTTGTGACCGTGAGCGGGATATTCTTGGCAACGATATTCATCATGAGGCTCCAAAGTTTGACAGTGGAGACCCAGTTCGAGCCGGAATGATGGAAAATACCGACGTGTCGACAAGCGCCCGTAACACGCAATCCGACCCTCGGTCTTTGCACCGTCCCTACGCCAGTATGAACTGGATCAGGTTCAACGGGTCACTGCGCATAAAAGCAGAATCTCAGCCCCTTGACGGGACACCCCTGGTGAATGGCCACAGCAAAAAACACCGCCCGACATTTGTCAAGAGCGCCCATGAACTCTTGGCAAAGATGCGCGGATGGCGCATGCTGCCGTTAGTTGTAATTAACCTAATGGTTTAGGCGAATATTATCGTTTGCAACGTAACGATAAGCATAGACCATCCTGATGTGAAATTCGTGGGAGATACGTCGGAATGAATGCGACTATTCGTGAAATACTGGCAAAATTCGGCCAGCTTCCAACCCCTGTCGATACGATTGCAAATGAAGCGGATCTTTATGCGGCAGGCCTTTCTTCCTTTGCTTCGGTGCAATTGATGCTGGGTATCGAGGAAGCTTTCGATATCGAATTCCCGGACAACCTCTTGAACCGTAAGTCCTTTGCAAGCATCAAGGCCATTGAAGACACCGTTAAGCTCATTCTGGATGGTAAAGAGGCAGCCTGATGAATGTGACAGTAGCGCCGCAGGATGAAACGCTGTCCGCGCGCGCAGGCCGTGTCGCGGCAATTGCAGCCAAACACACGGATGAGGTGGATGTCACCGGTCGCTTCCCCGAGGAAGCCGTCAAGGCGCTGAGACAAGAGCGCCTTCTCGGCATTCAGGTCCCGTCCTCCCTTGGCGGCGAAGGCGCATCCATACAGCAAATCGCCGATATCTGCGCCCGGCTTGGCCAGGCCTGTTCGGCAACGGCAATGATTTTCGCCATGCACCACATCAAGGCCTCCAGCCTTGTGGAACATGGCGAGGCGAGCGCATGGCATGCGGGTTTCATGAGCCGCATCGCCAACGAACAGCTTCTGCTCGGCTCGGCCACCACCGAAGGCGGTATCGGCGGCAATCTGCGCAACTCCATCTGCGCGATCGAAGTCGAAGGCGATTTCTGCCGGCTGGAAAAGGACGCTACCGTCATTTCCTACGGCAGCAATGCGGATGCCATTCTCATCACCTCGCGCGCCCACAAGGACGCCGCGCCCGCCGATCAGGTGATGACCGTATTCCTCAAAAATCAATATACGCTCGAAAAAACCCATATCTGGGACACGCTCGGCATGCGTGGCACGTGTTCGGACGGCTTCCTGTTCCGCGGCGAGGCACCGGCCGCGCAAATCTTCCCCAAACCATTTGCGGAAATCGCGGCGCAATCCATGCTTGCAAGCTCCCATCTCCTGTGGAGCGCCGTCTGGTACGGCATCGCGTCCGACGCCGTGCTGCGCGCCCAGTCCTTCGTGAGAACAGCGGCACGCAAGTCGCCCGGCGTCGCTCCACCCGGCGCGATTCGTCTTGCCGAAGTTTCCACCAAGTTGCAGGTGGTCAAATCCAACATCATCGCCGGCATCAAGGCTTACGAGGATACCAAGAGCGATCCGGACAAGCTGATGTCCATGGCCTTTGCGGTCGCCATGAACAATGTGAAGATCTGCTCTTCGGAAACCATTCTGGAGATCATCGACCATGCCATGCTGATCTGCGGCATCATGGGTTACAAGAACGGTACGCCCTATAGCCTTGGCCGGCACCTTCGCGACGCGCATTCCGCCCGCCTGATGATTTCCAACGATCGAATTCTCGGCAATTCCGCCAATCTCCTGCTGGTTCACAGGCAGGACACCAGCCTTTTGGGATAACACCATGGACATGCAAACATCGTTTCTCGATCGACTGTTCGAAGAAGGCCTACTGATTGAAACCGGTGTGGATGGTCTTTATGGGCGCAGCGGCCAGTTCGAGGACGTGATTGCCGCATTCGAACGGCTGATCGACCGCACGGGCGGCGCTGACGGCGCCGAAGCGATCCGTTTTCCGCCGGGCATCAACCGCGCCTATTTTGAAAAGAGCGGTTACATGAAGAGCTTCCCGCAACTGGCGGGTACGGTCCACTCCTTCTGCGGCTGCGAACTCGATCATGTGAGTCTGTTGAAATCCATGGATGAGGGCGAAGACTGGACCAAGGACCAGAAAGCCACCGACATCGTGCTGACGCCGGCGGCCTGTTACCCGCTTTACCCGACGATTGCCAAACGCGGCGCCCTGCCCGCCGGCGGAGGGCTCTACGATATCCAGTCCTATTGTTTCCGCCATGAACCCTCCAAGGATCCGGCGCGCCAGCAGCTTTTCCGCATGCGCGAATATGTGCGCATGGGCACTGAAACCGACGTCACCGAATTCCGCCAGACATGGATGGACCGCGGCGTGGCGATGATGGAAGCAGTAGGCCTCGAGGTGACGATCGATGTGGCCAACGATCCCTTCTTCGGCCGCGCCGGCAAGATGCTCGCCAACAATCAGCGCGATCAGAATCTGAAGTTCGAGTTGCTGATCCCCGTTACCTCCGCCACAAACCCGACGGCCTGCATGAGTTTCAATTACCATCAGGACGCCTTCGGCCAGAAATGGGACCTGAACCTTGACAATGGCGATGTGGCGCACACCGCCTGCGTCGGCTTCGGCCTTGAGCGCATTGCGCTGGCGCTCTTTGCGCATCACGGTCTGGATGTGAAAAAATGGCCTGCGAAGGCTGTGAAAACGCTCTGGGGCTGACCATTCATGCGGCAGATTTTTCCGGGCCTCGATCCCAAAAACTATGTGCAGCATCCGCTCCATTCGTCCGACAGAATGTGGCCGGAGACCAATTGCTACATCGATTTGTGGATCGAGGTACTCGCCTCGAAAGGGTTGCCGCCGGAAGCCATGTTCGGTTTTACCCTGACGCAGGATTTTGAGGGCGACCAGTTCACCTTCTTCAAGGTGCCGCTGGAGGATCTCGAAGCGCTCTATGGCGTTCGCGCCACGGAGCTTGCGATCTTCGATCGGGTGGAAAACCACATCGAGGCCCAGCTGGAACGCGGCCGTATCTGCCTGATCGAGATGGACAGCTTCCATATGCCCGATACCCATGGGGTGGGCTACCAGAAGGAGCACGGCAAGACCACCATCGCCATCAACCGACTGGATCTGGCAAACCGGGAACTCGACTACTTCCACAATGCCGGCTTCTTCCATTTGTCGGGTAAAGACTTTGACGGCCTGTTCCAGCATCATCTAGCGGAAACCGATCCGCCCTTCCTGCCCTATACGGAATTCGCGAAATTCGCAGACGGCAATCCATCACAGGCGCATATCCGCAAGACGGCCGAACGGTTGCTGAAGTTTCATTTTTCGAGACGGCCGTCCGCCAACCCGGTCAGGGCTTTTGCAGCCGTGTTTCCGGCACAGGTGGAAAAGGTCGCCGACAGGCCCTTCGGCTTTTTCCATAAATATGCCTTCAACACGCTGCGCCAGCTCGGCGCCAATTTCGAGCTGGCGGCAAGCCACCTCGAATGGCTGGATAAAGACGGTTTTTCTGAAGCCAGGGACCACGCGCTGCGCATATCCGAAGTCGCCAAGACCGTGCAGTTTCAGCTTGCCCGCGCCGTCACGCGCCGCAAGTTCGATGCGCTCGCCTCCGTGCTCGATCCGGCTGCGGAAGCATGGGATGGCGTGATGGACGCCCTTGCGGCAAAATTGTCGAACGCCAGCGAGGCCGCGTGAGGACTTATCTTCCCGGCGAAAGCGAAAAGTTGCTGAGCGAAGGCTGGACGCTGACATTGACGCCGGCCGATGCCTGCGAGACGCCCTCCGATATTCCCGCAGCCCTTGAAAGCCTTCACGTATCCGTTCCCGGCACGGTGGCGCAGGCCCTGGAACTGGCCGGGAAATTCGACCGTTTCAATCCGACACCCCTTAACGACAGGGATGCCTGGTATCGCCTGACGATGATTTCCGATGCCCGGGAGCGGGCGATCCTGCGCTTCGACGGTCTGTCGACAATTGCGGAAATCTTCTTCAATGGCGAACTGATCGCCGCCAGCCAGAGCATGTTCGAGAGGCTGGAGGTTCCAGTCCAGCTGACAGGCGCGGACGAACTGTCGATCTGCTTCCGGGCGCTTTCGCCAAGGCTCGAAAAAACCGGCCCCCGCGCCCGCTGGCGACCGCAGATGATGAACACACAGGGGTTGCGGCTGATCCGCACCTCGGCGCTCGGATATATGCCGGGCTGGTGCCCGGAAATTCATCCTGGCGGTCCATGGCGGCCCATCAGCCTGATAGGGCAGGAAAGCGTGCTTTGCACGGCCCGGTCCTCGCTCGACGAAACCGGCACGGGAACGGTCAACATCACCCTCGAGACAAGCCGAGACCTCCAATCCGCGCGGCTTACCTGCGCCGGCTACAGCACCGATCTTTCCAGGGACGAAAACGGCAAGCTCTCAGGCAAACTCAACATACCCGGCGTCGAGACCTGGTGGCCGCACACCCATGGCAGACCGGCGCTGCACGAAATCATCCTGGAACTGGACGGTAAGCAACATCGGCTCGGCCGCACCGGTTTCAGAAATCTGGAGATCGACTATGGCGAAGATGGCAACGGTTTCGGCCTCAGGGTAAACGGGCAATCCGTTTTCTGTCGCGGTGCGGCCTGGACGACAGCCGACATCGTGCGCCTGCCCGGAACAAGACCGGACTATGAGCCATGGCTCAAAAAAGCTGCCGAAGCCGGCATGAACATGATCCGCGTCGGTGGCACCATGGCTTATGAGACACCGGAGTTCTTCGCGCTTTGCGACGAACTCGGCATCATGGTGTGGCAGGACGCCATGCTCGCCAACTTCGATTATCCGGCAAAAGATGATGCCCTCCGGCAGCATATCGTCACGGAAATCTCGCAGTTCCTCGAAGCGACAGCTCTTTCGCCTTCGCTCGCCATTTTCTGCGGCGGTAGCGAAATGTACCAGCAGGGCGCGATGCTCGGCCTGCCGGAACAGATATGGAAAGGAACGCTCACCGAGGACATTTTGCCGGACGTGCTGGCCGGGAAACGGCCCGATGCGGTCTACGTGGCAAACTCCCCCTCGGGTGGAACATTGCCCTTTTTCCCCAATGCCGGGATCGGCCATTATTATGGCGTGGGCGCCTATTGCCGGCCGCTGGAAGATGCCCGCCGGGCCGACGTGCGCTTTGCCGCCGAATGCCTCGCCTTTGCCAATATTCCCGAACAGGAAACGCTGGACAAATATCTCCCTGCACTGGCGACGCACGATCCGCGATGGAAGGCCCGCACGCCACGCGATCGCGGTGCCTCCTGGGATTTCGAGGATGTTCGCGACCATTATCTGGAGCTGCTTTACGACGTCGAACCGGACGTGTTGCGACGCGAGGATGGCGGCCTCTATCTCGACATGTCCCGAGCCGTTACCGCCGAGGTCATGGAAGCGACCTTCGCCGAATGGCGTCGCGACGCCTCCTCGTGCCGGGGCGCATTGGTCTGGACCCTGCAGGATCTCGTTCCCGGCGCGGGCTGGGGCGTCATCGATGCCACCGGCAGGCCGAAATCGGTCTGGCATGCGCTGAAAAGAGCGTTTCGACCGATACAGGTCAGTCTTTCCGATGAAGGAACCAACGGGCTGGACATTCATCTCGTCAACGAAACCGGCGACGGCCTGGAAACCATGCTGGAACTGACCTGCCTGCGTGACGGCACGCAGCCCGTCGTCCACGCCAAACGGCCGCTGACGCTTTTGCCGCGACAGGGCCAGACAATTGCCGCAACCGAGCTGTTCGGTGCTTTCTTCGATACGACCTATGCCTACCGGTTCGGCCCGCCATCCCATGATGTGACGGTGGCCCGGCTTCGCGAGGTTGCGACCGGGCATGTCATCGCTGACGCATTCCATTTTCCACTCGGCCGGAAAAAGGCGCTGCACGCCGCCAATCTTCAGGTGGGGGTCAGCGAGGAAAAAGGTAACTGGTCGCTAGAGATCGGTACGGACCGGCTGGCGCAATCGGTTCATGTCGCGGCGGAAGGTTACAGCGCCTCGGAAAACTGGTTCCATCTCGTCCCCGGAGAGACCAGAAAAATCAGCCTTCTGCCGGAGACAGCGGCACCCGAAACGCCGCCTTCAGGCGATGTGATGTCACTGGGTTCCAGCCGGCGATTTTCCTTTTAGAGCCAGCCGCATCACCGCATCGATATAGGCTCTTTTCGCTTCGGGCGTCGAAAGATTGTGATCGGCATCGGGAATAATCGTCAGCGATACATTCCGGTAGGCTGATAGCCCCCTGCCATCGGTATCGAAATAATATTGGAAATGTTCGAGCCCGTCGTCATTGTCGCTATAGAGCAGGCTGATGGCTGTACCTTTTGCCTTCAACTTTTCAAAAGCGCTGTAGACGGCACGCCCTTCCTCGCTGCTGCTGCGGAAAAGCCTTGCCGTTTTTGTCGAAAGCTTTTTGAGTGTCGCCTTGGCGATGTTCAGCCCGGCGCTCATCACATCGACATCACCACTGAGGAGACGCTTGAATGTGGCGCCCTGACGAAAACGCTGGCTGTATTCTCCGAAGGAACGCGGTCGTTTGTGCAGCGCCTCATCGACCGAGCGGCCTTTCCGCCAGTGGAAGACAACCGGGTTGACCGCAACCACAGCGCTGATCCGGTCGTCGGCAAGCGCACTGTTGAAGGCAAGATAGGCGCCGCTGCACCGCCCCGCCGCAATGAAAGGTCCTTTGCCGCGCCGGCCGAGAAAATCGAGCGCGGCGGCCACGTCGTCATTCTGTGCGACATCGTAAAGGACCTGATCGGGCGCGTTTTCGACGGGAGGACTGTCGGCGATATTGGCCGCGTCGAACCGGAGCGAGGCGACGCCCCCACGCGCAAGAGCGCGGGCCGTCTGCACGGAAAGCCTGCCCCAACCCGCATGCCGGTCGTAAGCCGCGCCGAGAAGAAGGACCGAAGAAACCGCCTGCCGATCGTCCGGCACGCAGAAAACTCCGAAAAGCCGCCCGTCTTCACCAAACTGCACCGGCTGCTCGAAAAAACCGCGACCGCGCTGCGGGGGATTGATGGTAAAATCTTCCTGTTGCCCCGCCGCATCCCCGGCACTGGTCTTCGACAGGACCCAGTCATGAAGCCGGTTCACCACATCGCCGGATATTTTCGAGAGCGTCGGGCTGGAGACGAGATCGTCGTAACCCGAAAACTCCGCCTCTTCCACCTCAACACCGATCGCGGTGAGGCGTTTGGCGAAATCGCTGTCGGTTACCCGGCCCGGTCTCGACAGAACCAGAATGTTGCGCGCTGGAGCGGCATCCAGATTTGCAAGATTGATCTTCTTGATCCCGTCGGCAACATTTGCCGGCATGGCCATGCCCGCAATTGCCCCCGCCTCCGCCATACGCTGGCCGGGGCGAAGACCAAGGCCGTCGTCGATCATGGACGACCACATTGCCAGCTCGCGAAGATAGGCGCGGCCGGAGACGACGGGGGCCAGAAGCGCCATGGAACCGGCAGCCGCCGCATCGGCAAGCGCCTGCACGACGATCGGGCAACCGAGTCCCTGGGCGAGGACCACCACCCCGGAACAACCGGAAAGCCGCTTCAGATAATCGAATGCTGCCCGCGTGTCGGCAAGCCAGTCCGCGGTCCGGCCCACGTCTTCCGGATCGAGTGCATCACCTGCGCCATGATAGTCGAACCGCAGGCTGGCGACGCCGGACGCGGCCAGCCGCTCAGCCAGAACCCGCTGGAACTTGCGGCTACACAACTCCTCCATGCCCCAGGGACTGACGAAAAGAACCGCATGATCCCGCTTGATCTCCTTGCGCGCCGGATGGAAAATACCCGTGCACCCCTCAAAAGAAACCGGACGCGCAATCGCTCCATCCGATGCAACGCCGAAAAGCGACAACGTATCTGGAGAAGGTTCACTACTCGCACGCTCTGAAATATCTATCGCCATTGACCTTGCAATCATTCGCCAGTGTCTGGCTCAACCATCCAGGGGATCACTATACCGAAGTGTTTTAACGCCTGTTCCATAGTAAAAACAATAACATTAGAGAATTCTAAAAATACCGTCGCGTTTATATCGATTGTGACGCAGGCGCTGCGAAAACAGATGCGGGTGACGGTGGGCAAGCCCTGGCACGGGCGCTATTTTGCTCGAAACCGCTTGAATATACTGATAAATAGCGAGTCACATACCTATTTGCAGGAGGGGACTGCGCCATTCGGCAGCCTGACCGTCTCGACACCGCGCAAACCAACACGCCGGGCCCGGCCCGACAGGTCATAGAAGTTTTATATGGAACAAAGCCTTACGCGTTACATCTGGTCGCATACGAGGCGGCAGCAGCTCTTCATCCTGCTGATCGTCGCCCTGTCCATGATCCCCTATTTCCTTGCCTTCGATCTGCCCAAGCAGATCGTCAACGGACCTATTCAGGGGGACGGTTTCGAAGGCGCGAACGCAACACAGATGTTCATGCATCTCACGGTCGATATTCCCTATTGGGGAACCGTGACGCTTTTCCCCGGCCTCGAACTCAACCGCATGTCGATGCTGATGGCTCTCAGCCTGACATTCCTTGCGCTTGTCGTCATCAACGGGCTTTTCAAATATTACATCAATACCTTCAAGGGCCGCCTTGGCGAGCGTCTTCTCCGGCGCATCCGCTTCGAACTTATCGACAGGATCCTGCGGTTTCCGCCCACGCATTTCAAGCGGGTCAAGGGCGCCGAAATCTCCAGCATGGTGAAGGACGAGGTCGAGCCGCTGGGCGGGTTTACCGGTGACGCCTTCGTGCAGCCGGCACTTCTCGGCGGTCAGGCGCTCTCCGCGCTCTTCTTCATTCTCGTGCAGAATTTCTGGCTGGGTCTGATTGCCGCCTTCATGGCCGCCATACAGGTGGGCATCATCCCCAAAATGCGCCGCCGCCTCATCGAACTGGGCCGGCAGCGGCAGCTAAGCGCGCGCCAGCTTGCCGGACGTATCAGCGAAATGGTTGACGGCATCGGCACCATCCACGCCTATGACACTTCCAATTTCGAACGCGCCGATGCCTCGCACCGGCTCGGCGACATCTTCAAGATCCGTTACGATCTGTACCAGTGGAAGTTTTTGGTCAAATTCATCAACAACTTCCTCGCACAGCTCACGCCATTCTTCTTTTATGCGCTCGGCGGTTATCTCACCCTCAAGGGCAGCCTCGATGTCGGACAGCTGGTCGCCGTCATCAACGCCTATAAGGAACTGCCCGGACCGCTGAAGGAACTAATCGACTGGGATCAGGCGCGTCAGGATGTCCAGGTGAAATACGAACAGGTCTTCGAACAGTTCGATGCGTCGAACATGATCGACGACAAGGTGCAGAAACTGTCACCGGGGTCCGTCGCGGCAATTACCGGGCCGATCGTCGTTGCCAATCTGACGCTGGAGGACGATAGCGGCAGCAGGCTTCTGGAGCAGGCATCGCTGAAGATCGAACCGGGCGAGGTGATCGCCATCGTCGGTGGCTCGGGAGCAGAGGCGCTGGCGGATGCAATCGGCCGCACGCTCTGGCCGATCTCCGGCAAGGTTAGCATCAACGACGTCGACATATTGGAACTGCCGGAATCGCTCACCGGACGGCGCATTTCCTATGTGTCCTCGGACAGCTATTTTTTCCACGCCAGCCTCAAGGACAATCTGCTTTACGGGCTCAAGCACGCGCCGCTTGTCGAGAAGCAGTACGAAGGTGCGGCGCTGGAACATCGCAAGTGGGAAATCCGGGAAGCCAAGCTGGCGGGCAATCCGACGATCGACATCAACAGCGAATGGATCGACTACGCTTCAAGCCCTGCCGGTGACGGCAAGCCGGAAAACCTCATCAAGGCCATTCTGGCTGTCCTCGACAGCGTGGAACTCTCGCAGGATATTCTGGAATTCGCGCTGCGCTCGTCGATCGACCCCCTGACCGACCTACATCTTGCCGCCCGCATCGTGGAACTGCGGCATGTCCTGCGCGCCGAACTGGAAAAGGAGAACCTGAGCGGCCTCATCGCGCCTTTCGAGCTGGAGAGCTACAACAGCGAGGCGACCGTGGGCGAGAACCTGTTGTTCGGCACCATGCGGGACTCCACCCAGACGATCAGGACCGTCATCGAAAGCGACTATTTCCGTTCGTTGATGCGCGAGACCGGCCTTGTCAAAACCCTGTTCGAGATGGGGTACACGATTGCCGAAAACATCGTGGAAATCTTCGCCGACCTGCCGGGAGACCACCCCTTCTTCCAGCAGCTCACATTCATGACGCCCGATGACATTCCGATCTATCAGCAAATGCTGCAACGTCTTCAGAGCCGGAGTTTCGACGAGGCCAATGAAAGCGAAAAGCGCGCGATGCTGCGGCTGAGTTTCTTCTACATCGAGCCGCGGCAGCGTTTCGGCCTGCTGTCACCGGAAATCATGAACCGGATCGTCGAAGTCCGGCACATGTTCCACGAAAACCTGCCCGACAGCCTGAAGAACGTGATCGAAATCTACGATCCGACCAAATATATGAGCGCCACCAGCCTTCTGGATAATATTTTGTTCGGCAAGGTCAGCCACCGTTACACCGATGCATCACGGCGCATCACCCGCATCGTCGCCGAGGTCATGCGCAAGCAGGGCGTCTACGAGCGTGTGCTGGCGGTGGGTCTTGATTTCAACCTCGGCGCCGGCGGCAAGCGGCTCGGGCCGCTCCAGCGGCAGAAGCTCAATCTCGCAAGGGCGCTGATCCGCAAATCCGACTATTATGTCTTCAACCGCCCCCTTCCCGGTCTCGATCCCCGACAGCAGGAAGAGATTGTCGAGCGGGTCATCACATTCCTGAAACAGAACAACAATAACCCCTCGATCATATGGGTCCTGTCGAATGCGACGCTCTCGCGCATGTTCGGCCGGGTCATCGTCGTCCATCAGGGCCTCATCACCGCCGACGGAAGTTACGAGACTCTGGCTGAGGAAAACGGTACATTCAAGGATATGGTCGCAACATAACTCCAAGAACGCGACCGAGGTGGAACAATAACAGGGTAAGGCAATGCTGTTTAAAGACGAAATTCAGATGTTGAAAAGGGTTCCGTTTTTTTCGGAAATGGAGCCGTCCAAGCTGAAACTGCTCGCATTCGCGTCCGACCGGGTGTCCTACCACGCAGGCGACGTGCTGTTCCGGCAGGGAGATGTCGGCGATGCGGCCTATGTCCTTCTGACCGGAAAAGTGGATGTTCTGGTCGATTCTCCCTCGGGCACGCTAAGAGTGGCCGAAATGACCGGCAATGCGATTGTCGGCGAAATCGCCATTCTCTGTGATAGCGTCAGGACCGCGACCGTGCGCGCCTCCACCAATGTGGAAGCCCTGCGGATCGGCAAGGAACAGTTCTTCAAGCTCATGTCCGATTTCCCTGACATCACCATCAAGGTCATGCGCGTTCTCGCCGAACGTCTCACCCAGACGACGACGGAACTAAGCAAAGCGCGCACAAGCGCCAGAACATGAGCCGCAATTTCTTGCTGCTTTGAAGGGCGATATTGGAAAAATAAATGTCGCACCATTGCAATATAAATGAAATGCTGACTGAATAAGGGTAAGGGCGTCCGCCAGAAAAAGAGCGGATATAAGAAACTGTAGAGACAACGGGCTTCATGGGAGGAAAGCGTGCAAGATTCCGTTGTTATTGGGGTGTGTCATGGCGTTCGATTCCGACACAGTAAGTCGGGAAAGTAATAGAAATTTTCGGGTAAAAATCTGGGGTGCGCGGGGAACGCTTCCTGTTTCAGGTGAAAACTTCCGAAAATACGGCGGCAATACCATCTGCATCGAGGTACGATGCGGAGATCATGTTCTTTTGTTCGACGCGGGTTCGGGGCTGCATCCTGCAGGCCTTGCGTTGCGAGCGGAAGGTATAACCGGCGCAAACCTGTTTTTCTCCCACTGCCATTACGACCACATTGTCGGTTTTCCCTATTTCAAGCCTTTCTACAACAGCTCCAACGATGTCGCCATCTGGTCGGGTCACCTCGCCGGCACCATGACTACACGGGAAATGCTCAGGGATTTCATGAGCCCGCCATGGTTCCCCGTGCCGCTGGAAGTTTGCTGCGCAAAAATCGCGACACGGGACTTTATGCCGGGCGACACTCTCGATGTTCTTCCGGGCCTCTCGATCAGAACCGGAATGCTCAATCATCCCGGCAATGCGGTCGGATACCGGCTGGACTGGGAGGGAAAATCCCTCGCCATCATCACCGACACCGAGCACGAACCGGGCAGCATCGATGAAACCGTGCTCGACCTGATCAGGGACGTCGATCTCTTCCTCTACGACGCCATGTTCACCGACGACGAGATGAGCCTTTATCGCGGTTACGGTCATTCCTCCTGGCAACAGGCGATCCGTCTTGCCAAGCAGGCAGGCGCAAAAAATGTCGGCTTCATCCACCACGCCCCAAGCCGCAGCGACGAGGAACTGGATAACATCGAAAAACAGGCGAAAGCCCAGTTCAGCGGCGCATTCGCGGCCATGGACGGCCAGATCATCGAACTTTGATCCGCAACTTCGCTCCGACGAAGGTTTGACCTGTCCGACAGTTTTTCAAAGCCCTGATTTAATCCTTCGCCATGCGGGCATTCGAACACGCACAATTGACCGATGCCGGTCGATTGCTCCACGATATTGCCACGAGATGCGCCGCACTAAAGACGCCACGGTATAATCAATGATGATTCTGCGCCGAATGACCATCTGATGGGATTTGTATGATCCGTTTCTTTTCGGAAACCAACCTGAGACGCGCCCGGATTTTATCCGGCCTCATCATATTTGCTTTCGTATTTTCCCATCTTTTCAATCACTCCCTTGCGCTCATCTCCATCGACACTGCCGAACGGGCACGAAAATGGTTCAGCCTGATCTGGCTCAATCCCGTCAGCAGCCTGCTGTTTTACGGCTCGGTTGTCGTGCATGTCTGTCTTGTTCTGCGTTCGCTTTATCAGCGCAGAACGCTGCGCATGCCGCTTCGCGAGGCGCTTCAAGTCATTTTCGGCCTGTCGATCCCGTTTCTGATCATCAGCCATGCCGTCAATATCCGTGTCTCGCACATGCTCTACGGTATCGACGTGGGCTATTACACGGTCGTTCGCCGGCTCTGGATCAACAGCCCCATGGGAGGAGCGTGGCAAAGTCTCGCCTTGGTTGTCATCTGGACCCACGGATGTATCGGTCTCTATTTCTGGCTGCGTTATCGGGACTGGTATCCGAGAATTGCCGGAATATTCATGACGGTGGCGGTGATGTTGCCGCTTTTGGCATTGCTGGGTTTCAGCGATGCGGGCCGCTGGCTGGAGGAGGTGGATAGAAAATACGCGCTTCCTCCCGGGCTCGTCGATAACCTCGTGCAAAGAGACGACATTCCGCTGCAACGGGAGATGGAGACGCAAATCCGCTTCATCACCCGCGCGACAGAGACGCTTTTCGCGAGCGCGATAATGCTGGTTTTCGTATTGCGCGGTGCACGCAGCTGGCGGCAGAGATCAACCGCCATCGAAATCCGTTATGAACATGGCGCGCAAGCGCGTGTCCCGGCCGGGCTCAGCATTCTGGAGGCCAGCAGGCTCGCAGGCATTCCGCATTATTCCGTATGCGGCGGCAAAGGGCGCTGTTCAACCTGTCGGGTGAGGGTCGTCGGCAGCAATGGCACGCTTCCGCCTCCCGGAGACATCGAGCAAACCACGTTACGGCGCATCCACGCCGATTCGGACGTGCGGCTCGGTTGTCAGTTGCGTCCCACTCACGATATTCAGATTGCGCTTCTCGTCTCGCCACCCCAGCAAAGCGACCTGCCAACGGACGCGCAACCGGCCCGACCCGGCAAGGAAGAAGAAATCGCCATCCTCTTTTGCGATCTGCGCAATTTCACCACGCTTTCCGAAGCCAAGCTACCTTACGATGTCGTGTTTCTTCTGAACCGCTATTTCACCATCGTCGGCCAGGCCGTCGAACAGGCCGGCGGCCATCTCGACAAATTTATCGGCGACGGCGCCATGGCCCTCTTCGGGCTTGGCGACAACGCGGAAAATGCCTGCCGCAATGCCATGAGGGCGGCCGCAATCATCTTGCGGGAGCTTTCAATCCTGAACGAAGGGCTGGAGAAACAATTCGCCGTGCGGCTGGAAGTGGTGGTCGGAATTCACGCCGGACCGACGATCGTCGGCGTCATGGGGTATGGCGCGGCGAAAACCCTGACGGCCATAGGCGACACCGTGAACGTGGCAAGCAGGCTGGAAACCAAGGCCAAGGAATTCGGCGCGGCCATCGTCGTGTCCGAACCCGCCATCATTCAGGCGGGGCAGGAGATTGCCGATCTGCGCAGCGAAGAAATCGCCATTCGCGGGCGCAACTCGCAAATGAAGGTTTTCCTGCTCTCGAAGGAAGAGAGCGAACGATATCTGTAAGACAGGCCCGACGCTTTTGCTGCCGCGCCGTCCGGCCTCAAATCTTGCGATAGAGAAAATAGCGGTCGGTCGGTACGCTTTCCGGCACCGGCAGCGGCTTCAACAGGGGATGATCGAGAGGCAGGCCGCTGATAGCCACGCCGCCTTTCGCCAGCATGCCGGCAGCAAGATGAGGCAGCCATATCAATGTAATCGCATCCTTCTCCGGATAGCCCGTGCCGATATCGGCATGTACCATGGCCGCTTCCACACCGATGAAGGCCGGAGCGGTTTGCGATATTTCGCCGATCACGAGATCTTCCTGCGGCGGAACGGATGAGGCATGTGCGCCCATGGCCCTGTCGAAGGCAACGATGCGGCGTTCTGGAAACAATTCCCGCAAATGATTGAACGTGCGCCCGTTTCCAAGGCCGATTTCCATGATCGCGCCGTCATCCGGCAGATCGAGATCGGCCTCGACATGGTTGAGGATATCCCGCTGCGCGGTCAACCGGCGAATGAAACTGTCCAGTCTGCTCATTTTCCGTCCATTCATGAATGCCTGAAGAAGGCGATCAGGCCTTGATGATGTGTTTTGCGGCAATGTCCCGCCGCGCAAAGACATTTCGCGTGTCGATGATCAGCGGTGACCACTCGCAAAGTGCGGCATAGTCCACATTGTCGTGATCAGTCGCTACGAGAACGGCGTCGAAAGCGCCGATTGTCTGCCGGTCCCATTCCACGGATTTCATGCCCATCAGGTGGCTGTATTCCCGGGTTTTCGGGATTTCGGCCACGTGAGGATCGAAATAGGCCGCTTGGCCGCCCCGTTCGTGAATAAGCTCGATAAGTTTCAGCGAGGGGCTTTCGCGAATATCCGGCACATTTTTCTTGTAGGCGAGACCGACGACCAGCACCTTCGAGCGGCTGAGCGCCTTGCCGGAATGGATGTCGAGCGCTTCCGCCACCCGTCCGATGACATGGCGCGGCATGCCGGTGTTGATTTCACCTGCGAGTTCGATGAACCGCGTCGGCAATTCATACTCCCGCGATTTCCAGGTGAGGTAGAACGGGTCGATCGGTATGCAATGGCCGCCGAGACCGGGGCCGGGATAAAACGGCATGAAACCGAACGGTTTGGTTTTAGCCGCGTCGATCACCTCCCAGATGTCGATACCCATGGCCTCGTAGACGACCTTGAGTTCGTTGACGAGCGCGATATTGACGGCGCGGAAGACGTTTTCGGTGATTTTCACCGCCTCGGCCGTGGCATTCGTCGAGACAGGAACGATCTTCTCGACCACCGAACCGTAAAAGGCCGCCATCAGTTTTCCCGCCGCCTCGCCATCGCCGGCGACGACCTTTGGAATGGTCGAGGTCTCGAAATCTCGATTGCCGGGATCTTCCCGCTCGGGCGAAAAGCCGAGGAAGAAATCAGCGCCGGATACGAGCCCGGTACTTTCCAGAATGGTCTTCACCACCCCGTCGGTCGTGCCGGGATAGGTGGTCGATTCCAGAACCACGAGCTGCCCTGGCCGCAGATGCGCGGCGATGTCCCGACAGGTCTTTTCAACATAGGAAAGGTCCGGCTCGCGATATTTCGTCAAAGGCGTCGGCACGCAAATGGCGATCACATCGCATTCGGCCAGTCTGGAAAAATCTGAGGTGGCGACGAAGCCGTCATTGCACCGGACACTTGAAAGCACCTCGTCCGAAACCGCCTCGATATAACTGCGGCCCGCATCGATCGCGGTAATTTTGCCGGGGTCGATGTCGAAACCGACAACCTTGAAGCCAGCCTTGGCGACCGTGATGGCGAGCGGCAGCCCGACATAGCCAAGGCCGATCACGCCCGCTTTGGCGTTCTTGTTTTCGATACTGGAAAGCAATTTCTGGGAGACAACTAGAGAAGTCAAAGCGTGTCACGCTCCGCGCATGTGCAAAAGATGCCTTTCAGTTGGGCAAGAATGGGCGGACTGTCAAGGCTTGGCCCTTTCAAATTCCGGTTGACGCCGGAACAGTCGTCAACGCACAACCGTCGGCATGAAGATCGCCTTTTATTCGCCGCTCAAATCACCCAACCATCCCGTTCCTTCCGGAGACCGGTTGATGGCCCGCCTGCTGATGCGGGCAATGACGATGGGCGACCACGACGTTTCCGTCGCTTCCGAACTGCGCAGCTTTCTGAAACAGGCGGATGATCCGGCTCGCAGCTTGCTCGCCGATGCCGCCGAACGCGAGATCGAAACCATCACTGAGCGCTGGCAGCGGCAGGGCGCGCCGGACCTCTGGTTTAGTTATCACCCCTATTACAAGGCCCCGGATTTGCTCGGGCCGGAGCTTTGCGGACGTTTTGATATCCCCTATGTCACCGCCGAGGCGTCCTATTCCCCCAAGCGCAATGGGATGGGCTGGCAGGCGGTTCAGGACGAATTGCTGGCCGCACTGAACGCCGCCTCGGTCAATATCTGTTTCACCGCGCGGGACCGCGAGGGGCTTTCGCGTGCCTCGCCAAGCCTCAACCTGGCGATGTTGCCACCCTTTATCGATGCCGACGCCTTTCTCAAGAACACACCCCGCTCCGCACCCGGAAAACTCATCACCGTCGCCATGATGCGGGCGGGCGACAAGCTCGACAGCTATCTCGCACTCTCTCAAGCGCTTGCCCTCTTGCCGCAAGATCTGAACTGGACGCTTGATATCGTCGGCGATGGGCCGGAACGTGCGTCCGTACAGGCCATGTTCAGCTCTTTTCCCGATCACCGCCTCGTCTGGCACGGTGAAAAAACCGCACCAGAGATCGCAACGCTTCTTTCCAGGGCATCGCTTTATGTCTGGCCGGGGCACGGCGAGGCCTATGGTCTTGCCTATCTCGAAGCGCAGGCGGCTGCCCTTCCCGTTGTCGCCGAAGAGGTGGCCGGCGTTCCCGAAGTGGTAAAATCCGGAACCACCGGATTACTGACACCAGAAAATGATACAGCCGCCTATGCCGCAGCAATTGAAACGCTGCTCGGCGATGACAGGCGGCGTGAAGAACTGGCGAAAGCGGCCCGCCAGTTCGTCAGGAATGAACGATCTCTGGAAAACGCCGCAAAACAGCTGAACCATATCCTGTTACAAGCAAAGGCACGAACATCATGAGTCTGGAGAAACTCGTTGCGGCACTGGACGAATGCGGACGGCGCGGCGTAACGGCCGATCTCTGGCTGAGAGATGACGATGCGGTCGAGCCGACACCGGCACTCGACACGCTGCTTGATCTTTGCGGCAGCTTTTCCGCTCCGGTCACGCTCGCGGTCATTCCCGAGACGACGACCGACAAGCTCGCGCGGCATCTGGACACGGCCGACATTGCCCAAGTCGCCGTCCATGGCTGGTCGCATACGAATTATGCCAGAGAAAAAGAAAAGAAGCAGGAACTCGGAGCGCACCGCGACCTGCCCATCGTTCTCGACGAGTTGCAATCCGGGCTGGAAAAACTCTACGATCTGCATGGCGCGCGTTTGGTGCCCATGCTGGTTCCGCCGTGGAACCGCATAGATGCCAGCATCCTGGAAGGGTTGACGGGCCTCGGATATCGCGCCCTTTCGGTTTTCGGTCCGGAGAAAGAGACGGCACCGCCTTGCCTGAATACCCATGTCGACGTGATCGACTGGCACGGCAGCCGTGGCGGCCGCGATGACGACATCCTTTTCACAGAGACCGCCGCCCGCATCCTGCGGACTGCGGAGGACGGTGGCACGACCGGCATCCTCAGCCATCATCTCGTGCATGACGACAATGTCTGGCGCTTTCTGAGACGGCTTTTCGAGGTGACCACTGAACATCCCGCCGCCCGCTGGCGTTCCTCGGCGGACCTTATTCTTGAGGTATCACCATGATTTCCAGGCGATCAGCAAACCACCTGTCCCAGTGGCAAGTTCCTGCCTGACAGCCTCCACCTCCTGAAACGACGCGCGATCGGCAAGTGACGCGGCAACAAACGCTGCCGGGGCGAGGCTGATGCTTCCAGCCCGGGCGAGGACGGTAAAGATCAGCGGGCCGGTCGACCACCAGGCGGGCGCACGCGGCATCTCCTCGATGATCCCCGGAAAAGCCTCCAGCATCCTGCGGAACACCGGATGGCCAGCCGGGGCGGCGATGAAGGAGTTGGCGAGAAGCATGCTGCCCTGTCCGGTATCGCGCGGGGTCTGTTCATCGAACGCGGTCAGCCCTGCCAATGGCAGGAAAGCATCAAAACTCACATCGTCCCGCGCCGGATACCAGTCGCAATCGAGATAGATGCCACCAAAACGCTCCAGCACGATATAACGGGCCACATCGACAGCGCCGGGATAATCGCCCTTGTCCAGCATCGTTCGGAAGACGCCGTTTGCAAATACGCCCTCTTGCTCAAGATCGGCTTCCCGCCAGAAGCGATATTCATAACCATGCGAGGCGGCATGGGTGGCCCAGGCCTCAACCGACACGGGCGGGGCTTTTTCCCCAATCCATATCTGATGAATGATCCTTGGCACGTCCTCCCTGCTTTTCAGGTTGATCGCGCGGCGTTCTTCCGGGGAAAATTGTGCGTATTTTGCCAGCACCTGTGGTGGCGGAACCAAGGTATATTGATAGCCGATCTTCGCCACCATATCGCCTTCGGCCTTGGCGAGACGCAGCCGCGCCGCATGCAGCCTGCGCGGCATGCCGAGAACCGTTCTCTCACCCATCAGGTGCCCGTCTTTTACTGCAACCAGAGATAGGAGAAGCGCACTCGCTTCCCCATATTGGCCTTCATTTTGCAACTGCCGGGCTCTATCCAGCTGGGCATCATAATATTTCTTGTCGGACATGAATCCTCACTCGGAAACGCTCCCTAACATATCGCCAAACACGAGCCATCAGGCAAGCCATGGCGTTTTGGAAGCCGGCTTTGAATTTGCTGCACATTTCGATGTTTCAGGAGCGTAGACAGACAACAGACCCTACGATAACGTGCCTTTAAGCCCTCCTGAGAAAATTGTCACAAGGCAACGATAAAGAGACGGCAAGGAACCCTTTGGCATGAGCGTAGGCGCAGATTTGCTCCGTATTGAAAATCTGCGGGTCTCGTTTTCTCTTATGGGTGGCACGATTGATGCCGTAAGGGGTGCCAGTCTTCGCATTCTTCCCGGAAAAGTCACGGCGCTGGTCGGAGAATCCGGCTCCGGAAAATCCGTGATCGGCCAGACGATCATGGGTATCCACCCCAAGACGGCGCGCGTCGACGGTCGCGTGCTGTTCACCGATCCCGCAAATGCCGCAGCCGGTCCCGTCGATCTGCTGCAATTGCCGAAGGACGGCCGGGAAATCCGCTCGATACGCGGAAATCGCATCGGGCTGATTTTTCAGGAACCCATGACGTCTTTTTCACCGCTGCATACGATCGGCAACCAGATCGACGAGGCGCTGAGAATCCACAGCATCCTGTCGCCGGCCGAGCGCGCGGAAAAAATGCATGAAACGCTGGACCTTGTAGGGTTTTCCAACCCGAAGAAGGTCGTGAACATGTATCCCTTCGAATTGTCGGGCGGCATGCGCCAGCGCGCGATGATCGCCATGGCGCTGATCTGTCGCCCCGCCCTCCTGATCGCCGACGAGCCGACGACAGCGCTGGATGTGACCATACAGGCGCAAATTCTGAAACTCCTGCGCGATCTGCAGAGCCGGATGAACATGAGCATGCTGCTCATCACCCACGATCTTGGCGTGGTGGCGAACATCGCGGACGAAGTTGCCGTGATCTACCAGGGCGAGATCATGGAAGCCGGCACGGTCGACGATATATTCAAGTCGCCAAGCCATCCCTACCTCAAGGGTCTGATGGCCGCCGTGCCGCATTTCGATATGAAGCCCGGTGAAAGACTGAAGGCGCTACGCGAAATCACCGTCGATCACGAAAGCCTCGTCGGCAAAAAAACTGCCGCAGTGATCAAAACCCCCGGCCCGCTTTTGACCGTGGACAATATCAGCAAGACATTCACGACCCGGAAATCCAGCTGGTTCCGCAGCGGCGACGCCAACGCCACCAAGGCGGTCAACAGCGTCAGTTTTGAAATCCGTCGGGGCGAATGTCTTGGGCTGGTCGGCGAAAGCGGCAGCGGCAAGACGACCGTCAGCAAAATCCTCATGCGGGCCGTTCGCCCGGATGAAGGCTCCGTCACCTTTCACCGGCCGCAGGGTGATATCGATGTCCTCAATGCCAAAGATGGCGATCTGAAAGAATTGCGGTCGAAGATCCAGATGGTCTTTCAGGACCCGATCTCGTCGCTTTCGCCGCGCATGACCGTGGGCAATATCCTGAGCGAACCGCTCGAAATCCATGGACGCGGCGACGCGAAATACCGGGCGGAGAAAGTCCGCAATCTCGTCAAGGCCATCGGTCTTGGAGAAAGCGCGCTGAACCGCTATCCGCACAGTTTCTCGGGCGGGCAAAGACAACGTATCGGCATTGCCAGAGCGCTGGCGCTCGGTCCCGAACTGCTGATCTGCGACGAACCCGTCTCCGCCCTCGATGTCTCCGTGCAGGCGCAGATTCTCAACCTGCTCAAGGATTTACAAAAAGACCTCGGGCTTACCTACCTCTTCATCTCGCACAATCTGGCGGTGGTGGATTATATGGCCGACCGCGTGGCCGTGATGTGCGAAGGCCGCATCGTCGAGCTGGCACCGCGGGAAGCCATGATGCGGTCTCCAGTGCATCCCTATACCAAATCGCTGCTGGCGGCCGTACCTTTCCCCGATCTCGACCGTCCACTCGATTTCCGCACCATCGGCAAGATAAGCGCGACGGGCAAATTCGACTGGGGCAAGCAATTCCGCGACGAGGGTAATGGCGAGATGATCTCCGCCGATCTTGGCGAAGGCCATTTCGTTCTTGCGAACGGCAATGCCGACATCCAGGAGCTTCGCCCTTGATCACGCGCCGCACCACCCTTGCCTTGCTGGCTTCCGTTTTTTTGCCGGCCCATGCGCGCGCCGCCTATACCGACCCCGCCTATTTCAAGGAAAAGCGGGAAAAGGGCGAGTTGCCTGATATAGCGGAGCGCCTGCCGAAAAATCCGCGCGTCATGGATATGAAAGCGCTTGGCCGGGAGCCGGGAAAACACGGCGGCTCGGTGCGTATGCTGATCGGCGGCCAGCGTGATATCCGGCTTATGCCCATCAGCAACTATGCCCGTCTTGTCGGTTATGATGAAAAATTCGAGCTTCATCCGGACATTCTGGAAAGCTACGACGTTCAGGAAGAACGCATATTCACCTTCAAACTGCGCGAGGGCCATAAATGGTCCGATGGCAGCGATTTGACCTCCGAGGATTTCCGGTATTTCTGGGAGGACGTAGCTCTCAACAAGGAAATCCATAAGGGCGGTCCGCCGATCGAGCTTCTGGTCAACAACAAACCGCCTCTGATCGAAGTCATCGACCGGCTGACGGTGCGTTATACCTGGGAAGGTCCAAACCCCGATTTTCTGGCGAAGCTCGCAGCGGCCTCGCCGGCGCGGCTGTTCCTGCCCGCCGCTTATATGAAGCAGTTCCACGCCAAATATCAGACTGCGGAAAACCTCGCCAAGCTCATCAAGAAAAACAAGGCGGATGACTGGAGCGGGCTGCATATCAAGATGTCGCGGCAGGTCCGTCCGGAAAATCCCGCTCTGCCAACGCTCGACGCATGGCGCAATACGACTTCGCCACCGGCCGAACAGTTCGTTTTCGAGCGCAATCCCTATTATCACCGTATCGACGAAAACGGCCTGCAACTGCCCTATCTCGACCGGTTCCTGCTGAACGTCACCTCCTCCGACATCATCTCGGCCAAGACAGCGTCGGGTGACAGCGATCTGCAATATTTCGGCCTCGATTTCGCCGACTACACCTTCCTGAAGGATGCCGAAAAGCGCTTCCCCTTGAAGGTGAACCTCTACAAGCGATCCCAGGGGTCGCGCATCGCGCTTTTGCCCAATCTGAATTGTGCCGACCCGGTATGGCGGAGCTGTTTCCAGGACGTGCGCGTACGCCGCGCGCTGTCGCTGGCGATCAACCGGCACGAAGTCAACATGGTCTGCTTTTATGGGCTGGCGAAGGAAAGCGCCGACACCGTCCTGCCGGAAAGCACACTTTACCGGCCGGAATTCGCAGAGGCCTGGAGCGCCTTCGACCGGGCGACGGCCAACAGGCTGCTCGACGAAGTGGGTCTTGAGAAACGCGACAGCGCCGGCATCCGGCTCCTGCCGGACGGCCGACCGGCCTATATCATCGTCGAGACAACAGGCGAAAGCACGCTCGATACCGATGTGATGGAGCTGGTGACGGATCATTGGCGGCATATCGGCATCGCGGTTTCCGTCCGTCCCACCCAGCGCGACGTCTTCCGCAAGCGCGCCATGGGCGGCGAAGTGCTGATGTCGGTCTGGATGGGCATGGACAATGGCGTGCCGACACCGGACATGCTGCCTTCCGGCCTTGCGCCCACCGGCGACGACCAGTTGCAATGGCCGGTCTGGGGCATCCATTATCTGTCCGGCGGGCGCGAGGGCAAGGAGCCCGATCTGCCAGAGGCGGCGCACCTGCTCGATCTCCTGAAAAAATGGCGCCGAAGCGTCACCGAGGCAGAACGCGAGGCCATCTGGCTGGAGATGCTGGAAATCTACACGCAGCAGGTATTTTCCATCGGCATCGTCAACGGCGCCCTGCAACCCGTCGTCCATGTCAAACGCATGCGAAACGTGCCGGAAAAGGCGCTCTTCGGCTATGAACCCACATCGTATCTCGGTATCTACATGCCGGATGCCTTCTGGTATGACGGAGACGCCTGATATGCTGCGGTATATTCTCAAGCGCATCCTCGTCATGATCCCCACGCTGATCCTGATCTCGATGCTGGTCTTCACCATCATCGAATTGCCGCCGGGCGATTATTTCGAAAGCTACGTCGCCGAACTGCGCGCCATGGGCGAGACGGCAAACCTTGCCGAAATCGAGGAGTTGCGCGTCCGCTACGGCTTCGACCAGCCGGCGCCGATCCGTTATTTCCGCTGGGCGACCGGCATGCTGGTCGGAGATTTCGGTTATTCTTTCGAATATCAGCTGCCGGTGAACGAGGTGGTGGGAGACCGCCTGTGGCTGACGGTTCTGGTGTCTTTCGTCACCATCATCGTCACCTGGATCCTTGCCTTTCCGATCGGCATCTACTCCGCCACGCATAAATACAGCTGGGGCGACTACGGCCTGACCTTCCTCGGCCTGCTCGGCATCGCCATTCCCAACTTCATGCTGGCGCTGATCCTGATGTATTTCGCCAATATCTGGTTCGGCATCTCCATCGGCCATCTGATGGACCGGGAATATCTGAACCAGGCGATGAGCTGGCCGAAGTTCAAGTCGATCCTCGAACATATCTGGATACCCGTCCTCATCATCGGAACGGCGGGCACGGCCGGCATGATCCGCCGCCTGCGCGCAAACCTGCTGGACGAATTGCAGAAACAATACGTCGTGACCGCGCGCGCCAAAGGGCTTCACCCCTTCAAGGTGCTGATCAAGTATCCGCTGCGCATGGCGCTGAATTTCTTCATCTCGGACATCGGCTCGATCCTGCCCGCCATCATTTCCGGCGCTGAAATCACCGCCGTCGTCCTGTCGCTCGAAACCACCGGTCCCATGCTCATCCGGGCGCTGCAGAGCCAGGATATGTATCTGGCCGGTTCGTTCCTGATGTTCCTTGCTTTCCTGACGGTGATCGGTGTTCTGGTGTCAGATATCGCCCTAGCCATACTTGACCCAAGAATCCGCTTCGGAGGTGGTAACGTCAAATGACTTCATCCATCCCGACATCAGGCGAAGCGCTGCCCCATTATGTCTCGACGGCGCCGTTCGACCCGTCGCTCATCGAACCCAACACATCCGGAATGGCGGCCTTCAGCAAGGCGTCGCAACTGCGGCTCATGTGGTGGCAGTTCCGCCAGCACAAGGTTGCCGTCTGGTCCGGCGCTTTTCTGGTGCTGCTTTATCTTTCGATCCTAATCAGCGAGTTCCTTGCGCCGTACAATCTCCACACCCGCAATATCGAGCATATCTACGCCCCACCCCAGGGTATTCACCTCTTCAATGACGGCAAATTTGTCGGCCCCTTCGTTTATGGCCGGGAAATGACGCTCGACATGGACAATCTGAGGCGTGTCTACCGGGATGTGCCGACGGACATCCAGCCGTTGCGTTTCTTCTGCAAGGGCGACACCTACCATTTCTGGGGCATGTTCGAGGGCAAAACCCATTTCGTATGCCCGGCCGAGGGCGGAGAAATGTTCCTGCTCGGCACCGACCGGCTGGGCCGTGACGTGCTGTCGCGGATCATTTATGGCGCGCGTATCTCGCTGACCATCGGCCTTCTCGGCGTCGCCATGAGTTTCGTTCTCGGCATTGTGATCGGCGGTCTGGCAGGTTATCGCGGCGGCACCTTCGATCTCATCGTCCAGCGTATCATCGAAGTCCTGCAATCCATTCCGAGCATTCCACTCTGGCTCGCACTTGCGGCGATCATGCCCGTGACCTGGAGCCCGATCCTCGTTTATCTCGGCATCACCATCATTCTCGGCATGCTGGACTGGACGGGACTGGCGCGCGCCGTACGCTCGAAATTGCTGGCGCTTCGCGAGGAAGACTATGTTTTGGCAGCGCAACTGATGGGCGCGGGCACGCCGCGCATCATCGGCAGGCACCTTATCCCCGGCTTCATGTCGCATCTGATCGCGTCGGCAACGCTGACGATACCGGGCATGATTCTCGGTGAAACCGCATTGAGTTTTCTTGGTCTCGGTCTTAGGCCGCCGATCACAAGTTGGGGAATTCTGCTCACGGAGGCGCGCAGCGTCAGCGTCATTGCGCTATATCCGTGGCTTCTCATCCCGACGATTCCGGTTGTTCTCGTCATTCTGGCCTTTAATTTCTTCGGTGACGGACTACGTGATGCTGCAGACCCCTTCAGATAAAATGGAACACCCTTTGATAAACTGCTCTTCCGCCATCGCCTTTTTTGTGAAAGGCAAAAAGAGGTGTGGCCCATGACCTCCCGTTTGAACGATGCACGCATCCTCATGTACAGCCACGATTCCTTCGGCCTCGGGCATCTGCGGCGTTGTCGCACGATCGCGCATGCGCTGGTGGAGGATTATCGCGGCCTCAATGTTCTCATCATTTCGGGTGCGACCATTGCCGGCGCCTTCGATTATCGCACCCGTGTCGATTTCGTGAAAATCCCGAGTGTCATCAAGCTGCGCAACGGCGAATACACCTCCATGGACAGGCATATCGACCTTCAGGAAACGCTGAAGATGCGCCGCTCCATCATCTATCATACCGCCGAAAGTTTCCAGCCGGACATCTTCATCGTCGACAAGGAGCCCATGGGCCTTCGCGGTGAAGTGGAGGAAACGCTTACCTACCTCAAAAGCCAGGGAACCAAGCTCGTCATCGGCCTGCGTGACGTCATGGATTCGCCGCAGCTGCTTGAGGCGGAATGGAAGCGCAATGACGTGATGACCAAGATCGGCAAGTTCTATGACCATGTATGGGTCTATGGTCCGCCGGATTTCCACGACCCGCTGACGGGGCTAGACGTTCCCCAAACCGTTCGCGACAAGATGGATTTCGTCGGCTTCCTGCAACGCTCCAAAACGCAGGCGGAAACCGTGGCGCACCGACCGGTAGGTGACTATCTTCTCATCACCACAGGCGGCGGCGGTGACGGCAGCGAATTGATCGACGACGTCATCAATGCTTACCGCCACGACAGGGAACTGACGCACAAGGCGCTGGTGGTGCTGGGCCCCTATATGCCCGGGGATCAGCGCCAGCGCTTCATGAGCAGTGTTGCCGATATTCCGCATATAGAGATCATCGAGTTCGACAACCGCATGGAAGACCTCGTCGCCGGCGCTCAGGCCGTCGTGTCGATGGGCGGCTATAACACCGTCTGCGAGATATTGTCCTTCGATAAACCGGCGCTTGTCGTGCCGCGCACGGTGCCGAGGGAAGAGCAGCTTATTCGTGCTACGCGAGCGGCGGAACTCGGTCTCTTCGACATGCTTTTGCCGGAAGACGCCGAAAACCCCGCCAAGATGGCGGCGGCTCTCAAAGCGCTGCCGAACCGTGCGCCGCCCTCCGTCAATTCGCGGGATCTGAAGCTCGACGGTCTGGAAAACATATCGAAACGGATAGCCGAATGGCTCCCGACCGAGGGCGAAAAGGCGCCGATCACGCTCACCGCGTGACCGGCCCCCCGACCATCACCGCTTCAAAAGAGACACGCGCAACGTGACCGACACAAAAAAAATCGTGGTGCTCCTCAAGGGCTATCCGCGCCTGTCCGAGACTTTCATCGCTCAGGAGCTTCTGGGGCTTGAAAAGGCCGGGCTGACGCTTGAACTCATGTCCATGCGCCGGCCGACCGATAAAAAACGCCACCCCGTCCATGATGAAATCCGCGCACCCGTCACCTACCTGCCGGAATATCTGCACGAGGAGCCGTTGCGCGTTCTAAAGGCGCTGTGGGCTTGCCGCAAAAAGCCGGGCTTCGCCAAGGCGCTCCGTCGGTTTTTCAGCGATCGTCGCATGATCTCAGCCGCAACCGTTTCCGCCGTTTCGGGCAAGCCGCCGTGCTGGCGCATGAATGGCCGGCGGATGCCGAGTGGCTGCATGTTCACTTCATTCACACACCCGCCTCGGTCGCCGCCTACACCCACCTTATCACCGGCACGCCGTGGACGATTTCGGCCCACGCCAAGGACATCTGGACCTCCAGCGACCGTGATCTCGCCGCAAAGCTGGAAAGCGCCCGCTGGGCCGTGACCTGCACCGCCAGCGGCTTTCAGCACCTTCGCAGCCTTTCCGGCCTCAAGCGGAATGTGCACTTAAGCTATCACGGACTTGATCTCACCCGCTTCCCGCATTTCGACGCGCCGCACCCGGAAAGAGACGGGTCGGACGTCGATGATCCCGTCAGGATTTTAAGCGTCGGCCGGGCAGTCAAGAAAAAGGGTATCGATATTCTGTTGCAGGCTCTGGCCTCGCTTCCGCAGGAAATCCATTGGCGTTTCACCCATATCGGCGGCGGTGACGAGCTTGCCGCACTGAAGAAACTCGCTGACGAACTTGGCATCGCCGACAAAATCATCTGGACCGGCGCCATGGACCAGAAGCAGGTGCTGGAGAATTACCGCGGGGCGGATTTATTCGCCCTTGCCTGCCGCATCACCAGCGATGGCGACCGCGACGGTCTTCCCAATGTGCTGGTCGAGGCCGCCAGCCAGGCGCTGACCTGCATTTCCACCAATATCTCCGGCATCCCGGAATTCTTCGTCGACGGCGAAAACGGAATGTTGACGGAACCGGAAAATCCCGCCGCCTTCGCTGAAGCCCTGCGCGCCGCCATTACCGATCCGCAATTGCGCCAGCGTCTGGGTGGTGCCGCAGAAAACCGTGTCCGAACCGCCTTCGACCATCGCACCAGCATTGTCGAATTGAAGGCCCTGTTCGAGACCGAGTGGAAAAAATCACCATGACCGATACGGAAAAGCGCCCTTCCGTCTTCTTCTACGTCCAGCACCTTCTTGGCATCGGCCATATCGCCCGCGCCAGCCGCATTGCCAACGCCCTTCAGGTGGATGGTTTCGATGTCGTTCTGGTGACGGGCGGCACCCCGGTTCCGGGCTTTCCGGGCGAGGGCATCCGCCATGTCGAATTGCCGCCGATCGCCGTCAGCGACGGCAGCTTTTCCGGTCTTGCCGACAGCTCCGGCAAACCGGTGGATGACGCCTTCCGGAAGCTCCGCACAGACATGCTGATCGGTGCCTATCACGGCGCGAAACCGGATATCGTCATCATCGAGGCTTTCCCCTTCGGCCGCAGGCAGGTGCGTTTCGAATTGCTGCCGCTTCTGGATGAGATCGAGGAAAGCGACCCGCGCCCGCTCGTCATGACGTCGTTGCGCGACATTCTGCAGGAAAAAACAAAACCGGGCCGGGACGAAGAAACCGTGTCGCTGGTGAAGAAACATTTCGACGCGGTGCTGGTCCATGGCGATCCGGATTTTGTCCGGCTCGAAGAGACCTTTCCCCTCGCTGACGAGATCAGCCAGCGCATCGTCTACACCGGACTCGTTGCGCCCCTGCCACCACCGCAACCGGCGGAGAAATTCGATATCGTCGTTTCCGCAGGCGGCGGCGCAGTGGGAGCAGCACTCATCCGGGCCGCACTTAACGCTGCTCCGCTGCTGGACGACATCAAAAGCTGGTGCCTCGTAACCGGCCCCAACATGCCGCAGGCGGATTTCGATGCGATCTCGGCGCAGGCAGTGGATAATGTTTCCGTCTTCCGTTTCCGCAAGGATTTCGCAAGCCTGCTGGCAGGCGCGCGACTTTCGGTTTCACAGGCCGGCTACAACACGGTCTGCGATATTCTTCAGGCAAAATGCCGATCGCTTCTGATCCCCTTTGCGGCTGATGGCGAAACGGAACAGAGCGCCCGCGCCGAACGGCTGGCGCGGCTAGGATTGGCGCAGGTTCTGGAGGAGAAGGATATCTCCGCGCAATCCATGGCCGATGCCATCAGGGCGGCATTGGCCCTGCCGGGACCGGACACGATCAAACTCGATCTCGACGGCGCGACCGGGACGGCTAGAGCCCTGCGCCGCCTTTTTGATGAGCGGTAAGGATCGTCTTCAATTCGCGAACCGCCGCCTCATCCGTGCCCTTGCGCCCTGCGCCGGTGAAACCAAGCTTCGCCACCCGGCTTTCCGGATCATAAAACGGAACGGCGGAACAGGATGCGTGGATTTCCGTGATGGGAAAACGGTCCAGCAATGTCTGTACGATTGGCGGGCGCACACCGGCACCCGGCATGATGACGATCCGCCCGGCGGCCATTTCGGATAAACGCGCAAGCGTTTCGATACCCTCGAGCGCCGAACGCGCACCGCCGGAGGTCAGAATTCTCGGGAAACCCAGCGCGATGGCGGCCTCCAACGCTTCATCCATGTCGGGAACGACATCGATAGCCCGGTGCAGCGTCACATCCAGCCCATCGGCGTGACGGCACAATTCTTCGAGCAGGGGAATATCAAGCGAGCCATCGTCAAGCGATGCGCCAAGCACCACTCCGGAAAGCCCTGCCGTGCGCGCCGCATCGATATCGCGTTTCATCACATCGGCCTCATCGCGCGTGAACACGAAATCACCGGCGCGCGGCCTTATCATTACGCTCACCGGCAGATCGTAAGCCGCCGCCCGGCGCATGAAACCCGCAGACGGCGTCACGCCGCCGCCGGACAGCGCCGCGCAAAGCTCGATCCGGTCGGCCCCGCCCCTGACCGCCGCTTCCAGACCGGCTACATCGTCCACGCAAATCTCGAGAATCATCGTAACCTCTTTCATTCAAGCATGCTCTGTTTACGCGCCGGACTATCTTTTCGGTTCGACGCTCTATCTGCGACGGCCCGTCCCATCAAGCGCATAGAGCATGTAAACGCCACCGAGACCCACGATTGCTCCCAGAATGGAAGTTCCCGAATAGCTCGTGACGAGCGTACCCACGGCAAAAATCAGCGCACCCAAGCCGGCGCCAAGGAAAATGTTGACGGCGATCAACGAGCTTCCGAGCCCCGGCCGGTCCGCGATCAGTTCCTGCAGATAGGTGATCGGGATACTGATGATGGCGGCAGCCCCCAGCGCGCTGATGACGGTCTGCGCGTAGATATGCCATGGCGCGGAAGCCAGCCCCTGCAGGATCAGATAGATGGCATAGAGCACCGCGCCCGCCGCAAGCGTCAGCGTTTGCGGGACTTTCTTCTCGATCCAGCCCCACAGGAGAATGAAAACGATCTCCAGCGCGGCGACGATGCCCGCCACGATGCCGATATCCGCGACCGTACCCTTCGCTTGGCCCGTTATGATGAGCGAGCGAATGGAATCATTGAGATGTAGCATCGAGCAGATCAGGGCGATGGCGATGATGCGCAACAGCACCCGCCGCGAGCCGATTTCCGCGAGCGAGGCACGAAAACCGAAACGCGCCTGCACGTTCACCGATGCCGGTGTGGCCGTGCGCGGCAGGCAAAACGCCACAAGCAGAAAACAGACAAGCGCACAGACCCCCGAGAACAGGAAAGCCAGCAGCATATTGCCTGAATTCACCAGAAAAATACCGACGATACCCGGCACCAGCACCCAGGACAGCGAGATCGTGGCCCGCATGATCGAATTCACGGCGATCATGTCACCGGTCGAAAGATTACGGGCATCGGCGCGCACATGCGCGAAGATCAGCGAGTTCATCGCCCCGAAAATCGGCAGGAGAACCAGCTTGGCGCTCACGAAGGCCGTGGCATTGCCGACGAGATAAACCAGCATATAACCGCTGACGCCGAAGAGCGCGATGAGCAGCATGGGCTTGCGATATTCGCCCAGCCTGTCGGCGACGATGCCCATCAGCACGCTGGCGCTGACATTGATGATGGCGGCAAACAGCATCAGCAGCGAATAGACGGTGTTGCTGAGGCCAATTTCGCGAATGCCGATCACCGCCTGATAGGGAGCAGTCGCAGCATTCGAAAACCCGAAGAACAGAATGGCGAGCGCCCCGATGCGGATCGACGGATTGTTGATAACGATGGAAAGAGCCGACGGCATGAAGGTTCGCCTGAGATGATCCGGCACACGGCCGGATCGCTGGATGGAATGCTATCGAACCGCTGTCATCGCCAGCGGGCCGAAAGGATGGGTTGCGGCATATAATCGAAATGCGGCTTCCATGGGTAAAAATCGCCAGACCGGCGGCGGTTGGGAAGGTTTTCGATATCCTGATTGATAACCCCCTCCGTCAGCGCCATGAGATTGGGATTGGCGATCGGCGCAAGCTCCGGCGATAGATAACCTGACTTGACGACCAGCAACCTCACTGCCTTCGGATCGAAACCGACGCGGGTGAAATCCGAAATCATGTGATAGGGCCTGCGCCGCGCGGCCAGTATCACGGTAATGCCGCCGATGCCGACCACCGCCTGACGCTGATCAGCCGCGCCGGGATCGTCGAGTTTCAGGACCTTGGCTTCCACGGTAACGGATGGGCTGCGTGGATCGAGACTGCCGCCGATCTTCAGGAAAAGCGTTGCGCCCTCGCCCGCCGCAAAGCAGGCTTCGACCGCCGGCCGGTCGGTGATGCCGCCGATCAGCACGTCCTGCCAGCTGCGCGCAATCAGCGCGGCCAGAACATCGGCGCGATCGCCCACCCCGCCGCCGGTCGGATTGTCGCCCGAGTCAGCGAGAATGATTGGGCTGGTGGTCGTTTTTGCCGCAATATCCAGGATGGCATCGAGCGGCTCGGTCACGGGGCCGAAACGAAAATCCTGCCGGACATTCCAGTAGGATCGCGCGATCTCGGCGGCTACCGCCTGCGCGGCCTCTCTGTCCGTTCCTGTCACAACCGCGCAGGCCGTCGCCCGTGGTTCGTCGGCCCAGACGTAGCCGATCATGAAATTCGCATCCCATATGCCGGGCCGGACATCGTGGTCCGGCAGGACGGCATAGAGGCTTTTGGCGGGTTCATCTTCCGTGGATGTCTTTTCGCCCGGCAGCAGAACAGGGATTTTCGCCCATGCCACACCGGGCTTTTCGCCCGTTTTCAGCGCCTTGATGAGCATCGTCCACGCCCGCACCATCGTCTCGCGCACATCGATATGCGGTGCGGTTCGGTAGCCGGCGAAAATATCAAGCTGGTCGATAATCGTCTGGCTGACATTGCCGTGCAGGTCGTAACTGGCGGAAACGATCACATCCGGCCCGACGACGGCCCGGGCGCTGGAAATCCAGTCACCTTCCGCATCGTCCATGCCCTCGACATTCATCGCGCCGTGCATGGCAAGATAAAGCCCGTCCAGCGGCAGGCAAGCCGTGAGACGTTCAAGGAATTCCTGCTTGAACGCATCATAGGCGACACGCGAGATCGGTCCGCCCGGCACCGCCCGCGCATGCAGAAGCGGCAGCACTTCCGCCCCGCCTTCTCCGGCAAAATTGAAGTACTCGGCCTCCAGCAACTCTGTGCCGCGAAAAACGCGAAAATCTTCCTGTTTCATCAGCACCGGCGAATAGGTGCTGCATTCGGTATGAATACCACCAACGGCAATACGCATCTGGTCTTCCTCTCAATAAACCGGGCTGAGCGGAACGATGGCGGAAAAACGCAGCCAGTCCTTCTGCGCTTTAGGCGTCCATGCCGCCTCCGCAATGGCCGGCAGTCTCGGGAAAACCAGACGGTTGAAATAGGCGCGATTGAGGAAATGCTCGGACCAGATGCAGGCCTGAACGCCTTTCATCCGCTCCTTCAACTCCTCTGGAAAGTCGCCGACCGCCTCGTAGGCATAAGTGTGGGAAGGTGGAACGGTGCCGGCCCAGCTTGCGCCCGGCTCCTGCCATGCTTCATCCTGCACCATGTCGAGATAATAGGCCTGCCCCGGCGTCATCACCACGTCGTAGCCCTGGCGTGCAAGCTCGAGGCCCACTTCCGGCTTCTGCCACGCCATCAGCAATGTTCCCTTGGGATCAACGCCGCCGCCGTGCGAAACCTCGTCCCAGCCGGCAAGCTGACGACCGCGCTCATGCAGCATCGCCTGAATGCGTTTCATGAAATAGGACTGGATACCGAAGGTGCCGTCGAGTCCCTCCTTTTCCATCAGCGCCTTGGCAAGCGGCGAGGCAAGCCACGAACCATCAGCAACCTCATCGCCGCCGATATGGATCAGCCGCGAGGGGAAAAGCTCCACCATCTCGTCGAATATCTTGCCAAGGAACTCATAGGTCGGCTCAATGGCCGGATTGAGCGCGTTATTGGGATATCCCTGTACCGAGCGGTAGCTGTCCGGCGCTTCCTGCCCATCCGTCAGTTCCGGATAGGCAACGAGAGCCGCCGTGCTGTGGCCGGGAATATCGACCTCCGGCACGATTTCGATGTTCAATGCCGCCGCGTGTGCAACGACCATGCGAACATCATCCTGCGTGTAATAACCGGAAACCGGTTCAGCCCCATTGCCGAGCTGCGGCAGAAGCGGCGCATCCGGCCCGCGTGTCGCGCCGACGGTCGTCAGCAGCGGATAGGCCTTGATTTCAAGCCGCCACGCCTCGTCATCCGTGAGGTGCCAATGGAACCGGTTCATGCGCAGCCATGCAAGAATATCGATCAGCCGCACGACATCATCAGTCGGATAGAATTGCCGCGAGACATCCAGATGGCAACCGCGCCAGCTGTAACGCGGTGCGTCGCTGATGGTGCCGGAGGCCGGAAAGCGGAACTTGGAATCGATCCGCGCGCCATGCAGCAATTGCGCCAGAACCGTCAGGCCATATTGCAGACCGGCAGCGGCCGAATATTCCACGACAACGGCTTCATCGGAGAAAGACAGGCGATAACCCTCCGCTTCCAGACCGCTATGGCGTTTGAAACGGAGCGGTTTGCCCTCGTGAACCGGCGCGAGGCTGAACGGCACATGCCCAACGGCAAAAAGCCTGCGGAACAGTGAAAGCACGGTATCCACCGCAAGCACTTCCTCAGCCTCAGCGTCTTCCGCCGGGAAAAGTGCGACTGGAAAGGTGTCGCCAGGTTCGGCATCGATTTCGGCTGGCCAGGGCTGGATGGAGAAGGGCAGATCGAGCTTTCCTTCAGGAAGCAGCGCCGGCGCCGGCTCGCTGTGGCGCCCGTCCAGCATCAGATCACCGACATCGGCGACCCGATGTGTGCCGTCGGCAAGGCTGATATAGGCGGATTTCGCGCCATCCGTGCGATGGCGGGCGGGCCTGAGCAGGCCATCGACGGTGAAACGCCACGATTTGCCAGCCGCAAGCACAAAGCCGGGCGGCGGCGCAAATTCATGGAAATTGGCGTTGCGGCGCAGATAGACGGCGTTACCGCAAACGGGCTTGTCGACGGTCCGCGTCAACGACGTATAGACGATCCGGAAATCCTTCAGCGGCTCACGGGAAAGATTGAACAGGGTAAAGGTGAAGCCGCCAGAGGCGGAATCTTCGAGCGGATGCCATGAATTTTCGAGACGATAGTGTGCGAGCGTCATGATGCTCCCCTTTATTGTGCATTGAACCCTCTGGAGGGCTCCGGTCAGTAATGTTCGGATTGCGAGAAAGTCCGGGCAAGCGGCGCCTGCCCCGCCATCAGCCCGCAATCGACGGGCAGGCAAACGCCACTGATGGCGGCGGCCTGTGGGCCGGCCAGAAAAGCGACGGCATTGGCCACATCCTCAGGCCTCACGATGCGCTGCAACGGATACCAGTGCTTCGCTTCCTCGAAGACCTGAGGATTGACGGCTGCCCGCGCCTCCCAGGCCTGCGTGCGCACGGTGCCCGGCGCAACGGCATTGGAGCGGATGCCGAATTTTCCGTATTCGACGGCGATCAGCTTCGTCAGATGGATCAGCCCGGCCTTCGCCGCGCTATAGGCGGGGTGGCCGAACACCGCCATGCCGTTGACGGAAGCGATATTGATGACAGACCCCTCAGTCCGCTTCAGCGCATCTTCGAAAGCCCTGAAGCAGAGAAACGGCGCTTCCAGATTGAGGGCGTTGTCCTTGCGCCAAATTTCAGCGGTGGTGTAGTGCAGGCTGACGGCCCTTGCAGCACCTGCATTGTTGACGAGGGTCGCGACATCACCCAGCTCCGCGACCTCCGAGGCCAGCCTTGCGAGATCCTGCGGATCGGTAACATCGCAGGTTATCGGAACGAAGGCGGAACCGGAAAGCAGGGAAAGCGCAGTGGAAAGGGCGTCTGGATCGATGTCGACCAGCACCACCTTTGCATGGCTTTCAGAAAGCGCTGCGGCAATTGCCCGGCCTATGTCACCTGCCGCCCCCGTTACGACGGCGACCCGGTCTTTCCTGTCCTGCATGTCATGTCACTCCTTCGAAACGTTCCAGAGCGGATTTCAGGCAAAACCGCTCACATTTTTCATCATCACGCCTTCAGTCACCCAGCAATTGCCGGTCATCCGGATCGCGATGTTCCACGAGTTGCTGCTTGATGTGACGCAACGTCACCATCGACCGTTGCCTGTGGTGATAGGCAGCAAGCGTCGCCAGAACATCGACGGCGGCCAGATAGGCGTAACGCGATGAGGTCGGGCGGAAGATGTTGTTTCCTTCAGGCACGTTGACGGCCACCACCATGTCGGCAGCCATGGCGACGGGCGTGTCGCTCTGGGTCAGCGCAATGGTGGTAACTCCCATTTCCCGCGCCAGTCTGAAGCATTTCACCAGCTCCATGTTGCGGCCGGAAAAGGAGGAACCGATGATGACGTCTTCCTTCCGGGCAGCGGCCGTCATCATCAGTTGCATGCTGTGATCGGCGCTGGTCGAAACGCGCAAGCCCAGGCGAAACAGCCGGTTCTGGATTTCCGTCGCGATCATCGAGGAGTTGCCGCCCGCACCGAAGGCATAGATCATACCGCTATTGGCGATCTTGATCGCCGCTTCGTCTGCGAGCGCGGGATCAAGCGTCTTGTGCAGCAGGAAAAGCGCTTCCTGCGCCTTGGCAAGCACCTCCTCGGCGACATCCGAAGGGCCGGTGCTGGTGGGTTCCGAAGTGAGGTAGCGAATGCCGACATAAGCGGTCTTGGCAAGGCTGACCTTGAAATCCGAAAAGCTCTGACAACCGAGACGACGGCAGAACCGCGTCACTGTCGGTGGGGAAACCTCGGCGCGAGCGGCAAGCTCGATGATCGAAGCATTGACAGCGAATTCGAAGTCCGAAACCAAGACATCGGCGATCCGCCGCTCCGATTGTGAGAACTGTCCCCTGTCGTCTTGAATCTTTGCAAAAATATCCATGCTCACCGGTCTCCGTTCCGCCAAAAAATCAGGCCTTGGCCCCGTTTCCGATGCATCCTAATCCGAGACGTCCGTCAACCATCCATACCCATGAATCGACCATGTTTCGTCCTGTTGACGACACTCCGGACACCCATGATCTGAAAATTATTTTCTCTGTTGATTGGAAGATGAGCATATGCCAACAATATTCGCCAGAGAAATATCCAGTTCCTGAAAATAATTTCAACAACGGACCCAAACCATGCGCGATCCATTCAAAAACCCCTTTCCCGAAACAGACGTCGCCCGCCATTCCATCTGGGAGATGCTGGTGACGCGGGATATCGACGCTTTCCTCACCGCCGACTGGTCGAAGGTGGCGGAAGATTTCGTCGAGGACGGTTTTCTCGGCATCAACGCCAACCGGGACGCGAACCCGGACAACTGGCGTCTGTCCTTCCCCTCGCTTGTCGCCTATCGCGACGAGTGGTTGCGACAGGCGCAGGATTTCCAGACACAGCAATTCGCCGAAGACCCGCGCGACGCCATCTTCACGACTACCACGCTGGAGGAGATCGAAGTGGAAGGCGAGACCGCGCTCGTCCGCAAGAAGTTCGACGGCGGGCTTCGCAAGGCCGATGGCAGCTTCGACGTGATGAAATGGCAGACGCTCTATTATTGCCGGCTGCATCAGGGCCGCTGGAAAATCAGCGGTTTCACCGGCTACATGCCGAACCCCATGCCTTGATCCAACGCCTCTGCGAGAGATATTCGAGCGCCGGGCCGAAAGCCCGGCGTCATTTTTTTGTCGGGAGAAGGCGGAGGAAACCCGCCGAAGACGGATCGCGTCGGGAAAAACCGGGCATGGGGAGACAGATTTCATAGCCCGGTTCCTGCCCTTTATTGTATCAGCTTGAGGACAGAAAGGTCGACGTGCCGCTCCAGAGCGATGCCGCTTTCATCAAACAGATGGCAATCCGACGCCTTGATACCGGTGACGATGGGTTCATCGACAACAACCGGCGCGGAACCGGAAAGAAGCGCGCAATAGTTCTCGCCCGTGGGGGCAATACCGTAAGCGATGGTATTGATCCCAAGCCGCTCGATGACGCTGGGCGCAACCTTGATATTGAGGTCGGCTGTTTCCAGACCGGTATGTTCCGGGCGAATGCCGAGCGTCAGCTGCGCGCCTTCGAGACCGGGGCGAGGCTCCACCGGCACGGTGATCGTCTGCCCCTCATATTCCACAGTCACACCATCGGCGTTGGCGGTTTTGCAGGTGACCTTCAGGAAGTTCATTTTCGGATTGCCGATGAAACCGGCGACGAACAGGTTCGCCGGCTTATGATAAAGCTCGAGCGGCGCGCCGACCTGGGCGATTTCGCCGGCATTCAGCACGACGATGCGGTCGGCCATGGTCATGGCCTCCACCTGATCATGCGTCACATAGATCATCGTCGCCTGCAGCGTCCGGTGAAGATTGGTAAGCTCAATGCGCATGTCGGCGCGAAGTGCTGCATCGAGGTTGGAAAGCGGCTCATCGAACAGGAATATCTTCGGCTCGCGAACGATGGCGCGGCCGATCGCTACGCGCTGGCGCTGGCCGCCGGACAGCATGCCGGGACGCTGCTGCAGGCGCTGGTCGAGTTGCAGAATCTTGGCGACAACCTCGACCTTTTCCTTGATCTTGCTCTCCTCCATCTTTTCGACGCGGAGGGGAAAAGCGATGTTTTCGAAAACCGTCATATGCGGATAGAGCGCATAGGACTGGAAGACCATCGCGATGCCGCGTTTCACCGGCGGCAATTCATTGACCTTGACGCCATTGATGACGATGTCGCCGGCGGTAATATCCTCAAGGCCGGCGATCATGCGCAGCAATGTGGACTTGCCGCATCCCGAGGGGCCGACAAAAACGACGAACTCGCCATCCCTGATGTCGAGCTGAACGCCCTTGATGACTTCGAAATGTCCATAGTTCTTGCGGACGTTGTTGAGATAAAGCTGACCCAAAACTTGCCTCTCCCGTCACCAGCCGACATCAGGCTGCGTTCAGAGACGTTCCGCAACACGGGAAAAAATCGTGTCCGAGCGGAACCGTTGAAAAAACACGAGAGGATGCGTCCATAATGGCGGCAAACGTTCTCGCGGCGAAATATGCCGGTTGCGGGCGACATGCGCCCGCAACCGTATCAAAAGTGGATTACTTATACTGCTCGAGAGCGCCGGAGGCCTTCTTCGCGGCATCCTCCGGCGTAGCCTTGCCGGTAACGACGGACTGTACCATCTCGATCATCGTGTCCTGGAAGCCCTTGTAGTCGGTGAAGAGTGGCTCGGGACCGCCATAGGCGATACCGTCGATCAGCGGCTTCCAGAAGGGGTCCTTGGCGATGAATTCATCGACCTTCGGCGACGGACGAAGAGGCGTGAGGCCAGCGCCGCCCTGCAGTTCGTATTCGCCCTGCGGGCCGGGCGAAGTGATGAACTTGGCGAATTCGGTCGCCTTTTCTTCGACGCCGGTTCCCTTGAAGATCGCAAGGCTGTCGGTGATGAGCAGCGTGCCGGAACCCTTGGCTTCAGGGCCGAGCGGCAGGGTTGCGATGCCCCAGTTAATCTTGGTTTCCTGCAGGCGGGTTGCCGCACCAGAGCCGGCCTGGATCATGCCGACCTTGCCATCGAGGAAGATGGCGCGGATTTCGTTCTGCTCATAGGCAGTCGGGCCTTCGACGGAATAGGGCGTGATGTCCTTGTAGGCCTTGAGCGCTGCGACAACCTGCGGGCTGTCGACAGTGATCTTGTCGCCATCGATCACCTTGCCGTTATTGGTATAAACCCAGTGCATGAACTGGTGCATGGTGTTGTCGAACGTCTTGGCGGGCAGGCCGTAACCGGCGATACCGGTCTTTTCCTTGATCTGTTTGGCAAAGGCGATTTCTTCAGCCCAGGTCTTCGGCGGTGTTTCCGGATCGAGACCCGCCTGCTTGAAGAGGTCCTTGTTCCAGTAAAGCGCCTTGGTCGAGAAAGCGACCGGTACGCCCCACTGCGTATCCTCGAAAGTGACCGTATCGACGATATTCGGGTAGTAGGTCTTCTTTTCGTCTTCCGTCATCGGCACCGGAACGATGAGGTCGTTCTGCGCGAATTGCTTCAGCGTGCGCGAGCCGACATAAGCCATGGCGACCGGGGTGCCGGCGGCAGCGAGCGTCGTTGCCTTGTCCTGGCACTGCTCCCAGCCCACGACTTCCGGAACGACCTTAAATCCGGCATTCTTGCCTTCCCATTCCTTGATGTATTTCTCATGGATGGGGTCCATCTTGTCGCCGCAATAGATCCAGCTGATCTCCTTGTCGGCGGCGTGCGCCGTCACCGTGCCAAGAGCAGTGGAACCGGCAAATGCGAAAGCGCAAAGCGCCAATCCGTAATGTTTCAGTGCCATCGATAGTCTCCCGTTTTCTGGTAGTCGTTCCGGTTGTTGTTTATTTCACCGCGCCAGCGGTGAGACCGCCGACGAGATAGCGTTGCATCAGGAAAATCGCGATCATCGCTGGCGCGATACCCACGAAGCTTGCGGCCATGAGTTCGTTCCAGACAACCTCCTGCCGGCCGAAATAGGCAAACAGGCCCACCGGCAACGGCATGTATTCCGTCCTGGAATTGAACGTCAGCGCATAGATGAATTGCTGCGCATAGGCCTCGATGAAGGAAGAGATTGCGACAACTGCGATGCCTGGCGTTGCTATGGGCAAGACCACCCTGCGCAGGGTATAGAGCCGGCTCGCCCCATCCACATAAGCAGCTTCCTCCAGTTCGCGCGGTATACGGCGCATATAGGTCAATAGAAGCAGGATGCCTGTGGGAATGATGAAGGCGACGCCGGGAATGATCATCGCAAAATAGCTGTTCAGTACGCCGATCGACCGCATGAGGCGAAACAGCGGAATAAGCAAAACGGCGCCTGAGAACATCTTCACCGCGAGGAATAGTCCCAGCAACAGACCTGCGCCCTTGAAGTCAAACCTCGCAAACGCATAGGCGGCGGGTATCACGAGGACAAGAACGATGAGCGTGATGGCGCCGGCAATGAAGAACGAGTTGAAAATATAAAGAGCAAAACCCGGAACGCTGACCCACATGGTCCTGTAGGCCTCGAACGAGCCGTTTTCCGGCCAGAACTTGTAGGGCGAGGAAAACAGCAGGCTGAGCGGTTTCAGCGAAACCAGAAACCCTTCCACAAACGGCGCCAGCACGAAGGTCAGGAATACGGCAACGCCGCAATAGATCCCGACGATCTCATACCACCTGTAACGGTTGATCATCGCATGTCTGTCGGTCATCGGCTGGCCTCCTGCGAGAAGCGGCGGGTGATGCGGAAATAGAAGAAGGTGAAGATCGACAGGAATATGCAGATCAGCACTGCGCGGGCGGCACCCTCGCCATATTTATAAGCTCCGATCGCCGTCTTATACGTGTCGATGATCATCGTCGTTGTTTCACCGTTCGGACCGCCGCGCGTGAGAATCCAGATGATGTCGAAGGAATTGAACGTCGAAATCAGCGACAGGACCGACATGGTGATCATGGCCGGCAACATCAGCGGCAACGTGATACGTCGGAAGCGGTAGACGCGGCTGGCACCGTCCGTCCATGCAGCCTCATGCAAATCCTGCGGAATGGACTGGATGGCGGCGAGCAGATAAAGCGTCACCATCGGCACGCCGATCCACACATCGGTAATCACCGTCGCCCAGAAGGCCGTGTTGCCATAGGCGAGGAAAGCAACCGGACCATTCACCAGGCCAAGGTTCTGCAGAAGGCCGGAAATCATGCCGAACTGGCCGTTATACATCCAGCCCCACATGAAGATGCCGATAGCCATCGGCACGATCCATGGCGGCATCGTCAGGATGCGAAACAGCGCCCGACCGGGAACTGCCGAATTCAGCAGCACTGCACCAAATGTGCCGATGATCATCTTTATCGAGACGGAAAAGAACGTCCAGATAAAGGTCCGCGTGATGACCCCGGCAAAAGTTTCGTTGAAAATCTTCTCGTAGTTGAGAAAACCCACCCAGTTCGTCGTCTTTTTCAGCGACGCGTCCGTGAAGGACAGGATGAAGGTATCCACAAGCGGATAAGCAACAATAACCGTGATGTAGAAAAGCGCCGGCAAAAGAAGAAGCCAGGCGAAGATCACCGCGCTGCGTTTCGCATCCATCGCCGCGCCCCCTTAAGCCGATTTCACAGCGGGAGATTTCGGCTGCCCGTGGAGCGCCAGATCGTATTCCTCCCACACAGGCTTGAGATCGACCACCTTGCGGCCATGGCGCGCCTCGTCCATGGCAAGCGCCAGAATCCCGGCCTCGATCGCATCGAGCGCGGAAACCGGCAGGGGCGTACCCTCTACGACATGAGCGATCACGTCCGCGGCCATCTGCTCGTCGGCGCCGTAATGCTGCGAGAGCGTGGTTGCCGCCGAATAGGTCTTGGCGACGGTCTTTTCGTTGGTCCGGGCATTGTGCACGTTCAGGAAGCCGCGCACGAAATCGCCCTCAGCCATGCCTTTGGCGCCGATGACGCAGAAACGGCGGAAATCGTCGGGAACGTTTAGATTGGTATGGAAAGCAAGCGACGCGCCGTTCTCATATTCGACGATCGCCGTCTGGTAGTCGATGATGTCGCCGTCGCTGTCGAACACCTTTTCGGAGCCCATCCAGCCGCTCGGCTTGCGATGGTAGACCTCCATGTCGTTGATGCCGTCATTTTGCGGGGCGTTCGCAGGCGTAAAGCTCTTGCGCCCGCCGAAACTCGATACGAAACGCGGCCGCGCACCGACCACGCCATTATAGAGATCGAGATCGTGGCAGCATTTTTCCAGCATGAAGGAGCCGGAATAATTCTCGTAACGCCGCCAGTCGCGCATGAAGAACGCACCGTGATAGGGCGGGATATGTTCCGAAGCCTCGATGGAAACGACATCGCCGAGCTTGCCTTCGGCCTGCGCGGCGCGCAGATCGCGGTAAAGCGGCGAATAACGCAGGACGAGACCGACCAGCAGCCGCTCATGGCCGTGCTTGTTGAGCAGCCGGGCAAGTTCGAGGCTTTCCTCAATGCTGACGACGATGGGTTTTTCGGAAAAGATGGTGCAACCGGCTTCAAGCCCGATGCGGATATGCTCCAGATGCATATGGTTCGGCGAGCCGATCATCAAAAGATCGAATGTCTCGCCAGCGATCAGCGCTTCGGGGCTGTCATAGGCCTTGCCGGCCGAAATGCCTTTTTCCTCAAGCCCCGGCAGACCAGCCGGGGCGGGATCGACATAACCGACGATCTCGAAATCCTTGTCGATCTCGTGAAAAACGTAGCCCAGATAACCGAGACGGAATCCGAGTCCGATAATTCCCACCTTCATGAACTTTGTTCCCTGTTCATTCGTAAATAATTTTCGCAGAAGCAACCATTTCTGTGTTGGTCGTTCGATATCTGCGATAATTTCCCGTCACGATGAAATTAATTTTCACAACGGTCAAGTTAAATTCGATCCCGCAAATCCTCTGGAGAATCGGAGATCAATTTTTCCATGGAGGCGGACGCAAAACAGCGCGTCGCCGACCAGCGATACAAAAACAATACCAAAAAAATGCCAATCGTCTATAGCAATTACCATTGGCGGAAATTTTTTTTGGTTAATGCGAAAATTTCAGGCACATAGCCGCATTATTACGCAAATCATCGAAAAAACCACCGAATAATCCTACAATTTCACCAATGGTTCTATTTTGGTATTGCCGATTGTAATGCGTATGATATAGCCGGAACTCGCCACATCGATTGTGACAGAGGTTATGGATGAACGGGGCAGTGCTTAATCTGAACGACCTGCAATCGGGAGGCGGCGGCCCGCTTTACCTGAAACTGCGTCAGACGATTGAGGACGCCATCAATGGCGGCCGCCTGAAGCATGGCGACGCCCTGCCGCCCGAACGTGATATTGCCGAAAGCGCCTGCGTCAGCCGTGTCACGGTGCGCAAGGCTGTGGACGATCTGGTCCGCGACGGCCTTCTGGTCCGCAGGCACGGTTCGGGCACCTTCGTCGTCAAACCCATCACCCGCATGCAGCAACCCTTGACCAAGCTCACCTCGTTTACGGAGGACATGCGCCGCCGGGGAATGGCCGCGAGCACACGCTGGCTGGACAGGGGATTGTTTTATCCGACCGGTGACGAGATGATGGCTCTCGGCCTTTCCCAATCCGCCATGGTTGCCCGGTTGACGCGACTGCGCCTTGCCAACGACCAGCCGATCGCGCTCGAAGTGACGAGCCTGCCGGGAGATATTCTGCCGGACCCTGAACTGGTGGAAAACTCGCTTTATCAGGAACTTGAGAAAAACGGCATTCGCCCCGTCCGCGCCATCCAGCGCATCTCCGCCCGCAACCTGACGGACGAAGAAACCCTGCTGCTTGGGGTTCCGCCGGGCTCTGCAGCACTTTCCGTCCAGCGCATGGCGTATCTGGAAAGCGGGCGTCTCATGGAAATATCGCGCGCGCTTTATCGCAGCGACGCCTACGATCTCGTCGCCGAACTGACGATCGCCTCCGAGTGAACCATATCGACCAAGGACATAAAACGATGACAACCCTGATGCGCCAGGAAATCAACGAGATTCCCGATGCCGTCGCCCGCCTGCTGGACAATACCAATGCCGCCTTCCGCGAAGCCGGAGACAGGCTGAAGGCCCGCGATCCCGCCGTTATCGTCACCATTGCGCGCGGATCGTCCGATCACGCCGCGCATTTCCTGAAATATGCGATCGAATTGCAGACCGGACTTCCGGTCGCCTCGCTCGGCCCCTCGCTCGCCTCGATCTACCAGACGAAGCTGCGGCTGGAACGGGCAGCGGCTTTCGCCGTATCGCAATCGGGCAAAAGCCCTGACATCGTCGCTCTGGCGGAAAGCGCCCGCAAGGGCGGCGCGCTTACCTTCTCCCTCGTGAACACCCTTCCTTCCCCTCTCGGCGAGGCGGCCAATCACGCGATCGATATTCAGGCGGGGCCGGAAAAAGCGGTTGCCGCGACCAAGTCCTTCGTCAATTCCATTGTCGCCGGCCTCGCGATCCTCGCGGAATGGACGGAAGACAATCTGCTCGCCAAAGCCGTCAGCGCCCTGCCACAGAATTTCGCCAGGGCGATCGCGCTCGACTGGAGCCATATTGCCGAGGCGGTCAAGGGCGAAGAATCGCTTTACATGCTGGGCCGGGGTCCTGCCCTTGCCATTGCCGCAGAAGCAGCGTTGAAGTGCAAGGAAACCTGCGAACTGCACGCGGAAGCCTATTCATCGGCGGAAGTGATGCACGGCCCGGTCTCGCTGGTTGCCCCGAAATTCCCCATCATCGCCTTTGCCGCACGCGACCGCGCCGAGACCTCGGTGACGGATATTGCCGCAAGCCTTGCTCACAAAGGCGCAAATGTTTTCGTCACATCCGCCAAAGGCAGCCCGGCCAAACCCCTGCCCTTCGTGGAAACCAATCACCCGCTGACCGACGCATTGTTGCTGATCGCACCGTTTTACGGCTTCATCGAGCAATTGTCGCGCGCAAGGGGCTTCAACCCGGATGCGCCCGTGGCATTGAAGAAGGTGACTGAAACCCAATGAGCGGCATCAAGGCATTCATCGGCGCACGTATTTTCGACGGCGCCGCGTGGCACGATGGCAAGGTACTTCTGACCCAAGACGGGCATGTTGCCGCTATCTCGGACGGCGTGCCCGCCGAAGCCGAGGCGATCGATGCGGACGGGCTGTTGATCGCGCCGGGCTTCATCGACCTTCAGGTCAATGGTGGCGGCGGGGTCATGTTCAACAACCAGCCGGATGTGGCTGGCATCGCCCGCATCTGCTCCGCCCACGCCCAGTTTGGCACGACAGGACTGATGGTTACGCTCATCACCGACCGTCCGGACGTAACGTCCAAAGCGGCGCAGGCAGGCATTGCCGCCCTCAAGGCGCACGTGCCCGGCTTCCTCGGCCTGCATTTCGAGGGGCCGCATCTTTCCGTCGCGCGCAAGGGCACGCATGATCCGGCGCTTATCCGCAAGATGGAGACGGCCGATCTTGAAGTCCTGATCGGCTGCAAGGCGAAGCTTCCCTTCGTGATGACGACCATTGCCCCGGAAAACACGACTGTGGAGCAAGTCGCCGCGCTCCGACAAGCCGGCATCGTCGTCAGCCTCGGCCATACCGATGCGGGCCTCGATGTGGCGACAGCCTATGCTGATGCAGGCGCATCCATGGTCACGCATCTCTTCAACGCCATGAGCCCGCTTGGCCACCGCGAACCGGGGTTGGTGGGGGCAGCGCTTTCAAACGGCAAGCTGGATTGCGGGCTTATCGCCGATGGTTTCCACGTCGATCCGGCCGCAATCGGCATTGCACTCCGCGCCAAGAATGGCCCGGCCCACATCTTCCTCGTCACCGACGCCATGTCCACCATCGGCACGGATGATGACGGTTTCGAACTGAACGGCCGGCGCGTCTATCGCAACGGCGGCAGGTTGACGCTTGCGGACGGCACGCTGGCGGGAGCGGATATCGACATGCTCTCCTGCATCCGCTTCATGCATGAGAAGATGGAAATGCCGCTGGAAGAGGCTCTGCGAATGGCATCCGCCTATCCCGCACAGGCAATCGGCGCGTCAGCCAAGGGAAAACTCCTGCCCGGCTTCGATGCGGATTTCATCATGCTGACACCAGACCTCCAGATGCATTCCACATGGATATCAGGAGAAAAAATCTATGATGCCACACGTTCCGGAGTCTGAACCATGATCGTTTGTTTCGATATTGGCGGAACGACCATCAAGGGCGCAATTGCCCATGCCCCGGACGATATTCGCCCCGTGCCGCGTATACCGACACCGAAAACCAGCTTCGAAGACTTCGCCGCCGGCCTGAAATCCGTCATCGACAATAGCGGCGGCACACCCGACTGCGTGTCGCTGTCGATTGCAGGCGTCATCGATCTCGACACCGGCAAGGCGACAGTCGCCAATATTCCAAGCATTCACCGCAGGGTGTTGAAAGACGATCTGGAAAAAGCCCTGAACCTTCCCGTTATCGTTTCGAACGATGCGGATTGTTTCGTGATCGCCGAATCGGAAATCGGCTCCGGACAGGGACACCGTGTGGTTTTCGGCGTCATCCTCGGAACGGGTGTCGGCGGTGGGCTGGTGATCGACGGTAAGCTCATCAACAGCGATGGCGGTTTTGCCGGCGAATGGGGCCACGGGCCGGTGGCCGCGACTTTGGCCGGCAACCCGCCGGTCTCGCTGCCGCGCTTCGAATGCGGTTGCGGCCTCACCGGTTGCGTCGATGCTATCGGTAGCGCCCGTGGTATGGAAAAACTGCATCTGCATCTTCACCGGAAGGATATGACCAGTGAGGATATTATTGCCGCCTGGCAGGCCGGCGATGCGGAGGCCGCAAGAACCATTGAAATCCTCATCGATATTCTCGCCTCACCGCTGGCAATGGTGATCAACGTCACCGGCGCGACCATCGTGCCGGTCGGTGGCGGGCTTTCGAATTCGAGGGAACTTCTGGCCGCTCTGGACGAGGCCGTCAGAAGCCGCATTCTCAGGCGCTTCGACCGCCCGCTGGTCGTGCCTGCCATTTGCCGGATCGAGCCGGGGCTGATCGGTTCAGCCGTTATCGGGCTGAAATATGCGAAGGAAATCGCCGTCCATTCCTGAACAGCGTCACACCGTCTCGATCTTTTCCCGACGGAAGCCCAGCCCCACCAGTCTGCCGGTCAAATGGGCAAAAAGCGGAAATCGCATGATCGCCAGCACGAAGGCCGGCGGGCCTTTCGGTTTTTCCGCCGTGTCCGCCTGCTCCTTCTTGCGGCCGATACGCATCATCCGCTGCAAAAACTGCGTGGCCTTGGTGGGGAAGGATCGTCGTTTTTCGATTGCGGCGAGATCGTCATCGGCAATGGCCCGGCCCGACAAAAACACCGGCACCAGCACGTTGGCCACAGCAACCGCATCCTGAACAGCGAGATTGATGCCGACGCCGCCAACAGGCGACATGGCATGAGCCGCATCGCCGATGCAAATCAGGCCGGGCTTCCACCAGCGCTTCAACCGGTCGATACGAACGGTCAGGAGATGCACGTCGTCCCAGCTCGTAAGTTCGTCGAGCCTGTCGCGCGGGAAAGGGCAGATTTCCGCAACCCTGTCCCTGAACGCCTCAATTCCCTGAAGTTTTATGTCCGCGAAAAAGCCCTTGCGCACCACATAACCGCATTGCCAATAGTCGCCTCGGTTGATCATCACGAAACCCTGCCGCGAGCCCGCATGCCCCATGGTTTCCGTCGGATCGCCTGGCTGTCTCGAAAGGCGCAACCACAGCACCTCGGTCGGTATGCCGAAGCGCTGCACTTCGAGCCCCGCCGCCTCGCGGACGATGGAATTGCGTCCATCCGCCCCCACCACCAGATCGGCGGCGATCTCGATTACGCCTTCCGGCGTATTGACGATGAGACCGCCGACACGCCCGTCGCGCTCGATGAGGCCGGTCACCGGCGCATTCATCAGCAGCCGGAAATTCTCATATTGCCCGGCCTTGCCGACGATGAAATTGAGAAAATCCCATTGCGGCATGAACGCAATAAAGCGATGTCGGACCGGTAGCCGGGAAAAATCCGCGATCGTGATGCGCTCGCCGCCAATAACCGCATTCAGCTGTGGCGCGCGCGTATGCGGCAGGCTCAGAAACTCCTCGCCGAAACCCAGCCGCTCCATCAGTTCAAGCGTTGAAGGATGGACGGTATCGCCGCGAAAATCGCGCAGGAAATCCCCGTGTTTTTCGACCACGGTCACGTCGATGCCGCTGCGGGCAAGCAACAGGCCAAGCATCATGCCCGCCGGCCCACCACCGGCCACGGCGACCGAAGTGCGGATGTGCTGAACGGCCCTGCCGTCATTTTCCGGCGTGACTTTCGCTTCTTCCATCGCGGCCCCCTCTCCGTCCCGTTAAACGTCCCTATCGTGTATCCGTTGCCGGAAGGCCTGCATTTTTCGGTTGCGGCCAGCCGTGCTCATCGAAACGGAAAAGCATTTCGGACCTGGCAAAGATAAAGGCGAAGGCCATGGCGGTCCACATGCCGAGCAGCAGACCGGCGGCGACATCGCTTGGATAATGCGCACCAACGATGACGCGTGAAATACCGATGGCAAGGGCAAACAGCAGAAACACCCAGCGGAAACGCGGCATCAGCATGGCAAAAACGCCGAAAAATGCCCCCGCAGCCGTCGAATGACCGGAGGGAAAGCTTTCATAGAGATTGTCACCGGTAAACGGGGTGAGACTATAGGCACCCAGTTCCACGAAAAGTTCCGGCCGCGCCCGTCCGATCAGGAATTTGAGCATATGAACCAGAATGCTTGCCGTTCCGATCGTCAAAAAGAAATAGGCGAGGAGCCGCCATGCCGTTCTCAGGCGTCCGGCATAGGTCCGCGCCTGTAAAACGCGCGCGCCGACATAAGCGAAGATGGCAAGAGCGCCCGTTGAATAAAGCATCCAACCGAACGTTCCGAAATCGGTAATGATGCGATTGAAGGAAACGATCGTTCCCGGCAGGGCCTGCGCACTTTCGGAAAGGCGTGGATCGAGAGGAATAAAGACCAGCACAAGCACGAGGCTCGCCGCAAAAATCCATCCGCTGGAAACTAGGAAACGTCGCATTGATGCTCTCTCATGATTTTCTTGCATATGGCTTTGCCATCCGCAAAAACAATAGCCTGGCTGTGTCCTTGTTATGGCAGGTTTTCGCGAGTAGAGGCTAATGCATGTCGCCCGAAAATGTGCAGCAGTTTCTGGAGAACGGCATGCATAGGACGTGCGAACCGGAAACGACCGACGGACCGAAGATGAAAAATACCAGTGAAATGCCACGCAAGCTGACGATATTGGGTTCGACGGGTTCGATCGGCACGAACACACTGGATGTCGTGCGTCAGCTGGGTGGTCGCCGCCAATTCGAGATCATGGCGCTCACCGGCGCCGGAAACATCGACCTCCTGGCGGAACAGGCCCGTGAATTCGGCGCGCAGCTTGCGGTTACAGCCGAGGACAACAAATACGAGGCGCTGAAATCAGCCCTTGCCGGCACCAACATAAAAGTTGCGGCGGGCAAATCCGGTCTCGAAGAGGCGGCCTTGATGGATGCCGGTTGGGTAATGGCGGCAATTGCCGGAACACCCGGCCTCGCCCCGACATTGACGGCCGCGCGGCGCGGTGCGGACATCGCACTTGCCAACAAGGAATGCCTCGTTTCGGCGGGCGATGTTTTTCTGCGCACGGTCAAGCAGGGCGGCGGCAGGCTGATCCCGGTCGATAGCGAGCATAGCGCGATTTTCCAGTGCCTGACGGGCGAACACAAGCAGGCCGTGGAACGCATCGTGCTGACCGCATCCGGCGGGCCGTTCCGTACCTGGTCACGGGATGAGATGGCCAATGTCACAGCAGATATCGCCCGTGCCCACCCCAACTGGTCCATGGGGCTGAAGGTGTCGATCGGCAGCGCCTCCATGTTCAACAAGGGGCTGGAAATGATCGAGGCGAAATACCTCTTCGATCTCAGGCCCGATCAGGTGGAGGTCATCGTCCATCCGCAATCGATCGTGCATTCGATGGTAGGTTATACGGATGGCTCCTACATCGCCCAGCTCGGCTCCCCCGACATGCGCACCGCCATCTCCTATGCCCTCACCTACCCCGAGCGTGGCAATCTCAATGTCGAGCGTCTGGATTTTGCAAAACTGGCGCGGCTCGATTTCGAAGCCCCGGACGAGACCCGGTTTCCGGCGCTCAGACTGGCGCGGACGGCGCTGGAACGTGGAGGCTTGCAGGGCGCGGCCCTGAATGCGGCCGAGGAGACGGCCTTTCACGCCTTCGTCGAGGGCGGCATCGGTTTTCTCGATATGGCCGAAATCGTCGAAACGGTCATGGACCGCATGCATGACGGCCGATCGGCCGCCACGATCGAAGACGTGTTCGCGGCGGATAAGGAAGCCCGCAGTCACGCGCTGGAACTAGTTGTAAATATCGGGAAAGCGGCTTGAACTGTATTGCTGGCGGGTCTCGAAGAAAGACGTCCTCTACAGTTCAAATTGGTGCACGGCTCCGTTTCCGGAGTGTTCGTTGCACGGTCACGCCGAGCGGCTGGCTTGTCAGCGACCTACTCTAAGTTCATCCAGTAAGATATGACGCGAATTTTGTTTGGACTGTTCCAGTGGATCGATAGTTCGAAATCCGGGAACACCCAGCGGTGAATATCATAGCGTCCGACTCGGCTCGGCTCGCCCAGCTTGGCAATTGCGTCGACCTTTGTGTCCGAGAAACGAAGGCCTTTCCACAAGGGTCCCCCATAGGTTTCGACACCTGCCTCATAGCCCCAGCAAGCAGAACTGGTCAGCAGGTTAGGACCAACAGCATCGCCATCGCTTTCGTTCACCAGGCTCTGGTCCTTGAAGTGGAAACCCACACCGAATGCTGTGGCGTCGAGATCAAATATCGGCAGATTCCTGTCGAGTTTGACGGCGTTCGACCAGTTCACGCCAAAAGGCGCCACAAGCTTCGTGACCGCTTCGCTCTCGAACGGCTTTGCGATCGCGGATATGAAATCTTCCGGTTCGGGATATTGGATCTGCATATTACCTCACCTATCCGCGCTCGCTTCTGTTCACTCTCGCATTGCGATACTACGGGGGGTGTTATGCCACCGCACGCGCCAGCGCACAATGCGACCAGAGCTGGTGCAGCGCACCGACCAGCTGCTCGATATCGGCATCGCTATGCAGCGGCGTCGGGGTAATGCGCAGACGCTCGGTCTTGCGCGGCACGGTCGGATAATTGATCGGCTGCACGTAAACGCCGTGATTGTCGAGCAGGATGTCGGAAATCCATTTGCACTTGGCGGCATCGCCCACCATGACCGGCACGATATGGCTTGGATTGTCCATATGCGGAATGCCGCGCGCATCGAGGAGACCGCGCAGCTTGCCCACCCGGTCCTGATGGCGGGCGCGCTCGAAGGGGCTTGCCTTCAGATGCTGGATCGAAGCGATTGCGCCAGCGGCAAGCGACGGCGGCAGCGCTGTCGTGAAGATGAAACCGGATGCGAAAGAGCGGATGAAGTCGCAGACCGCAGTCGAGCCGGTAATGTAACCGCCCATCACGCCGAAGGCCTTGCCGAGCGTCCCCTCGATGATCGTCAGGCGATCCATGAGGCCTTCGCGCTCGGCGATGCCGCCGCCGCGCGGTCCGTACATGCCGACGGCGTGAACCTCGTCGAGATAGGTCATGGCGCCATAACGATCGGCCAGATCGCAGATTTCCTTGATCGGCGCGATATCGCCATCCATCGAATAGACGGATTCAAACGCGATGAGCTTTGGCGCATTCGGATCGGCGGCCTTGAGCTTCGCCTCGAGATCTTCGAGATCGTTATGTTTCCAGATCACCCGCTCGCAACGGCCGTAACGGATGCCCTCGATCATCGATGCGTGGTTGAGCGCGTCGGAGAAAATGATGAGGCCCGGAATTTTCTGGCCAAGCGTGCCGAGTGTGGCCCAGTTGGAAACATAACCCGACGTGAAGATCAGCGCCGATTCCTTGCCGTGCAGATCGGCGAGTTCCTGCTCCAGCAGGACGTGATAATGGTTGGTGCCAGAAATGTTCCGGGTGCCTCCCGCACCCGCGCCACAGTGATCGACGGCGGCCTTCATGGCTTCGATGACTTTCGGGTTCTGGCCCATGCCCAGATAATCATTGGAGCACCAGACGGTTACGTCCTTGCGCTCGCCATTGGCGTTGTACCGTGTCGCGCGGGGAAAATTGCCCTGCTGGCGTTCGATATCCGCAAAAACGCGATAGCGCCCCTCAGAATGCAGGCTTTGCAGTTCCGTCGTAAAAAATGCCTCGAAGTCCATGCCATGCTCCAGAATTGACCAGATCGTTTTCTGCCCCGGCACCGGGACCGTCAACCCTTGCGAGCCGCTTTAACCACGTCTGCGTCAATTCGCCGTTGTTTTGAACCATTCCAATAAACCGTTTATAGAAGCTGATGAAAAGTACAAAATTGATTCACATCAAAAAACCGCGAAATTTGGAACCTTTTTCGTGTCGCACCGTTGTTTGGCACGCAATCGATTCCGCCCGGAGGAATGCCTGGAAATGAGGCTTCCCTAAACGATATCGAATTGTTAGTTATCTGTTGCGGTCGGAGGTAGCAGTCGCCGCAGATAAATATGGGACGCCTACCGAGCCGAAGAGCTCATTGTAACGTTGGAGAGAGTTTCATGAAAAAGGCAATCATATTTGCGCTGGTCGGCCTGTCGCTCGCGAGCTGCACGCAGACCGAAAAGGGAGCTTCGATCGGTGCCGTTTCCGGTGCGGTCCTCGGCGGCGCTATCACGGGTAATGTTCGTGGTGCGGCAGTCGGTGCGGCGATCGGCGGCGTAGGCGGCGCTTTGATCGGCAATGCATCCGAGCCGGGTTATTGCTATTACCGCGACCAGTACGGTCAGCGTTACACGGCGCGTTGCCGTTAATCGCTTAGCAAGATACCGTTGCACAGAAGCCCCGGTCACCCGGGGCTTTTTGCGTTAAGGCGGGCAAAACGCAAGTCGAAGGGTCCTCAACGCCGTTTATTTATGATTAAACTGCAACGTTAACGGAGAGGAAACGGGTTAGAGCCAAAATAAATGCTCAACCATAAAGCACCTTATGCGAAGAACACGGACTAACCCGAAGACAGGTATTGCGTATCGGAAAGCTGGCACCGCTCTTGCGGTTGCAGTCACGTTCGCCCTGTACCCGGCGTTCGCCCGCGACGCTTTTGCCTTCAAGCTGTTCGGTGTGCGCCTCTGGGGTTCGGAAGAACCGGAGGTCGAGGTTATCAATCCGGTCAAATATGCCGTGACGCTTAATGCACCCGATGCGGACAAGTCGCTAACAGGCAGTCTCGAAAACAGCTCGCTTCTACTGGCCGACAAGGAAAAACCGGCCTCAGGCGATCTCGGTCTTTTGATAAAGGCGCGCGACGACAGGGACAGGCTGATCGCGGCACTTTACGAAAACGCCCGTTATGGCGGCATCGTCCAGGTCACCGTCGCCGGCAAAGATGTGGACGATCTGCCGCCCAATCCGGTGTTCGATCATTCCGCACCGGTGCCTGTGGTCATCACGGTCACGCCCGGTCCGGTTTTCACGCTCGGCAGCGTCCGGCTTGAAGGCGATGTCACAGGCCGCAATCTCGAGCAATATGGCCTGACGACCGGCGGCGATGCCGGTTCGCTGGCGATCATCCGCGCCGGCAACAAGCTGATCGACGATCTGAAGGCCGAAGGCCGTCCGCTTGCCAAACTGACGAAACGCGAGGCGGTCGCAAACCACGCGACGAATACGGTTGATATTACCATGGCAGCCGAAGGTGGTCCCGTCGCCCCACTCGGCACGGTCGCCGTCACCGGCGAAAAAACCGTCGATGGCGACTTCATTCGCCGTTATTCGCGCCTCAATGGCGGCGAGCCCTATTCGCCGGAAAAGCTGCGCAAAGCTGCGGACCGGCTGCGCCAGCTGGGCGTTTTTTCCAGCCTGACGATCAAGGAAGCGGGAACGCTGGCGCGCGACGGTTCCATTCCGCTCACCATCGAGGTGTCGGAAGGCAAGCACCGCTATTTCGGTGTCGGCGCACAATATTCCACCACGGAAGGCATCGGCCTCCAGGGATATTGGGGCCACAGGAACCTGTTCGGGCAGGCGGAATCGCTGCGTATCGAAGGCGCGGTTTCGCGCATCGCCGAAGCATCGAGCGTCGAAGGCATGGATTATTCGGCGGGCATCACCTTCACGAAGCCCGGCATGTTCAATCCGCGCACCACATTCAAGACCAGCCTTATCGCCAAGACCGAGCATCCCGACACCTATGAGGCCAAGACGCTGACGGGATCCGCCGGTTTCAGTTACGAGCTGAACGACACCGACACCGCCGCCGCCGGTCTCGAGGTGCAATGGGCCGACACCGAGGACGCGTTCGGCAAGAACGAATATCTGACCACCTCCATACCGCTGGAATTTGTGCGCGACACCCGCGACGACAAGCTCAATCCCACCGAAGGCTTTCGCGCATCGGTGGCCGCCAAGCCCAGCTATGAAGCGCTGAACGGCACGTTCTTTTCCTCTTTCGAAGGCTCCATCACCGGCTACAAGGGACTTGGCGCCGAAGACCGGCTGATCATGGCCGGAAAGCTTTCCGGCGGCGTGCTTGTCGGCGGCAGCGATCTACAGGACATTCCGACAACCCGGCGCTTTTATGCTGGCGGCGGCGGATCGGTGCGCGGCTACAGCTATCAGGAAATATCGCCCTATAATGCAGCCGGCGACGCGACTGGCGGCCGCTCCTATGTGGTTGGCTCTATCGAGGCGCGCATCAAGGTCACCGATACGATCGGCATCGTGCCCTTTATCGATGCGGGTGTGGTTTCGGATGAAGTAACTCCCGATTTCTCCGATATCCGGGCTGGCGCCGGTATCGGTTTGCGTTACGCGACGCCCTTCGGGCCTCTGCGTCTCGATGTCGCCATGCCGCTCGATAAATATGATGGTGGCAATAATTTCGGCATTTATGCCGGCATCGGTCAGTCTTTTTAAGCGCCGACGTCGAACACCCTTGCAATAGAGTGTAGATTACCCTTGATGAAAACGTTGATTCGATTGTTGAAATGGCTGGGCTACGCTGCTCTTTGCGGCGTGGTGCTGGTGTTGCTTGCGGTTCTGTTCGTTGGTCTTACCCCGATGGGCGCCGGAATTGCCGCACAGCAGATTTCATCGCTCGTATCCACACCCGATCAGACAATCGAAATCTCTCCGCCCAGCGGGCTTTTGACGGGTCGCCTGCGGCTCGACAACGTCACCCTTTCGGACAGGCAGGGACCTTATGCCCGCCTGAACCAGATCGCCGTCGACTGGTCGCCCCTGTCGCTTCTTGCCGGAACCTTCCATGCCGACCGGGTGTCGGCCGGATCGATCGACGTCGAGCGCAAACCGCTTCCCGCGGAGCAAACGACGACCAAAAGCTCCGGCACCTCCTCGCTGCCAATAGAAATCGGCATCGACAATTTCAATTTTCCCGACATAAGCCTCGGGCAATCGCTTCTCGGCCGTCCCTTCGACCTGAGCGCCGAAGGCAATCTCAAGGCGGCCCAGGACGATATAAGGCTGTCGCTCACCGCCCATCGACGGAATGCTCCGGATGCCGTCGTCAATGCGGACGTCGCATTTCTGCCGAATGAAAACGTCCTGAAGCTGAAGGCCGAGATGAAAGAGCCCGAAGGCGGGCTTCTCGCCACGTTGCTTTCGCTTCCGGGCACGCCCGCTGTGGCGCTTGACGTGAACGGCGAAGGGCCGCTTTCCGACTGGACGGGGACATTGCGCGGCAATGTCGCCGGCAACCCCGTCGTCAATGTCACCGGCCATCATCTTCTTGCCGATGACGGCACACGCCGTATCGAGATCACAGGCGGCGGCCAACCCGATCTGCTTCTGCCGCCTGCCTTCCGCCAGCTTTTCGCCGGTGAAACGAAACTCGACGCGAACGCCACACTCTCCCCGCAGGGCCGCATCGAAATCGGCAGCAGCACGCTGGAGACCGGAACGTTGCTGCTGACAGCCTCCGGCACCGTCGACCCGAATGGCCAGAACGATCTCAGCGCGAACCTCATCGGCACCACCGGTCCGGTCGATTTCCGCTGGCCGCTGAACAATGGCGAGGTTCAGGCCCTCATCAACGGGCTCGATCTTTCGTTGAAAGGCGGCGCCGATGCCGCACATCTTAAGACCACCGCATCCTTGCGCAGCCTTTCCCTGCCCCAGGGCAGGCTTGACGACGTCAAACTGACGGCTGAGAGCAGCGATCTCAACATTGCCAGCCGCAGCGGCACCATCCAGACCGTCCTCTCCGTGGCGCAATCGTCCTTCGTCAGTCCTGACGTCAACCGGCTGGTGCGCGCGCCCGTCACCATCAAGGCGCCGCTCAGCCTCACCTCTTCCGCCATCGGTTTCGACGGCGCGACGCTGGAAAGCGCCAGTGTCGGCGGAACACTGAATGGCAGTTTCGATCTCACTGACAATCGCCTGACGTCCAGCGTGCAGCTCTTTGCGCTGCCCGCCACCCTGCCGCCAGCGCTTGCGGAAAAATTCGACACCACCATAGCCTTGCAGGGCGATATCGACCTGATCATCGGCGGGCGCACCAGCGTTCAGAAACTCGTGGTCAAATCCGGAACTCTCGAAGCGACCGGTGATGTCAGCCTCGAAAACAATGCGTTAAGCGCCAACCTGATAGGCAAATTCCCCGCCCTCGAAAAATTGACACCGCAGGCGAAGGGCGTTGCCGATTTTACAATCGAAGCGAGCGGGGCGCTTGCCGCACCCGATTTCAATGTCACCTTAAGCTCTGAAAGCGCCATCCTTGCCGGACGAAAGCTCGAAGCGCTGAAGGTCAATGCTGCGGGCAAGGCCGATCCCGCCGCACCGCAGGCGAAACTGACCGCCAGCGGCAGCCTCGACCAGCAGAAGATCGACGCCAACGCCAATGTTGTGCAGACCGAAAACGGCACGGCGATACCCGAACTTCATGTGGCGGTAGGCCGCAACATATTGAACGGGCAGCTGCAATTCTCGCAGCAATTCCTGCCATCAGGCAATCTTTCCTTCAACTTCCCGGACCTGGCCCTGCTGGCCGCACTTGCCGCGCAACAGGCGGATGGTGACATTGCCGGCGAGATAGAACTGAGCAACGCCAACGGCCGGACCGCCGCGACGATAAAGGCGAATGGCGGCAGCATCCGCCAGGGCACGACGACGATCTCCAAGCTCGCCGCCGATATCACCATCGACGACTTGCAGGCCCTCGCCATCAACGGCAAGGTCAGTGCCGACAGCGTCAATGCCGGCACGGTATCGATTTCCGCACTGAATGCGACCATCGCACATTCCGGCACCACGACCGAGTTCGACGTCAACGGCCGTTACGACAATGCGCCACTGGTGGCAAAGGGCAGCGCCAATACTGCCGGCTCGCCGATGACCGTGCGGATCGATACTTTCTCGGCCGCCCCCAGGGGCATCGCCGTGAGGCTTGAAAAACCGAGCACAATCGCGATTGAAAACGGTGCGGCCCGCATCGCCGGTCTGACCATCATCACCGGCGACGGGCGCGTCGAGGTAAACGGCATCGCCGGATCGACGCTCGACATCAACGCCGATATCCGCTCGCTTCCCGCAAGCCTCGCAAATGCCTTCGCCACCGGTCTGGATGCGGCGGGCAACATATCCGGCACGGTCAACGCCAAGGGCGCAGCTTCCGATCCTTCGGTCGACTACAATCTGAACTGGACGAATGCCGAGGTTGCCCAGACCCGCGCCGCCGGGCTTGCCGCACTCGGCATCAAGGCAAACGGCCGTTTCGCCGCCGGCACCCTGCAGATCGACACCAATGTATCCGGTCAGGGCGGCATGTCGCTTTCGGGCGGCGGCTCCCTCGGTATAGCCGGCAATCGCCCGCTTTCCATGGCCTTTTCCGGCAGGCTGCCCTTCTCCGCCGTTGCGGCGCAAACCGCAGCGCAGGGCCTCGATGTGGACGGCACAGCCGCCATCGATGTGAAAATCTCCGGCAGCGCTTCCGCACCTGTCGTTACCGGCAGCATCACCACCGATGGCACGCGCCTGACCGACGTGCGCCGCAACCTGACAGTCAACGGACTGGGAGCAACCGTCACCTTCGATCGCGATCGCGCCATCATCTCCCGGTTGACGGGCAAGCTTGCGGGCGGCGGAACGATCTCGGGAACCGGCAGCATCGGGATCGCCGGCGGATCGGGTTTCCCGGCCGACATTACGATCACATTGGATCGCGCCGGTTATAATGACGGCACGCTGGTGACGACGGTGGTAAGCGGTACGCTGACGCTGAAAGGCCCGCTTTTGAGTTCGCCGGTGCTTGGTGGCAACCTGACGCTGGACAGAAGCGCCATCACCATTCCGGAGAAACTTCCCGCCTCGCTGACGGAAATCAACGTCAAGCACAAGAACGCTCCACCACAGGTGCGTGCGCAGGCAAAGGCGCTTGGCGGCGATCAGGGCAGCAGCGGCAGTTCCTCCACCATCAATCTTGATCTACAGGTAAACGCACCGAGCGGCATCTTCGTGCGCGGACGCGGCATCGATGCGGAGCTGACGGGCAATCTGACCATTCGCGGCACGGCGGCTGTTCCCGTCATTTCCGGCGGCTTTGAAATGCGCCGCGGCAGGCTTGAAATCCTGACCCGTCGCCTCGATTTCAAGACGGGCAACATCACCTTCGGTGGCGGCCTCGTGCCGGTTCTGGATATGGAAGCGCAATCGACCGCCGGCTCGACCACTATCACGGTTGCGGTTTCCGGCACTGCCAACGATCCGACATTCGCCTTCTCCTCAGCACCTGCCTTGCCGCAGGATGAAGTTATGGCGCAGCTGATCTTCGGCCAGTCCATGTCGAAACTCTCCGCCTTGCAGATCGCGCGACTGGCGGATGCGGCAGCCCAACTCGCCGGCGGGCGTTCCACCTCGCTGTTCGATAAGCTCCGCAGCAATCTCGGCGTCGACGATCTCGATATCTCGACGGATTCCGAAGGCCAGGCCCGCGTTTCCGCCGGCAAATATCTCAATGAAAGAACCTATCTCGAACTGCAGCAAAGCGGTGATTCCGGCGCCAAAGCGATCATCAACCTCGATGTCGGGCGCGGTGTGAAACTGCGCGGCGAAGCGGGCGGCAATGGCGAAGGTGCTGCCGGCATATTTTACGAGAAGGAATATTGAGACCGGCCGCATTTAGGTTTGCGAAACGATCTCATGATAAGAATCATTGAATGAAGGCGGAAATATTATTTCCGGCTGTTCAGGCACCAGGCAGAACGCCAAATTCGCATATGCAAGTGTCGGTGCACTTGCGCTGGCCTCCACAGCGAGCATTGGGAAGAATTCTGATGGCAATGATAAACTCCACGAACTTTGGCGGCGAGACGCTCGAAATCATCGCATTCCGCCTGCATGATCAGGAATTCTGCGTGAAGACGACGACCATCCGCGAAATTCGCGGCTGGGCGCCTTCCACGCCCATTCCTCACGCGCCGAAAGACGTCATCGGCGTCATGAATCTGCGCGGCTCCGTCATTCCGATTATCGATCTGGCCCACAAGCTCGGCATGAAAAGCACCGTTGCGAATGAACGAAGCGCGATCGTTGTAGCCGAAGTGCACAACATGGTCATCGGCATGCTCGTCGACCGCGTTTCGGACATCCTGACGATCCCGGCAAATCAGGTCCAGCCGGTTCCGGAAATCTCGGCCTCTTTCGACAAGTCCTATTCCGAAGGCATCATCGCCAACGAACATGGCATGATCTGCTTCCTGAACCTCGCAAAAATGTTCAAGGGAACCGAAGCGGAAGATCTCGCAGCCTGATCGGGCGATTACATTCTGACGCAAGCGTTTAACAACGATTATCTACGACAAAACCAGACCGCCGGAGCACCTGCCCGGCGGTTTTTGTTTTCTCACCCGTCCCACAACTTAAATAAGAACATTTTAATATTAGATATCCATAATATTAAAAGCCGACGAACAGTACCGCGCGCCGCACGACATCACGCGGGTCCGATACCTGACGGGGGCTGCTTAGTCGCAAGTGCCTGCATTGCCGCCTTTGGTGGCAAAACCTATTCGTTGTTCAACATGATACGACGTGGACCGCGCCTTCCGTGCGGCAAGCCGCGCCGTGGGCCGATATTTGGGGGACGTTAATGCTGGGGTTAGGGAAAAGCGCAGATAACCGAAACATGCTCGATGCGATATCCAAATCGCAGGCGGTCATAGAATTCGATCTCAAAGGTAATATTCTCACGGCAAACCGCAATTTCTGCACGGCGCTGGGCTATGATCTCACTGAGATCGTCGGCAAGCACCATCGCATCTTCTGCAGCGGAGATATTGTCGCATCGCGCGCATATCAGGAATTCTGGGAATCTCTTGCGCGCGGCGAATTTCAGGCCAAGGAGTATCGCCGAATCCGCAAGGACGGGTCGGCCATCTGGATCGAGGCTTCCTACAATCCCGTCTTCCGTTCGGGCAAACCCTACAAGGTCGTCAAGATCGCGACCGACATCACCGCCAAGAAGATCAAGGCCACGGAAGACGCCGGCAAGCTGGAGGCGCTTTCCCGCTCCCAGGCCACCATCGAGTTTTTGCCTGATGGCACGATCATCACCGCCAATCCGAATTTCTGCACCACCGTGAACTACGATCTGAAGGAGATCGCAGGCAAACACCACCGCATGTTCTGTGATCCGGCCTATACCGCATCCCCTGCCTATGCCAATTTCTGGCAGCGGCTGGCATCGGGGGAATTCATCTCGGACGAATTTGTTCGCTACGGAAAGAACGGCAAGGAAATATGGATCCAGGCCGCCTATAATCCGGTGCTGGATGAGGCCGGCAAGGTGGTGAAAGTCGTAAAATTCGCAACCGACGTCACCCCGCGCATGAGCGCCATTACCGCTCTTGCCGATGCCTTGCAGGCACTGGCGGAGGGCGATCTGATCCAGCGTCTCGATAACAGCTTCGTGCCCAGCATGGAGAAGCTGCGGCACGACTTCAACGACGTTGTCGGCAAACTTCAGACCACCATGCAGACGATCGCCCATAATGCCTCGACAATCGCATCCGGCTCGGGCGAGATACGCATAGCCGCCGATCAACTCTCGCAGCGCACCGAGCAGCAAGCCGCTTCACTGGAGGAAACCGCAGCCGCGCTGGAAGAAATCACCACCACCGTTACCGACGCCAGCCAGCGCGCCGGCGAAGCCGGAAAGCTGGTACTGCGAACGAAAGAACACGCCGAACATTCCGGCGAAGTCGTTCAACAGGCGATTTCCGCCATGGACGCGATTTCGCGCTCATCCGGTGAAATCACCAACATCATCGGCGTCATAGACGACATCGCCTTCCAGACCAATCTTCTGGCGCTGAATGCGGGCGTCGAAGCAGCCCGCGCCGGCGAAGCAGGCAAGGGTTTCGCTGTCGTGGCGCAGGAAGTGCGGGAACTCGCGCAACGATCCGCAGTCGCGGCCAAGGAAATCAAATCCCTCATCAACACCTCCCGCGAACAGGTCGTCAACGGCGTCGATCTGGTTGGCAGAACCGGCGGCGCCTTGCGGGATATTCAGTCGCAGATGGGCGAAATCGATGCCAACGTCTCGGCGATCGTCGAGGCATCGCGCGAACAGGCGAACGGGCTGAGAGAAATCAATCAGGCCGTCAACGTCATGGATCAGGCGACCCAGAAAAACGCCGCGATGGTGGAGGAAACCACCGCCGCCAGCCACGGCCTTGCCAATGAGGCGGAGAACCTGCACGAATTGCTGCGGCAGTTCAGGATATCGCGCGAGGCATCGCTGTTACCCGTCCAGCCGAATGACAGAAAACCAGCCATGGTCACCAGACTGCCAGCAGCACAGCCGCGATATGCTGCAGTCAGGTCCCATGGAAATGCGGCGGCGGAATGGGCGGAGTTTTAGATCTCCACGCCCGACCAAGCCGGAAGGCCACGTGTAGATGATGGCCTTTGGCGCTATAAAATAACGCGGTCTGCATGGGTGAAGATTTCGAAGTCTTCACCCCGGACCAGCGCGACAAGTGTGATGCCTGCCGCCTCAGCGGTTTCGATGGCAAGCGCGGTGGGCGCCGAAATTGCCGCCAAAACCGGACTGCCGAGGATCGCCGTCTTCTGAACCATCTCCACCGACAGGCGGCTGGTGACGACCACAATGCCCGCCTCGGCGGATATGTTGGCGTTGATGACCGCACCGGCGAGTTTGTCGAGTGCATTGTGGCGACCGACATCCTCACGCGCCGCAAGCAAACCCTTCCCAGCATTGTAGAAACCCGCCCCGTGAACGGCCCTGGTCTCGCGGTTGAGATTTTGCGCATCATTAAGCGACTTCATCGCAGCAACGATCTCGTGACCTTCGATGGACATTTTCACGCCGCTCAAATCCGGCACGACGCGCACAGCCTGTTCTATCGATTCAATCCCGCAGAGACCGCAGCCCACCGGACCTGCCATATGCCTCCGTCTCGCCCGCAGGGCATCGGCCTCGGCATCCATCAAATCCACCTGGACATCGTATCCCTGGCTCGCCTCCACCACCTCTATGGCCCGGATTTCAGTGCGTGCGGATATGATACCTTCGGTGAGGCTGAAGCCGACGGCGAAATCGATGAGATCGGCGGGGCTGGCCATCATCACGGCATGGGTGCTGCCACCGTAAGAAAAGGCAACCGGCACTTCTTCAGGCACGGCCCGCTCCCCAGTGACAAGAGTCCCCTGTCGCAGAGCGGTTCTCGCGACCCTTCGGTAACTTGCTTCTGCCGACATGGCGATCATTCCTCCATGGCAGGAGACGCGTCTTCACCTCGGCTTCCGTTCGATAAAGCTGCGTTCCTCTTCATCATCACATCTAGCCTATCGCCCCGAAAATCGGAATCGATTTCGACAGGACCGAGCCGGCCAAAGCGCTCTTTACTGAAGCGGAAACCGATCTCTTCGGCGCGTGAGATATGGCCGGGCCCCAAAACAAAAAAAGCGACCGAAGCGGCCGCTTTTTTGGTTAGATATTTTGTGGGCAGTCATTCTTTCGAACCCGCCCGGTGCTTTCAAGCGGCGACGAGAACCTCGTGCAGGTTCGTCAGTTCGTAAAGATGCTTTTCAAGCTTGGTCCGATGTTCGTGATGATGATTGCCCTCTTCAATTTCGGAGCGGGCCGCATCGATACGCTTCTGCAGCGTGTCGGGAGAGATATCATCGGCCGAGACGGCGGATTCGGCCAGAAGCGTGCAACCCGTCGGAAGAATATCGGCAAAGCCGCCGAAGACGACATATTTGTGCGTTTCGCCGGAGGCGAATTTCACCGTTACCAGACCCGGCTTGATCGTCGTCATCACCGGCGCGTGATTGGCCAGAACCGTCATCTCACCCAGCGTAGCCGGGATGACGACTTCCGTAACCGTTTCGGAAACGAGCAGACGTTCCGGGGAAACGAGATCGAATTTGAAACTGTCAGCCATGGCTCTTCACTTCTTTTCAATTACGCGGGCGTCACGGACTTTTTGTAACAACGCGGCAAAGCCGTTCCGGTTTCACCGTCATTGAAGGCAAGCGCGCGGTAAACCCACGCGCCCGCCAATTCATGATCAGGCAGCTTCAGCAGCCAGCTTCTTTGCCTTTTCGATGGCTTCTTCCATCGAACCGACCATGTAGAAAGCGGCTTCCGGCAGGCTGTCGTATTCGCCGTTGACCAGGCCCTTGAAGCCCTTGATCGTGTCTTCGAGCGCGACGAGCTTGCCCGGAGAACCGGTGAAGACTTCGGCAACGAAGAACGGCTGCGACAGGAAGCGTTCGATCTTGCGGGCGCGGCCAACCGTCAGCTTGTCCTCTTCCGACAGTTCGTCCATGCCGAGGATGGCGATGATGTCCTGGAGAGACTTGTAGCGCTGCAGGGTCGACTGGACCTTACGGGCAACCTCGTAATGTTCCTCACCGACGATCATCGGGTCGAGCATACGCGAAGTAGAGTCGAGCGGGTCAACAGCCGGGTAAATACCCTTTTCAGCGATCGAGCGCGACAGAACCGTTGTTGCGTCAAGATGCGCGAACGAGGTGGCCGGCGCCGGGTCGGTCAAGTCGTCGGCGGGAACGTAAATTGCCTGAACCGAGGTGATCGAACCCTTGTTCGTGGTGGTGATGCGTTCCTGCATCTGGCCCATGTCCGTTGCGAGCGTCGGCTGATAGCCAACGGCCGAAGGAATACGGCCAAGCAGAGCCGACACTTCCGAACCAGCCTGCGTGAAGCGGAAAATGTTGTCCACGAAGAACAGAACGTCCTGGCCTTCATCACGGAAGTTTTCAGCGATGGTCAGACCGGTCAGGGCAACGCGGGCGCGGGCGCCCGGCGGTTCGTTCATCTGGCCGTAAACGAGCGCAGCCTTGGAGCCTTCGCCGCCGCCGAGCTTGTTGACGTTCGACTCGATCATTTCGTGATAAAGGTCGTTACCTTCACGGGTACGCTCACCCACGCCGGCGAATACCGAGTAACCGCCGTGCGCCTTGGCGACGTTGTTGATCAGTTCCATGATGAGAACCGTCTTGCCAACGCCGGCGCCGCCGAACAGGCCGATCTTGCCGCCCTTGGCGTAAGGAGCCAGAAGATCGACGACCTTGATACCGGTGACGAGGATCTGTGCTTCGGTCGACTGCTCGACATAAGACGGCGCATCCTGGTGGATGGCGCGCTTCTTGGCCGTTACGATCGGACCTGCTTCGTCAACCGGCTCGCCGATGACGTTCATGATGCGGCCGAGCGTTTCCGGACCGACCGGAACCTCGATCGGAGCACCGGTGTCGCTGACGCGCTGACCGCGAACCAGACCTTCGGTCGAGTCCATCGCGATCGTGCGGACGACGTTTTCGCCGAGATGCTGCGCGACTTCCAGAACGAGGCGGTTGCCGTTGTTCTCGGTTTCGAGCGCGTTCAGGATCGGAGGCAGTTCGCCTTCGAACGCCACGTCGACAACAGCGCCGATAACCTGGGTAACCTTGCCCGCGCCGTTCACCGCTGCGGTTTTCTTGGGGGTAGCTGCCTTAGCCATTATCCTTACCCTCTTTCCTTACCTCAGAGCGCTTCCGCGCCCGAAATGATTTCAATGAGTTCCTTGGTGATCTGAGCCTGACGCTGACGGTTGTAGGAAAGCGTCAGCTTGTTGATCATCTCACCGGCATTGCGCGTTGCATTATCCATCGCGCTCATCTTGGCGCCCATTTCACCGGCAACGTTTTCGAGCAGAGCCCGGAAAACCTGAACCGAAATGTTGCGCGGAATAAGGTCTTCCAGAATAGAAACCGCATCCGGCTCGTATTCGTAGACGGCGTTCTGCGTTGCTTCTTCCTGTTCCACAACCGGGGTTGCGGCCGGAATGAGCTGCAGGCCGGTCGGGATCTGGCTGATAACGGACTTGAATTCCGAATAGATCAGCGTGCAGACGTCGAATTCACCAGCGTTGAAGAGCGAGATCACCTTCTTGGCGATCTGGTCGGCATTTTCAAAACCGACCTTCTTCACGTCGCGCAGTTCGATGCGCTCGATGATATTAGCTGCGAATTCGCGGCGAAGGCTGTCGTAACCCTTCTTGCCGACCGTGATGATCTTGACCGTCTTGCCTTCGGAAGTCAGCTTGCGGGCCTGATCGCGGGCAAAACGGGAAATCTGCGAGTTGAAACCGCCGCAGAGACCACGTTCGGCCGTGCAGACGACGAGCAGATGCACGTCGTCCTTGCCGGTGCCGGTCATCAGCGCCGGAGCCACGTCCGCCTCTACCGCCTTGGCGATGTTGGCAAGAACGGCGCTCATGCGCTGAGAATACGGCCGGGCGGCCTCCGCAGCTTCCTGGGCGCGCCGAAGCTTCGCCGCGGCGACCATTTTCATCGCCTTGGTAATCTTCTGCGTCGCCTTCACGGAGGCAATGCGGTTTTTCAGATCCTTAAGTGAAGGCATCCGTTATCCGTCCGAGTAAAAGAGCCCTAATTTACGAGAAAGACTTCGCGAAGTTATCGAGAGCGCCCTTGAGCTTGCCCTTGGTATCGTCGCTAATAGCCTTTTCCGTGCGGATGGTGTCGAGGATCGCCTTGCCTTCCGAACGAAGGTAGGAGAGGAAACCCTGCTCGAACTTGCCGATCTGTGCGACCGGAATCTTGTCGAGGTAACCGTTGACACCGGCGAAGATCACCGCGACCTGCTCTTCCGTCTTGAGCGGAGAGAACTGCGGCTGCTTCAGAAGCTCTGTCAGGCGGGCGCCGCGGTTGAGCAGGCGCTGCGTGGAAGCGTCGAGGTCCGAGCCGAACTGGGCAAAGGCGGCCATTTCGCGATACTGGGCAAGCTCGCCCTTGATCGAACCGGCAACCTGCTTCATCGCCTTGATCTGGGCGGCGGAACCAACGCGCGAAACCGACAGACCGACGTTAACGGCCGGACGGATGCCCTGGTAGAACAGGTCGGTTTCAAGGAAGATCTGGCCGTCGGTGATCGAGATCACGTTGGTCGGAATGAAGGCGGAAACGTCGTTACCCTGGGTTTCGATGACCGGCAGCGCCGTCAGAGAACCCGAACCCATTTCGTCGGAGAGCTTCGCAGCGCGCTCCAGAAGACGGGAGTGAAGGTAGAAAACGTCGCCCGGATAAGCTTCGCGGCCCGGAGGACGGCGCAGCAGCAGCGACATCTGACGGTAGGCAACGGCCTGCTTGGAAAGGTCGTCATAGCCGATGAGAGCGTGCTTGCCGTTGTCACGGAAGTATTCGCCCATGGCGCAGCCGGCGAACGGTGCCAGATACTGCATCGGAGCAGGATCGGAAGCCGTGGCGGCAACGATGATCGAATATTGCAGGGCGCCACGTTCTTCCAGAACCTTCACGAACTGGGCAACGGTCGAACGCTTCTGACCGATAGCGACGTAGACGCAATAAAGCTTGTCGCTGTCCGGGCCATTGTCGTGAATGGCCTTCTGGTTCAGGATCGTATCGAGAATGATCGCGGTTTTGCCGGTCTGGCGGTCGCCGATGACAAGCTCGCGCTGGCCGCGGCCAACCGGGATCAGGGCGTCGATGGCCTTGAGGCCGGTCGACATCGGCTCATGAACCGACTTGCGTGGAATGATGCCGGGAGCCTTGACGTCAACGCGCGAACGCTTGGCGGCATTGATCGGGCCTTTGCCGTCGATCGGATTGCCGAGGGCGTCAACGACGCGGCCGAGCAGCTCCGGGCCGACAGGAACGTCAACGATAGCGCCAGTCCGCTTTACGGTGTCGCCTTCCTTGATGTAACGGTCGGAACCGAAAATAACCACACCGACATTGTCAGCTTCAAGGTTGAGCGCCATGCCGCGAACGCCGCCGGGAAACTCGACCATTTCGCCGGCCTGAACATTGTCGAGGCCATAGACGCGGGCGATACCGTCACCGACGGAAAGCACCTGACCGACTTCCGAGACTTCCGCCTCGTTGCCGAAATTTTTGATTTGATCTTTTAGAATTGCGGAAATTTCCGCGGCGCGGATATCCATCAGCCAACCTCTTTCAGTGCAAGCTTAAGGGTGGAAAGTTTGGTGCGAAGAGACGTATCGATCTGGCGAGAGCCGACCTTGACGATCAGGCCGCCGAGGATCGAAGGATCGACGGTAACGGAAACCGTCACATCCTTGCCGGTAACGCTCTTCAGCGCCGCCTTCAGTTCAGTTTCCTGCGCTTCGTCGAGCGCATGCGCCGAGGTGACCTCGGCGGTAATTTCGCCGCGATGGGCGGCGGCAATGGTGCGGTAGGCGCGGATCATGCCGGGAACGGCAAAGAGACGGCGGTTATTCGCAACGACCTTGAGGAAATTAACAGCAAGACCGGCGATACCGGCCTTCTCGCAGATTGCGGTGATTGCCTTGAACTGATCCTCGGCGGAAAATACCGGGCTCGCAACCAGACGCTTCAAATCGTCACTTCCGTCGAGAAGTGCGCCGAACTTGTCCAGATCGGCTCCAACCGCTTCGACCGCACCCGCTTCCAAAGCGAGCTCGAAAAGCGACGACGCATACCTTTCCGCTACACCGGATGTTCCATGGGAGGTGTCTGCCACGGGCACTTTTTCCCTGCTAATCGTCCAAGAACATCAGCGAGGGGGCTCCACCGCATCAAATTCTTGAAATCGTTTCAATTTCCCCGAAAAAGACCGGAATTCCCCCCTGCCTTTTCCCAATTTCGCGGTCCGTCTAGCATAGGACGCCGGGACTCGCAACACGCGTAATAGCGGAAAGCGCCGTTTGGGCAAGGGGGAATGCGTTTAAATTTTCCGATTTCGCTCCGGATGCGCGTCTGGTGCGGCAGAAAAGCCAAAAAGCCCGACTTAGACCAGTCCGAACACGTAGCTCAACGACAATGCGGCCAGGAGAAAATGCACAACCATAAGTAAGCAATTCCGCATAGTTGCGCCTCCATCGGAGAGAATGGAAAGAATGCCGCCGAATACGCTGAGAGCGAAGGCCACGCCGAAGGCAAGATAAACCATGGGCTGCGCCAGAAGCAGCGCGGCAGCACCGAGGCCAAGATAAAAACCCGCAAGCGAGGAGCGCACGAGCGCGTAACCCTCCCTGCGCTCACCGGCCGGCTGCAGGCCGAAGGCGCGAAGGGTAATACCCGGTGCAAACATGAAAAACAGGCCGATCACGGCCGATATCACTGCGGCTCCAAAAGCCAGCTGCTCGCCGAACTCGGCGGGAAAATAAAACTCCATCTCGTTCCCCAAATCATTCTTTTCGCCTGCTGCGTTATGACACGGTCATGACAGGGGGAAAACGCCTCCATCGATAAAGTTCAAAGGAAACTTTGCGGATCGATATCGAGCTGTACATGCACACTGCCCCGCTCCTTCGGGCCATTGGCCAGAAGCGTTCTAAGAAAAGACTGCATGTCGGAATTGCGCCGCCCGTGCACCAGCAAGCGAAAACGGTGGCGGCCGCGGATCAGCGCCAGCGGCGCTTCCGCCGGACCAAGCAGCATGATGCCCGTAACCTGCGGTGCTGCCGCTCTGAGGCCTCGTGCATGGGTTTCGGCATCCGCACGCGTATCGGCGGAGACGATGACCGAGGCAAGGCGTCCGAAAGGCGGCAGAACGGCCTTTTCTCTCTCCACGATCTCCCTTTCGTAAAAGGCCGATGCATCACCCGAAACGATCGCCTGCATGACGGGATGCTGCGGTTGATAGGTCTGCAACAGACCGTGGCTCTTCAACCCCGTACGCCCGGCGCGCCCTGTCACCTGCGAAAGCAGCTGGAACGTTCGCTCGGCCGCGCGCGGATCGCCATTGGCAAGCCCGAGATCGGCATCGACGATACCGACAAGCGTCATCAGGGGGAAGTTGTGCCCCTTGGCGACCAGCTGCGTGCCGATGACGATATCCGCCTCGCCCTTGACGATCGCCTCCAGCTCCAGACGCAGCCGCTTGACGCCCATGAGATCCGAGGAGAGCACGATGGTGCGGGCCTCAGGGAAATGTTTCTCCACCTCCTCGGCAATCCGCTCCACCCCCGGTCCGCAGGCCACCAGATGGTCGAAGGTCCCGCATTCCGGGCAATGGTCCGGCGTCGGCTCGTTATGGCCGCACTGGTGGCATTGCAATTGACTGCGGAACCGGTGCTCCACCAGCCAGCTAGAACATTGCGGGCACTGGAAACGGTGACCGCAGACACGGCAGAGCGTCAGCGGCGCATAACCGCGACGATTGAGGAAGAGCAGGGACTGCTCACCCTTCTCGATGGTCTTGCCGATGCCGCGCAGGAGAATCGGCGAAAGAAACCCTCCCCTTTCCGGCGGATGGCGGCGCATATCGACCAGATGCAGATCGGGCATCGCCGCATCGCCGAAACGGGTATGCAGATGGATGGTGTTGTAACGGCCCGAATTGCCATTGACCTGGCTTTCCACCGAGGGCGTGGCGGACACCAGCACGACGGGAAACTCCGCGATCCGCGCCCTGACGACGGCCATGTCGCGTGCATTATAGAAGACGCGGTCTTCCTGCTTGTAGGCCGGATCATGCTCTTCATCGACGATGATGAGACCGAGATTGTCGAAGGGCAGGAAAAGCGCCGAGCGGGCGCCGGCAACCACCCTCACCTCACCCGTCACCGCCTGCCGCCAAACCTTTTCGCGCATGCGCGGCGACAGGTCCGAATGCCATTCCGCCGGTCTCGCGCCGAAACGGTCGTGAAAGCGATCCAGAAACGCCGCCGTCAGCGCGATTTCGGGCAGCAGGATAAGAACCTGCTTGCCCTGCCTGAGCGTCTCGGCCACCGCTTCGAAATAGACCTCGGTTTTGCCCGAGCCGGTCACGCCGTCGATCAGCGAAACGTGAAAACCGCCTTTACGTACATCCTCAAGAATTTCCGATGCCGCCTGCTTCTGTGGGCCTTCCAGTCTCGGCACGACATAATCCGGATCGGGCTCCGCCACGACAGGCGGCGCGGGCAGGAAAACCGTCTCGAACACGCCCTGCTTGACGAGGCCGTCGACAACGCTGGTGGAGACACCGGCGGCGTGGGCAAGCCCGCTCTTCGTCCAGCCATGGCCTTCCGCCGCCAGTTCCATCACCCTTTCACGGGCAGGCGTCAGGCGCTCCGGCCTGCCTTCGGTCAACCGAAGCCCCTCGATCATCGGCTCGGGATCGAAGGCGGCAGGCGCGCGCAGCGCCATGCGTGCCACAAGACCGGGCGGAGAAAGCGTATATGCGGCAACCCAGTCGATGAAGCGCCGCATTTCCGCTTTCAGCGGCGGGCACTCGAAACTCTTGGTGATGGGCCGCAGCTTCTTCGGATCGACGCTCTTTTCTCCGGCATCGTCCCACACCACGCCGAACACCTGCCGTGGCCCGAGCGGCACCTGAACGACGGAGCCGGTCTCCACGACCATATCTTCAGGCACGGCGTAACTGTAGGGTCCTGGCGCCGGCATCGGCACCAGAACGGGCACCGTGCGCGTGGGCGACGGCGGGTCGAACAGAGCCCCAAATAGATCGGACGAATCTTTTGCCATGATGTGGCGACCATGCCCCGGCGAAATGAAAAAGGAAACCGCCCGCATGTAATGGCTGGCCCCCGCGAAGTCCATGCCGGATGCGACGCTGAGGCGCAGGCTTTAACCAAATGCTGACCATGGCAGGATAACTTCGGTACAGGAATGGAGCGCCCCGTGACCGAAATTCTGACATTTGCCGAACCCGATCTCCTGAACGAGCGTCAGTCCTGGCTTACCTCGATTGCGGGTGAACGCCGCCTTTCAGACAATACCGTCGAGGCCTATGAACGCGATACCCGCCAGTTTTTGACATTCCTCACCGGCTACATCGGCAAACCCGCAGCCATTGCCGATATAGCCGATCTGCGCCCGGTCGATCTTCGCGCCTTTCTGGCCAGCCGTCGCAGGGAAGGTGCCGGCGCGCGTTCGCTCGGGCGGCATCTGGCGGGCCTGCGCTCCCTTCTTCACCACCTGCAAAAGAAAGGTTTGGTGAATGCGGCCGGTGCCACCGCCATGCGCGCGCCCAAACAGCCGAAATCGCTGCCGAAACCGCTGACCGACCGGCAGGCGCTGAAAATCACCACCACCGAGGCGCAACTGAACGAAGAGCCGTGGATTGCCGCCCGCAACGCTGCGGTCCTCTCGCTTCTTTATGGCTGCGGTCTTCGTATTTCCGAAGCGCTTGGGCTAACCCCGGCCGACCTCCAGTCAGGTGCACGCAGCCTGCGCATCACCGGCAAAGGCAACAAGACCCGGATCGTACCCTTGCTGGCGGTGGTGGCGGAAGCGGTCGAGGCTTACAGAAAGCTCTGCCCCTATCATCTGGCGGCGGACCAGCCGCTGTTCCTCGGCGCGCGCGGCGGCAAGCTGCAACCCGCCATCATCCAGCGCGAGATGCAGAAATTGCGCGGCGCTTTCGGCCTGCCGGAAAACGCGACACCGCACGCGTTGCGCCATTCCTTCGCCACCCATCTTCTGGCTGGCGGCGGTGATCTGCGCACCATTCAGGAACTGCTCGGCCATGCCAGCCTTTCCACCACGCAGATCTATACCGGCGTCGATACCGCAAGATTGCTGGAAATCTACGACAAAGCCCACCCGCGCGCATGAAACAAGAAACGCTTAACCATAGCCATTAACCAGACGTCCAAACCGCCGTTCTATAAGCGAACAAGAACCGGATGGTACCTATGCAAAGCCTGATAAAACCACAAAATCTCACCGCCACCCTGATGGGCAAGACCGGCGACGCCCTGCTCTGGTTGCTCGCGGCGATGCATGTCGCGGCGGTCGCAATCCTGCTTGCGACTTTGCTGTCGCTGGGTGAAGCGCAAGCCGCCGAACAGGAGATAAGCTGTACGGGCAGCGACATTCTCATGGAGATGCGCAAGAGCGATCCACAGGGCTTTGCGAAGATCGAACAGGAAGCTGCCGCAATCGCGAACGGCAAGGGCAACTTCTGGCGCATCGAGAAAGCCGGAACGGAACCTTCCTTTCTTCTCGGCACCATGCACGTCACCGATCCGCGCGTTCTCGGCATGCCTGCCGCTGCCACGCCCGCCTTCGAAAAAGCCGCGACGGTCATCGTGGAATCGGACGAAATCGTCGATGACAAGAAGATCGCGGCATCGTTGCTGACCAAGCCCGAACTGACCATGTTTCTCGACGGCAAGTCGATCACCGATATCCTGTCGCCCGAAAATGTTGCCCGTCTTGAAAAGGGCCTCAAGCAGCGCGGCATTCCACTGAACGCAGTTTCGCGCATGAAGCCATGGATGCTCTCAAGCTTCGTTGCCCTGCCAGCCTGTGAATTCGCCCGCAAGGCCACCGGCCTGTCCTTTCTCGACAAGAAGCTGGCCGAAGACGCGGTCGCGGATGGAAAGCGTCTCGTCGGACTGGAGACCATGGTCGAGCAGCTGACGGCCATGTCCGAACTGCCGATGGAGTTTCATTTGCAGGCACTGATCGAAACGCTCGAACTGGGCGACCGCATGGACGACATCATGACGACCATGACCGATCTTTACGTCAGCGGCGATATCGGCATGACGATGCCCATGCTGAAAAGCCTCGACACCAAGAAAGCGGCGGAGAGCGACCAGGGCTACGCCGCATTCGAGCAGCGCATCATAACCGACCGCAATCACGTCATGGCGGAGCGGGCGGCCCCGGAACTCGCCAAGGGCAATGTCTTCATGGCCGTCGGCGCGCTGCACCTGCCGGGCGAGGAAGGCGTTATAGAGCTTCTGCGCGCCCAGGGCTTCACACTCACGCGGGTCGATTAAAACCTCACCTACGCCTTAACGGGCCGGACATTGGCGCAAAACGGCCGCATCGTCGCCGGCACGATGCGGCGATGAAACGGCCCGACGACAAAAAGATAAAAGCGCCCGAGCAGGTTCTTACGCCTGACGATGGTGGTGACCTTTACGACCTGCCCGCCCGGCTGCTGTTCCAGATCAACGACGATGCGGAAATCGAGATGGCTGTCGTCAAAGCCGAGCACGGTCCTGTCTGCGGTGGAAGACAGCACCGGAAATCCGCCCGCTGAAGTACCCGCCGCCAGCTCCACCGTCCTGAGACCAAACAGCGATACGACACGGTTTCTAAGCACCATAAGGCCGCTGATCCATGCCGGAGGGTGCTCGAGAAGAAGTCTGCTCACATCGAGCGAACTCGAACCGCCCGTCGCCATCTCCCCCTCAAAGCAATCCCACCAGTCCGCATCCGGCAATATATTTTCGGTATCCCGCATTCCTGACCCCCTGCCGCCCTTCGCGGCAAGGCTCATCATCTTCTATTTCGCGCAGGTCGGAAACGCGACAAACCGCCGCTTGGCCCTGCCTCCTGCGTCTCAGTGGACGAGAAAAGCGATGAGATGGAAGAACCGCAGATAGAGCGCGGAACCACGAAAAACAGGATGGCGGACACCGGCGTGAATATGGAAAACCCCGGCCTGCACAGCAGGCCGGGGTTCGGCAGATAACTGAGTTTAATAGGTAATCGGACAAAAACTGCGCAGCGGTTTTCTTTTCACCGCTGCAACGTTGATCACATGTGGATCGGCTTGAAGAACGTCGCCAACGCCGCTTCCTTCACGGCTTCCGACATGGTCGGATGCGCATGGCAGGTGCGGCCGAGATCTTCAGAGGAGCCGCCGAATTCCATCAGCACGGTGATCTCGTGGATCATTTCGCCAGCGCCGAAACCGACGATATGGCCGCCCAGAACCCGGTCGGTTTCCTTGTCCGCGAGGATTTTCACGAAACCGTCCGTCACCTGCATGGCGCGGGCGCGGCCATTGGCCGTGAACGGGAACTTGCCGACCTTGTAGGCAACGCCCGCAGCCTTCAGCTCCTCTTCGGTCTTGCCGACGGAGGCGATTTCCGGCTGCGTATAGACCACGGCCGGAATGACGTCGTAGTTCACGTGGCCGCGCTGGCCGGCAAGAATTTCAGCGAGAGCAACGCCCTCGTCTTCCGCCTTGTGCGCCAGCATCGGGCCCTTCACCACGTCGCCGATCGCATAGATGCCATCGACATTGGTCTTGTAGTGACCGTCGATTTCGACGCGGCCGCGGCTGTCGAGTACGACGCCCGCTTCCGCAAGGCCGAGACCTTCGGTGTAGGGCTTGCGGCCGGTGGAGATCAGCACGACGTTCGCTTCCAGCGTTTCGGCAGCACCGCCCTTGATCGGCTCGAACACCACCTTTGCGCCAGCAGCAGTCTTTTCAACGCCCGTTACCTTGGCGCCGAGCTTGAAATCAAGACCCTGCTTGGCCAGCAGACGCTGCGCCTGCTTGGAAACTTCGCCATCCATGCCGCCGAGAATGTTGTCGAGATATTCGACGACAGTCACCTTGGCGCCGAGACGCGACCAGACCGAACCAAGCTCGAGGCCGATCACGCCGCCGCCGACAACGATGAGCTTTTCCGGAACCTTGGAGAGAGCGATCGCACCGGTGGAGGAAACGATGACGGTTTCATCGATATCGACCTGAACGCCGGGAATGCCCGCAACATCAGAACCGGTGGCGATGACGATGTTCTTCGCCTCGATTTCTTGGCTCTCGCCCTTGTCGTTGGTGACAGAAACCTTGCCGGCGGAAACCACCTTGCCGATGCCCTGGAAAGCATCGATCTTGTTCTTCTTGAACAAGAAAGCGACGCCGTCGACATTGGCTTTCACCACGCCGTCCTTGTGGCCCATCATCTTGTCGAGGTTCAGCTTCGGAGCGGCAACTTCGATACCGAGCGTATCGACACCATGGGCGACATGCGCGAAGGTTTCGGAGGCATGCAGCAGGGCCTTGGAGGGGATGCAGCCGACATTGAGGCAGGTGCCGCCATAGGTGGCGCGCTTTTCGATGACAGCCACCTTCAGGCCAAGCTGTGCCGCCTTGACCGCGCAAACATAACCGCCGGGACCCGTACCGATTACAACTACATCATATGCCATGTTTCTGTTCCTGATTGATTGCGGGCAGGATTTTGAACCGCCCTGCTTCCGTTTGACCTGAAATTCAGGCCGCTTTTTCCGTTGCGAGTTTTATACCGAGAGCGATGAACACCACACCGCTGGTGCGGTCGATCCACTGGCTGGCGCGCTGAAATGCGGCGCGCATGCGTGGCGTCGTCATGAACAGGCTGACGCCGACGAACCACAGGATAAGGCAGCTTGCCATGACGAGCCCGTATCCGAACTTGATGCCAACCGGCGTATGCGCGTGAACCACCGTCGAGAAGATCGACAGGAAGAAAAACACCGGTTTGGGATTGAGCGCATTGGCGGCAAAACCGAGCGTAAAGGCCTTCAGCCCGGTCTGGGTGCTTCTGGCCCGAACGCCATCCTCACCTTCCGCGGTGGGCAACTCGGTCTTGCCGGCGCGCAGCGCCTTGATACCGATATAGATCAGATAGGCGACACCCAGCCATTTGACGATGTTGAAGAGATAGATCGACTGGGAAATGATGAGGCCAAGTCCGAGGATCGTATAGGTGACATGGAACATCAGCGACGTTCCGACACCGAAACTGGTGATGACGGCCTGTTTGCGCCCATGCACCATAGCCTGACGCATGACCATCGCGAGATCGGCGCCGGGCGAAACGATCGCGAAAAAGAAGATCGCCATCAGGGATGCAAGTTCGATGAGATATTGATGCATAGGCTCGACCTCAGATCAGCGCGACAAGCATGAGGGCCAGACCGGCGAGGGAAACGACCCACGCAATCGACCGGACATAGGGAACACCTGCAAGATAAAGCGGGATATAGACGACGCGCGCAACGGTCCAGATCCAGCCGCCCGTCAGCCCCCAGCCGGAGGCGTCGCCGACGATCGCAAGAGCGAGAACCAGACCGACGAAAGCCGGGTAGGTCTCGCGAAAATTATCCGAGGCGCGCTGCGCGCGTCCCGCAAAGACCCCTTTGAGGTCCGGACGCGCATCACGCGCACCCGCATTCCAGGCAAGACCAACTTCCCGCGTGACGGACATGGCCTGAAGGCAGATATGAAGGAGAAGAAGAATGACGCTGAGCGCCAGCAGGAACACAAAAGGTCCATTCCCGCTGGCCAGGTTTTCCATCCCTCTTCTCCCCTTTTAGTCTTAGAGATCGAGAACCAGACGCTCCGGATCTTCCAGGCTTTCCTTGACGCGGACGAGGAAGGTCACTGCTTCCTTACCGTCAACGATACGGTGATCGTAGGAGAGTGCAAGATACATCATCGGACGGATAACGACCTGACCGCCGATGGCGACCGGGCGCTCCTGGATCTTGTGCATGCCGAGGATGCCCGACTGCGGCGCGTTGAGGATCGGCGAGGACATCAGCGAACCGTAGACACCGCCATTGGTGATGGTGAAGGTGCCGCCCTGCATGTCGGCCATGCCGAGCGAACCGTCGCGCGCTGCCTTGGCGAGACGACCGAGTTCCTTTTCAACGCCAGCGATGGAGAGCTGATCGGCATCGCGAATGACCGGAACGACGAGACCCTTGTCGGTGCCGACAGCCATGCCGACGTGACAATAGTTCTTGTAGATGATGTCCGTGCCGTCGATTTCAGCGTTGACGGCCGGCAGTTCCTTCAGCGCGTGGGTCACGGCCTTGGTGAAGAAGCCCATGAAGCCGAGCTTGACGCCATGCTTCTTCTCAAACACATCCTTGTAGCGGTTGCGCAGGTCCATCACGGCGCTCATGTCCACCTCGTTATAGGTGGTCAGCATGGCGGCCGTGTTCTGCGCGTCCTTCAGGCGACGTGCGATCGTCTGGCGCAGGCGGGTCATCTTCACGCGCTCTTCGCGAACCTGATCCTGCTCGGCCGAAACCGGACGGGGGGCAGCAACCGGAGCCGGAGCAGCGGCAGGTGCCGAAACGCCCTTGGCGACAGCGGCGAGAACGTCGCCCTTCAGAACCTGACCGCGTTTGCCCGAACCATCCACCTGATCGGCGGAAAGGTTGTTTTCAGCAAGCAGCTTGCCAGCGGCGGGTGCCGGCGGCATGGCGCTGGCAGCCGGAGCGGCGGCTGCGGCAGGTGCCGGTGCGGCGGCAGTCGCAGCAGCGGGCTTTGCCGCAGGTGCGGAGGTCGCAGCACCGGCGGCACCTTCGGCGATCTGGCCGAGAAGCGCGTCGAGACCGACGGTTTCGCCGTTCTGTGCAACGATTTCGGTCAGCACGCCGGAGGCGGGTGCCGGGACTTCGACGGTAACCTTGTCGGTTTCCAGTTCAACGAGAGGTTCGTCGGCCTTGACGGTATCGCCGACCTTCTTGAACCAGGTGCCGACGGTCGCTTCGCTGACGGATTCGCCGAGGGTAGGTACGCGGATTTCAGTGGCCATGATCTAGTTCCGTTATTCAGGTGTCTTTTTTGCGGGGCGATGCGGGAGAGTTCTCACTCTCCCAGCGCGTCTTCCAGGAACGCAGCAAGCTGCGCCAGGTGCTTGGACATCAGGCCGGTCGCCGGAGAGGCGGCAGCCGGACGGCCCGTGTAACGGACCTTCTGGTACTTGGCGTCGATATGCGCCAGAACCCATTCCAGATACGGGTCGATGAACGACCACGCACCCATGTTCTTCGGCTCTTCCTGGCACCATACCATCTCCGCGTTGCGGAAACGGGAAAGCTCGTTGATGAGCGCCTTGGCCGGGAACGGATAGAGCTGTTCGACGCGCAGCAGGTAGATGTCGTCGATACCGCGCTTTTCACGCTCCTCGAGAAGATCGTAATACACCTTGCCCGTGCACATGACCACGCGGCGGATCTTCGAATCCTTCTGCAGCTTGATCGGGCCGTCCTTGATGACCTCCGCATCGTCCCACAGGAGACGGTGGAAGGAGGACTCACCCGCAAGCTCCGCCAGCGACGAGGTGGCGCGCTTGTGACGCAGCAACGACTTCGGCGTCATCAGGATCAGCGGCTTGCGGAAGTCGCGCTTCATCTGGCGGCGCAGGATGTGGAAGTAGTTCGACGGTGTCGTGACGTTGGCAACCTGCATGTTGTCTTCGGCACACATCTGCAACCAGCGTTCCAGACGGGCGGAGGAATGTTCCGGACCCTGACCTTCATAGCCGTGCGGCAGAAGGCAGACGAGACCGGACATGCGCAGCCACTTGCGTTCACCCGAGGAGATAAACTGGTCGAACACCACCTGCGCGCCGTTGGCGAAGTCGCCGAACTGGGCTTCCCAGAGCGTCAGTGCGTTCGGGCGGGCCAGCGAGTAGCCGTATTCGAAACCGAGAACGGCTTCTTCCGAAAGCATCGAGTTGATGACCTCGTAACGGGCCTGCGTCGGCGAAAGATTGGCAAGCGGGATGTAACGCTCTTCGGTCTCCTGATCGTAGAGAACAGAATGGCGCTGCGAGAAGGTGCCGCGTTCGCAATCCTGACCGGAGAGACGGATCTTGTGGCCGTCGACGGCGAGCGAACCGAAAGCAAGCGCTTCCGCCATCGCCCAGTCGATGCCTTCACCCGTCTCGATCATCTGCGAACGGTTTTCCATGAAACGCTGGATCGTGCGATGCGCGCTGAAGCCTTCCGGAATGGTCGACAGCTTCTTGCCGATTTCCTTCAGCTGCTTCATCGGCACGCCGGTCTTGCCGCGACGCTGCTCATCGGCATTGTCGGCGGCGCGCAGGCCGGACCATTGGCCGTCCAGCCAGTCGGCCTTGTTCGGCTTGTAGGACTGGCCTGCCTCGAACTCCTGCTCGAGATGGGCGCGCCAGTCGGCCCTGGTCTTCTCGAAATCGCCTTCGGTGATCAGGCCTTCCGCGATCAGACGGTCGGCATAGATGCGGGCGACGGTCTTGTGGCCACGGATGACCTTGTACATCTTCGGCTGCGTGAACGACGGCTCGTCGCCTTCGTTATGGCCGAAGCGGCGATAACAGAACATGTCGATGACGACAGGCTTGTGGAACTTCATGCGGTATTCGGTCGCGACCTTCGCCGCATAGACCACCGCTTCCGGATCGTCGCCGTTGACGTGGAAGATCGGCGCTTCGATCATCTTGGCGACGTCGGACGGATAGGGCGACGAGCGCGAGAAGGCCGGATTGGTCGTGAAACCGATCTGGTTGTTGATGATGAAATGCATCGTGCCGGCAACGCGGTGACCGCGCAGGCCGGAAAGGCCGAGAATCTCGGCAACCACGCCCTGGCCCGCAAAAGCTGCATCGCCATGCAGCAGCAGCGGCAACACCTTGGCGCGTTCGGACAGCGGAATGATGTCGCCGTCCCATGCCTTGGCAAGCTGGTCCTGCTTGGCGCGCGCCTTGCCCATGACGACAGGGTTGACGATTTCAAGATGCGACGGGTTGGCCGTCAGCGACAGGTGAACCTTGTTGCCATCGAATTCGCGGTCGGAAGAGGCACCAAGATGGTACTTCACGTCACCAGAACCTTCGACGTCGTCAGGCTTGAACGAACCGCCCTTGAACTCGTGGAACACGGCGCGATGCGGCTTGCCCATGACGTTGGTCAGAACGTTCAGACGACCGCGGTGGGCCATGCCGAGAACGACTTCTTCCAGACCTTCCTGGCCGCCGCGCTTGATGATCTGCTCGAGCGCCGGGATCAGCGATTCACTGCCGTCGAGACCGAAACGCTTGGTGCCCTTGAAACGCACGTCGAGGAACTGCTCATAACCTTCGGCTTCGACCAGCTTGGAAAGAATGGCCTTCTTGCCTTCCGGCGTGAAGTCCACACCCTTGTCCGGGCCTTCGATGCGTTCCTGAATCCAGCCCTTTTCTTCCGGGTTGGACATATGCATGAATTCGACGCCGAGCGTCGAGCAATAGGTGCGCTCGAGAATCTCGACCATTTCGCGCACGGACGCATATTCGAGACCGAGGACATTATCGATGAAAATCTTGCGGTCGTAATCGCTTTCCTCGAAGCCGTAGGACTTCGGCGAAAGCTCGTTGTAATCCTCAACCGCGCTGGCGATGCCGAGCGGATCGAGCTTGGCGTGCAGGTGGCCGCGCATGCGATAGGCGCGGATCATCATGATGGCGCGAACGCTGTCACGGGTCGCCTGAAGCACTTCGGCCTCGCTGACGGCCTTGCCGGTATCGGCGCTCTTGGCCTCGGCCTTCGCCTGAACCTTCTTCTCGATAGCCTTCTCGACCGTGGCCCAGTTACCATCAAGTGCGGATACCAGGTCGCCATTCGCCGGGATCGGCCAGTTGGCGCGCTTCCAGGAGGCGCCCTTGGCCGCCTTCTTCACGTCTTCCGGATTGTCGGACAACGCCTTGAAGAAGCTCTGCCACTCCGGCGACACGGAAGAGGGATCCTCTTCGTACCGGGCATAGAGCTGCTCGATATAGGCTGCATTCGCGCCGTCCAGAAACGACGTGATCTGAAACTGCTCGTTCGCTTCTTGCCTTGCCATTGTGTTCCTGCGGACTTGTCCGTCCGCCTCCTCGATGCCGTTAGGGCCGTTTATCGGCCTGCCGCTTGATTATGCTGTCTGCCGCCGGGGCGGTATGCCGTTCTATGTCTGTCGTTCTTGTGGCATCGGGCAGCGCGGATTTGAAGCCGCGCCGCCCGTCGCCTGTCTCACATGGTCTCAGCCCTTGAGGACTTCAACCAGCGTCTTGCCGAGGCGTGCCGGGGAGGGCGATACCTTGATGCCGGCTGCTTCCATGGCTGCAATCTTGGACTCTGCATCGCCCTTGCCACCGGAAACGACAGCACCGGCGTGGCCCATGGTACGGCCCTTCGGTGCGGTACGGCCCGCGATGAAGCCAGCCATAGGCTTGCTGCGGCCCTTCTTGGCTTCGTCGATCAGGAACTGCGCCGCTTCTTCTTCCGCCGCGCCGCCGATTTCGCCGATCATGATGATCGACTGCGTGGCTTCATCGGCCAGGAACATTTCGAGCACGTCGATGAACTCGGTGCCCTTGACCGGGTCACCGCCGATGCCGACAGCCGTGGTCTGGCCGAGGCCTTCGTTGGATGTCTGGAATACGGCTTCATAGGTCAGCGTGCCGGAGCGCGAAACGATACCGACCGAACCCTTGCGGAAGATGGAGCCCGGCATGATGCCGATCTTGCATTCTTCCGGCGTCATGATGCCCGGGCAGTTAGGTCCAAGCAGGCGCGACTTGGAACGGTCGAGGCGAGCCTTGACGCGCACCATGTCCATCACCGGAATACCTTCGGTGATGCAGGTGATGAACGGGATCTCAGCCTCGATGGCTTCGATAATGGCATCGGCAGCGCCTGCCGGCGGAACGTAGATCACGGACGCGTCTGCGCCGGTCTTTTCCTTGGCTTCGGCAACCGTTGCGAAGATCGGCAGGCTTTCGCCCTTCGATCCGGTCCAGGTTTCGCCACCCTTCTTCGGGTGGATACCGCCGACCATCTGCGTACCGTAATAAGCAAGCGCCTGTTCGGTGTGAAAGGTGCCGGTCTTGCCGGTCAGGCCCTGTACGAGGACCTTGGTGTCTTTATTGACGAGAATCGACATTATATCCGGTCCTTCAAATTAGCCGTTCACCGCTGCGACGATTTTCTTCGCCGCATCGTCGAGATCGTCAGCCGCGGTGATCGCAAGGCCGGACTCGTTGAGGATCTTCTTGCCAAGTTCGACATTCGTGCCTTCGAGGCGCACGACGAGCGGAACCTTGAGACCGACTTCCTTGACGGCTGCGATCACGCCTTCGGCGATGACGTCGCACTTCATGATGCCGCCGAAGATGTTGACGAGGATGCCCTCGACCTTCGGGTCAGCGGTAATGATCTTGAAGGCTGCCGCAACCTTCTCCTTGCCGGCGCCGCCGCCGACGTCGCAGAAGTTAGCCGGCTCTTTGCCGTAAAGCTTGATGATGTCCATCGTCGCCATGGCGAGACCGGCACCATTGACCATGCAGCCGATGTTGCCGTCGAGCGCCACGTAAGCGAGGTCCCACTTGGAGGCTTCGATTTCCTTGGCGTCTTCTTCGGTCTCGTCGCGCAGCGCCTTGACGTCTTCATGACGGAACAGGGCGTTGCCGTCGAAGGACATCTTGGCGTCGAGAACGCGCAGATGGCCATTTTCCATGACGATCAGCGGGTTGACCTCAAGGAGAGCCATGTCCTTCTCGTTGAAGGCCTTGTAGAGGATCGGGAACAGCGCCTTGGCATCTTCGGCTGCAACACCCTCAAGCTCTAGAGCCTTGGAGATCGCGGCCACGTCGGCGTCGCTCACGCCCTTTTCTGGATCGATAGCGATGGTGTGGATCTTCTCGGGCGTGTCGTGGGCAACAGCCTCGATGTCCATGCCGCCTTCCGTGGAAACCACGAATGCGACCTGGCCGACCGAACGGTCAACCAGCAGCGAGCAGTAAAGCTCGCGGGAGATATCCGCGCCGTCCTCGATGTAGAGACGGTTGACCTGCTTGCCGGCGTCGCCCGTCTGCGCCGTTACCAGCGTGTTGCCGAGCATGTCCCTGGAATGGGAAATGACTTCGTCGATCGTCTTTGCGAGACGAACGCCGCCCTTGGCGTCGGGGCCGAGTTCCTTGAACTTGCCCTTGCCGCGGCCACCAGCGTGAATCTGGCTCTTGACGACGTAGAGCGGGCCGGGCAGCTGCTTTGCAGCGGCTTCGGCTTCTTCGACCTTGAGGATGGCGACGCCTTCAGCAACCGGCGCGCCGTAGCCCTTCAGAAGAGCCTTGGCCTGATATTCGTGAATATTCATGGAATAATCCCTGTTTGGAGCCGCTTGGAGCGCCCTGCGTTCATTCAGACGCAGGGCGCTCCAAGCTATTGAATCTACGCATCGTGCCTTGCAAAAACCAAACCCGATTTCTGCGCCGATGCGTCAGGTTATTACTTCAGCGACGGAGCGATGTTGATGCAGGCTTCGCAAAGACCGGCGACAGCGTCGACGGATTTGCGGAAGGCGGCTTCTTCTTCCTTGTTCAGCTCGATCTCGATGATGCGCTCGATACCGCCGGCACCGATGATCGTGGGCACGCCGACATACATGTCGTCCACGCCGTACTGGCCCGACAGATGGGCAGCGGCGGGCAGGACGCGCTTCTTGTCCTTGAGATAGGATTCAGCCATTTCGATCGCGGAAGCGGCCGGCGCGTAATAGGCCGAACCGGTCTTCAACAGGCCGACAATTTCCGCACCGCCATCACGGGTGCGCTGGACGATCTCTTCGAGGCGCTCGGCGGTCAGCCAGCCCATCTTGACGAGATCGGTCAACGGAATGCCGCCAACGGTGGAGTAACGTGCGAGCGGCACCATCGTATCGCCGTGGCCGCCGAGAACGAAGGCGGTGACGTCCTGAACCGAAACATTGAACTCTTCGGAAAGGAAAAGGCGGAAACGGGCGCTGTCGAGAACGCCGGCCATGCCGACGACCTTGTTCTTCGGCAGGCCGGAGAACTTCTGCAGCGCCCAGACCATGGCGTCCAGCGGATTGGTGATGCAGATGACGAAAGCGTTCGGGGCATATTTCTTGATGCCGGCGCCGACCTGTTCCATGACCTTGAGATTGATGCCTAGGAGATCGTCGCGGCTCATGCCGGGCTTGCGGGCAACACCGGCGGTGACGATGCAGACATCCGCGCCTTCGATGGCGGCGTAGTCGGACGCGCCGGTGAGCTTGGCATTGAAACCTTCAACCGGGCCGGACTGGGCAATATCCAGACCCTTGCCCTGCGGGATGCCGTCGGCAATATCGAAGAGGACGATATCGCCCAGTTCCTTCAGGCTGGCGAGATGCGCCAGCGTGCCGCCGATCATGCCAGAACCAATAAGTGCAATCTTTTTGCGAGCCATCGAATGCTTCCTCTAGAGCTTCAATTCAATTTCACCGCGCCACCGGCAGCCAAATTGTCGCACTTCGATTAGCCCCATTGGCCAAAATTGGCAACAGATTCTTTTGGCATGAACATTTTCAATCGTTTAGATCATTATTTTCTTACGTAAACGTAAGAAAATACGTCACGAAAATGTCAAACTTTCTCGCGTTTTTCGTGATGAAGCACCAGATAATCAGCGCTGCGCATCTCAAACAGGCGCGAGGCGGTGCGATCGAACTCGAAACCTTCGGTTCCCTTGCGCTTGCCGAGCAGGTCTTCGGGCATGGTCGCCGCAGAGGCGAAAAGCCTGACGCTATGGTCGTAAAGCGCGTCGATAAGAATGATGAAGCGCTTGGTCTCGTTCCGCTTGTCGGCGTTCAAAAGCGGGATGTGGTCTATGAAGACCGTATCGAAACGACTGGCGATCGCCAGAAAATCGGAGGCGCCGAGCGGCTTTTCGCAAAGGTCGGAAAAGGAAAAGCGGGCGACGCGGCCGCTGGCGCGCGGCACCAGAATGGAGCGACCCTTCATCTGTATCTCGGTTGGCGCCACCAGGTGTCCGCCGGTCATGTGCCGCCAGGCCATATCCATCGCCTGATCCGCCGCACCGTCGAGCGGCGTGACATAGACCGGCAGGCTTTCCAGCTTTTCCATGCGGTAATCGGTGGGGCTGTCCAGCGACACCACCTCCACATACGTCTTCAGCAAATCGACGAAGGGCAGGAACAGGCCGCGATTGAGACCATCCCTGTAGAGATTGTCGGGAACGACGTTGGAGGTCGTCACCAGGGTGCAACCATTGGCGAAAAGCTCGCTGAACAGCCTGGCAAGGATCATCGCATCGGCAATATCCGTGACGGTGAACTCGTCGAAGCACAGAAGCTCCGCCTCCGCCAGAAGCTGGGCCGCAACGGGTGGAATGGGATCGGCCTGTTTGGTTTCACCGTTCTTCAGCTTCTGCCGATGCGCGTGCACGCGATTATGGACGTCCGCCATGAATTCGTGAAAATGGCAGCGTCGTTTTGAAGAAACGGGCGCCATCTCATAGAACATGTCCATCAGCATCGTCTTGCCGCGGCCGACGCTGCCATGGACATACAATCCCTTGACGAAGCTGGCCGGGCCGGTCTTGCGCGCGAACATCCAGCCGAGCGCGCTTTTCTTCCTGGCGGGCTTGCGCGCCTTCAGATCGGCAAGGATACGGTCCAGATGGGCCGCCACGCCGAGTTGTGCTGCATCGGCCTGCAAGGTGCCAGCCGCCGTCAACGCGTTGAGCTGTTCAACGACACTGTGATTGTAGTCTGGCAATGGCTTCATGGAAAAGCGCCCCGGACGCGGGCACCGGCAAGCGCCCGCGACGAATGAAATGGCTCAGAACAGGCAAGGCGATCCGGATGCACCGGAAATGCTCTATCGGCTGAGGCTGAGCGGCTGGCCGCTATTGGTCGTGCCGTCAAAGCGCGCATCGGCGCTCTTGTAGACGCGGCCGATCGTATCGCCTGAGCGGTTCTTGAAGAGGACCATCTTGCCGGATACTTCCCAGGATCCCATCGCCGTCAGATCGCCGGCGCAACCACGCGTGCCGCCACGCGAACCGCTGCCGAGATTGGTGAGTGTCAGGAACATGTCGCAATTCGCGCCGCCATTGGAAACCCGCCAGTTACCGACCATGGATTCCTTGGTGACATCGAGCGCCGTCGCCGGCGGAGCCGCAGAAGTGACATCGGTGCCACCAGGTGCTGCCGACGCGGGTGCCGACGGGAACTGACCGCCCGAGGCGCCACCGGGTGGCGGCAGCGCGCCTGACTGAACGGAGGGAACCGGCTGCGCCTGCAAGGGCGGCGTATAACCGGGATTGTTGCTGGTGTTGTTGTTGTAATCGTAGGAGGTACGTTGGCAACCGGCGAGGCTCATTACAACCGCAAGGCCCGTCACCACATATCTGAATTGCATATCAAGCTCCCGATTCTCTTGCTTCCGGAAAGACCATGATCAAACAAGAAGGCTGAATTATTACCAAAGCCTTATCTTGCGCAAGCGATGGCCGGGATAATTACCATTTCGGTCGATTTTTACCGAAATTTCCCCCGTCCGGTTGTAAAAAGGGCCGCAGGCGAGCCTGCGGCCGGATAGATTTTTTGGTCCAAACGAATCGTCTTCAGACGCGACGCTCGACCATCATCTTCTTGATTTCCGCGATCGCCTTGGCCGGGTTCAGCCCCTTCGGGCAGGCCTGCGCGCAGTTCATGATGGTGTGGCAGCGATAAAGACGGAACGGGTCCTCGAGATTGTCGAGACGCTCTCCGGTTGCTTCATCGCGGCTGTCGATAAGCCAGCGATAAGCCTGCAGCAGAACGGCGGGACCAAGATAACGGTCGCCGTTCCACCAGTAGCTGGGACAGGAGGTGGAGCAGCAGGCGCACAGAATGCACTCATAGAGACCGTCCAGCTTCAGGCGGTCTTCATGGCTCTGCTTCCATTCCTTGGCTGGCGCCGGCGAGACCGTCTTCAACCACGGCTCGATGGAGCGGTGCTGGGCGTAGAAGTTCGAAAGATCGGGAACAAGGTCCTTCACGACAGGCAAATGCGGCAGCGGATAGACCTTCACCGTACCCTTGATCTCTTCCATACCCTTGGTGCAGGCGAGCGTATTGGTGCCGTCGATGTTCATCGCGCAGGAACCGCAAATGCCTTCGCGGCAGGAGCGGCGCAGCGTCAGTGTCGGGTCGACGTTGTTCTTGATGTAGAGAAGCGCATCGAGAACCATCGGGCCGCAATCGTCGACATCGATATAATAGGTATCGATGCGCGGGTTCTGGCCGTCATCCGGGTTCCAGCGATAGACCCGGTATTCGCGAACGTTCTTGGCACCATCAGGCTTCGGCCAGACTTTACCTTCGCTGATCTGGGAATTCTTGGGGAGAGCGAGTTCAACCATATCCAGTTCCTCAAATCAGTAGACGCGCGCCTTCGGCTCGATCTTTTTGGGATCGATGCCGTCGGCGATCAGGTCGGTGTGAACAGGGCGGTAGTCGAGCTTGACATCACCTTCGGGGTTGACCCAGGCAAGCGTGTGCTTACGCCAGTTCACATCGTCGCGACCGCCGAACGGACCATCGACGAAATCCTCGCGGGCATGCGAACCACGGCTTTCCTTGCGCGCTTCCGCGCCATAGACCGTGGTGATCGCATTGGCCATCAGATTGTGCAGCTCGAGCGTCTCGACCAGATCGGAGTTCCAGACCATCGAACGGTCGGTAACCTTGACATCAGGCAGCTCCTTCCAGATGGCGGAAATGCGCTGGCAACCGCTTTCCAGCGATTCCTGCGTGCGGAACACCGCCGCATCGTCCTGCATGGCGCGCTGCATCTTGTCGCGCAGCACCGCAGTTGGGGTGGAGCCATTGGCATAACGCTGCGTATCAAAGCGGTCCATGATCCTGTCGCAGGCCGCAATGTCCAGTGCAGGGATCGGCCCTTCACGGTCAATGACCTGCGCCGCGCGGATTGCGGCGGCACGGCCGAAGACCACAAGGTCGATCAGCGAGTTGGAACCGAGACGGTTCGCACCGTGAACGGAAGCACAACCGGCCTCACCAACGGCCATCAGGCCGGGCGCGATGCGTTCCGGATTTTCGGCATTGGCGTTCAGCACTTCACCCCAGTAATTGGTCGGAATACCGCCCATATTGTAGTGAACGGTCGGCAGGACCGGGATCGGCTCGCGCGTCACGTCGACACCCGCGAAAATCTTCGCGCTTTCGGAAATGCCAGGAAGACGCTCATGCAGGATCGCCGGATCGAGGTGATCGAGATGCAGGAAGATGTGGTCCTTGTTCTTGCCGACGCCACGACCCTCACGGATTTCCATGGTCATGCAACGCGATACCACGTCACGCGAAGCAAGGTCCTTCGCCGAAGGAGCATAACGCTCCATGAAGCGCTCGCCTTCGGAATTGACGAGATAACCGCCCTCGCCGCGCGCGCCTTCGGTGATCAGGCAGCCCGCGCCGTAAATGCCGGTCGGATGGAACTGCACGAATTCCATGTCCTGAAGCGGCAGACCGGCACGTGCAATCATGCCGCCGCCGTCGCCCGTGCAGGTGTGGGCGGAGGTCGCCGAGAAATAGGCCCGGCCGTAACCGCCGGTCGCCAGCACCACCATCTTGGCGGAGAAGCGGTGGATCGTGCCGTCATCGAGGTTCCACGCCACGACGCCAGTGCAGCGGCCATCTGCCGACATGATGAGATCGAGCGCGAAATATTCGATGAAGAATTCCGCATTGTTGCGCAGCGACTGGCCGTAAAGCGTATGCAGAATGGCGTGGCCGGTACGGTCTGCGGCAGCACAGGTGCGCTGCACCGGCGGGCCTTCACCGTAGTTCTGCATATGGCCGCCGAACGGGCGCTGGTAGATCTTGCCCTCAGCATTGCGCGAGAAGGGCACGCCGTAATGCTCCAGCTCATAGACCGCCTTCGGCGCTTCCATGGCGAGATATTGCATCGCATCGACGTCGCCCAGCCAGTCGGAGCCCTTTACGGTGTCGTAAAGGTGCCACTGCCAACAGTCGGGCGTCATGTTGGTGAGCGAGGCGGCAATGCCGCCCTGCGCCGCGACCGTGTGGGAGCGCGTCGGGAATACCTTGGTGATGCAGGCCGTGCGGAAACCCTGTTCCGCCATGCCGAGCGTTGCGCGCAGACCCGCGCCGCCGGCGCCCACCACGATCACGTCATAGGAGTGATCGACATAGGTGTAAGCCTTGCCATTCTGGGAAGGTGAACTGATTGATGCCATGGCGGAATTATCCTGCGAATGCGATTTTCAGAATGGCGAAGATGCAAAGGCCGCCAATGAGAATCGCGAAAAACGTATTGAGCATCAGAAGAACGATCTTCGAAACCTCGGCGTGAACATAGTCTTCGATGATGACCTGCATGCCGAGCTTCATATGGATGAGGCCGGAAACCAGCACCAGACCCATGATAACAGCGACGAGCGGGTTCGACAGCGCAGCGACGACTTCCGGATAGGGCGCGCCGGCGTACTGGATGAGGAAGACCACGAAAAAGATGAGCAACGGAACGTTGGCGACCGCCGTCAGGCGCTGACGCCAGAAATGGTCGGTGCCTTCCTTGGCGGAGCCGAGGCCGCGAACCTTTCCGAGAGGTGTACGCATATCCATGAAAATATCTCCTCAGCGCACGATCAGGACAATGACCCAGATCAGCGCGGTCAGACAGATCGACGCCACGAACGAGGCTTTTGCCAGCTTGGTGGTGAAGTGCTTCTCGAAGCCGTGTCCGAGATCCCACATCAGGTGACGCAGACCGCCGAGCATGTGGTGGACCAGCGCCCACGTATAGCCGATCAGGATGATCTTGCCGATGATGGTGCTCATCGCCCAGCTCACCCAGTCGTAATAGGCGGGGCCGGAAGCCAGCGCGATCAGCCACCAGGCGACCAGAAGCGTTCCGAAATAAAGCGCACTACCAGTCACGCGGTGGATGATGGATGCCACCATCGTCGGAATCGGCTTGTAAATTTGAAGATGCGGCGACAAAGGCCGGTTATTTGTCACATTCGCCATCATAACCTCGCGGCGTTTTCCCGTGCGCCCGTCGAACCGGACGCCCCCAAGCAACAGCACATGACGAAAGAATGTGCATTGCACCAACCGCGACGTTTAATCACATGGGAGCGTCACCACAAGCACATTTCATGACCGATTCCAATTTAATCGATTGGTTCGCGAATTTTTTTTGGAATTTTTTTGCGTCAAAATAAAAAATCGAGCGTTTCCAAGATTTACAGTCCTCAAATATTTACCTTTACGTAATTCAGAAAAGGTGTAATTTACCATTGGTTAACCATAAAATCCGGAGAATGAGGCTCATGTTACAGCGTCGAATCGCCGCTCTGGCCATGATGGTCGCAGGCGTCATTTTCACCGCAATGCCTCCGGCAGCGGCAGAGGATTTTCATGGCCGCCACCATTATCAGCACCGTCAATCGCAGGTCAGTTTCTCCACCGACGGACTGCCATCCACTCTCTCCGGCGGCACCTATGTGGGCGCGATATCGGCCTTGCGGGTACGCGGCAACGGCAATTATTTCGCGATCGGCGGCGGTCTTTCGCGAAAGGGCGCGGCCGTCTCGATGGCCGCGCAGCTGGCGCCAAAGGCGAAAATCATCAACGTCCGCGCCGAAACCGCAAGCGATGCCTGCGCCTATGAACACGGCGTCTGCATCATCCGGCCCTGAACCAAATATAATCAGACGAAACGCCAGACGGTGGTCTTTTTGACGTCGCTGTCTTCGAGAGCCCGCGTCACCGGCACCTGATAGGTTGCCTCGGCGCAAAGGCGCTCTCTGGGCAGATAGGCGCGGCCCGGGTCGCCAACGAGCACGCTCACGCCTTTCTCCGCCAGTTCAAGAAACCATGGCACGAGAAGATCGGCAAATGCGCGATCGTAAAACACGTCGCCCGCCAGCAGAACATCCGCCTCAACTAACGTCCCAACCAGATTGAGCCCGGTAAAATCAATATCCACGTCATTCAGAGCCGCATTCAGCCGAATGGCCGTTTCCGTCCACGGATCGATATCGGCAGCGACAACCGCAGCAGCGCCCGCCTTTGCGGCTGCGATGGCGACCAGCCCGGAGCCGCTGGCGAAATCCAGCACCCGCTTGCCGGAGACACTTTCAGGATGATCGAGAACATAGCGGGCAAGCCCCTGCCCGCCAGCCCAAGCAAAGGCCCAAAAGGGCGGCGGCAGGCCGATCTCTTCCAGCTCCTCCTCCGTCTTCAGCCACAGCTCATGGGCTTCGGTTGCCAGATGGAGGCGCAATTCCGGCACATGCGGTGGATGCATGATGCCAGTATTGTCGAGAATGAAGCGTTCGGGATCGGTCCTCACCGAAACGTCAGTCCGGCGATTTCGGCGGATTGGCAAGGCCGCCCATGCGGCAGACCTCAAGATATTCCTCTTCCGTCACCGGCTGCACGGAAAGCCGCATGGAGGTGACGAGCGACATCTTTTCCAGTTTCGGGTTGGCCTTCACGTCCTTCAGCGAAACGGGCTGCGGTACGTCGCAAACGGCGCGGATATCCACGCAGTCCCATTTCAGATCGCCTTCCGCAGTCGAATCCGGATGTGAAAGTGCACAGACTTCGACGATGCCGACGACATCCAGCCCTTCATTCGAGTGGTAGAAGAAACCCTTGTCGCCGATTTTCATGGCGCGCATGTTGTTTCGGGCCTGATAATTGCGCACGCCGGTCCATTCTTCGCCGGCCTCGCCCTTGGCCTTCTGCATTTCCCAGGACCATTTGAATGGCTCGGACTTATAAAGCCAGTAATTCGCCATATCCGGTCACGCTCCCGGATTGTTGAAGACCCAGTTATAGGGCTTCACATCCACGCTTTCGAACAGCCCGGCCTTGGCATAGGGATCGGCATCGGCCAAAGCCTTCGCGGCTTCGATATCGGCGGCTTCCACGACAACCAGACTGCCGTTCGGCTTGCCTTCGGCATCCAAAAACGGCCCGGCGATCTTCAGCGTGCCCTCATCGTTCAATTTGTTCAGATGCTCCAGATGGGCCGGACGCGTTTCCATGCGCACGTTCAGGTGGCCGGGCTTGTCCTTGCAGATAAAGGCAAACAGCATTTTCGTCTCCTCATAGGCCGCACCCTTATTCGGTGGTGATGGGCCGTGTCATCAATTGTTGCATGGCGCTCGCCACGTCCAGATTGCCGTCGATAATGGCCGCCACCGCCTCGGTGACCGGCATGTCTACAGCATAATGTTCGCCGAGCCGGGCAGCGACGGTTGCCGCAAAAGCGCCTTCCACCAGTCCGCCGGACATGTCCTTGCCCTCGCCCCGGCCAAGCGCAATGCCGAAACGCAGGTTTCGCGACTGGTGGCTGGTGGCCGTCAACACAAGATCGCCAAGGCCGGAAAGACCGCGCACCGTATCCGCCTTGCCGCCCATGGCGACCACCAGACGCGACATTTCGGCAAGGCCGCGCGAAATCAGCGCCGCCCGGGCGGAATCGCCGAGACCCGCGCCCTCGACGATGCCGGCGGCAATGGCGAGCACATTCTTCAGCGCGCCCCCAAGCTGCACGCCAACACGGTCAGTCGAGGCATAAAGCCTGAAGGTTCTGCCGGAAATCGTGGTCGCCAGCCGTTCGGCGATTGTTGCATCTTCCGCCGCAATCGCCATTGCCGTCGGCAGCCCACGCGCAATATCTGCCGCAAATCCCGGACCGGACAGAACAGCGATGGGATGATGCGGCAGCTCCGCTTCCAGAAGCTCCGTCAGCAGACGCCCGGAAACCCGGTCTATGCCCTTGGCGCAGGTAACGATGATAGAATCATTAGCCAGATAAGGACCATAGTGACGAGCCGCATCCGCATGGGCCTGAGAGGGCATGGCGAACAGCACGATGCCGGCACCGGCCAGCACATCCGGCTCGGCGGAAAATTCAAGCGCATCCGGCAGGTCGACACCCGGCAGGACAGCCTCGTGAATACGATCTACTTTCAGATCGGCCATCAGGGACGCACCGCGGCCGAGTAGGGTTACATCATGCCGGTTTTCCAGCGCGATGACGACGGCAAGCGCGGTTCCGAAGGCGCCAGCGCCGATGACGACGATTTTCTCCCGCTGCATCAGGCCTTGGCTCCTCTTTTGCCGAAACCGATCAATGTCTCCGCACTGCCGTCAAGCGGCCAACGCGAGCGCGGCGCTGTCTCAAGCGCATCGGGTTCCTTGCCCTCCGCCATTCGTTCCAGCCCCGCCCAGGCGATCATCGCGGCATTGTCGGTGCAAAGCCGGTGCGGCGGCGCGACAAAACGGAAGCCGTGGGTATCGCAAAGCACTTGCAGGGTCTGGCGGATTTCCTGATTGGCGGCGACGCCGCCGGCCACGACCAAAGCCCGCTCCGTCTCGATATGTGGAAACTCTTCCTTAAAGCGGGCAAGGCCACGGCCGATACGGTCTTTCAGGGTGCGCGACACCGCCTTCTGGAAGGAAGCGCATATATCGGCAATGTCCTGCTCCGAAAGCGGCGCGATGGCAGTCGCCGCCTGCCGCACTGCCGTTTTCAGGCCGGAGAAGGAAAAATCGAGCCTGGTCTCGCCGACCATCGGGCGCGGCAGCGCAAATCGGTCCGGATTGCCCGTCGCTGCCGCCTTTTCAACCGCAGGCCCGCCGGGATAGGGCAGCCCCAGAAGTTTCGCGGTCTTGTCGAAGGCTTCCCCCAGCGCGTCATCAATGGTGGTGCCCCAGCGCTCGTATTCACCCACGCCGCGCACCAGCACCAGCTGTGTGTGGCCGCCGGAAACCAGCAGCATCAGATAGGGGAAAGAAAGACCGTCGGTCAGCCGCGCCGTCAGCGCATGGCCTTCCAGATGATTGATGGCATAAAGCGGCTTGTCTGCGGCCATGGCAATCGCCTTGCCCGTCATCAGGCCAACCAGCAGGCCGCCGATAAGGCCGGGGCCGGACGTGGCCGCGATGGCGTCGACATCGGCAAGGGTGACACCCGCCTGCTCCAGCGCTTCCTCCACCAGCGCGTCCAGCGCCTCGACATGGGCGCGGGCAGCGATTTCGGGCACCACGCCGCCATAGGCGCTGTGTTCCTCAAGCTGCGACAAAACGACGTCGGACACGATCTCGCCACGGCCGTCCACATGCCGAACCACAATGGATGCAGCGGTTTCGTCGCAGCTTGTCTCTATGCCGAGGATACGAAGAAAGGGGGTCATCAATTCTGTTCGTTGATTGCGATCATGCGCTGAGTTGGTCTAAGACAACTCCGGTAACAATGGATAGACGCGGATGCAAACAAAACCTTTCCGAATCGGCACGCGTGGCAGCCCTCTGGCGCTCGCGCAGGCTTACGAGACCCGCAACCGGCTGATGTCGGCGCATGGTCTTCCGGAAGATATGTTCGAAATCGTCGTGCTTTCCACCAAGGGCGACCGGATAACCGACCGCGCTTTGTCGGAGATCGGCGGCAAGGGCCTGTTCACGGAGGAACTGGAAAACCAGCTTCTTTCCGGCGAGCTCGATATTGCCGTGCATTCCTCCAAGGACATGCCGACCGTTCTGCCTGAGGGCCTGCATCTTTCCGCCTTCCTGCCGCGCGAGGATGCGCGCGACGCCTTCATCGGCCGCACAGCACCGAAGCTTCTGGAACTGCCGCAGGGCGCCGTTGTCGGCTCCGCATCTCTGCGCCGTCAAGCGCTGATCCGCCGCCTGCGTCCAGATCTGAGCGTCATCGTTTTCCGTGGTCTGGTCGATACCCGCCTGCGCAAGCTTGCAGAAGGTCACGCGGATGCGACGCTTCTCGCCTTTGCCGGCCTGAAGAGGCTCGGCAAGGAGAATGTGCCAACGGAAATTCTCGACCCGAAGGAGTTTCCCCCTGCCCCGGCGCAGGGCGCAATCTGCGTGGAAAGCCGCGTTAGTGACGCCCGCATGGACGAGTTGCTGGTCCCCATAAACGACAGACCCACCTATGATGCAGTTACCTGCGAGCGCGCCTTTCTGGCGGTGCTTGATGGCTCCTGTCGTACCCCGATTGCCGGATACGCCATCTGCGACGGTGAAGAACTGCATTTTTCCGGCCTGATCCTCACGCCCGATGGCCAGACGAGCCACGGCGTCGAAATATCCGGCCCCCGCAAGAATGCCGAAATCCTGGGCCGCAAGGCCGGCGAAGAGGTGCGCGCCAAGGCGGGCAGCAACTTCTTCGATGGCTGGAGCTGAGCCGATGCGGATCGTCGTCACCCGACCGCTTCGTTCGGGCGAAAAGACGGCCGAAAAACTGAAAGCCCTCGGCCACGAGCCGGTGCTTCTTCCGCTGTTTCATCCCGTCCATTACGGCGAGCGCGCCTCGTCGGCGCTCTTAGACCCACGATCAGCCATCGCCGTGACAAGCGCCGAGGCACTCTGCGTCTTGGAACCGCTGCGCGACCGACTTGCGCCTCACCTTTCGAAACCCCTCTTCGCTGTTGGCGAGGCGACGGCGGAAGCGGCGGGAAAAATCGGCTTTAAAAACATCTTCACCGCCTCCGGTGATGCCGAGGCTCTGGCCGGTTTGGTTGCAGAGCATCGCTCTTTCCTGACAAACGAAGAACCCCTGCTCTATCTCGCCGGTACACCGCGAGGTGCCGTGTTTGAGGACGGTCTTGCCGTTGCCGGAATTCCCTTCCGGACAGTCGATTGTTACGAAATGCAGCCGTCGGATCTTTCGGACGATATGCTCGAAACGGCGCTTCTGGAGACATCCGCCGATGTGGTGCTGCTCTATTCCTCAGAAGCGGCACGGGCATTTTTCCGTCTCGCATCGGCGGAAAAATATGCGGCAGCGCTGACTTCAACGCATTTCGTCTGCATCAGCCGCAACGTGCTTTCGCTCGTTCCGGGAATCTTCCGCGCGCAAGCCACGGCCGCCGAAAGCGCAAACGAGGCAGCGTTGTTTGAACTTCTCCACAGCGGGTCTGGAACCTAATTCAGGCTCGCCTCTTTCCTTTGCCGCCGTCACTGACTAGGTTTAGACTATTGCAGGCAGAAATGAGGTTGTCATGGTATCGGGAAAGCCGCCACGCCACTCCAAATCCAAAGCCGAACCGGTCACCATCGACCTGGACGCAAAAGACGTGAAAGCAATTTCCGCCGACTTGGATACTGCCAAGACTGACGAAAAGTCCGGTGACAAGTCGCCGGCCGCAGCCCCAGAACCGAGCGTTCCGGAACACAAGCCAGCGGCAGCCGAAACGGCCAACCCCGCCCCGATCTGGGACCAGCCGCGCAAAACCCCAATCGAGCCCGAACCGAACGTCCACAAGGCGGAACCCGCAGCCGGCAAGCCGCAGGTGGAAAAGCAGACCGAAGCCGTTTCGCCGACGCCCATTCCGCCAAAAACCGATGCGAAACCGTCGACAGGCACCACTGAGACGAGCGCCGCTTCCGCCACTGCCGCAGGCGCAAAGCCTTTTGCGTCCACATCTTCGTCTTCTTTCGCTTCCGGAAGCACTGCCGCCGGTGCGAAACCCTCGACCGGCTCCTCGTCATCGGGGCCGGCCAAGCCCTCCACACCGCAGCAAGCCGAGCGCAAACAGGCGGCAACCTCCGGCCTGATCGCGGCGGGTATCGTCGGTGGTCTCGTGGCGCTCGCCGCCGCCGGCAGCATGCAATATGCCGGCATCCTGCCCTCGTTCAATGCAGGCAGGGCTGGAAGCGATGAGATCGCCGCACTGAAAACAGATCTCGGTAGCCTGCGCCAGCAACTCGCCAATGTTCCGGCCAGCACCGGCGACACTTCGGCGCTGGAACAACGCATCGCCACCCTCGAGGGCACAAAGGGTGAGGCCCCGCAGGTGGATGCGCTTTCGGAAAAAATAGCAACGCTGGAATCCACCCTTCAGTCGGAACGGTCCGCGCAGGCCTCGGCAACAGCCGAACTGACGCGTCGCCTTACTGACGCGGAAACCAAGATCAACGAACCGCGCGACGATATCGAAGTCGCTCGCGCTATCGCCTCCGCTGGGCTCAAGGCCGCGATCGATCGTGGCGGGCCGTTCCTGACCGAACTGGATACGCTCTCGAAAGTCATCCCCGACGATCCGGCCATCGCATCGTTGCAATCCTTTGCCGCAACCGGCGTGCCGTCACGTTCGGAGCTGATGCAGAAATTCCCTGATGTCGCCAACGCGATGCTATCAGCCATCAATCAGCCCGACCCCAATCAGGGCATCGTTGAGCGCCTGACGGAAAGCGCCTTTTCGCTGGTGAAGGTCCGCCCGGTCGGAAACATCGAAGGCGAGACCCCCGACGCCATGATCGCGCGCATGGAAAACAAGCTGCGCAACGGCGATCTGCAAGGTGCGGCGCTCGAATGGAACGGGCTTCCCGAGGCCGCCAGGACAGCATCCGCCGATTATAAAAAATCTCTGGATGCGCGCATCGAGGTCGAAAACCTGGTCGGAGGCACGTTGAACCGTGCCATCACCAGCACGGGCAGGCAGGGGTAAGGGCATGACCAGAATTCTGACTTTCGCCGTTATCGTTCTGGCGCTCGGTTTCGGTTTTTCCTGGCTGGCGGACAGGCCGGGCGTGCTTTCCGTCGTCTGGCAGGGCCAGTTGATCGAAATGAGCCTGATGGTCGCCGCCTCCATCATTGCGGCGCTGGTTGCCGCCGTCATGCTGGTCTGGTGGATCGTCAACGCCATATGGACATCGCCGAACGCCGCCCGGCGTTATTTTCGCGCCCGCAAGCGCGACCGTGGTTATCAGGCGCTCTCCACCGGCCTCATCGCTGCTGGCGCCGGAAACGCCATTCTCGCCCGCAAGATGACGGCCCGCACGCAAGGGCTGCTCAGTGCCGATCAGGAGCCGCTGATCCACCTGCTCGACGCGCAGGCGGACCTCATCGAAGGCAAATATGACGAGGCGCGGCGCAAATTCGAGGCGATGGCCCGCGATCCCGAGACCCGCGAACTCGGCCTTCGCGGCCTCTATATCGAGGCACGGCGCCAGGGAGCCTATGAGGCGGCCCAGCAATATGCCGAGGATGCTGCGGAAAAAGCCCCTTATCTGCCCTGGGCAGCACAGGCGACGCTGGAAAACCGCTGCCGCAACGGACAGTGGGATGACGCTATCCGTCTTCTCGACCAGCAGAAGGCGGCCAGCGTCATCGAACGTGGCGAAGGGGAACGGCTGAAAGCGGTGCTCCTGACCGCAAAGGCCGGCGAGAAGCTGGAAAGCGATCCGGTTGGTGCGCGCGAGGATGCCAAGCATGCCCTCAAGCTCGCGAAGGGCCTTGTGCCCGCAGCACTCATCGCGGCAAAGTCCTATCTGCGCGAAGACAATCTGCGCAAGGCCGCAGCCGTCCTCGAGCCGGTCTGGAAGAGCGATCCGCATCCGCAGATCGCCGAGCTTTACGTGCGAGCGCGCAGCGGCGATACGGCCATAGACCGGCTGAAACGCGCCGAACGGCTGGAAAGCCTGAAACCCAACAACATCGAATCCCTGTTTGCCGTAGCGCAGGCAGCGCTCGACGCCAAGGAATTCGCCAAGGCGCGGGCCAAGGCGGAGGCAGCCGCCCGGATCGAGCCGCGCGAAAGCATCTTCCTGCTGATGGCCGATATCGAGGAAGCCGAAACCGGCGATCAGGGACGGGTGCGTTACTGGATGGCGCAGGCATTGCGCGCACCGCGAGATCCGGCCTGGGTGGCCGATAGCATCGTTTCGGAAAAATGGCTGCCCGTTTCGCCCGTCACCGGCCGCCTCGACGCTTTCGAGTGGAAGGCGCCTTTCGGCCAGCTGGAAGGTCCCGTCGAGGACCTGACGATCGAAAACGCAATTGCCGCCGCCCCCGCAAGGGCAGAACCGGCTCCGGCGGCGATCATTGTCGAAGCAGCAGCCGAGCCCGTTGTGGTGAAGAAGCCCGCACCGACCGCGCCAATCGAGGTCAAGCCCGTCGCATCCGCTCCTAAGGAAAGAAAACCGATACCGATCGAGACGCCGGAGGAAGCGGACGCAGCGGATGTTAAGGCGGAACCGGTTCCCTTTTTCGGCGGCGCGCCGGATGATCCCGGCGTCAAGAAGCCCGGCGTTGAAGCTGAACCGAAAACCCGCTTAAAACTCTTCTGACGAACAGGCTATCGATGTTCAACCAAATACAGTCGTTTATTCAGAACCTCGTCGGCCAGCACTCGGATGAATTCAGCCCGGATGATCTGAGGGTGGCGGTCGCCGCCCTCTGCTTTCAGGTGATGGAGGCGGACGGCACGGTCTCGAAAAGCGAGCGTGACCGTCTTCGCGAAATCCTCCACGACTATTACCATCTCGACGCCGGCAAGCTGGATGCGCTTCTTGCTGCCGGCCAGGAGGCGGGCAAGGAAGCCGTCGACTATTACCGCTTCACCACCGATATCCGCCGCCATCTCGATGAAGATCAGCGCGTGGAGCTTATTGGCATACTCTGGGATATTGTTTACGCTGACGGCGAACGAAGCGAAATGGAAGACCATGTGATTTGGCGTGTCGCCGATCTGCTCGGTGTTTCCGTACGCGACAGGGTTCTGCAACGTCAGCAGGCCGCCACGAGGTCCGGACCCGCTGAAGAAAGCGAAAACGAAGACGATGCTGTTTGACCCTTCCAGGCAACAGAGCAAACAACCCTCACTGCTCGTCGTCCTGCATCAGGAACGCTCCACGCCCGGCCGCGTCGGCCAGATACTGGTGGAAAAAGGCTATCGTCTGGATATAAGGCGCCCCGCGCTCGGCGACGATCTGCCGCAAACGTTGGAAAAACATGCGGGCGCCATCATCTTCGGCGGCCCGATGAGCGCCAATGACCCGCATGATTATGTCAAAGCCGAAATTGACTGGCTGAAGGTGCCGCTGAAGGAAAACAAGCCCTTTCTCGGCATCTGTCTCGGCGCGCAAATGCTGTCCAAGCATTTAGGTGGCAAGGTCGAGGCCGATAGGGAAGGCAAGGTGGAGATCGGCTGGTATCCGCTTCATGCCACCGAGCACGGGCGGCTTTTGATGCCGCATTGGCCCAAGATGGTCTATCATTTCCACCGCGAAGGCTTCGAGCTACCACGAGGAGCCGAGCTTTTGGCATCGGGCGAAACCTACCCCAATCAGGCTTACCGATACGGAAAAAACGCCTGGGGCCTGCAATTTCATGCCGAATTGACCCGCGCCATGATGCACAGCTGGGTGGTGCGCGGCGCACAGCGTTTCGGCATGCCCAATGCGCAGGTCGGCAGCCAGCATCTGGAGGGGCGCATGTTGTTCGACACGCCTCTCCGCTCATGGCTCGGCAATTTTCTCGATGTCGTTTTTGAAGGCAAAGCGCAGCGCTGATACCCGTCGGCGTCAGTTCGGCGCGTCGAGATTGTCGATCCTGCGCAGCTTCGAAAAGCCGAGCGCCCAGATGACCGCGACCGCAAGCGTGCCTGCCCCGCCGATAACGACGGCCGGCACGGCTCCGACGACATGGGCCATGGTGCCGGCGCGGAACTCGCCCAGCTCGTTGGAGGCACCGACAAACACGCTGTTCACCGCATTCACGCGCCCGCGCACCTCATCCGGCGTCCAGAGCGCAATCAGCGTTTCCCGCACATAAACGGACACCATGTCCGATGCGCCCATGACCACCAATGCGGCAATCGACACCCAGGCGGTTTCGGAAAGCCCGAAAACCACGGTGGAAATGCCGAAAAACCCGACGCCGACGAACATCAGCAGGCCAGCATGGTGACGGATGGGTTTGAACGCCAGAATGACCGCAACGGTGATGGCGCCGATACCGGGTGCCGCACGCAGAAGCCCGAGGCCCCATGGCCCGAGCGTCAGCACCTCCTTGGCGAAAATCGGCATCAAAGCGACGGCGCCGCCCAGCAGGACGGCAAAAAGATCGAGCGAAATGGCGCCAAGAACCACTTTTTCCCGTGAGATGAATTTGAACCCGGCAAGCATGCTTTCGAGACTGACCGCTTTCGCCGGGCCGCGCTGTTCCGGTTTGCGGATCGTCACCGCCAGCATCGCCGAAACGATGAAAAGCACGAACGCTACGCTATAGGCCACAGAAGCGCCAAGACCGTAAAGCAGGCCGCCAGCGACGGGACCGAGAATCGACGCCAGTTGCCAGGAAGAGGAATTCCAGGCAATCGCATTCGGCAAATCCTCGACGGGCACGAGATTGGGCGCAAGCGACTGAACCGCCGGCCCCATGAACGCCCGCTCTATGCCGAACACGACGAGAATGGCAAAGACCGGCCAGGGAGAAAAGCTGTCCGCCACCGTCAAGCCAAGCAGGGCTGCGGCGCAACCGGCGGCAATCAGAAGACATACGGACATGATGCGCCGGCGATTATGCCTGTCCGCCACCGTGCCCGTGACGAGGATCAAAAGCAGCGACGGCAGAAACTGGAAAAGGCCGATCAAGCCGAGATAAAAAGCGTTGCCGGTGACCTCATACATCTGCCAGCCGACGGAAACGCTGACGATCTGGATGCCGAAGGCCGAAAAAAACCTGGCGCTGAAAAACCGGCGATAGGAACTATGTCGGAATGCACCGAAACGGTTTTCGGCAGAAGGCAGGGACATCGGCTGGGTGCTCTCGAGACAATATGAGAACTTTGCAATAGAGGGATATGATGGCGACCGCCAGCCCTCCTTCAGCGGGATGGCGAAAACTGTGAGCGGTTTCGTCTTAAATACCGCCGCAACCCACCCGTCGGATCGTGGCGATCCGACGTCGATCAGTCTAAAGATCATTACGATCTGGCGCGACACTTGCCGGTTCACCAGCGAATGTCTAAATGTCTTGCAATCAAGATACGGAGATATTGATGCTTGCCCTGTTTCAGACCGTCGATCTGGCTTTGAACCTCTATACGTGGGTGCTGATCGCCAGCGCCATTTTTTCCTGGCTTTACGCCTTCAACGTCATCAACTCCCGCAACCAGTTCGTGAACGCCATCGGCAGCTTTCTGGTAAATATCACGGAGCCCCTGCTGCGCCCCATCCGCCGCATTCTGCCCAATCTCGGCGGCATCGACATTTCGCCGATCGTCCTGCTGCTCATCATCTTCTTCATCCGCTCATTCATGTGGAATACGCTCTATCCCATGTTCGCTTGAGCGGCGTCTGGCAAAAACACGGCGATCACATCCGCCTGTCCGTTCGCCTCACGCCGAATGGCGGGCGTGATGCGATCGACGTTGTGGAGCAGGATGCGGACGGAAACGCACATCTGAAAGCCCGCGTCAGCGCGGTGCCTGAAGACGGCAAGGCGAACAAGGCCCTGATTGTTTTGCTGGCGAAAAAACTAAGGCTTTCCAAATCTTCCATCACCTTCATTTCAGGCGAAACAGCGCGTAAAAAAATCCTCCGTATCGACACCGACCCGGAGGATTTCGAAAAGCTTTTGAAAAAGCTGGAAGTCTGAAGCATCGGACCGAAAAGAGCCCGATGCTCGAACAATTCAGGCAGATCAGCCCTGCGTCTTGTAGCGCTCGATAGCTTCGACGATCAGCTTCTTGGCAACGTCGACATTCTGCCAGCCACCCATCTTCACCCACTTGCCGGGTTCCAGATCCTTGTAGTGCTCGAAGAAGTGCTCAATCTGCTTCAGTGTGATTTCCGGCAGGTCCGTGTAGTTGTGAACCTTGTCGTAACGACGCGTCAGCTTCGGAACCGGCACGGCGAGGATTTTCTCATCCTTGCCGCCGTCGTCTTCCATGATCATCACGCCGATGGGGCGGACGTTGATCACGCAGCCGGGAACCAGCGGGCGGGTGTTGCAGATGAGAACGTCGATCGGGTCGCCATCATCGGAAAGCGTGTGCGGCACGAAGCCGTAGTTACCCGGATAGGTCATCGGGGTGTAGAGGAAGCGATCGACGATCAGCGCACCGGCGTCCTTGTCCATCTCGTACTTGATCGGCTGGCCGCCAACCGGCACCTCGACAATAACATTCACGTCTTCCGGCGGATTTTTGCCTATGGAAATTGCATCGATACGCATTCGCTTCCCTCATTCGACGGGTTGGATTTGGTTTTCGATACTGGGAAAGTCGCCGCATTGCAACACGGCTTTGGGCGGATAAGGCAGAATGCCGGATTTGAGGGTATCGAGATTGCGAATGACCGACCGGAAAAAATGAAACCGGCACGAAATCACCCGGTTCTGGAACGAACCCCTGGTCAGTTCCAGACGAAACCGACCTTGCGCAGCGACCTGCCGCCGAAATCTTCCATGCCCTCGGCAATATCCCGGCCGCCATGCGAACGGAAAAACCGATTGGCGACGTCGCTGTCTTCGAGGCACCAGACGACGACGCCGTTGCAGCCGAGCGAGGTTAGCAATCGGCGGGCCTCCGTGAACAGCAGGGAGCCAAGCCCGATGCCCTGATATTCCGGCCGGAGATAAAGTTCGTAAATCTCGCCGTCATGCGGCAGCCCACGCGCCCGGCTTAAGCCCAGCGTCGCGTATCCAGCAACCACTCCGGCCACTTCCACGACCAGCATGGTTGCGGAACCCCGGGTCGCCTTCTTCCACCAGATTTCGCCGCGGCGCTCCAGCATCTGCGTCAATGGACGGTGCGGAATGAGCCCGGCATAGGCCTGTTGCCACGACAGACGGTGCGCTTCGGATATAGCGCGCGCATCTTGCGGTTCGGCTCGGCGAACATCTATGGATAACGTTTTCATAACGCGATTCTGGCCCCGGCCGTGGAAACTTGCCAGCCATAAAGGTTAACGTCGGCAAGCTTACCCACAGCCTATTCATGTGGACGACCGGAAAAAATTAACGCATCCTTAACCTTTGACACAAGAGTCTTTCGACTCATGCACAAATAAAAACATGCGCATAAAAAACCCGGCTCGAGGCCGGGTTTTTCCAAATTCATGATGGGAAGCAGCAATCAGACTGCGAGCTTCGACTTTTCGAAACGCTTGCGATCGTTGGCGTCGAGGAACATCTTGCGCAGGCGGATCGACTTCGGCGTCACTTCCATCAACTCGTCTTCCTGGATCCAGGAAAGAGCGCGATCGAGCGTCATGCGGATCGGCGGCGTCAGCTTTACCGCTTCATCCTTGCCGGCGGCACGGATGTTGGTCAGCTGCTTGCCCTTCAGCACGTTCACTTCGAGATCGTTGTCGCGCGTGTGAATACCGATGATCATGCCGGCGTAAACCTTTTCACCCGGCTCGATAATCATCGGGCCGCGATCTTCCAGGTTGAACATGGCGTAGGCGACGGCTTCGCCCGAACCGTTCGACAGCAGAACGCCGTTGACGCGACCTGCGATCTGGCCCTTGAAAGGCTGATAGTCGTGGAACAGACGGTTCATGATCGCCGTGCCGCGCGTGTCGGTCAAAAGCTCCGACTGGTAGCCGATCAGGCCGCGGGTCGGTGCGTAGAACTTCAGACGAACGCGATTGCCGCCGGAAGGACGAAGCTCGGCCATTTCAGCCTTGCGCTCGGACATCTTCTGAACGACGACGCCGGAATGCTCTTCATCGACGTCGATCACGACTTCTTCGATCGGCTCCATAAGAGTGCCGTTCTCGTCCTTATGCATCACGACGCGCGGACGCGAAACGGCAAGCTCGAAGCCTTCGCGACGCATCGTTTCGATCAGAACGGCGAGCTGCAATTCGCCACGGCCGGAAACGAAGAACGAATCCTTGCCTTCAGCCTCTTCGATCTTCAGCGCGACGTTGCCTTCGGCTTCCTTGAACAGGCGGTCGCGGATGACGCGGCTCGTGACCTTGTCGCCTTCGGTGCCAGCCAGCGGGCTGTCGTTGACGATGAACGACATGGTGACGGTCGGCGGATCGATCGGCTGTGCGGTCATCGCCTCGGTGACGGAGGGATCACAGAAGGTATCGGCAACAGTGCCCTTCGAAAGGCCGGCGATGGCGACGATGTCGCCCGCATGGGCTTCCTCGATTGCCGTGCGTTCGATACCGCGGAATGCGAGGATCTTGGAAATACGACCGTTTTCGATCAGCTTGCCGTCCTGGCCGAGTACCTTTACGGCCTGGTTCGGCTTGATCGAACCGGAAGCGATGCGGCCGGTGATGATGCGGCCGAGGAAGGGATTGGCTTCGAGGATCGTGCCGATCAGACGGAACGGACCTTCTTCGACCTTGGGCTCCGGAACATGTTCGAGAACCAGATCGAGCAGCGGTGCAAGACCCTGATCCTTCGGGCCTTCCGGGTTGACGTTCATCCAGCCGTCACGGCCGGAACCGTAGAGGATCGGGAAGTCGAGCTGCTCGTCGGTGGCGTCGAGGTTTGCGAAGAGGTCGAAGACTTCGTTGATGACTTCTTCATGGCGGCCATCCGGACGGTCGATCTTGTTGATCGCGACGATCGGGCGAAGACCGACCTTCAGCGCCTTGCTGACCACGAACTTGGTCTGCGGCATCGGGCCTTCGGAACTATCGACCAGAACGATCGCGCCATCCACCATCGACAGGATACGCTCGACTTCACCGCCGAAGTCGGCGTGGCCGGGGGTGTCGACGATGTTGATGCGAACACCCTTCCACTCCACCGAGGTCGCCTTGGCGAGAATGGTGATGCCACGTTCCTTTTCGAGATCGTTGCTGTCCATCACGCGCTCTGCAACGCGCTGGTTGTCGCGGAACGAACCGGACTGCTTCAGAAGCTCGTCAACGAGCGTCGTTTTTCCATGGTCAACGTGCGCGATGATCGCGATGTTGCGAATTGCCATTGTTCAAAATCTCTGAGGTTGGGCGCCACTGTCGGGGAATGCGCCAATTTAGTTTGGCGCGCTCATAACCTTTTTTTTGCAAATGCGAAAGGGGGGCCTGTGTCATAAGCCCCCTGCACTCAGGTTCTAGCTCACAAATGTGACAGCTTTTTACGCGAGACCGCGCTTCAAAAGCATGGCGTCGGGGCTCGGCATCTTGCCGCGAAAGGCGAGATAGGCCTCTTCCGGGTCGATCGAACCGCCAACGGAGTAGATATTGTCTTTCAACTTGCGCGCCATCTCACCATCGAAGGCATTGCCTGTTTCCTCGAAGGCAGAGAACGCGTCAGCATCCAGCACCTCCGACCACATGTAGGAATAATAACCGGCCGAATATCCGTCACCGGAAAACACATGCTGGAAATGCGGCGTCGCGTGCCGCATGACGATGGACTTCGGCATGTTCAGGGCGGAAAGCACCTCGCCCTGCACGACCATGGGATCGCCCGCGCTTTCCCTTGTGTGGAACGCCATGTCGACAATCGCCGAAGAGGTGAACTCGACAGTGCTGAAACCGGCATTGAAGGTCTGGGCCGCCAGAACCTTGTCCAGCAGCGCCTTCGGCATCGGCGCGCCGGTTTCGTAATGCAGGGCGTATTTTTCCAGAATTTCCGGAACGGTCAGCCAATGCTCGTAAAGCTGCGACGGCAGCTCGACGAAATCGCGAGAGACACCCGTCCCGGAAACGGAAGGATAGGTGACATTGGACAACATGCCGTGCAGGGCATGACCGAATTCGTGAAACAGCGTGCGCGCATCATCAAGCGATAGCAGCGCGGGCTTGCCTTCGGCCGGTTTTGCAAAATTGCAGACATTGTAGACGATCGGTATTTCGCCGACAGTGCCGTTCTTCAGCGGCAGCTTGTGCTGCGACTGGAACGAACTCATCCACGCGCCGGAACGCTTGGAGGGACGGGCGAAATAATCGCCGAGGAACATGGCCTTCAGATCGCCCTTGTCGTCGCGGATTTCGAAAACCCGCACATCCGGGTGATAGGCGGCGACATTCTTGATCTCGACGGCGCGAATTCCGAAAAGCCTGTTAGCCACATCGAAACAGGCCTCTATGATCTTTTCCAGTTGCAGATAGGGCTTCAATTCAGCCTCGGAGAAGCTGAATTTCTGCGCCCGCAGCTTTTCGGCATAGTGGCGCCAGTCCCACGGCATAACTTCGTGGTTCTTCCCCTCCTCCGTGATGATGGCGGCAAGTTCGGCCTCTTCCTCACCCGCGCGCAGCACGGCCTTTTCCCAGACCTGACCCAGAAGACCGTTCACGGCATCCGGCGTTTTCGCCATCGTGTCGTCAAGCTTGTAGGTGGCGAAATTCGAATAACCGAGAAGCTTTGCCTTTTCTTCACGCAGTTCCAGCGTGCGGCGAACGGTCTCGCGATTGTCGGTCTCACCGCTGTTTTCGCCGCGCGCCACCCACGCCTTGAAAGCCTGCTCGCGCAAATCGCGGCGTTCGGAAAAGGTCAGGAAAGGCTCGATGATGGAACGGGAAAGCGTGACGGCGAATTTGCCGTCTTCGCCATGCTCGCGGGCAGCACCCGCCATCGCGTCGCGCAGAAAATCGGGAATGCCGGCAAGCTCGTCGTCAGTGGAAAGCAGAAGCTTCCAGCTTTTTTCATCCGCCAGCACATTCTGCCCGAATTTCGCGCCGAGACCGGCAAGCTCCTCGTTGATCGCCGCAAGCTGCTCCTGGCGGTCCTTTTGCAACTTTGCACCGGAGCGCACGAAACCCTTCCAGTGCCGTTCAAGAACGCGTTTTTCCTCGCCTGTCAGCCCCAGCGCCTCGCGCGTTTCCCACAACGCGTCGATGCGTTTGAACAGCGCCTCGTTCATGCCGATCTTGGAATAGTGCCGTGACATCTTAGGCGCGATTTCCCGCTCCAGCGCCTGAATGGCGCCATTGGTGTGGGCCCCCGCCCTGTTCCAGAACAGGGCCGAAATGCGCGACAGCTCGTCGCCTGCGATTTCAAGCGCGGTCACGGTGTTTTCGAAAGTGGCCGCCTGCGGATTGCCGGCGATCGTGTCGATTTCCTCTTCGTGGGACAAAAGCGCGGCTTCGAAGGCCGGGCCAAAATCCTCATCCTTGACCGCTTCGAATTTCGGCAGACCGTTGTGACCGTTCCAAGTGACGAGTGCAGGATAAAGCGCGGTCTTGGATGGCATTTCATCTTCCTTGTACAATTCCAGTTTAAGCCCATATGGGCACGCCTCCACCGCCAGTTCAATATGCCGAAATTTAGTGTGGAATATGCAAGCGCTACCGCCGCCAAGTATTGACCGGAACGGTAACGGCATGTTTTGATTTATCGCAATAATATCCCATGATGGAGATATGTATTATGGAGATTTATTCTTTAAGGTCCTCTAATAATTTCCTTTTTAGAGACAATTCCAGAAATACCAAATCCGTGGGCAGTCTCGATTTCGGCAAGGCAGCGCCGTCCGACACGGCCACCGGCTTCGAAGAAACGGTGGAACGCATCGACTTTACCCGTGTCAGTCCCCGGCAATTGCGGGAAATCGCACATGAATATTACAATACGGGGAAAATCAGCCATGATACCTGGCTTGAGCTTTCATCCGAACTGCCGGCACAGACGCTGAATGCCAATGGCGAGGTGATCGACATTGCCGACGTGACCGACGATACGGATTTCGACTTCGTGACGTATTTTTCCGACCGGATCGAGATTGCCCGCTCCATCGGCACGACGGATGACGTGGAAAAAATGCAGGATATCCTGTCTTTTTTTGCCTCGACGTGACGATCGCAGACAATATTGTTGGATGTCCCGCAACCAAACTGACCGAATACTTTACTCGATTTTCGAAAATATGATTTATACGCCATTGCTTATCGTCCGGATTTTAGTAAGGCTGACTTACAAAAAGGCGAAGCATGGGCATTAAACGCGAAAAAGATTCATTGGCATTTCTGCTGAACAGCGGCGCACGCCTGCTGAACAATGCGTTTGAGCGCCGTATTTCCGAAGCCGGACTGGGCCTGACCCCCGGCGAGGCAAGAGCGTTACTGACGGTTGCCGTTGTCGATGGTTCGAAGCAGTCGGACATCGCCGCCCGTCTCGGCATCGAACCCATGACGATCTGCGCCTATCTCGACAAGTTGCAGTCTCTCGATCTCATCGAACGCCAGCAGGACCCCCTGGACAGGCGTTCCAAGCGCATCGTGCTGACGAAAAGCTCCGCTGACATGCTGGAAGCCGTCGGAAAGGAAATCGACGAGCTCGTTCTTCAGGCCACACAGGGGCTGAACGAAGAAGAAGTCGCGCTTTTCCGCAGATTCCTGCAGACGCTTCGCAACAATCTGCAACCGGAGCAACCGGGCCAGAGCGGCTGATAGCAATGTCATCAAAAACGATCATGTCCAGAAAGCGCACGGCGGTGCTCGGCGCGGTGCTGACGGCGCTGGCGCCCATTTCCATGTCGATCTACACGCCGGCCATGCCGGAACTGACGCGGGTTTTCGCAACGACCGAGCCCGCTGTAAAACTCAGCCTGTCGCTTTATTTTGCCGGTTTCGCCCTGGCCCAGCTGCTTGCCGGCCCCGCATCCGATGCTTTCGGGCGACGCAAGGCGAGCCTGTTCTTTCTTTCGATCTTTCTGGGCGGTGGATTGCTCGCCCTTCTGGCCCCGACGATAGAAGTGCTGCTTTTCGCGCGCCTGGTACAGGGCATCGGGGCATCCGTGGGCATGACGGTCGCACGCGCGGTGGTGCGTGACCAGTTCACCGGGACCGACGCCTCCAGCATCATGAACCTCATCGGCATCATGCTCGCCGTCGGCCCTGCCATGGGTCCGACGATTGGCGGGCTTTCGCTTGCGGCTTTCGGCTGGCAATCGGTGTTTTTCCTGATGGTCGGCCTCGGAGCCCTCGCCATCCTGTCCGTCGTGCTTTTTCTGCGTGAAACGACGGTCCCGGATAAAAACATGATCCGACCCCGCCGCCTTCTGGCGACCTATGCCACATTGGTGAAGCAGCCACGCTTTCTTCTGGCCGCCCTCGTGCTCGGCGGCTCCATCGGCGCGCTTTATGCGCAGGCCACCATGCTGACCTTCATCCTCATAAACGAAGTCGGCATGTCTCCCACCGCCTTTGGTGTCGGCATGCTGATGCAGACCGGCGCCTATTTCTTCGGATCGATCGCCTTGCGTTATATTGCGCCCCGGCTGGGCGACCGCCGTTCGGTCATGCTCGGCCTCTGTTTTTCCGGCACAGGCGGTTTTCTCATCATGCTGTCGGTATTCCTGGTGCCACCATCGTTCCTCTCCATCATGGGACCGGTGGCGGTGGCGACAGTTGGAATCGCCTTGCTGACCCCTTCGATGGTGACGGCCGCCCTCGCCCCCTTTCCGCACATTGCCGGATCGGCATCGGCCATGATGGGCTTCATCCAGATGGGATCCGGTTTTGCCGGCGGCGCGGCAGCATCCCTGATCGGTTCGCCGCTGACCGGCTTCGGCATCATCATTCCGGCGATGGAATTCATCGCGGTCGCAAGCTACATCGGCTTCCGCATCGTCTCCAAAAAAGAGACGTGAAAAAAACCCGCAAGCGTTGCCACCTGCGGGTTTTCCTAACTTGAGGTTCGGCAGAAATTACTTGCCGAGATTGCGCTTCGCCAGGGTGCGCAGGCGCAGGGCGTTGAGCTTGATGAAGCCAGCCGCATCCTTCTGGTCGTAAGCGCCGTGGTCATCCTCGAAAGTGACGAGCGCGTCCGAGTAGAGCGACTTTTCGCTTTCGCGGCCGGTCACCATGACATTGCCCTTGTAGAGCTTCAGCGTCACTTCGCCTTCCACATGTTCCTGGCTCTTGTCGATCAGGGCCTGAAGCATCTCGCGCTCGGGCGAGTACCAGAAGCCATAATAGATGAGTTCGGCGTAACGCGGCATCAGATCGTCCTTCAGATGCGCGGCACCCCGGTCGAGCGTGATGGATTCGATCGCACGATGCGCGGCAAGCAGGATCGTACCGCCGGGCGTTTCGTAAACGCCGCGCGACTTCATGCCGACGAAGCGGTTCTCGACCAGATCGAGACGGCCGATACCGTTTTCGCGGCCGTAATTGTTCAGCGTCGCCAGAAGCGTCGCGGGCGACATTTCGACGCCGTTGATGGAGCAGGCGTCGCCCTTGCGGAAACCGACCTTGATAACGGTTGCCTTGTCCGGAGCCGCTTCCGGGGAAATGGTGCGCATATGCACATATTCCGGCGCTTCCTTAGCCGGGTCTTCCAGAACCTTGCCCTCGGAGGAGGAATGCAGCAGGTTGGCGTCGACGGAGAAAGGCGCTTCGCCCTTCTTGTCCTTGGCGACCGGAATCTGGTGCTGTTCGGCAAAGTTGAGCAGGTCGGTCCGGCTCTTGAACGTCCAGTCGCGCCAGGGGGCGATGATCTTGATATCCGGGTTCAGCGCATAGGCCGAAAGCTCGAAACGAACCTGGTCGTTGCCCTTGCCCGTTGCACCATGCGCAATGGCGTCGGCGCCGGTCTTCTTGGCGATCTCGATCAGGTGCTTGGAAATCAGTGGGCGGGCAATGGAGGTGCCGAGCAGATAGACGCCTTCATAAACGGCGTTCGCGCGGAACATCGGGAAAACGAAATCACGCACGAACTCCTCGCGGACGTCCTCGACGAAGATTTCCTTGATGCCCAGCAACTCGGCCTTCTTACGCGCCGGCTCGAGCTCTTCGCCCTGACCGAGATCGGCGGTGAAAGTCACGACTTCCGCGCCAAGTTCGGTCTGAAGCCACTTCAGGATGATCGAGGTGTCGAGGCCGCCGGAATAGGCGAGAACGACTTTCTTAACGTCTTTCGGGAGTGCCATAATGATGTCCATCTGCATGATGACGGCATGTGCACACCGTCATTCCTTGGGATTTCGGCACTTTTACAGTGCATCCCCAGAACTGTGAAGCGGTTTTCGGAAAAGATGCGCGACAAAACAACGAATGCCCGCAAGGTGTCATCATGACTGGAACGAAGGAATTGTAACATGCATTATGGGATTTCGCGCTTTAATATGGAGCGGCGCGATCAACTTGAAGACCGTGTATGAAGCCATTCAGGGTTCAGGCAACGTTGCAAAAGGCTGGAAACAGCGAAAAACGACGCGAAGGAGAAACCTATGACGACCATCCACCCAGCATTCAAGGAAGATAATGTCGCCGTCATCACCGGCGCGGCCTCCGGCATCGGACTGGCCGCCGCCCGGAAATTCGCCAGCTTCGGCATGAGTGTCGTGCTCGTCGATCTCGACGGCGACAGGCTCGCCGCAGCCCACGCCGATATTCTGACCATCGCAAAGGACGGCGAGGCGCAGATCGTCGCAATACCGACCGACGTATCGAAGCTCGATGAGCTGGAGGCACTGGAGCGCGCCGTCATCCAGCGCTTCGGGCGGGTGCACGTCCTGATGAACAATGCCGGCATCCAGCCGGGAAGCGCCATCTTCGGCCCGCAGGCCAATTGGGAAAAAATCATCAACGTCAACCTGATGGGTGTCGTGAACGGCAGCCGGGTATTCGGACAGGGCATGGTCGCCCATGGCGAGGCGTCGCTCATCATCAATACCGGCTCGAAACAGGGCATCACCACCCCGCCTGGCGATCCGGCCTATAATGTCTCGAAGGCCGGCGTCAAAGCCTTCACGGAAGCGCTCCAGCACGAGTTGCGCAATATTCCGGGCGGCACGGTTTCCGCCCATCTTCTGATCCCCGGTTTCGTCTTCACCGGCCTGACGGCCCATGGCAGGACGGAAAAACCCGCGGGGGCATGGACCGGCGAACAGACCGTCGACTTCATGGTCGAGAGCATCGGCAAGGGCGATTTCTACATTCTCTGCCCCGACGGCGAGGTGGACCGCCCGATGGATGAAAAACGCATTCTCTGGGCCGCCGGCGACATCGTCGAGAACCGTCCGCCGCTGTCACGCTGGCACACGGAATATTCCTCCGCCTTCACCAGCTTCCTCAAAAACTGATTGCCCTGAGCCGCCGCGCTTTGAAAGTTGCGGCGGCTATTCGGTTTTTAGTTTTCGTGCCGATGTGCCGACGCTCAAAAACATTGGCAGAAACACGAAATCGCGTTAAGCAACGGCAATCTCCAGCTTCATGGGTGCCGCGATGGATTTCGTTCCGAGCCTGCCAACACTTGCCGCCTTCACCGTCGCCATTCTGCTTCTGGCGGTAACGCCCGGGCCTGACATGACGCTGTGGATCAGCCGGTCAATACGCGAGGGCCGGACGGCGGGTTTCATGACCCTTGTGGGAACCAATCTCGGCATCACCGTGCATACGATGCTGGTCGCCTTCGGCGTCGCCGCCCTCATCGTTGCCTCACCCACTGCCTTCCTGATCCTGAAGACCGGCGGGGCCGCCTATCTGGTCTGGCTCGCCATTCAGGCGATCCGCAAGGGCTCGGATTTCGTGATGGTCAAGACCACGGGTGAAAAACCGCAATCCTCGCTGAAATCGGCGTTGCTGAACGGCATCTGGGTCAATCTCCTGAACCCGAAGGTCATCATCTTTTTCATGACCTTCCTGCCGCAATTCGTCAGCGCATCCGATCCGCACGTCACCGGCAAGCTGATTTTCCTCGGGCTCTGGTCCATCATCGTGGCCCTTCCGATCGGTATCGGCATCGTTGTCGCTGCCGACGTCCTGTCCGCCTGGCTGCAGCGCAACAAGAAGGTTCTGCGCGGGCTGGACTATACGATCGCCGGCGTCTTTTCACTTTTCGCCGTCAAGATTTTCTTCACGCAGACGCGATGACGAACAAATAAGAAAGGCGCCCGCAGGCGCCTTTCGGATAAGTCGTCAGCCGATCAACAACTCGTCGTCATCGAGCGTCTGGCCGCGTATCTTGCGGAACATGTCGATCAGGTCTTCGACCTCCAGGCCCTTGCGGCTGTCACCGGACACATCGAGCACGATTTCACCGGCATGCAGCATGATCGTGCGGTCGCCGAAATCCAGTGCCTGACGCATGGAGTGGGTAACCATCAGCGTCGTCAGCTTGCGCTCGGAAACCACCTTGCGGGTCAGCTCCATCACGAATTCCGCCATGCCGGGATCGAGGGCTGCCGTATGTTCGTCAAGCAGCAGCACGTCCGAGCCGGAAAGCGTCGCCATGACAAGCGAGACCGCCTGCCTTTGCCCGCCGGACAACAGGTCCATGCGGTCCTTCAATCGATTTTCCAGACCGAGATTGAGCGAAGCGATCCGTTCCCTGAAGAAATCCCGCCTGCCGCGCCCAAGTGCCGGAAACAGCCCGCGACGCTCACCGCGAGACGCCGCAAGCGCCAGGTTTTCCTCAATGGTAAGCGCGCCGCAGCTGCCCGCCAGCGGATCCTGAAACACGCGCGCCACGCGTCCCGCCCGGCTGGCGGTCGGCTTGCGGGTGACATCGGCGCCGCCGATCATCACCTTTCCGGCCGTCGGCAGCACATCGCCCGCCAGAACGCCGAGGAGCGTGGATTTGCCCGCACCGTTGGAGCCGATGACGGTCACGAAGGAACCGTCCTCGATGGTAAGATCGATCTTGGCCAGCGCCTGCTTTTGCAGCGGCGTACCGCGCCCGAAGATGACCTGAATGTCGGAAAGCGAAATCACGATGTTGCTCCCCCGCGGCGCAGTCGGGGCAGGATCAATGCGATAGCCACCAATACCGCCGTAACGAAATTAAGATCGGATGCCTTGAGGCCCAGCACATCGCTCGACAAGGCAAGCTGGATGGCAAGGCGGTAGGCGATGGAGCCGAAAACGCAGCCGATGAGCGCAATCAGAATGCCCCGCGAGCCAAACAGCGTTTCGCCAATGATGACGGCCGCAAGCCCGACGACGATGGTGCCGACACCGGCCGTCACATCCGCAAAACCATTGGTCTGCGCAAAAAGAGCGCCACCGAGAGCGACGAGCGCATTTGAAAGCGCCATGCCGAGATAGATCTGGTTGCCGGTCTTCACACCCTGAGCGCGCGCCATCCGCGCATTCGCGCCGGTCGCCCGCATGGCAAGGCCGGCATCGCTTTCAAGAAAACGCCAGACAAGAATGACGGCAAACAACACCAGCACACCGACAAAGAGCGGCCGCACGAGATATTCGGAAAGGCCGAGACCATAGAATGGTGAAACCATCGTATCCTGATTGAGCAGCGCCACATTCGGTTTACCCATCACCCGGAGGTTCACCGAAAACAGCGCGATCATCGTCAGGATCGACGCCAGCAGGTTGAGTATCTTGAAACGAACGTTGAGCGTGGCCGTGACGATGCCGGCGCCAGCACCGGCGACCATCGCAATCGCCGTCGCGACCCAGGCGTTGAGACCGGCAATGATCATCACGGCCGCAACGGCTGCGCCGAGCGGAAAGGAACCGTCCACGGTCAGATCAGGAAAGTCGAGCACGCGGAAAGCGAGATAGACGCCGATCGCCACGAAGGCGAAGACCAGTCCAAGCTCCACAGCACCCCAGAAGGCGATTTGGCTCACGGTAATGTCCTTATTATTGCCGCCTCAGCGGATACGGGCACTGTCTGGTGCCACGCAAAAGCGGGCGGCGCAATTACCGCCGCCCGAAGTCAGCATGGTTTCGTTTAGTCGATGACCTTGGTGGCGCGCTTGGTCACGCTTTCAGGAAAGGTGACGCCAGCTTTTTCAGCGGCCTTCTTGTTGATCACCAGATCGGTGCCGACAGCGACGGTTGCCGGAATGTCGCCCGGCTTTTCACCCTTGAGGATGCGGACGACAACGGCGCCGGTCTGCTTGCCAACGTCGAAATAGTTGAAGCCGAGGGCCGCAACCGCGCCGCGCGCGACGGAATCCGTGTCGGCGGCGTAAAGCGGGATCTTCGCCTCGCTCGCAACGCCGGCTGCCGCCTCGAAAGCGGAAACGATGGTGTTGTCGGTGGGCACGTAGATGACATCGGCCTTGCCGACCAGCGCGCGTGTCGCGCCCTGCACATCAGCGGATTTGGTGGCGACGGATTCGACGACCTTCAGGCCGGCCTTTTCGGCTTCAGTCTTCAGCGCAGCGAGCGTCGAGACGGAATTGGCTTCTGCGGAATTGTAGATGAAGCCGATGGACTTGGCGTTCGGCGAGATTTCCTTGATCAGCGCCAGATGCTCGCCAACCGGCAGCATGTCGGAAAGACCGGTCACGTTGCGGCCGGGCTTTTCCATGTCCTTGACGAGCTGTGCGCCGACCGGATCGGAAACGGCCGTAAAGACGACCGGAATATCGCGCGTTGCGGCAACGACGGCCTGAGCAGATGGCGTGGAGATCGGCACGATGACATTAGGGGCTTCGCCCATGAACTGGCGTGCGATCTGCGCTGCCGTGCCGGGATTGCCCTGCGCGGACTCATAGATGAACTTGAGGTTCTCGCCTTCCTTGTAACCGGCATCGGCAAGCGCTGCCTTGACGCCGTCGCGAGCGGCGTCGAGCGCCGGATGTTCGACGATGGCGGTGACCGCAACGGTAACGTTTTCAGCCTTGGCCGGAAAAACGAGGGCGCTCGCGGCGGCGAGGGCCATAATGAATACGCGCATGAAAATCCTCCTGTTGGTTCCCTATTGTCGTCTTATTAGGAACAAGACAAACTGAAATCAATCGGAGAAACCGCCACAAAACAAGCTTTCTAGCGCAATCGGGGGCTTATTCAGTCATCCGCGCCGTGGTTTGCGATCATCATCGCCTCGAAAGCCAGCCTTTCGGTCTTGCGCATGCGCTCGGATTCCGACTTCAGCTGACCGCAGGCAGCCAGAATATCGCGGCCGCGCGGCGTGCGGATCGGCGAGGCATAACCTGCCTGATTGATGAAATCGGCAAATTTTTCGATCTGCTCCCATTCGGAGCACTGGTAATTCGTGCCCGGCCACGGATTGAACGGAATGAGGTTGATCTTGGCTGGAACGCCCCTCAGAAGCTGCACCAGCATCTTGGCGTCTTCCAGGCTGTCGTTCACGTCCTTCAGCATCACATATTCGAAGGTGATACGACGGGCATTGGAGACACCAGGATAATTGCGGCAGGCCTCGATCAGCTCCTTCAGCGGATATTTCTTGTTGATCGGCACCAGCATATCGCGCAGATCGTCACGCACCGCATGCAGCGAAATCGCCAGCATGACACCGATCTCGTCACCCGTGCGGAAAATTTCCGGCACGACGCCTGATGTGGACAAGGTAACACGACGCCTGGAAAGCGACAGGCCGTCACCATCGGTGGCGATCAGAAGCGCGGTCTTCACATGTTCGAAATTATAGAGCGGTTCGCCCATGCCCATCATCACGATGTTGGACACCTTGCGACCTTCGCTCGGCACATAAGCGCCAACCGGCGTCGACCCATCGGGAAAATCGCCGAGCCGGTCGCGGGCAAGCAGAAGCTGGGCGAGAATTTCCTCGGCCGTCAGGTTGCGCACCAGACGCTGCGTGCCGGTGTGACAGAAAGAACAGGTCAGCGAACAGCCCACCTGGCTCGATATGCACAGCGTGCCGCGCCCCTCCTCGGGAATATAGACCGTCTCGATCTCGACGGGACGTCCCGCACCACGCGGGGGAAAACGCATAAGCCATTTGCGGGTGCCGTCATTGGAGATCTGCTCCTCGACGATTTCCGGGCGGGCGATGGTGAAGGCCGCCTTCAGCTTCTCGCGAAGCTCCTTGGCGACATTGGTCATATTGTCGAAATCCGAGACGCCACGCACGTAGAGCCAGTTCCACAACTGGCTGACGCGCATCTTCACCTGCTTCTGCGGCACGCCGATCTCGGCCAGCGCCTCGCCCATTTCCTCACGCGTCAACCCGATCAGCGACGGCTTGCCGGACATGAGATCGCTATTGGCGATCAGGGGAGTTTTGACTGCCAGACCGGCAGGGGCATGCAATACGGACATCACGCTATCCCATCATCCAATGCATCGCACGACCGGCCTTTCGGAAAGGCGGAAAATCGTCTGCATGTCGAGAAAATCAAAGGCGGAGCACTTTTCGCGCATCCGCCTGTCAATGTTGCCGCGCCTTTAGCATCAAAATGGTAAAAACGCAAATGGCCGGTCGATGACCGGCCAATCACAGAACGGATAAAGCGTCAGGATTACTTGCAGCTCTCGATCTGCTTGAGAGCAGCCGAAATACCCGACAGCGAATAGGAATAGGATGTCCCGGTGCCGCGACCGGACGTCGCCTTCACGGTCATGGACTTGCCACCTTTCATCGCCGCCACGAGAGCGGGTTCTTCAGCGGCGTTTTCAACCCAGGCGGCCTTGTCCTTGGTGAACATCACGAAGTTCTTGTTGTCGATCGTGACGTTGACCTTCGAGCCCTGCTTCAGCGGATAACCCACCATAGCCTGCGGCTCGTAGGAAATGTTCTGGCCAGGACGCTGCGATACGATGAAGAAAATATCGCCGTGATCGACGCTTGCGGGTTCCTTGGAGGTCGGAATGGAAAGAACATAGCAGACGGTGCTGTTACCCGATTTGTACGAATAGGCACCCCATGCATTGAACTGCTGGATGCGCGTGGGCGACTGTGCAGATGCTACGCCGACGCTGGTCAGCAAAATGGCCACTGCGGTTGCTACACTTCTTACAAACATAGAATTTCCTGCCGGGTTATTGTCTTCCATTAGCCCGAAGCAGCGGCGGGCTCCATTTTCTGGATCGGCCACGTTCAGGTGCGGATCGTCTTTTCTCATTGTGGTCAGGAAGCGGTTACCAAACCGTCAACAACACGCATAAAATGCCGAAAACGTCTTGCAGTGTTACAGATCGGCGACTCCCGGCACCCTGAGAGGAACGGCGTGGCACGCCCTTCCCGCCATGTCTATGACACACAAATTCAGGCAACAATTTGTCGCCTGTCCCGCTCCGCAGGCTCTCCTCATCACAGACGTGTTATTCAGGCTCCTGCTGCCGTTTCAGCATGGCATCCGCCGCATCGTAATGTTCCATCTTGATATGGGCGCGGATCATGGCAAGCGCCGCCGTGATGACCGCGATGTCGTCGGTGAAGCCGACAACCGCCAGCATGTCCGGTATGGCGTCCAGCGGCATGACGAAATAGGCGAGCGCGGCCAGAATGATGCCCTTGGCGCGCAGCGGCGTTTCCCGGTCGATCGCGCAATAATAGGCCGCCGCCGCATCGCGGGCGAAGGGCACCTTGGTCATCACACGTTTCAGCTTTGGCCAGAATTTGGTGCGCACGACACGTTCGCGTTCATTCTGGCTGCCGGTTTCCCCGGGCAAAAGAATTTCACCGATTTTCACATCATCCATGATCGACGGTCCTCCGGTCACGGCTTATTATATGGGGCTGCAAGCCCGGCGTTCAATTCCCCCGGCCCGTGGCCGCTTTCTGCATGGCCTCGGCCAGGAGAAAATCCCGCTCGGTCACGCCCTGCGAATCGTGGGTCGTGAGACAGACCCTGACCCGCGAATAGACGTTGGACCATTCCGGATGATGATTGAGCCGTTCCGCGACGAGAGCGGACTCGGCCATGAAACCGAAAGCCTCCGCAAAACTCGAAAACTTGAAGGACCTGACGATTGCCGCCCCGTCTTCGCGCAGGGACCAGCCCTCGAGTTTTAAAAGCGCCTGCCGGACGGCTTCCGGTTCAAGTCTGGGATGTTTCATGCGTCTTGCCTCCGCTTGACATGCGATCTGCTGTTTCGGACAAACATTAACGCCTCAACGACCGGATCGACGCATATTCCATGAAACATACAGCAGTTCTTTTTGTCTGCATGGGCAATATTTGCCGCTCACCGCTTGCCGAAGGCATTTTGACAAACCTTGCCGAAAGCGCAGGCTTGTCCCACCAGCTCTCCGTCGATTCCGCCGGCACCGGCGGCTGGCACACCGGCACCGCCCCGGATCGCAGATCCATCGCGGTAGCCCGCAAGCATGGTATCGATATTACCGGGCAGCGCGCAAGGCAGGTGGGTCAGGCCGATTTCGAAACCTTTGATCTCATCCTCGCAATGGACGGGAGCAATCTGGCAAAACTGCGTCAAAAGGCGCCGGAAAACAGCAGGCACAAAATCCACCTGTTTTTGGACTACGCGTCAGGACGCCATGACAGCGTCCCCGATCCCTATTTCGGTGGTGAAGACGGCTTTCTGGCCGTCTACAACATGCTTTTGGCGGGATGCAACTCGTTGCTCGAAAAGATGGAGCTGGACCGCGCCTCGTGAAGCGGAAACGCCTCTTCAACGATGTAAGGCCCGCCGCCCACCGATTCTTTCGACGACATCAGCACGAAACGACCGACCGTGAAAGGTGACGTGCGGAAATTGCCGCGTCCGGAAAGATAGTGCACCACATCGTCCAGACGCGAGGAGCGCAGCCGCGCCAGCGTCACATGCGGCATGAACTTGCGCGGATCCGGCGGCAGGCCGATCCTCTGACAGATCCTCTCGACCTCCGCTTGCAGCGCATGCATTTCCGGCGAAGGAGAAACCCCTGCCCAGATGGAATGCGGCTTCTTGGAACCGAAGGAACCCATGCCGTTCAGATTGAGCTGGAATTCCGGTCTCTCGATCCGGTCCAGCCTGTCCACGACCTCATCGGCGGTCCGCCCGTCGATGTCGCCGATAAAACGCAGGGTTATGTGATAATTCTCCACATCGATCCACCGGGCTCCCGGCAGACCACCGCGCAACAATGAGAGGCTCATAGCCGCATTGCGCGGAATTTCGAGGGCGATAAACAGTCTCGGCATGGCGAGCTCCCCGAATCTCTTGGCAGAACAAGCATAGCGAATCATGCAATGCGGGCGGGCGCAAGTGCTTATTTTTTTTGCGCACCGATTGTCTTGATGAAGCTCTCAACGGCTGGCAGAGATTTCTCCACCATCATCGCCACACCCTTCGTATTCGGGTGCATCTTGTCGTCCAGCTTCAGCGTATCATCCGTCACCACGCCATCCAGAAAGAACGGATAAAGCGGCAGGTTGTACTTCTCCGCAAGCTGCGGATAAATCGGATTGAAGCGTTTGGCGTAATCGTCACCCATATTCGGCGGCGCCATAATGCCGACCAGCAGCACGGCTATGTTGCGTTTCTGAAAGCCGGCAATGATGGCGTCGAGGTTCTTTTCGGTCTGTTCCGGGGCAATACCGCGCAATGCGTCATTGGCGCCGAGTTCCAGAATGACCGCGTCCGTGCCATCCGGAACCGACCATTCCGCCCGCGCCAGACCGCCGGAAGAGGTATCGCCGGATACGCCGGCATTGGCGACGGCGACGTTGATGCCCCTGGCCTTCAATGCAGCTTCAAGCTGTGCGGTATAGCTGTCGGTGGGAGGCAGTTGATAACCGGCCATAAGGCTGTCGCCGAGGCCGACCAGTTGCAACATCCGCTCCTCCGCCATGGCCACCGAGGCGGAGAAGGCGGCGGTGAAAATGACGATGAAGTGAAACAGGGCAGCTTTAAATCTCATCACGGCTTTCCTAACTTGGTTCACATTGCCTGAAATACGACCGCATCGACACCGCCGGACCGTTTTCATCACCCTATATAGGAACGAGAATTGTGACGAAAAGCATCATAGAGCTGAAGAAGGCCGACCTCACGCTCGGCAACGCCGCCGCCTCCGTTCACGTTCTCAAGAACATTGATCTTACAATCAGCGAAAGCGAGGCGGTCGGCATCGTCGGCCCTTCCGGTTCGGGAAAATCGACGCTTCTGATGGTGCTTGCCGGCCTTGAGAGGCTGGATAGCGGCGAGATCGTCATAGCGGACACAGAATTGCACAAGCTCGGTGAGGATGCCCTGGCGGATTTCCGCGGCAAAAACATCGGCATTGTTTTCCAGTCCTTCCATCTCATCGCAAACATGACGGCGCTGGAAAACGTTGCCGTTCCGCTGGAACTGGCCAACACCCCGAACCCCTTCGAGATTGCCAAACGCGAACTCGTCGCCGTCGGTCTCGGCGAACGCCTCAACCACTATCCAGGCCAGCTATCCGGCGGCGAGCAGCAGCGTGTCGCCATCGCCCGCGCGCTGGCGCCTTCCCCCGCCGTACTGATCGCCGACGAACCGACGGGCAATCTGGACACGGATACCGGCAAGCAGATCGCCGATCTTCTCTTTGCAAAGCAGGCCGAGCGCGGCATGACGATGATCCTCGTCACCCATGATCCGGCGCTGGCCGCCCGCTGCTCGCGGCAGATCAAGGTACGGTCCGGTGAGATCGAGGGTGACAGCGCCAGAGCTCATCTGGCCCGGGCGGTATCGGCATGATCGGCTCCATTCTCCCGTCTGCCGCCAATATCAGGAACGCGTTGAGGCTCGCGCGCCGCGAGATTCGCGGCGGATTGCGCGGCTTTTACATTTTCCTTGCCTGCATCGCGCTCGGAACCGCCGCCATTGCCGCCGTCAATTCCGTATCACGCGCGGTCACCAGCGCGATTGCGACGGAGGGCCAGTCTATTCTGGCGGGCGACGTACGCTTCGAACTGCGCAACAGGGAAGCGACGGGAGAGGAACGAACCTATCTCGACAGCCTCGGCAAAATCGCCGTTTCCACCGGGTTGCGCTCAATGGCGCGCCTCGCCGACGGCTCTGAACAGACCCTGACGGAAGTCAAGGCCGTGGACGGCGCCTATCCGCTCTACGGTGCCTTCACGGCCGAACCCAACCGGCCTCTGAGCGAGCTTCTGGCCGAGACCGGCGGTACCTATGGCGCCATTGCCGCACCGCTTCTCCTGGAACGGCTGGGCATCAAGGTCGGCGATGAAATCCTGCTTGGCAATGTGAAGCTGAAATTGACCGGCACCGTAGTCGACGAGCCGGATGCGCTGTCCGACGGTTTCGGTTTCGCACCGAGGCTGATGGTCAGCCGCGATGCCCTGTTCGCCTCGGGCCTCGTTCAGACCGGAAGCCTGGTCGAACACGCCTACAAGATCAGGCTGAACGATCCCTCGGCGCGTGCAGCGATGACCGATGCGGCCAACAAGGCCTTTCCCGATGCCGGCTGGTCCATCCGCACCAGCGACCGGGCAGCACCGTCGCTCACCGAAAACGTCAACCGTTTCTCACAATTCCTGACGCTGGTGGGCCTGACCGCCCTCATCGTCGGCGGTGTCGGTGTTGCGAACGCGGTTCGCGCCTTTCTCGATTCCAAGCGCACTACAATCGCCTCGCTGAAATGCCTCGGCGCTCCCGCTTCCGTGGTCACCATGACCTATCTCTTCCAGATCGCCTTCATCGCCGTCGTCGGCATCGTCATCGGTCTCGCCGTGGGCGCCATCGCCCCGCTGATCGCCATGCGGTTCCTGGAAGGCGTGCTCCCGGTGCCGGAAGAGCTTGCCTTCTACCCGGCCGCCCTCGGTCTCGCCGCGCTGTTCGGCCTCTTGACGACGCTCGCCTTTGCCATCGTACCCCTCGGTCAGGCACGCGAGGTGCCGGCAACCGCCCTTTTCCGCGAGCAGGGTTTCGAAGAAGGCAGCTGGCCGTCCTGGCCTTATCTCGCGGTGACGGTGTTGCTTTTGGCCGCGCTGGCTGCACTTGCCATCTTTTCGGCGGAAGACCGTTTCATCGCCTCGGTTTTCCTTGCCGCCATCGCATTTGCTTTCGTGGTGCTGCGGCTCGTGGCTTCGGGCGTGAAGGCCATTGCCAAACGCAGCCCGCGCGTTCATTCCGCCGCGCTTCGCCTGGCGATCGGCAATATTCACCGGCCGGGCGCGCTTACACCCTCGGTCGTACTTTCGCTCGGCCTCGGCTTGACCCTGCTCGTGACCCTGACGCTGATCGACGGCAATCTGCGCCGCGAACTGACCGGCAGCCTGCCGGAACGCGCGCCGAATTTCTTCTTCGTGGATATTCAGGGCAGCGAGTTGCAGGGCTTCCGTGATCTTCTCAAACGGGAAGCGCCTGAGGGCACGCTGACCGAGGTGCCGATGCTGCGCGGCCGCATTCTGGCGCTCAACGGCGAGGACGTGACGAAGATGGAGGTGCCGCCATCCGGGCGCTGGCTGCTGCGCGGTGACCGGGGCATAACCTATTCGCAGGACGCTCCCGAAAACGCGACGCTGACGGAGGGAACATGGTGGGGACAGGATTATAACGGCGAGCCGCTGGTTTCCTTCGCGGCAAAAGAAGCGGGCGAACTTGGCCTCAAGATCGGCGACACAGTCACCGTCAACGTTCTCGGCCGCAGCATCACGGCGAAGATCGCCAATCTGCGCAATGTCGAATGGGAATCGCTGTCGATCAATTTCGTCATGGTGTTTTCGCCGAACACCTTCCGCGGCGCACCGCATGCCTGGCTGGCGACGCTCGCCGATCCTTCCGCATCAGCGAGTGACGAAGGCCAGATATTGCGCACGGTTACCAACGCCTATCCGACGATCACCACCGTGCGTGTGAAAGATGCGCTCGACGTCGTCAACCGGCTGGTCGGCCAGCTTGCAACCGCCATCCGTGCCGCCGCCGCCGTGGCGCTGATAGCATCCGTCCTCGTTCTCGCCGGCGCCCTTGCTGCCGGAAACCGCGCCCGTACCCATGACGCGGTCATCCTGAAAACGCTGGGGGGTACGCGAAGCCTGCTCATCCGCGCTTTCTCTTACGAATATATGATGCTCGGTCTCGCCACCGCCGTTTTCGCGCTTTTCGCCGGCGGCGTCTCCGCATGGTTCGTGATTGCCCGCATCATGAAGCTGCCTTCCAGTTTCCTGCCGGATGTGGCGATAGGAACGCTCGCCGTCGCCCTCGTCATGACGGTGGGTATCGGCCTCATCGGTACCTGGCGAATTCTCGGGCAGAAGGCCGCTCCGGTTTTACGGCAGGCGGGTGAATGATCTTCGGTTGTGCACCGCTTAACTTTAACGATTAATTCTTTGTAATGATCGCCAAAACGTGAGTGCTTTTCGCGCATATGGTGTCTTTTCAACAGCAAAAGGCCTTGTATCGGACACGTTCTGCCATCATATTCTTGAACAGGCTTGCTGTAGCTCCGCAGCGGCGCCCGGGAGGTATCCCGACACCGTAGCAATCACGGAGCTCAAAAGAGGAAACAATGGCTGATTTCAATAACTACCAGAACCGCATGGCGCAGACCCGTGCACAGACTGGTGCGATGATCGATGAAGGTCTTCGCGCCTACATGCTCAAGGTTTACAACCTGATGGCGCTGGCTCTGGTCATCACCGGCGTTGCTGCGTTCGCTACCTTTACGCTCGCGACGACCAATCCGGCTGTCGCCCAGCTGCTCTATGCATCGCCGCTGCGCTGGGTTGTCATGCTCGCGCCGCTCGGACTGGTGTTCTTCCTTAGCTTCCGTATCCAGAACATGAGCGTTTCCGCCGCCCAGATGACCTTCTGGGCCTATGCGGCGCTGATGGGTGTGTCTCTGTCGTCGATCTTCCTGGTCTATACCGGCCAGAGCGTCGTACAGACGTTCTTCGTGACAGCCGCCTCGTTCGGCGCGCTCTCGCTTTACGGTTACACGACGAAGAAGAACCTCTCCGGTCTCGGTTCGTTCCTGATCATGGGTCTGTTCGGCCTCATCATCGCATCCATCGTCAACATCTTCCTCGCCTCTTCCGCGCTGCAGTTCGCGATCTCCGCTATCGGCGTGCTGATCTTCGCAGGCCTGACCGCCTACGATACGCAGAAGATCAAGGAAATGTATTTCGATGGCGACGAAGTTGCCGTGGCTGGCCGTAAGGCTATCATGGGCGCGCTGACGCTGTATCTCGACTTCATCAACCTGTTCATGTTCCTCCTGCAATTCATGGGTAACCGTGACAAGTAAGGGCAGGAGCCCGACAGGCAAATACGCAAAAGGCGGCCCTTTGGCCGCCTTTTTATTTACCAGCATTCGGAAGCTGAACGCCTATCGACCCGCTTGTCCGCATAAAGCGACAGGAGATAGCCCGCCTGTCTGAAGCTCACTCGATGAGCTTCAGGACCTTGTCGAAAACCTTGAGAACCTGCGGCAGTTCGTGGCCACGTTTGAGGATGCGGCCATCCGTATTGACCACGCAATAAGCGCCCTGCTTTGCTGCCAGCTTGGGGTTCTTCTCGATCCGGTAAAGCGGCATTTCGCCCGAGCGTTTAAAGACTGAAAATACCGCCTTTTCCCTCAGATGGTCGATGGCATAATCGCGCCACTCGCCCTCTCCCACCATGCGTCCATAGATGCGCAGGATCGCATCCAGCTCGCGCCGGTGAAAGGTGACCGGCAAAGGGTCTTTATCTTTTTTGTATTCGCGGAGATCGACAACGGTGGAACTGTCGCGTGAAGCGGTTTGCACCTGCTGCACATCCGGTTGATCGGTCATCCAATACCTCCGATTCCACCCAGGTCTTTCAATTAATGTGACCCCGGGAAGACGAAATTGCAAGCCTTGCAAGGCCTCTAAGCACAGGGCTGGAATTTTCGCGAAGGGTTTGACGGTCCTCGGACGGCGACAAAAACCGGGTGGCGATGGCGCCGAATGACACCTGAAAACACCCTTACGAGAGTTGCCTCCGGAAAAAGCAGAGGTAAAAATTGGTAACCATTTAGGCAGCCATTTTAGCATGGGCTGCCGTAATTCGGTCAAACCATGGCCCGAATTGGGTGGAATAGTCCTATTGTCAATTGATGCCTAGGCACCAAGATGACCCGGTCCGGTGCATTGACCCTTTACCCCCAGCCCCCAATGCCCCGGACCGGATCTTCCATCGCCGGATCGGCGATTACTGTGTTTCATTCCCCAGCAGAATACTTGCGCCGACAATGGCGGCCGGATCGCCGCCGGCATTTGCCGTCTGCAACAGCACGGCGCAGCCACCCTTTTTCACCTTTGCAACCACGCTCGCCGGAAGCTTCACCGTCATCGGTGAACCGTCCCACATGCCGACCGTCTGCACGTCATAGACGCTGTGCCAGTAGGACATTTTTTTCCCCTGGTTCTCGCCCTTCTGCACATCCACCGTTTGTTCGCGCGTGAAATAGGCGACCACAACATCGGCCTTGCCGCTGCCGGCGCCGATATCGATTTCCACCTCGTCTCCGGCAAACTTCGACGAGACCGGCACGTTCAGCCCCTGACCTTCCCGCTTGAAGGCATCGAGCCTGTCGTAAATGCCACGGACATCGGCACCCTTGACGTGATCGCGACCGTTCAGAATGGCCTGCGGCGTATAGACCCCGTTACGGCCAAGAGCCCGCATGTAACCATATTGCCGTTCGGTGTTTTCCTTCGATGCCAGCGAATCCGTCCAGCCAAGATAGTTCCAGTAGTCGACATGGTAGGAGAGGCCGACGACATCGCCCTTCTGGATCATCTTGCGCAAGGCCTCGTCCGCCGGCGGGCAGGATGCGCATCCCTGCGACGTGAACAATTCGACGACGCCCTTCACAGCCTCCTGCGCATGCGCAGATGTGACGAGGAACGTGCCGAGAACACATATCGACAGAGGGAATTTCAGCGGCATTACAAAAACCTTTGTCCGGACGAAATATCCAGACGAATTGATGCGATCAACCCTGCCGGATGCAAACCGGAAAATAACGTCTATTCCACTTCAATAGAAAGTCACGAAGGGGTGAGCGGCAATCACAAAAAAAGAGGCCATGAAACAGGAAAGACGCCGGGATTTCTCCCGGCGTCTTTTATTGGTCTAAACTTTCTCAGGCGACCAGATCGCGAAGAACAGTCTGCAGAATGCCGCCATTGTTCATGTAGATCACTTCGTCCAGCGTATCGATGCGGCACAGAAGCGGAACTTCCTTTACCGAACCGTCGCTGTAGGTGATCTTGGCGATCTTCTTTTCACGCGGCTTGATCTCGCCTTCGAGACCATCGATCTCGACGGTTTCGTCACCCTTGAGATCGAGGCTTGCCCAGGTCGTGCCTTCCTCGAAGACGAAGGGAACGACGCCCATGCCAACGAGGTTGGAGCGGTGGATACGCTCGAAGGACTGCGCGATAACCGCCTTGACGCCGAGCAGATTGGTGCCCTTGGCCGCCCAGTCGCGGGAAGAACCGTTACCGTATTCGACACCGGCGAAGATGACGAGCGGAACACCTTCCGCCTTGTACTTCATGGCGGCGTCGTAGATCGACATCTCTTCCTTGGACGGATAGTGGATGGTGTAGCCACCTTCCTTGCCGTTCGGGCCGAGCATGTGGTTGCGGATGCGGATGTTGGCGAAAGTGCCGCGCATCATCACTTCATGGTTGCCGCGACGCGTGCCATACTGATTGAAGTCGGCAACGGCGACGCCATTGTCGGTCAGATAGGCACCTGCCGGTGAGGCAGCCTTGATCGAACCGGCCGGGGAAATATGGTCGGTCGTGATCTTGTCGCCGAAGAGACCGAGAACGCGAGCGCCCTTGATATTCTTGAGGCCCGTGCCGCTCTTGCCCATGCCCACGAAGTAAGGCGGGTTCTGAACATAGGTCGACTTGTCGTCCCAGGCATAGGTCTGGCCCGGAGGAACCTGAACGGCCTGCCAGTTCTCGTCGCCCTTGAACACGTCCGCATACTTCGATTCGTAAAGTTCGCGGGTGACGTATTTCAGGATGAATTCCTGGATTTCCTGCGAAGTCGGCCAGATATCCTTGAGGAAAACCGGGTTGCCGTTCTGGTCGTCGCCGATCGGCTCCTTCGTCAGGTCTTTCTGGACCGTGCCGGCAAGGGCATAGGCCACGACGAGCGGCGGCGAGGCCAGATAGTTCGCCTGAACGTCCGGCGAGATACGGCCTTCGAAGTTACGGTTGCCGGAAAGAACGCCAGCCGTGATCAGGCCCTTGTCGTTGATCGTCTTGGAGATCGGCGCCGGCAGCGGGCCGGAGTTGCCGATGCAGGTCGTGCAGCCGAAACCGACGAGATTGAAACCGATCGCGTCAAGATCCTTCTGCAGACCGGCCTTCTCGAGATATTCGGCAACGACCTGCGATCCCGGTGCCAGCGAGGTCTTGACCCAAGGCTTGGACTTCAAGCCCTTGGCCACCGCATTGCGGGCAAGAAGGCCGGCGGCGATGAGAACCGAAGGGTTGGAGGTGTTGGTGCACGACGTGATGGCGGCAATCGCCACATCGCCATGGCCAAGATCGAAATCAGCGCCTTCGACCGCATAGCGGCTGTTGAGCTGACCTGGCTTCTTGTAGTCGCTTTCGAGAGCCGTTGCGAAATTCGGCGCAATGGTTTCGAGCGGCAGGCGGCCTTCCGGACGCTTCGGACCGGCCATGGACGGCACGACGTCGCCGAGGTCGAGTTCCAGCGTGTCGGTGAAGACGAGGTCGGAACCATCACCGGTACGCCACATGTCCTGCGCCTTGGAATAGGCCTCGACGAGCGCGATACGGTCCTTGGTGCGGCCGGACATGGTCAGGTAGTTGATGGTTTCGCCATCAACCGGGAAGAAGCCGCAGGTTGCGCCATATTCCGGACCCATGTTGCCGATGGTCGCACGGTCGGCAAGAGACATCGAATCAAGGCCGGGGCCGAAGAATTCGACGAACTTGGAAACCACGCCCTTCTTGCGGAGCATCTGTACGACGGTGAGCACGAGGTCGGTCGCGGTCACGCCTTCCTTGACCTTGCCGGTCAGCTTGAAGCCGATGACCTCAGGCAGAAGCATGGAGACCGGCTGGCCAAGCATGGCCGCTTCGGCTTCGATGCCGCCAACGCCCCAGCCCAGAACGCCAAGACCGTTGATCATGGTGGTGTGGCTGTCGGTGCCGACGCAGGTATCCGGATAAGCGATCGTCTCGCCATCCTCTTCCTTCGTCCAGACGGTCTGGCCGAGATATTCGAGGTTGACCTGGTGACAGATGCCGGTGCCGGGCGGAACCACGCGGAAGTTCTTGAACGCCTGCTGGCCCCACTTCAGGAAGCGGTAACGCTCGCCATTGCGCTCGTATTCAAGCTCGACGTTGCGGGCAAACGCGTTCGGAGTGCCGAATTCGTCGACGATGACCGAGTGGTCGATGACGAGGTCGACGGGAACGAGCGGATTGATCTTTTCCGGATCGCCGCCGAGAGCCTTGATGCCGTCACGCATCGCAGCAAGATCGACCACGGCGGGAACGCCGGTGAAGTCCTGCATGAGAACGCGGGCGGGACGATAAGCGATTTCGTTTTCGGTCCGACCCTTGTTGTCCAGCCATTCCGCAACGGCCAGAATGTGCTCCTTGGTGACGGACTGACCGTCTTCAAAACGAAGCAGGTTTTCCAGAAGAACCTTCATGGAATAGGGCAGCTTGGAAACGCCCTTCAGACCGTTGGCTTCAGCCTTGGGAAGGCTGAAATAGACGTAATCCTTACCGTCAACGGTAAGAACGGAACGACAATTAAAACTGTCGAGAGATTTGGCCACGGATAAAACCCCGCTTACTCTGATAGCCAACACGCGCGTGCGGACACCTATGCACTCATGCACATCAGGATGCGGGTACGACCATTTCCGCTGTCCGCACGTGAAAGTTGCTCACGCAACATTCAGGTCCGGCGCAAGATGATGTTCACGCCGGCCGCTGGCGTGGTTGACACCCATATAGATAATTTCTCCGAAACGTGCCAGACCATTCGGTGACCCAAATCGATATTTTTTACGATCGGTACGATGAAAATTTTAAACGGAACCCCGGCATGGATTTGACGGCGGAAAATCTCGGCGTTCGTCGCGGCGAAGATTTCATATTCATGAATGTTTCCTTCAAGTTAAGCGACGGCGAAGCGCTGGTGCTGACCGGCCGCAACGGCTCGGGAAAATCGACGCTCCTGCGCACGGTGGCCGGCCTGCTGCGCGCCGAACAGGGACGCATAAATATAGCCGGCAAAGGAATAGAACCGGACATGCGCCCGTCGGAGGCCTGCCATTATCTCGGCCATCGCAACGCGATGAAAACGGAACTGACCGTTTCGGAAAACCTGCGGTTCTGGAAAGACTTCCTCGGCGATTTTTCCGGCGGCGCGAGTGTGGATATCGATGAGGCGGCGGAGATCGTCGGTCTTGCCGGTATCACCCATCTGCCCTTCGGTTATCTGTCCGCCGGCCAGCAACGGCGTTTTGCCATGGCGAAACTTTTGATCGCATGGCGGCCTGTGTGGATTCTCGACGAACCAACCGCCGCCCTCGACAAAGCTGCGGACCGCATGTTTACCGATCTCGTCAAGAGCCACCTGTCCGGCGGCGGCATCGTCATCGCCGCGACCCACCAGCCTTTGGGGTTGGAGAATGCGCGCGAATTGCAGATGACGGGGTTTTTAGGTGTGGAGGCCTGGACATGATGGGCGTAGGCACGGGACATACCCCCCTCTGCCCTGCCGGGCATCTCCCCCTCAAGGGGGGAGATCGGCAAGAGGTAATTTCGCCGCTTAAGCCTCCAATGTCGAGATGGGCGAGACTTCGCCGCAGATCGATCTCCCCCCTTGAGGGGGAGATGCCCGGCAGGGCAGAGGGGGGTGCCGCAGCCTCGGGAACGAGGGCGCCCCAATGACCGCCCTCTTCTTCCGCGACATCAAGCTCTCCATCCGTGCCGGCGGCGGCGCGTTGATCGGCGTGCTGTTTTTCATGACCGTGGTGGCCGTCATCCCCTTCGGCGTCGGTCCCGATCTCAATCTGCTGGCACGCATCGGCCCGGCTATCGTGTGGATCGGCGCGCTTCTTTCCGCCCTTCTCGGCCTCGACCGGCTGTTTCAGGCAGAGCGTGAGGATGGCTCGCTCGACCTTATTCTCATGCAGGAAAACCCGCTGGTCCTGACCGTGCTCGTCAAATGCCTGGCGCATTGGGTGGCGATCGGCCTGCCGCTGGTGCTTGCTTCTCCATTGCTCGGCCTGTTTATGAACATGGATGAAGTGGCGATCGGCGCCGTGATGCTGACGCTTCTGGTCGGCTCGCCCGCCATCACTTTCATCGGCGCGGTGGGTGCCGCCGTCGCCGTCGCCTTGCCGCGCGGCGGTCTTCTGGTCTCCATCCTCGTCCTGCCGCTGGCCGTTCCGGTGCTGATCTTCGGCGTCAGCGCCTCCTATGCGGCGGTGCAGGGCCCGGCACCCTTTCTGCCGCCATTCCTTATTCTCTGCGCGATCACGTTATTTTCAGCCGTGACCGGCCCTTTCTTCGCCGCTTTGGCGTTGCGTAATGTTATGGATTGATGAAACCGCGACTGCCGATCTACGATTGACGGGGATCAATTGCGGGACAGCCATTCTCGGGTTACACAAACGGCATGAACGAGCAGACCTTCACCATCACCAAATTCAGCGATCTCGCCAATCCCACGCGGTTTCTGGCGCTGGCGGCCCGTATTCTGCCCTGGCTGGCAACCTTGACCGCGCTGGTGCTGGCCGCCGGTCTTTATCTGTCCTTCACGAGCGAGGGCGATTACCAGCAGGGTTACACCGTGCGCATCATGTATGTGCACGTTCCCTCCGCCTGGCTTGCCATGATGTGCTATACGGTCATGGCGGTCTCGGCCATCGGCACCCTCGTGTGGCGTCATCCGGTCGCGGATGTCAGCCACAAGGCCGCCGCCCCCATCGGCGCAGCCTTCACGCTCATTGCCCTCGTCACCGGCTCGCTCTGGGGTAAACCCATGTGGGGAACCTGGTGGGTCTGGGACGCACGCCTGACATCCGTCTTCGTCCTCTTTCTGATGTATCTCGGGCTGATCGCGCTCAACCGCGCCATGGACGACCCCTCCAGAGCCGCCCGGGTCAGCGCCGTGCTGATCCTCGTGGGTTTCGTGAATATTCCCATCATCAAATTTTCGGTCGAGTGGTGGAACACCCTGCATCAACCGGCAAGCGTCGTCCGCATGGGCGGCTCAGCCATCGATGCGGAATTTCTCTGGCCGCTTCTCACCATGGCGATCGGCTTCACGCTGCTGTTCTTCACATTGCACATCGCCGCCATGCGCAACGAAATCTGGCGAAGGCGTGTCGCGGCCCAGCGGCGGCTCGCCGCCCGCATGGCGAACCGGGAGGCATGAGATTATGACGCACGCCTTTTATATCGGCATGTCCTATGCGGCGACCGGCCTCGTCGTCCTCTGTCTCATCGCCTGGGTCGTCGTCGACGGTCAGGCGCGCAAACGGGAACTGAAGGAATTGGAGGCGTCCGGTGTGCGCCGCAGGACGAAAGCTGCTTCTGCGGGTGACGCCCGATGACGCAGGCCGGCCAGGAACAGAACACAAAGGCCAAAACGACGGGCCGCGCACGTTATGCGCTGGCGCTGCTGCCACTTCTGCTTTTCGGCGGCTTTGCCTTCATCGCCGGCAAGATGCTCTACGATCAGGACGTCAACGGGCTGGATATCAGCGCCATTCCATCAGCGCTCATCGGCACCAAAGCGCCGACTTTGTCGCTGCCGCCGCTGGAAGGCTCGAACCTGCCGGCGCTGACCGATGCCGCCATCAAAGGCAAGTTGACGCTGGTGAATGTCTTCGCCTCCTGGTGCATTCCCTGCCGTCAGGAGCACCCCATCCTTCAGGAACTGTCGAAAGACAGCCGCATCACGGTCGTCGGTATCAATTACAAGGACAGCCAGGACAATGCGCTTCGCTTTCTCGGCGAACTCGGCAATCCCTTTACAGCGATAGGTGTCGACCCCAACGGCAAGGCCGCGATCGACTGGGGTGTCTATGGCATTCCCGAAAGTTATCTGGTCGGCGCAGACGGCACGATCCTTTACAAGAAGGTCGGCCCTTTCGATGCCCACAGCGTCGAACGGGACTTGCTGCCAGCCATCACGGCCGCGGCCGGAAAATAACTCACCTGCCTAAGGGCGTCACGCCTTTGAACCCGGGCACTATGCACCTTCCAAGTCCGAATCCGGCAGACACGTTCACATCTGCGGAAGGGCGTTCTGCCATACCTTGATCGCCTCGACAGGCCAGACCAGCATGACGACATTCAGCGTCAGATTATCGCGGATTAGCCAGCCGGTGAAAAGTTCGAAGAAGATGGCGATCACCACCGTCAGCCACACCGGCACCCGCGCGGCGAACAGAAAACCGAGCACCATGAAAACCGTATCCATCGCCGAGTTCAATATGCTGTCGCCGGCGTAACCCAGCGCCATGGTCGCCGTACGGTAACGATCGATAATGAGGGGCGAGTTTTCGAGAATTTCCCAAGCCGCCTCGACCAGAACCGCAACGGAAAGCCGCATGGAAAGCGGCTTTTTGCGGAACAGCAGCCAGGCGAACCAGTAAAACAGGAAGCCGTGGATAATGTGCGACGGCGTGTACCAGTCGGCCAGGTGCTGAGAATTGCCCGGCGTGTTCACACCCGGTTCGAACAGCTTGACATATCCGCATTCGCAAATGGGAATGCGGCCCATGACATAAAGAATGACGATCTGCAGGAGAAGCAGCCCGGCGGCCACACCGAACCATTTGAGCGACCGCGAACGGGAAACCGGCATCTCCGCAACTGTCATTTTTCGTCCTTGTTGAGCGGTTCGAGCGAATGACGCATGACGAGCGGCATTTGCGCCATGGTGAAGATGATGGTGATCGGCATCGTGCCCCACACCTTGAAGGCCACCCATGCATCGGTGGAAAACATGCGCCAGACCACCTCGTTCATGACAGCGAGAAAGAGGAAAAACACGCCCCAGCGCAAAGTCAGCTTGCGCCAGCCCTCATCGTTCAGCTTGAACGCCGAATTGAAGACATAACCGAGCAGCGACTGGCCGAAGAACAGGCCGCCGAGCAGGATGACGCCGAACAGAGTGTTGACGATGGTCGGCTTCATCTTGATGAAAGTGTCGTTCTGCAACCAAAGTGTCAGTGCACCGAAGACCAAAACCACGATGCCCGAAATCAGCGGCATCATAGGCAGCTTTCGCGTCAGTATCCATGAAACAGAAAGCGCGACAGCAGTTGCGATCATGAACAGGCCAGTGGCGATGAAGATCGGCCCGCCGAACTCCGTCAGCACCGGAAAAGTGGATGCCAGCCATTCGCCACGGGAGTTGGCGAAAAAGAACACCATGAGCGGACCAAGCTCGAGCACGAATTTCAGGAGCGGGCTGATTTCCGCCACCATCTTTTCGCTTTCCTTGGAATTGCTTTCAATATCCATACTCAAACTCCCGCAATGGCCTTGGCGAAATCTTCCGCCTCGAAGGGCTCCAGATCGTCCACGCCTTCACCCACACCGATGAAATACACCGGCAGCTTGTGTTTTGCAGCAATGGCAACGAGGATACCGCCCCGCGCCGTGCCATCCAATTTTGTCATAATCAGGCCCGAAACGCCCGCGACGTTGCGGAATATTTCCACCTGGTTGAGGGCGTTCTGCCCCGTCGTCGCATCCAGCGTCTGAAGCACGGTGTGCGGCGCATCCGGATCGAGCTTGCCAAGCACCCGCACAATCTTTTCCAGTTCCGCCATCAGCTCCGTCTTGTTCTGCAAGCGACCGGCGGTATCGATGATGAGCACGTCGCTTTTTTCAGCCCGCGCCTGCTCATAGGCGTCGTAAGCCAGACCCGAGGCATCCGCCCCAAGCTTGGTGCCGATGAATTGCGAGCCAGTGCGATCGGCCCAGATCTTGAGCTGCTCGATTGCCGCCGCACGGAATGTGTCGCCAGCCGCCAGCATGACCTTTAGACCCGAACCGGACAGCTTGGCGGCGAGTTTGCCGATGGTCGTCGTCTTGCCGGTGCCGTTAACACCCACGACGAGAATGACATGCGGCTTGTGCGAAAGATCGAGTTCCAGCGGTTTTGCGACGGGTTTCAGGACCTTGGTGATCTCGCCCGCCATGATGCGCGCCACATCCTCGCCGCTGACATCCTTGCCATAACGTTCCGAAGACAGGGCGCCGGTAATGCGCATGGCTGTCTCAACACCCAGATCCGACTGGATGAGAAGATCTTCCAGTTCGTCGAGCGTATCCTCGTCCAGCTTGCGCTTGGTGAACAACGCCGAAATCTGGGTGGTCAGTTGCGATGAGGTGCGCGCAAGCCCGGCCCGCAGACGCTGAAACCAGCTGAGCTTCGGCTGCGGTGCTTCGTCCTCAGGCTCTTCGCGCTCACTCGCCGATGAAAAGCCCTTCGGCAAAGCGGACGAAACCGCAGGGGGTTCGACCGCACGCGCAGACTCCGCCTCATCGAGCAACGCATCCATCGCATCCGCATCGAGCACGGCATCGGCAGCTTGCGGTAAAACCTCTGCCTGTTCTTCGGCGGCGGCTTCGGCCTGCAACAGCGACAACGGCACGACACCGATATCACCGGCAAGCTCCACACCGGGCAGAAGCGGCGCGTCCTCTTCCTCTTCGTCTTCGGAAACGACCACATTTGGCGTCTCGTCCGAAGCCGGCCCACCGGCCGTCTCGATCTCCAGTTCGGAAACCGGGTCCTTCTCGACAAGGGGATGTGCTTCGGCTTCGCTCAGCGCCTCGTCGAAAGAGGCGTTTTCCTTGGCGCGTTCAAGCGCGGAATCCTCTTGCGGCCGGTCGCCCGTCCCGGTCTTGTCCTTGCCGAACGAAAAGACTTTTTTGATGAAGCCGAGGGCCATGGTCGTTTCCGTGTCTTTATATCGTGCCGCTTCAGGCCGCGTCCGCCGCCAGAAGCTTCATGTTCAGATGTTTGCCGTTGTGGCCGGTAATCGCAACCTGCGCAAGAGTGCGCGGGAGAAGATGCGGCGTCGCCACCAGCGTGAAATTGTCGGTATGCGCAAAACCGGTGTTTTCCACCAGGATCGTCTGCACCGAACCGACCATGTTTTGCAAATGTGCGAGCCTGAGCGCCTCACCGCGCCCGCGAAGCCTTGCCGCCCGCTCCTTCACCAGCGCCCGGTCGAGCTGCGGCATGCGCGCGGCGGGTGTGCCGGAACGCGGGCTATAGGGAAATACATGCAGGCTGGAAATGCCGCATTCTTCCGCCAGCGTCGCAGCGTTTTCGAACATCTCTTCCGTCTCGGTCGGAAAACCGGCGATCATATCCGCACCGAAAGAGATATCCGGCCGGAGCGACCGCACCTCGTGACAGAAGCGAATGGCGTCGGCGCGCGAATGACGGCGCTTCATGCGTTTCAGGATCATGTCGTCGCCGTGCTGAAGCGACAGGTGCAGATGCGGCATGAAACGCGGCTCGCCGCCAATCAGATCCATCAGATGATGGTCGGCCTCGATGCTGTCGATAGAGGAAAGCCGCAACCTCGATATTTCCGGCACCTGCTTCAGCAATGTCTTGGCAAGATACCCAAGCGAAGGTTCGCCCGGCAGGTCGGCGCCGTAGCTGGTAGCGTCCACCCCGGTCAGCACGATCTCGCAATAGCCGCTTTCCGTCAGCTTGCGCGCCTGCTCCACCACAGCACCCATCGGCACGGAGCGGGAATTGCCACGGCCATAGGGGATGATGCAAAAGGTGCAACGATGATCGCAGCCGTTCTGCACCTGAATGAAGGCGCGCACGTGCCCATCAATGTGCTTGACCATCTGCGGCGCGGTCGCCTTGATACTCATGATGTCGTTGACGCGCAGCTTTTCTTCCGCCGAAACGCCGAAATCCGGCAGAGCGCGATAGGAGGCGCTTTTCAGCTTTTCCTCATTGCCCAGCACCGCATCCACCTCGGGCATCTCGGCAAAGGTCTCTTTTTCCGTCTGCGCGGCGCAGCCGGTGACGATGATGCGGGCATGCGGATTGTCGCGTCGAGCGCGGCGAATAGCCTGGCGCGCCTGGCGCACCGCCTCACCCGTCACGGCGCAGGTATTGACCAGCACGGCATTGTTGAGCCCGGCCTTTTCGGCCTCCGCCCGCATCACTTCCGATTCATAGGTATTGAGACGGCAACCGAAGGTTATGACCTCGACGCCGCTCATATGGCCCCCTGCTCGGCCACGGCATCCCGCGACCAGACGCCGGTGACGGGATCGACCATGCCGGACCATTCCCATTCGGCCGGCCCGGTCATGACGACGTGATCGTCTTCGCGCCATTCGATGGTCAGCGGCACGCGCACGGGGCTGGAGGCAACATCGATGGTGACCTTCCTGCCGGTGCGGCCGGTGCGCGCGGCAGAAACGGCGGAGGCACAGGCGGCGGAACCGCAGGCGAGCGTCAGCCCGGCGCCGCGTTCCCAGGTGCGGGTGCGAAGCGCGCTGTCGGAAATCACCTGCGCCAGCGTGATATTGGCCTTTTCCGGAAACATCGGGTGGTTTTCGAGAAGCGGTCCGAAGCGTCCCAAATCGAAATCCATCGGGTCGCGATCCACCCAGAAAATCGCATGCGGGTTGCCCATGGACATGACGGCGGGCGAGTGCAGGATCGGCGCGTCGATCGGCCCGATCTGCAATTCGATGCGGCTCGTATCGTGGAACTCCTCCGAAAGCGGAATATCGCTCCAACGGAAACGCGGCAGGCCCATATCCACGGAGATCATGCCATCTTCATGCTCTACGGCATTGAGGATGCCCGCGACCGTCTGGAAAGTGAAAGAGGTCTTGCCCGTTTCGGACGACAACGCCTGCACCACGCAACGCGTGCCGTTGCCGCAAGCCTGCGCCTTTGTGCCGTCGCAATTGAGAATATCGATAAAGGCGTCGGTGCCGCCGACACGCGGATCGTGGATCGCCATGATCTGGTCGAACTGCGTGGCGGGATCGGCGTTGAGCGCGATTGCCGCCGCCGGCGTCACCATATCCTTGCGGCCGCGCATGTCGACAACGAGGATCTTGTTGCCAAGCCCGTTCATCTTCGCAAATTCGACCGTGTCCGCCATCGCCTTGAACCTGAAAACTACCTGAAATCGGATTGAAAACGGGCTTCTACCCGCGCTTTCGCTCTATATGGCGGAAAGGACGGCAAATTACCAGACTGTTGCGGCGCAAGCCGGGCAGCACTCAGACGGAAGGCGTGTCGAAAACCTCGCCCGGACGCATGGGCCGGAAACGGCTCTCGTCTACCCCCTGCCCGGCAAGTGCCGCCTTGAGCGCCGCAAGCGGCGCATCCACCGCCTCATCAGTCAGTTGCACCGTGCCCCAATGATGGCCGCAGACATGCGCGGCACCGCAAATCTTCATGCCTTCCACGGCTTCCGCCGGGTTCTGGTGCTGGCCCTTCATGAACCAGCGCGGCTCGTAAGCACCGAAGGGCAGGTTGGCCAGGCGGAAATCACCATGTTTCTTACGGGCGGCGTGATAATTGAGGCCATCGTGGAAGCCGGTATCGCCGATGTGGTAGATCTTGCCACCCGGCGTTTCGATGACGAAGGCGGCCCATAGCGCCATGCGCCGGTCGTTCAGGCCACGCGCGGACCAGTGGTGGCAGGGTTCGAAATGAATTTTGACAGGACCCATCTCCACGACATCGCCCCAGTCGCCCACCTTGATACGCGCCGCCTCGACGCCGGTGCGGATGATGGCGTCATTGCCGATCGGCGTGATGAAAAGCGGCTTATGCGCCACATGCAGACGCTTCAGCGTCTCCATATCCAGATGGTCGTAGTGATTATGCGTCACCAGCACCAGATCGATGGGCGGCAAGTCCTCAAAACGGATACCGGGCGGATTGACGCGTTTGGGACCGGCGAAACTGAACGGGCTGGTGCGCTCCGACCATACGGGATCGATGAGAATATTCAGCCCCGCTGTCTGAATGAGAAAGGAGGCGTGGCCGACGAAGGTGACGCGGATGTCCTTGCCATCGACCCGGCTTTCGGGTTTTGCGAAGGGAAAGGGGCTCGGATAGCTTTCCGGCCACCTGGTGCGCTCGCCATTAAATCGCCATTTCATGAGATCCATGAAATTGCCGGGCGGCAAACCGTCGGGATTGAAGAAACGCGTCCCGTCGAAATGATCGGAGACCGGACCGCTGTAATAGGCGCCGGCGTTCGAACGGCGCGCAAACAGGCCGCCGCCCGCAAGAGCAAGCAGACCAAGTGCGGAAAAACGAAAGAAGTTTCGACGTTTCATGGAAAAGGTATAGGGAGCGGAACGACGCCGTTCAAGCATCGCCGTCGCGGCTTGCGCCCGATCACGCAAAGATGAAGAAGCATGCGTCGCCACTTGAAAACCGGCACGGTCTTGACTTTTCCCGCGCATTCCTGTTTATCGCCGCCAATCAGCTGGCAGTTTCACGACTCCAAGCCGCCGACCGGGACCCGCAAAGGTATAAAGAGATCCCGGAGGTCAACACCCGACAGCGCGATGCGCCCTCGGGTGCTTTTTGGCTTTGCGTCTTGTTTTTGGCAGCGAAAGCACCGACGTTTCGGAGACCCCGGAACGAAGAAGGAAGAAACGATGTTTGAAAACCTCCAGGACCGCCTTGGTTCCATTCTGAATGGACTGACCGGCCGTGGCGCGCTGACGGAAGCCGATGTTGCTGCCGCCCTGCGCGAGGTTCGCCGTGCGCTTCTGGAAGCGGACGTTGCGCTGGAAGTCGTGCGCTCCTTCACCGACAAGGTGCGTGAAAAGGCTGTCGGCGCAGCCGTTCTGAAATCCATCAAGCCCGGCCAGATGGTCGTCAAGATCGTGCATGACGAACTTGTCGAGATGCTGGGCACCGAAGGCGTCTCGATCGACCTGCATGCGGCCGCCCCCGTCGTCATCATGATGGTGGGTCTGCAGGGTTCGGGCAAGACCACGACCACCGGCAAGATCGCCAAGCGCCTGACCGACCGCGAGAAGAAGAAGGTGCTGATGGCATCTCTCGACACGCGCCGTCCGGCAGCACAGGAACAGCTTCGCCAGCTGGGCGTGCAGACCGGCGTCGACACGCTGCCGGTCATCGCCGGCCAGTCGCCGGTCGATATCGCCGCGCGCGCCGTGCAGGCAGCCAAGCTCGGCGGCCATGACGTCGTCATTCTCGACACCGCTGGCCGCACCCATATCGACGAACCCTTGATGCTGGAAATGGCCGACATCAAGAAGAAGTCCAACCCGCATGAAATCCTGCTGGTCGCGGATTCGCTGACCGGTCAGGACGCCGTCAACCTCGCACGCAACTTCGATGAGCGTGTCGGCATTACCGGCCTCGTGCTGACCCGTATGGACGGCGACGGACGCGGCGGTGCTGCCCTCTCCATGCGTGCCGTCACCGGCAAGCCGATCAAGCTGATCGGTATCGGCGAGCGCATGAACGAACTCGATGAGTTCCATCCGCGCCGTATCGCCGACCGTATTCTCGGCATGGGCGACATCGTCTCGCTGGTCGAGAAGGCCGCCGAAAACATCGATGCGGAAAAAGCCCGCGCCATGGCCGAAAAGATGGCCAAGGGCAAGTTCGACCTCAACGATCTCTCCGACCAGCTTGCCCAGATGAAGAAGATGGGTGGCATGGGCGGCATCATGGGGCTGATGCCCGGCATGGCCGGCATGAAGGACAAGATGGCTTCGGCCGGTATGAACGACAAGATGTTCGACCGCCAGATCGCCATCATCTCGTCGATGACCAGGGCGGAACGCGCCAATCCCGATATTCTGAAACACAGCCGCAAGAAGCGCATTGCCGCCGGTTCCGGCACCGACGCCGCTGAAATCAACAAGCTCTTGAAGATGCATCGCGGCATGGCCGACATGATGAAAGCCATGGGCGGCAAGGGCAAGGGCGGCATCATGAAGCAGATGATGGGCGGCCTTGCGGGCAAGATGGGGCTTGGTGGCATGATGGGCGGCGGCATGCCTGATCTGTCGAACATCGACCCGAAGCAGCTCGAAGCGCTCCAGAAGCAGGCTGAAGCCGCCGGTCTCGGCAAGCCGGGCGCTATGCCCGGTCTTGGTGGTCTTCCGGGTGGTTTGCCTGGTCTCGGCGGGGCCAAGCTGCCGGGTCTTGGCGGCACGCCGGGCCTGCCGGGCTTCCCGAAAAAGAAGTGAGGGCAACGCCAGTGAACAACACAGAAGTGAAAGCCCAGCTTTCCGAATACCGCCAGTCGATCGACAATATCGATGCCGCACTGGTTCACATTCTTGCCGAACGTTTCCGCTGCACCAAGGCGGTGGGCGTACTGAAGGCAAAATACAATTTGCCGCCGGCGGACCCGGCGCGCGAGGAATACCAGATCGAACGCCTTCGCCGTCTGGCGAAGGATGCCAATCTGGATCCGGATTTCGCCGAGAAGTTTTTAAACTTCGTCATCACGGAAGTCATCCGGCATCATGAAGCAATAGCCGCCGAACACGGCGGTAATGAAAAGACCGCCTGACCGGCGGACAAGCCATCTTAAGGAGTAAATCACATGGCACTTAAAATTCGTCTCGCACGCGGTGGTTCCAAGAAGCGCCCGTATTACCAGATCGTCGTTGCTGACGCCCGTTCGCCCCGCGACGGCCGTTTCCTCGAGAAGGTTGGTTCCTGGAACCCGATGCTTGCCAAGGACAACCCGCAGCGCATCGAGCTGAAGGCTGACCTCATCAAGGAATGGATCGCCAAGGGCGCACAGCCGACCGACCGCGTTCTGCGCTTCCTCGCAGAGGCCGGCGTTGCCGAGCGCGCCGTTCGCAGCAACCCGGAAAAGGCACTGCCGGGCAAGCGCGCTTTGGAACGCGTTGCAGAAAAGAAGCAGAAGGCTGAAGATGCAGCTGCTGCCGCAGCAGAAGCCTCTGCTGCAGAATAATCTGCATTAGAATTTTAGAGAACGGGTGGCGTGGTTTTCCATGCCGCCCGTTTTTTGTTTATTTTGGCATCAATAAACTTTAGAGCCTCAGGAACTATGCTCTAACGTGTTGAATCTGCGCATCGTGCCCTGTGAAATCGATTCCGATTTTCACGCCGATGCTGTAAACCAGACGCAACCAACACCAGAAGACGGACGGCCCGATGGCAAAGCTGGAAAACCCGATACTCATGGCAAAGATCGGCGGCGCACAGGGATTGCGCGGCGAAGTCCGTGTCAGCACCTATACGGACGAACCGATGGCGCTCGGCGACTATGGCAATCTGGTCAGCGCCGATGGCCGCGTCTTCGAAATTCTGGAGGTTCGCGAGAGCAAGAATGTCGTCGTCGTCCGCTTCAGGGGCATCAACGACCGCAACGCGGCGGAAAGCCTGAACGGGCTGGAACTGTTCATCGAACGCGACAATCTGCCGGATGACGAACTGGACGACGACGAATTTTATTATGCCGATCTCGAAGGGCTGGAAGCCGTCGATGCCGAAGGCAAAAGTTATGGCGCCGTCAGCGCCGTCTACGATTTTGGCGCGGGTGACCTGCTGGAACTGAAGGGCGCAGGCCGCCGCCCCGCCCTCATTCCCTTTTCGGAGGCGGCCGTGCTTGAAATCGATCTGGAGGCGAGACGCATTCTCATCGATCCAATGGCCGCCGGCCTGATCGACAATCCCGACGACAAAGACGAAACCGGCGCATCGCCTTTCGGCAAGAAATAAAACCAATGACCTTCAAGGCAACCGTTCTGACGCTCTACCCGGAAATGTTTCCGGGGCATCTAGGATATTCGCTGGCCGGCAAGGCGCTGGAGCGTGAGCAATGGTCGCTTGAGGCCGTGCAGATCCGCGAATTTGCCACCGACCGGCACAGAAGCGTCGATGACACACCGGCAGGCGGTGGCGCCGGCATGGTGCTGAAACCTGACATTCTGGCCGCTGCCATCGACCATGTTTCTGACGGAGACACGCGACCGCGCCTGCTGATGAGCCCGCGCGGCCAACCGCTGTCGCAGGACCGCGTGCGCGAACTGGCGGCGGGCGATGGCGCGATCATCGTGTGCGGCCGTTTCGAAGGCGTCGACCAGCGGGTGATCGATGCGCGTGGGCTGGAGGAAGTATCGATCGGTGACTATATCCTCTCCGGCGGCGAGCCGGCGGCCCTGACGCTTCTGGATGCCATCGTGCGCATTCTGCCGGGTGTCATGGGCAACGATCTTTCCGGCGTGCATGAAAGCTTCGAGGGCGGGCTATTGGAGCATCCGCATTATACCCGTCCGCAACTCTGGGAAGACCGCGACATCCCCGCCGTTCTGACCTCCGGCAACCACGCCGTCATCGACAAGTGGCGGCACGAACAGGCGCTTGCGCTGACGAAGGAAAGACGGCCCGACCTTCTGGAGAAGGCAAAGGCTCAGGTCGAGACGAAATAATAAGCCGTCAATATCAGTCCGACCGCAATCACCAGCCAGCGGATGATCCATTGCGGCACTCGCCTTGCCGTGTGCACGCCCACATATCCGCCAAGTGCCGCCGCCGGAAACATGATGAGGGCTGCCCACCAGGAAACGACGCCGCCGCTGACGAAGATCGTAATGGCGATGACGGCGATCACCACCGACAGCAGGTTCTTCAGCGCATTCAGATGATGGTAGCTGCCGCCCGAAGTCATTCCGAGGATGGCCAGCATCATGATGCCCATGCCCGCCCCGAAAAAGCCGCCATAGACGGAGGCAAGTCCCTGAAAGACAAGGCTCGTGAAGTTGCCGGGCGAACGCTCCGCACTGGCCTTCGGCCGCAGCCACGGGCTGGCGGCGAAAACGGCAGTGGCGGCGAGAAGCAGCCATGGCACAAGCTGGCGGAAAGAGGGGTTGTCGAGCGACAGCAACAGAAGCGCCCCCGCAAGCCCGCCGACGATCGAAACGACCGACAGCAGGATCGCCTCGCGCCAGTGGGCGCGGATTTCCGACCCATAGGCAATCACGGAAGTGATGTAGCCCGGAAACTGCACGATCGCCGACGTGGCATTGGCGACGATGGGCGGCAGACCGGCAAGCGTCATCGCCCCGAAGGTCAGGAAGGTGCCGCCGCCGGCAATCGCATTAACGACGCCCGACAGAAAACCGGTCGCAAAAAGCATCAGAATAATGAAAATCGACATGGCCCCTCCCAAGGTTGCCATGCCATAGCTGGCAAAACACGCCTTCGCAACTGCCTGCATGCTGCGCAGAATTGATAAAATATTGTCATGAAGGGATGACAAATGGCGCAGTCTCGTATATGTGCGCGCTTGGAATTGGGGTTTTCCCCTTTAACCGCAAGCAAAGAATGGCGAACTCGCTCCTGCCGCAAGGCATAGTCTGAAGGCATTGACCGAAAGACAATCGTTGAGCGCTCTGGCTGTTTCAGAAGAAATCAGAGGTTAACATGACCAATATCATCCAGCAGCTGGAAGCCGAACAGGCCGCCAAGATCGAAGCAAAGCGCACCCTGCCTGAGTTTTCTCCGGGCGACACGCTGCGCGTCAACGTTCGCGTGACCGAAGGTACCCGTACCCGCGTTCAGGCCTACGAAGGCGTTTGCATCGCCCGTTCCGGCGGTGGCCTTTCCGAAAGCTTCACCGTTCGCAAGATTTCCTACGGCGAAGGCGTCGAGCGCGTGTTCCCGATCTACTCCCCGCTGGTCGAAGGCGTTGAAATCGTTCGCCGCGGTAAGGTTCGTCGCGCGAAGCTCTATTACCTGCGCGATCGTCGCGGCAAGGCTGCCCGTATCGTTGAAAACACTGGTACACGCGCGCGCAAGCTGAACGAATCCGAGCGCCAGGCAATTGTCGAAGAAAAGGCACGCCTGGAAGCTGAAAAGGTAGCAGCAGCACAGGCTCTCGCCGCCGAAAAGGCAGCAGCCGAAGCCGCAGAAGCCAAGGCAGCGGAAGAAGCAGCAAAGGCTGCAGAAGCCACAGCGGAATAAGATTTCCATTTCGATGGATCTACTGGAAAGGCGGTCTTCGGACCGCCTTTTTTGTTGCGCCGACATACGACAAAAATTCGATCGACAACTTTACGGTTCGCAGAAACCAGCGCCCCCTTTGCCTCTCGCCTATCTTCGAGATGCCTTCATGTCGACAGATCAAGATCAAAGTCGTATTGCTACTTATTCTTTCGCTTAATTTCTTTAGAACATTCTCGAATAACATTGCCTAGTTTTACGTATTGTGCAATTTTCGCGCAGTTTCAGGTGTTGATATGTTTTTCTTTAATTCCTTTTTAACAAAAAATAAGCGTGCTTTCTTCGCTGTCGGCCTTGCCAGCGCGCTCATGAATATTCTTAACCTCTCAGGCTCCCTTTTCATGCTGGAGGTTTATGACCGCATTCTGCCCAGCAAGAGTATTCCCTCGCTTATCGCCCTGGTTGTTCTGCTGATTATTCTCTATGCCTTTCTTGTGGGGTTCGACATTTTGCGCGGCCGGATATTGGCGCGCATCTCGGACAATATGGACGATGCGCTCAATCAAAAGCTCTTCAGGGCATCGATCAGCGCGCCGCTCGCCGCTTATGGCAAGATCGACGGACTGCAGATCGTCGGCGATCTCGATCAGATACGCCAGTTCCTGTCCGGCCCCGGGCCGGCAGCTTTCTTTGATATTCCCTGGCTGCCCATCTATCTGCTGATCTGTTTCGCCCTGCATCCGTGGATCGGTTTTGCCGTACTCGGCGGTGCTCTCGTCCTTGTCGTGTTGACGCTCATAACCAACTGGCTCACCGAAAGGGCGACCAAGCAGGCTTATGCCGTGCGCGGGCAGCGAAATGCACTCGTCGGCAGCAGTCAGCGCAACATCGAATCCATCAAAACCATGGGCATGATGAGTGCAGTGACATCGATGTGGGACGATCTGCACTCCAGATATCGCGCCGTCACTCTGTCGACATCGGACACGGCGGGTACGCTCAGCGCGATTTCCCGAACATTCCGCCTGTTGATACAATCGGGTGTGATGGCAATCGGCGCCTGGCTGGTTATCGAGGGAAATGCCTCAGCGGGTAGCATTATCGCAGGATCCATCCTCTCGGCGAAGGCGCTAGGCCCCGTCGAACATGCGATTGCAAACTGGCGCAGCTTCATGACCGCGCGACAGGGCTGGAAGCGTATCAACGAGTTTCTCCAACTCGTGCCGGAACCCTCACAGCCGCTCTCCCTGCCGCCACCGAAATATACCGTGGCTATTGATCGCGTGACCGGCGGTCCGCCCAATGGCGCGCGCGACACCGTGGCCGATATTTCCTTTACGCTGAACGCGGGCGATGGTCTTGGCATCATTGGCCCCAGCGCATCCGGTAAATCCACGCTGGCGCGTTTGATAACCGGTATCTGGCCCTATGAACGCGGTTCCGTGCGCTTCGATGGGGCTGCGCTGAACCAGTGGGATTTCGACCTTCTCGGTAAGTCCATCGGTTACATGCCCCAGCAGGTGGAGCTGATGCCGGGCACGGTGGCGCAAAATATCGCGCGTTTCGATCGGGATGCGACGGCGAAAGCTATCATTACCGCAGCCAAGGCCGCTCAGGTCCATGAAATGATCCTGAACCTGCCGAACGGTTACGACACCTATATCGGTGACCGTGGAGAGGCATTGTCAGGCGGACAAAAACAGCGCATCGGCCTTGCGAGAGCGCTTTTCGGAGAACCGTTCTTCGTCATTCTCGATGAGCCGAACTCAAATCTGGACAGCGAAGGCGAGGCAGCCTTGCGTAACGCCATTGGCGACGTAAGGAGCCGGGGCGGCATCGTCGTCGTTATCGCCCATCGCCCCAGCGCCATAGAAAGCGTCAATCTCGTGATGGTGATGAGCAACGGCCGCATGCTTCGCTTTGGCACCAAGGAAGAGGTGCTTGCGCAAATCCTGCGGCAGAATATTCGCCAGGTGTCCGAAACAGAGGAAGACATACGCAAGCTGGAAAACAGGGTGAGCGAAAATGGGTGAGGCAGAGAAAACCGGCATGACGAATGCATCCATTATCAAACACTCGGCGGCCGTGACCATTCTTGCCGTCGGCCTTCTTTTCGGTTTGGGCGGCTGGGCGGCTCTGGCGAAACTTTCTGGTGCGGTCGTGGCCACGGGCCGGGTTGTTGTCGAGGGAAACTCCAAGAAAATTCAGCATCTTTCCGGTGGCATCGTCAGCGAGATCAATGTTGCCGAAGGTGACACGGTGGAGGCCGGTCAGGTCTTGCTGCGGCTGAGCGGCACAATCGTTCGGGCAAACCTGTCCATCGTCGAAAATACGCTTGCGCAAGTCTATGCGCGCCGCGCGCGTCTGTGGGCCGAAATTTCCGATGCGTCCTCTTTCACTACTCCCGAAGATCTGGCTGTCTTGACCAATTCCAAAGCTGCCAAAACTTTCAGCGACAGTGAGCAGAACCTTTTCAACAGCCGTCGCAGCGCGCTGATCGGCATGAAAAAACAGTTAGCCACGCGCAAGGATCAGCTCGCGGACGAGGCGCGCGGTATGGACGTTCAGATCGAGGCGACCAACAATGAACTGAGTATCGTAAGGGAAGACGTTTCCAAGACACGGGAACTCTACGCGAAGGGCCTCGTAACACTTCAGCGCCTCAATCTTCTCAAGCGCCAGCTTTCCAATCTCGAAGGTCAGCAGGGCCAATATATGGCCTCGCGTGCACAGACGGTGGGTAAGCTGAGCGAAATGGACTTGCAGTTGCTTCAGCTCGACGAGGACCGCAAATCCGAAGTCACAAAAGATTTGACCTCAATCGAAGCGACTGTCGCGGAATACGAAGAACGGCTTGCGGCAACGCGTGACCAGCTGGATCGCCTCGATATTCGCTCGCCGATCGCGGGGCGCATCTACCAGCTGTCGGTGCACAATATAAACGGCATCATTCAACCGGGTGAAGTGCTTATGCTGGTCGTGCCGGCGAAGGAAGACCTTGCGATCGACGCCAATGTCCTTCCGAGCGACATCGACCAGATTTACGTCGGGCAGCCGGTGACCATCCGGTTCACCGCTTTCAACCAAAGCACCACACCGGATGTAAACGCTGAAGTCGCCGTCGTCGCACCGGACCTGCAGACAGATTCCCGCACCGGGGCGTCATATTATGCGCTGCGCATCAAGCCGAGCAAAACCGGCATGGATCATTTGCCTGGCAGGCGGTTATACCCGGGCATGCCGGCCGAAGTCTTCATACAGACGAGCGAAAGAAGTGTTCTTTCCTATTTTGTAAAACCATTCCAGGACAGGCTTAAAAAGACGTTCCTGCAGGAGTAAACGACTTTTATTGCAGTTTTTTTTAGAGAATATTTCGAAATACACCAAGAACGAGAATTTATCGGAAAAAAACAATTTCTCATATTGTCTTGTCGTTTATGATGTACTAAATATTGCCCGTAATATTTATTATAAATTTAATTTCGATTAATCGAATCTCAAAAATTTGTAGGAGAGTAAAATGGCTTTAAAAGTAACTTTCGGTAATGGCGGTGCTGCTTCGGTTTCGTCACTCACCAGTCTGGTCGATCAGGAAACTTATAAGCTCCTCACGGAATCGACGGCACAAGTCAAAAACGGCTCTTCGCTCGAATCAGGCGTGGTCAACGTCGGGGCCGTATCGGTTCCCGGCAGCGGCGCCGGCGGCAAGGTCGATGTCGGTTACGACTCCGACGCGAACGGTTTCACATTCGACGTAAGTTCGTCGTGGAATTCGGTGAAGAACGCTCTCGCCCAGTCCGATACCTCTGAAAACCTCACGTTCAAGGATTTCGTTCAGGTGGACGTTCTCCTCGGCGGCACAGGTTCGTCCAACGTTGAAGTTCACAATGCCAAGCGTGGTAACATCGCGACCGGCGCGGGCAACGACACGGTCAACCTATCTGTCGTTTCGAACGATAAGAGCTGGGTAAACGCTTTCAAGATCGATACCGGCGCAGGCAACGATACGGTCACCGTCAAGGCCGGCACCGTGAGTGGTATCGCAGGCGTCACCGATGGCAGCTACACGTCCGTCAAGATCGACGCCGGCGCAGGTAATGATGAAATCAACCTGAGCGGCGTAAAGCTCGCTTCGTCGCTGGTGACCGGCGGCACGGGCATCGATCGGATCATTGCAAGCGGTGGAGCCGATACATTCGTCTTCAATCTGGGCGACATGGCGAAGAGCCTTGCCACAGACACCATCTCCGGCTTCAATGCCGCCATGGACAAGCTGAAGCTGGTCGGCACGACAGTCGATCAATGGGCGGTCTCGACATTCGATGACGATACCGTCCTGAGCTACAACGTGACTGGCGAGCACAAGGGTGAGAAAATTGTCCTTTCGGGTGTTCACCTCACCGGTAACGATTGGTTCACCGCATAATTCTCTCATAGAGAAGTGCACTAGCGACACTCCGTAGAATGGTCGTGGCCCGGATTATATGTCCGGGCCACGTTTTTTTAGCGCAATGCTTTACGAGGGAATTGCGGTTCACGAAGACGGCCGTGCGGAGTGCATCAGACCAAAATGTCGCGACAGCCGGCAGACCCGGCTGTCTGTCTTTCCGAAAATCAGGCGGCTTCTGTCTGATTGCCCATTTTACGCGCCGCGATGATGACGAGCACACCTGCAAGCGCAAGGCAGAAGGCAAGGAAGAACATCGGCGCAATCGTACTGCCGGTCTGGTCCTTGATCCACGGCACCACATTCTGCGCCACGAAGCCACCCAGATTGCCGACGGAATTGATTGCGGCGATGCCGGCGGCAGCACCGGCCCCCTTAAGGAAACGTCCGGGAAGGCTCCAGAACACCGGCTGGCCGGCAAAAATGCCCGCAGCGGCAATGCAGAGGAAGGCGAACTGCAAGACCGGATTGGTGAGCAACGCCGACATCAGCAGGCAAAATGCACCGATGAAGGCGGGACCGACGATATAGGGCGTCTTGTTTTTGGCCTTGTCGGCCGCCAGGGGCACAACGAACAGCGCAACAGCCACGATCACCCAGGGGATGATGTTGATGAAGCCATTGGCGGTATTGGAAACGCCGAAGCCCTTCACGATCGTCGGAAGCCAGTAGCTGAGACCATAGGCCGCCAGCGGAAAACCGACATAGCACAGCGCCATGAACAGCACGCGCGGATTGATCAGCGCCTTGAAGCCGTCCTCCGCGTGCTCTTCCATGCCCTTGTTTTCTTCGGCCAGCCGGTTCTTCAGCCAGTCCTTTTCAGCCTGCGTCAGGAACTTCGCCTTTTCCGGCGTATCATCAAGATAAAAGAAAGTGACGATGCCGGCGATCACAGCGGGAATACCCGTTGCCAGAAACACCCATTCCCACCCGGCATATCCGAGCAGGCCATCAAGGTCGAGCAGCATGCCGCCAAGCGGTGCGCCGATTGCATTGGCAAGCGCGCTGAAGATCATGAACAGGCCAATCATCCGTCCACGATAATCACGCGGGAACCAGAGCGTCATCAGGAACAGCACGCCCGGGAAGAAACCAGCCTCGCAAAGCCCGAGCAGGAAACGCAGGATGTAGAACATGGTGGCGTTCTGCGTATAGGCGAGCGCAATGGTGACGGCGCCCCAAGAGACCAGAATGCGGGCGAACCATTTGCTGGCGCCGAAACGGTTGAGGAACAGGTTGCTCGGAACCTCAAAGAGGAAATAGCCGATGAAAAACAGCGACGCGCCAAGACCATAGGCATATTCGCTGAGGCTGAGCGCATCGACCATCTGCAGCTTGGCAAAGCTGACATTCTGCCGGTCGATATAGGCGATGAGATAGAGAAGGCCAAGAAACGGCATCAGCCGCCAGGTGATCTTCGAGATAAGGGATTTTTCCGATACCATGTGCTTTTCCTCCCTTCGATTGCTCGTCGAAATGCAAATGATAAGGGGACCCATCTATATGTGCGCCGCAAAATACGCAAGTTGCATTGCGTCATGACCAAAGACGGAACAGCTGCATAGGCGGCCTTTTACTATCAGAAACGATGCTGCAACGCACATAAACACGACGTTACCGACGGCATGCATTCATATTGCCGCGAAACCGGCAATCTGCTATGAAGTCCCTCATGGGATCTAAATTCGGATGTCTCGCGCAGAATGTTTATGTGCTGCAGGACCACAAGCGTCTGCCGGCACGATTTTTCGCGCGCATTTCCGGGGCGCTCAATAGCCGACTTAGGCTCGCCTGACAGCACCCGCTGTCCACCGCCTGCTGAACCCTGATTTTACCTTTTCCATGACAAGGCACAGAGCCATGAGCGCACCCCGCACCCTGTATGACAAGATCTGGGACGACCACGTCGTCAATCGTGACCCGGACGGAACCTGTCTTCTCTATATCGACCGTCACCTGGTTCACGAGGTGACGAGCCCGCAGGCCTTCGAAGGCCTGCGCATTGCTGGCCGTCCGGTGCACTCGCCCACCCGCACACTCGCCGTGGTCGATCATAACGTGCCCACCACCGCCGATCGGCTGGAAGGCATCAAGAACGAGGAAAGCCGTATTCAGGTGGAAGCGCTTGCGCAAAACGCCAGGGATTTCGGTGTCGAATATTATTCCGAGCGCGACAAGCGCCAGGGCATCGTCCATATCGTCGGCCCCGAACAGGGCTTCACCCTGCCAGGCATGACCATCGTTTGCGGCGACAGCCACACCTCCACCCACGGCGCTTTCGGCGCGCTCGCGCACGGCATCGGCACGTCGGAAGTGGAGCACGTGCTGGCGACCCAGACGCTGATCCAGAAGAAAGCCAAGAACATGCTGGTGCGTGTCGATGGCAGGGTTCCGGACGGCGTCACCGCCAAGGATATCATCCTCGCCATTATTGGTGAGATCGGTACGGCGGGCGGCACCGGCCATGTGATCGAATTTGCAGGCGAGGCGATCCGTTCGCTCTCCATGGAAGGCCGTATGACGGTTTGCAACATGACCATCGAGGGCGGCGCCCGCGCCGGTCTGATCGCACCTGATGAAACCACTTTCGATTACATCAAGGACAAGCCGCGCGCGCCGAAGGGCGAGACGCTGGAAGAGGCCATCGCCTACTGGAAGACGCTGAAATCCGACGAAGGTGCGCATTATGACAAGGTCGTGGTGCTGAACGCAGCCAATCTGCCGCCGATCGTCTCGTGGGGCTCATCGCCCGAGGACGTGACCTCCGTTGAGGGCATCGTCCCCAATCCTGACGATATCGCGGAAGAGAACAAGCGTACCTCCAAATGGCGTGCGCTGGACTACATGGGCCTGAAACCCGGCACCCGCATCACCGATATCGCTATCGACCGCGTCTTCATCGGCTCCTGCACCAACGGCCGCATCGAAGATCTTCGCGCCGCAGCGAAGATCGTCGATGGCCGCAAGGTTGCGTCCACCGTCTCGGCCATGATCGTGCCCGGCTCCGGTCTCGTGAAGGAACAGGCGGAAAAGGAAGGTCTGGACAAGATTTTCCTCGAAGCCGGTTTCGAATGGCGCGAACCGGGATGCTCCATGTGTCTCGCCATGAATGACGACCGCCTGAAGCCCGGCGAACGCTGTGCCTCCACCTCGAACCGCAATTTCGAGGGCCGGCAGGGCTACAAAAGCCGCACCCACCTCGTCTCCCCCGCCATGGCGGCGGCAGCCGCGATCGCTGGTCATTTCGTTGATGTTCGCGAGTGGCGGTAATTATCGATAGCGCCTGAAACAAAAACCCCGGAGCGATCCGGGGTTTTTTGTTGGGATCTCATTCCGAAATGATCTTCACCCGCTGGCCGGGCTGAAGTGTCGCGGTGGCGCTCATCGCATTCATCATGCGGAACATGTCGAGCTTGCGGTCGGTTCCCATCATCCTTGCGGCAACCGTCGCCACCGTTTCACCGGGCTTCACCGTCACCACCCGCACCCGTAGCGGTTTCAGAGAAGCAATCTCCGGCGGAGTCATTTTGCGGAAACTCGTGCGCAGCACATTGGCGATGGAATCGAGCTGCGTGTTGCCCTTCGGCACCGCCGTCAGGAAACGGAATATCTGCTGCCCGACACGGATGACGGTCACGTCGAAATCCCATTTGTCCGCCGTCGCCCGGGCTGTCGCGGCCTCCAGACCGTTGATCTGGATTTCCTTCACGGTTTCCGGCATCAAGCCCGCAACCCAGCCGCTGGTCAGGTAGTTGGCAAGAGTGGTCTGTTTAGGATCGGCCACGCCGTCAAAACGAATGGCCACATCGCCCGGCCCCGTCGCGAGAACAGCCTCCACCTTGTTGTCGATGACGAAACCTTCCGGCACGTCGAAGCGGATACCGAGAGTTCCGTGCAGGAACGTCTGACCCCGGACATAACCTTCCTGCGGGCTGTCGCCGTAAAGCAGACCGTCTATGCCATCCAGAAACCAGTCGCGGCCACGATCCCCGACTTGGCCCTCCTGGCCGAAGGCGCGGGCATGCCGGCGCGCAAGCTCGATGCGCTGCGGCGTGTTGGGGTGGCTGGAAAGAAAGTCGAGGCTCTGGTCGTTTTCAGGGTCCGCCGAGGAAAACCGCGCATAGGCCGCCATGGAATCCAGAAAACGCGGGGATGCGAAGGGGTCGTAACCGGCCTCACCCAGCATGCGCACACCAATCACGTCCGCCTGCAATTCCTGCTGGCGCGAAAAGGCCGCAAGCCGCAGCTTGCCGCGCGCAAGCGCCTGCTTGCCGGCAAGATCGCTCGACAGCACCTCGGCGACCACGCGGCTTGCAATCACCTCCGCCTCTTCCCGGCGCTGGCGCTCGATACCGTGGTTCGCGGTGACATGGCCCATCTCATGCGAAAGCACGGCGGCCACTTCCGAGGCATCGTTGGCGAGAGCAAGAAGCCCGCGCGTTACGTAAAGATAGCCGCCCGGCAACGCAAAGGCGTTGATGGCCGGCGAGTTCAGGATGGTAATGCGATAGGATTGCTGCGGATTTTCCGACACGGCCGTCAGCGCACCGGCGATGCGGGCGACAAGCCGTTCCGTTTTGGCGTCCCGATATTCACCGCCATAACTCGCCACGATGCGGGGGTGCTCGCGCGCGCCCATCTGGGCACGGGGATCGTTCTTCTGCACCTCTTCCACGGTCTGTGGATTGTCCGATGGGCGCAACGTGGATTGGTAGGCAGGGCTGAAAAGAGACTGGCACGATGACAGAAGCACAGCGGATGCAGCCAGCACGGAACAGGCTGCAATCGTCCTGCCCGAACGGCGAAGACCTGAACGGGAGAAGAGCCTCCACTGTGCAGTCATGCTATTTCTCATTCTGTATGCCTGCCCCTAACGTTCCTGATCATCCGTTAATTGCAGACCAGAATAACAGATTCGCCCCAACGAGCCATGAATGTCGAAACGGTAAAAACGATCCATCAAGTCCGGAATATTCCTGAAGAACGCAATAATTCTCGTCTTTTCTCGGGCAACAACTTGAAACTAGCAAGTGCAAATTAGCGCCATTGAAGTCATCTAAAGCGATTGCCAGCGGCGCGCGTCGAAAATAAGGCGATCAGCCGTTCAGAAAACTGTCCACCGCCTTCACATTTTGTGTGGCGAAGAAATCTGCGGTCGCGCCACTGTAGACGACCCGACCGCGATCAAGAAAAACCACCCGTTGCGCCAGCTTTCTTATGTCGTCGGGATGATGCGTGACAATAACCACCGTGTTTTTTGTTTCGGCATGCAAGTCGAGAAGCAGGGACGTCATGCCCGCCCGCAGCCCCGGATCGAGCGCGGCGAAAGGCTCATCAAGCAGCATGACCGGTTTTTTTCGGACCAGCGCGCGTGCCAGCGCCGCCCTTTGTCTTTCCCCGCCGGAAAGCGTGCCGGGCAAACGTTTATCGAAACCCGACAGACCCACGCGTGTTAGCGCCATCTCGATCCTTTGACGGTCTTCCGCCCGCAATTTCAACCCGGCGCTGACGCCAAGCGCGATATTGGTAAAGATATCAAGATGGGCGAAAAGGTTATTATCCTGAAAGATCGATGATACCGGTCTTTCGGAAGGGTCGAGCGCCTTCATGTCTTGCCCACCGATCAGCACGCGGCCGGAATCGGGTATTTCGAAACCCGCGATGAGATTGAGGAGCGTCGATTTTCCCGAACCGGATGCGCCGACGACGGCAGTTATTTTGCCCTGCGGGAATGCACAATCAAGATCGAAATCCTGCGTTCCGAGCCTCAGCCTGACCTTGTCCAGCTCCACTGCAAAATCGCCGCCTGTCATATGCTCGCCCTTGCTGATTGCGCCCCTGCCGGTTGCGACTGCCGTGAGACACCGCCTGCGGCGAGCAGCAGGCAGACGACGCCAAGGATGAACGCGTATCCGGCGGCATCATTGGTGCGGTAGCTGCCCATATTGCTATAAACCAGCCATGGCAAGGTGACGAAACTTTCCGATCCGAACAGGGCAACCGCCCCTAGGTCACCGAGCGACAGCGCCATGGCGAAGGAAAACGCCATGAGCAAAGGCCGCCGCAGAACCGGCAGATCGGCAAACCGCAGCCGCGTCCAGCCCTGAAGCCCGAGACTGGCGGATAGCCGGCCGGTGCGCAAAAAGTGGCTGGCGAAGGCCGGTTCCAGCACCCGCATCGCAAGCGGCAACGCCATCAGCATGTTGATCAGCGCCACGAGGACGGGGGCATAAAAACTGACATCACCGAATGGCCGCAACAACAGGAACCACCCGCTTCCCAGCACGACGGGCGGCACCAGCAGCACGAGCGACGACCCCGCCCCGAGTGTGACAGACAGAAAGCGCAAGGGCTGAGCCGCGTGCCGTCTGGAGCCCACGGCCTGTCGCGCAGCGATGATGGCCATGCAAGTGAGCACGACGAGGATTGCGGAGAGCGCGGCGATTGCAAGACTGGTGGCCGCTGCGCGCAAGAAGATCGGCGCGGACAAAAGGCGCGGCAGATCGGCACTCAAGCCCGAGACGGTTATGGCGACAAGCGGCAGGCCAATCAGCAGAACCGCCAGAACGATTGCCGTCCCATCCCAGAGACGGGCACCAACGCCTTTGCCGTCGAAACGGCGAAGAGGACGACCAAGCGTGGCGATTTCTGCTTCGGGCGACGGCAAAAAGGCAAGAAGGCCGAGCAGGATTGCGGTGAGGGCAATTTGCAAAACAGAAAGCGCGATCGCCCGCTGCGGATCGAAATCGAACCGCAAAGCCTGATAGATCGCCACCTCCAGCGTCGTCGCCGCCGGACCGCCGCCAAGCAGAAGTACGAGTGTGAAGCTGGTGGCGCACAGCATGAAGACAAGCCCGGCAATGCCCGGAACGAGCCGCGAGACGGCCGGCCATTCGATGAAACGGAAAACCGAAACCGGCCCCATGCCGAGACTTGCCGCCATCCGCCAATATTCACCCGGAATGCGCTCCAGCCCTGCCAGCATCAGCCGAACCGCAAGCGGCAGATTGAAAAACACATGCGCGATGAGAATGCCGGAAAGGCCATAAATATTGAAAGGCTCATCTGCACCGGCAGAAACGAGGGCCGTATTCAAAACACCCTGCCTGCCCCAGATGGCGATGATGCCGAAGGCGCCGACGATGACCGGCAGCCCCATCGGCACCGCCATCAACCTGATGATCCATATCCGTCCCGGAAAATCCTGTCGACGGGAAAGCGCCAGCGCCACCGGCAGGCCAAGAGCGACGGAAAGAACGGTGGAGAGCGTTGTCTGATAAAGCGTGAAGCGCAGGATGCGCAGCGTATAGGCATCCATGATTCCAGCAGTGGATGCACCGGCATCGAAAGACAGGAGGGCCGCGACGGCGAGCGCCATGAACAGGAAAACGGCGGCAAACGCCGCCGTTCCAGCAATGATCGACCACCTGTAATCGCGACGCAGCATCATGCGCGGGTGTGCCTCTTCCTCAATTCATGCTCATGGCCGCAAGCCATTCATCGATCCATGCCTTGCGGTTCATCGCCACCTCCTCCGGGTCCATCAGAAAGGTCTTCTGCGGCACGACGAGTTTGGAAAACGCCTCCGGCAAGGGCTTCGACGTTGCCGCAACCGGCATCATCCAGTTGTTTTCCGGAATGGCATCCTGAAAACCTGATGTCAGCGTGAAGGCCAGAAACTGTTTCGCCAGCTCCTTATGCGGTGCATTTTTGAGAAGGCCGGACACCTCGATCTGGATGTAATGTCCTTCAGAGAAAGCCGCAGCCTGATAACGATCCGTCTTTTCCGAGACCATGTGATAGGCCGGCGACGTGGTGTAGGAGAGCACCATCGGTACCTCACCCTTGGTAAAGAGGCCGTAGGATTCCGACCAGCCCGGCGTGACGGTGAGAATGCGCTTCCTGAGCTTCGCCCAGGCTTCCGGCGCCTTGTCGCCGTAAACGGATTTCACCCACAGCAGCAGGCCAAGCCCCGGCGTGGAAGTGCGCGGGTCCTGAATGGCGATTTTCTGCGAGGGGTCGCCTTCCACGAGGTCCTTCAGGCTGGTCGGCGGGTTCTTCACCGTCTGCGTATCATAGATGACGGCGAAATGACCGTAATCATAGGGTACGAAAACATCGTCCTTATAATTGCCGGGCACCTTGGCCGCCGATGCATCGATACCGCTGATATCGAAAAGACCGGTCTGCTTTGCTTCCGCGACAAGGTTGGTGTCGAGACCGACCACGACATCCGCCTTGGACCCCGTCCCTTCAAGCTTCAGACGGTTGAGCAGCGCCACACCGTCCGCCACACCAACGAAGTTGACCGTACAATCGCACACCTTCTCGAAAGCCTCCTTCACCTTGGGGCCCGGACCCCATTCGGAAACGAAGCTTTCATAGGTGTAGACGGTCAGTTCTTGCCTGTCCTGCGCAGCGGCAAGACCGGGCAAAAACAGCGAAGCGGCAACAAGGGAATTCAGGAAAAGACGACGGCGCACGGGTATCTCCTCAAAAAACGAAAAGGGAAATAGCCGCTTGCCTTGAAGCCGTCTAATCCCTCCGCCGGTATGAACCGGATCAGGTTCTTCGGGTTGGCAAGCCTCTCAGCCTTTCGCATAAACATACGAAAGACACCCCGTTAGATCAAAACGAGATGTAATCGCGCCGCTTCAGATTGGCAAGATGGCTGCCGTCAGCCCAGCGCTGCCATATGCACCAGTTCCCAGACGTGACCGTCGGGATCCTGAAAACTGCCGGCATACATGAAGCCGTGATCCTGAACGGGTTTCCAGCCGCTGCCACCGGAGGCCAGCGCCGTTTCGATCATCCGGTCGATTTCCTCGCGGCTTGCCGCAGTGAGACAGGTCAAAACCTCGGTGCTGCGCGTCGCGTCGGCGATATCACCATTGATGAAATCGCGAAAACGCTCTTCCTGAAGAAGCATCACGAAGATGTTCTCTTCGACGATCATGCAGAGCGTGCGATCATCCGAATATTCCGGATTGAAGCTGAAACCGAGCGCCGTGAAGAAGCTTCTGGATGTCTCGATATTCTTGACGGGCAGATTGACGAAGATCATGCGCATTTTCTGAACTCCTCCGAACCGGCACAGAAAACGGCAATTCCATCTCCCTGTCAAAGGCGGATGAGGCCCCAGTCAAGAAATCGCAACCGCCGTCAGCCTTCAATTTCCTCGCGCAGCATCTCCAGCTCCAGCCATTCTTCTTCCATGGTCTCGAGCTTTTCGCGCAGCTTCGTCATTTCCTTCGCCAGCATGTTGAAGGTAGCCGGATCTCTGGTGAACAGATTGGGATCGGCCATGCGCTCCTCACGCTTGGCGATCTCGCCTTGCGTCTTTTCCATCTCCTTCGGAAGATTTTCGAGCGCGAATTTCTGCTTGAAGGAAAGCTTGCCCTTGGCCTTTGAAGGGTCCTGCGACGCGGAAGCCGAAGGTGCGGCCTTTGCCTTTTCCTGCTTCTCGGCTTTGCGTTTCTCTTCCGCAGCACCCTTGCGCTGCGCCATCATATCCGAATAACCGCCGGCATATTCGATCCAGCGTCCGTCTGGTTGGTCCGGATTGGTAGGCGCGATGGTGGAGGTGACGGTACGGTCGAGAAAATCGCGGTCGTGGCTGACGAGGATGACCGTGCCGGAAAAACCCGCGACGATTTCCTGCAACAGATCGAGCGTTTCGATATCGAGATCGTTGGTCGGCTCGTCGAGGATCAAAAGGTTGGTCGGCCTTGCCAGAATACGCGCCAGAATAAGACGGGCACGCTCCCCACCGGAGAGGTTGCGGATTGGTGTGCGGGCCTGTTCCGGCTGGAACAGGAAGTCCTTCATGTAACCCGTCACATGTTTCAGCTCGCCATTGACCAGCAGATTGTCGCCCCGCCCATCGGTCAGATAATGGGCGAGCGTATCGTTTGGATTGAGATCCTCACGCTTCTGGTCGAGCGTCGCGATCTCCAGATTGGTGCCGAGCTTCACCGTGCCGCTATCGGGCTGAAGCTGGCCGGTCAGCATCTTCAAAAGCGTAGTCTTTCCGGCACCATTCGGTCCGACGAGGCCGATACAATCGCCACGATGCACCCGCAGCGAAAACGGCGCGATGATCACACGCTCGCCGTAAGACTTGGTGATGGCGTCTGCCTCGATGACCAGCTTGCCGGATTCCCGCACCTCCGCAGCCGTCGCCTGCACGCTGCCCTGCGGTCCTTTGTGGCCGCGATAATCCGCGCGCATCGCCTGAAGCTCGCCCACGCGGCGCATGTTGCGCTTGCGTCTCGCGGTCACGCCGTAACGCATCCAGTGTTCTTCGCGCTCGATGGCCTTGCCGAGCTTATGCTGCTCCAGCTCTTCCTCTTCCAGCACCTTGTCGCGCCATTCCTCGAAATGCGCAAAACCGCGGTTGAGACGGCGGGACTGGCCGCGATCCAGCCATACTGTCGAGGTCGAAACCTTCTCCAGAAAACGCCGGTCATGCGAAATCAGCACCAGCGCGCTGCGCGTCTGCTGCAACTCGCTTTCAAGCCATTCGATGGTGGGCAGGTCCAGATGGTTGGTCGGCTCGTCCAGCATCAGAATATCGGGTTCGGGCGCCATGACGCGGGCAAGGGCCGCACGCCGCGCTTCACCGCCGGAAAGACTGTCCGGATGCTCCTGCCCCGTCAAACCGAGATGCTCGAGAAGATAGGTAACACGATAGGCATCGTCGCCAGGCCCGAGCCCCGCTTCTGCATAGGCCTGCACCGTGTCGTAATCGGCGAAATCCGGCGCCTGTTCCAAATAACGGATGGTAGCAGAGGGGTGACGGAAAACCTCACCCGATTGCGCCTCGACCAGACCGGCCGCGATCTTCATCAGGGTCGATTTGCCCGAGCCGTTGCGCCCGACGAGGCAGATACGGTCGCCCGGTTCCACCTGAAGATTGGCGCCGTCGAGCAGCGGGGTCACGCCGAAAGTCAGCTTGATGTCGTCGAGTTTCAAAATTGGGGGTGCCAAGGCGTCAGGCTCCGGTCAGATCATAAGGGCGGGCGAGCACGATGGCTTTGCCGCTTTTCAGCGAAAAATGCACAAGGCCGCCATTCGCGACATTGGAAATAGTGCGGGACGAACCGAAAGCAAGCGCGAAATCACTGAGAGGATAGCGCACATTGCCGATATCGAGCCCCGCAAGGTCGGTAAACCCGGCAACGGAAAACAGCGAAGCGGGCGGTAGATCGAGATCAAACGAACCGGCGAGCAGCGGACGGGCCTCCTCTTCACCTGACGTCAGCGTAACTTCCAGACCGCGTTCGGCAAGCGTCACCGCATAAAGAAGATGCTGAAGCGCATGGTCGCTTCTCGCTCCACCGAGCGCACCGACGAGCACCAGAGAACGCGCGCCGCGGGCAACAGCCTCCGACACTGCGATCTCGCCATCCGTCACGGCCTTTGCGGCCGGGTAAGGCTGCCGCACCACATCTGGCCAGGCATCCAGCAGGTCTTTACCGGTGGAATCGAAATCTCCCACCCAAAGCTCCGGCGTAAGGCCAAGCGGTGCGGCATGGCGCATGCCGCCATCGGCCGCGATCACACGGCTACCCGCAACCGCCGCTTTCAGGCGGTCGGTAACGGTGACATCGCCGCCAAGCAGAATGGTGAAGCGTTCTGTATTCATGCCCTGCCTTATCGCACCTCAGCCAAAAATGGAAAGGCAGAAACCCGATGAAATCAGCCGATATTGATTTTCCTCGGCTTCGGGATTATGAAACGCCTCAGTGGTGATTTGCCGACCGGCTTGCAGCCACTTTAAAGAAGTCGCTAAAGGGTCGAGGAAAAAGGCAATTTCCTGGGACCGGCTGCGATTTCGCTGCCGGTTTTTTTGTTTTCGCAACGTTCTTTACGTCATCCGAAAAGAGAGTTCGACATGCCGATCAAGATTCCCGATACGCTTCCCGCTTACGAAACCCTCGTTCATGAGGGCGTGCGGGTCATGACCGAAACGGCGGCCATCCGGCAGGATATCCGCCCGCTCCAGATCGGGCTTCTCAATCTCATGCCGAACAAGATCAAGACGGAAGTACAGATGGCGCGCCTCGTCGGTGCATCGCCGCTGCAGGTGGAATTTTCGCTGATCCGCATCGGCGGACATCGTGCCAAGAACACGCCGGAAGAACACCTTCTCTCCTTCTACGAGACCTGGGAGGAAGTGCGCCACCGCAAGTTCGACGGCTTCATCATCACCGGCGCGCCTATCGAGATGCTGGACTATGAAGACGTCACCTACTGGGAGGAGATGCAAAAGATTTTCGACTGGACGCAGACCAACGTCCATTCGACGCTGAACGTCTGCTGGGGCGCGATGGCCGCCATCTACCATTTTCATGGCGTGCCGAAATACGAGTTGAAGGAAAAGGCTTTCGGGGTCTATCGCCACCGTAATCTCTGCCCCTCTTCCATCTACCTGAACGGTTTTTCGGACGATTTTCAGGTTCCTGTCTCGCGCTGGACGGAAGTGCGCCGCGCCGACATCGAAAAACACCCCGAGCTGGAAATCCTGATGGAATCCGAGGAAATGGGCGTGTGTCTGGCGCATGAGAAAAAGGGCAACCGGCTCTATATGTTCAACCATGTCGAATATGATTCGACCTCACTTTCGGATGAATATTTCCGCGACGTGAACGCCGGTGTTCCAATCAAGCTGCCGCATGATTATTTTCCACATAATGACCCGGAACTGGCGCCACTCAACCGCTGGCGCAGCCATGCCCATTTGTTTTTCGGTAACTGGATCAACGAGATATACCAGACGACACCCTATGATCCTCAAGCCATCGGTGAACTGGCCGCTTAAATTGCGGGATTGCGAATTGCCGGAAAATGACGCAACGTCCGCCCGGCAATTCACGAAAATCGGGAGAATGATGGAATGAGCGATGCGGCGGCACGGGAGAATTTCGGTTTCACGGCGACCGGAGAAAAGGTCGAGCGCGTCACCATCTCGAAAGGCGGGCTGACGGCCAAAGTCATCACCTGGGGCGCGGTCATTCAGGATCTGCGCCTTGAGGGCCACCAGTCGCCGCTCGTTCTCGGCTTCGATAAATTCGAGGACTACAAATACTCCTCCTATTTCGGCGCCACGCCCGGCCGCAATGCCAACCGCATCGGTGACGGCAGGTTCTCGATCGACGGACACGAATATCAGCTGGAACTGAACGAAAAAGGCGTCACCCACCTACACGGCGGCAGCGACGGCATGGGCAAACGCAACTGGATGCTGATGGAACATGGCGAAAGCCATGCGGTCCTGCAGATCATCGATCCCGACGGCCGCGCCGGTTACCCCGGCAATTGCACGGTTACCGCCACCTATACCATCCTCGACGGCGGCGTGCTTTCGGTGGTCTATGAAACGGTGACCGACAAACCGACCATCGCCAATGTCTGCCAGCACTCCTATTTCAATCTCGACGGCGCAGATACCGCCCTTGGACATGAGATCAGCATCGCCGCTGACTTTTACCTGCCGACCAACGACAGACAGATACCGACAGGCGAAATTCGTTCTGTCGAAGGCACCGTCTTCGATTTGCGCCAGCCGACGCCGATGCGGCGGGAAGAGGATGGCGAGCAGGTTCTATACGACCATAATTTCTGCCTTTCGCCCGAGCGCCGGGCAAAACGCAAGGTCGCCCGCGCCTATTCGCCGGCCTCCGGTATCGCCCTTGAGGTTCATACCACCGAGCCCGGCGTGCAGCTCTACTCGGCCTTCAAGCTGGACGTTCCGGTCCCCGGCCTCGATGGCCGCCACTATGGCCCGTTCGCCGGTTTTTGTCTGGAAACGCAGATATGGCCGGACGCCGTCAATCACCCCGATTTCCCATACGCGATCCTGCGTCCCGGCGAGACCCTGCGTCAGGAAACCGACTACATTTTTAGAAAAGGCTGAAGCCGCAGGCAGATATCAGTCAAGCACGCAGCCGACATAGCCGCCGGAGGCGCGTGCACGCCGTTCGATAAGACCAGCGAGACGTTGGAGACCGCGCCCCGGCTTGCTGGCGACACGGTCAATGGGATTGGGCAGGGAAACGGCAAGCAGCGCCGCCTGACGGGAACTGAGTTTTGCAGCCGGCACCTTGAAATGGTGCTGCGCGGCGGCCTCGATGCCGTAAATGCCCGGTCCCCATTCGGCAACGTTGAGATAAATTTCCATCATACGCTTCTTGGACCAGATGAAATCCGCCGCGACCGCCAGCGGCAACTCCAGCCCCTTGCGTAAGAACGAGCGGCCGTTCCATAAAAACAGGTTCTTGGCCGTCTGCATCGGAATGGTGCTGGCGCCACGGGTGGAGGCCCCCTCCAGCGCATTGCTGACGACCGATTGCATCTGGTTCCAGTCGACGCCGCCATGGAAACAGAATTGCCCGTCCTCGGACATCATCACGGATTGCACAAGGCGCGGAGAAATATCCTCGAGCGGCACCCAGCGGCGGTCATAGCCCTGCAGGGTCACCAGATCGGCAAGCATCAGCGTCGAGACAGGCCGGAAGAACGGCAGCGCATAAACCGGGATCAACAGATAAGGCAGGATCAGCAATGCCAGCAAGGTCATGACGATACGCTTTGCCAACGTGCGAAAATCCACCTTCGGACTGCTCCGGTCTTCCGCCAGCACGGCGTAATCTGCGTCGCTTTCAGGCGTACTGCTCAATATTCGTCAAAGCCCCGCACCAATCGAAGCCTTTCATATTCCATTGCCGCCTTCAAGGCGAGTCCGGTCAAGCAGTTGCAGCTGCGAATCACGAAAAGGTTTGCCTGCATTCGTGCAGCATGCCAAAGAGCGCGGCATGGACGCTCAGATGACGAATTTCGAAACGAGGCTGCGCGATAACGCGGCAAAGACCGAATCCCTGCTTGCCCGCCTGCTGTCCGCAGAGGAACGCGTGGACGAGATCACGCGTCCGCAAAACCTGCTCGACGCCATGCGCCATGGTGTGCTGAACGGCGGCAAACGCCTGCGGCCCTTCCTCGTCATCGAAAGCACGGCCCTCACCGGCGGAGACGCCGAAGCAGCTCTTTATGTCGGTGCCGCGCTGGAATGCCTGCATTGTTACTCTCTGGTCCATGACGATCTGCCGGCCATGGACGACGACGATCTGCGCCGTGGCCAACCAACAGTGCACCGCAAATTCGATGAGGCGACCGCGATTCTTGCAGGCGACAGCCTGCTGACACTGGCCTTCGATATTATCGCTTCGGACGAAAATCCCCTCGAAGCCGAGCGCAAGGCAGCACTCGTGCTGGCGCTTGCCCGTGCGGCGGGCATTGGTGGTATGGCAGGCGGGCAGGCGCTCGATCTTGCAGCGGAAAAGAAGACGCCGGATGAGACAGGCATTGTTACATTGCAGGCTATGAAAACCGGCGCTCTGCTGCGTTTCGCCTGCGAGGCGGGAGCGATCATCGCCGGCAGCGATGTTTCCGAACGGCAAAAATTGCGTCTCTTCGGCGAAAAGATCGGCCTCGCCTTCCAGCTTGCCGACGATCTTCTGGATCTGACGGCAGACGCCGCCACCATGGGCAAGGCGACCGGCAAGGATGCCGCACGCGGCAAGGGAACGCTGGTCGCGTTGCGCGGTGAAGACTGGGCGCGCGGCAAGCTTCAGGAACAGGTGACCGAAGCCAGCGAACTTCTGGAGCCCTATGGCGAAAAGGCCGCGATTCTCATCGCGGCCGCAAGATTTATCGCAGAACGGAAAAGCTGAGCCGGTTTCCCGGCTCATCGTTTTTCAGCCTGATCAGCCCTTGAGCGGCGAAATCAACACTTCGACACGACGGTTCTGTGCGCGGCCATCAGATGAGGCATTCGAGGCAATCGGCTGCGAGGCACCGAAGCCGAGCGTCGAGATACGGCGCTGGTCGACGCCGCGTGCGCCGAGATAGTTTGCAACAGACGCCGCACGACGCTCCGAAAGCGCCTGATTGTGCTGCTGGCTGCCGGTGGAATCGGTATGGCCGTTGATGTCGATCAGCGTGCGGTTGAACTTGTTCAGCACGATGCCGACGGAATCGAGCGTCTGGTAGAACGGCGGAATAACCTGATCCTGATCCGTCGCGAAGGTGATATTCGACGGCATGTTGAGAACGATGCTGTCGCCACGGCGGCTGACGGAAACGCCGGTTCCCTGAAGCTGGGCGCGAAGCTCGGACTCCTGGCCATCCATATAGTTGCCGATGGCGCCACCGGCGAGCGCACCAACGCCGGCGCCGATGAGCGCGGCGTTGCGGCGACCGACCGGCGAGCCGCCGACAGCCAGACCACCGAGAGCGCCGACGACAGCGCCGATGCCAGCACCGCCGGCCGTGTTCGACATCTTCTGCTCACCCGTATAGGGATCGGTCGTGGTGCAGGCGGAAAGATAGGTCCCGCAAAGGGCAACGATCGCGATTTTTTTGATCATGTGTTTTGGTGCTCCGAAAGGTTCAGGCGGTATGACAGTGGAATTCCGGCATTTTCACGGTAGTTTTTACTCCGCCGCATCTTTCCGGCCAAAACGCTTTTCGATGTAATCGATCACAAGCGCTTCAAAATCGGCGGCGATGTTGGGACCACGCAGGGTAAGCGCCTTCTCTCCATCGATGAAGATCGGTGCGGCTGGGCTTTCGCCGGTACCGGGCAGCGAAATGCCGATATCGGCATGTTTGCTTTCGCCGGGGCCATTAACGATGCAGCCCATGACGGCGACATTGAGCGCCTCGACGCCGGGATATTTTTCCCGCCAGAGCGGCATGTTCTTGCGAATGTCGTTCTGGATGTTCTGCGCAAGTTCCTGGAAGACGGTGGACGTGGTGCGCCCACAGCCAGGACATGCCGCAACGACCGGAATGAACTGGCGAAAACCCATGACCTGCAGCAATTCCTGCGCCACCTGCACCTCACGGGTGCGGTCTCCGTTCGGCTCCGGTGTCAGCGACACACGGATCGTGTCGCCGATGCCGTGCTGCAGCACGTAACCCATGGCGGCAGACGATGCGACGATGCCCTTGGAACCCATGCCGGCCTCGGTAAGACCAAGATGCAAAGCGTGGTCGGACCGTTCCGACAGCATCGAATAAACCGCAATCAGGTCCTGCACTTGGCTGACTTTCGCCGAAAGAATGATGCGGTTGCGTGGCAGGCCGATTTCTTCGGCAAGCTCGGCGGAAATCAGCGCCGACTGGACGATGGCTTCGCGGGTGACCTGACGGGCGGAGAGCGGGAACCCCTCCTCCTTGTTCTTGTCCATCAGCGTCGTCAGCAGTTCCTGATCGAGCGACCCCCAGTTGACGCCGATGCGAACCGGCTTGTCATAACGGATCGCCATTTCGACGATCTCGCCGAACTGCTTGTCCTTCTTGTCCTTGAAGCCGACATTGCCGGGATTGATGCGGTATTTCGCCAGCGCCTCGGCACAGGCCGGATGATCGGCCAGAAGCTTGTGGCCGATATAATGGAAATCGCCGATCAGCGGCACGTCCATGCCAAGACGCAGCAGTCGCTCGCGGATTTTCGGCACGGCGGCAGCGCTCTCGTCGCGGTCGACGGTGATGCGCACCATTTCCGAACCGGCCTGGAAGAGTGCCGCCACCTGCTGCACGGTGGCATCGATATCGGCCGTGTCGGTATTCGTCATCGATTGCACGACGACAGGCGCGCCGCCGCCCACTATGACGCCGCCCACGTCGACGGCGACGGATGCGCGGCGGGGCTTTGGATCGTAATCGGCGTGTGACGTCATGGCGGTCTCTGGAGCTTGCGGCAAGGTCTGGTAATTGAGGTGAAACAAGGGGGCCTGCTTGTCAACACCCAACGCATAAGAGCTTCTACTTTACCGCAATCATGGCAAAATTCGAGACGCCTATTCCTTGCCCGCACCATCCGCATGCCGGGCGAGCCGCGAAAGCAGCAAAACCACCACATGCAGCAACGGCAAAGCGACAAAGACGCTGGCAAGGCCGGTATGTTCGGCAATGAAGCCGATGGCCGAGGGCGCCACCAAAATGCCGGAATAGCCCATGGTAGTGACGACCGACAGGCCGATGCCGGGCGCCAGTCCGGGCATATTGCCTGCCGCCGAAAAGGCGATCGGCACCATGTTGGAAATACCGATGCCGGCAATGGCGAAACCGATAATCACGACGGTAGAATTTCCCGCAAGACCGGAAATCAGAAGACCCGCAATCGACATGACGGAGCAGAATCGCAGCGTATTGACCGCGCCGAACCGGTCGCGCACCAGATCGCCGGCAAAACGCATGGCCGCCATGGTCATGGAAAAGGCAGCGAAGGCGAAACCGGACTGCGAGACGGAAGCGCCGAGTTCGTTGCGCAGATAAAGAGCACCCCAATCGAGGATCGCACCTTCCGGAATCATAGAAAACAGAGCCATCAGGCCGATAATCCACGGCAGGGGCGTCAGCGGCAGGCCGCCTTTCGGGCGCTCCTCCTCGGCATGCGGGCGATCCGCAAGAACGCGCGGCCACGCAATAACCAGCAATACCAGCGCGATGACCGTCAGCGCGATCGCATGCCCCTGCACGCCGATCGCCGTGATGAGATAACCGCCGAGACCGGCGCCGATCAGGCCGCCGAGGCTCCAGAAGGCATGGCACGACGACATTATGGCGCGGCGCATGTCACGCTCTACCGCCACCGCATTGGCGTTCATGGCAACATCCATCGCCCCCGTCAGTCCGCCGAACAGGAAAACTGCGATCACTCCCGCCCAGATCGTGCCGGCCCAGGAGATGAAAAGCAGTGTCGGCAAAAAGATCGCCGCCGTCACGAGGCTAACCGTGCGCGAGCCGAACCGGGCGATCTGGGAGCCGGCGATGGGCATGAAAACCAGCGAACCGATGCCGAAAACCAGAATGATCAGGCCGAGCGCACTTTCACTGAGGGATAAGCGCGCCGCAAATTCCGGGATCTTGGGAGCCCACGATCCCATCATGAAACCGTTCATCAAAAACAGCAGGGACACGCCAAGCCTGTGCCGCGTCAGATAGGACGAGCGCGTGCCTGTCGGCGAAAATGTCGTGGGGCCGTTCATCGGTAATATCCTTCAGACTTGACCGTGGGAAAATTGAGCAGCGTCATCTTCGCCGCACTGAACATGCACGCCTTTTGCCGACAGCGCTTCGACCAATGCACGGTCGGCATCCTGTTCCAGCACCAGGAAAAGGGGCGGCGAAAAATCATGCACGTGAAAGGCCGCCTTATGGCCCAGCTTTTCCGTGGTAATGGCGGCAACGATCCGCTGGCTGGCGCTGCATGCAAGCCGCTTGAACACCGCATCCTCGAAAACATCCGCCGACAGGCCAGTATCGGCGGCGACGCCGCAAACACCGAGAATACAGAGATCAGGCCGCATCAATTCGAGTTGCCGTAACGCCATGGCGTCGATTGCCGCGCCGACAGCCGGATCGACCTTGCCGCCGATCAGCACCAGATCGATATCGGCCCGCCCCGTCAGTTCTGCGGCGATGGCAGGCGTATTCGTCACCACAGTCAATCTGAGACCGACAGGGATCGCCCTTGCAATGGCAAGATTGGTGGAGCCGGCATCGATGAAGACGACCATGCCCGGCTCCAGCAGCGGAACGGCCGCGCGCGCCAGGGAGGCCTTGCGGTCGGCATCCTCGGTAATCCGCGTCTTCAGTGGCACCGTTTTGCTGCCGGAAAGCAACGCCCCGCCATAAACCCGCAGGCATTCCCCACGCGCCGCCATTTCCCGCAGATCCCGGCGGACAGTGTCTTCAGAAACTCCGAAGTTCTGCGCGAGATCCTGCGCGAGTACCCGGCCGCTCTGCCGCAATTGCGCAAGGATGAGCGCTTGCCGCTCGCTGACAAAATGGTCGTTCATCGTGGTCCATGCATAAACATGAATAAACGTGCACGAACATGCATACGTGAGTTTTAGGAAAGGCACAACAAAAAAAGCCCGCCAAGGGCGGGCATTGTCGAGGGTGATAGACGGTCGTCATCAATGGCAACGCCCGCCAAAAAGGCGGGCGTCTGAACTCGTATCCGAAGATCCAGTACGCCTTTTTATTCGGCGTAGGCGATCAGCAGGTCCTTCGCGTCGATCTGGTCACCGGGTTTGACCAGCACTTCGGAAACCTTGCCATCGCGCTCCGCATGAAGCGCGGTTTCCATCTTCATGGCCTCGATGGACAAGAGCACGTCACCGGCCTTGACCTCCTGGCCCTGATTGATGAAGACGCGGGAGATGACGCCCGGCATCGGCGCGCCGATGTGCGTACCGTTGCCAAGTTCCGCCTTGCGACGCACGGCGGAACCGGAGGCGCCATGGGCGCGATCCGGCACCTTGATGCGGCGCGGCTGACCGTTGATCTCGAAAAACACCGTCACCATGCCCTTATCGTCAGTGCCGGATGAGGCCTGATTGACGATGACCAGCGTCTTGCCGCGTTCGATATCGGCAAACAGCTCCTCGCCATCCTCCATGCCGTAGAAATAGGCATGGGTGGGCAGGACTGAGACCGGACCATAGGTCTCGGCGGTGAGCGCGAAATCGGTGAACACCTTCGGATACATCAGATAGGACGCGAATTCGAAGTCGTTCACGGAGCGCTCGAGCTTGGTTTCGATCGCCTTTCTTTCCGCACCGAGATCGGCATCCGGCAGCAACGAGCCGGGACGCACGGTGTAGGGCGCTTCGCCCTTCAGCGCTTTTTTCTGCAGGGCTTCGGGCCAGCCGCCGGGCGACTGTCCAAGATCGCCCTTCAACATCGAAACCACCGAGTCCGGGAAAGACACTTCACGATCAGGGTTTTCGACATCGGCAACGGTCAGATCCTGGCTGACCATCATCAGCGCCATGTCGCCGACGACCTTGGAGGACGGCGTAACCTTGACGATATCGCCGAACATCCGGTTGGCATCGGCATAGGCCTGCGCCACCTCGTGCCAGCGGCTCTCTAGACCGAGCGAGCGGGCCTGTTCCTTGAGGTTGGTGAACTGACCGCCGGGCATTTCATGCAGATAGACTTCCGAAGCCGGTCCCTTGAGATCGCTTTCGAAGGCCGCATACTGATTGCGCGCCGCCTCCCAGTAGAAGGAGATGCGACGGATCCATTCGGTATTGAGACCGGTATCGCGTTCCGATCCGGCCAGCGCCTCGACGATGGAGCCGAGGCACGGCTGGGACGTGTTGCCCGAAAGCGCGTCCATCGCAGCATCCACGGCATCCACGCCCGCATCGACGGCGGCAAGCACGGTCGCAGCCGCGATGCCGGATGTGTCATGGTTGTGGAAATGGATCGGCAGGCTGGTCGCCTCCCGCAGCGCCTTGAACAGCACCTTGGCGGCGGCAGGCTTCAAAAGCCCCGCCATGTCCTTGACGGCGATGATATTGGCGCCTGCACGTTCCAGCTCGGCGGCGAGGTTGGTGTAATATTTCAGATCGTATTTTGGACGGGCCGAATTGAGGATATCGCCCGTGTAGCAGATGGCCGCTTCGCAGAGCTTGTTCTCCTCCGCGATCGCATCCATCGAGACCCGCATATTCTCCACCCAGTTGAGGCAGTCGAACACACGGAACAGGTCGATGCCGCCCCTTGCGGCCTGACGGACGAAATATTTCACGACATTGTCGGGATAGTTCTTGTAGCCGACACCGTTTGCACCACGCAGCAGCATTTGCAGAAGCAGGTTCGGCGCGCCTTCACGGATCTGCGCTAAGCGCTCCCACGGGTCTTCCGTCAGGAAGCGCATGGACACGTCGAAGGTAGCGCCACCCCAGCATTCCAACGAAAGAAGCTGCGGCAATGCCTTGGCGTAAACGCTCGCCACCCCGGCAATGTCGTGGGTGCGCATGCGCGTGGCCAGCAGCGACTGATGGCCGTCGCGCATCGTCGTATCAGTCACCAGCACCCGCTTTTCGTTGCGCATCCAGTCGGAAAAGCCCTTCGGCCCCAGCCTGTCGAGCAATTGCTTGGTACCATCAGGCGTCGGCGCGTCGATATAAGGAACCACCGGCTTTGCGGCATTTGCCGGCGGCTTCACGCGGCCTTTGGTCTCCGGGTGGCCGTTCACCGTCACATCGGCGAGATAGGTGAGCAGCTTTGTGGCCCGGTCCTGCCGTTTGACCTGCGCGAACAATTCCGGCGTCGAATCGATGAAGCGGGTCGTGTAGGTGTTGTTGCGGAAACTCGAATGCCCGATGATGGCTTCGAGGAAGGTCAGGTTGGTCGCAACGCCGCGGATACGGAACTCGCGTAGCGCACGGTCCATGCGGGCAATCGCCTCGTCCGGCTGCGGCGCCCAAGCGGTCACCTTGACGAGCAGCGGATCGTAATACCGGGTGATGATCGCTCCCGAATAGGACGTGCCGCCATCGAGACGAATACCGAAACCGGAAGCCGAGCGGTAAGCCGTTATCCGGCCGTAGTCGGGAATGAAGTTGTGTTCCGGGTCTTCCGTGGTGATGCGGCACTGCAGCGCATGGCCGTTGAGGCGGATATCCTCTTGGCGCGGCACACCGGATTCCGCCGTGCCGATGGCAGCCCCTTCCAGAATATGGATTTGCGCCTTGACGATATCGATGCCGGTCACGACCTCGGTGACGGTATGCTCCACCTGAATGCGTGGATTGACCTCGATGAAGTAGAATTTGCCGGTATCGACATCCATCAGATATTCGACCGTGCCGGCACCGATGTAATTGGTCGCAGCTGCGATCTTCAGGGAATAGGCTGCCAGCTCCTGACGCTGCGCTTCACTCAGATAGGGTGCCGGCGCGCGCTCGACTACCTTTTGATTGCGGCGCTGGATCGAACAATCGCGCTCGAACAGATGCACGACATTGCCGTGTGTATCACCAAGAACCTGGCTCTCGACGTGGCGGGCGCGCTCGAGCAGCTTTTCGAGATAGACCTCGTCCTTGCCGAAAGCGGCCTTCGCCTCGCGCTTGGCCTCTGTCACCTCACGCGCCAGATCCTCCTTTTTGCGGATGGCGCGCATGCCGCGACCGCCGCCGCCCCAGGAGGCCTTCAGCATCACCGGATAACCGATCTCTTCCGCCATGCGCTCGACCTGCGCCATATCGTCCGGCAGCGGATCGGTCGCCGGCACCACCGGAACATTGACCGAGATCGCCAGATTGCGGGCGGCGACCTTGTTGCCGAGCTGGCGCATCGTATCGGCCGTCGGTCCGATGAAAGTGATGCCCGCCTTGTTGCAGGCCTCTACGAATTCAGGGCTCTCGGACAAGAGGCCATAGCCGGGATGGATCGCGTCTGCTCCCGAAAGCCTGGCCACCCGGATAACCTCCTCGATCGAAAGATAACTCTCGATCGGTCCCATATCCTTGGCGAGATGCGGACCCCTGCCGACCTGATAACTTTCGTCCGCCTTGAAGCGGTGCAAAGACAGCTTGTCCTCTTCCGCCCAAATCGCGACGGTTTTTATTCCCAGCTCATTGGCTGCCCGGAACACTCGGATCGCTATTTCGGAGCGGTTGGCAACAAGTATTTTCGATATTTTCAAGACGGTCTCCCCACACGCCAAACACAATTTCTGCTGCACTGCGGAATTAAGCAGTAAAACCCGGCCTTGGGAAGGGCAATTCCGGCGGGAACTGTCCTGTTTGCGCTAGCTCAGCAAGCCATTGCGAAAGGCGAGCGCAACGGTATGCTGGCGGTTCTTGGCGCTGAACCGCCGCTGGATTCCATTGATGTACCAATCGACCGTGTGGGTGGGGATCGATAGCTGGCGTCCAATTTCCGTCGAGGTCATGCCATCAGCCATCAACGTCAGAACCTCCATCTCCCGCCTTGTNAAACCCGGCCTTGGGAAGGGCAATTCCGGCGGGAACTGTCCTGTTTGCGCTAGCTCAGCAAGCCATTGCGAAAGGCGAGCGCAACGGTATGCTGGCGGTTCTTGGCGCTGAACCGCCGCTGGATTCCATTGATGTACCAATCGACCGTGTGGTTGGAGATCGATAGCTGGCGTCCAATTTCCGTCGAGGTCATGCCATCAGCCATCAACGTCAGAACCTCCATCTCCCGCCTTGTAAGCTCCAGGGCGGAAACATTCGGCACATTGCTGAGATTATGGGTTTGACCCGAGAGATCGAGCAGGCGCCAGAACACCGCGCGCGTCGCTGCATCGAGCAGCTCGACCTGCAACGAGGGCAATTGCCGATCCTGACCGCCGATGAAAACCGCGCCGATAAATCCCGCACGTCCATGCACGGGAAAGGCATAACCGCCCTGAAGACCGTAACGGCCGGCATCGTGAAAAAAGACGTTCGCCCTTTTCCGGTGCATCGCGCGAGGCAGACCCTCGAGCGCCTCTTTCCACCGAAACGGCTTGTGCACCATGCCGATCACCTTGCGGACGGGATCGACGAGATTGTATTTTTTGGCCCTGTAGACCTCGATCCAGCCTTCCGGGAGATGTTGTGCGAGAATCTGGCCGGTGGAGGCAAGCTCCCCGGTCATCCGCCGGCTGACGAGGAAATATTCAAAACCGTATTCGCGAATGAGCGCTGCAAATTCGGAGCGAACACGGTCGGCATTTCCCGCCTGGTAGCACGCAGAGATGAAGTGAAGAATATCATGCATAAAGACATATGCCCGGAGCTTGGCTTGAAAGGGATGACATGAAGGACGTGGTCCCGCGAGGACGTCATGTTACCCGGGCGCCGGTCGGTTCAGACTGAACATATCGTCGTTAGCAATCCCTGAAACGAACATGCAAAATCTTGTGACGGCAGGCCCGGAAAACATCGGGTTCGGTTTTTTCTCGGTTCGCACGCGCGCTCGATTTGTTAAGCCGCCATTCAGACAGAAAGAGCGATAATTACACAAATTTCGCCGTCTCATGCAACCTTGCTAAAAAACCATTGCATTGAGACCGAACAATCAACCGTTCGAAAAGACGCTGGACTGGATTGAAAATTTGACCTTGTTTCAGGTTTACACACGCGCTCTGCGCTATCTGACCGTACATAAGTGGCGGGTGGTGGTCGTTGTCATCGCCAACGTCATTCTTGCGGCGATCACCATTGCCGAACCCGTGCTGTTCGGACGGATCATCGACGCCATCTCTTCCGGCTCCGATGTCACCTCCATCCTCATCCTGTGGGCGGGTTTCGGCGTCTTCAACACCGTGGCTTATGTCGCGGTCGCCCGCGAGGCTGACCGGCTGGCGCATGGCCGCCGCGCTTCGCTGTTGACGGAAGCCTTCGGGCGGATCATCTCGATGCCGCTGTCCTGGCACCATCTGCGCGGCACCTCGAACGCGCTGCACACGCTGCTGCGCGCCAGCGAGACGTTGTTCGGCCTGTGGCTGGAATTCATGCGCACCCATCTGGCCACCTTCGTGGCGCTCACGCTGCTTGTCCCGACGGCGATGTCCATGGACCTGCGCCTCAGCTTCGTTCTGATCGGCCTCGGCATCATCTACTGGTTTATCGGCAAGTGGGTCATGAGCCGCACCAAGGACGGCCAGGCCTCTGTCGAGGAGCACTATCACAGCGTTTTTGCGCATGTCAGCGATTCCATCAGCAACGTATCGGTCCTGCACAGCTACAACCGCATCGAAGCTGAAACGAAAGCGTTGAAATCCTTCACCGAAAAGCTGCTGAGCGCCCAATACCCGGTGCTCGACTGGTGGGCTTTCGCGAGCGCCTTGAACCGCACGGCCTCCACCGTTTCGATGATGATCATCCTTGTCATCGGCACCGTGCTGGTGAAGAGCGGCCAATTGCGCGTCGGCGACGTCATCGCCTTCATCGGTTTCGCCAATCTTCTCATCGGCAGGCTCGACCAGATGCGTCAGTTCGTGACCCAGATTTTCGAAGCCCGCGCCAAGCTCGAAGACTTCTTCGTGCTGGAGGATTCCGTCAAGGAACGGGAAGAACCCGGCGACGCCCGCGAATTGTCCAATGTTTCCGGCACCGTGGAGTTCCGCAACATCAATTTCGGTTTCGCCAATACCAAGCAGGGCGTTCACGACGTCTCGTTCACGGCCAAAGCCGGCGAGACCATTGCGATCGTCGGGCCGACGGGTGCGGGCAAGACCACGCTCATCAACCTCCTGCAACGCGTCTACGACCCGGATTCCGGCCAGATTCTGATAGACGGCACCGATATTTCGACCGTGACGAAGAACTCGCTCCGCAACTCCATCGCCACGGTGTTCCAGGATGCCGGCCTGCTGAACCGCTCCATCCGCGAAAACATCCGCCTCGGCCGTGAATCGGCCACGGATGCGGAAGTGGTGGAGGCAGCGGCAGCGGCGGCGGCAACGGATTTCATCGACAGCCGTATCACCGGCTACCTGACACAGGTGGGCGAACGCGGCAATCGCCTCTCCGGCGGCGAACGCCAGCGCATCGCCATTGCGCGCGCTATCCTGAAGAACGCCCCCATTCTGGTCCTCGACGAGGCAACCAGCGCGCTGGACGTGGAAACGGAAGCACGCGTGAAGGCCGCCGTGGATGCGCTCAGAATGAACCGCACCACCTTCATCATCGCCCACCGTCTTTCCACGGTTCGCGACGCCGATCTCGTGCTGTTCCTCGATCAGGGCCGTATCATCGAAAAGGGGACGTTCGATGAGCTTAGCCAGCGTGGCGGACGCTTCACCTCGCTGCTGCGCACCAGCGGTCTGCTGACGGATGATGAAGGCCAGCCCCGGCCAAAGGCCATTGCCTCCTGAGGCTCTTATCTTTCGGAATGCGAAAGGGGCGAACAGCATGCTGTTCGCCCTTTTTCTTTGTCCGCTTCCTGAGATTTTACGACGCGCCATGCACAGGTCACGTCAATAGAGCAGGCATCGCCTGTAACTCCGTGCTGGCCCACGATATTCGGCCATCCAGCGACCGAATATCGCCCTGTGAAATCCCTCTGCCAAAACATCGCTTCGAAAGAAGCCTGCTTGTCGTCATAGAGGCCGCACCTAGTGCGAGATCCTTGCTTGGGGACTAAAGGCCAGCGGAGACAACAGAGGCCAAAAGTACCCACGCCAAAACAGCGCCGTACATAAACACACCCCATAAAAAAATCAGGCCCCTGCGTCACCGCGGAGGCCTGATACGAATCAAGTAGAAGCTTGCCCACTCAGTCGAAAGGGATCACCCGATTTTTGGGCGACAGGGGCTTGCCGTCGACGGACACGGAGACCTCCGCCGTGCCGGCCTTGCGGCTGACGACGATGTCCTTTGCTTTTCCGTCGAGCGTGATCTTGACCGAGAAACCGCTCCAGTCCTCCGGCAGCGAAGGCGCAATATGAAGCTTGCCGTCGGTTCGGGTGATACCGAGAATGCCCTCGATCGCGGCGCGATAGAGCCAACCGGCGGAACCCGTATACCAGCTCCAGCCGCCACGGCCCGCATAGGCGCCCTCACCGTAAACATCCGCAGTCACCACATAGGGTTCGACCCTATAGGTTTCGGACGATGACGCATCAAGCGCATGATTGACCGGGTTGAGCAGCTTGAAGCAGTTCCAGGCCTCTTGGGCGCGGCCCTGCCGTGCAAGGGCAAGAACCACCCAGGTCGCCGCATGGGTATATTGTCCACCGTTTTCGCGCACACCCGGCGGATATCCCTTGATATAGCCCGGATCGTGCGGAGCGCTCGAGAAGGGTGGAGTGAACAGACGGATGATGCCGGTCTTTTCGTCGACCAGATGCTCCATCACGGCGTCCATCGCCTGCCGTGACCGGCCTTCTTCGCCTTCGCCGGAAAGTACGCTCCAGCTCTGGCCAAGTGAATCGATCCGGCATTCCTCGCTGGTGGCAGAACCAAGCGGCGTGCCGTCATCGAAGTAACCACGACGGTAGTAACTGCCGTCCCAACCCGCCGTTTCGAGAGCATTACGCAGCTTTTCCCGATGCGCCGCCCATTTGCCGACACGGTCGGTATCGCCACGCTTCTCGGCGATCTCGACGAAATCACGCAAGGCTCCGGCCAGGAACCAGCCGAGCCAGACGCTGGTGCCCTTGCCGCCGACGCCGACGCGGTTCATGCCGTCGTTCCAGTCACCGCCAAGGATCAGCGGCAGACCGTTTTCGCCGGTGCGATGGATGGCGAGATCGAGCGCCAGCGCCGCATGTTCGTAAAGACTTGCGGACCTCTCGCTTGTCTCCGGCTGGAAGAAGGCATCGTGTTGTCCCGGCATCAAAGCCGGACCCTTTATGAAGGGGATGCTTTCATCGAGGACGGCGGTATCGCCCGTGGCCGAGACATATTGGTTGATCGCATAGGCGAGCCAGACCACGTCGTCCGAGATCGTCGTGCGGACGCCAGCACCTGTCAACGGCAGCCACCAGTGTTGCACGTCGCCTTCCGCAAACTGGCGGCCTGCCGCACGCAGGATCTGGCTGCGGGCGAGATCCGGCTGGTAGAGCAGGAAGGCCAGCGTATCCTGAAGCTGGTCGCGGAAGCCGAAGGCGCCACTCGACTGATAAAAGGCCGTGCGGGCCAGGATGCGGCACGCCAGCGCCTGATAGGGCAGCCAGTTATTGACCATGTGGTTGAAGCCGGCATCGGGCGTGGAAACCTGCAACTGGCCGGTAAAGCCGGTCCAGAATGCCTTGCTGCCCTCCAGCACCGACTGGAAATCCGTCTTGCGGACCTCCCCAACCAGCGTGGCCGCCGCCTCCGCATTGTCGGCATCGCCGAGAATGAAGGTCATATGCCGCTCTTCGCCGGGCTTCAGATGGATTTCCTGCATCAGCGCAGCACAGGGATCGCCGTCGACCTCGGTACTGCCGCTGAGCGCGGCGCCGGACACAATGCCCTGCGGGGCCTGCGCCGAGCCGAAGCGGCCGATGAATTCCCGCCGGCTGGTCGTGAAGCCGCTTACCTCGCTGTCGAGCGTCAGGAAGGCGGTGCGGGGGCTATAGTCGATGCTATAGGGGTTCGAAGCGAAAATCGCATTGCTGTCGGCATAGTGCCTGCTCAGAATGAACGGTGCGGATTTCTGGCCGTTATTGCCAAGCACCCATTCAACATAGGCATAGACCTTCAGGCGGCGACTTTTCGAACCCTTGTTGCGGACGATGAGCTGCGAGAACTTCACCGGCTTTTCACGATCGACCGTCTGCGTCACCTCGATTTCCAGCGTGTCCGCCACCCCGGTCAGAACGGAGTAACCGAGACCATGACGGGCTTCGAAGAGGGCTTCCGGATCGCGCGACAATGCGGCGAGTGGCGTATAGAGCTTTCCTGTTTCCACGTCAGCGACGTAGAAAGCCTCGCCCGGCCGGTTGATGACCGGATCGTTGCTCCAGGGTGTCAGCTGATAATCGCGCGAATTGCGACTCCAGGAGAAACCCGCACCTTCTGCCGACACATGGAAACCGAAACTCTCGTTCGAGATGACGTTGATCCACGGATGTGGCGTGGATTGCCCGCCATGCAGGCGCACGACATATTCCTGTCCGCTTTTGGCGAAACCGCCAAAACCGTTCCAGAAATCGAGATCGCCCGCATCCTCGACAGGCTCCGCGACAGGGAAGGCCGGCACAGGCAGACGGGCCAGCGCAGCCTCGACCGTACCGTCGGGACCGCGATGCGCCGCAAAAAGCGATACTGCGCGGTTGATCTGGTCGACGATCTTGCCGTTGCGCACGTGCAGCACGACGCGGGACGCCGCCAGAAGCGCGCTCCAGGTCTCTTCATCCATCAGGTCACGGCGCACCGAGAACACATGTGGCCGGCCGCCATCGGCTGGATTGATGCGGCGCTGCGCCTCCGAAATGTGATCCAGCGCATGCTGCATGTCCTGCGCGTAGGATGCTGCCCGTTCGTTGACGATGACAAGATCGAATATGACCCCGCGCGAGCGCAGATATTCATGCGCGCTGAGCGCTTCGCGGGCGATATCCATATCCATATCGTCGTTGATGCGCAGGCTGAAGATCGGGAAATCGCCCGAAATGGCAAGCGGCCACAGCGCCCGCTGCGAAGCGAGACCTGTTTTCAGGGTTTCCGAATCCGCACGCAGATGCATGTCCGGATAGGTCAGATAACGGCCGAGATGCTGGAAGGCCGCAGCCTGTTGCGACGTGACGCCGACATGGCGCATCTGCACCTGCGTGCGCGTCCAGGCATGCACGAGTTCATGGGCGAATGCATCCGGATGGCGATAACGATCGATCGCCTTGTCGACCTCTTCGCGGCTCGGCGCGGCAATCGTCCAGAAGATCACGCTCACCTTCTTGCCCGCCGGCACGCGCACGGTGCGGCGCAAAGACAGGATCGGATCAAGCGTGAAGCCGTCGGTGCTCGAAAGCGTAGCACCGGCATCGAATGCCGCCGCTTCACCGATCGACCGGCCGCGACCGATAAACTTGGCGCGATCGGTCTCGAATTCCGTCGGACGCGACGGGCCGGCATTATCGGCGGCAAGATGCGCGATGATGGTGCCGGGTTCGTTCGGGCTGCGGCGATTGCGCCAGGCGCGGATGACATCACCGCGGCGGCCGATCTCCGTCTGCACGAACATGCGCGAGAACAGCGGATGGGCGTTGTCGTCGTCTTCCGACGCAATGACCGGCTCCATATAGGAGGTCACTTCGATGTAGCGATCCTCGGAACCGACATTGAGCAGCGTGACGCGACGGCCTTCGGCATCGTGCTCGGTGGCGACGATGCATTCGACCACGCTCTGCAGATCGCCGGTCGTTTTGTGGAATTCGGCCTTGTCGTCAGTGAAGATCGTCTTGGTCTTTTCGCCTTCGATGACACGTGGCTCGGCCGTGGCGCTCCACCATTGTCCATTGGTGGTGTCGCGCAGGAAGATGAAGGTTCCCCAGCGATCCTCGGTCGGATCCGCCTTCCAGCGGGAAATCGCCTGGCCGTTCCACTTCGAATAACCTGCACCCGTTGAGGTCAGCATCGTCGAATAATGGCCGTTCGAGAGGAACACCACTTCGCGGTCGCGCGCGGCCGGGTCGGCGATGGAGCGCACTTCCGCACGTAACAGGTCGGCCTGTTCCTTGCCGGGAGTTTCCGGCTCGTATTTGGCGCTCATGACAGGCACTTCGCGCGGCGCCTTTTCCTGAAGCAGCAACTCGGCAGCCTCGATCACGGGATCGGAATGGAAAAGTTCGCGCAGCACGCCGTCGAAGGCGACGTTGGCGACGGCCGCAATCGACATGCCGTGGTGGTGGGCATAATAATTGTAGACCACCGCACAGACCTTGCCGTCAGGCACACGCGTCGGCGTGAAATCCACCGCATCGTGGAAACCGTACTGACCGAGCGCGCCAAGCTTGCGCAGCTTGTCGAGGTTCTCCAGCGCGCCATCCGGATCGTACTGGCTGGCGAGGATCGACGCATAGGGCGCGATTACCGCATTCTGGCCAAGGCCGCGCTTGAGACCGAGCGTCGGCACGCCGAAGTTGGTGTACTGATAGTTCATGTTGTGATCGCGGGCGTTGAACGCAGCTTCGGAAATGCCCCATGGCGTGCCGAGACGGCGGCCGTGGTTCATCTGTTCCTTGACGATCAGATTGTTGGTCTGGTTGAGAATGCCGCCCTGACGCTCCTGCATGACAAGCGGCGGCATCAGATATTCGAACATCGAACCCGACCAGGAGACCAGCGCGCCCTGTGCGCCGATCGGCACGACCTGACGGCCGAGACGGTACCAGTGCTCGGTCGGCAGATCGCCCTTGGCGATGGCGAACAGACTGGTCAGACGGCATTCGGAAGCCAGAAGGTCGTAGCAGGCCTCGTCCAGCTCCTTGCTTTCAACACGGTAACCGATCGACAGAAGACGGCGGTCCTTGCGGTAAAGGAACGTGAAGTCCATCGAGAAGGCAAGGTTGCGGCTGCGGTCGCGTAGCGACGCCAGACGCTGGCGCAGCGGCTCCATGTTGGTGAGGTCGATGGCGCTGTCGGAAATATGCGCCTCGCAGCATTCCACCAGCAATTGCGCCCAGCGGGTCACTTCCGCGCTCTGCTCGGACTGCACCTCGTGATCGACGTTGGTGGCGAGTTTCTGGATGTCGCGGGCAAGCACTGCGAGATTGATGACGCGGATCGATGCGAATTCATGCTCGCGCTTGACGGACGCCAGGGCATTCGAAAAACCGATGATACGCTCTTCGAGCCGGCGATGCAGCGGCCGCAGGTTCTTGCGGTCGTCGGGCAATTCTTTCAGCGTTTCCTGCAAAATGCCGGCGAGATCGCCGATACCGTCCAGATTGCCCTGAAGATGCGCCGACGGCGCCTCCGCCCACTGGCGGCAGGCAGACGAGACCGCAATCAGATGACCGGCGAGATTGCCGCTGTCCACCGCCGAAACGTAGCGGGGACCGAGCGTCTGCAAGGTGTCGGTATGATACCAGTTGTAGAGATGGCCGCGATGCTTCTCCATCTTCTCGACGGTCTCGATCGTGTTTTCGATCCGCTCCAGCGTATCGGCAAAGCTGATCCAGCCGAACTGGCGCGCCGAAATGACGGAGAGCAGGTAGACGCCGATATTGGTCGGCGACGTGCGCGAGGCGACGATCGGCTCCGGCGTTTCCTGGAAGTTGTCCGGCGGCAGGTGGTTTTCCTGCGGCGTCACGAAGGCTTCGTAATAACGCCATGTGCGGCGCGCGATCTTGCGAAGCTCGAAGGAGACGTGTTCCGAAACGAACAAGCGGTCTTCGGTTTCCGCAGACTGGCTGACATACCAGGCGACGGCAGGAGACAGGACCCAGAGCAGTGTGAAGGGAATGCCGATCAGGAAGGCATTGTCGCCGGGCAACGCCGCAAACAGAAGGCCGAGCATCGCCACGACGGGCGCATGCCACATCTGACGGTAATAGTCGATGATGCTGCCCTGCGCGCTCGACTGGATGCTGGCGGCGGTGCGCCATTCCAGCATCAGCTTGCGGCTGACGAGCAGACGGTAAAGCGAACGGACAATCGCATCCGTCATCATGCAGGCGGCATCGGCAATGAAGACGATGCGCAGCGCCACCTGCGCATTGGTGGCGCGGATTTCCGACCAGATGGTATGGAAATGCGCCTGCGGCACGATGTCGGTGGAGCGCGGCACGAGGCCGGAGAGCAGGGAAAGCGTGGGCGCGACGAACAGCGAGAAGATCAGCAGGATCTGCCAGATCAGCGCGCCGAGCGGATCCATGAAATACCAGCCGAGGATCGAGGCGAAGAACCAGGCGATCGGCGTCAGCGAACGGCGCAGATTGTCGACCATCTTCCAGCGGCCGATGGCGGTAACGCCCCGGACACGATCGAGAATATAGGGCAGCAGCTGCCAGTCGCCACGCGCCCAGCGATGCTGGCGCGAGACTTCCACCTCGTAACGGGTCGGAAAATCCTCCACCAACTCCACGTCGGTCACCAGCGCGCAGCGCGCGAAGGAACCTTCGAGAAGGTCGTGGCTAAGAACGGAATTCTCCTCGATCCGGCCCTTTAGAGCCGCCTCGAAGGCATCCACGTCATAAAGGCCCTTGCCGGTGAATGTGCCTTCGGACGTCAGGTCCTGATAAACGTCGGAAACCGTGAAGACGTAAGGATCGATACCGCGATTGATCGAGAAGACACGCTGGAAGACGGATGCGTCCTTGCCTGTCGTGAGCGACGGCGTCACACGCGGCTGCAGCAGCCCGTAGCCTTCCACGACCCGGCCGGATTGCGGATCGATTACCGGACGGTTGATCGGGTGATGCATCTTGCCGACGAGCTTGGTCACCGCATCGCGCATCAGGCGCGTATCGGCATCCAGCGTCATGACGTATTTAACATCAGCCGGCACGATGTTTGCGCCGCCGAGGAATGTCGTGTCCTTGTCGCCGCGCAGCAGCATGTTCAGTTCATGCAGCTTGCCGCGCTTGCGCTCCCAGCCCATCCAGCAGGTTTCGGCGGAATTATATATGCGGCGGCGATGCAGCAGGTAAAAACGCGTCTTGCCGTCAAAGGCATAACGGCTGTTCAGTGCCGCAAGCTCACGCTTTGCGTATTCGAGAATCTCCAGGTCGTCGCCGGACTGCTCATGCTGCGCATCGCGCCAGTCGCTGACCAGCGCAAAGTAAATCTCGCCATGCGGATTGGCGAGATAATGCACCTCGATATTGCGCATCATCTCGTCGACGCTGTCGCGGCTCGTCAGCATGCACGGCACGGCGACCAGCGTGCGGGCATCCTGCGGAATGCCGTTCTTGAACTCGTACCCGACCAGCCGGAACGGCTTCACAAAGAAGGTGACGAGCGTGTTGAAGAGGCCCGTTGCGCCTTCCGAGGCGGGCAATGCGAACATCAGCAGGAATGCGGCCACCACGTACCAGGGCATGCCCGCTTCCGCCAGGAACCAGCCGACCGCAAGCATGACGAGCGCAGTGATGAGAAACACCGGCGCGGCAATTGCGAGCCAGTTGAACTTGCGCATCGACCGAACGATATGTTGCGATGCAAGCGGCCGATAACCGAGCGCCTTTTCAAGCTCGAACCGGCGCTGACCGACGAGCACGGAGCCGACATTGACCCGGTGGTTTTCAACCGCCTCGACGGGCTCGACAGAGCGCGCCATTTCAACGGCGGCACGCGCGACCTCTACCTCGGTCTTGGGAGAACGGCGCGCCAGAAGCTCGATCGTGTTGCGGTAGGTGTTGCGGGAACCGAAATCAAGGATCTCGTAGTCGGTTTCAGCGCGCAGGACCTTGTCGATATGGCTGACTTCTTCGAACCAGACCGACCATTCGGTATCGTCGATCTCCCGCAGGCTCTTGACGATGTTGCCCATCGTCACATTGCCGGATGCCAGGCGATTATGTTCCGACATCATGACGTTTTCGGCGTCGGTTCCCGCAGCATGCAGGCGCTCTTCGAGCCAGGCTACCGCAAAACCCGATGTCTGGGAGCCGTTTCTCAGGCGATAGAGGAACTGCGTCGCGAAAGTCGGATCGTCGACCAGCGTATCAACCTGCTTGAGAAGCGCTGCCGAGGCTTCCGCATCGTTGAGCCGGATGATCTCGTCGACGACTTCGTTCGCCTTCTGGCGCATGCGGCGCGAGCGCTCCACACGAATGGAAATGCGGCGAAGATTTTCAATGAGGACGAAACGGATGATGGAGGGCAACGCCCACAATTCGCCGATCTGCAGCGTCTTCGAGGTCTGGTAGCCATCCACCAGCGCCGTCATGTTCTCGCGCGAAACCGTGCTGTGCGTGTGTGCGACATAAAGCCAGCCAAGCGCCATCACCCGCGGGATCGTCACGCCGCCCACCGTCATCGTCGGAAGCTGGCGATAGAACTTGCGCGGAAAATCGCGGCGGACTTCCTGGATCGCCTCTTCGATGACGTAGTGGTTGTCGAGCAGCCATTCCGCAGCCGGCGTTATCGTCGCGCCATTTTCCGCGTCGACGGCCGTCGTGCGGTAGACCCGCAGGATTTCCTTCTCGTTCTCGCGATGGCGCTCGAAGAAATCGAACTCCATGAAGCCGGGAAGATTGTCGGCACCGTCGCGGGAAAGCGCGGCGCCGGCATCATGCAGTTCCTCGACCGTCATATAGGACGCGCGGATCGAATCGTTGTGATCGATCTGCTTCGTCTCGGAATCACGGGCGGCGGCGGTCGGGGTGATATGAAATGACATCGGGCTCGTATTCTGAACTTTAGGGAAACTTGTTCGACTTGACCGGCATCTCGTCCGTGGCGGGAACACGCACGAAATCAGGCCACGCTATATTTACGACTTATCCTGAACCTTGGGTGAACCGGACAGGACGCCTAGCAAAGCGGATCGTCAAACGATGAATATCCGCAAGCACGGCATTTTGTTGCGCAATCCGCCCGATATCCTTGCAAAGTCGGGGATCGGTGCAAACAAGGGGTTTTCGACGACAGGAAAATTGCAGCCTATGGCCCGGCAAAGCCGTTCCAACCGGATTTCGCACCTTCCCCCACGGCGAAAATTGTTCGCGCAACGTCCGATAGTCCCCCTTTGACACCTGAAGGCAACGCGAGACCGAGAAGGCCTGCGCCACATCCGAAAAAAGCTAATGCCCCAGGACGTCAATAGTTCCATGCCACCTGTCGCGATACGATGCAAGCGCTGAATTTCAGGGCCTTCCGGCCCCGGGAACACCCTTACATGCATCCGCATATGCTGCTATGCCCTTTGCAAAAGGCGCCGGAAAAAAGCGGCGTAACCAGGGACTTCGAAAATGACCATACAGACCGCGAACATCGCATCCTTTGCCAATCATATGCCGGATGTGGTGGCGATCCGCCGCCATCTGCACCGCCATCCCGAGATTGGCCTTTCCGAGTTCCAGACGTCCGATTTCATTGCCGGACAGCTGGTGGAAATGGGCTACGAAGTGACGCGCGGGCTTGCCGGAACCGGCATCGTCGCGACCCTGCGCAATGGCGACAGCACACGCACGCTCGGCATTCGCGCCGACATCGATGCCCTGCCGATCCATGAGGAAACCGGGGCGGACTATGCCAGCGCCAACCAGGGCGTGATGCATGCCTGCGGCCATGACGGACACACGGCCATGCTCCTGGGAGCGGCAAAGATTATCGCCGAACGCAGGAATTTCGATGGAACCCTGCATCTGATCTTCCAGCCGGCGGAGGAGAATTTCGGCGGCGCCCGCATCATGATCGAGGATGGACTGTTCGAGCGCTTCCCCTGCGATGCGGTTTTTGCCCTCCATAACGATCCCGGCTTGCCCTTCGGACAATTCGTCCTGCGCGACGGGCCGATCCTTGCCGCTGTCGACGAATGCAAGATCACCGTCAACGGATATGGCGGCCATGGCGCCGAACCGCAGGATGCCGCCGACCCCATCGTTGCCGGCGCGAGCATCATCATGGCCTTGCAGACGGTGGTGTCCCGCAATATCCATCCGCAACTGTCGGCCGTCGTCACCGTGGGCGCATTTCATGCCGGTGTGGCCAGCAATGTCATTCCCGAAACGGCGGAAATGCTGCTCACCATCCGCTCTTTCGATGCGGGCGTGCGCGACGAGTTGGAAAAACGCATCCGGGCGATAGCCGAAGGCCAGGCAGCCAGCTACGGCATGAGCGTCACGCTCGAATACGAGCGCGGCTACAATGCAACCGTCAACCACAGGGCGGAAACGGACTATGTCACCGATCTCGCCCGCCGTTTTGCCGGGCCTGAAAAGGTAGCCGAAATGCAACGCCCATCGATGGGCGCGGAAGACTTCGCCTATATGCTGGAGAAACGACCCGGTTGCTATTTCTTCCTGGGCACAGCGCGCACCGACAACGACCCGCCGCTGCATCATCCGAAATTCGACTTCAACGACGATATCCTGCCAATTGGAACCGCTTTCTGGGTCGATCTGGCAGAGGACTATCTCAAGGCGCGATAAACGTAAAAAAGGCCGGTCGGAGGAGCGACCGGCCTTTTATTCTCAAGTTACCTGAGGAAAAACTGGGAGGATCAGGGAACGAGACCGAGTATGACGGCGGCGACAAAAGCCACGCACACGCCGACAAGAGCCGCATGAACCGAATCTCTCCAGTTGCGCGGTGACTGGGGCTGCGCGACAAAGTCTTTTACTTTTCCTGCCTTGGAATAAGACATTGTACAACTCCCTTCCTGCTCGGCCCGTCAAAGCGGGCATTGCTCATTTCCCCTAGAGAATAGCTTTATTCCCCACTGTTTCAGTAGAGATAAAATTCCATAAGATCGTCGCATCGGGAAAAATACGGATCGCGACTTGCCCCATGGAAAGCATCAATCTACCCATTGCGCAGGATCAACGCGGCGGACGGCATTTCCGTTCAAAACCATCGGCGGGCTTGGATAGGGACAATGACGGATATCGACGCCATCATCATCGGAGCCGGGGTGATCGGACTGGCGACGGCCCGCGAGCTGGCGATGCATGGCCTCTCCGTCATCATCCTCGAAGGCGAAAGGGAATTCGGCTCCGCGACCTCCTCCCGCAACAGCGAGGTCATTCATGCCGGACTTTATTATCCTTCCGGAAGCCTCAAGGCCCGCCTTTGCGTCGAGGGCAAAAAGCAGCTCTATGCCTTCTGCCAAAGCCACGGCGTTGCGCACCGCCGCTGCGGCAAACTCATCGTGGCGGCAGATGAAGCTGAAACGGCTCTGCTGGCCGCATTTAAGGACAAGGGTCATGCCAATGGCTGCGACGACCTTGAGCTGATCGACAGGCGGCAGGCGCTCTTGCTCGAACCTGCGCTCACCTGCGTGGCGGCCCTGCTCTCGCCCTCGACCGGCATCATCGACAGCCACGGCTACATGCTGGCACTGCTCGGCGACGCGGAAGATCACGGCGCAGCCCTTGCCCTCAACGCACCCTTCGAAACGGCGGAAGCGACCCGCGAGGGTTTCAGGGTTCATGTGGGTGGGAAAGAGCCTCTCAGCCTGACGTGCCGGTTGCTCATCAATTCTGCCGGCCTTCTGGCGCCGATAGCGGCAACAAAGATCGAAGGATTGCCGAAACATGCGATACCGGAGGCGCGTTTCGCCAAGGGCAGCTATTTCTCGCTCACCGGCAAGTCGCCTTTTTCACGGCTCATCTACCCCGCGCCGCATACCCACGGCCTTGGTGTGCACCTGACGCTCGATCTTGCCGGTCAGGCCCGTTTCGGACCTGACGTGGAGTGGGTGGACACCATGGATTACGCTGTCGATCCCCGACGCATGGAAGGTTTCGGCGACGCGATTCGACGCTATTGGCCAGGCCTGCCCGAACACGCACTTATCCCGGCCTATTCCGGCATCCGCCCGAAGATTTCAGGACCCGACGAACCGGCCATGGACTTCCGCATCGATGGGCCGGAAAAACACGGCCTTGCTGGCCTCGTCAATCTTTTCGGCATAGAAAGCCCCGGCCTGACCGCATCGCTCGCGATCGCCAATGAGGTCGCGGCGCGGCTGGAGGCCTGATCTCAGCCGAAGCGGGAAAGCGCGCTCGCCATGATCCCCGGATCGACATTGCCGCCGGAGGCGACTGCAATCACCGTTTCGCTCTCTAGCTCGTCGCCGTGAAACAGGGCCGCCGCCAGAGCCACGGCACCACCCGGTTCGACGACGATCTTCAGCCGGTTAAAGGCGAGAACCATCGCCCGCAGCGCCTCTTCCTCGGTGACTGCAATGCCTTTTCCACAAAGCTGCGACATGATCGGGAAGGTGATGTTACCGGGCTGCGGTGTAACGATTGCATCGCAGAGCGAACCGGAGGTCGTCGCATTGCGCTCTATCCTGCCCGCCGCAAGCGAGCGCGCGACGTCGTCGAAATGTTCTGGCTCTGCGGTCCTGACCCTGTGATCCGGAGCTTTCGCGGCAAGCGCAAGCGAGATGCCGGAGGTGAGGCCACCGCCACCGCAGGGCACCAGAACCTCGGCCTCATCAACACCTAGCTCCGCGCCCTGTTCGGCAATCTCCAACCCCACCGTCCCCTGCCCGGCAATGACCAGCGGTTCGTCATAGGGCCTGATCAGCGTCAGCCCACGTTCGCGAGAAATGCGATCTCCGATGGCGTCGCGATCTTCGTTCTCGCGGTCATAGAGAACCACTTCCGCACCATAGGCGCGGGTATTGTCGATTTTGATCTTCGGCGCATCCGACGGCATGATGATGACGGCAGGCACTCCATGCATCCGGGCGGCAAGCGCCACGCCCTGCGCATGGTTGCCGGAGGAAAAGGCGATCACGCCCTTGGCACGCACGTCGTCCGGCAGGCCTGATACCGCCGACCAGCCGCCGCGAAACTTGAAGGAACCCGTCCTTTGCAGGCACTCGGCCTTCACGAAAAGCTTTCGCCCGGCAATCTCGTCCAGAAAATGCGACGATAGAAGCGGTGTCCGCACCGCATGTTTGCCGATACGCATGCGCGCCGCCTCGATCATCGAAATATCTGTCATGCCCTGCCCCTGTGATGCGAATTCGCGGGTACATTAGGAGGTCGCAATCAATTGCGAAACCATCCGGACAAGAAAAATCCCCGGTCCTGGCCGGGGATTTTTCATCGTGGTCAGTCAGTGCCTTGTCAGTGATTGTGCCGTGGCATCTTCTCGGCAATCCGGCGGAAATCGGCTGCCCCTTCCAGAACCGCCCCGTCCGAAAGCTGGGTCACCGATTGACGGTAGATGCGCTGCCATGGTGTGGCATCCGCAGGCACGGCGGGAATGCCGTCAGCTTTACGGATCTCTATTTCCGCATCCGGCACCAGCACATTGCACTGGCCCTGATTGAAATCGATGCGGATCACATCGCCCGTGCGAAGCCATGCGAGACCGCCACCAGCAGCACTTTCCGGCGAGGCATTGAGGATCGACGGACTATCCGCCGTTCCAGATTGCCGGCCGTCGCCGATTGTCGGCAGGCTGGTAATGCCTTTTTTCAACAGCGCGTCCGGCGGCTGCATGTTGACGACTTCCGCCGAGCCTGGCCAGCCAAGCGGCCCCGCACCGCGAATGACGAGAATGGTGCGCTCGTCGATATCGAGGGATGGATCGTTGATGCGGGCGTGATAGTCTTCCGAACCATCGAACACCACACATTTGCCCTCGAAAACTCCCTCGCGACCCGGCTCGCTCAGATAACGCTTCCGGAATTCCGCCGAGATCACGCTCGTTTTCATGATGGCGAAATCGAACAGATTGCCCTTGAGAACGAGGAAACCGGCCCGTTCCTTCAGCGGCTTGTCGTAGGGCAGGATCACGTCGCGGTCGGTCGATTCCCGGCCATCAAGATTTTCCGCCACGGTTTTGCCGGTCACGGTCGGACAGCTTCCATCGAGCTTGCCCGCTTGCAGAAGCTCCCACATGATGGCCGGTGTGCCGCCGGCACGGTGATATTTCTCGCCCAGCCATTTGCCGGCGGGCTGAACGTTGGCGAGCAGCGGAATGTCGTAACCGTGAACCTGCCAGTCCTCTTCGCGAAGCTCCACGCCCGCATGTTTCGCCATGGCCGCCAGATGCGGCTGGGCATTGGTGGAGCCGCCAATCGCCGAATTGACGCGGATCGCGTTCAAAAATGCCTCGCGCGTCAAAATATCGGAGGGCTTGATGTTCTCGACGACCAGCTCGACGGCGCGGCGGCCGGTGCGATAGGCCATCTGGCCCCGTTCACGGTAAGCGGCGGGGATAGCGCCGCAACCGGTCAGCGACATGCCGAGCGCTTCGGCAATGGCGTTCATGGTCGAGGCCGTGCCCATGGTGTTGCAATGACCGACCGACGGAGCGGATTCGAGCGCCGCCTGCAAAAACTCCTCGCGGGTGATTTCGCCGGCGCCATATTTACGGCGCATGCGCCAGATGACAGTGCCGGAACCGACCAGATCGCCGTCGTGGTATCCGTCGAGCATCGGCCCGCCGGACAAAACGATGGCCGGGATATCGACCGTGCTTGCCGCCATCAGCGCCGAAGGCGTGGTCTTGTCGCAGCCGGTGGTCAGAACGACGCCGTCGAGCGGATACCCGTAAAGCACTTCGACAAGGCTGAGATAGGCAAGATTACGGTCAAGCGCCGCCGTTGGGCGTTTGCAGTTTTCGAACATCGGATGGGTCGGAAACTCGATCGGGATACCGCCCGCATCGCGGATACCGTCGCGCACCCGCTTGACCAGCTCCACATGAACCCGGTTGCAGGGCGTCAGGTCGCTGCCGCTCTGGGCGATGCCGATCACCGGCTTGCCGGACCGCAACTCTTCCGGTGTCACGCCGTAATTCATGAAGCGCTCCAGATAGAGCGCCGTCATGTCGAGATGGTCAGGGTTGTCGAACCAGTCCTGCGATCGCAGGCGTCTTGCCAATGTCTTGTCGTCGCTCATGAGACCGCCTCAGCCCTGTTCCCGGTTGTTGAGTTTTTCGAGGTAAAGCAGAATGCCGCTATGGTCGATATCGGCTCCGCCGTCCCCAACGAAGTCATCGAATTCGCGCGTCACCTGCTGGGTCAGCGGCAATGTCAAAGACAGATCCTTCGCCGTCGCCAACACGCCGTTCAGATCCTTGAGCTGGAACTTGGAAGGGCCGCCCGGCACGAAATTGCGCTTCACCATGCGTTCGCCATGCAGTTCCAGGATCCGGCTTTCAGCAAAACCGCCGCGTATGGCATTGCGGAACCCCTCGCGGGATGCACCGCCCGCTTCCACCAGCATCATCGCCTCGGCAACCGCGCCGATGGTGATGGCGACGATCTGCTGGTTGGCGAGCTTGCAGAGCTGGCCAGCACCCGAGGGGCCAACATAGGTAAGTCTGCCCATCGGCGCGAAGACATCCGAGAGACCGGACACCAGCGCCTCGTCCCCACCGGCCATGATGGCGAGCGTGCCCGCAGTTGCGCCCGGCACGCCGCCGGAGACCGGCGCATCGACGTGATGAATGCCCAATGCCTCCAGTCGGGAAGAGTGTTCGCGCGCAACCGGCGGCGCAATCGAGCTGCTGTCGATCACAACAGCGCCTTTTTCCAGCGCTTCGGCTACACCCGCCTCGAACAGCACTTCGCCAACGGCCTTGCCGTCGCTCAGCATGGTGATGACGATATCGGCGCCCCTGGCAGCTTCTGCCGGCGATGCCGCCAGAACCGCGCCATCGGCAACCAGCGCCTCAGCCTTTTCGACGCTGCGGTTCCAGACCGAGACCGAAAAGCCCGCGCCCAGCAGACGCCGGGCCATCGGCCCGCCCATCAGGCCCGTGCCGATAAAGGCAACGGACCGCTTCTCCTCCTCCCGGTTGACGCTCATTTCAGTGAACCTCCCAGTTCGTCCTCGATATGAACCTGAATGATCTCTTCGAAGGAGCTTTCAGCCGTAAAGCCCAGTTCGCGGGCGCGCTTCGCTTCGAAACCGGGCGCCCAGCCTTCGCACATGCGCATGATCATCTCGTTCGGTTCGCGGCGAATGAGGGCAACGGCCTTTTCACCAGCAACCTTGCGCAGCGCTTCGATCTGTTCGCCAACGGTGGCGCTGAGACCCGGCATCGACAGGTTGCGGCGCGGGCCGACCTTTTCCACATCGATCGTCGCGCCGTGGAGAAGGAAACCGACGGCGGAGCGCGGCGAGGCGTGCCAGTGGCGAATGCTTTCCGGTACCGGCAGAACCGCTTCCTGGCCGACCAGCGGCTCGCGCAGGATATTGGAGAAGAAACCGGAGGCAGCCGCATTGGGCTTGCCGGGACGAATGCAGATGGTCGGCAGGCGAATGCCGATACCATCGAAGAAACCGCGACGGCTGTAGTCGGAGAGCAGCAGCTCGCAGATCGCCTTTTGCGTTCCGTAGCTGGTCAGCGGCGTGGAGTGGAACTCATCCGGGATCGGATAGGGAAGCGGCGCACCGAACACGGCGATCGACGAAGTGAAGACAACGCGCGGTTTGTAACCGTCCTTGCCGTTGGCAATGCGGATCGCGTCGAAGAGATAACGCGTGCCGTCGAGATTGATGCGGTAACCCTTGTCGAAATCGAGTTCGGCTTCACCGGACACGATGGCGGCGAGGTGAAAGATGACATCTGGGCGGGCTTCGACCAGCTTTTCGGCTTCGCCGGGCGCAGACAGATCGGCCGCGCGCGCATCGACCGCACCGGAAAACCCGGCGGGCGCCTCAGGCTGGAACACGTCGATAAGCGTGAACCTGTCGATCGGCTTGCCGCCAAGCGATCCGTCCTTGACCAGACGCTGCGTCAGCTTGCGGCCAACCATGCCGGCGGCGCCGATGATTGCGATATGCATGTCTTCCTCCTCTTTGGCCCGGTCATTCTCCCGAGACCGAAAAAACACCATCGGCTTATGGGCCGATAAATTAGCTTGTAAGGTTGTCTGATAACCTTATATGATTTGATTGAAAATAGTATTTTTTCACAAACCGGTAAAAGCAAGGCGAAAGACCCTTGTCCGGGTATCTAGGGCGGATTGGACGGAGAGGGTGGAATGACGATCGTGAGCGAACACGATATCGAGGAATTGCGGTTCTCGCTGAAAAACAGGCTGGGCGAAGCTTTGCTGCTGACGTCGCAGGAAGACATGCTGCGCTATTGCCGCGATTGGCACGGCGACGTCACAAGTTCGGCCGTGGCCGTCATTCGTCCCCGTTCGACCAAGGAAGTCTCCGACACGGTTCACGCCTGTGCAGAACTCGGCCTCTCCATCATCCCCCAGGGCGGCAATACCGGACTGGTGCTTGGCGGCATTCCCGATGCGCCAAAGCGTCAGGTCGTGCTGAGCCTGGAACGCATGAACGCCATCCGCACCGTAGACAGCGACGATTTTTCGGCTGTCGTCGAAGCCGGCTGCATTCTCTCGGAATTCAAGGATGCGGTTCAGGACAAGGGAATGTTCTTCCCGCTGTCCCTTGGCGCACAGGGCAGCTGCCGCATCGGCGGCAACGTCTCCACCAATGCCGGCGGCATCAACGTCCTGCGCTACGGCATGACCCGCGAACTGGTGCTGGGCCTTGAAGTGGTATTGCCTGATGGCACCATCTGGAACGGGCTGTCGACGCTGCGCAAGGACAATCGCGGCATTGACCTGAAGCAGCTTTTCATCGGCGCTGAAGGAACGCTCGGCATCATCACGGCGGTGGCCGTCAAGCTTTATCCCAATCCCGAACATGTCGAGACGGCGCTGCTCGGCCTCAATTCGCTGGATGACGCCATCAAGCTTTACCGCCGCGCCCGCCGCGAATGCTGCGACCTGATGTCCGCCTTCGAATTCATGCCGCCCGTCGCCTTCACGCTTGCGATCGAAGCCATACCCGACCTCAAAATGCCGATCGCCGGCGATTATCCGGCCTATGTGCTGATGGAAATTTCCGGCTCCGGGCTGGTGGATACCGCCGATCTGATGGGACGCTTCCTCGAGGGCGTCATGGAAGACGGTCTGGTGCTGGATGGCGTCATCGCCTCCTCGCGGGCACAGGCGCAATCGCTTTGGCTGTTCCGTGAGGGCATGAATGAAGGCCAGGCGCTGCGCGGCAGCCATATGCGCACCGATATTTCGGTGCCGCTGTCGAAACTCGCGGCTTTCGTGGCGGAAGCGGAAGCAGAACTGGCGGAAAAGCTGCCGGAATGCCTCGCGGTTTCCTATGGCCATGTCGGAGACGGCAACGTCCACCTCAACGTGCTGCCGCCAAACGGTGCGACGCCGGAAGAGCGCGAGACGTTCATCTACAAGTCTAAAACGCTCGTCAACGACGTCCTCGACCGTTATGTCGGAAGCATCAGCGCCGAGCATGGCATCGGCCGCCTGAAGCGTTCCGATTTCGAAAGCCGGCTATCTGATGTGCAGCGCCGGATGATCACGGGTTTGAAAAACGCCTTCGACCCGGATTTGCGGATGAATCCCGGTTGCCAGATAAGCTTGCAACCGGATAGCTAATCGAAAAATAGCAAAGGCGGACGAACGCGCCGCCTTTGAAAACCCCGCTGGCGGCGAAGGAGGAAGTCGCCTGCCGCGGGAAAAACGAACCAATCGTTTCTGTGGAACGGGAGCAATCATGACGCTGGAGTTCAATCAGATACATCGCAACGACCATCTGCCCGGCCGGATCGCTGCGGAGATCGCCCGCGAGATCAATGATTCGAAACTCGGGCCGGGCGACAGGCTGCCGACAGAACATGTCTTGGCGAAAACCTTCGGTGTCAGCCGCTCGGTCATTCGCGAGGCAATCGCGCAATTACGCAATGAGGGTTTTGTCGAAACGCGCCAAGGCGTGGGTGCATTCGTAACCGATCCCCGGCAGAGACTGTCCATCCGCATCGAGCGGTCCCGCCTGAACGATCCGGAAAATTTCCGCGATCTCTTCCAGCTTCGCATGCCGATGGAAATCGAGGCCGCAGGTCTCGCAGCACTTCACCGCAGTCCCCAGCAATTGGCGCGTCTGGCGGCGGCGCTGGAAAAGATGAAAACCGCTGACGACTGGTCGACGGAGGGCGTTGCGGCCGATCTCGACTTCCACCGCATTCTGGCGGAAGCGACGCAGAACGAATATTTCCTGATGTTCCTCGGTTTCATTGCGGAACGCATCAGTTCAGCCATCAACATCGCCTTCTCCCGTGCTGTTTTCGGCGAGATTCTCAAGGTGACTATCGCCGAACATGTGGCGATCTACGACGCTGTCGAGAACGCCGATGCAACTGCGGCCAAGGATGCCATGCGCAGGCATCTGCTGGGTGCCGCAAGCCGGGTAAATCTGGAACTGGATATCTTCTGAGCAGCGAACAGAGGTACGAACGGCAAAGCTATAAGACAGGTTTCAAAGCTTTCCGGCGATCCAGTCACAGAAGACGATAATTTTGTCCGCGAGACCGCTAGACTCGTCGCAAAAGTCATACTAAGAAGAATGAGATTAGGTTGTCAGACATCCAGACAATAAGACCGCAGGAGGCGGCTGTCGGAGACCTGAAGGGGAGGATATACATGACCGGCTCAAGGTCCATCGACGTTACCGCAATTTTGCCTGAAGATTTTGAAAACGCCCTGCTCGTTGGCCGCGTCTGGTCGAAAAGCGAAGGCGGCCCCTGCCCCGTCCTCCTTAAAGGCGGCGTGCTCTACGACCTGACCTCTGTCTCCCCGACCATGTCCGAACTTCTGGAAAAGACCGATCTCGTGGAGCGGCTTGCAGAGACCGGCACATTCGTAGCGCTTGGCGCGCTTGAGGCCTTTCTGGATGGCTCCGCCGGCGAACTTCTCGCCCCCAACGACATTCAGGCCGTTAAGGCTGCGGGCGTCACCTTTGCCGACAGCATGCTGGAACGCGTGATCGAGGAGCAGGCCAAGGGCGACCCGCTGCGCGCGCAGGAAATCCGCGGACGGCTGGCGCCGGTTCTGGGCGACAGTCTCAAGGGACTTGAGGCCGGTTCCGAAAAAGCGGCCGAAGTGAAGAAACTGCTTCAGGAAATGGGCCTCTGGTCGCAATATCTGGAAGTGGGTATTGGCCCGGATGCGGAGATATTCTCCAAGGCGCAGGCCATGGCCTCGGTCGGCTGCGGCGCGCTGATCGGCGTTCACCCTAAATCGCAATGGAATAACCCGGAGCCGGAAGTGGTGCTCGCCATCGCCTCCGATGGACGCATCGTCGGCGCGACGCTCGGCAACGATGTCAACCTGCGCGATTTCGAAGGCCGCTCCGCCCTGCTGCTCAGCAAGGCGAAAGACAATAACGCCTCCTGCGCGATCGGTCCTTTCATCCGCCTGTTTGATGGAAACTTCACCATCGAAGACGTGAAGAAGGCGCAGATATCGCTGCTGGTCGAAGGTGAAGACGGTTTCACCATGACGGGTGCCAGCGCGATGCAGGCGATCAGCCGCACGCCGGAAAACCTTGCGTCCCAGCTCTTGAACCGCAACCATCAATATCCTGACGGCGCCGTCTTTTTCCTTGGCACGATGTTCGCGCCGGTGAAGGATCGCCATGGCCCGGGTCTCGGTTTCACTCACTCCAAGGGCGACCGTGTCGAAATCTCCACGCCCAAGCTCGGCAAGCTGATCAACTGGGTCACGACAACAGACGAATGCCCGGAATGGACGTTCGGCACCACGGCCCTGATGCGCAATCTGGCGAAACGGGGGCTGCTCTGAGCAATCCGGCAAAAGTGCATCGCGGTTTTGCGTCCGGAATTGTGAAAAACCAATAAATGGGGCATTGAAGGTGATCCTTCGCCGGAAATGTTCCGGATATTTCTTCGGGAGGGGAAAATGCAAAAGACCATCAATCTCTTTTACCGGATTCTCGAAATCATTCTCGTCGTGCTGCTCGCTGGCATGTCGATCATGGTCTTCGTCAACGTTGTCATGCGTTATTCGATGAATTCCGGCATCAACATCTCGGAAGAACTGTCGCGCTACTTCTTCGTCTGGTTGACCTTCATCGGTGCCGTGCTGACCTTCCGTGAAAACAGCCACATGGGCATCGAAACTCTCGTGATGTTCCTGTCGCGCCGCGCCCGCGTCGTCTGCATGATCGCATCGAACATCATCATTCTGGGCTGTTCCGCCATCTTCTTCTGGGGAACGTGGAAGCAGTCCGCCATCAATGCCAGCATGCATGCGCCTGTCACCAAGCTGTCGATGATCTGGGTCTATGGCATCGGCATGTTCACCGGCGGCCTGATGTTCATCATCGCTCTGGAGCGCCTTTACCGTTATGTGACGGGCCGCGTGACAGAGGACGAAATCGCCCAGTTCGCCGGCGAGAACCTCACGATCGAACAGCTTTCGGAGCGCTGATACCATGACACTTTTCGTTTTTGTCGGCTCTCTTCTCGGAGCCATGGCGATTGGCGTTCCCGTCGCTTTCTCGCTGATGTTCTGCGGCGTCGTGCTCATGTGGTACATGGGCATGTTCAACACCGCGATCATTGCCCAGAACATGATCTCGGGCGCCGACACCTTTACGCTGCTCGCCATCCCCTTCTTCATCCTGGCCGGCGAGTTGATGAATTCCGGCGGTCTTTCCCGCCGCATCATCGACTTTGCGATTGCGCTTGTTGGCCATATCAGGGGCGGCCTCGGCATCGTGGCGATCGTAGCTGCCATCATCATGGCCAGCATCTCCGGTTCGGCGGCAGCCGATACCGCAGCCCTTGCCGCAATCCTCATCCCGATGATGGCGAAGGCCGGTTACGATATTCCGCGCTCCGGCGGCCTCATCGCTGCGGGCGGCATCATCGCTCCGGTTATTCCGCCTTCCATGGCCTTCATCGTCTTCGGCGTCGCCGCCAATGTCTCGATCACCCAGCTCTTCCTTGCAGGTATCGTTCCCGGTATTATGATGGGCATTTCGCTGATCATCGCGTGGCTGATCGTGGTCCGCAAAGATAACATCAAGCCCCTGCCCAAAACCTCCGCCAAGGAACGTCTGGTTGCCACGGTCCGCGCCGGCTGGGCGCTTGGCATGCCCGTCATCATTCTCGGCGGCATCAAGGCGGGCATCATGACCCCGACGGAAGCCGCGGTCGTCGCTGCCGTCTACGCTCTCTTCGTCGGCATGGTGATCTATCGCGAGTTGAAGCCTGCGGATCTGTTCCACGTGCTTCTGCGCGCGGCCAAGAGCACATCGATCATCATGTTCCTCGTCTGCGCAGCACTCGTCTCCGCCTGGCTCATCACGGCAGCGAACATTCCAAACGAGGTCGCGGGCTACATCGAGCCGCTGATCGATCGTCCGATGCTTCTGATGGTTGCGATGATGGTGCTGGTCTTCATCGTTGGAACCGCACTCGACCTGACGCCGACCATCCTCATCCTGACGCCCGTTCTGATGCCCATCGTCAAGCAGGCGGGTATTGATCCGGTCTATTTCGGCGTATTGTTCATCATCAACAACGCCATCGGTCTGATCACGCCTCCGGTCGGCGTCGTGCTCAACGTCGTCAGCGGTGTCGGGCGTATCCCGCTCGGCAAGGTCACGATCGGCGTCTGGCCGTTCCTCGTCGCGGAAACCATCGTTCTGGCGCTGCTGGTAATTTTCCCGGACATCGTCATGGTTCCGTTGCAGTATCTTCGTTAATCGCCACTTCTCGCAAACAATCCAAGGGAGGATATTATGAGAAAGCTTCTTCTGACCACCACAGCCATCGCTTTCGCCGTCGGCGCAGCAGCACCGGCAATGGCCGAATTCAACAGCCGCAACATCCGCGTCTCGAACGGCATCAATCAGGACCACCCGGTCGGCAACGGCATCAAGGCCATGCAGGCCTGCCTCGACGAAAAGTCGGGCGGCAAGCTGAAGCTGACGGCATTCTGGGGCGGCGCGCTCGGCGGTGACCTCCAGGCAACGCAGGCCCTGCGCTCCGGCGTTCAGGAAGCGGTCGTGACGTCCTCGTCGCCGCTCGTCGGTCTCATCCCGTCGCTCGGCGTATTCGACCTGCCGTTCCTGTTTTCCAACGCCAAGGAAGCCGATGCCGTCATGGACGGCGCCTTCGGCGACATGATGAACAAGAAGCTGGAAGAACAGGGCCTCGTAAACCTGGCCTACTGGGAAAACGGCTTCCGCAACCTGTCGAACTCCAAGCGCGCCGTGAACAAGTGGGAAGACTTCTCCGGCCTCAAGGTTCGCGTGATGCAGAACAACATCTTCCTCGACACCTTCCAGAACCTCGGCGCCAATGCGACGCCGATGGCTTTCGGCGAAGTCTTCTCGGCGCTGGAAACCAATGCGATCGACGCCCAGGAAAACCCCTATGTGACGATCGACACCTCGAAGTTCTACGAGGTGCAGAAGTACATCACCGAGACGAACCACGCCTACACGCCGTTCCTCTTCCTCTTCTCCAAGCCGATCTTCGACAGCTACACGCCTGAAGAGCAGACGGCCCTGCGTGAATGCGCAGTCGTCGGTCGCGACGAGGAGCGTAAGGTCATCCGCGAACTGAACCAGAAGTCGCTGGAAAAGATCAAGGCGGCCGGTCTCGAAGTGAATACGCTGTCTGCCGACGAGCAGGCCCGTATCCGCGAGAAGTCGATGATCGTCTACGAAAAGCACAAGGCTGAAATCGGTGCTGACGTCGTCGACGCCGTTCTGGCGGACCTGAAGAAGATCCGCGGCCAGTAATCCTGACTGCATACAATTGAAAACACCCGGAGGTTCCGCCTCCGGGTGTTTTTGTTTGCAGAAATTACAGATCAGAAAAAAGGCTGCCGAAGCAGCCTTTCTCACTATTATCGTCCGTCAGGATGCGGCCAGCCTGTTCTGCCGGTTGGCGATGAGATCTTCCACCACTGCGGGATCGGCAAGCGTCGATGTATCCCCCAACGCGCCGAAATCGTCCTCCGCGATTTTCCGCAGGATACGCCGCATGATCTTGCCGGAGCGGGTCTTGGGCAGTCCCGGCGCGAACTGGATCTTGTCGGGCGTCGCAACCGGCCCGATCTCGTTGCGGACGTGCTTTACCAGCTCTTCGCGCAGCGCATAATCGCCGCTCTGGCCCGCCATCAACGTGACATAACAATAGATGCCCTGCCCCTTGATGGGATGCGGATAACCGACCACGGCCGCTTCCGAAACAAGGTGATGCGACACCAGGGCCGATTCCACCTCGGCCGTGCCGAGACGGTGGCCGGAAACGTTGAGGACGTCATCGACACGGCCGGTGATCCAGTAATAACCGTCCTCGTCGCGTCGGCAGCCGTCACCGGTGAAGTACTTGCCCTTGTAGGTCGAGAAATAGGTATCGATGAAGCGCTGGTGATCGCCGTAGACGGATCGGGACTGGCCCGGCCAGCTGTCAATGATGCAGAGATTGCCGTCGGCCGGGCCCTCCAGCACATTGCCTTCGGCATCGACCAATTGCGGCTGCACGCCGAAGAACGGCCGCGTCGCCGAACCGGGTTTCAGATCGGTCGCTCCCGGCAGCGGCGAGATGAGAATGCCGCCGGTTTCCGTCTGCCACCATGTATCGACGATAGGGCTCTTGTCCTCGCCGACCACATGGTAATACCACTCCCATGCTTCCGGATTGATCGGCTCACCCACCGTGCCGAGAAGGCGGAGGCTTTCGCGCGAAGAGCGTGTGACGAACTGGTCGCCGGCCCCCATCAGCGATCTGAGCGCCGTCGGCGCAGTGTAGAAGATATTGACCTTGTGCTTGTCGATGACCTCCCAGAACCGGCCCTGATCCGGAAAATTGGGAACCCCTTCGAACATCAGCGTCGTCGCGCAATTCGCCAGCGGTCCGTATACGATGTAGGAATGGCCGGTAACCCAGCCGACATCGGCGGTACACCAGAATACTTCCCCGTCCTTGTAGTCGAAGACATATTCATGGGTCATCGACGTATAGACGAGATAGCCGCCCGTCGTGTGCAGCACGCCCTTGGGCTTGCCGGTGGAACCCGATGTGTAAAGGATGAACAGCGGATCTTCCGCCTTCATCTTCACCGGTGGGCAATCCGGTTTTACCGTGGCGATTTCCTGGTGGTACCAGATATCGCGGCCCGGCGCCCAGCTGGTCTTGCCGCCGGTGCGGCGCACGACCAGAACCTTGTTGACGATGACATATTGCTTGGCGGCGATATCGATCGCCTTGTCGGTGTTTTCCTTGAGCGGGATCGGCTTGCCGCCGCGCACGCCTTCGTCGCAGGTGATGACGAAGGTGGACTGGCAATCGACGATGCGGCCCGCCAGCGCCTCCGGCGAGAAGCCTCCGAACACGACGGAATGGATGGCCCCGATACGGGCGCAGGCCAGCATGGCATAAGCCGCCTCCGGTATCATCGGCATATAGATGGTGACGCGGTCACCCTTCTTCACACCGTGCTTCTTCAGCACGTTCGCCAGGCGGCAGACATAATCGTAGAGCTGATTGTAGGTGATCTTCTTGTCGATATAGGGATTATCGCCTTCCCAGATGATCGCCGTGCGCTCGCCATGCGTCTTCAGATGCCGGTCGATACAGTTATAGGAGACGTTGGTCAGGCCGTCCTCGAACCACTTGATCGGCACTCGTCCCTTGAAGGACGTGTTCTTGACCTTGGTATAGGGCTTGAACCAGTCGATCCGCCGGCCGTGCTTGTCCCAGAACTTTTCGGGATCCTCGACGCTCTCCTGATACCATTTCTGGTAACGCTCGTTATCGATGAGTGTCCGGGCCTTCGCCGATTTGAGCACCGGATAGATTTTGGCAGACATGAACTCCTCCTGAAACCAAGTATGTCTTGTTTTAGCGCGCCGAGAGACTCCCATCCTCAGACATGTGGTGAATTCATAGCAGGTCAATGACTGACGGCAATTAGACAAAGGCATTTGTTTCGCAAAGAATTGCAATTATGATGCAATCCGGTTATAGAGCGCCAATATCCCGGAAATCAGTGGTTGATACCACGCCCGCGACACGGCGCGGACGGACAGAAGGACTGTATCTATGGCTCAACAATTGCTCATGCCAAAAGCTACGGCTGTATGGCTCGTTGACAACACCGCGCTGTCGTTCGATCAGATCGCTACGTTCTGCAAACTGCATCCGCTCGAAGTCAAGGCGATTGCCGACGGTGAAGCCGCGCAGGGTATCAAAGGCCTCGACCCGATTGCGACCGGACAGCTTTCCCGCGACGAGATCGCCCGTGCCGAAGGCAATCCCAACCACAAGCTCAAGCTTTCCGAGCCGAAGGTTCGCGTGCCGGAATCCAAGCGTCGTGGCCCGCGCTATACGCCGGTTTCCAAGCGTCAGGATCGTCCGAACGCCATTCTCTGGCTGGTGCGCAACCATCCGGAACTGAAGGATGCGCAGATTTCGCGCCTCGTCGGCACCACCAAATCCACCATCGAGCAGATTCGCGACCGCACCCACTGGAACTCGGCCAACCTGACACCGATGGATCCGGTAACGCTTGGTCTCTGCAGCCAGATCGATCTCGATCTCGAAGTCGAACGCGCCTCGCGCGGCCGCCCACTGCCGACCGCCGAAGAGCTCGGCAACACGCTGCAGCCGGCAACGGCGACGGAAGGTCTGGATTACAACTACCAGCGCGAGGAAGAACCGCAGATCGACGCCGACGCCGTCTTCAAGAAGCTCTCGTCGCTGAAATCCGCACCGAAGGATGAAGACGAGGACGATCAGTACTGATCGAAAGTCTTTCAGTTTATGAAAACCCGGCCGCAGCGCCGGGTTTTTTGTTTTTGAGAAGTTTACCGGGCGCCGAAGATCGCCGAGCCGACACGCACGCTGGTAGCGCCGAACTCCACGGCGGTTTCGAAATCGCCGGACATGCCCATGGAAAGCTTCTCAAGGCCACATTGTTTTGCAAGCTTCGCCAGAAGCGCAAAATGCGGGCCGGGATTTTCCTCCGCCGGCGGAATGCACATCAGCCCCTCGACCGACAGTTTCAGCTCGTTCCGGCAAAATGCGACGAAGGCGACCGTCTCGCGCGGATCGATGCCGGCCTTCTGCGGCTCCAGCCCGGTATTGACCTGCACATAAAAGCGAAGGCTGCGACCCTGCTTGCCGCATTCCTCGGAAAGCACACGGGCAATCTTCTCGCGGTCGACGCTCTGAACGACGTCGAACAGGGCAACGGCATCCGCCGCCTTGTTGGATTGCAGCGGGCCGATCAGATGCAGCTCGATGTCTGGTGTCTTCTCTTTCAGCACCGGCCACTTGCCCTGCGCTTCCTGCACGCGGTTCTCGCCGAACACACGCTGGCCGCTGTCGATGACCGGCTGGATCTCGTCCGCATCGAATGTCTTCGAGACGGCGACGAGAGCAACATCCGTTGCCTTGCGACCGGACTTTTCTGCGGCGTCCGCTATGCGTAGCCTGACATCCTCAAGACGTGCTTCGATTTCCATCACAGGACCTTTATTTGAACCATTCGCAACGTTAACTAGACGCCGATTGCCTTGATGCCAAGCGGGTTTAGCACCATTTGAGGGACGCTGGCCAAGATTGAACGCCCGGATGCCCCGCCAAACTTGACGCCCCGGTCGTTTCATGGTGAAGGTCAGCGCAAATTTTTCCCCTCGATACCCGGAATTCAGAACAATGGCCATCGAACGTTACAATCCTCGCGACGCCGAGCCGCGCTGGCAGCAGAAATGGAACGAAGACAAGGTTTTCGTGACCGACAACAGCGATCCGCGCGAGAAGTATTACGTTCTAGAGATGTTTCCCTATCCGTCGGGACGCATTCACATGGGCCACGTCCGCAACTACGCCATGGGCGATGTCGTCGCCCGCTACAAGCGCGCGCGCGGCTTCAACGTTCTGCACCCGATGGGCTGGGACGCCTTCGGCATGCCCGCGGAAAACGCGGCGATGCAGAACAAGGTCCACCCGAAGGACTGGACCTACCAGAATATCGCCACCATGCGCGGCCAGCTGAAATCCATGGGCCTGTCGCTGGACTGGACCCGCGAATTCGCGACCTGCGATGTGGAATATTACCATCGCCAGCAGGCCCTGTTCGTTGATTTCATGGAAAAGGGTCTGGTCTACCGCAAGCAGTCCAAGGTCAACTGGGATCCGGTCGACCATACGGTTCTGGCCAACGAGCAGGTGATTGACGGCCGTGGCTGGCGCTCTGGCGCGCTGGTCGAGCAGCGTGACTTGACGCAATGGTTCTTCCGCATCACCGATTTCAGCCAGGATCTGCTGGACGAGCTGGACACGCTGGACCAGTGGCCGGAAAAAGTCCGCCTGATGCAGAAGAACTGGATTGGCCGCTCCGAAGGCCTGTCGCTGCGCTGGCAGACCGTTGCCGGCACAGTGCCGGAAGGTTTTTCCGACATCACCGTCTATACGACGCGTCCCGACACCCTGTTCGGCGCATCCTTCCTGGCGATTGCCGCCGACCACCCGTTGGCGAGAGAGCTGTCTGAGCACAATCCTGCGATTGCCGAATTCTGTGACGAATGCCGCCGGCACGGCACCTCGCTCGCCGCTCTGGAAACGGCTGAGAAAAAGGGCGTGGCTACCGGCGTGAAGGTCGTGCATCCGCTGGACCCCACATGGGAACTGCCGGTCTACATCGCCAACTTCGTGCTGATGGACTATGGCACGGGCGCGATTTTCGGCTGCCCCTCGGGCGACCAGCGCGATCTGGATTTCGCCCGCAAATACGATCTGCCAGTGGTGGCGGTCGTGGCCCCTGAAGGTCCCGACGCTGCCGACTTCACCATTGGCGACACCGCCTTCACCGATGACGGCGTGATGATCAACTCCGGCTTCCTGAACGGCTTGAATACGACTGACGCCTTTGAGGCAGTCGTGCAGAAACTTTCCGAACAGACGCTGGGCAATGCGCCGCAGGCCGAGCGCAAGGTCAATTTCCGCCTGCGCGACTGGGGCATTTCCCGTCAGCGCTACTGGGGTTGCCCCATCCCCGTCATCCATTGCGAAGTCTGCGGCGTGGTCCCGGTTCCGAAGAAGGACCTGCCGGTCAAGCTGCCCGACGATGTGACGTTCGATGTGCCCGGAAACCCGCTGGATCGGCACCCCACATGGCGTCATGTCGCCTGCCCGCAATGCGGCCATGACGCGCGTCGCGAAACCGACACGATGGATACCTTCGTCGATTCCAGCTGGTATTACGCCCGCTTCACCGCGCCCTGGGAAGATGAGCCGACGGATCCGAAGGTCGCCAATCACTGGCTGCCGGTGGATCAGTATATCGGCGGCATAGAGCATGCGATCCTTCACCTGCTCTATTCGCGCTTCTTCACCCGCGCCATGCGCGAGACCGGCCATGTCGGCGTCAAGGAACCCTTCAAGGGCCTGTTCACGCAGGGCATGGTGGTGCACGAGACCTACAGCCATGGTGAAGGCACCGGCCGCGAATGGGTAGCGCCCGCCGACCTCCGGATCGAAGAGACGGACGGTGCCCGCCGCGCATTCCTGCTGTCCTCCGGCGCGGAAGTGAAGATCGGCTCGATCGAGAAGATGTCGAAGTCGAAAAAGAACGTGGTCGACCCGGATGACATCATCGCATCTTACGGGGCGGATACCGCACGCTTCTTCGTCCTGTCGGACTCCCCGCCTGATCGTGACGTCATCTGGTCCGAAGCCGGTGTTGAGGGCGCAAACCGTTTCGTCCAGCGCGTCTGGCGCATCATCGGCGAAGTCGCGAATGAGCTGAAGAGTGTCACGCCGAAGCCTGCGAGCGAGGGCGAAGGACTGGCGGTCTCCAAGGCGGCCCACAAGACGCTGAAGGCCGTTCAGGACGATCTGGACAAGCTCGCCTTCAACAAGGCGATCGCCCGTGCCTATGAACTGGTGAACGCGCTGGCGGGGCCGCTCGCCGATGTCGCGGCTGGCGGCAAACCGGAGGACGTGAAGGCGGCCGCCCGCGATGCCGTTGAAATCCTCATCCGCATCATTGCCCCGATGACGCCGCATCTGGCTGAAGAATGCTGGTCGGCGCTGGGTAATGAGGGTCTTGTTGCCCAGACGCCGTGGCCAACCTTCGTGGCCTCGCTTGTCGACGAAAACGACGTCGTCATGCCGGTACAGGTCAACGGCAAGAAGCGCGGTGAATTGACAATCGCGCGCGATGCGGATCAAGATGCGGTCCGCACGGCCGCCCTTGCGCTGGATGCCGTCAAATCCATTCTTGCCGGTGGCGAGCCCAAGAAAGTCATCGTGGTTCCGCAGAGGATTGTGAACATTGTTGTCTGACGTTTTTTCGAGATGGAGCCGCGTCGCGGCAGCAATTTCCGTCGTGATGATGGCTGGTCTTCTGGCGGGCTGCCAGGTGCGCCCGCTTTATGGCGAGGCTTCAGGAACCAAGGAAAGGCTGGCGGCTGTCAGCGTTTCCAATGCCGGCGACCGCGTAACACAGGAAGTGCGCAACCAGCTGATTTTCTTGATGTCCGGCGGTGCCGGTGAGCCGGCTACGGCTCAATACAACGTCAAGATTTCGGTTGGATCGAGCGCCACTTCCACGGAAGTTGAGAATTACGACCTGACGACCCGCACCAACAACAACTATGACGGCCCTTATCCCGGCCGCGTGGTGATGAATGGCAATTACGTTCTGACACGCATCTCCGACGGCCAGATCCTGCGCTCGGCACGCCGCAGCGTAACGGCACAGGTGGATTTGCCGCAGCAGGAATTCGCCAAGATCAGGGCGACCCGCGATGCTGAAAACCGGGCGGCGCGTGAACTGGCTGAAATCATCCGTACTGATATCGCCGCCACTCTCGGCCGCTGAGAGCGGCGGCCGTGGCGGAGATAAAATCGCATGAGTTCGAGCGCTTCGCCGAAAATCCGGCGGAGCGTTTTCGCGTTTTCGTGCTCTACGGGCCGGATCGAGGCCTTGTATCGGAGCGAGCCAACCTCATCGCCAAAAAGACCGGCATCGACCCCGATGACGCCTTCGCATCGCTGAAACTGAACGCATCCGACCTGCAGGGCGATCCAGGCCGCCTTCTCGATGAAGTCAACGCCATCGGCCTTTTTGGCGGTGAAAAACTCGTCTGGGTCAAAAGCGCTTCGGCCGAAAAGGCGCTGGTGGATGCACTTCAGATTCTGGCGGAAACGCCGCCGGAAGCGAGCTTCCTGATCATCGAGGCGGGCGATATTAAAAAAGGCACCGGGCTGCGCAAGATCGCAGAACCCGCGCGCTCGATTGCTGCAATCCCTTGCTATGCGGACGACGCCCGCTCCTTGAATGCACTGATCGATCAGGAACTGTCCGCCGACAATCTGCGCATTGCGCCGGCCGCACGGCAGAGACTGATCGACCAGCTGGGCGGCGATCGCATTGCCTCGCGCAACGAAATCCGCAAGCTGGCGCTCTATTGCCGTGGCGCGGAGGTAATCGAGGAAGACGATGTACTGGCGATCATCGGCGATGCCAGCACGGTTTCTGCGGACGATGCCGTCGACGCCATCCTCAAAGGTGACAGAAACGCCTTTTTCCACGCGACCCAGAAGATCGTCTCGTCAAAAACGCCGATTTTCCTTGTGCTTCAGGGATGCCTCAAGCAATTCCAGCTGCTCGACCAGATGCGGGCCGAAATGGACGAGAAAAAGCAGCAGGCCGGTCAGGTCATGCAAACGCTCGGACGCCATATCCATTTCCGCAGAAAACCGATCATCGAAAGAGCGCTGCGAACCTGGCAGCCGGCGGCGATCGCCCGCGAGATGAACCGCCTGCAAGCCGCTATATTGCAAAGCCGTCAACGGCAAAGTCTGGAGGAAAGCGTGGCGCTTTTGACGTTACTGTCGACCACCTTGCAATCCGGTCGAGGCGGATGACCCGGTTGAAGGTCAGCAAAAAGCCCTCGCGCTTGCGCTGCGAGGGCTTTTAAAATCATGACACATGACAGTCGTTGAAAACTCAGTCGCCCTGACCGGGCTCAGCAGAGAAATAAAGCTCCAGCTTGCCTGAAACACCGTCCATTTCCTTGGCTTCCGGCATGGGGTCGCGCTTGATCGTGATGTTCGGCCAGATCGCCGCATATTCCGTATTGAGCTTCAGCCACTTGTCGAGACCCGGCTCCGTATCGGGCTTGATCGCTTCGGCTGGACATTCCGGCTCGCACACACCGCAATCGATGCATTCGTCAGGATTGATGGCGAGAAAATTCTCACCCTCATAAAAGCAGTCGACGGGGCAAACTTCAACGCAATCGGTATATTTGCAGCGGATGCAATTGTCGGTCACGACATATGTCATGATGAACTCCAGAATATGCAGGCCGGGTCTGTGGGCTTCGGAACACAAGCCGTCGCCCGGAATTCAGACAGGGCAATTTTGCATGTGAGGTAATGCCTTTGCCTTCAGATAGCAAGGATAAACAATTCTGAAAAACCGGCATGACTTGGAGGTTTATTCTAATCTGTATTTCCGTCGCTGTCCGACAGAAACTTGTCGAGCGCCCTGCGCTCCTTTTTGGTCGGGCGACCGCTGCCAGGCTGGCGCATAGCCTGTTCAAGCGGACTTAACCTGTCGGAAGGCTCGCGCGGCGGCGTCAGATCATCATAGAGAAGTCTGGCTTCTTCGTAGGGTCCGCGCCGCTCGCCCCCGGATTTGACGACGAGCACCTTGTCCATGCGCTCAAAACCGATATCGAGCCTGTCACCGACCTTCACCATATGGCTGGGCTGGCGGATGGGGGCGCCGTTGATCTTGACCTTACCCGACTGAATGTAGCTCTGGGCAAGCGAACGGGATTTGGCCATGCGGGCAAAGAACAGCCACTTGTCCAGTCGCTGACGCGTACTTTCGAGTGGCTGTTCGTTGCTCCCCATAGCTTACTTCTTCAGCTGCTCCTTGAGAGCAGCGAGCTTGGCGAAGGGCGAATCCGGATCGATTGGCTTTTCCTTGCGGGGCGGCTTGGCTTCGAAACGCTGCTGACCCTGCGGTTTTCCGCCGCGGTCATTGCGATCCGGCCTGTCCTTGCGATCCTGACGATCATTGTTACGGTTGTTGCCGCGGTCGGGACGTCCGCCATCACGCTTGCGCTCACCTTCACCGCCACGATTGGCAGCTTCGCGATTTGCTCCGTCACGATTATCGCGTCGGCCTTCACCGCGACGTTCACCCTGCTCGCGCGGCGCCTGATCGCGACCCTCACCACGGCCTTGACCGCGATTGCCGGGACGACGGTTTTCGCCACGCTGGTTTTCGTTGCGACCACCCGGACGCCACAAAAGAACAGGCTTCGGCTCGGTAGCCTCAGTGCTCTCTACGGACACGGCCTCGCTTGCAACAGCCTCTTCGCTGACGGCTTCGGCTTCCGCAACCGGAGCCTCCTCAGCAGCAGTTTCGCTTTCCTCAACAGCCGCCGTCTCGGACGCCTGCTCTTCCGAAGCCGGTTCATCCTGCTCGGTCTCGGCGCTCTCGTCTTCCGTCACCGCTTCCGTGGTGGCCGGAGCCGCAGCGCCGGCCTGGCTGGCGAGGAAGGCCTGAGCCTCTTCCGCCGTCACCTGATCGGCGCGGTAACCGAGGCCCTTGAGGATTTCTTCCATGTCGTCGAGCGTTGCACCGAGAATGGAAAGCATCGCAGTCGTCGTCGTGAAGCGGCGACCGTCATAGGCACCTTCCGGACGTGGCTGCTGGCCGGGCTTCCACTGCAGCAGCGGACGGATGAGATCGGCCAGACGCTCGAGAATGTCGATACGCACGGCGCGCTTTCCGAGGAAACGGAAACCGGCGAGCTTGTAGAACATGCGCTCGAAGGTCGGGTCCGTGACCACGGAGGTGCGCCCTGCGGCCAGCACCGGAATGAGATCGCCGTAACCCGGCTTGCCGAGACCGTCGTTCTTCAACGCCCAGAGCAGCGTGACAAGCTCCGCCGGAGCGGGCTTGAGAAGCGCGGGCAGGAAGACGTGATAGGCGCCGAAGCGCACGCCGTAGCGGCGCATGGAGGCACGCGCATCCTGATCCAGCGACTTCACGTCTTCGGTGACATCGCGGCGGAACAGAACGCCAAGATTTTCGACCAGCTGGAACGCCAGTCCCTTCGCCAGACCCTGAAGGTCTTCGGCGCGCGAAATATCGTCCAGCGGCTTCAGCACGGTCGCAATCTGATGATTGACGAAACGTTCGACGCGCGCCAGCGCGTGATCACGGGCATTGCCGCTCAACTGCTCGTCGGCGACGAGGATCACGCGCGGCTTCATGATGTTATCGCCTGCCGAAAGGCGGGCCACCGGCTCGCCCAACCAGCGAACCAGACCATCGGAGCTCAAAGCGAGATCGCCGTTTCCACTGGCGTGCAGACGCGCGGCACGCGCCTCGTATTCGAGCGCGAGCGCCTTTTGCGCCGCAGCCTGCACGGCCTTCTGATCCGGCCCTTCCATTCCCGGCACCGGTGTGAACCGGAACCCGGCCAACTGGCCGACGTGATGTCCTTCTACAAAGACATCACCATTTACACTGATTTCAGCTTCAAGCATCGCATTCTCTCTCAGGCGCCTCATGAGCACAGATGTCCTGCGATCAACAAAGCGTTTCGTCAACCTTTCATGTAGAGCATCGGACAATCGATCTTCGATTTCCCGCGTCTTTTCTTGCCAGTGTGTCGGATCGGCAAGCCATCCTGGGCGGTTCGATACATAAGTCCATGTTCTGATCTGCGCAATCCTTGCAGACAAGGTATCGATCTCTCCATCGGTACGATCGGCGCGGCGCACCTGCTCGCCCATGAAATCTTCGTTCACAGTGCCACGTTTTACCAGATCGAAATAGAGCGTTGAGATCAGGTCCGCATGTTGAGCGGGCGCAATGCGCCGATAATCCGGAAGCGCGCACGCCTCCCAGAGTTTTTCCACCCGCGCATCCGTCGTCGTCACGTCGATGATCTCAGGGTAACGCGACAGATATTCGAGCGCCTGCTGGTCGATCGCCGGCAGGGCCCGTGAAAGTCCCTGGATCGCCGGGGCGGCATCGAGGCTCAGGCGCAGATTGGCGATGGAGGAAAAATCGAAATTTTTCGTCCGCCATTGCAGCACCTTCACCGAATCGAACTGATGGGTTTCGACGCGCTCCACCATTTCATCATCGAATGGATCGACGCGCCCCGTCACACCAAAGGTGCCGTCGCGAAGATGGCGACCGGCGCGGCCGGCGATCTGGCCGATCTCACCCGGATTGAGATTGCGGAACTGATAACCGTCGAACTTTCGGTCCTGCGCAAAGGCGACATGATCGACATCGAGGTTCAGGCCCATACCAATGGCATCCGTCGCTACGAGATACTCGACGTCGCCCGATTGATAGAGCTCGACCTGGGCATTGCGCGTGCGCGGCGAAAGCGCGCCCATCACAACGGCCGCACCGCCGCGCTGGCGACGCACCAGCTCGGCAATGGCATAGACCTCTTCCGCCGAAAAGGCGACGATTGCCGTGCGTTGCGGCAGGCGGGTTATCTTTTTCTGGCCAGCGTAAAAAAGCTGCGACAGACGTGGCCGCTCGACCACGGTAATTCCCGGCAGCAGCTTTTCGAGGATCGGGCGCATCGTACCGGCGCCCAGAAGCAGCGTTTCCTCCCGCCCGCGCAGGTGCAGCACGCGGTCGGTGAAGATATGTCCGCGCTCCAGATCGCCAGCCAGCTGCACCTCATCGATCGCGACGAATGCGGCCGTCGTCTCGCGCGGCATGGCCTCCACCGTGCAGACGGAATATTTGGCTTTGGGAGGTGAGATTTTTTCTTCGCCGGTAATCAGTGCCACATTCGGCGCACCCACCTTTTCGACGAGACGGGTATAGACCTCCCGCGCCAGAAGACGCAATGGAAGGCCGATGACACCGTTGCCATGCGCCACCATCCGCTCGATCGCGTAATGGGTCTTGCCGGTATTGGTGGGGCCGAGAACGGCCGTAACACCGCGGCCGCTCAGGATCATGGGGCGAGAATTCAACGTACTATCCGCGAATCGACTTCATCTGCTTGCCGTGCCGCCCACCATTGCTGATAGGGCCGCACGCACCACACATGGCAATGCCCGCCAACAAAGGCAATAGGCCACGCCGGCAAACTGGTGCAGGGCGTCTCCCTGGGCAAATTTTCCCTTAAGATTCAGCTGGTTGATAAAATAAAAAGAATCCGGCGAAACCTAAAATCGATTCGGTTGCGGAACAGTCTGCGAACGAATCGAATACGAATCGCTGACTCCGAGGGATTCAGCTTTTGTTCTCCGCAACATCTGGTTGGCGAATACACGCCCCATACCAGATTGTGAATCCGGGTAAGTCCTTGGCCGGATTCATCCCTGCGGCACCGCCTTCCGGCAAAAATGCCGGAATCGGCTGTCAAGCGGCAATCGCGGAAAAGCCGGGCCGGCGCATGAATGGCGGGATCAGAGCGCCTCGCCGGCAAGCAAGCGCGGCGCGCCCGCGTCTGTCGTACCGGCAGCCTGACCGATGAAATAGGATTTCAGCGCCGGCAAACGATCGACCACACCCAGACCGAAATCCCGCATGATGCGAATGGGACCCACATCGTTGGAGAAAAGCCGGTTCAGCACGTCAGTCGTCACGCCCATCCGCAACGTGTCGAAACGCCGCCAGGACTGGTAACGCTCCAGAACGTTGAGGGAGCCGATATCGAGGCCGAGGCGGTCGGCCTCGACCACGGTTTCAGCCAGAGCCGCAACGTCCTTGAAGCCGAGATTAAGGCCCTGCCCGGAGATCGGGTGAATTCCATGCGCGGCATCGCCGGCAAGCGCAAAACGCGGCGCGACGAAGGAACGCGCCAACGTCAATCCCAGCGGAAAGGCGCGGCGGGGGCCAACAGGACGGACAGGGCCGAGCTTGTGGCCAAACCTGCGTTCAAGCTCCTCCTCGAACACCAGATCGTCGGCGGCAACCAGCCTGTCGGCATCGGCCGTGCGCTCGGTCCAGACGAGCGAGGACCGCTTTCCCTTCAGAGGCAGAACGGCGAAAGGCCCCGACGGCAGGAAATGTTCCTCCGCGCAGCCCTCATGCGGCCGCTCATGTTCGACGGTGGTGACGATACCGGATTGATCGTAGTCCCAACGCACGGTCTTTATGCCCGCCATATCCCTGAGCGCCGAGCGAACCCCGTCGCATGCGATGAGCAGTCGCGCTTCGAGCGACGAGCCGTCAGAAAGGCTAATAGCGGTCGATTGCGGCCCTGCGGTAAAGCCGGAAACACTGAGACCGTGGCGGATTTCGACACCGAGACGCTCGCAGAGGCCCCGTAAGGCGCCCACCATGGCGACATTCGGAACCATGTGAGCGAAGGGTCTGCCCTCTTCCACCGCGCCATCGAACGTCAGAAACACGGGCCGAACCGGATCGGCAGTCTTCGAATCGGTAACGACCATCCTGTTGATCGGCTGGGCCTCCGGCTCGATCTCGTTCCATATTCCGAAGACCTCGAGCATGCGCGTGGCCGCCGCGATAATGGCTGAAGCGCGGACGTCCTTCCTCCAGACATCCTCGGGAGCGGCCTCGATCACCTGCACATTCAGATGTCCGGCTGCCTGCTTAATTGCGACAGCAACGGAAAGACCGACATATCCGCCGCCTGCCACCACCACGTCCAGCATCGCGCTTCTCCTCAAATCTTGTGCACGCATCATTGGCGCACTATAGACCATGTGACGTCTTCCTACAGCCGGAGCAGGCCGAAAAAATGTCGCATCCCTCGCAAACGTCAGATCCCATGGCCAATCTGATCTCCACGCTCGATCTCGAGAAGCTGGAGGAGAACCTGTTCCGGGGCGAAAGCCCGCAAATCGGCTGGCAACGCGTTTTCGGCGGCCAGGTCATCGCGCAGGCGCTGATCGCGGCGCAAAGAACCGTGGATGACGACCGATTCGTGCATTCATTGCACTCCTATTTCATGCGCCCTGGCGATCCGCTGGTACCCATTCTCTACCAGGTGGAGCGTATTCGTGACGGCGCCAGCTTCTGCACCCGGCGCGTGGTGGCCGTGCAGCATGGCAAGGCGATTTTTTCCATGTCGGCATCGTTCCAGATCGCCGAGGACGGCTTCGACCATCAGATTAGAATACCGGATGTGACGCCGCCCGAAAAACTGATGAGCGAAGAGCAGATGCAGGCGGCATTCCTTGCCAAAGCACCGGCTTCGATCCGCAAATACTGGAGCAACAAGCGCCCGATCGAGATAAGGCCGGTTTCGCTGACCCATTATATTTCGAAAGAAAAGCTGGACCCGCAACAGGATATCTGGGTTCGCGCCGTTGGCGATGTGCCGGACGATCCACATTTCCAGTCGGCCATTCTCGCCTATCTCTCGGACATGACTTTGCTCGACACCTCGCTCTACGCCCACGGAACGACGATCTTCGATCCGTCCATTCAGGTAGCGAGCCTTGATCACGCCATGTGGTTCCACCGCCCCTGCCGACTGGACGACTGGCTGCTCTACAGCCAAGACAGCCCCAGCGCCTCGGGAGCACGCGGTCTGACCCGTGGCAATATTTTCACCAGACAGGGTGAACTGGTCGCCTCTGTCGCGCAGGAAGGTTTGATCCGCAAAAGGGCAAATGATTAAATAATGCGCTTTTTTCAAAAATCGCATATTTAATAGACGAAAATTGCGCCGCCCGATGCCCCTTTTTCAGACGCCTGTCATATAATTTTTATATTTCAATAACTTAGAAGCCACATCAAAACTGGCACGCCCTTTGAATGTATGTCCGCAGTCGCTGTTACTGATCTGCCAGCGCGAGGAGAGTCGGCTCCGTGCCGAGGACAAACAAAGGATGGGAAACCAGATGAAAATTGTGATGGCCATTATCAAGCCGTTCAAGCTGGATGAAGTGCGCGAAGCGCTCACCGGCGTCGGCATCCAAGGCCTGACCGTGACCGAGGTAAAGGGTTACGGACGCCAGAAGGGACATACCGAGATTTATCGCGGCACGGAATATGCGGTGAGCTTTCTTCCCAAACTGAAGATCGAGATCGCAGTTGCGTCCGACGTCGTCGACAAGGCTGTCGAGGCGATCGCGTCTGCGGCAAAGACCGGGCAGATCGGTGACGGAAAGATCTTCGTCTACTCTATCGAACAGGCCGTGCGCATCCGTACCGGCGAAACCAACACAGAAGCGCTTTGAAGCACGGCTGACAGGGAGTTTTCTAGCTATGCAACTCAACAAGTTTTCAACGCTCGGCAAACTGGGCGCCGCTGCTGCGGCTCTGATGGCCCCGGCAATCGCCTTCGCGCAGGATGCCGCGCCGGCAGTAGCTGCCGCCGCCCCCGTTCCGGAAAAAGCCGACACCGCATTCATGTATGTCGCGACGATCCTCGTGCTTTTCATGATCATTCCGGGTCTGGCCCTGTTTTACGGCGGCCTCGTCCGTACCAAGAACATGCTCTCCGTTCTCATGCAGTGCACGGTCATCGGCGCAGTCATGATGCTCGTCTGGGTGATCTACGGTTACTCCTTCGCCTTTGGTGGCGGCACCGGCCCCTATTTCGGCGGCTTCGGCAAGCTGTTCCTGTCCGGTGTTTCGCTTGACAGCACCTCGGCAACCTTCTCCCAGGGCGTCGTGATCTACGAATACACCTTCATCGCCTTCCAGATGACCTTCGCGGCCATCACACCGGCGCTGATCATCGGTGCATTTGCGGAACGCGTGAAGTTCTCGGCCGTCATCCTGTTCACCATCCTGTGGGCCACTTTCGTTTATTTCCCGATCGCTCACATGGTCTGGGATGCAAACGGCCTGATCTTCGGCATGGGCGCACTCGACTTCGCCGGCGGCACGGTCGTTCACATCAATGCCGGCGTCGCAGGCTTGATTGGCGCGATCATGGTCGGCAAGCGTACCGGCTTCGGCAAGGACATGATGGCACCTCACTCGATGACGCTGACGCTGGTTGGCGCAGCCATGCTGTGGTTCGGCTGGTTCGGCTTCAACGCCGGCTCCAACCTCGAAGCATCCGGCGGTGCGGTTCTCGCAACCATGAACACCTTCCTCGCCACCGCAGCAGCCATCGTTTCCTGGTCGCTGGTTGAAAGCTTCACCCGCGGCAAGGCTTCCATGCTGGGCGCCGCTTCGGGCATGATCGCCGGCCTCGTTGCCGTAACACCTGCGGCCGGTTCTGTCGGACCCATGGGCGCGATCGTTCTCGGCCTCATCGTCTCGCCGATCTGCTACTTCTTCGTCTCCGTGGTGAAGAACAAGTTCGGTTACGACGACACGGCTGACGTCTTCGGTGTCCACGGCATCGGCGGCATCATCGGCGCCCTCGGCACCGGCATCTTCACCTCCCCGCTGCTTGGCGGCACGGGCAAGGCAGACTTCTCCATCTCTTCGCAGCTCTGGACGCAGTTCGTCGCCGTCGCCATCACCATCGTATGGTGCGCAGTCGTCTCGGCAATCCTCTATAAGATCGTCGACGTGATCGTTGGTCTCCGGGTTCCGGTCGAAGCGGAGCGCGAAGGTCTCGACCTTGCGACCCACGGCGAAGCCGCATACCACTCCTAAGACACGGGAAAAGGGGTTCTCCATCCCCTCTCCCAAAAGAAGGCCCGCTTCGGCGGGCCTTTTCTTTGCCGCAAATCCGGAAGCGGCGTCAAAAAAACGCATGGTTAACGCGACATTAACCGGCAAGCAGTTAGTTTTCCCTGTCAATCCGGGATTCGGTAGCCTGCCGTATCTTGCCGAAACCAAAGAAACTACGGGTTCAGGGACATGGGCAGAATGAATTCTCCGACATTCGACGGCCGTCACACGCGTTTCGTGCTGACGGCGTTTTTCGTGCGGCAGGTCATGGCTCTAGCCGGTTTCGCGTTGCTTGCCACGATTGCGCTGGGGGTTGCGGCTCTCGCCACCTGGAACGTAGCGGACCCGAGCCTTTCTTATGCCACGGGCAACCAGCCTACCAATCTTCTGGGTTACGGCGGCGCAATCTTCGCCGACATCGTGATGCAGTTTCTCGGACTTTCCGCAATCATCTCGCTTTTGCCGATGATCGCCTGGGCGATCGCCCTGATCGCCGGACGCAAATTCAACCGAATACCCGCCCGCCTCGTCGCCTGGGTCGCCGGCGCGATCGTCTGCGCCGCCTCACTCGGCTGTTTTCCCGCACCCGTGACATGGCCGCTGCCAAACGGCATTGGCGGCGTCATCGGGGATATGATCCTGCGTTTTCCCGCCCTTTTCATCGGCGCTTACCCCACCGGGACGATTGCAACGGTGCTGGGCACGATATTCGCCGCTCCCGCCGCCTGGATGATGCTGTTTGCCGCCGGCCTCGTGGGAAGCCCGGATGATGCACTGGAGCAGGAAGAACGCGCGCCGGTCGCAGCCAAGGCTCGTGCCGCACGTGAGGCCGAGGAAGAAGACGATGACGACGGCGAGGGTTTCTTCGCCAATATCCTCGCCTTCGGCGCGATCGCACATTACTGGTACATCTCCCAGGCCCGCCTTCGCCGCCTGTTCGGCCTGAAGTCGAAATCCCTGCACGACGAGTTCGAACACCCCTACGATTTCAACGAATATGAATTCGGCACATTGAACGAACCCTCCCGCCTCAAGACGGCGATAAACCGCCTCGACCAGCGTGCGGAACCCTCCTTCGAGGAACGCGCCGCGTCGGCTCGCCGGCAGATGTCGCCTCCGTCCATCGCGCTTGATCATGGCGCGGACGGGGACGACGAGCCGCCTTATGACGCCGACGGTCAGCGTTTGCCCAGTGGCATTCTTTCGGACGACGACAGTCTCGACCAGGCCGACCCGACATTCACGGCAAGACAGGCGCCAGGACGCGGACAACCGAGGATCACCGCCCCTTCCGCACGCCCGAAGCCGAGCGAGCGCGTGGCGAGGGAGGCGCAGGCTTCCTTCATCGCCGCGGACGGTTTCCAGCTCCCCACGGTGCATCTTCTGGCGGAACCCAAGAACATCGTGCGCGACCATACGCTGAACGAGGAAGTGCTGGAGCAGAATGCCCGCCTTCTGGAAGGGGTTCTCGAGGATTTCGGCGTCAAGGGCGAAATCATCCATGTCCGCCCCGGCCCCGTCGTCACGCTCTATGAACTCGAACCGGCCCCCGGCATCAAATCCTCGCGCGTCATCGGCCTTGCGGATGACATCGCCCGCTCCATGAGTGCGATCGCAGCGCGCGTCGCCGTCGTTCCCGGCCGCAACGCCATCGGCATCGAGCTTCCGAACCAGACCCGAGAAACCGTGTTCCTGCGTGAACTGGTCGGCAGCCGCGATTTTGAAAACAGCAAGGCCAAGCTCGCCATGGCGCTCGGCAAGACCATCGGCGGCGAACCCGTCATCGCCGATCTCGCCAAGATGCCGCATCTTCTCGTTGCCGGCACCACGGGTTCGGGCAAGTCCGTCGCCATCAACACCATGATCCTGTCGCTGCTTTACCGCATGTCGCCGGAACAGTGCCGCCTGATCATGATTGACCCGAAAATGCTCGAACTGTCAGTCTATGACGGCATTCCGCATCTGCTCTCCCCGGTTGTCACCGATCCGAAAAAGGCCGTCGTGGCTCTGAAATGGACCGTGCGCGAGATGGAGGAGCGCTACAAGAAGATGTCAAAGATCGGCGTGCGCAATATTGACGGCTTCAACAGCCGTGTGCAGCAGGCCCTCGACAAGGGCGAAATCCTCACCCGTACGGTGCAGACCGGCTTCGACCGCCAGACCGGCGAGGCGATGTACGAGACGGAAGAATTCGACCTGAAGCCCCTGCCCTATATCGTCGTCATCATCGATGAAATGGCCGATCTGATGATGGTCGCCGGCAAGGATATCGAAGGCGCGGTTCAGCGTCTGGCGCAGATGGCGCGTGCCGCCGGCATCCACGTCATCATGGCCACCCAGCGTCCATCCGTCGATGTCATCACCGGCACCATCAAGGCTAACTTCCCGACCCGTATCTCCTTCCAGGTAACGTCGAAGATCGACAGCCGCACCATCCTTGGAGAACAGGGCGCCGAGCAGCTGCTCGGCATGGGCGACATGCTCTATATGGCAGGCGGCGGCCGCATCCAGCGTGTGCATGGCCCCTTCGTATCCGACAATGAGGTGGAAGAGATCGTCGCTTATCTGAAGACGCAGGGCACGCCGGAATATCTGGAAGCGATCACCGAGGAAGACGACGAGGACGGCAATGGCGGCGGCCCGGCCGGCGCCGGCAATTTCTCCGATTCCGAGGACCCCTACGATCAGGCCGTGGCTGTCGTGCTTCGGGACGGCAAGGCCTCCACCTCTTACGTCCAGCGCCGCCTCGGCATCGGCTATAACCGCGCCGCCTCGCTGATCGAGCGCATGGAGCAGGAGGGCATCATCGGCCCCGCCAACCATGCCGGAAAACGCGAAATACTCGTGCCGACGGAAGCAGACATCATCGAGCGATAATGCATAAAGCAAAGACCCCGCGCATCGGCAACCAAGAGGGGCTGAGAAGCGTTAATACACGCTTTCAACGTCATGAAGCCGCCGCCTTTTATGCGGACAATCGCTGCGATGAAGGAGAATAGAATGAACGACCTCACCACCGGCGAGACTGCCACCGCAACCGCACCATGCAATGGCGTGACGCGTCGTGGCGTGCTGACGGCATTTTCCATGGCCGCAGCCATGGCCGGCCTGTCGCCGCTCAACGCATTTGCCCAGGCCGCCGGCAACAGCGCGACCGCGCAGAAAATCGCCAACCACTTCTCGTCGGTCAAAACCATGATGGGGGAATTCGTCCAGTTCGGCCCACGCGGTGAACAGACCGGCGGCAAATTTTATATCGAGCGGCCTGGCAAGCTTCGCTTCAATTATGAGGACCCCTCGCCGATGCGGGTCATCTCCGACGGCAAGAATGTCGTCATCGGCAATACGAAGCTGAAGACATGGGATTTGTATCCGCTGTCGAAGACCCCGCTCAGCCTGCTTTTGTCCGACAAGATCGATCTGAGCAACCAGAAGGTCCGGAACGTGAAGGAAGAGTCGGATCTCACCACCATCGTCCTGGGTGACAAGAGCATCTTCGGCGATTCGACCATCACCCTGATGTTCGACCCGAAAACCTTCGATCTCAGGCAATGGACGACGACCGACGCCCAGAACAAGGACACGACAGTCATGATCTTCAACGTCCAGACGGGCGTGAACCTCGACGAACGCGTCTTCAACATCAATTACGAGGAAGTCCGCAAACGCGGCTGAGGCTCTCTCGCCCGTGGACACCATTCGAAAGGCGGCCTTACGGTCGCCTTTTTATTTTGCCGCTAAAATACATTCCCGTTTTCATTGCGATGTTATAAGCCTTCGCCCCGGAAACATGTCTCGAAACAAAGCGGTTCGGGGCGATAGAAGCGGAGCAAGTGCATGTCGTTTTCGATAACCACCTGGAACATCAACTCAGTCAGGCTCAGAATGCCGATCGTTGAGCAGTTTCTGGTGCGTTACAAACCCGACATTCTCTGCCTGCAGGAAACGAAATGTCCGAATGGCGAGTTTCCGATGAAGCCGCTGAAGGCGCTCGGTTACGAACACGTCATCATCCATGGCCAGAAGGGCTATCATGGTGTGGCGATCGCCTCGAAAATTCCGCTGACCGAAGATCACCGGCAGGACTATTGCGGTATCGGCGATGCCCGGCATATTTCGGCGATTTTTGAGGTTGGATCGCGCCGCGTGCGGGTGCACAATTTTTATGTACCGGCTGGCGGCGACGAACCCGACCGGACAATAAACCCGAAATTCGGCCACAAGCTCGATTTCATCGAGGAAATGAAGGCGCTTCGTGCCGATGGCGTGCCCGGCACCTCATCCATTCTCGTCGGCGACCTTAACATCGCGCCGTTTGAAAATGACGTCTGGTCGCACAAGCAACTGTTGAAGATCGTCAGCCATACGCCGGTGGAAACCGACGGAATGCTTGATATCATCAAGAAGGGCAACTGGCTCGATCTGATGCGGCTGAACGTGCCGGATAGCGAGAAGATTTATACCTGGTGGAGCTACCGCGCCAAGGATTGGGAAGCGGCCAATCGGGGCCGCCGCCTCGACCATATCTGGTCGTCTCAGGATCTCGGACCCTCGCTTGAAAAAATCGACATATTGCGCGAAGCGCGAGGCTGGAATCGGCCATCGGACCATGTTCCGGTCACGGCTCATTTCCGCTTCTGAACCGCTGGCCCGTCGAAATCAGGCAAAGCGGTTCTGCAAACGGGCCGCTCCCGCTGCCAGTGCAGCGATATTGTCGCGAATGCGTGCCGACACGATATCGGCAACGTCCGGAAATTCCTCCACCAGCCGGTGAAAGAGGATGCGCGTTATCCGGATGACCTCCGAATCCTCGGCGGCGACAGCGGTGAATTTCCGTTCGCAGAGTGTGAAAAGCGCCAGCTCGGAAAGCAGCGCCCCCTTGCCGGGCGTCGCCTGCAACACGGGCTTACCATCCCGCCCCGCCGTGAAAAGCTCGAAATGGCCTGATGTCACCGCAAAGGCGCATTCGGCCGGCGAATGTTCCCGGAACAATGTCTGGCCCGCCGAGATGCGCCGGCGTTCCGCACCGAAGGCGATCAGCCGCAGCTGATCGTCGCTGAAGCCAGCAAACAACGGCACTTGCCCCAGAAGCATGATGTCGTCCGTCAAGGCCATGTTGATTGCTACTCCAGAAAACCGCCTGCACCACTATAGCGGTTTTCGGATATCGGTCTTCAAAATACAAGATGCCAGAGCGCCTTGCGTCCTTCCAGACGCAGAAAGGACGCTCAAACGGCTATTCAATCCGCAAAATGCAATTTGCAAAAACGGCGTCGGCTCAAGGAACGATCTTGTAGCCGCCGTTCTCGGTCACCAGAATTTCGGCATTGGAGGGGTCGCGCTCAATTTTCTGGCGCAGACGATAGACATGCGTTTCGAGCGTGTGTGTCGTTACCCCGGAATTGTAACCCCAGACCTCTTCCAGCAAGACGTCGCGGGTAACGACAGCGCTTCCCGCGCGGTAGAGATAACGAATGATCGCCGCTTCTTTCTCCGTCAGCCGAATTTTTTTTCCGTCTTCGGTCGTCAGCAGCTTCTGGCTGGGTTTGAACTGATAGGGCCCGACGGTGAAAACCGCATCTTCACTCTGTTCGTATTGGCGCAGCTGTGCCCGGATGCGCGCCAGAAGCACGGCAAAACGGAAAGGCTTCGTCACATAATCATTGGCGCCGGCTTCCAGTCCGAGGATCGTATCGGAATCGGTGTCGTGTCCCGTCAGCATGATGATCGGCGCCTTGAAGCCGCCCTTGCGCAACAGCTTCACCGCTTCGCGGCCATCCATGTCCGGAAGCCCCACATCCATGATGAGAAGATCCACCTGGGCGGTTTTGGCAGTCTGCATCGCCTGTGCGGCGTTTGCACCGCTAAGCAGCGAGAATTCCTCATAAGGAGACAGTTGCTCGGTCAGCGTCTCCCGAAGATCGTCGTCGTCGTCCACGAGAAGGATAGTGCGAGCCGTCATTCGGATTCTCAGCCTTTCTTATTCAATCGTCAGCCAATTCAGCGGTTTGCCGATAAAAGGTCAACCCATTGCCATGATATTACGAAGTGCTATGACTTCACGTTAGATAACCTGCAAAGCAAAATCTCGTGAAAAACATGAGCAAACAGTCTGCTAGACAACGTAAACGCGCATCGACGCTCATGGTTCGGCCGACCCCTTCGAAAATGAGCCGAGCCATCGTGCAGCTCGGGCATCTCACCTTTCCCGCCGCTATCGGTCGCAACGGCCGCACCGCACTGAAACGCGAAGGAGACGGAAAATCACCCATTTCCGTCACCCGCCTGCTGCACGGATTTTATCGCGGTGACCGTCTTGTCGCCGGCATTGCCACGGCACTGCCGATGCAGCGGACGCGGCAATCGATGCTGTGGTGCGACGAACCCCGCAATGCCAATTATAACAGGCTGGTCAAGGCGCCTTTTGCGCCTAGCCATGAGGAGATGATGCGAAAGGATGGCCTCTACGACATCTGCCTGGTGCTTGACTGGAACATCACTTCGCGCAGCCGCAACCGCGGCTCGGCAATCTTCATGCACATGATCCGCCCGGGATATGAGCCGACCGCCGGCTGCGTCGCTCTCCATCCCCGCGACATCAGGCGCATCCTGCCCCATATGCACAAGGGCACGAAAATTCGCATCCTCTGACGGGCGTTCCCCAATCGCCCAACAAAAAAACCCGCCATTCTTGGCGGGTTTTTTTAAAAAAGGAAAAGGCCGGTGATTACGCGGCTTCTTCCTGAGAATCGTCCTCTTCGACGGCCTTGCCGCGCTTCGGACCCTTGGCAAGGTTGACCTCCACCAGGCGAACAGCCTCGGTTTCGGACATCTTGTTGACAGCGGCAATTTCGCGCGCCATGCGATCGAGAGCAGCTTCGTAAAGCTGACGCTCGGAATAGGACTGCTCCGGCTGGTTTTCCGCGCGGTAAAGATCGCGCACGACTTCCGCAATCGCGATAAGATCGCCGGAATTGATTTTCGCATCATATTCCTGGGCGCGACGCGACCACATGGTACGCTTCACACGTGCCTTGCCCTGCACTACCTTCAGTGCACGCTCGACAAAATCGCCTTCGGAAAGCTTGCGCATGCCAATACTGACGGCTTTAGCGACGGGAACCTTAAGACGCATCTTGTCTTTTTCGAAATCGATGACAAAAAGCTCAAGCTTCATGCCGGCGACTTCTTGTTCCTCGATGGCAGAAATGGTACCGACACCATGAGCGGGATACACAATCGCTTCACCGGTCTTGAAACCGTGATGTGCTGGAGATTTCTTCTGCTGGGTCGTCATTCGTTCTAAAAACTCCCTGTTACATACCCGGCGACACCGGGGTTGGGTCGGTCAGGCCCTGATGAGACGGGGGAACCGTCAGGTGACTCCGCACTGGTCCAGCCGTGCACGCAAAAACACACCTTCCCGCATTGCGGGGTTCGATAACATAAACGCTCGATATTTCACGGAAACCGCGTGCAAAAGAGGTGTTGCTTTCGTGGTGTTTTTGGGCACACAAATGCCACGCTGTGGATCAGTGTCGTTGGTGTACCACAAAAATTGGCGCAAATCAATAATTTGCTTCGACCGTGGCCGCAACATCACATGGCGGTCAAAGAACCGTCTATAAATTGGCTACCGAAATACTGTCAAATGCTTCGTGACAGGCCCTCATGGCAAAAACAGCAAAAAAATTTCATATCCCGACTGAAGAAACACGAAAGCCTCTTAAACTCTTCGTAATTACACGCCAATATCCGATTCGAATGAAAAGGCAAAATCCGTAAATTGACGGCGCTTTTTTATACTTAAAGTGTGATTTTTGGAGGAATCCACGTCAAATGGGCTACAGAAACAATCCAAAACGCGAAAAACAGATCGAAAAAGCACGCCAGCAGGCAATTGCCGAAAATGCGCCATTTCTTGATCCGGGTATTCTCTATGGAAGAGCAAGCGCCGACGACATAGAATATTATTCCGCCGAAATGCTGGCCGCAAGCGCGGCGCACAGTTTCGAGGCGCTTTCGCGCTGGACTGGCGATGCGCCGCATATCAGCATTGCCCAGGTGGAGGGCGTCGCCCCCCGGGATATTCCTGTAACGGTCCTCACCATTATCGGCCGCAACATGCCCTTCCTCTACGATTCCGTCATGGGCGAGGTTACCAGCAGCTATCGCGGCCTTTATCTGGCGGTCCACCCCATTCTGGTGCCCGACGCAACGGCGCAGGCGGGTTACCGCCTTGCGGAACCCGATGACGATCCCGCTGAGAATATCAGCCTCATCCAGCTGCATATCGCGCCATTGACGCAGCCAGCCGCAACAGCGCTGGAGGAAAGGCTGCGTTTCGTCCTGGCGCAGGTCCAGTCCGCTTACAGTGACTGGCGGCCGATGCTGACGAAACTCGACGAGGCGCTCGACGAATTGTCGAAGCGCGGTTCGTCGCGGCGCAAGGCCGAACGTACGGAAGCCGTGGAGTTTCTCAACTGGCTTCGCAACGACAATTTCACCTTCCTCGGCATGCGTGATTACACCTATTCCGGAACGGGAAAGAACGCGAAGATCGAACGTGGTGACGGCGTCGGCCTTGGCAGCTTGAGCGATCCGGATGTGCGCGTGCTGCGCCTCGGCAAGGACGCCGTGACGACAACGCCTGAAATCCTTGCCTTCCTCGACGGCCCGGATTTCCTCATCGTCACCAAGGCGAATGTGAAATCCATCGTGCACCGCCGCGCCTATATGGATTATATCGGCATCAAGCGTTTCGACGAGGACGGCAATGTCATAGGCGAATTGCGCATCGTCGGCCTTTTCACCGCCACCGCCTATACGCGTTCGGTAAAGCACATCCCGCTGCTGCGTGCCAAGATTGCGGATGTCGAGCGGCATTTCGGTTTTGATCCGAACAGCCACTCCGGCCGCATCCTGCAGAACACGCTGGAAGCCTATCCCCGCGACGATCTCTTCCAGATCGAGACGGATCTTCTGATCCGCTTCATCGAGCAGATCATGGAACTGAGCGACCGTCCCCGCGTGCGCGTCCTTGCACGTATCGACCGTTTCGACCGTTTCGTCTCGGCCATCATTTTCGTGCCGCGCGAGGAATATAATTCCTATGTGCGCGAAAAGATCGGCGACTATCTGAGCAAAGTCTATGACGGGCATATTTCCGCCTATTATCCCGCCTTCCCCGAAGGCGCCGTTGCCCGCGTCCACTTCATTGTCGGCCGCACGGAAGGCAAGACACCGCGCATCGCCCAGGACAAGTTGGAGGATGCCGTCAGCGATATCGCAGCACGCTGGATAGACCACTTCGTTGCGCTTTCCGAACCGGGTGCGCCGGTGCTGGAGGTGGATCAGGCCTATCAGGAAGCATTCACGCCGGAAGAGGCGATCGGCGATATGGCGGATATTCTGGCCGCTGCGAAAGGCGAGCCGGTCCGCATAGAATTTTACCAGCAGGAAGGCCAGTCGGCCGATACGCTTTCGCTGAAGATCTTCCATCGCGACGGACATCTGCCGCTTTCGCGGCGCGTGCCGCTGCTCGAAAATCTTGGTTTCAACGTCATCAGCGAACGCACCTTCGACATCGGCGTCATCTCGGATGGCGAAAAGCGCGACATCGTGCTGCATGATATGGAACTCGCCGTTGCCGACGGTGCAGAGCTCGATCTACCGCATTACGGACCGAAGCTCGAAGAGGCGTTTCTCGCCGCCTTCTCTGGCAAGGTCGACAACGACAATTTCAACCGGCTGATCCTCGCCTGCGGCCTCACCGTCCGCGAAGTATCCGTCCTGCGCGCCTATGCCCGCTATCTGCGCCAGACCGGCATCGTTTATTCGCAGGAGCATATTTCCGAAACGCTCTTCAAATATCCGGCCATTTCCCGCAGCATTTTTGCCCTGTTCAAGGCCGGGTTCGATCCGTCTATCGACGAAAAGAAGCGACTGAAAAAGCTTGGCGATATTCACAAGACGATCGAAGCGGCATTGAGCGGCGTCCCTAATCTCGATGAAGACCGCACCTTGCGGCGTTACGTCAACGCAATCGACGCCACGCTTCGCACTAACTACTTCCAGAAAAACGCCGACGGCACGCCGCGTGACCTGTTGGCGTTCAAGTTCGATCCGAAACATCTTGATGGTCTGCCCGATCCGCGTCCCTTCCGCGAAATCTTCGTATACGGAACCGAGGTCGAAGGCGTGCATCTGCGCTTCGGCAAGGTTGCACGCGGCGGTCTGCGCTGGTCGGATCGTGGTCAGGATTACCGCACCGAAGTGCTCGGTCTCGTCAAGGCGCAGCAGGTCAAGAACGCCGTGATCGTTCCGGTCGGCGCCAAAGGCGGCTTTTTCCCGAAGAACCTGCCTGCCGGCGGCTCCCGTGACGAAGTCTTCAACGCCGGCCGCGAGGCTTACAAGACCTATATCCGCACCCTGCTGTCCATTACCGACAACATCGTCGACGATGCAATCATCCCGCCCGCAGATACATTGCGGCTGGATGGCGACGACCCCTATTTCGTGGTCGCCGCCGACAAGGGAACGGCGACATTCTCCGATACGGCGAACGGTCTTGCCCGCGAAGCCGGCTTCTGGCTGGACGATGCCTTCGCATCGGGTGGATCGGCCGGTTACGATCACAAGAAGATGGGCATCACCGCGCGCGGTGCATGGGAAACGGTAAAACGCCATTTCCGTGAAATGGATATCGACATCCAGACGACCCCCTTCACGGTGTCGGGTGTGGGCGACATGTCCGGCGACGTTTTCGGCAACGGCATGTTGCTGTCGGAAAAGATCAGACTTATCGCAGCCTTCGATCACCGCGACATCTTCATCGACCCGGACCCCGATACCGAAAGATCCTTCACTGAGCGCAAACGGCTTTTCGAATTGCCGCGTTCCAGCTGGCAGGATTACGACCGTTCGACGCTCTCCGGCGGCGCGATGATCATCTCGCGTTCCGAAAAATCGGTGACGCTGACGCCGGAAGCCGTGGCCGCCATCGGCCTCGACAAATCCGTCGCCACGCCCTTCGAGATCATGACGGCCATCCTGAAGGCGCCGACCGATCTTCTGTGGTTCGGCGGCATCGGCACCTACATCAAGGCGGCGGTGGAAACCAATGCCGAGGTGGGTGACAGGGCGAATGACCCCATCCGCGTCAACGCAACGGAGCTGCGCGCCAAGGTTATCGGCGAAGGCGCCAATCTCGGCATCACCCAGAAGGGCCGCATCGCCTATGCGCTGGCGGGCGGACGTTGCAATTCCGACGCCATCGACAACTCGGCCGGCGTGAACTCCTCAGACGTCGAGGTCAACATCAAGATCGCGCTCGCCTCCGCCGTCAATAGCGGCCGTCTGACGATGCCGAAGCGCAACCAGCTTCTCGCCTCCATGACACCGGAAGTGGCGCAGCTGGTGCTGCGCAACAACTACCTGCAATCGCTGGCGATCTCGCTGACGGAACGGCTTGGGCTCGCAAACCGCGAAGAACTTGGCCGTCTGATGGGTGCATTGGAGGCAACCGGGCAGCTGAACCGCAAGGTCGAAACCTTGCCGAACAATGCCGAGCTGAGCGAACGGTACGCCGCCGGCAAACCGTTGACCCGGCCGGAAATCGGCGTGCTTCTGTCCTATGCCAAGCTGACGCTGTTCGACGCATTGGTGGCAAGCACCCTGCCCGACGAACCCTATCTCCAGCATCTGCTGGCCGACTATTTCCCGGCCAAGATGCAGAAGAACTATGCGGACGACATCAAGGCGCATCGCCTGCATCGTGAAATCGTCGCAACCGCACTTGCCAACGCCGTGGTGAACCGTGGCGGTCCGGGCTTCGTGCAGAAGCTCGCGGATGCGAGCGGCCTTCTCGCGGCGGATGTCGTCAAGGCGGCGGTTATCGTCGAGGATGGTTTCGGCCTCAAACGCCTGTGGAGCGAGATCGACGCGCTTGACGGGAAAATCGCAGGCGAGGTCCAGAACGGGCTTTATGCCACGATTGCCCGCATCTTCTCCGATGCGAGCAGGCTTTACCTGCAAACCCGCAGCGCGGGCGCAGGAGCAAGCGATATGGCGACCGAGATCGAATGCTTGAAAACCGCCATCAAGACGCTGTCGCCTGCGGCAGCGAAATATCGCCGCGAACTTGGCGTCACGGAAATCGCCGGTGTTCCTGCCGGTCTTCTGGAGGAACTGGATACGCTTTCCCTGCTGGTCTACGTGCCGGAAATCATGCGTATCGCCGAAAGTGCGGGCACCACGCTTGCCCGCGCCGCCGAAAGCTACGCCACCGTCTCCTCGACCTTCCGCGTCGCGCGTCTGCTGGACGCCAGCCAGCGCATCGCACCGGCCGATCACTACGAGAGCCTTGCCCTGCTGCGCAGCCAGGACCAGATCGCCTCATCGAGACGCCGGATCGTCATCTCGGCTCTTACGGAACATGCCAAGGAGAAGGACCCGGTTCAGGCCTGGTATGCGGCCGACCGCGTGCGCGTCAATCGCATCGTCTCCGAACTGGGTGCGCTCAGCGAAAGCGGCGACACCAACCTTGCCCGCCTCACCGTGGCGGCGGGGTTGCTTGGCGATATCGTTCAGGCACGCTGAACGACCAACTGAAAACGCCATCCGGGTTACTCGACCGGATGGCGGCAGACAAAACGCTTGCGCCGGCATCACGTATTAATCCCATCCCATTTTTCGATAGGACGATGAATGACTGTCCCCTCCCCAAACGCGGAAACGGTGGTTGCCAAACGCGGCGTCTGGGGCTGGGTCATGTTCGATTGGGCAGCGCAGCCCTTCTTCACGGTCGTTACGACCTTTGTTTTCGGCCCTTATTTTGTCGCCCGCCTCACCGATGATCCGATTTCGGCGCAGGCGACGTGGAGCAACATGGCGACGGTCTCATCGATCATCATCGCGCTGTTCTCGCCCATCCTCGGCTCCATCGCCGACCAGTCCGGCGCGCGCAAACCGTGTATCGCCTTTTTTGCCGCCATCAAGATCGTCAGCCTCTTCTTCCTCTGGTTTGCGGCACCGGGGTCTCCGATCATCCTGCCGATCGTCTGCATGATCCTCGCCTCCATCGCAGCGGAATTTTCGATCGTCTTCAACGATTCCATGATGCCGCGGCTGACCAATCCGCAAAATGTCGGGCGGATTTCCAATCTCGCCTGGGGCCTGGGTTATCTCGGCGGCATGGTGGTGCTGATCGCCGTGGTGACGCTTCTGGCCGCGAACCCGCAGACAGGGCTGACCATCGCCGGCATCAAACCGCTTTTCGGTCTCGATCCGGCAACCGGCGAGGACGCCAGGATAACCGGCCCGATAGCCGCACTCTGGTATCTGCTCTTCATTTTGCCAATGTTTCTTTTGACGCCGGATGCCGACAAGGGCCTGCCCTTCGGAGCAGCAATCCGCTCGGGACTTGCCGAGCTTGGAACAACCCTGCGCGAGCTCCGCGGCCGACCCGTCCTGCTGCGGTTCCTGATCGCACGGATGCTCTATCAGGACGGCGTCAACGGTGTGCTCATTCTGGGCGGCGTATTTGCAGCCGGGATGTTCGGCTGGGCGACGATGGAAATCGGCCTTTTCGGCATCCTCCTCAATGTCGTCGCCATTGTCGGTTGCTTTGCAGCCGGACGCGTTGACCAGAAACTCGGTTCGCGCATCACCATCCTCATAAGTCTGGTGCTTCTGCTGCTGGCCACACTCGGCATCGTCTCCACGGAAAAGGGCTCCACCCTGTTCGGCTGGATACAATTGTCGACGGCGGATGGCGGCGGCATCTTTGCGACCGGCGCGGAAAGAGCCTACCTGCTTTATGGCATATTGATCGGCCTCGCCTTCGGTCCCGTTCAGGCCTCGTCCCGCTCCTATCTGGCGCGCAACATCACTGTCGCCGAAGCGGGGCGCTATTTCGGTATTTATGCGCTCTCCGGACGCGCCACCAGCTTTATGGCGACGCTGTCGTTTTCAATAGCAACCTATATAAGTGGCTCCGCCCATATCGGCATGGCCACTCTCATCGTGTTTCTGGGGTTGGGGTTTCTGCTGTTGCTGCGCGTTCCGGAACGAGCGGCAAACTGAAGAACCGGAGAGAGCATCGAGGGTCCCACCCGAGATGCTCCAGCCTCCGTCAGAGCTGGTCGAGTTTTTGCTGCAATGCGCGCAGCTGCGCCTTCAGCTCATCGATTTCGGATGCATTCGGCTTGCGGTTTTCCTTGGGCGCCTGCGGCATTGCGAAAGGCGTGAAACCCTGCATCGCCTGCCGGAAAAGCTCGGTGTTGCGGCGGATCTGCTCCTCCATCATCTGCAACGGCGCCTGAAAATTGCGGGCAAGCGAGCCGTCGCCGAAGGCCTTGGCCATATGCTCCTGCATCTGGCTTTGCTGATCGGAGAAGGTTTTCATCGAATGTTCGAGAAATGTCGGCACGACCATCTGCATCTGATCGCCGTAATAGGAGATCAATTGCCGCAGAAACGCCGTTGGCAGGAGTGTATTGCCGGTTTTGGCTTCCTGTTCGACGATGATCTGCGTCAGGACAGCGTGGGTGATGTCTTCGGATGACTTGGCGTCCTGAACCTTGAAGTCCTCACCGCGTTTAACCATCTGCGCCAGATCGTCCAGCGTCACATAGGTGCTTGTACCGGTATTATAGAGCCGCCGATTGGCATATTTTTTAATGATTGTTTCGCCGTCGTGTTTTGCCATGCCCGCCTCCTCGCGATGATGGTATTTTCTTGTTTTTTGGTGTTATTGCTCTTCCCGCCGCAAAGTGTATGCGCAAAACGAGCCCTCTGACAAATGTTTTGTGCATCGCAACAGTTTGTTTTTTGCGCAGCAATTTTTTGCAAGATTCCGGCATGATTTAGCAACATCTTTTAAAGCAACTTTCGGGATTTGACTTGTACTGAAAGCTTTGCCAGTCTCCGCCCGCATGTGAGGAGAAAACAGATGACGCCTTCAATCGTGATTGCCAGCGCTGCGCGCACAGCCGTCGGTTCCTTCAATGGTGGCTTTGCCAATACGCCCGCCCACGAGCTTGGGGCAACCGTCATCAATGCCGTGCTGGAGCGCACCGGTATCGCTGCTCATGAAATCGATGAAGTCATTCTCGGTCAGGTGCTGACGGCAGGCGAAGGACAGAACCCGGCGCGGCAGGCGGCGATGAAAGCCGGTATTCCGCAGGAGGCAACGGCCTTCGGCATCAATCAGCTGTGCGGTTCTGGTCTGCGCGCCGTAGCACTCGGCATGCAGCAGATCGTGACGGGTGACGCGGCCATCGTCATTGCCGGTGGACAGGAATCCATGTCCATGGCGCCCCATTGCGCCCATTTGCGCGGCGGCGTGAAAATGGGCGATTTCAAGATGATCGACACCATGCTGAAGGACGGCCTGACTGACGCCTTCTACGGCTACCACATGGGGATAACCGCTGAAAATATCGCCCGCCAATGGCAGCTTTCCCGTGACGAACAGGACGAGTTCGCCGTCACATCGCAAAACAAGGCCGAAGCCGCGCAAAGCGCCGGCCGTTTTGTAGACGAGATCGTGCCTTTCACGGTGAAGGGCCGCAAGGCCGACATCGTCATCGATGCGGACGAGCACATCCGCGCCGGCGTCTCGCTGGAAACCATGGCAAAGCTGCGCCCCGCCTTCGACAAGGATGGTACTGTAACGGCAGGCAACGCCTCCGGCCTCAATGACGGTGCGGCAGCCACGCTTTTGATGTCGGAGCAGGAGGCCACAAAGCGCGGTATCAGGCCGCTGGCGCGCATCGCTTCCTGGGCGACAGCGGGCGTCGATCCGCAGATCATGGGAACCGGCCCCATCCCCGCCTCACGCAAGGCGCTGGCCAAAGCAGGCTGGTCGATCGGCGATATCGGCCTTGTCGAGGCCAATGAAGCCTTTGCCGCCCAGTCCTGCGCGGTGGTACGCGAGCTTGGCCTTGATCCTGGTATCGTCAATGTCAATGGCGGCGCGATCGCCATCGGCCATCCGATCGGCGCTTCCGGAGCGCGCGTGCTGAATACGCTGATTTTCGAGATGCGCCGCCGCAACGTCTCGAAAGGTCTTGCAACACTCTGTATCGGCGGCGGCATGGGTGTCGCCATGTGCATCGAGGCGCTCTGAGATCGCTGCGTGGCTTTCCAAAAAGCAGTTCCGGCTCAGCAGGCAATAGGGTAGAAGCGGCCTCCCATTGGCCGCATTTCTGTGGCCGTTGAGCACCGCTAAAGCAGTTCAGGACATGGAGGCCGATATGAGCCGGGTTGCGTTGATTTCCGGCGGGACGAGCGGCATAGGCGCCGCAATCGCCCGCGCCTTGCAGGTTGCCGGCTACCGGGTGGCCGTCAACTACGCCTTTACGACGGACAGGGCAGAGGCCTTCCAGAAGGAAACCGGTATCCCGGCGTTTCAATGGGACGTTCGCGACTATGATGCCTGCGTAAAAGGCATCGCGAAAGTGGAAGAAACCATCGGACCGGTCGAGGTCCTCGTCAACAATGCCGGCATCACCCGCGATGCGATGTTTCACAAGATGACGCCGCAGCAATGGCGCGAGGTCATAGACACCAATCTTACGGGCGTCTTCAACATGACGCACCCCGTCTGGCCGGGCATGCGTGACCGCGGCTTCGGCCGTATCGTCAATATTTCCTCCATCAACGGCCAGAAGGGCCAGGCGGGCCAGGTCAACTATTCCGCCTCGAAGGCTGGCGATATCGGCTTCACCAAGGCGCTCGCCCAGGAAGGCGCCAGCCGCAACATCACCGTCAACGCCATCTGCCCAGGTTATATCGGCACTGAGATGGTGAGAGCGATCCCCGAAAAAGTACTGGCCGAACGGATCGTGCCGCAAATTCCCGTCGGGCGGCTGGGCGAACCGGAAGAAATAGCGCGCTGCGTCCTGTTTCTCGTGTCCGACGAGGCCGGCTTCATCACCGGCTCGACGATGACCGCCAATGGCGGGCAGTATTTCGCCTGAGGTTCCAGTCTGAGGGCGAAACTCAGTAAACTTTCCGTGATCGCAGCCCGCTCAATATGCGCCGCGCACAAAAACTTGAACGTCAAATACATCTAAGTAGCGATTGCTAAACCAATGAAAATACGATAGTTTTTGTATAGTTTAGAATTGATCTAAAATACTTGCGTATCCCTGGTGGGATGTTTTTCTTGACAGTGGGTGTCCTGTTTTGGTTTAAGAATGAAAACAATGTGTTGTGTCATATAGGCAGTCCATCATGCTGGTTTGCAGCTGCAATTACATCACCGACCACGATATCCGGGACGTCATTAACGAGTTCCTGGACGAGGACTGTTGGCAGCTTATCGTTCCCGCAAAAGTGTATCACGCCATGGAGAAACGCGGCCGTTGCTGCGGCTGTTTCCCGACCGTCGTCGACCTGATCATCAAGACCACGGAAGAATATCACGCCCGTCGCCACTCGACGGAAGCCGATGTTTTTGATTTTATGTCCCGCTTGAAACGATTCCATGAAGAAAACAGGAGAGCGGACATTGAAAGGCGACAAAAAAGTCATCGAGCGGCTTAACGAAGCCCTATTTCTAGAACTCGGTGCGGTAAACCAGTATTGGCTTCACTACCGTCTTCTGAACGATTGGGGCTACACCAAGCTCGCAAAGAAGGAGCGTGCGGAATCCATCGAAGAGATGCAGCACGCCGACAAGATCATCGATCGTATTATTTTCCTGGAAGGTCATCCCAACCTCCAGACCCTGGCTCCGCTGCGCATCGGCCAGAACGTCAAGGAAGTGCTTGAAGCCGACCTGGCTGGCGAATACGACGCACGGACGTCCTACAAGAAATCGCGCGACATCTGTTCCGAAGCCGGAGACTACGTCTCCATGAAGCTGTTCGAAGCCCTGCTGATCGATGAGGAAGGCCATATCGACTTCCTCGAAACCCAGCTCGATCTGCTTGGCAAGATCGGCGCAGAAAAATACGGTCAGCTCAACGCTGATTCCGCCAACGAAGCGGAATAAGCTTTCGCAATCGGTCAAGGAAAAGGCGGCCAGTGGCCGCCTTTTTATTTCCCCGAGAGGTGGCGGAATTCCGCAACGACCTTCTCGTAAACCGCGCGCTTGAAGGGAACGATCAGTTCCGGAAGGCTTTCCATCGGCTTCCAGCCCCAGGCATCGAATTCAGCCGTATGCCCCGTCGGCGGAGGATCGATCTGGATCTCGCTCTCGTCGCCATCGAAACGGAACGCAAACCAGCGTTGCGCCTGCCCGCGATATTTGCCCTTCAGGCCGATGCCGATCAGTTCGGGTGGAAGATCATAATGAATCCAGTCACTCGCTTCCGCCAGCAACGTCACAGTTTTCATCCCCGTTTCTTCGTATAATTCGCGAATGGCAGCCGTCAAAGGCCGCTCGCCGTCGTCGATGCCGCCCTGTGGCATCTGCCACAGTTGCGGTGAGCCCTCATACTCCGAATTGCCTTCCCTGATGCGCCGGCCGGCCCAGACAAGGCCTTCGGCGTTCAGAACCATAATCCCCGCACAGGGACGGTAGGGCAAATCTTCTGCTTTGATTGTCATTGGAAACCCGCATGTCTGGGCGCCGAAAAGGCGCTAAGGAAATGGCCACGCAGAAGGTTTACTGCCCCGCCTGCTGCGAAACAAGCGCGGAAACGCCGACGATCTCGATGCCGCGGCCACCGGCTTCCCGCGACCACTTCGAGATTGCAGCAATGCTTTCGTCAAAAGCCGAGGCCACGCCGATCGCCTGGCCGTTGCGGCGCGCAATCCGCTCCAATTCGTCCAGCTTGCGCAGAACGGCGGCTTCGGTCACCTCCCCGTCGAGCAGAACATCCGCAAAGCCCTGCGGTGCGGAGATGGCTTTTGCAATCCCGCCGCTCAGCGACTGCGCCGAAGAGGCATCATCCAGAAAAAGCAGCCCGCGCTTGCCGATATCGCGCATCACCGGCTCCAGTGCCGCCTGTTCGGCAAGAAAACGTCCGCCGAGATAATTCATGATGCCCGTATAATTGGTGATTTTCGCCATGGAGCGATGCAGCCGGTCGATGTTGACCTTCGCCGGGTCACCCGCCAGCAGCGTGTCCGGGCCGGGATTGGTGCCGGGATAACCGAAAGGCTCCAGCGGTACTTGGAGAAGGATTTCATGCCCCTCGCGGCGCGCTTCCTGCATCCAGCGCTGCAGGCTGTTGCCGCTTGCGGCAAAACCAAGCGTCACCTCCGGCGGCAGTTCCCGGATCGCCTTTTGCGAACCTGTTTGGCTGAGGCCGAGACCACCGACCACGATCGCCACGCGGGTGCCGCGTGCGCCGGACCATGGCCGGGCATATTGCTCCATCGGCCGCAAACCATCGGCACCAACCACTGGCAGCCTGCCGAATGCGGTCTCTTCCAGCAATGCATCATTGGGCCGCGTTGCCATACGCGGATCCTGACCATAGGTCTGGCCGCTCATCAGCGCCGGTCCATCGCTGTCCCGGGGGCGGGGAGAATAGACCGACACGACATTGCCGTCCGGCATCGTCGCCCGATTGATATTGGCGCCGGAGCGACCGCTTTCCGGCTTCAGGCCAGACGCTTCGCCGGGCCCCTCCACATCGGCCGCCGCCGTTTTCGGCATGTTTTCGGGAAGCTGAGGCTGGATGTCCGGCCCGGTCGCCGTCTTTTGCAGATTGCCCGGCGACAAGGCCGTGTAGACCGAAAGCCCGCCGATCGCGAGAACGGCAAGCACGGACACAGCCATAATGACGGAAAAGCGCCGGTTGATACCGGCGCTTTTTTTCTGACGACCCAGAAGCGGTTTTCGCAGGTCAGAAGGCAATGAACGATCCGTCCAAACGGTTAGGCAATCGAGAAAATGCGCCGGCTGACCGGCGCATCTATCTTACTGCTTGTTGACCACAGCCTTGTCCGCGTTCGGCGGGAACGACGGATCGGTCTTGGCGCCGCGCAACAGGTCCAGCGCATAATTGAGCTGGATATCGTCCTTGGCTTCCGGCGGAACATAGGCGGAGGAACCCGACCCTTCGTCCGTTTCGCTCTGACCCTTGATATGGCCGGTCAGGCTGGATTCGCCCTCGGCCGTGACGCGGCCCTGCAATTCCGGCGGCAACGGCTGTTCCACCTTGATGTCAGGCGTAATGCCCGTGCCCTGGATCGATTTGCCCGACGGCGTGTAATACAGCGCCGTGGTCAGACGCAGCGCACCGGCCTCGCCGAGCGGAATGATCGTCTGGACCGAGCCCTTGCCGAAGGAGCGCGTGCCGACAACAGTCGCGCGACGCAGATCCTGCAACGCACCGGCGACGATTTCAGACGCCGAAGCCGAGCCGCCGTTGACGAGCACGATCACCGGCTTGCCATCGGTCAGATCACCTGCCGTCGCGTTGAAGCGTCGGGTCTCGTCCGGGTTGCGGCCACGGGTCGAGACGACTTCACCACGCTCAAGGAAGGCGTCGGAGACATTGATCGCCTGATCGAGCAGACCGCCCGGGTTGAGGCGCAGGTCGAGCACGTAGCCCTTCAGCTTGTCGGCCGGCACATCCGTCTTGATCTTCTTGATCGCTTTTTCGAGATCGTCGTAGGTCTTCTCGGTAAAGGAGATGACACGCAAATAACCGACATCGCCCTCGACGCGGGACTTGACCGCGCGCACGGCGATGACATCGCGCATGACGGTGAATTCAAGCGGCTTGTCGGCGCCCTGGCGGATGATCGTCAGCTTGATCGGCGTCTTGACGGCGCCGCGCATCTTTTCGACCGCCTGCTCCAGTTTCAGACCGCGAACCGGCGTACCGTCGATTGCCGAAATGAAGTCACCGGAGAGAATGCCCGCACGCGAAGCCGGCGTATCGTCCATCGGCGAGATGACCTTGACCAGCTCGTTCTCCATGGTCACTTCGATGCCGAGACCGCCGAACTCACCCTTGGTCTGGGTACGCATGTCGTTGGCGTCTTTGGCATTCATGAAGCTCGAATGCGGATCGAGCGAGCTAAGCATGCCGTTGATGGCATTTTCAACCAGCTTCTCGTCATCCGGCGGCGTCACATATTGCGCACGCACACGCTCAAACACGTCGCCAAAGATCGATAGTTCCTTATAGGTCGAAGGCCCGGCCGCCTGTGCCGGCATGCTCGCCGAATAAATCACACTCATCGCCGTGGCGCCCATAAGCCCACCGATAAGGAGAAGCGAAACCTTACGAATCATTGTGCGCCCTTCCGGTATTTTTTGCGGTCCACCAAGGTTGGGAATCAACCGGCACACCATCTTTCCTGAACTCAATGTAGAGCGTTGGCCTGTCGGTTTCCAGCGCCAATGCTGCTGCACTCGCTACTCTTTTTGCACCCATGGAGGCGATAGGCTCTCCGGAGAACACAAACATTCCCTGCCGCGTCCTCACATTGTCCATGCCCGTCATCACCACGTGATATCCATCACCCGTATTGAGGATGATCATCCGGCCATAACTGCGAAAATCTCCGGCAAACACAACAAAGCCGTCTGCTGGCGCCGTCACGATGGCTTCAGGTCCGGTCGCGACGACAATTCCCTTGGAAAAGTGGCCCGTACCATCCGCATCGCCGAAACGGCGCAACACATCTCCAGCCACCGGCATGTCCAGCTTTGCCTTCAAACTCGCGAAGGGATATGCGGGCGCAATGCGGTTTTTATCGGGCATTCCCGCCTCGGCCGCGGCGCGCTCCTTTTCACGTTCCGCTTCGGAAAGGCGGGCCACACGCTGTTCTTCCGCGCGCGCCTTTTCCATCGCTTCCCGCACCGAGGTAATCTCGCCTTCGAGCGAACCGACCAGACCCTCGAGACTGGTTGCCTTGCTCGCAAGCTCTTCGGATCGCTTGCGTTCCGCCTCCAAAGCCGTCGCAGTCTGGGAATTTCTGCGGTCGTTTTCGGCAAGCAGCAGGTCGAGGCGTTTTTCCTCTTCCAGACTTGCCGTCATCATACCCGTAAGATCGTCCTTTTCGCGAGCGCTTGCCTGTCTGATATCAGTCAATTCTTTGAGAGCGGCGACCAGTTTGTCGGTTTCGCCACGAATGCCGGGAACCACGGCACCGAGCAGAATGGCGCTGCGCACCGAAGCGAGCGCATCCTCCGGCGAGACGAGAAGGGCAGGCGGCGGGTTTCTTCCCATACGCTGCAGCGCGGCCAGAACCTCCGCCAGGACGCCGCGCCTCTCGCGCAAGGATGCCTTGACACCGTCCTCGCGAACCGAAAGCTTGGCCAGACGGTCTTCTCCGTCGCTGATCTTGGTTTCCAGCGCCTTGCGGCGTGCGGCCGATGCGATCAGTTCTTCCCGGATACGGGCACTGTCCTGTTTAAGGGACGCAATGCTTTCCTCGAGATTGCGGGTCTTGTCTTCCGAAAGCCCGATGCTGTCGACCAGCTCTTCCAGATCCTGCCGGTTCAGGTCGCGGCGCTTTTCGAGCGTCTGAAGCGCTTCCGGAGAGGAGCCGTCGTCGGCGACTGGCGCCGCTCCCGCGTCGTCGCGCGAAAAGGCGCTGTCAGTGGGGAGAATCCCCGTGACGAGGACAGCGAAAACCGCGCCCGCAAGGGCAGCGTGGCGTTTTCGTTGAGACCTCTTGTCCATATGAGCTTTCTTTGATGCCGAAGCAGGATCACCGATATTAGGGATTTTGCAGCGATCTTCCAAGAGGCCTTAAAGAACCCATCGGCAAAGCCGTCCGCACATGGCCGTGTCGCGGAGCTTCATGTTGAAATTGAGACGATTATCCACATGCCAACCCGGCTCAAACGCGATGGTAGGGATGGCCGGAGAGGATGGTGACGGCGCGGTAGAGTTGTTCGGCAATCAGAATACGAACGATCTGATGCGGCCATGTGAGCTTGCCGAGATTGAGGATAGCAGCCGCCCTGTCGTAGAGAGCAGGATCAAGGCCATCAGCACCGCCGATCGCAATAATGAGGTCGCGTTTGCCGCTATCGCGCAGATCGCCAAAAAAATTGGCAAAGGCCGGGCTGTCCAGCGCCTTGCCGCGCTCGTCCAGCAAGACGAGCACCGCCCCATCCGCCAGATGCTTCTCCAGCATGGCGGCTTCTTCGCGCTTGCGTGTCTCCGCATTCGACGCCCGGCTTTCCGCGACCTCGATCACCCGCGAAAACTCCAGCCCGATCGCCGGGCCGGTCTTGGCAAGACGCTCGATATAACGGGTCGCAAGATCCTTTTCCGGGCCGAATTTCAGCCGTCCCACCGCAAAAATCGAAATCCGCATCGCAAACCTGCACTCGTCGTGACCCAACAGGGTCACGCTCTTAACAGCATAGCCTGCGGATTCCTATGCGGCCGGCTCGCTTTCCGACCAGACACATCGACCCGAAATCAAACAGGATATTCGGGAGGCCCGACGTGCAACGGCAAAGGCTCACCGCATCAATGCAGCGTGTCTTCCGGCATTTCCGGCGTCGCCCACATTTTTTCAATGTTGTAGAAGACACGGATTTCCGGACGGAACACATGAACGATGATATCGCCGGCGTCGATCAGCACCCAATCTCCGGTCTCGAGACCTTCGACGCGGGCGCTTCCAAACCCTTCATCCTTCATATCCTTGAGAAGATGTTCGCAGATCGCCGAGACATGCCTGCTCGATCGCCCGGAGACCACCACCATGTAGTCTGCAAGCGCCGATTTTCCGGCAATGTCGAGAGATACGATATCTTCAGCCTTGGAGTCCTCGAGGCTCGCGAGAACGGTTTCGAGGGCATGATCGGCGGCATCGTCGCCACTGTCCTGGCCCTTCGGGATAGCAACAAAAGCTTTTCCCTTGCTGTGTACTGTTGTCAGCGGTTTTCCCTTTCCAAGAATGACAAAACAGGTACTGGCGACGCGATTCTCTGCGTCGCTTGATAAAGGTGGCACCAAAGCATGAACTTTTCAAGATATGGACGCTTTAACGGTCGGCACATACATCATTTGTGATCGCACGTGTCATTTGTGACCATTACGCAGCGCCGTGGAGCTGAGCGTCGAACGCGGGCCATGGATGAAAACCCAGGCCGGGGCCTGTTTTTTCCACAAAACACCCGCATCATCTTCATCGATCCGCGCCTGGCTGAACGCCTGCGCCATGGTGGAGGAGAGATAGGAGAGGGTGGAGCCCGGCCTGTCGATCACCGCAATCGGAAAAGTCTCGGCGATCTCTCGCCATTTCTGCCAGCGATGGAAGCTTTTCAGGTTATCTGCTCCCATGACCCAAATGAAGCGGACATGTGGATTTTTCGCTTTCACCCTGGCCAGCGTATTCGCCGTATAGCTGATCCCCAGCGACTTTTCGAAAGCCGTCACCTTGATGCGTGGATCACTGACAAGCCCCTCACAGGCGGCGATGCGGTCTTCCAGAGACGCCAGTTCCGAGCGGCTTTTCAGCGGATTGCCGGGTGTCACCATCCACCAGAGCTGGTCGAGACCCAGCCGGCGCAGCGCGATTTCGGCGACAAGGGCATGGCCGGCATGCGGTGGATTGAAAGAGCCGCCAAACAGCCCGACGACCATGCCGCGCTCCGTATGCGGCATGGTAAGATAACGCCTGTCGAGTCGTGCTTCGGCCGACAAAATCAGGTCCGCGTCTGGCCGGTGCCATGCACACGGTATTTGAACGAGGTGAGCTGCTCGACACCAACGGGACCGCGCGCATGCATTTTACCCGTGGCGATGCCGATTTCCGCACCCATGCCGAATTCGCCGCCATCGGCAAATTGCGTGGAGGCATTATGCAGCAGGATAGCCGAATCGAGTTCGTTGAAGAAACGTTCGACCACGGCAGGATCCTCGGCAATCACCGCCTCGGTATGATTGGACGAATAGGTGCCGATGTGATCGATCGCACCGGAAATACCGTCGACCACGGTGACCGAAATGATCGCATCGAGATATTCAGTGCGCCAGTCCTCTTCCGTTGCAACCTTTACACCCTCAACCACATCGCGAACGACCTGCGAGCCGCGCACTTCGCAGCCGGCCTCGATCAGGGCCCTGACGATCGGCGTGAGGTGTGTGGAAACCACGGTGGCATCCACCAGCAGGGTTTCGGCCGCCCCGCAAATGCCGGTGCGGCGCATCTTGGCGTTGACGACGATGCGTTTCGCCATGTCGAGATCAGCCGATCTGTCGACATAGATATGGCAGATGCCTTCCAGATGCGCAAAGACCGGAACCCGTGCTTCCGACTGCACCCGCGCGACGAGGCTTTTGCCGCCACGCGGCACAATCACGTCGACCGTACCGTTCAATCCGCCCAGAAGAGCGCCCACGGCGGCGCGGTCGGCTACCGGCACCAGCTGAATGGCATGTTCGGGAAGACCTGCGATCTTCAGCCCCTCCACGAGGCAGGCATGGATAGCACGCGATGAATGTTGCGAATCCGACCCGCCGCGCAGGATGACTGCATTGCCCGCCTTGAGGCAAAGCGCTCCGGCATCCGCCGTCACATTCGGGCGGCTTTCGTAGATCACGCCGATGACACCGAGCGGTGTGCGCACGCGCTCGATCTTCAGCCCGTTCGGGCGATCCCAGGCAGCAATGATCTCGCCCACCGGATCGGGCAGCGCCGCGACCGAGCGGATGCCTTCGGCAATGCCGGCGATCCGCACATCGTTAAGGGTGAGCCTGTCGACGAAGGAGGCGGCAAGGCCGGTATTATCCGCCGCCGCCAGGTCTTTTTTATTGGCGGCAAGGATCACGTCTTTGGATGCCTCGATGGCCGACGCCATGGCAAGAAGCGCACGATTCTTCTGATCGGTGCTTGCGATGGACAACGGTCGCGAAGCAGCCTTTGCCTGAGCGCCGATGGTCATCATCAGCGCATCGATATCATGGCTCTGCTTCACGGCCAGTTCAGGCATGGACCTCATCCTTCTTGGTATTTTTAACTTTGACGGCAGCGCCGGTCATCACCAGATCGTCGCGATGGATCATCGCCGCACGCCCGACATAACCGAGGATAGCCTCGATCTCGTTGGACTTGTGACCGATGATGAGACGCGCTTCCTCCGCATCGTAGCCTGCAAGACCGCGTGCGATCTCGCGGCCTTCCATGCCGATGATGGCGACCGCATCGCCACGTCCGAAATTGCCCTTCACCACCCGCACGCCTGCGGGAAGCAGGCTCTTGCCGGCATAGAGCGCTTTTTCCGCACCCGCATCCACATGAATCTCGCCCGCAGGCTGCAATTGTCCGGCAATCCAGGTCTTGCGCGCCGTCACCGGCGTGCCTGATGGCGCAAACCACGAGGAGCGAGCGCCGTTTTCGATCGCCTTCAGCGGATTGAGCGTCTTGCCGGAGGCGATGATCATGCCGCAGCCGGCAGCGGTGGCGATCTTGCCCGCATCGATCTTGGTGCGCATGCCGCCCCGCGAAAGCTCGGACGCTGCGCCGCCGGCCATCGCCTCGATCTCGGGGGTGATGTCCGCAATCGTCTCGAGGAATTTCGCGTCCGGATCGAGATGCGGCGGAGCGGTGTAAAGCCCGTCAATATCTGACAGCAGCACCAGAAGATCCGCACCCGTCATGGTGGCCACGCGGGCGGCCAGACGGTCATTGTCGCCATAACGGATTTCGGTGGTCGCCACCGTGTCGTTTTCATTGATGATCGGAATGGCCCCGATCTTCAGCAACTGATTGATGGTGGCGCGCGCATTGAGGTAACGGCGGCGCTCCTCGGTATCGGACAGCGTCAGCAGAATCTGGCCCGCAACGATCTCTTGCCGCGACAGGCTTTCCGACCATGCCCGCGCCAGAGCAATCTGGCCGACAGCCGCCGCCGCCTGGCTTTCCTCCAGCTTCAATGCGCCGGAGGGCAGCCCGAGCACCGTGCGGCCGAGCGCGATCGCGCCCGAAGACACGACCTGAACATCGGCGCCGTTTTTCTTGAGCGCGGCGATATCCTCGCAGATGGCATTCAGCCAATCTTTTTTAAGCCCGCTTTTCCGGTCCACCAGAAGTGCCGAACCGATCTTGATGACGATCCGGTGGTGGCTTCCCAGCGGTTTGCGGGTGAGGCTCATAGGCGATCGTCCTCTTCCTCAGCCTCGCTATCCACAGGCATCGAACGATCGGGAAGGGCGGTCTCGCCGCCATTGCTCGCCGAGACAATGATATCGCGAAGGGAGCGCAGCGCCTCCGTCATGCCGATATGGGCGGCAGCGGACAGGAGCAGCGGAGGGCGGCCACAGGCCTTCTCCAACTCCTTTGCCTTCTTTTTCAGTTCTTTTTCGTCCAGCACGTCGATCTGCGACAGCGCAACGATCTCCGGCTTGTCGGTCAGCCCGCCGCCATAGGCATTCAGCTCGGCCTTGACCGTCTTATAGGCCTGTCCGACCTTTTCTTCCTGCGCGGAGACGAGGTGCAGAAGCACCCGGGTGCGCTCCACATGGCCGAGGAACCGGTCGCCGATACCCACGCCCTCATGCGCGCCTTCGATCAGGCCGGGAATATCGGCCAGCACGAATTCACGGCCATCGATGGTCGCGACGCCGAGATTCGGATGCAGGGTGGTGAAGGGATAATTGGCGATCTTCGGCCGCGCACGGGTCACCGTCGCCAGAAAAGTCGACTTGCCGGCATTCGGCAGTCCAACGAGACCGGCATCGGCAATCAGCTTCAGGCGAAGCCAGAGCGTCTTTTCTTCGCCCGCAAGGCCCGGATTGGCATGGGTGGGCGCCTGATTGGTCGAAGACTTGAAATAGGCATTGCCGAAACCGCCGTTGCCGCCGGCGGCAAGACGAAAGCGCTGGCCTTCCTTGGTCAGGTCGATGATCAGCGTCTCGTTGTCTTCCTCGAAGATCTGCGTGCCGACGGGCACTTTTAGAACCACGTCCGAACCCTTGGCGCCGGTGCGGGTCTTACCCATGCCGTGCTGTCCGATCGAGGCCTTGAAATGCTGCTGGAAGCGGAAATCGATCAGCGTGTTGAGACCGTTGACTACTTCGATCCAGACGTCGCCGCCGCGTCCGCCGTCACCGCCGTCCGGGCCGCCGAACTCGATGAATTTTTCACGCCGGAAGGAAACGGCACCGGAGCCGCCGTCGCCGGACTTGATATAGATTTTTGCTTCATCGAGAAATTTCATCGGACTGCCGTTCTGTCAGCTTGCGGCGCAACTTGAAGCGATACCGGCCGAAGTGCCTTGCCATGTCGCGTTACGCATTGCGGTAAAAAAGTTCTGTCGTTTCGAATACAAGCGCTTCCCCACAAGGTCAAAGATTATCGTGATGAAAGCGCCAAAGCGGTACAAGGCCGGTTTGATTAAAAACCGGCCTTGCTCAAAGCAAGTGTCAGCGACGCGGCGGAATGAAGTCCTCCGCCGTTATCGCCGTATCGATATGCGCCACCATGGCGGCGCGCGCCGTGGCATAGATCTGGTGGCAACCGGTGACCCGGAACCCCAGTTTTTCCTGTACGCGCAGCGACGCTGGATTATCCGCGAACACGCCGGAATGGAGAACCACCCCCGGCATGCGGCGGAAAAACCGCTCGACCACGGCGGCAACCGCCTCGGTCATGTAGCCCTTGCCCCAGTAGAAGCGGTTCAACCAGTAGCCCAGATGCCACTCGCCGTGCCGCAATTCGACCGAGACGACGCCGATGAGGGTATCGTCACCACAGGTGATGGCGAAATCCCAATCGGGCAGGGTGCCGGAAGTGCGCAACACCAGCCATTCCAGCGCATCCTGTCGGTGATAGGGCGCGGGAACGCGGGCCAGCATCCTGGTCACGGCAAAATCGCCAAGCGATTCCGCAATGCTGCCGGCATCGGAAAGCCGCTGCGGACGCAGCACCAGACGCGACGTCTCGATGACCGGGCAGGGACCGGGCGGCGCTATCGTGCCAGCTGCCCGGTGACGGGTAAGCTCGAGCGTGCTCATCCCATGTCCCCCCAACTCTTCAGCGAAACCCAGGTCTTGCGATCCAGCCTGTACCATTCGACCGGCACCATGCCGCCCAGCGCCAGCGAACCAACCATGCCGGAGCCCTGGAACTGGAAACCGCACTTCTGGATAACCCGGCGCGAAGGGATGTTGGTGACCCGGCAGCGCGCGTCGATCTGGTCGATTTCACGCGTGCGGAAGGCCATGTCGATCAGCGCATGCGTGGCTTCGGTCATATAGCCCCGGTTCCAGTAGGGTTCCCCCAGCCAGTAACCGATTTCCAGCGTCTTTTCGTTTTCCTGCGGTTCAAGCGCGCAGCAACCCAGAAACTCGCCATTGTCCATGCGGGTAATCGCATAGACGCACTTGCCGATCTCGCCAGCATTGGTGCGTCGCACGAAGTCCGCGGCGTCTTTGGCCGTGTACGGGTGCGGCATACGCGACACCATGGTCGCGATATTGGCATTGTTGGCAAGATGGGCAAGGGCGTCGATGTCTTCTTCGTGAGGCTTGCGTAAAACCAGCCTCTGCGACAGTAAAACGGGGCAATCGCTCCTCGACCGATCAGGCCTCGGCCGCTCTTCGGGTGACCGTGATTGGTCGACCCTCAACAATTCAGCTTGCATGGTTCAGTCCCTCCTGGGGGTTAAAGAAAAAGGGGAGTTGGGTGGTACCCCATCTCCCCTGTTTTCTTGACTGAACCTGATACGTCTCAGCCGGGTCGATGGGACACCGGCTGCATATGACGCTTACCGGCTTATTCTGCGGCTTCCGCTTTCGGTGCCACGGATACGAACACGCGGCCATTGGCCTTCGTGCGGAAGTTCACGTTACCAGCCGTCAGTGCGAAAATCGTGTGGTCCTTGCCGATGCCAACGTTGGCGCCCGGATGCCACTGCGTTCCGCGCTGACGCAGAATAATGTTGCCTGGAATGACAGCTTCGCCGCCGAACTTCTTTACGCCAAGGCGCTTGGATTCGGAATCGCGACCGTTACGCGAGGAACCGCCAGCTTTTTTGTGTGCCATTGGAGTTCTCCTTTAAACCTTGTTTCCCGTGTCGCGCCGATTAGGCAGCGACGATGTCCGTGATGCGGACGACAGTGTGATGCTGACGATGGCCGCGCGAACGCTTGGAGTTCTGACGACGACGCTTCTTGAAGGCGATGACCTTCTTGCCGCGATTGTGCTCGACAACTTCAGCCTTGACGATGGCACCCTTGACAAAGGGAGCACCGAACTGTGCGTCAGCGCCTTCGCCGATCACGAGAACTTCGGTGAATTCTACAGTTGCGCCTGCCTCTGCTTCCAGCTTTTCGATGGTCAGCACGGCGTCGGCTGCTACGCGGTACTGCTTACCGCCGGTCTTGATGACTGCGAACATTTGTTATCCTTTCATGTTCGTTCCGGCTCTGCCCACAAATGCAAGCTGGCCGTCTTTTTATCAGTCGGAATAGCGGAAATCCGTCGGAACCAAATGTCCCTTTGAATGTCTGCCGGTGAAACCGCCTTTTAAAGGGCGGAATAAACGGAAGGCGCAATACGCCATCAATTTGGGTGCGAATTACGCGACACGCCCATTTATGTCAAGATGACGAACGTTTGAAAAGTAACTGTAACGCCGAGAATTTCATGCTTTTTCGGCGAGTGCGGCAGTCAGGTCTCGAAATTTGCCCAGCAAGTGTTTATATGGGCCTTCAACAAGGAGCAGAAATGGCCCGCATAGACCAGACCGACGATTGGCGGGACCGCCATGCGCCGACACTTTCCGCCTTCGAGTCGCTTGCGATCGAGGCATATGGCCACCTGCCAGAAGAATTCCGCGCATTGACAAAAGATCTCATCATCGAGATCGCGGATTTCCCGACCGACGAAGTGTTCGAGGACATGGCGCTCGAAACCCCCTTCGATCTTCTCGGATTATTCGAGGGACGCGGCATTTCCGAACGTTTCACCATGGAAACGGGCGAGATGATCAACCGCATCACGCTTTATCGCCGCCCCATTCTCGACTACTGGGCTGAGAACGAGGAAACGCTGGGCGATATCATCACCCATGTCCTCATCCACGAGATCGGCCACCATTTCGGCCTGTCGGACGACGACATGGAGCGGATCGAGGAAAGCGCCGACGAGGCTGCCGCAGAGCGCTGACCCCGTGGCGTCCGCAGGGGGCGACAACGCCTCTATTGCTCGCCGAGCTTCATATCGGAATGGTATTCCTTGCCTTCGACCACCTTGGTCACGGCCTGGCCGCAATGCATGACGCCGCTTGCGGCGTTGAAGGCATAGCTGGGGGAGCCGGCGAGTTCCCATCCCTTGTTCAGCGCTTCGGTGACCCGGTGACAGAATTTCGCGTCATCGGGACCGGTTATGAAACGATAGACCTTCACGTCTTTTACGCCCTTCGTTGTGCGATGATATCGGCCATGGCGACCAGCCTCTCGGCCTGCCCCACATGCAGCCGTTCGATCATCCGCCCGTTCATGTTGATGACGTTCAATTCCACAGATTCGGGTTTTGCGAAAGCGGTAATGATCTCTTTGGCTTCCGCGATCATCGCCTCATCCGGGGCGAAATGCCGGTTGGCCGGCTCGATCTGGGCCGGGTGGATCAGCATCTTGCCGTCGAAGCCCATGGCACGGCCCTGCTCGCATTCGCCGTCAAAAGCGGCGATATCGCGAAAGTCGTTGGACACACTGTCGATGGCATCGAGCCCGTAGGCGCGGGCGGCAAGCAGCACCTGCATCATCCATGGCACGAGGTAGGTTCGGCCGGGCAGGGCTGGAACGCGTGTTTCCTTGCGCAGATCGTTCAACCCCAGGACAAAAGCAGCAAGCCGCGCATCCGGCGTATGAGCCGCGTCGGCGATGGACGCGGCGTTCAAAACACCGAGCGGCGTCTCTATCATTGCCCAGATTTTCAAGCCCTGCGGCGCATCAGCCTCCGCCAGAAGGTCGGCCACATCATTGACATCGGCCGGCTGCTCCACCTTGGGCAGCAAAACCGCATCCGGCTGGCAGGAGAGCACAAACCTCAAATCCGCCTTGCCATCCGGCGTGGAGAGCGGATTGATACGGATGATGGTTTCGCGCCCGAAAAACGGCGCATCCGAAAACAGCCTGTTGAGATTTTCCCGCGCCTTGCCCTTCATGTCGGGCGCGACGGAATCCTCCAGATCAAGGATCACCCCGTCACAATCGAGATCGCGGATTTTTTCGAGCGCCCTGACATTGATGGCCGGAACGGACAGCAGCGAACGGCGCGGTCTCGCAAGAATATTTTCGGAAAAATTGACCATGCCGCACTTGTGTCAAGCTTTTGTGACATCTGCAAGCTGACAATCCACTGAATCCTCTTGCAAGCCGGAAGAAGAAGGCCCACATTCGTCTGGAAAGAAAGGTTGAATCATGCAAGGCATCCGTTCATTTTTCATCGCCGCATCCGGCATCGCACTTCTGGCTTTGGCGGCTCTTTTTACCGCGTCGCTCACGGTCGCTTTTATCGGCGTGCTTGCCGTTCTCAGCGCTGCCCGTCTGCTTTCGGCGCGTCTGAAGCCGGCTCCCATCCCGGTCAAGCGCCGCAACCAGCGTGACATGCGCGTCTGGAACGATGGCAAAGGCACGATTATCGATCTCTGAGATCGTTTAATCCGGTCAAAATGCGAAAACGCCCGATGAGGCGTACCGGAGAGTGCGGGTTTGCGCTTCTAAAGCGATCCGTTTTGCAGTATTTCCCGGCAGAGAACATCCGGTGGGCTTCGGCTCTGCCGGATTTTGTTCAAGGGAAACTCGGGAAGCGACAGATGGAAAAATTCACCAAGCTGACGGGCGTCGCAGCGCCCATGCCGGTTGTCAATATCGACACCGATATGATCATTCCGAAAGACTATCTGAAGACCATCAAGCGCACCGGTCTCGGCGCGGGCCTTTTTGCCGAGTCGCGTTATCTCGAGGATGGCTCGCCCAATCCGGATTTCGTGCTGAACAAGCCCGCTTACCAGAATGCCCAGATTCTCGTCGCAGGTGACAATTTCGGCTGCGGCTCCTCGCGAGAACATGCGCCGTGGGCGCTTCTCGATTTCGGCATCCGCTGCGTGATCTCCACCAGCTTCGCCGATATCTTCTACAATAACTGTTTCAAGAACGGCATCCTGCCGGTGGTCGTCAGCCCCGAGAACCTCGAAAAGCTGCTGGACGACGCCTCGCGCGGATCGAACGCCGTTTTGTCCATCGATCTGGAACGTCAGGAAATCAGCGGCCCCGATGGCGGCACGATCACCTTCGAGATCGATGAATTCAAGCGCCATTGCATGCTGAACGGCCTCGACGACATCGGCCTGACGATGGAGCATTCCGGCGCCATCGACACGTTCGAAAAGACAAACGCCTCGGTTCGCCCCTGGGCCTGATTACATTTCCATGCCGTTAAAAAAGCCGATCCCGTACAAAACCGTACCGGATCGGCTTTTGCTTTGCTTGAAATGCCCTTGAGGCGGAGATAAGAAGCCCCCGATCCCGTCCGGCTGACAATACGACTTGACCTGCGGCAGGACGGAAACGAGTTTGATGCCGCGCTCGCCGCAATCGAAAACCCTTCATGATGGTTTCCGGCGCGCCGCCCAAGGAGGGTTCTCATGACAGTCCGCACGCTTTTCCTGCTGCCCGGTGACGGTATCGGCCCGGAGGCCATGGCCGAAGTCCGCAAGCTGATCGACTATATGAACAGCGCAAAAAATGCCGGTTTCACTACTCAGGAAGGTTTGGTCGGCGGCTCGGCTTATGATGCCCATGGCGTGGCGATTTCCGACGCGGATATGGAAAAGGCGCTTGCCGCCGATGCGATCCTGTTCGGCGCGGTCGGCGGTCCGAAATGGGATGGCGTTCCCTACGAGCATCGCCCGGAAGCCGGCCTGCTTCGCCTGCGCAAGGATCTCGAACTTTTCGCCAACCTGCGCCCCGCCATCTGCTACCCGGCGCTCGCCGCCGCCTCCTCGCTGAAGCCGGAACTGGTCGAGGGTCTCGATATCCTCATCGTCCGCGAACTGACGGGCGGCGTCTATTTCGGCGAACCGAAGCAGATCATCGATCTCGGCAACGGCCAGAAGCGCGGCATCGACACGCAGATCTACGACACTTTCGAGATCGAGCGCATTGCCAGCGTCGCATTCGAACTGGCGCGCACCCGCGACAACCGCGTCTGCTCGATGGAAAAGCGCAACGTCATGAAATCAGGCGTTTTGTGGAACCAGGTCGTCACCGAAACCCACGCCGCCAAATACAAGGACGTTCAGTTGGAACATATGCTGGCGGATGCCGGCGGCATGCAGCTGGTGCGCAAGCCCAAGCAGTTCGACGTGATCGTGACCGACAACCTCTTCGGTGACATGCTTTCCGACGTCGCCGCCATGCTGACCGGCTCGCTCGGCATGCTGCCATCGGCCTCGCTCGGTGCACCGGATGCCAAGACCGGCAAGCGCAAGGCCATGTATGAGCCGGTGCACGGTTCGGCACCGGATATCGCTGGCAAGGGCATCGCCAATCCGATCGCCATGATCGCATCCTTCGCCATGTGCCTGCGTTATTCGTTCAACATGGTGGATGAGGCGACGAAGCTCGAAACGGCAATCGCCAACGTGCTCGAGAAGGGCATCCGCACCGCCGACATCATGTCCGAGGGCTCCCGTCAGGTCAGCACCTCCGAAATGGGTGACGCGGTTCTTTCCGAATTCAAGGCGCTTTCGGCGTAACGCTTGACGAAACCGGTTGGGCAGGCGGCACGGTCGCTTGCCCATCTTCCTTAGACAAAAGATGCTCATATCTTTTGTCAGTCAGCGTCTTCAAAAAAGCGACGATGGCATCCACACGCTTGTCGTCCAACGCCGGCGCGGAAGTCAGCTCTGTCATCGCGATATTATCAGGCACTTCCGGCGCATCCCAGGTTTTACCCGTTTCGGGGTTGATCTGGCGGCTGGGTTTCTTGCTTTTGTATTTCACGTAAAACAGCACCACCGTGCGCAGATCCCTGAACACGCCATTGTGCATGTAGGGGCCGGTGACGGCGACGTTGCGCAGCGTCGGCACCTTGAACTTGCCGCGCTGCGCCGGATCGCCAGCCACAGCAGGATTTTGCGCCAGCCCGAGATCGACCGCATCCGGCTTCGAGCCATTGGCGGCCCTGACCGAAGTGTTGGCAGGAACGCCGATATTGAAATATTTGTGGTTGGTGAAGAGGCCGTCTTCCAGACCCTTGGCGCCACGGATTTCATGGCAGGTATTGCAATTGGTGAACTGCGTCGAGGAAATCAGAACCCGGCCGAGCTCTTCCTGATCGGTCAGCTTTTCCTCTCCGCGCAGGAAACGGTCATATTTGGAATCGAAGGTGGAGAATTCATCCGAGCGTTCGAAGCTCGCCAACGCTTTCGTCATCGCCGCATAGGCGGTTTCATCGCTCTGAAAAACGTCGCTGCCGAATTGCGTGCCGAAGGCCGCAACATAATCCGGGTTTTCCTTCAGCCGTTTGACGATCGACGCCTTGTCCGGCATGCCCATTTCAACAGGGTTAAGCGGCGGCCCGCCCGCCTGATCTTCCAGCATCGAGGCGCGGCCGTCCCAGAATTGCCCGCCGACATATTCCCCCGCCGCGTTCTTGCCGAAAGGCGGCGTGAACCGGGCATAGGCTGCGGTTGGCGCATTGCGGTCGCCCAGTGAGATGCCGTCATCGCCGAGCGATACGTCCCGCCCGACCTTGTCGCTCTCGCGCGCATCGGAAAAACCCGCCGCCTGCATATGGCAGGTGGAACAGGCCATCGTGCGGTTCATCGAAAGATTGGCATCGTCGAACAGGGCCGCGCCGAGCTTTTCCATGGTCGCATAATTTTCGCCGCCGTGAGCCTGCATTTGGCCGAGACCGGTGCCAAGCGGAACCGATATTACAGCCACGGCGAGGGCGGCGGAAATGAAGAGGCGCAGTCTTTTCATTGAAGTAGCGTTTCGGAAACTCTGGACGATAGCGGTTATATAGCACTTACCTACTACACCAGACTACAAACTTTCGCCGTCCGCTCCACTTTGCCGCAGCCCTGCATCTGGTCGTCGGATTGCCTATCCGCCCCTGGCGATGGCATGGAAGAAGGTGCCTGACACGCGGCCTCGTCGACCACCCGAAGGGCCGAGCGGGCGACCCTGCCCGTCGGCGATCTGGGCGAATGGCTCATCGTCGCCCGGATCGATAACACGGGCATAGTGAAACTCATGGCCGCGCAGAACCTCGCCCGTCCTGCCGAGCGGCCCATTCGCCACTATTGAGGCCTGCCGGTAGCCGAGATTCATCTTGCGTGTCGCAAAACTGGTGGCGTGCGACAAAAGCCCGGTCATGGCATGGGTCACGCCATCGGCATCTTCCAGAGCTGCTCCCAACACCATGTACCCGCCACACTCGCCATGCACCGGCCTTGTCGCGGCAAAACGGGTGATACCCGCTTTGAAGCGGGCCGCATCAGCGAGCTTTCCGGCATGAAGTTCGGGATAACCGCCGGGCAGCCAGCAAATATCGCAGGTCTCGTCCGGCGCCTCGTCGGCAAGTGGCGAGAAGGGTACGATCTCTGCTCCGGCTGCGCGCCAATGGTTCTTGAGATGCGGATAGAGGAAGGTGAAAGCCGCGTCGTCCGCAAGTGCTATGCGCTGGCCGGGCGGCGCAATCGCCGCCTCCGCCGAGCCGGACGGCACGTCCACCGGCGCTGCGAGGGAAAGCAATGCATCGAGATCGATGGATTTTTCCATCGCATCCGCCAGCCGTTCTATATGCGCGTCGATTTCCGGATGTTCGCTGGCCTGCACCAAGCCCAGATGCCGTTCCGGCAGGACGAGCGACGGATCGCGCAGGACGCAGCCCGCAACGGGAAGGCCGATTTTTTCGATGGCCTCCGTACACAGCGTCCTGTGTCTTTCACTGCCGGCCCGGTTCAGCACCACCGCCGCCATGGTGACGGCCGGATCATAATGGGCAAAACCATAGGCGACAGCCGCCGCCGTCTGCGACTGGCCGGACACATCCAGCACCAGCAGCACGGGAATGCCAAACAGCCGCGCCAGATCCGCCGCCGAACCGGTGCGGTTTTCCGCCACGGGAATGCCGTCAAACAGGCCCATGGCGCTTTCTATCAGAATAAGGTCAGCGCCGTCGGTCTGTTGGGAAAATAGATGCCGCAACAGTTCCGGCTGCATGGCCCAGCTGTCCAGATTGAGGCCGGGCGTGCCGGTGGCAAAGGCATGGAAACCGGGATCAATATAATCCGGCCCCGTCTTGATACCACGCACCTTGATGCCGCGCCGCGCAAAAGCCCTGAGCAGGCCGATGGTCACGCTGGTCTTGCCGGAACCCGAGCGCGGTGCGCCGATGATGATTGCCCGCGCCGTCATGAACTGTCACCCCCGAGGCGGTTTCGCATCGAAACGATTTCGCCGATGACGATCAGGGCCGGTGCCTCGAAATTTTCCCGCTTTGCATCGTCAGCTATGCTTTCCAGCGTGCCGATAAAAATGCGCTCCTGCGCCGTCGTTGCCGACATGATGACGGCGACCGACGTTTTGCCCGAACGGCCACCCTGCATCAGAAGATCGGCAATCGAGCCTATATTCTTCAGCCCCATATAAACGACGATGGGTTCCTGTGTTTTCGCCAGCGCCAGCCAGTCCAGATCCTCTTCGGTTCCGGCCGCATGGCCCGTGGCAAGCGTGACAGCGCGGCTTATACCGCGCATGGTGGCGGGAATACGCGCAGAAGCAAGGGCCGCGAGCGACGAGGTCATGCCCGGCAGGATACGGAACGGAATGCCGGCGCGGACAAGCGCCTCTGCCTCTTCGCCGCCACGCCCGAAAATAAAGGGATCGCCACCCTTAAGCCGCAACACCTTTTTACCGTGCCGGGCAAAATCGATCAGCGACGCGGTAATGTCATCCTGTGTGGCCGAAGGCTTGCCGCCGCGCTTGCCGGCAAAAACAATTTCCGCCTGGGGGCCGAGGGCAACGACGTCGTCACTCACCAGCGCATCCCGAACAATAATATCAGCCTGCGAAAGCGCGAGCGCCACTTCGAGCGTCAGATAACGCACATCGCCCGGCCCCGCACCCGCAAGCCAGACGTGGCCGGCCTTAAAGACCGGACCTTTTGCGGCGATGTTGTTTAAGACCTCTACTATCGACATTCTCTCGGCTGCTTTTTTAACGATGACGGAAAATGCCGTCCCGGCTATAGGAATTCATATGGAAACAGATGGAAAGACCCTTCGCCGCGGCTGGACCACGGGCACCTGCGCGGCAGCCGCTACGAAGGCGGCTTGCGCTGCCCTTTTGACCGGCGAATTTCCTTACCCTGTCGAAGTCGAACTTCCAAGCGGCGCGCGGCCGGCATTTTCCCTCGCCACCGAGGAAAAAGGTGAAAACTTCGCCCGCGCCGGCATCGTCAAGGATGCGGGCGACGATCCCGACGTTACCCACGGCGCGCTGATCGAGAGCACGGTGCGACGAGGCCAGCCTGGAAGCGGCATCACCTTCAAGGCTGGAAAAGGTGTCGGCACCATCACCCGGCCGGGATTGCCCCTGCCGCCGGGCGAACCCGCCATCAACCCCGTGCCGCGCAAAATGATCGAAACCGCCATTTACGAGGTGGCCGGAGAGAATGCCGACTTCGAGGTCGAGATTTCGGTTCGCGACGGTGAGAAACTCGCGGAAAAAACCCTCAATGGCAGGCTCGGCATCCTCGGCGGTATTTCCATTCTCGGCACCACCGGCATCGTCATCCCTTTTTCCTGCTCGGCCTGGATCCATTCCATCTGGCGCGGCATCGACGTGGCGCGTGCCACCGGCTGCGCCCATCTGCTCGGCGCGACCGGCAATACCTCCGAAAAAGCCGGACAGGCGCTTTACGGCCTGCCTGAGACCGCGCTGATCGACATGGGCGATTTCATCGGCGGCATGCTGAAATATCTGCGCAGCCACCCTGTGGAGCGGGTGACGATTGCCGGCGGCGTCGCCAAGATGACCAAGCTCGCCCAGGGCATGCTCGACGTGCACTCCAAAAAAGGTCTCGCCGATCTCGAAGCGCTGGCGGCGCTGGCAACCGAGGCGGGAGGGGATGAAAATCTTGCCATCGCCATCCGTCAGGCCAACATGGTCGCGCACGCCTTTGAGCTGGCCGAAGGCGCTGGGATAGATCTCGGTGCGGTCGTTGCGGAAAAAGCCTGGGTAACGGCGGCGGCGGCGCTGAAGACGCCCGCCATCGCGCTCGATATTCTGGTGTTCGATCGTCAGGGTACGCTCAAGGGTCGCACCGCTTCCACACCGTCGCATCAGCCCTTCGTATCTTCCTTCGGAGACCGGAACCGACGGACATAGTCGGTACTATAGAGCGCGCTCTCTCGAAAATCCGTCGAGGCAAGCCCGTGCCCGACGAAAATCAGAGCCGTCCGCTCGACCGGTTCGGCCGCCAGCCTTCCCTCAATGTCGAACAATGTGCCGCGAATGACCCGCTCATCCGGCCAGGAGGCGCGGACAACGATGGCCACCGGGCAATCGGAGCCGTAAAGCGGCGTCAACTCTTCCACCACCTTGCCGATGGCGTGGATGGCGAGGTGGATGGCCAGCGTCGCACCTGTCGCGCCGAAGGCTTTCAGCGTCTCGCCTTCCGGCATCTTCGAGGCCCGGCCCGAAATACGGGTCAGCACGAGACTTTGCGCCACTTCCGGCACCGTCAGTTCCCGCTGCAAGGCGGCAGCGGCAGCGGCGAAAGAGGGAACGCCGGGCGTGACGGTATAATCGAGACCCAGCCGTTCCAGTCGGCGGATCTGTTCGCCCATGGCGCTCCAGACCGACAGATCGCCGGAATGCAGTCGCGCCACATCCTTGCCCGCCTTGGCCGCGGCAACGAATTCCGCCTCGATCTCGTCCAGCGAAAGCGCTGCCGTATCGACGATACGCGCGCCCAGTGGGCAATAATCGATAAGCGCCTTCGGAACCAGCGAACCGGCGTAAAGGCAGACCGGGCATGCGGCGATAAGATCGCGCCCGCGCACCGTAATGAGATCGGCAGCACCCGGACCGGCGCCGATGAAATGAACCGTCATTGTTTTTCTCCATGTTCAACGGCGCGGTCGCGATCATGTAGCGCGTCGCCCGTCGTTGCGATCGCCACCGTCACATCGCCAACCACAAGCCGTGGCGCGACCAGCCTTGCATTCTCTCCAGCGGCAGCAAGTGCCGCAGCTTCGCTGACGCTTGGCGTCCCGGCATGATCGAGACTTAGTTGTGAAAATGTCATTGTTTTCGAAGCAACCGCCTCGAGCCGTTCCTGCGATACAATTTCAAGCGGCAGCGATAGGCATTTAGCCGCTTCCGCAAGTCCAGCTTCCTCCGCTTTGAGCGGCGCAGTCGCCAGACATTCGACAGTCATGCCAAAAGCGTGCTCGGCAGCTCGCACAGCTGCAATAATAGCATCCGAACCCGTGCCTCTGCGGCAGCCGATGCCGGCCACGGTCACCATGGCTTGATCCAGCTCCACTGTGTCACCGGCATGGCCGGACGCCAGCCGAACATGGAACCGATGGTCGTCACACGCGACACGTCGAGACGGATCATCGAACCGCCGAACCTGGCATGGGCGGCAAGCACCACCGCCTCCATTTCCAGCGTCACGGCATTGGCAACCAGCCGCCCGCCCGGCTTCAAAGCCTCTATGGCAGCCTCAAGCACACCCGTTTCGCTGCCGCCACCGCCAATGAAAATCGCATCCGGTGAAGGCAGACCTTCGAAAGCCGCAGGTACCGTGCCGATCATGACCTCAAGCCCAGGAACGCCGAAGGCTTCGGCATTACGGGCGATACGCTCTGCCCGTTCCGGATGCTGCTCTATGGCAATGGTACGAAGCGAGGGGTGCGACAGCATCCATTCGATGCCGATAGAACCCGAACCGGCACCGATATCCCACAGCAACTCGCCCCGGCGTGGCGCCAGCGACGACAGCGTCACGGCGCGGATTTCACGCTTGGTGATCTGCCCGTCATGCTCGAACAGGTTGTCATCCAGCCCCTGCGCAAAGGGCAGGACGCGTGCGCCCTCAGCCGCAACGACATCGACAGCCACCACATTCAGCGGATCGATGTCTTCAAAGGCAAAATCGGCCGCCCTGATTTGCCGCCGTCGCTCCCGCTCTCCTCCCAAGGCTTCGAGCAGAATAAACTCCGACTGGCCGAAACCCGAACCCGCCAGCAATTCCGCGATCAAAGCAGGCGCTCGGGCATCCGAAGTGAGCGCGATTATCCTCGCGCCGGGATGCAGATACGGTCGCAAAAGATCGATGGATCGCCCGTGCAGCGATACACATTCGACCCATTGCAATGCCCAGCCAAGCCGCGCGGTCGCGAGAGAAAAAGCGGAAGGCGATGGATAGCAGATGGTCTCATCCGCCTCGATCTGCCGCAGAAGCGTGACGCCGACGCCATAAAAAAATGGATCGCCGGAGGCCAGCACACAGATCTGGCTGCCGCGCAAGGCCACGACATCGCGCATCTCCGCATCGAACGGCACTGGCCAGGCGCGCGCTTCGCCGCGAATGGCCGCAGCCGCCAGCTCCAGATGGCGTTTACCGCCGAAAACAATCTCGGCAGCCTCTATAGCCTCAATCGCATTCCGGCCAAGACCCTCAAGCCCATCTTCGCCGATGCCGATGATGGAAAGCCAGGGCTTTTCTTTCTTTTCGGTGGAAGCATTGCCCGTTCCGGAATATTCAGACGTCATGACACGCTCCATACTCATTCTCGGCGGCACGGCGGATGCCCGTATTCTGGCCGGCAAACTGGCGGATGAATCCGGCTACCGAATTTTGCTCTCCATGGCCGGTCGCACGCTCTCGCCGGTCGAGCAGCCTGTGCCTATGCGCAGCGGCGGCTTTGGCGGTGCGACGGGTTTGGCGAACTTCATTCGGGCCGAGGGTTTCGATATTCTCGTGGACGCCACCCATCCCTATGCGGCCAGAATTTCCGCCAACGCCATCGAGGCGGCACGGCTTGCCGAAGTGCCGCTCGTGGCGCTTTCGCGCCCCGTCTGGCAGCGCCAACCGGGTGACACATGGCACAGTGCCGACACCGTCGAACAGGCCGTGACCGCGCTTGGTGATGAAAGCAGGCGCGTGTTTCTGGCGCTTGGCCGGCAGGAGCTTCTTCCGTTCGAAGCCGCACCCCAACACAGCTATCTCATCCGTAGCGTCGATCCGGTGGAGCCGCCGCTGAAGGTGCCGGATGCGCGTTACATCACAGCGCGTGGACCGTTTGCGCTCGATGACGAAATCCGCATGCTGGAGGAAAACCGTATCGGCACGGTGGTTTCCAAGAATTCCGGCGGCAGCGCCAGTTACGGCAAGATCGAAGCGGCGCGGCGGCTGGGCCTGCCCGTCATCATGATCGAGCGGCCTCCGCAGTTGGACGAGACGAGCGTGAGTGACGCGCCCGTGCCGGATATCGCAGCTGCGCTCACCGCCATTCGCCATCAGCTCTCTCTTCTCGAAAAGCGCGGCGAATAGACCAGCGGGTCTTTGTCCGAACGCTCGATCAGACGGGTTTCCACAGAACCGACGATGATGCAGGTGGCCATATCCGCCATATCGCTCGATGCTTCCGACAGGGGCACGACACGGATACGCTCATCCGTCCGGCCGGCAGCCCGTCCGAAGATCACCGGCACCGAGCCGGGCAAATGCGCCCGCAACAGATCGAAGGCGGTGCCAAGCTGGTGTGGCCGCGCCTTGCTGACGGGATTATAAAAGGCCATCACGAATCCGGCTTCCGCCGCCGCGATCAGCCGTTTTTCGATGATGCCCCAGGGCTTGAGATTATCCGACAGTGAAATGGCGCAGAAATCATGCCCGAGCGGCGCGCCGGCCCTTGCCGCAACTGCAAGCATGGCTGTTACGCCCGGCACGACCGAAAAGTCGATGTCGCGCCATTCGGACGGACCGTTTTCAATCGCCTCGCAAACCGCCGCCGCCATCGCGAAAACACCTGGGTCGCCGCCGGAAACCACGCACACCTTGCCGCCAACGGCTGCAAGCCGCAGCGCCTGTTCGGCGCGGGAGATTTCCTCGCGATTATCGGAAGCGTGACGGCGCTGGTCGGGTCTGAGCGACAGGCGGTCGAGATAGGGGATGTAGCCGAAGAAATCCTCCGACGCCTCGACGGCGGCGAGCGCCTCCGGTGTCACCTGCCCCGCACTGCCGGGGCCGACGCCGACAACGACCAGCCTTCCGGTCATGACGCTTCTCCCGCAGAGGGCCTGGTTTTCCAGCCCGGCACGAGAACCAGCGAAAAATAGGGGGCTGGCGATGCGTCACGCTCGATCAACGGCACCGCATGGCTGTTCGCCATTGTGCCGCGCTCCACATAAAGCGCCTGTTCAAGCTTGCCGGCCTTTTCCAATGCCCGGCGGATCTTCGGCAGGTTGCGCCCCACCTTCATGATGACGGCGCCATCCGTACCGGACAGACGCTCGGTCAGAACATCTTCGCCAAGCGTGCCGGGAAGAACACTCAATATGTCGTCGCCCTGCACCAGCGGCAGACCGGCCATGGACCAGCAACCGGACATGGCCGTGATACCCGCGACGACCTCCGCCGCATAAGACGGCGCAAGCCGCAAATGAAGGTGCATATAGGAGCCGTAAAACAGCGGATCACCTTCCGAGAGCACGGCAACGTTGCGCCCTGCATCGAGGTGGACGGCGATGTCCTTCGCCGACTGATCGAAAAACGCGGCGATCGCGCCGCGATACTCTTCGCCGTTTTTATCGCTCTCGACGGTCACCGGATAGACCAGCGGCATTTCCAGCGTGCCCGGACGAATGAAAGCCTCAACGATGCCGCGACCGTTGCCGCTGCTGCCCTTCTTGCAGAAGAAGGCGAGGACATCGGCATTTTCGATGGCGCGGACCGCTTTCAGTGTCAGAAGCTCGGGATCGCCGGGGCCGGTGCCGACACCCACGAGTTTGCCCTTCGGAATCTCGAAAAGAGCCGCGCTCACAGACCCGCCCTCGCAACCGCGTTGACGGCGGCAGCCGTCATGGCCGAGCCGCCCATGCGTCCCTTGACGATCGCATAGGGAATGCCGAGCGAACTTACCTCCAGCGCATCCTTTGATTCCGCCGCGCCGACAAAACCAACCGGCATGCCGATGATGGCGGCCGGACGTGCGGCGCCTTTCTCCAGCATCTCCAGAAGATAGAACAGCGCGGTAGGTGCATTGCCGATGGCAACGAGAGCGCCGTCCAACTTCTCCGCCCAGAGATCGAGCGCGGCAGCGGAACGCGTATTGCCGATCTTTTTCGCAAGCTCCGGCGTGCGCGGATCGCGAAGGGTGCAGATCACATCGTTATCAGCCGGAAGCCGGGCGCGGGTAACACCATGCGCAACCATTTCCGCATCGCATAGAACGGGCTTGCCGGCGAGAAGCGCACCACGCGCAGCGACAACGAAATCCGGCGAGAACCGGAAATGGCTGGCCGCCTCCACCTGCCCGCAGGCGTGGATCATGCGAACGGCAATATCCGCCTGTTCTTCGGTAAAGGCGGATAAATCCGCTTCTTCGCGGACAATGGCGAAGGAGCGCTCATAGATCGCATTGCCGTCGCGAATATAGTCATGGTCGGTCATAGGTCATCCTGTCGAAGCGCCGCAGCGATTGCCCCTTTACCCAGGCGGGCAAACAGGTTGGCAGCGTTTTCCCCGGGCTTATGTTCTTTTTCGTAAAGACGGGCAAGCCGCGAAAGTCCCGTCCTCTGCTGCTCGAAAGGTAAAATACTGTCATGCGGGCCGCAGGCGCGTCCCGAGATCGAAAAGGCCAGACCATCGGCGTTGCCGGAAAGGGCCAGAAGCGACGCAGCGGGGTGCGCACAGCCCTTTCCGCAGCCGGAAATATGCAGCGTGAAGGAGCCATCGAGCAACGAGGCGAGTTCCTTCGATGCAAAGGCGGCCAGTTCATGCGTGGGCAGAAAAGCCGAGGCGCAGCCCGGCGCGCCGGGGCAGACGGCGATGGAAGACCGCGTATCACCCGCTGCCGTGACGAAACCGGAAATTCTTGCAGTCTCCAGCAACGTCCCACATGCATCCGGCGATCCGAAAAATAGCAGGCCATGATTGAGCGACGGACGCAATGCCTCGATACCAACTGCTTGCGCCTGCTCGCAGAGGAGTGCCAAATCGCAAGCTTGGACTTGCCCGAATGCGGGTGCAATACCGGCCGCGATAATGCCCTTGCCCACCGCTGTCAGCCCCAGAGGTGAAGAAGACGCTTGAGCCTCGCTCTTGATTGCACGGTCAACCAGGCTGGTACCAATCGCTTTTATCGTCCGCAAATCCAGATCGCGACCACGGGAAAGCGGCCCCTTGCCGGCCAGATAGACGAGCAGAGACAGGACAATACGCGCCGCCACATCCGTCTCAACCAATCCCGCATTGAGCGCCGTGCGCTCTGCCCCGCCGACAAGCAATCGCCAGAAGATTCGACCGTCCAGCAACACCGCCTTCAGGCGAATATCCGCAACCAAATCTCCCATAGAGATGCGACCGCCACCGTCGATGATGACGGACATCTTGGCCGCGAGCTTTTCATGCAGCGCCAGTGCCTCGGTCCCTCTGCGAATTTCTTCGGCAAGCAGACTGCCATCGGCGATTTCCTGATCGTCCCTTCCGGCCAGAGGTGAGGTCTCGACGGCCAGTCCGTCGCGAAGCGGCAAACCCAGTGCTAGAACATCATTTTCCAGGGTGCAGGCGCTTTCGGGCGTCAGGCCGCGAAATTGCAGACTGCCGCGTGCGGTAATGTCGATCAACCCGTTGCCGTGCCGCTGGGCAAGTTCGCAAAGCGCGATCATATCGCGGGGCGTAATATCCGCCTCGAATGCGATCCGCGACAGGTACCCGTCACCGGTCAGCATCGGGGTCGACAAGGCCGGACATGTGCCACGACGGCCAAACGACTGGACCGGATCGGAAGCCGCCGCCCTCATGCGCCGACCCTCTCGGAGCAGGGCAAGATCAGCATTTCAAGCTCGGCATCGACCGCGTTGCGGCGACTGTGCCACAGGCCGCGACGGCGGGCGGATAAAAAGCGCGTCGCCATCACCTCCGCCGCCTTCGGATTTTCCCGCAGAATGAAATCGCGCACTTCGTCATTGCCGAAATAGGCGTCGTAAAGCGCCTCGATCAACGAGGAGGAAACCGCATGGGTGGTTTCGGCAAAACCGATCAGCCGGTCCACCGTCTCGGCAAATTCCGCCGCCCCGCGCGGGCCATGCCGCATCTGGCCGGCGATGAAGCGTGGATTGACGGCGCGGGCACGCACCACCCGTGTCAGCGCTTGCGAAATGGACCGGGCACGCGGACGCCCCGGATCGGTCGTATCCAGCGCCACAATATCAGCGACGCCGCCAAGAGCAGCCTTCGCGGCGGAAAAACCGCCGATGAAGGCGACATCGGACGAACCGTCCAGAAGGTCGCGGCCCGGATCATCGCCGGTATGCACCAGAAGATCGGCGCGCCGCACCAGTTCCGTGAAACCGGCATTCGCGAAAATCTCCAGCCCATCCGCACCACCGAAGGCGTGGCTTGCAGCATCGAGATAGGCCTGCCCCAGCTCCTCACGCTCGTCCCATTTTCCGCTGGCGAGTTTTTCCTCGATGCCCGCACCATAGGTGCCGGGTGCGGAGCCGAAGATACGGGCCGGAATAAACCCGAGTGCGGCCGCCTCTTCAGCCAGCGGATTGTCCCCCGGCGCTTCCTCCCGCCGCGCGACGGCCTTGGCGGCAGCGTCGAGAAGAGCGATCAGCGCCGGAAACATATCGCGGAACAGGCCGGAAATCCGAAATGTGACGTCAACACGCGGCCGCCCGATACTGGCCGGCGGCAGAACCTCGATGCCGGTAACGCGCCCGGTGGCCGGATCATGGATCGGTCTCGCCCCCATCAGATGCAGCGCCTGCGCCACATCCTCGCCGCCATTGCGTAGACTGGCGCTGCCCCAGAGATCGAAAACCAGATGTTTCGGCCAGTCGCCATGGGACTGCAGATGGTGCCGAAGCACTTCTTCGCCCGCCATGCGGCCCAGCTCGAAAGCTGTCGGTGTCGGCATGGTGCGCGGATCGGCGGCATAGAGATTGCGGCCTGTCGGCAGCACGTCCAGACGTCCGCGCGCCGGCGCGCCGGAAGGGCCGGGGACAACATACCCACCATCAAGCGCGGCAAGCAGAGCTGCTTTCTCCGCTGCGGCACTTTCAAGCCTCAGGGGATCGGTCTCGCCCTCGGGGCTGCGGCCGAAAACATGCTGACCGTCCTTGATGGCAAAATCCTTGAGGTCGCAGAGAAAGGCATCGATGCGTGACAGCGCCGCATCCGCGTCGTCCTTCGCGCCCACGCCCGCATCGGCCGCAAGCCCGGTTTCCAGCGCCTTTTCAACAATCAGCTTCGCCAGCCGGTCGCGGCGGCGGCGATCCAGCCCATCCGCCTGCGCATATTCATCGACCAGCTGTTCCAGCGCCACTTGTTCCGGCGAAAGCCCGGCATCTATCAGCACTGGCGGAATATGGCCGATGGTAACGGCAGCAATCCGCCGTTTGGCGACCGCCGCCTCGCCCGGATTGGAAACGATAAACGGATAGACCACTGGCAGCGAACCGGTGACGATTTCGGGAAAACAATCGCGGGAAAGCGCCACCGTTTTGCCCGGCAACCACTCCAGCGTGCCGTGCGCCCCCACATGCACGACGGCATGCGCATCCACGACCCGCTGCATCCACGCACCGAAGGCGACAAGCGCGTGGCGAGGCGGCAGGGCGGGGTCATGATAGTCCACCCGCCGATCCTCATTGCGCCCCCGATCCGGCGCGAGCGCTACAAACACTTGGCCGAAACGGGCAACGCGAAACCGGAATGCGCCGTCGGCAAACGCATCATCCTGCTCGGCTGCCCCCCACGTCGCATCCACGGACGTGGCAGCTCCCTGAGGCAAGGCCGCAAGAAAATCCTGATAGGCTGAAAGTTCGACAGCCGCTTCCTGCCGCTCGACGCAATCCAGCAAAGCCCGCACCGTTTCGGGAATGTCCTCAACAGCGTATCCCGCCCCGGAAAGGTCGTGCAGCATTTCAAGCACGCTTTGCGGGACATCGAGACCGACGGCATAACCGGTGCGCCCCGGCGCCGCACCCGGATAATCCGGCACCAGAATGACGATGCGGCGATCCTTTGATGCTGAATGTTTCAGCCGGACAAAGGCGGCAATTCGATTTGCAACCTGCTCGATACGATCCGCTTCGGGCGCATTCACCAGGCTGGCACCGCCATCCGTTCGCGCCTGCTTGAATGAGATCGCACCGGCAAGAATCCGGCCATCCAGTTCCGGCAACACCACATGCATGGCAAGATCTGACGGGTTGAGGCCGCGCGCGTTCTCTGCCCAGCCATCCCGCCGCGTCGTCGCCATAACCACCTGAAACACCGGCACGCCGAGACGGTCAAACAGCGTCTTGCCACCGTCATCCATCTGGCTTGCGAAGGCAGTAGCAGCGATTATGACAGCAGGCTCAAGACTTGGCAGCACTGTTTCGAGGAAACGGATCGCCTCCCCATCCTTCAGGCCGCTGACAAAAATCGGCAAGGGCGCAAACCCGCGCTGCAAGAGAGCATTGAAGAGCGCATCCACCGGCGCCACATCGTCTGCCAGAAGCATGGAGCGGTAAAAGAGAACGGGCAGGATAGCCGCGCCGGCGGGAAAACCCGCGCAGGCTTGCGCCTGATCCACGACGCCTTCGCCCGGCCGGTAGAAACCGGCCTTCGGCAGCGATTCAGCCTCGATATCCGGCCATGCATCACCACTTGAAAGTGCCGCAAGACCAACGGCAAGTCGGTCCATATTCTTCCGTCCGCCCTCGCGGAAGAAGGAGAGGGCCGAGGCCAAAATTTGCCTATCGACGGTCGAGGCCGCTTCGAGCTTTTCGTCTCTCTCACTGCACTCACCCGGCAAAAGCAGAAGCCTGATACCGCGCCTGCGCGCCAGAATAGAAAGCTGATCGACGCCGTAACGCCAGCGCTCCGCTCCACCAAGAATCCGGATAAGGATGACGCAGGCATGTTCCGCCGTTTTTTCGATCCACAGATCGACCGACATGGGGTGCCGAAGCTCGGACAGATTGGCGGCGGACAGGGTGGGAAGCGCACCTCCCGCCTGCCGCCAAACCTGTTCCAGCCCTGCAATATCGCTCGCTGAAAAAGACAGCATCACCACATCCGAACGGGGCTGGTTGAGATCAACCGGCTCGATCAGATCGTCCAGAGACGAGGATGTGGTGGCGAGGATGTGCATCTTGTCAGGCGGCCAGCATCTGTTCGATCTTTTCGCGATTGAGGCCCTTTTCGCCGATAACGACGAGACGGCTGCGGCGCTCTTCGCCAACCGCCCACGGACGGTCGTAATAATGGTTGACCCGGCTGCCAACAGCCTGCACCTGCAAACGCATCGGTTTAGTGGAGACCTCAACGAAACCCTTGATGCGAAGCACGTTTTCCGCAGCCGCCGTCTCGGCAATGCGGGCCGCCAACGCTTCCGGATCGGCCACAGCCGGCAGATCGATAACGAAGCTGTCGAAATCGTCGTGTTCGTGGTCAAGCTCGCCATCATGGTGGGTGCGGCGGTTTTCGATATCCTCTTCCACCGCAAGGCCGAGGCCGATCAGTACGGCGGGGTCGATTGCGCCGTTCGAGGCGACGACGATCTTTGCCGCCCTTGGCAGATGCTCGAGAATATGAGCCTTCGCCTTTTCCAGACCGGCGCTGTCCAGAAGATCGGCCTTGGTCAGGACGATGAGGTCGGCGCAGGCGATCTGGTCTTCGAAAACCTCCTCGACCGGATCGTCGTGATCGAGCGCTTCATCGTTTGCGCGCTGGGCGGCGAGTGCTTCCATGTCATGCGCCACCTGACCCTCGGCAAGGGCAGCGCCATCCACAACGGCCACAACGGCGTCTACCGTCACGCGGCTCTTGATTGCGGGCCACTGGAAGGCCTGCACCAGCGGCTTCGGCAGCGCGAGGCCGGAGGTCTCGATGAGGATATGCTCCACCCTCGGCTGGCGGCTGAGGATCTGTTCGATCGCGGGCTGGAAATCATCGGCCACCGTGCAGCAGATGCAGCCATTGGCCAGTTCGACGATATTTTCCTCCGGGCAGCTTTCGATGCCGCAGCCCTTGAGGATGTCGCCATCGATGCCGATATCGCCGAATTCGTTGACGATGATGGCCAGCCGCTTACCATCAAGCTTTTCGAGAAGGCCGCGCAGCAGCGTGGTTTTTCCAGCCCCCAGAAAGCCGGTGACGATGGTGCAGGGAACGCGGTCCAGAACGGTGCTCATGATCTCTCCTCGGTAAAATCGAATGGGGGAATGCGCGCCACCATGCCGCGCTTCAATGTGTCGGGGCGGCCGCGCCAGGGCATCAGTCCATCGGGGGAAGCGGCCAGCATTCGCGCGCCGGTCAGCAGGTCTTCCGCATCGCCGGGCGTCAGCCCGCCAAAGATGTAGGACCAGCCGTCGGCACCGCGCAACACGGCGCTGAGGCCGCGTTTGCAATTGGCAAGGCAATTGACGGAGCGAACATCGATGCCGGATTGTTGCGCCTTCACAATGGCGGCTTCGGCAAGGATGGAGCCAGGGCGCGGGTCCGCATCGGGATCGGTGTCGTCGCGACAGCTTCGGCAGATAAAAACCACCACGCCGAGAGCCGTTTCGCCCTCCGCCTTGCCGTTCGGAAAAGAAGATGCCGCTGTAATATCCAAACCGTTTCGCTTTCCGCGCCTTTAAAAACTCATCGGGGTGCGGATGTCGAAAACGGCACGCTGAAAGGCGTAGCCATCAGTCAATTCGACCGACTGACCGGAGCACCCCGCCCGGCAGACGTTTTTTCCTGAAACGGCAGGTCTCCTGGCTTGCGGCTTTAAAACACCCTGCACCACCTTCCCGGATCTTTCTGTTGATCCAGTGGCTCACAGTGCGGGCATACCGCTTACAGTTGCGGGGGCAGCCACGGAATGACCCGGTATCGGGCGGAACCGTGTTCCCTCTTAGCTTTTCCCGTTACCGGGAAAAGACCGTCAGTCCTTCTACCCTTAGGCTGAACGGGCGTGGGGGTCAATGCTGCGGCCCTCCGGCTTGCGCATTGCCGGGTTCGGCAAATTGGGTATAGTCGCCGCTCCGAATGGCGGGGCATCCGGTCCCCATGCCGCTGGACGAGAAGGAAAACGCGATGACACGCGATATCAGCGAGAGCGAAGCCGAACGCCACCGGCAGAAAATGGTCAATCGCAAGACGGCCCAGGATGCCGAAGTTGCGGAAAAGACCATCGAAAAAGGTCTGCTGATGATCAATACCGGCCCCGGCAAAGGCAAATCCACGGCCGCTTTCGGCCTCGCTTTGCGCATGCTCGGCACCGGGCGGCGGGTCGGCGTGGTGCAATTCATCAAGGGCGCATGGTCGACCGGCGAACAACAGGCTCTGACCCTGTTTGGCGACAAGGTGGAATGGCGTACCATGGGTGAGGGTTTCACCTGGGACACGCAGGATCTGACACGCGATGTCGCGGCAGCCGCAAAGGCCTGGGAAGAAGCCAAAACCCTGATGGCCGACGAGACGATCGGCCTGTTGATCCTCGATGAATTGAACATCGCGCTGCGCTACGATTACCTGCCACTGGAAGAGGTCGTCGAAACGCTCTCCAGCCGTCGGCCCGATCTGCATGTCATCGTCACCGGCCGCAACGCCAAGCAACCGATGATCGACGCTGCCGACATGGTGACCGAAATGACCCTCGTCAAACATCACTTCAAGGCGGGCGTGAAAGCGCAGGCGGGGATAGAATTCTGACATGACTGCACGCGTGCTGATGTTTCAGGGGACCGGCTCGGATGTCGGCAAATCGCTGATGGTGGCCGGCCTTGCCCGCGCTTTCGTCAGGCGTGGCCTGTCCGTCATGCCGTTCAAGCCGCAGAACATGTCGAACAATGCAGCCGTCACCGCCGATGGCGGCGAGATCGGCCGGGCGCAGGCGCTGCAGGCGCGGGCAGCGGGCGTGCCGCTCTCGGTTCATATGAACCCTGTGCTCCTGAAGCCGCAGAGCGAAACCGGCGCTCAGGTGGTGGTTCAGGGGAAAATTCTCTGCAACGCGAAAGCTGCCGATTATCAGCACATGAAGGCCGGACTGATGCCGCGCGTGCTGGAAAGCTTCGAATACCTGAAAAAACAGGCCGATCTGGTGCTGGTGGAAGGGGCGGGCAGTGCTTCCGAAATCAACCTGCGCGCCAACGACATCGCCAATATGGGTTTCGCCCGCGCAGCCGATGCGCCCGTGATCCTGATCGGCGACATAGATCGGGGCGGTGTCATCGCCAGCCTCGTCGGCACCAAGACTGTGCTCGATCCCGACGATGCCGCGATGATAGAAGGTTTCATCGTCAACCGCTTTCGCGGCGATGCTGCGCTGTTTTCGGAGGGCATGCGGATGATTGCGGAAAAGACCGGCTGGACCTCCATCGGACTTCTGCCGCATTTTTCCGATGCCGCGAAACTGCCGGCGGAGGATGCTCTCGGGCTTTCCGGCCCAGCGCAAAAAAAATCCGGCGCGAAAATCCGCATCGCCGTGCCGATCCTGCCGCATATTTCCAATTTCGACGATCTCGATCCCCTCGACATGGAGCCGGATGTGGAACTGATCCGCGTGCGGCCGGGCGACACCATTCCCGCCGATTGCAGGCTGGTTCTGCTTTGCGGTTCGAAATCCACCATTGCCGATCTCGCCGTGCTGAAAAATGCGGGTCTCGACATCGATATCAAGGCGCATGTAAGACGTGGCGGCTACGTTCTCGGCCTCTGCGGTGGATACCAGATGCTGGGGAAAACCGTTGCCGATCCTGACGGCATCGAAGGGCCGCCAGCGACGGTCGATGGGCTTGGCCTGCTGGATGTGACGACGGTTTTGACCGGCGATAAGAGGCTTGTTTCCGTGCAGGGTAGAAGTTTCGACGGAATTCCTTTATCCGGCTATGAAATGCATGTCGGAGAAACCAAAAGCACGGTGGACGGCATTCCTTTTTCGACCATCGACGGACACGCAGACGGAACTATCTCGCCTGATGGCCGCATCTTCGGCACCTATATCCACGGTCTTTTCGCGGATGACCGCCAGCGCAGTGCATGGTTGGAGCGGCTTGGCGGGCAGGGCACAGAATTGAACTACGATGCACAGGTGGACGCCGTTCTTGACCGCCTCGCAGCGCATATGGAGAGCCATCTCGACCTCGACAGGCTGCTTTCTATAGCGCGATAAGCATCGCCAGCAACCCGAACAGGCCGATCAACAACAGGTCCGCAATGCGCGCCAGCCGGAGCGCCGTGCGGATATCCCCGGCGACCAGCGCCGATCTTCCCCCTTCGCCCATGAAGCGGGCCTCGATCATCTGCCCGCCATAGGAGCGCGGCCCGGCAAGCGCGAAGCCAAGTGCGCCAGCCAACGCCGCTTCCGGCCAACCCGCATTTGGGGAGCGGTGATGACGCGCATCGCGACGTATCGCGGCAATGGCCCCACTCGGCGAAGCGCCTTTCACAAAAAGCGCGGCGACCACGAAAAGACCACCGCTGAGCCTCGAGGCCGGTAGATTGACCAGATCGTCCAGCCGGGCCGACGCCCAACCGAAGGCCTCATGGCGTGGCGAGCGATGGCCGATCATGCTGTCGGCCGTATTGATCGCCTTGTAACCCGCACCGCCCGACAGCCCCAAAAGACCAAGCCACAGGGAAGGGGCGACGATGCCGTCGGAAAAATTCTCGGCCAGACTTTCGATCGCCGCCCGGCAGATCGCCGCCTCGTCCAACGCCTGCGGATCACGCCCGACGATCATCGAAACCGCCTTGCGGCCACCTTCCGCCCCGTCGCGCTCCAGCGCGATGGCGACGGCCTCCACATGCTGTTCCAGACTTTTTTGCGCCGGAAGTGACGCGCCGAGCACCGCAACAAGCAACAGACCGAAGGGGAAGAGGAGCAGAACCGATTGCGCGAACCACGCGAGAAACACCGTCAGTCCCACAAAAACCGCCAGCGCTGTCACGCCTGCCGCCTTTCGCTGCGAAAATGACGCACTCTCCCGGTTCCATTTTTTATCCAGCAGCGCGATAAGCGATCCGATCCAGGTGACGGGATGGCCAATGCGCTTATACAGCCAGTCCGGATAACCGGTCAGGCGTTCGATGACGAGCGACAGGAAAGCGAGAGCAAAGAACATGGGCGAAACAGTACCAGAAAAGGCGCAGGCTGCGATCCGTCACGGCGGCAATCTCGGCAAGGCGCGCCTGATGTTTCCTGAAGTGCCGGAACCTTGGATCGACCTTTCGACCGGGATCAATCCGCACTCCTACCCGCATTCGCCCGTTCCCGCCAGTGCATTTGCCCGCCTGCCGGAGCCTGATGACGCCGAAGAGTTGAAACGGCTCGCCGCCACAAGTTTCGGCGCACCATCCCTCCGACATATAACGCTATCCCCCGGCACGCAGATGCTGATGCCATTGCTGGCTCGCATCGCGCTCGAACGTGGCGCAAAAAGCGGTGCGGTGCTCTCCCCCGCCTATGCGGAACACGCCCGAACCGCCCGCATGGCCGGACTGACAGTGACCGAGGTAGAAAACATCAGTGATCTGTCGGCTCACGACTATGCAGTCGTGGTCAATCCCAATAACCCCGATGGCCGCGTCACGGATCGCAAAGCTTTAGTGTCGCTGGCCGAGGCCATGCGCCGTAGAGGCGGCCTGCTCGTCGTGGACGAAGCCTTTATCGAAACGGGAGGCGCTGAAAGCCTTGCGAATGCTGCCGGTCAGGATGCACTGGTCGTCCTGCGATCCTTCGGCAAGTTTTACGGTATGGCGGGCGTTCGGTTGGGTTTTGCAATTGCGCATCCCGACATCGCTGCGGAACTGGAGGCGAGGCTTGGGCCGTGGGCGGTTTCCGGCCCGGCGCTGCATATCGCGACGCAGGCTCTGGCGGACAGAGAGTGGCAATCATTCATGCGTCTCCGGCTTGCGGAAGAAGCGCGACGCATGAACGACCTGCTGGAAAAAGCGGGACTGGCGATTGCGGGCGGCACGAGCCTGTTTACCCTGGTGCGAGACCACCGCGCCGCCGGACTGTTCGATCACCTCGGTCGGCATGGTATTCTGGTGCGCATTTTTGATGAAAGGCCGAACGACATGCGTTTCGGCCTTCCCGCTGGCGAAGAGGACTGGCAGCGCCTCGAAGAAGCGCTGTCATCCTTTGTTCATTCCTCGAAGGTGTAGGTCTCGATCGACTCCGGCTTCATTTCGATGGAGAAACCCGGCAACTTCGGCGGCATGTAAGCGGCATTGCGGATATCGCAAGGCTCGATGAAGTGTTCGTGCAGATGGTCGACATATTCGATCACGCGGCCTTCCTTGGTGCCGGAAACCACCAGGTAGTCGATCATCGACAGATGCTGCACATATTCGCAAAGGCCGACGCCACCGGCATGCGGCCAGACCGGCAGGCCGTATTTGGCGGCAATCAGCAGAACCGCCAGCACTTCGTTCAGGCCGCCCATGCGGCAGCTGTCGATCTGCACCACATCGATCGCGCCTTCGGCGATGAACTGCTTGAACATGATGCGGTTCTGGCACATTTCGCCGGTCGCCACCTTCACGGAGCCGATAGCCGCGCGGATCTTGCGATGGCCGGCAATATCGTCGGGGCTGGTCGGCTCTTCGATGAAGAAGGGGTTGGCGAAGGCCAGCTTCTTGACCCAGTCGATCGCCTGATCCACTTCCCACACCTGATTGGCGTCGATCATCAGATAACGGTCGGGACCGATCACCTCGCGGGCGATGGTGAGACGGCGGATATCGTCTTCCAGATCGCGGCCGACCTTCATCTTCACATGGTTGAAACCTGCATCGATCGCTTCCTGGCAAAGGCGACGCAGCTTGGCGTCGTCATAACCGAGCCAGCCTGCGGACGTGGTATAGCAGGCATAGCCTTCGTTCTTCAGCGTCTCGACGCGTTCCTTTTTGCCGCTTTCGGCTTTTTTGAGGATCGCGAGCGCATCGTCCTTCGTCAGCACATCGGTCAGATAACGGTAATCGACGATGTCGGCGATTTCTTCCGGGGTCATATCGGCAACGAGCTGCCAGACGGGTTTGCCCGCCTTCTTGGCGAGTAGGTCCCACACCGCGTTGACGACAGCACCGGTGGCAAGATGCATCGCGCCCTTGTCCGGGCCGATCCAGCGCAGCTGGCTGTCGCTTGTCAGATGCCGCCAGTATTTGCCCGGGTTCTCGGTCACGGTGGCGAGATCGGTGCCGACCACCAGATGGCGCATCGCCTCGATGGCCATGCAGCAAATCTCGTTGCCACGGCCGATGGTGAAGGTCAGCCCGTGGCCTTTCAGTCCTGGCTCGTCAGTGTCTAGAATGACGTAAGCCGCTGAATAATCAGGGTCGGGGTTCATCGCATCCGAACCATCAAGGCTCTGGGAGGTCGGGAAGCGCAGGTCGAAAACACGCAGATCTGTAATTTTTGTCATGGCCGTTCACTCGCGGTCAGTGTGTATGGATATCGTTCAGTCGAGGTGGAATGTTTCTTCCATCATGGCCCACCACTCGCCTTCCTTGCGGCTTTCGAGCGGTTGCTGGCAGGGTATTGTGAAAGACCACCATTCCATGTTCTTCGGGCTTGCGGCCATCTTCGCCATATCGGCGCTGAAATCGCTGCCGTGATATTCCCAATATCCGAACAGCAGATTTTCCGGCTCACGCAGGAAGATCGTGTAATTGCGGATGTTGCAGTCGCTGATAAGCGCCAGAACCTCAGGCCAGACGGCGGCGTGCAGCCTTTTATATTCTGCGATCATTTCCGGCTTGACACCGATGACCATGCCCATGCGCTGCATGAAAAACTCCGTTATTGCTTGATGGTGGCGAGCGCCGCACGCAATTTCTGCTGCGGCAAATTCAATCCCAGACGTTCCGCCGCAGCGATGACCGGGACAAAACGGCGGCGTTTCTTTTCGTCGTGATTGCCGGCAATGTCGGCGAGCCGATGCGCGAGAAACGGGTTCATGAAACGCTCCCGCACCGCATGAATATAGACTTGTGCCTCGCTCCCCATGCCTTCCGCAGCAAAAACTGGCAGAACCTCATCACGCCAGAGCGTTTCCATATCCGCGACGAGAGCACCATCGGCCATTGCCTGCCGCACCGTCTCGTCTTTCGCACGGGCATCCTGCAACCAGCGCTCTGCCAGATAGGAATGGCCGAGATTGAGCAGGAACAGCTTCAGCTTTTCGTAGTGGTCGAGATCATCCGTCAGCACTATTGCCGGGTGGGTGCACGGAAGAACGAGACCTTCCTGCCTCTCGATTGCCCAGAGCGCATAGGGTTCGGCAACCGCACCGACCGGATCGATCGGCTCGGAGACGATGCGATCCACCAGACTATTGGCGAAACGGCATTTTTCATTCAGATAGAAGCCGAAACCCGCAGGCAGCTGCCACCCGTCGGCAAGCTGGCGAATGACTTCCTTCAATCGGTCGCCATTGCGCGGAACAAGCTCGCAGGGGAAGATCGAGAGGGGCGCTTCCGGATTGGTCTGAAAACGTTCCAGCAGTAACATGCAGAGCTTGGCCGGGAAACTCTTCGGCACGAGGCTGAAATCCGCCGCCAGGTCGGGACCGTCGGACGAATCCAGCTCATAACCGCGATCGCCCGTATTGGAGAGAATGACCTCGGCCACGCAGGCGATGCGCCGAACCTCGGCCCAGTCCGCAGCAGCCGTCAGCGCCAAAGCGACAGCCTTGCCCGGAATTTCCTCGTCCACCTCTTGCCCGTCGCGAATGCCGCGAATGCACACCGGATAGGGCGCGCCGCCGTTCAGCGCTGCTACGCGCTTCAGGCTTTTCGCATTGCCGGTCGTCTGGACGATGGCGATGCGCCCAAGGGCTTCGCCCTTATCCAGCGCTTGCGAAATAAACAGATCCGCATGCGCCAGAAGAAAGCGGCTGGTGCCGAATTGCAGGATGGGCGTCTCAGTCGTCATGCAACCTCCACCATGCCCTTGATGACTCCGGCTTTCGGATCGGTCAGTCCGGCGAATTTGGAAGGCACATCGGCAAGCGTCATGCGGTGAGTGATCAGCGCTTCCGGCACCTTGCCTTCCCGCAAGGCCTGCAACACCCGCTCGAAATCCTCCGGCGTGGCATTACGGCTGCCGAGCAGCGTGGTTTCGCGCTTGTGAAACTCCGGATCGTTGAAGGCGATATCGCTGGCGACGATGGAAACCAGCACATAGGAGCCGCCGTGGCCGACGAAGGAAAATCCGCGCTCCATGGCTTTCGGATTGCCGGTCGCATCGAAGACAGCATCGAAGAAATCGCCACCGGTAATCTCCGACAAACGGTCCTTGTCGCCCTCGCCGAGCGTCACCGTATGGGCGGCGCCGAGATGCTGCTTGCAGAAATCCAGTCGGTCGGTGCGCCCGTCGATCATCGTCACCTCACCGCCATCGAGAACGGCGAAAACCGCAACCGCCATGCCGATCGGACCGGCACCGACGATCAGGACATTCTGGCCTTTTTCCACCGATCCACGGCGCACGGCATGCGCACCGATCGCCAGAAATTCAGTCATTGCCGCCTGATCGAGGCTCAAGCCATCCGCCTTCAGCACGAATTTCTGCGGAACGCTCAGATATTCAACCATGCCGCCATCGCGATGAACGCCGAGCACACCGATATTGCGGCAGCAATTGCTCTTGCCCTTAAGGCAGGCACTGCATTCGCCGCAGGAAATATAGGGTATGACGGTAACGACATCGCCCGTCGATAGATGGCTGCCTTCCGGCGCCTCTTCCACCGTGCCGGAAAGCTCGTGGCCCATGATGCGCGGATAGGAAAGATAGGGCTGATTGCCGGTAAAAATATGCAGGTCCGTACCGCAGACGCCAATGCGACGGATACGCACCAGCACTTCACCTTCACCACGCGCGGGCTTCGGTAGTTCCTTGGAAACAAGTTGACCGGGGGTCTCGCAGAAAATCGCCAGCATGCATCACCTGTGGGAAAGGGAATAAAAACGAGCGGCGTTGCCGCCAAAGACTGCCGCATGGTCGTGCTCGGGCACGATATCGCGGCAGAAGTCCAGCCATTGCTGGTAGTCGCCAGCCAGCCGCAACACCGGCCAGTCGCTGCCGAAGATCACGCGTTCGCCGCCGAATAGTTCCAGAATGGTTTCGGCATAGGGCCGGACAGCTTCCGGTCTCTGCTCGCCACGCTCGGTCAACAGGCCGGACAGCTTGCAGTGGAGGTTGGGAAGGGCCGCCAGAGCCGACATGTCCCTGCGCCAGTCGCTATAGTGACCGGTAGCGATAAGCGGCTTGGCACCGTGATCGATGACAACAGGCAATTGCGGGTGTCGGCGCGCGAAGGCCAGAAGATGTGGCAGATGCGGCGGCAGGACCAGAGCATCAAACACCAGCCCGTGTTCCACCAGTGCATCCACGGCGGCATCGAGCGCCGGATCGTCGATCCAGGTAACATCCTCCAGACCTTGCAGCATCGGGCGCACGCCCTTGAAGGCCGAATGTTTTGCCCGGCTGGCGATTTCCGCCGCCGCGTCGGTGGACTTCATGTCCACCCAACCAACCACGCCCTTGATGAAACCGTTGCTATCCGCCAGATCCAGCATGAAATCCGTGTCGGCCGCACTTTCCATCGTCTGCACCAGCACCGTGCCGGAAACTCCAGCCGCCGCCAGCAGAGGCGACAGATCCTGCGGAAGAAAATCCCGGTAGATATCTGCGAGAGACGGCGGCGGCCACTGCCCAGCACGATCCTTCATCAGCCAGAAATGCTGGTGGGCATCGATGATCATCGCATCAGGCCTTTGTGCCAGGCACAGGCGCGCCTTCAGGAATCAGGCCGCGCTTTTGCAGCTCCGACCAGAATTCATCCGGAATAGCCTGTTCGAACCATTCGATGTTGGAGGTGAGCTGCTGCGCATTGCGCGCGCCCGACACGACGGTAACCGAAGCCGGATGCGCGAGCGGAAATTGCAGCGCAGCAGCCGGCAGCGACACGCCCAGCTCGTCGCACACGCCCTGCAATGCGTCCACGCGTGCAATGATGTCGGCAGGCGCATCGGCATAGTTGAATTTGCGGTTGCCCGCCAGAATGCCCGAATTGAAAACGCCGGCGGCAACGATGGCAACGCCGGTTTCAGCGCACCGGTTCATGAAGGCAAGGCTCTGCTGCTCCAGAAGCGTGTAACGGCCGGCGAGCATGGCAACGTCGATGTCGAAAACATCCATGGCGTCGCCGACGATTTCCCACTCGTTGACGCCGAGGCCGATAGCCCCCGTCGACCCTTCCTCGCGCAGCTTGCCGAGCGCCCGGAAGCCGCCGCCGGTGGTCAGCTGCTCCCAATAATGCTGCTGCTTTTCGCCATGCGTGAAGGAGCCGATATCGTGCACATAAAGAATATCCGGCTTCAGAATGCCGAGCCGCTGCTGGCTGGCCTCGAAGGAACGCAGGATACCGTCATAGGAATAATCATAAACCGGACGGAAGGGTAGCGGCGCAATATAGGCGTCCTCTTCCGGGCCAACTGTTTCGTCCGGAACCATGACGCGGCCGACCTTGGTGGAGAGCGTATACTCACCACGGTCATGCTCCGTCACCATTGTTCCAAGACGACGCTCCGAACGCGTGTAGCCGTAAAAAGGTGCGGTATCGAAATAGCGAATGCCGCTTTCCCATGCCTTGTCGAACGCGCCTTTGGATTCCTCATAGGGCGTGACGCGGTAGAGGTTACCCATCTGGGCGCAACCGAGGCCCATGACCGTGACGTCCACGGCGCGGCGTGGCAATTTACGTGTATCGGAGACTTTCATCGCAGGGGGCTTCCTGAATTTTTAGGTAGAGCGGACGGTCAAAACCATGTGTAGTTTGCCTGAAATACCGCGTCTCAGATTTGTGAGGCGCGCCGCCGCAAAGCGGCGCGCCATCATGCATTAATAGAGAACGTTCTTGGCTTCCGGCTTTTCGATATTGTCCTTGGTGACAACAACGACGCCCGTGTCGACGAACTTCTCGACCTTTTCCTTTTTGATGAGCTTGGAAACGGTTTCGATGCCCTTTTCACCCATCTGATAGGAACCCTGAACGACGATGCCGGTCAGCGTGCCGTCCTTGACGAAGCCCTGAAGGTCCTGGTTACCGTCAAAACCGATACCGATAACCTTGCCCGCCTTGCCGGTCTGGGCGAGCGCGCGGCCCACGCCGATGGCGGTGGGTTCGTTAGCTCCGAAGATGCCCTTCAGGTCGGAATTGGCGGCCAGAACGTCAGTGGTCTGGTTCAGCGCGGTTGCCATCTGCGACTGCGAATAGAACGGACCGACGATCTTAAGATTGGAATGCAGCTGGATATAATCGGTGAAACCGCCAACGCGGCCGATTTCCGAACCGGCGCCTGCGACATAGGACATGACGGCGATCTTGCCTTCCTTGCCCACCTTGTCGATCAGCGCCTGCGCAGCCAGTTCGCCGGCTTTCTTGTTATCGGTCGCCAGGAAGGACTGGTAATATTGCTCGGAACCCTTGGCGAGCTGCGAGTCGATCAGCACCACGGGAATGCGGGCTTCCCAGGCTTTCTTGACAGCCGGAACCAGCGCGTCAGGATCGGAAGGCGCAAGAACGATACCCGAAACCTTACGGTTTACGGCGTTTTCGACCATGTTGACCTGATCGGCGATGGCCGATTCGGAAGCCGGACCCTGGAAGGTCATGGTGTTGCCGGCAGAGTCCTTCATCGCCGCATCGGCGCCCTTCTGAACGTTCTGCCAGAAGGTGGAGTTGACGGTCTTGACGATGACGGCGATTTCACCGGCCTGCACGGTGGAGACGCTCCACAGCGCGATTGCGGATGTCAGAAGGGCGGTCGTAAGTTTGTTCATTTCTTCCTCCGTGATGTCGGCATACCGGGCCTCCCGTGCCGATCTTTTTTGCGGATAGGGTCCGCAGCCCTTGATCAGCGGCGGTTGCGCAACTGGTCGATCCAGACGGTGACCAGAATGACGAGGCCGATGATGATCTGTTGCGTGAAGGCGGATACGCCGTTCATGTTGAGACCGTTGCGCAGAATGCCTATGACGAAAGCGCCGATGGCGGTACCCGAAATCGTGCCGACGCCGCCGATGAGCGATGTGCCGCCGATAACGGCGCTGGCAATGGCGTCCAGCTCATACATCACGCCCTCGTTCGGCTGGGCGGTGACGAGGCGCGACATCAGCACGCAGCCCGTCAACCCGGCGAGCGTACCGGACAGGATGTAGGTGAAATTGGTGACGCGTGCGACGTTCACGCCGGAAAGGCGCGCAGCATCCGCGTTCGAACCGACAGCATAGATATGCCGGCCAAGGATCGAGCGGTTGAGCATGAAGGAAACGGCGAGCGCAATCACCACCATCAGGATGACGGGATAGGGGATGCCCGGAAACACCACATTCGGAAATCCGTCGTCGCCGATATTGACGATGCGGAAGAGAGCGCCGTTGCCGAGTTCGCCGAAGGATTCGCCGAGACCGGAAACGGCTCGCGCACCGGTAATCTGAAGCGCGACACCGCGGGCGATCAGCATCATGCCAAGCGTTGCGATGAAAGGCGGAAGCTTGAAACGCGTGACCATGAGGCCGTTGATGAGGCCGCAAAGCGAGCCCGTCAGAATGCCGAGCAACATACCGATCGGCACCGGCATGCCCAGTTCCTTCACCGCAAGTGCGGCAACGACACCGGCAAGCGCAAGCACGGAGCCAACGGAAAGGTCGATGCCGCCGGTAATGATGACGCAGGTCGCACCAATACCGAGAAGGGCGATGGAGGTCACCTGCAGCGCAATGGTCATGGCATTGTTGACGGAGAAAAAGGCGCTGCTGGTGGCGGAAAACACCATGACCAGCGCAACGAGACTGCCAAGAGCCGCAAACTTCTGGATGATGTCCTTCTGGCGTTCGCTAAAAGAGAAGCTTTTCTTGGGTTCTGCAATATTAGCCATGTCGTTCCTCACTGCGCAGTCCGGCCGTAACCGGACGCGTACCGCATGATTTCTTCTTGATTGGTCTTGGCGGTCTCAAGCACGCCCGTGATCCGGCCCTGGTGGAAAACGGCGATACGATCCGTCAACCCCAGAATTTCCGGCAGTTCCGAGCTGATGAGAATGACGCCGATACCCTGCGCGGCCAGCTCGTCCATGATCTTGTAGATCGCGAATTTTGCGCCGACATCGATGCCGCGTGTCGGCTCGTCGAAGAACAGCACGCGCGACTGCCGGAACAGCCATTTGCCGATGATGATTTTCTGCTGATTACCGCCCGAAAGCAGCCGTACCGTCTGTTCGATCGAGGGGGTACGGATATTCAGGAGATCGACATACCGTCTGGCGACATCGTCGTGTTTCTTGAAGTCGATCAGCCCGAAGCGGTTGGAAACCTCGCCGATATTTGCGAGCGTCGTATTGGCCGCAACCGACATCTTGATAGCAAGACCGTCACTTTTGCGGTCTTCCGAGAGGTAGGCGATGCCTTCCCTGATGGCGTCCTGCGGTGAACTGATTGAAAGTTCGCGTCCGTTGAAAACGACCTTGCCCGCATCCAGAGGATCGGCGCCGAAGATTGCCCGCGCGACTTCCGTTCGGCCCGCACCCATAAGCCCGGCAAAACCGAGAATCTCACCGCGCCGCAGCGAGAAGCCGACATCATGGAACACGCCGGTGCGCGTCAGCCCTTCGACGGAGAAAATAATGTCTTCCGTAGGGCGCGAAGTACGCTCGGGGAACTTATCCTCCAGCGAACGCCCGACCATGCGCGTGACGATATCGTCAACGGTGATCGACGCAAAATCGTCGGTCGAAATATAGCGTCCATCGCGCAGAACCGTCACCCGGTCGACGATCTCAGCCATTTCATCGAGACGGTGGGAAATATAGACGATGCCGACGCCCGACGCCTTGAGATCGCGGATCACCTTGAACAGCAGCCGCGTTTCCTGCTCGGTCAGCGAGGAGGTCGGCTCGTCCATGATGAGGACTTCCGCATCAAGAGACAGTGCCTTGGCGATTTCCACCATCTGGCACTGGGCGACCGAGAGACCGCGAACGATCTGGTCTGGGTCGATATCGACCCCCAGCCGATCGAGACAGCGCTTGGCGTCGAGGCGCAGTTTCTTGCGGTCGACGAGGAAGCCACGGCGCGGCTCACGCGCAAGATAGATGTTTTCGGCGACGGAAAGATGCGGAACGAGGTTGAGTTCCTGATGGATGATGGCGATGCCGGCGGCTTCGGATTCCAGCGGCGATGCATATTGCACCTTGACGCCCTTATGCAGGATGGTTCCTTCGCTCGGCTGGTACACGCCACTGATGATCTTCATCAGCGTCGATTTTCCGGCACCGTTCTCGCCGCAGACGGCATGAACCTCGCCGCTGCGCAGATCGAAATGCACATTCGACAACGCTTTGACGCCCGGAAATTCCTTGCTGATGTTTTCAAGACGCAGGAGGCCAGAAACTTGGCCGCGCGCCATCTCCTCAGGCGAAAAATCGCCTCGAATTGTCGATGCGCCCTGCGACATCAAGAAACCTCCACCCGCGCTCCCCGCTCCACCGGGGGCAATATTGAGCCAAATGGTTAGGCCGGTTTTTTAAAATGGTCAAGCCAATTAGGCCAAAATTTGAATCAGGGTTCTAAAAGCTAAAGAAGCACTTTGAAACGAAATTCACAAAAACGTTGCAAATTCTTATATTTAAGTAATTTCTTGCGTATTGATACGCTAGGCGGTACGGTAAGGCCAAATACAGACAGCAGACAAGGTTCGTCAGAAAACACATGAATGGTCAGGCCAAAATAGCGGAACCACGCAGGCTCTATCAGCAGATAGCGGACCAGATACGCGAGTTGATCGATCTGGGCGAGTTCCTGCCGGGAGCGCGGCTTCCTGCCGAACGGGAACTGGCGCAGAAGCTTGGAGTTTCAAGGCCGTCATTGCGCGAGGCGCTGATTGCGCTTGAAATCGATAATACTGTCGAAATTCGCATGGGTTCTGGCGTCTATGTATCCACCGAGGTTCTTCAAACAACCCATAACACCAAATCTCTGGGCGACAGCCCGTCCGAACTGATGCAGGCGCGTGCAGCGCTGGAGGGCGCGACAATCGTGCTGGCGGCAAGCCGCATGACCGATGAGACGATCGCAAGCCTTCGCCAGATCCTGAATACGATGCAAGGGGAAATCGAGGCTGGACGCAAGCCTCTCGATCAGGACCGGCTTTTTCACGTCACCATCGCCGAGCAATCCGGTAACAGCGTTCTGGCGCGGCTGGTGATGAACCTTTTCGATGAACGGCACAGCCCCATTTCGGCGCAATTGCGCGTGAAATTCGAGGATCGCGATACCTGGACCCAGGCCCTCCAGGAGCATGAAGCCATTCTGGCGGCACTGGACCTGAAAGATCCGCTGCTGGCGCAGGCGGCCATGCATACCCATCTGGAAGGCTCCAAGAGACGCTGGGTAGACGGTTAAATTCAAAACATAGCAGGCAATGTACCGGGAGGAGGAAAACCCGTGAGTGAGAATTCCGAGGCGACCATTTTGCTGAACGCCAACGACAATGTCGCGGTGGCGCGCCGGTCCATTCCGGCCGGTGGTGCGACGGGCAGAGGCGATCTGACGGCCCGGGAACTGATCGGGCGCGGCCACAAGGTGGCCCTGACGTTCATCAGATCCGGAGACGAAGTCCTGAAATACGGGCAGGTGATCGGCATCGCCACACAGGATATCGAACCCGGACGGCATGTGCATTTGCACAATCTTGCCATGGTGCCCTCTGAACACGCGCATCAGTTCAGCGTCGATATCGAGGAAAAAGGCATGCTGCCCGAAGGCGCTCGCCGGACCTTCATGGGTTTTGACCGGGGTCTCGGCGGCGTGGGCACGCGCAACTACATCGGCGTCATCGCTTCCGTGAACTGTTCCGCCACCGTATCGCGTTACATCGCCGATTATTTCAACAAACAGGGTGGTCTGGACGGTTTCGACAATGTCGATGGCGTCGTGGCGCTGACCCATGGCGGTGGCTGCGCGCTCAATACCAAATCGGAAGGTTACCGTCTTCTGATCCGCACCATTCAGGGTTATGCCCGCCATCCGAATTTCGGCGGCATCCTGCTGATCGGCCTCGGCTGCGAAACCAACCAGATCGCCCCCATCCTCGAACATTACAAGATGGAGGAAGGCGAGCGCCTACGCACCATGACGATCCAGCAGCATGGCGGCACGCGCAAGACGATCGATGCCGCCATTACCGAGATCAAGGCGATGCTGCCGATAGTCAACGCCGCCCAGCGCACCGAACAGCCGCTTTCGAAATTGAAGGTAGCACTGGAATGCGGCGGTTCGGATGGTTATTCCGGCATATCCGCAAACCCGGCATTGGGTTATGCCTCCGACCTCATTGTCTGCAACGGCGGCACGACGGTTCTTGCCGAAACGCCCGAGATTTACGGCGCCGAACACCTGCTAACGAAGCGGGCCATCACACCTGCGGTTGCCGAGAAGCTGTTGCAGCGCATCGACTGGTGGCGGGATTACACCGCCCGCAACGGCGACGAGCTGAACAACAACCCTTCCCATGGCAACAAGCTCGGCGGCCTGACCACCATTCTGGAAAAATCGCTCGGCGCGGTGGCGAAGGGCGGCTCGATGCCGCTGAAAGCCGTCTACGAATTCGCCGAAACCGTTACCGAACAGGGCTTCGTCTTCATGGATACGCCCGGCTACGACCCCGTCGCCGTGACCGGCCAGGTCGCCGGCGGTTGCAATGTCATCTGTTTCACCACCGGCCGCGGCTCCGTCTCGGGCTTCAAGCCCGCGCCCTGCATCAAGATCGCCACCAATTCCGAAATGTACGAACACATGAAGGAAGACATGGACCTCAACTGCGGTGAGATCGTCACCGGAGCGGAAACCATCGAGGAATCCGGCAAAAAAATCTTCGAACACATTCTGGCGGTGGCCTCTGGCGACAAGACCGTCAGCGAGATTTACGACTACGGCGACAACGAATTCGTGCCGTGGCAGGTGGGTGCCGTGACCTGAACCTGGAGCATTTCCAGTAAAAGTACACAGCGATTTTAAGCCCGGAAAATGTGAAGAACAAAATCCACGTTGTCCCACGTGAAACAAAAGGCCCGGAAATCGCTTCCGGGCCTTTTCAATTTGTCTGTGACGTTCCTGCTCAGTGGCGGAAGTGACGCATTCCGGTAAAGACCATCGTCACATTATACTCGTTGGCCGCATCGATCACGTCCTGATCGCGCATGGAACCGCCAGGTTGGATAACTGCGGTGGCGCCTGCGGCGATCGCGGCAAGCAAACCATCGGCAAACGGATAAAACGCTTCCGAAGCCACAGCGGAGCCGCGCGTCAACGGCTCGCTCAGGCCGAGCGCCTTGGCCGCATCTTCCGCCTTCTGGGCGGCGATCCGGGCGGAATCTACCCGGCTCATCTGGCCCGCACCGATACCCACCGTCTGGCCGTCCTTAGCATAGATGACCGCATTGGACTTCACATGCTTGGCGATCTTGAAGGCGAATTTCATGTCTTCAAGTTCCTGCGGCGTCGGCGCACGCTTGGTGACAACCTTCAGTTCCAGATCCTCGACCATGCCGTTGTCGCGGCTTTGAACGAGCAAACCGCCGGAGACCGTCTTGGCCGTAATGCCGGCCGCGCGCGGATCGGGCAGGCCACCGGCCGCCAGCAGGCGCAGGTTAGGTTTGCGAGCGATAATGGCCTTGGCTTCTTCCGTAACATCCGGTGCGATGATGACTTCCGTGAAGAGCTTGACGATCTCTTCCGCCGTTTCCGCGTCGAGCGTGCGGTTCAGGGCGATGACGCCGCCGAAGGCCGAAACGGAATCGCAAGCCAGCGCCCGCCGATAAGCTTCGGCAAGCGTGGGACCTGTCGCGACACCGCAGGGATTGGCGTGTTTGATGATCGCAACGGCCGGCGCATTTTCCGGCAGGAACTCCGCCACCAGCTCGTAGGCCGCATCCGTATCGTTGATGTTATTGTAGGAAAGCTGCTTGCCCTGGAGAAGCGTCGCCGTTGCGACGCCGGGGCGCTTCTCGCCTGTCAGATAAAAACCTGCGCTCTGGTGCGGGTTCTCGCCATAACGCATCTTTTCCTTCAGTGCACCGCCGATAGCGCGATAATGTGGCGTCTCGATCGCAAGCGCCTGCGCAAACCAGTTGGAGATCACTGCATCATATGCAGCCGTCCGGGCATAGGCCTTGGCGGCAAATGTCTGGCGGAGCGCGTAGGAAGTCTGACCGTCATCGGCCTGCAGGGCTTCGACGAGGGCAGGATAGTCCGACGGGTCTGTGACAACAGTGACATAGGCATGGTTCTTGGCAGAAGCGCGGATCATCGCCGGGCCGCCAATGTCGATATTCTCGACAGTCGTGGGATAGTCGCCACCCTTGGCGCGAACTTCCTCGAAGGGATACAGATTGATGACGGAGAGATCGATCGCCTCGATACCGTGAGCCTTCATCGCCTCGACGTGATCCGCATCATCCCGGATAGCCAGAAGCCCACCATGCACGTTGGGATGCAGGGTCTTGACGCGGCCGTCCATGATTTCCGGAAAGTTGGTCACATCGGAAACATCCGTCACCGGCAATCCCGCATCTGCGATGGCCTTTGCCGTTCCGCCCGTCGACAGAAGCTTGACACCAAGCTTGGAAAGAACCGTCGCCAGCTCGATGATATCCGTTTTATCGGACACCGAAAGAAGAGCCGTGCGGATTTTGACCTTATCGGGAGCGGGGATTTTTTTGGAAACGACAGCCATCAGGCATACTCCGTTCTACGGGGAGGACAGGCTGGACTGGGATTGATCCAGCAATTGCCGCCGCGTTAACACAGCTTACCTGATTAATAAACAGCGTGGATGCGGGACAGCGAAACTATGGACGGTTTTTGCCGGAAACCCGCCCAGAAACATCTATGCCTTGCGTTCGATGATCCAGCGGATCTCGCGTGTATTCGCCAGATTGAAAGGCAGCTCGATCTGCTGCGAAGGCCGCATGCCGGATGCATCAGCCATAAAAACATCCTCGGTCACGAAAAGCTCCAGCCCCGGCGTCGAAAACAGCCAGGCGGTCCCATCTGCAGCCACCAGATAAACCGACTCCTCATCCCGCTGCTCCAGCTGGATATGAGGGTGAATATGGAAACGTGACACCGCCGAAACCGATTGCAGCGGCCTTTTCGCCGCATTCTCGTCGGCCCGAAGCACGTCGCGGCCCTTTATCTTCGTGCCGGCCGCATTCAGCTCAATTTCCCGCTCGTGATAACAGCCAAAATTCTGCAAATAGCCGTCATGTGACGCCCACAGGACATCATTGCCGTTCGCATCCGTTCCGCGATGGCTATCGACCTGGCTGACACCGGAAATCATGATCGGCCCGAGCAACCTTGACCGGGACAGCCTGCAGGACGACGTATCGGCGAGTGTGACGGTAGAATGGGCCGCCGTCGATCGGCTCGCCCGTTGATATTCAGGTGCTGCATTTTTCGGAAAGCCGGAATTGACGATGAACCGGTTTTTCCCGCACGACATTTCGAAAGACAGGCAGCCCGAATGGGCGTTTCGCGAAAGCTCCGCCGAACCGGGATGACCCGTATCCACGATGATAACCGTCTCATCGGTTGCAAGCCGATGGTAATTCACATCCGGCAGCATTTTAGAGGGTCGGCCCGCCGTTTCATCATAACGAAGTACCGACACAAGCTCGTTGGCGAGCGTGGCGGTCGCACCGTTGAACAGCGCCAGATCGCCGCCCTGATGCCGGAAAAACCGGATTGCCGGAAACATGCGGTCTATCGCCGGCACAAGCCCCGAGGGCAGATCGTGACCGAGATTGATGTAGCTTTGCCGAAGCGGCAAAAGATCGAGCAGCAAATCCAGCATGACCCGCGGATTGCGGGAAACATGACCGCCATCGGGAAGAATCTGACGTTCCATTTCCTGAGCCAGCTTCATTCCATGCCGGGTGATCCGCGACAGGCGGGTAGGCATAGCGATGGACGCGACGGCGAGCGCGATCCTGATCCGCAGCCGTACTTCGCCATCCGGTGCGTGTTTGACGATCCTGTCGAGATAACGCACATGAAAGGCGAGACTTTTCAAAAAGCGGCGATAAAAGCCCGCATCGGCCTCATATAAAACGACGGGAGAATGCGAAAGCCACGCGATCAGCCTCTGCGCCGCAATTTCGGGTGACCACGCGATCCCTGCAATGCGCTTGCCATGAATAGCGATCCACTCGGCAACGATACGGCGTGCCCGTTTGCTGGCCTCGCTCGATCTGTCGGAACGGATATGCCGCAACCAACCGAATGCATGCAGCCGCTCTTCGAAAACCAGCGAAGGGTAATCCACCTGAAATGGCGAGAGACCTTCGGTTTCAACGACGCGACCGGCAAGCGCGATCCGGCCCCGCAGCAATTCCTCGGCAAAATAGGGATCGATCGCCCTGAGATCGGTCGGCGCAGCTACCAGGCCATCGGGAACTCGATTGGCAAACCGGGATACATGCAGGCGCAAAGGGGCAAGGCCCATACACAGATGACGATACGCCATTCGCGAAAGAAGACCGGCGGCATTGATGCTGCCTGCAAAGGACCCTGACAAGCTGTGTTTCCCGTTTCACATGTTTTGTTTTTATGAGTGAACCGTGATGATCGGAACGTTATCTGCAATTATCCAATGATTCGCGGAATCTTGGCTTTTTTCTACTTCTTACGCAAGACACTGCTAAAAAACCCATCGACACCGCCGAACATATCCGGCGTCGTGCGAAGATCTCCCTCGGCGGTAACGGCGGCCTCCATTCCAGGCCAATCCTCCTTACGAACGGCAACACGCTCGAAGGTGGGGTTTTCCGTCAGGACCTGCGCAATCATCTCTTCGCCTTCCGAGGGATCAAGCGAACAATTGGAAAACACCACAATGCCACCGGGTCCAACAAGAGTGAGCGCATGTCGCAACATCTGGCCCTGGAGGGCGGCAAGTTTGGCGATGTCGTTTTCATCCTTGGTCCAGCAGACATCGGGATGTTTGCGCAGGGTCCCCGTTGAAGAACAGGGCGCATCGAGGAGGACGGCGTCGAAAAGCTGTTCCGGCTGGTATTTCAGCATATTGGCCTCCACCGTTTCGGCCTGAAGGCCAAGCCGGTCGAGATTTTCCCTGAGGCGACGAAGGCGATTACCGGACTGGTCGAGCGCGGTCACTTTCGCACCCGCATGGGCAAGCTGGGCGGTCTTGCCGCCCGGAGCCGCGCAGAGATCGGCAACACGCTTGCCGGAGATGTCGCCCATCAGCTTCACCGGTATGCTGGCAGCAAGATCCTGCACCCACCAGGCGCCCTCGGCAAAGCCTTCGAGTGACGGAATCTGACCTTCGAATTGTCCGAGACGGACGCTGCCATTCGGCAAAACCGTACCACCAAGTTTTTCAGCCCAGAGAGCCGGATCGGCCTTCACCGTGAGATCGATGGAAGCGGGTGTCAGTTGCGCCTCGGAAATCCGTTGGGCAACCTCGTCGCCGTAAGCCGAAACAAGCCGATCGTGGAACCAGCCCGGCAGTACCGGCACATCAGCGATGGCCTTCTCGATTTCCGCTTTTTCCCGGCCCAATCGCCTGAGAACGGCATTCACCAATTTCACGAAACGCTTGTTGCGCGGATCGCGATGTGCCTGTTCCACAGCAAGATCGACTGCCGAATGATCGGGAACGTCGAGATAAAGCATCTGCGCCGCACCGATGACAAGGACATGGTGCAGCGATCGCGCACCTTGTGGCAGAGGCCCGTCAAGCAGCATCGGCAGCGCCGCTTCGATGCGCGGGAGATGGCGAAGCGCGCTGTTGACGATGGCTCTCACCAACGCCCGGTCCGCAAGAGACAGCGCGCGATAGACGGGATTGCCGTTTTCGCTGTCCAACATACCGTCCAGCGAAGTTTTCTTTTCCAGAACGGCTGCAAGAATGCGGGTCGCGGCAACACGTGCGGCAAGGCCGGGTTTATCCTGGAAAGACGAAGGGCCGTCTTCACGGCCCCCTCCATGTTCCGCCCTCGGCTTTTTGAACCGCGATGGCTTATTCTGAGTATCGGATGTCAAGACCACGGCCCCTTGCGCTCGTTTTCATTGCCTCGTCCCCAGCCCGTATTGGGAACGGAGGTTGATTTGCGCTGAGGCTTATCACCCGATGGCGCTGGCGTCGATCCTTGCGGGGGAAACTCCTGCGCCATGGCATGCAGTGCCGCCACCCGGTTTTCCGTATTCGGATGTGTGGAGAAGAGATTATCCATGCGTTCACCGGACAACGGATTGATGATGAACATATGCGCCGTTGCTGGGTTACGCTCGGCATCGTCATTGTGAATGCGCTGCGCCATGCTCGAAATTTTCTGCAATGCCGAAGCGAGCCAGAGCGGATTTCCGCAGATTTCCGCGCCGCGCCGGTCGGCGGAATATTCCCGGGTGCGGCTGATCGCCATCTGCACCAGCATCGCAGCCAGCGGTGCGACGATCATCGCTACCAGCACGCCGATAAATCCCAGCGGATTGCTGTTGTTTCCGCGATTGCCGCCGAAGAAAAAGGCGAAATTGCCGAGCATGGAGATGGCGCCGGCCAGTGTCGCCGTAACAGTCATCGTCAGCGTATCGCGGTTCTGCACATGTGCCAGCTCATGCGCCATCACACCCGCGACCTCTTCAGGGGTCAGCCGTTCCAGCAGGCCCGTAGACGCGGCGACAGCAGCATTCTGCGGGTTTCGTCCAGTCGCGAAGGCGTTAGGCTGCGGACTGTCGTAAATATAGACCTTCGGCATTGGCAGGCCGGCATTGTGCGAAAGATCGCGAATCATCGAAAAAAATTCAGGCGCATTTGCCTCGTCGATCTCCCGCGCATGATAGGCCGAGAGAACCATCTTGTCCGAGTTCCAGTAAGAGAACAGATTCATACCGGCAGCAATAAGCAAGGCAATCATCATGCCGCCCGTACCGCCGATCAGAAAGCCGACGCCCATGAACAATGCCGTCATGAAGGCCAGAAGCATTGCCGTGCGCATCATGTTCATCAGTCAACTCTCCTTGTCGCCCATCAGCGAATATCCAGGGGTTTATAAAGCCGGTCTCTTTATATAATCTGGTGCACGGCGAACATATTTCAATATCCCGTCATAGGGAGGATTACTCATGCAAGATGCGGACAATGACAACGGCACGGAAATGCGCACGCGGCTGTCGCCAGCGGCGGAACGTGCGCTGAAGGAAGCGGAAGAACGGCGCAAACAGCAGGCGGATATTCAATTGCCACTGGAGACCGGCGGACGCGGCGGTGCAGAACCGGTTCGGTTCGGTGACTACGAAATAAACGGCCGTGCCATCGACTTTTGAGCACCAATACAAAAATACCCGCTAAAAGCGGGTATTTTTCAATAAAAACAGATACTTACTTATTTTTGCTCCAGCAATCGGCACACTGCTTCCAATTGCTCGAGCGTGCGATATCCAATGCGGATCTGCCCCGAGCCGCCCTTGTGGTGAATCTTCACATCCAGACCGAGAGCATCCGACAAGCTGCGTTCGAGCGCGACCGTATCGGAATCCTTCTCAGCCGGCGCGCGCTTCTCAGCAACATCACCATGCGATTTAATATCGTTTTGCGCTAAACGCTCGGCATCGCGCACCGAGAGACCCTTGGAAACGATGGTTCGCGCCAGGCTTGACGGATCGGACGTGGAAACAAGCGCCCGCGCATGACCGGCGGAAAGGGAACCATCCGCCAGCATATCCCGTACAGGATCGGGAAGCTTCAGAAGCCGAAGGCTGTTTGCAACATGGCTTCGGCTTTTGCCGATGATTTCACCGAGGTCGTTCTGGGTGTATCCGTGTTCGGCAATCAGCTGCTCGTAACCCATGGCTTCTTCAAGCGGATTGAGATCGGAACGCTGCACGTTCTCGACAATGGCCAACTCCAGCGCCGTGCGGTCGTCCACATCACGAACAATAACGGGCACATCCGTAAAACCGGCCAGTTGCGCTGCCCGCCAGCGCCGTTCGCCGGCAATAATCTCGTAACGGTTGACGCCGATCGTTCGCACGACCACAGGCTGAACAATTCCGTGCTGGCGAATGGATGCAGCAAGATCCTGCAACTCGTTCTCATCAAAATGACGTCGCGGATTTCTCTGGCTGCGAGCGATGAACTCGATCGGAATAGTGCGGTCGGCATTGACGGCACGCTGCGGTTCGCCCACGGGGACGGGTTGATCCATTTCTCCGATCAACGCCGCAAGACCGCGTCCGAGTCGACGCTTGGAAAGATCATCACTCATAAGATATTACTCCATACATTCCGGCAAACGTCACGCGGCCTTGCGCAGACGCTCTCTCTGGATCACTTCAGACGCCAGTTGCAGATAGGCTTGGCTACCAGCGCATTTCAGGTCGTAAAGAATTGCCGGCTTGCCATAAGACGGCGCTTCGGAAACACGCACATTACGCGGGATGAGGGTGTGATAAACTTTTTCACCCAGATGCGCGCGTACATCGGTGACGACCTGTTGCGCGAGATTGTTCCGCGCGTCGAACATCGTCAGAACGATACCCTGAATATCCAGCTGCGGATTGACCGAGCCCCTTATCTGACTGACCGTATCCAGCAACTGGCTTAGGCCTTCCAGCGCGAAGAACTCACACTGCAGCGGCACAAGCACAGAATGTGCGGCCGTCATGGCGTTCATGGTCAAAAGATTGAAAGAAGGGGGGCAATCGACGAGAATGTAGGAATAATCCCTGGCTTCCTGCGTTTCCATGGCGGCACGCAAAAGAAAGACGCGGTTGGCAACATTCGCGACCTGCATCTCAAAACCAAGCAAATCCATCGTCGAAGGCACGATGTCGAGGTTGGGAACCGCCGTCGGTACTGCAACTTGAGCAACGGTATTATCACCCACCAGAAGGTCGTAGGACGAAAGTTTGCGCTCTTTGCGGTCGATACCGAGCCCGGTGCTGGCATTACCCTGCGGATCGAGATCGATGATCAACACACGCTCGCCGATAGCCGCGAGTGCAGTGGCCAGATTGATGGCTGTCGTCGTTTTACCGACGCCACCCTTCTGGTTTGCAACTGCGATAATCCGGTTTTTTTCAGAAGTCATACCGCACCTGACTAGCTCGTCAGCGCCTCAGAGTGAGGTTACTGATTTCAAGAACAACAGAATCTGCCTCAAGGGCACTTTGGTGTTTTATCAGATCGAACAGCCAGCGGCCATGCGCTTTCTGCACTTCGGAATCATAATCCCGGCCTTTGTTGAAATAAGCCTTGAGATTTGGATTATTCCGCGCCCATGGATGGATATAATCGAGAAGTAAGTCCAGCTCCGCAAGCGCTCTTGCGGAAACCGCATCGCAATTCTCAACGGTTTCAGGCGCTTTTTCAATCCGGACGGGATGAACGGCACCTCTTGCGCTGGTTTCCTTCAAGGCGATTCGCAAAAATGCAGCTTTTTTATTGTTGCTTTCAACGAGATCGACCCAACCGTCGCCAAGTTCCGCCAGAAAAATCGCAGTAATGACACCCGGAAAGCCGCCGCCACTACCCAGATCGATCCATTTTTGCGGCGACGGGGAGAGTTGAAATATCTGCGCGCTGTCGGCAACGTGCCGGCTCCAAAGCTCGGTAAGGGTCGAAGGCGCCACCAGATTTGTGGTTCTATTCCACTTCTTGAAAAGCTCGACAAAATGTTCGAGCCTCTCTTGTGTTTCACGTGAAACACTCTGGCCGTTTATCTTCATTGTCCGACTCGCTATTGGTGCATATGCAATTTTTCGCTTCTTATTGCGGAGCTTTTCCGCAGAAGTGCGAGAAGCAGCGATATCGCAGCCGGTGTCATACCGTCAACACGGGCAGCCTGTGCAATGTTTTCCGGACGGGCCTTTTCCAACTTTTGTTTCAATTCGTTGGAGAGACCGGACAACGTCTGAAAATCAAAGTCGTCCGGAATCTTTCTGTCTTCATCCCGCTTGATATCGACAATATCCGCGCTTTGACGCTGCATATAGACAGCGTAACTCGCTTCGATTTCCAAAACCTCCGCAACCTTGCCACTAAGCGTTAGTAGTTCCGGCCAATGTCCAGTAAGAGTTTCCATCGTGATATCAGGGTAGGCGAGCATTTCATAAACCGAACGACGCTGACCGTCCTGGTTAAGTTTCAATCCCTGTTTGGCAGCCTGGGAAGGGCTGATGGAAATGTTCTTCATCAGCTCGCGACCTCGATCCAGATCGGAGATGAAATCCGTGAAGCGTTTTTGTCGGTCATGACCCACGATACCAGCCATCTGACCAATAGGTGTAAGCCGTAGATCGGCGTTATCGACGCGTAGCGAAAGCCGATATTCCGCTCTGGACGTAAACATGCGATAGGGCTCGCTGACACCCTTCGAAGTAAGATCATCGATCATCACGCCGATATAGGATTCCGTTCGGCTGAAATAGATTGGATCGGCATCGCCCGCGTAAAGCGAAGCGTTCAGCCCGGCAACCAGGCCTTGGGCGCCAGCCTCTTCGTAACCCGTCGTGCCATTGATCTGTCCAGCGAGGAACAGGCCCGCAATTTTGCGGCATTCCAGTGAAGGTTTAAGCTCCCGCGGATCGACATAGTCATATTCGATTGCGTAACCCGGTTGAAGAATAGTCACTTGCTCGAGACCGGGTATGGTGCGGATAAATTGCTCCTGAACCGAAGCGGGAAGCGATGTTGAAATCCCGTTGGGATAAATGGTGTGATCGTCCAGACCTTCCGGTTCCAGAAAAATCTGGTGACCGTCCCGTTCCCCGAAACGGGTAATCTTGTCCTCTATCGACGGACAATAGCGCGGACCGACCCCTTCGATTTGCCCGGAATACATCGCCGACAAGTGGATGTTGTCCTGAATGACCTTATGCCCTGCCGGCGTCGTTCGCGTTACGCCACATTCGATTTGCGGATTGAGAATGCGATCCGTGATAAAGGAAAACGGAACGGGATTCTCGTCAGCCGCCTGCCGATCGACGGCGTTCCAGTCGATCGTACGGCCGTCAAGCCGGGCAGGGGTGCCGGTTTTCAGTCGCCCCATGGCAAGGCCTAGGCGGGCGAGCGTGTCAGAGAGACCGACCGAGGGTTTTTCGCCAACTCGGCCAGCAGGAATCTTTTCGGAGCCGATATGAATAAGGCCGCGCAGAAATGTGCCGCTGGTCAATACAACCGCGCCACAGGGAATCCGGCTACCATTCGCCATGATAACGGCGGAGACCCGGTCTTCGGCCATTTCAATATCGAACGCATCACCTTCGATAATAGTCAGGTTTTCAATCGCACTGATTTCCCGCTGCATCGCCTCGCGGTAAAGCTTCCGATCAGCCTGGGTGCGCGGGCCGCGAACAGCAGGACCTTTTTTGCGATTGAGCATACGGAACTGGATCCCGGCGGCATCAGCAACACGACCCATCAGACCATCCAGCGCATCGATTTCGCGGACGAGATGCCCTTTGCCCAGGCCGCCGATCGCCGGATTGCAGGACATAACGCCAATCGTATCACGCTTATGAGTGACAAGAGCGGTTTTCGCCCCATGCCGCGCAGCAGCAGCAGCAGCTTCGCTGCCGGCATGACCGCCCCCGATAACAATGACGTCAAATGACTGGTGCATATCGTTGCGCCTTATCCTAGATCACCGGCTTGCTCCATCGCCGCCAATGTTTCACGTGAATCATTTTCCTATGCAGAATTCCGAGAAGATCACGCCCAGCAAGTCTTCGACATCTACCCGACCGGTAATACGTCCGAGCGATGTCCCGGCGAGCCTCAAATATTCCGACCTTATCGCAAGGTCCATGGTCTCGGAATTGAGTGCATCACTAACATAGTTCAGCGTCTCTTCAAGTCGTTTTTTGTGGCGAGCGCGGGCAGGGGCCAATGTCTGCACCGCGCCAACGCGGCTTTCGATCTCTTGCTTGATCAATAACCGCAATTCTTCCAGACCAAGACCTTCCTTGGCCGAGATGGATAGATCAAAATCATCATTAGCCGAAGAAGATGACAGTGCTGCTTTTGTCCGCACACGCAAACGACGTGCATTCTCGAATGATATGAGAAATTGTTTCGGAGTCGAATCGTTATCCTGTAGCAACAAGATCAGATCAGCGGTTTCCGCCGTTAGAACGGCGCGCCGCACACCTTCCTTTTCAACAACATCCAGAGTCTCCCGAATTCCAGCCGTATCGAATATCCGAACCAGGTACCCGTCGAGATTGATATCAACACTTAGGACGTCTCTGGTGGTGCCGGCAATGTCAGTAACGATGGCAACGTCGCGGCCGCTCAAAGCGTTGAGAAGTGTGGATTTCCCCGCATTGGGTTCTCCCACCAGCGCCACCTTGAACCCGTCACGGATGATTTCGCTGCTTCCACCGTTCTGCAGGTGACCGGTGATTTCACCCTTCAGCAGCCTCATCGCATCCCAAACCTGCGCTGCAACTGAATCCGGCACGTCCTCCTCGTCGGCAAAATCCAGTTCCGCCTCGATCAGGGCGCGGGCGCGCGTCAATCGACTAGCCCAACCATCGTAGAGTGCCGACAATTTGCCGGTGCTCTGTTCAACCGCCAATCGGCGCTGCATCTCCGTTTCAGCCTGCAACAGATCTGCAAGACCCTCGACTTCCAGAAGATCCATCTTGCCATTTTCAAAAGCGCGGCGAGAAAACTCACCGGCATCCGCCGGCCGAAATCCATCGAGCTGTTCGAGCTCGGAAAAAATGGAGGCGACAACCGCCCGGCTGCCGTGGCTGTGAATCTCGATACAGTTCTCACCCGTAAAGGAATTCGGACCGGGGAAAACGATCATCAGCGCCTGGTCGATTGTCTCTTTGTTTCGGTTTCGAATCGAACACAATATCGCCTGCCGCGGCGCAGGAAGTTCCCTGTCAGTCAGCCTCACAAAGGCTTCGAATGCCTTAAGCCCACTGATCCTGATGATGGCGACACCGGCCGGCAGTGCCCCGCTTGAGAGCGCGTAAATGGTATCGGCGGAAGCTGGCATCATTCACCTCGGTTAAAACAGTCAAGCCGCATCCGAGCAAACGGATGCGGCTTTAAAGCTTTGTCGATGGGCCCGGTAGAACTCCGGATCAGGTATTCATGGATTCGAAGAAATCCGAGTTGGTCTTGGTCTGCTTCAGCTTGTCGATCAGGAACTCGATGGCGTCCATCGTTCCCATCGGTGCAAGAATTCGGCGAAGCACGAAGATCTTCTGCAGATCTTGACGCGGCACGAGCAGGTCTTCCTTACGTGTACCGGACTTCAGAATATCAAGCGCCGGGAAGATACGCTTGTCAGCGACCTTGCGATCAAGCACGATTTCCGAGTTGCCCGTACCCTTGAATTCTTCGAAGATCACTTCGTCCATACGGCTACCCGTATCGATCAACGCCGTCGCGATAATCGTCAGCGAACCGCCTTCTTCGATGTTACGCGCGGCCCCGAAGAAACGCTTCGGCCGCTGCAGCGCATTGGCATCCACACCACCGGTCAGAACCTTGCCAGAAGACGGAACGACGGTGTTATACGCGCGGCCAAGGCGGGTGATGGAATCGAGCAGGATGACGACGTCACGGCCATGTTCGACGAGGCGCTTCGCCTTTTCGATGACCATTTCAGCGACCTGGACGTGGCGTACAGCGGGTTCGTCGAAGGTGGAGGACACGACCTCACCCTTGACCGAACGCTGCATGTCGGTGACTTCTTCGGGGCGTTCGTCAATCAAAAGAACGATCAGGTAACATTCCGGATGGTTTGCCGTGATGGAATGAGCGATGTTCTGCAGCAGAACCGTTTTACCGGTACGCGGCGGCGCGACAATCAGTCCACGCTGGCCCTTGCCGAGCGGCGCGACAAGATCGATGACCCGCGCCGACAAATCCTTGGTCGTCGGAATATCCAGTTCCATCTTGAACCGATCATTCGGGTAAAGCGGCGTCAGGTTGTCAAAGTGAACCTTGTGACGGATCTTCTCAGGATCGTCGAAATTGATCGTGTTGACCTTGAGAAGCGCGAAATAACGTTCGCCTTCCTTGGGTCCACGGATCGGGCCTTCGACAGTATCGCCCGTCTTCAACGAGAAGCGGCGAATCTGTGACGGCGAAATATAGATATCGTCCGGACCGGGCAGATAATTCGCATTTGCGGATCGCAGAAAACCGAAACCGTCCTGAAGGACTTCAACGACGCCTTCGCCGATAATTTCGATGTCCTGGCTCGCGAGAACCTTGAGGATTGCGAACATAAGCTCCTGCTTGCGCATGGTGCTCGCATTTTCAACTTCCAGGGATTCAGCAAAAGTCAGCAAGTCGGTAGGCGATTTGCTCTTAAGTTCCTGAAGCTTCATTTCAGCCATGAAGGAAAGACCGTTTGATAATGTAATGTCGGGGGAGGGCGTGTTCGCGAATCAGATGCTGTGGGAGATGCCGCAGATGACTGAATAATTCACATGCCACGAGATGAGTAATGCGAAAATAGCGATTGAATAGAGCTACTGCAAGAGGAAAGCACGAATTCCGCGAAATTTATCGTCGAAACCTCCTAAGCGAAGGGTTTCACAACCACAAGTATGACTATGAGGATCATCAATACCGTCGGAACCTCGTTCATCAACCGCCAGTGACGGGCAGGCCTGGTATTTTCATCCCGCGCGAAACGTTTGGCACTGCGGGTGAAGTATACATGGGTGACGGTCAGAAGCACCACCAGCGTGATCTTCGCATGCAGCCAGCCGCCGGAAAAACCATAAACCGACCAGGCGAGATAAAGCCCTAATGTCCAGGAAATCATCATGGCCGGGTTCATGATGACCTTAATCAGCCGCTGTTCCATCACCTTGAAGGTTTCGGATTGCTGCGAACCGGCGGGCGCATCGGTGTGGTAGATGAACAACCGCGGCAGGTAAAAAATCGCCGCCATCCAGGAAATCACCGCGATGATATGAAGCGCCTTGATCCAGAGATAGAGATCGGCCGGATCGCTGTAAAACAACAGGGCGACAAAAGCAGCAAAGGCGCTAAGCGCGATGCCTGCACGAAGAGCGGCCTTGTTTCCGGATCGGGCGGAGGTCTGTTTCTCGTCGCTCATGCCCCAGCTCCGCCGGCGCGTACCCGCTGCACCAGTCTCGCGACATTTTCCGGATCGGCTTGCGGGGTTATGCCATGGCCGAGATTGAAAATCAGCGGGCCCTGTCCAAGAGCCTGCAACACGGCGTCAATACCGTCCTGCAACGCCTTGCCCCCCGCCACCATCAGCATGGGGTCAAGGTTGCCCTGCACGGGACCTTCCTTCTGCAAATCCTTCGCGAAACCGAGCGGCACCGACCAGTCCAACCCGATGGCATCCGCACCGGTCTTACGGCGATAATCCTTCAGAAGATAACCCGCGCCCTTGGCAAACGCGATGATCTTCGCGGACGGACGGCGGGCACGCACCGAGGCGATGATACGCGCGACAGGCTTTATCGCAAATTCCTCGAATTCCCTTTCGCCGAGCACGCCGGCCCATGAATCGAATATCTGGACCGCATCGGCCCCGGCATCGATCTGCGCCACCAGATAATCGGCGGAAACCTCTGCCAGGAAAGCGAGAAGCTTCTCCATTGCGGCCGGCTCCTGATAACCGAATAGCCGCGCCGGCGCCTGATCCGGTGTTCCGTGGCCAGCAATCATGTAGGTGGCCACCGTCCAGGGCGCGCCGCAAAATCCGAGAAGCGTCGTCTCATCCGGCAACTCCCTGCGCAAGCGAGAGACCGTTTTGAAAACGGGCGAAAGATGCGTCATGACATCCGCCGTATCCAGTCGGTCTATGCCGGCCACATCGATCGGGTCCATGGCTGGGCCTTTTCCCTCGCTGAAGGAAACGTTGCGGTGAAGGGCGTCCGGTATCACCAGAATATCGGAAAAGAGAATTGCCGCATCCAGACCAAATCGGCGAATTGGCTGAAGAGTGACCTCCGTTGCCAATTCAGGATTATAACAGAGATCGAGGAAGCTTCCGGCGTTCTTTCGTGTTTCCCTGTATTCGGGAAGATAGCGACCTGCCTGTCGCATCAGCCAGATGGGTGGAGGTGTGACCGTCTGCCCATTCAACACCGTGATAATCTTACGCTCGCTCATCGCATCCGTCTTCTAAAAAATAAAATCTAAGAGATTTAAAAGATTTTCTATTTCTTAGAGTCGGTGAGTAGCAAGGATTAAAATCTTTCCAGTCGAAATGCCGCAGCGGGACCTTGATCTGGTGGCTTGGGCATCTCAAAAGCCTGCCTGTTTCGGATAAATTGGAAAACAGGAGTTTATATAATATTTTCAGCAAGTTAAAATAACAATCAAAGGGAATCTATCTGTGGACTGATTGTGGATGGATTTTAGCAAGTCCACCTTCTTCAAACAATTCACAGGCATGCCCAATAGCAATGCAGCCACTTGCGAATTGTGGAAAAACACCACCTTATTCACGTCGCGGATCGGCCCGCAGGACAATTCGGGAGTTTGTCCCGGTTTATCAACAGCGGGAGAAAAACAGCGTGGAGAACAAAAAAAGTTTCTTCCATTTGCATCTGATTTCGGACTCAACGGGTGAGACTCTTATGTCGGCTGGCCGTGCCGTCTCGGCGCAGTTCCATGCCTCCATGCCGGTGGAACACGTTTATCCGATGATCAGGAACCAGAAGCAGCTCGCCCAGGTGGTGGATCTGATCGACAAGGAACCCGGGATCGTCCTTTATACCATTGTCGACCAGCAGCTGGCCGAATTCCTGGATTTGCGCTGCCACGCGATCGGGGTGCCTTGTGTTAACGTCCTTGAGCCGATCATCGGCATTTTCCAGACCTATCTCGGTGCGCCATCGAGACGGCGGGTCGGAGCGCAGCACGCGTTGAACGCTGAATATTTCGCGCGGATCGAAGCGCTCAATTTCGCCATGGATCACGACGATGGGCAAATGCCGGAAACCTATGACGAGGCCGATATCGTCATCATCGGGATCAGCCGGACATCGAAAACCCCGACCAGCATCTATCTCGCCAACAGGGGAATAAAGACCGCCAACATTCCGGTCGTTCCCAATGTGCCTTTGCCGGAAAGCCTCTACGCGGCCACAAGGCCGCTGATCGTCGGTCTCGTCGCGACGTCGGATCGTATATCGCAGGTGCGCGAAAACCGGGAACTCGGCACCACCGGTGGATTTGACAGCGGTCGTTACACGGATCGCGCCACCATCATGGAGGAGCTGAAATATGCGCGCGCGCTCTGCGCCCGTAATAATTGGCCGCTGATCGATGTCACACGCCGTTCCATTGAGGAAACGGCTGCGGCCATCCTTGCCCTTCGTTCGAGGACGCGATAATCCGGATCGCACCATCAGGAGCAGACAGTCGATGAAACAAGAGTTGATCCTCGCCTCGTCCAGCGCATCCCGCCAGATGCTGATGCGCAATGCGGGACTGATATTTTCGGCGATCCCGGCGGATATCGACGAGCGCGCGCTCGATGAACAGCTGGAAAAAAACGGTTCTGGGCCGGAAGAGGTCGCACTGGAACTCGCCAAGGCCAAGGCCCTCGCTGTCGGTAGGCTGCATCCAGAAGCGCTTGTTCTTGGATGTGACCAGACCATGGCGCTCGGCGCGCGTGTCTACCACAAACCGAAAAACATGGCGGAAGCTGAAGCGCACTTGCTGTCATTGTCCGGCAAGGTTCATCGCCTGAACAGTGCGGCCGTTCTTGTCCGCGGCGGTGAGGTGGTATGGCAGACGGTTTCCAGCGCTGAGCTTTCCGTGCGCAATTTAAGCGCCGAATTTGTCTCCCGTCATTTGCAACGCGTGGGAGACAGGGCCTTGAGTAGTGTCGGCGCCTATCAGCTTGAGGGGGAAGGAATCCAGCTATTTACCTCGATAGAGGGGGATTACTTCACCATTCTTGGTCTGCCGCTTCTGCCTCTTTTATCGAAACTGCGCGACATGGATGTCATCGATGGCTGATTCACGTGAAACATTAACTATAAACGCCTTCGTCGTCGGTTACCCGATCAAGCACTCCAGATCGCCGATCATCCATTCCTACTGGCTGAAGAAATTCGGCATTGCCGGTTCCTATAAGGCTGTTGAAGTTTCCCCGGATGCCTTCCCGAATTTCATTGCGGCGCTGAAGGAGCAAGATCCGGGATCCGCAGTCGGTGGAAATGTCACTATTCCACATAAGGAAGCCGCCTACAGGTTGGCGGATAGTCCTGACGAACTGGCGGAGGAATTGGGTGCCGCCAACACCATCTGGATGGAAGAGGGCAGGCTTCGCGCCACTAACACGGATGGTTACGGTTTCGTCTCCAATCTCGATGAGCGTCATCCCGGCTGGGATAAAACCGACCGCGCAGTGGTGTTCGGAGCCGGTGGGGCTAGCCGGGCTGTGGTTCAGTCGCTACGGGACCGCGGCATTGCTGAGATCCACGTTTTGAACCGCACGATCGAACGCGCCCGGGAACTGGCCGACCGTTTTGGCCCGCGGGTCTTTTCCCATCCTCAGGGCGCGCTTCATGAGGTCATGCAGGGTGCCGGGCTTTTCGTGAACACCACATCGCTCGGTATGGACGGGACCGAAGCGCCCGAACTCGATTTTTCGCCGCTCGCAGCAAATGCCGTCGTGACCGATATCGTCTACGTGCCCCTGAGAACGCCTATTTTGCAGATGGCCGAGGCGCAGGATATCGTGACTGTCGACGGGCTTGGCATGCTCCTCCATCAGGCAAAACCCGGCTTCAAAAAATGGTTTGGCGAAACGCCTGAGGTCGACGAAACCCTCCGCTCCCTCATCATCGAGGATATGGAGAAACATTGATGATCGTCATCGGTCTTACCGGCTCGATCGGAATGGGAAAAACGACGACGGCGAAGCTGTTTGCCGGGGAAGGTGTTCCGGTCCTCGACTCGGATGCGGTCGTGCACGATCTTTATCGGGCAGAAGCTGTACCGCTGATCGAATCCGCCTTTCCGGGAACAACTATTTCCGGCGTGGTGGATCGTGAAAAACTCGGCGGTGTCCTGCGGAAGAATCCGGCTAATTTCAGCAAGCTGGAAGCGATCGTCCATCCGCTGGTTCGCGAGAGACAGGAATCCTTCCTTGAGAAGGCGAGGAAGGAAGATCAGCGATTTGCTCTTCTTGATATTCCCTTGCTGTTTGAAACCGGGGCGGACGCACGTGTCGATAAAATCGTCGTCGTTAGCTGCGCGCCGGAAATACAGCGCCAGCGGGTTTTATCCCGACCGGGCATGACTGAAGAGAAATTTGAAATGATCCTTGCCCGACAGCTGCCCGACGCCGACAAGCGCCGTCGCGCCGATTTTGTCATCGATACCGGAAAGGGTGTCGAAGCGGCGCAGGATCAGGTAAGAGGGATTTTGCAGAGATTGGCTACCGATTCAGGCCAAGGAGAAAACAATGCGTGAGATCATTTTCGATACGGAAACCACAGGTCTGGAATCGAAAGTGGACCGTGTGATCGAAATCGGCGGTATTGAGCTGATCAACCATTTTCCAACCGGAAAAACGCTGCATCTTTTCATCAGCCCGGAAGACCGGAAGGTTCACCCCGATGCGCTTGCAGTTCATGGCATTACCGACGACTTTCTGAAAGACAAACCGAAGTTTGCCGATGTCGTCGACCAGATCCGCGACTTTTTCGAAGGTGCCCGCTGGGTGGCGCATAATGCGACATTCGACATGGGCTTCATCAATGCGGAATTTGCCCGTCTCGGTATTGCGCCGGTCTCAGCCGATTTGGTGACGGACACGCTTTCACTCGCCCGCCGCAAGCATCCCATGGGTCCAAATTCCCTGGATGCCCTGTGCCGGCGTTACGGGATAGATAATTCCCACCGCACCAAGCACGGTGCGTTGCTCGACTCCGAGTTGCTTGCAGAAGTCTATATCGAAATGATCGGCGGACGTCAGACGGCGCTCGGTTTCGGTTCCGCTGCCAAACAGCAAACGGTCATTATTGAAGATGACGTATCGCATGAGCCGCTGCAAAGGCCGCATCCTCTACCATCAAGACTGGATGCAGAGACCGTCGCGGCGCATGGCAAGCTCGTTCTCGGCATGGGCGACAAGGCGATCTGGAACCGTTACCAGAATTGAGCGCGCCAGGCGCTGAGATGCAACGCTGAAAAATGACGAATGCCATCAAATAAAAAACCCGGGCGAGGAACCCGGGTTTTGTTTTGTCTAAATTCTAAAAAGAGCGGCGTCGTGCGCCATTCAGTTCGGTACGGCCTGAACCTTTGCTCTGGCCTGTTCCTCGGCAACGCGCTGCGAAAACATCTGCGCGAAATCGATCGGATCGATCATCAGCGGCGGGAAGCCGCCATTGCGGGTCACGTCGGCGATGATCTGGCGTGCGAAGGGGAACAGCAGGCGAGGGCATTCGATGAACAGCACCGGCAGCATATGTTCCTGCGGGAAGCCGGCAATGCGGAACACGCCGCCATAAACCAGCTCGGCTGCAAACAGAACCTTGTCGCCATCCTTGGCTTCGGCGTTCAGTGTCAGCACAACGTCGAAATCCGAACCGGAGATCGGGTTTGCGTTGACATTGACATTGATGTTGATCGACGGCGCATTGTCACGAGCCTGAAGCGAACGAGGAGCACCCGGATTTTCGAACGAAAGATCCTTGATGTACTGGGTAAGAATGTTGAGGGAAGGACTTACTGCGCCCTGTGCGCCATTTTCAGCGGTCATTACGTTTCCTCGCGGCGTGAATTCGTGGAAGGCGGTCTATCATTTCGACCCGAGCCTTACAACCCTTCGCGATCCCTTCCGCCGGGCCGTCAGGGTTTGGGCAGGTCGCGATCATCCGGCTTGTTGGACCAGGGAGAATCCTTCGGTCCTTCGCGGTGAAACTCTTCCTCGTCGAGGTCCACCACCTTCGAATTGCCGGCATTTCCCTGATCATTGCGAGACCCGGAATAATCGCCGGGCTGAGGACCGGCCTGGCTACCTGGCTGGCGAAAAGAGCCCGCCACGACAACACGCGGCCCAAACGCTTTCCAGAAAAAACGGCGGACCACCGGCGACAAAAGCAGAAGGCCGAGAATGTCGGTGATAAAACCGGGAATGAAAAGCAGGATCCCGGCGACGACCCGCATCGCACCATTGACCAGCTCATCTGCCGGTTGGGCGCCGGTGCGCCCGGCAGCCTGGAGATTTCTCACCAGGCCAATGCCGCCGAGCCGCAGGATCAGTAACCCCAGAAACGACGTGAACAGAACGAGCGCCAATGTCAGCCACAGGCCGATCGTTTTGCCGACGATGATGAAACCGGCGATTTCCAGAATTGGCATCATGAGGATGACGATAGGGAGAAAGGAAAAACGCATCTTCTAGCCTTGCGTGTGCTTCTCTGGCAGATTGCGGGTTCCCGAGAACACCGATGATTGAATCTGCACATTTGAATGATGATAAGATGCAGACTATATGATGTTCAGGTTTTTGAATTTAAATGGCGGTTTTGGTAAAAGATGGGCTTTAGCGACTTTATCACATTGTTCTTTCTCGTTGCGGCGGTGCTGATCTTTCTTCAGCTGCGCAGCGTTCTCGGGCGCCGAACCGGCAATGAGAAGCCGCCATTCGATCCCTATAGCCCGCGCGATGTCGCGAAAGGCCCGGTCACGGACGATAACAAGGTCGTGACCCTGCCGAAACGCGCCGAGGGGGAGGATGAAAACCGCTTTGCCGAGGCGGATGCTCTGGCACCTGTCGATACCGCCTTGAATACATCCCTGCGCGAGCTGATGACCAAGGACCCGACATTCCGCCCCAAGGAATTCCTGAACGGCGCCCGCATGGCCTATGAGATGATCGTTATGGGTTTTGCCGATGGCGATCGCAAGACACTCAGGAACCTGCTGTCGAAAGAGGTTTTCGACGGGTTCGATGCGGCTATTTCCGAGCGGGAAGGTCGCGGCGAGGTCGTGAAGTCCACTTTCATCGGAATAGAAAAAGCCGATATCACCCAGGCGGGTATCCGCGATTCCGAAGAGCAGATCACGATCAGAATTGTCAGCCAGCTGATTTCGGCCACCTATGACAAGGACGGCAAGCTGGTGGATGGCGATCCGGATAACGTTGCGGAAGTGGACGACATCTGGACCTTCTCGCGTGACGTTCGCTCGCGTGACCCGAACTGGAAGCTGATTGCCACCGAATCCGAGCAATGAATACGCCCTTTTCGTTCGAAGAAGTTTCTTTCGGTGATCTGCCGGGATGGCAGGAAGACGATCCGCGCACGCTTTTCCCGACGATGCGGACCATCCTGTCGCATCTCCGGACCGCAAAACCTTACAGGACCGGCGCTCTCGGGCTCACCGCCGCCGATCTGGTTTCTCTTCTGGATATGGCCGATCAGGGACAGGCCGATAGTCCGGAACAGGCGCGCCGGTTTTTCGAAACGAATTGTGTGCCTTTTAAAATTTCACCGCCCGGAGGAAAAAGCGGTTTCGTAACTGCTTTTTATGAGCCGGAGATCGAGGTATCGTCCGCCCGTGACGATACCTGGCGGTATCCAATCTACAGTCGTCCGCCGGAGTTGGTGGATATAGACGATAATAATCGTCCCGCCGGTTTTGATCCGTCCTTTGCTTTCGGCAAGGAAGACGAGGACGGTATTTCCTTTTTTCCCGATCGCCGCGCGATCGATGAAGGATATCTGGAGGGCAGGGGACTTGAGATCGCCTGGGCTAAATCCAAGGTCGATCTGTTTTTCGTCCATGTTCAGGGCGCTGCCCGTCTTCTGTTTCCTGACGGAGAGGTAAAACGCATTACCTACGCCGCCAAGGCCGGGCATCCGTTTTCGCCGATCGGCCGGCTGCTCCTGGATCGTGGGGAACTCGATCCTAAAACGGTCTCCATGCAGACGATCCGCAAATGGCTTGCCGACCATCCGGATGAGGTGGACGGGGTGTTGTGGCATAACCGCTCCTATATTTTTTTCCGGGTGGCCGATGTCGCCGAGCTGGGCATGGGACCGATCGCCGCCGCCAAAGTGCCGCTGGTCGCTGGACGGGCGCTTGCGGTGGACAGGCTTATCCATACTTTCGGTTTTCCCTTTTTCATCCATGCGCCGTCATTGACCCATCTGGATGAAGGAAAATCCTTCGCGCGGCTGATGCTGGCGCTTGATACGGGGTCGGCCATTGTCGGACCTGCCCGGGGAGATATTTTCACCGGTTCCGGTTTAGAAGCGGGAGAACTTGCGGGCACGGTGCGCAACGATGCCGATTTTTATATACTGTTGCCGCATGTTGCTGCGGAAAGGTATCGGCGATGAAGGGTAGTCGGAAGCTCGGCAAGGAAGAACGCATTCTGTGGGGTAAAGTCGCAAGAACTGCGCGGCCGATCTCCGGCAGGCTGGAGGATTTGCTGGCTTTCGACGATATTGAGGAAACCCCGGCGGAACCCGTCGTTCCGCAAACCGGCATCGGTGTCTTCCCGCGCATGCTTGCTGAGCCGGTGGAGGTGCTGCCCGCCACGCCGGACAAGAAGCTCAAAATTCATCAGCCGATGGAAAAGCCGGTCAAGCGTAAGCTGACGCGCGGCCGGCTGCCGCTGGAAGGACGTATCGATCTGCATGGCATGTTCCAGAGCGAAGCCCATGCGGTTCTGCTCGATTTTCTGTTGCGGGCGCACGAACGGGGCCTTCGGCATGTGCTCGTCATCACCGGCAAGGGGCGCTCCATCGGCAGTGACGGTGCGCTGAAAAGAGCTGTGCCCATGTGGTTCTCCAAACCGGAATATCGTCACCTGATTTCGTCCTATGAGGATGCATCGGCCAATCACGGCGGCGATGGTGCGCTCTATGTCCGGCTGGCGCGCCGCAAGGGTGAAAAATCATGACGCCCTTTGCCGAGGCCGTGCGGCTGCTTCGCGAGCGCAAGGGTGTAACGCAGAGGGAAATGGCGGCGGCAATCGGCGTCTCTCCCGCTTACCTCTCGGCGCTGGAACACGGGAAACGCGGCAAGCCGAGCTTCGATCTTCTCCAGCGCATCGCCGGATATTTCAACATTATCTGGGACGAGGCAGAGGAATTGTTCTTTCTCGCCGGTTCCTCCGACCCGAAGGTGGCGATCGACACGGTGGGTCTGCCGCCGCAATATACGGCTTTCGCCAATCGGCTGGCGCGGGATATTCGCAAGCTGCCGCCGAGTGTGATAGAGGAACTGTCAGCGGTGCTGCAAAAAAGCCGTTCTTGCGATTGAAACCCCTCTATCCCCTGCTTTATGCAGCGTCCTGAGGCATGCAGCCTTTGGGTTTGGGTGTAGAATTTCTATAGTCGTATGTCGGATTTGAGTGATTCGCAGGCTTCGGGCCTTCTCACTGAAAACTTGGCCAGGAAATTTTGGAAAGAGTACTTATGACCGAAACATCGTCAAGCGAAGTCGGCGCGAACACTGAATACGGAGCCGATTCGATCAAGGTCCTCAAGGGTCTTGATGCTGTGCGCAAACGGCCCGGCATGTATATCGGCGATACCGATGACGGTTCCGGCCTGCATCACATGGTCTACGAAGTGGTCGACAACGCCATCGATGAGGCACTCGCGGGTCATGCCGATCTGGTGACGGTGACGCTGAACGCCGATGGATCTGTGACGGTAACGGATAACGGACGCGGCATCCCGACCGACATCCATTCGTCCGAAGGCGTTTCCGCTGCGGAAGTCATCATGACGCAGCTTCATGCCGGCGGAAAATTCGACCAGAACTCCTATAAGGTTTCCGGCGGTCTGCACGGCGTTGGCGTGTCGGTGGTGAATGCGCTCTCCGTCTGGCTGAAGCTCAGGATCCGCCGCAGCGGCAGGCTGCACGAGATTTCCTTCACCCATGGCGTTGCCGATGCGCCGCTCTCCGTCATTGGCGAATATGAAGGCCGCTCCGGCACGGAAGTCACCTTCCTGGCCAGTCCCGAAACCTTCACCATGACGGATTACGATTTTGGTACGCTGGAACACCGCCTGCGCGAACTGGCGTTTTTGAATTCCGGCGTGCGTATCGTGCTCACCGACAAGCGTCATTCGGATATCAAGCAGGAAGAGTTGCTATACGATGGCGGTCTTGAAGCCTTCGTGCGTTATCTCGACCGGGCCAAGAAACCGCTGGTGGACAAGCCTATCGCCATTTATAGCGAAAAGGACGGCATCACGGTTGAGGTCGCCCTTTGGTGGAACGACAGCTACCATGAAAATGTACTCTGCTTCACCAACAACATTCCCCAGCGCGACGGCGGCACCCATATGGCCGGCTTCCGCGCAGCGCTGACACGCCAGATGACATCCTATGCCGAGACATCCGGCATCATGAAAAGGGAAAAGGTGAGCTTGCAGGGTGAGGACTGCCGCGAAGGTCTGACAGCCATTCTTTCCGTCAAGGTCCCAGACCCCAAGTTTTCCTCGCAGACGAAGGACAAGCTCGTTTCGTCCGAAGTACGCCCGGTCGTGGAAAGTCTCGTCAATGAGGCTCTGTCCACCTGGCTCGAAGAACATCCGTCTGACGCGAAGATCCTTGTCGGCAAGGTGGTGGAAGCGGCTATTGCCCGCGAAGCCGCCCGCAAGGCGCGCGAACTGACGCGCCGCAAGGGTGCGCTCGATATCGCCTCTTTGCCCGGCAAGCTTGCCGACTGCTCCGAGCGTGATCCGGCGAAATCCGAACTCTTCCTCGTCGAGGGCGACTCCGCTGGCGGTTCGGCCAAGCAGGGCCGCTCGCGCGAAACGCAGGCCATCCTGCCGCTGCGCGGTAAAATCCTGAACGTTGAGCGCGCCCGTTTCGACAAGATGTTGTCCAGCCAGGAAATCGGCACACTGATCACCGCGCTCGGCACGTCGATCGGTAAGGATGAATTCAACGCGGACAAGCTGCGTTACCACAAGATCATCATCATGACGGATGCTGACGTCGACGGCGCCCACATCCGTACCCTGCTGTTGACTTTCTTCTTCCGCCAGATGCCGGAACTGATCGAGCGCGGCCATCTCTACATCGCCCAGCCGCCGCTTTATAAGGTGACGCGCGGCAAATCCGTGCAGTATCTCAAGGATGAGAAGGCGCTGGAAGAATACCTTATCTCCATGGGCCTTGAGGAAGCGTCGCTCACGCTCGGCTCTGGAGAAGTGCGCATCGGCGCCGATCTCCGCGAGGTCATTCTCGACGCTGTGCGCATGCGCATGCTGATCGATGGCCTGCACTCCCGCTACAGCCGCTCGATTGTGGAGCAGGCCGCCATTGCCGGTGCGCTCAACCCCGAGCTTTCGGCCAATGCCGCGCGTGCCGAGGAAACCGTTGCCGAAGTGGCGCGGCGTCTCGACATGATTGCGGAAGAAACCGAACGCGGCTGGTCTGGCACGGTGTTGGAAGACGGCGGTTTGCGCTTCGAGCGCATGGTGCGCGGCGTAAAAGAAGTCTCGACGCTGGATATGGGCCTCATCGGTTCGGCCGATGCCCGGCATATCGATCAGCTCACAGCTCGCACGCGCGACATCTACGCCACCCCGCCGGTCCTGCAACGCAAGGACGGTACGATGGAACTCCCCGGTCCGCGGGCGCTTCTGGAGGCGATTTTCGCTGCAGGCCGCAAGGGTCTTTCCATGCAGCGTTATAAGGGTCTCGGCGAAATGAATGCCGAGCAGCTGTGGGAAACGACGCTCGACGCCAATGCCCGATCGCTGCTGCAGGTCAAGGTCCCTGATGCGACGGATGCCGATGGCCTGTTTTCCCGCCTGATGGGCGACGAGGTGGAACCGCGCCGCGACTTCATTCAGGAAAATGCCCTGAGCGTTGCGAACCTCGATATCTAGTCCTGTGGGGCGTCTCGCATAACGATTCACGTGAAACGAAACTTTAACAAAAGGCCCGGTGGTTGATTTCCTCTGGGCCTTTTGTCATCGGACTTGCCGCATATCAATCGGCCTTGACGATGAACCGCCCTTCGAAAGCTACGTCTGAAAGGGGCAGCCGCTTGCTCGGCACTTCCCGTTCCGCCAGATCGTCTGGAAGAACGCCCTTGTCGGTCATGGTGCCGATGGCAACCGCCGCCTCCACCTTGTATCCATCAGGAACATCAAGCTTTTCAACGATCTGGTCTTTCAATATGCCAGCCATGCCATGGGCGTGGTAACCAAGCAGATGCGCCTGCATGGCAAGCGAAAACCACGCCGCGCCGGCATCGAAGGAATGGGTCCCGGATGGTTTTTTCTCGCCCTCGCGCGAGATATTGTAGCTGCGGGAGATGACGAAGAGCAGCACGGAGGCATTTTTCGCCCAGCGCTGGTTTGCCTCCACCAGAAGTTCCACGAAAAGCGGCCAGTTTTCGCTATCCTTGTGCGCATAGACAAACCGCCACGGCTGCTGATTGGAAGCCGAGGGCGCCCAATGCGCTGCGTCGAGAATGGTCAGCAGATGTTCGTGCGGCATGGCGCCGCCATCAAAGGCGCGCGGAGACCAGCGATCGAGGAAGAGGGGATCGACGGGATATTCGGATTGCCGGGAATTGCTGTTCGTCACAGACGTGTCCTTTTGGTTGACGGGAAGGAAAAGGTATTTTTCGAAAGTCAGAGCAGTCAAGGGGTGACAAGTATGAATGCATCGTTCATATATGCATTATCTTGTCTGACAACCGGGAGAGAGTTCCATGAAATTGATGCGCGTTGGCCAGCCCGGCCAGGAAAAACCTGCGATCCTCGATGCGGAAGGAAAAGTCCGCGATCTGTCCGCCCATGTCAAAGACATCGGTGGGGAAGCCATTTCTCCGGAAGGCCTGAAGAAGATCGCCGCCATCGACCTTGGCACTCTTCCCGTGCTTAGCGAAGAGCGCATTGGCGCCTGCGTTGCCGGAACCGGAAAATTCATCTGCATCGGCCTCAACTTCTCCGACCACGCCGCTGAAACCGGTGCCACCGTACCGCCGGAGCCTGTCATTTTCATGAAGGCAACGTCTGCGATCGTCGGCCCGAATGATGATGTCGTCATTCCGCGCGGTTCCGAAAAGACCGACTGGGAAGTCGAGCTTGGCGTGGTCATCGGCAAGACGGCTAAATATGTTTCGGAAGCCGATGCTCTCGATTACGTCGCCGGTTATTGCGTTTCGCACGATGTTTCCGAACGCGCCTTCCAGACGGAGCGCGCCGGACAGTGGACCAAGGGCAAGTCCTGCGACACATTCGGTCCGATCGGCCCCTGGCTGGTGACGAAGGAAGAAATCACTGAACCGCAGAACCTCGGCATGTGGCTGAAGGTCAACGGTCAGACGATGCAGGATGGCTCCAGCAAGACCATGGTTTATGGCGTCGCGCATGTCGTTTCCTATCTCAGCCAGTTCATGTCCCTGCATCCCGGTGATGTCATTTCCACCGGCACGCCTCCCGGCGTCGGCATGGGCCAGAAGCCGCCGCGTTACCTTAAGTCCGGCGATGTCGTTGAACTCGGCATCGAGGGCCTCGGTTCCCAGAAGCAGACTTTTGTCGCCGACATCTGATTGTCGACCAGAGCATTTCCAGTAAAAGCGCGCAGGGGTTTTATGTCCGGAAAATGCGTAACGCCAAACAGATAAAGCACGTCTAACGATTCCGTTTAAACTGGACGTGCTCTAGCGTTCAACTGAATTGAGACGCCGGCGGGAAACCGTCGGCGTCTTCGGTTTTGTGCAGTTGCGAAAAGCTGCTATGGTCAAAAAAAGAGCTTGATCCGCGAGGGAGGCGTAATCAGTGTTCTACCACCTTTATGAAATGAACCATGCGGCAATGGCGCCACTGCGCGCAGGTGCCGATATGATGCGCCAGGCCTGCAGCAATCCTCTGAACCCGCTTTCCAGCACCGCTTTCGGGCGCAGCCTCGATGCCGGCTTTGAGGTGTTCGAACGCCTGACACGCCGTTACGTCAAGCCGGAATTCGGTCTTGGCACCACGGTTGTCGATGGCGAGACCGTTGCTGTGACCGAAGAAATCGTCTGGTCGCATCCATTCTGCAATCTCGTTCATTTCAAAAAAGAACTCGATACGGCCCGCAAGTCCGATCCGAAGGTGTTGCTGGTAGCGCCGATGTCCGGCCACTATGCCACATTGCTGCGGGGGACGGTCGAAGCACTGCTGCCATCGGCGGATATCTACATCACCGACTGGATCGATGCCCGCATGGTGCCGGTAAGCGACGGGACCTTCGATCTCGACGACTACATCAGCTATGTCATCGATATGCTGCGCGAGATCGGGCCGGGCGCGCATGTGGTCGCCGTCTGCCAGCCGTCGGTGCCGGTGCTGGCCGCCGTCTCTCTCATGGAAGCCGATGGGAATAGTTTCGCGCCGGCATCCATGACATTGATGGGCGGCCCGATCGATACGCGCATCAATCCCACTGCGGTCAACGGTCTTGCCACGGCCAAGCCAATCGAATGGTTCCGCGACAATGTCGTCATGCAGGTGCCGTGGCCGCAGCCCGCTTTCGGCAGGACCGTTTATCCCGGCTTCCTGCAATTATCCGGCTTCATGTCCATGAACCTCGACAAGCACATGACGGCGCACAAGGATTTCTACCTTAATCTCGTCAAGAACGATGGCGATTCCGCCGAAAAGCACCGCGATTTTTACGACGAATATCTGGCCGTCATGGATCTGACGGCGGAGTTCTATCTACAGACGGTGGAAACGGTCTTTATCGAACACGCATTACCGAAGGGAAACATGCTGCATAGGGGCAGGGCGGTCGATCCCGCTGCCATTCGCAATGTCGCATTGTTCACCGTGGAAGGCGAGAATGACGATATTTCCGGCGTTGGCCAGACCAGGGCGGCCCACGATCTTTGCCGGAATATCCCTGATGAAAAACGCGCCCACTATATGCAGCCGGATGTCGGCCATTACGGTGTCTTCAACGGGTCGCGTTTCCGCAAGGAGATCGTGCCGCGTATGCTGGAATTCATCCGCAAGCATGAGACCGCATAGAGTGGAATGGCAGGCGAAGCCGCGCATTTGCGTGGCCAAGCCGGTGTCGAATCGGCTATGAACCACTCATGTTTTCGTTCCTCAGAAAATCCGTGAAGTCGCCGGCGCAAAAAAAGACGGCACCGAGCCAGCGCACGGTCGAGGTCGCCGGTCGGCATGTGCCGATTACGGTGAAGGAAAATCCGCGTGCCACGCGTATCACCCTGCGCATCGAACCCGGTGGTCGGGCATTGGCGCTGACGATCCCGATCGGGCTTCACCACGGCCAGGTGGATGATTTTCTCGAAAGGCATCAAGGCTGGCTGGAAGGCAAGCTTTTAAAGTTCGGCGCCGATGACGGCTTGCATCACGGTGCGACCATCGATATTCGCGGCATATCCCATCATATCCACCACACTGGCAGCCTGCGGGGCCTGACCCATATCGCCAAAGACGAGAACGGCACGGCGGTTTTAAAGGTCAGCGGCGCGCCCGAACATCTGCGCAGACGGGTGGCGACCTTTCTGAAAAAGGAAGCGAAGGCCGATCTGGAAAGACTGGTTGCCGTTCATGCAAGCGCCGCCGGAAAGCCGGTGCGGTCCATCAGCATGAAAGATACCCGCAGCCGCTGGGGTTCGTGCTCCCATGATGGAAATCTGAGTTTCTCATGGCGCATCGTCATGGCACCGGAGAAGATCATCGATTATCTCGCCGCCCATGAGGTTGCGCATCTGCGCGAAATGAACCACGGCCCGAAATTCTGGGCGCTGTGCGAAAAGCTTTGCCCACACACACAGGAAGCCAAGGAATGGCTGAAACGCCATGGCTCCAAACTCCACGCCATCGATTTTGATTGAAAGTGGAGACGTGGATCGCCATCTGGATTCACGTGAAACATTCCATGGAAAACGGGTGCGATTTGGCTCGACTCTTGTCGCATTTCGTGTCAGGTCGCGGATATGAAACCGGATATCAAGATTTGCGGATTGAAGACACCGGAAGCGCTGGAACGTGCCGTTAGGCGCGGTGCCTCCCATGTCGGCTTTATTTTCTTTGAAAAAAGCCCGCGCAACATCGAGCCCGATATCGCCGGCAGGCTGGCGGAAGCCGCCCGTGGCGCCGCCAAGGTGGTCGCCGTTACCGTCAATGCCGATAATGACGATCTGGATGAGATCGTCGATCTGTTGAAGCCGGATATTCTGCAGTTGCACGGCAGCGAAAGCCCGGAACGGGTGCTGAACATCAAGGCGATCTACGGTCTCCCGGTGATGAAAGCCCTTTCCGTTCGCGATGCCGCTGATCTTGCCAAGATCGATCCCTATATCGGCATAGCCGACCGTTTCCTGCTGGATGCCAAGGCGCCTGCCGGTTCCGATCTGCCGGGCGGCAACGGCGTCTCCTTCGACTGGACCATCCTGCGCTCTCTTGACGGAAGTATAGATTACATGCTTTCCGGGGGCTTGAATAAGGATAATGTCGCCGAGGCTCTGGCCGAGACGGGGGCAAGCGGAATAGATTTATCGTCCGGTGTCGAAAGCGCGCCGGGCGTCAAGGATCTGGCCATGATCGACGCATTCTTCGATGTGGTGAATGATTGGTCGAAAGGCCCAAAGGGAGCTTGAAGTGAACGACGCGCCAACACCCAATTCTTTCCGCGCTGGTCCCGATGAGGACGGCCGCTTCGGCATTTACGGAGGCCGCTTCGTTGCCGAAACGCTGATGCCGCTCATTCTGGATTTGCAGGCGGAATGGGACAAGGCCAAGACCGATCCTCAGTTCCAGGCCGAACTCAAATATCTCGGCACCCACTATACCGGCCGTCCAAGCCCGCTTTATTTCGCGGAACGCCTGACGGCGGAACTCGGCGGCGCGAAGATCTATTTCAAGCGCGAAGAGCTGAACCACACCGGCTCGCACAAGATCAACAATTGTCTGGGCCAGATCCTGCTTGCCAAGCGCATGGGCAAGACCCGCATCATTGCCGAAACCGGCGCCGGCCAGCACGGCGTTGCCTCCGCCACCGTCGCGGCGCGCTTTGGCCTGCCTTGCGTCGTTTATATGGGCGCGACGGATGTTGCCCGTCAGGCGCCGAATGTTTTCCGCATGAAGCTTCTGGGCGCTGAAGTGAAGCCGGTGACGGCCGGTCACGGCACCCTGAAGGATGCCATGAACGAGGCCCTGCGCGACTGGGTCACCAATGTCGACGATACCTATTACCTGATCGGCACGGCGGCCGGTCCGCATCCCTATCCGGAAATGGTCCGCGATTTCCAGGCGGTGATAGGCGAGGAAGCCAAGGTACAGATGCTGGAGGCGGAAGGCCGTCTGCCGGATATGATCATTGCGGCTGTCGGCGGTGGCTCGAACGCCATCGGCATCTTCCATCCTTTCCTTGATGACAAGAATGTCCGCATCGTTGGCGTAGAAGCTGGCGGCAAGGGTCTTTCGGGTGATGAACATTGCGCATCGATCACGGCCGGTTCGCCGGGCGTTTTGCACGGAAACCGCACCTATCTGCTTCAGGACGGCGACGGCCAGATCAAGGAAGGCCATTCCATCTCCGCAGGTCTCGATTATCCCGGCATCGGCCCTGAGCATTCCTGGCTGAACGATATCGGCCGCGTGGAATATGTGCCGATCATGGATCATGAGGCGTTGGAAGCCTTCCAGATGCTGACCCGCCTTGAAGGCATCATTCCGGCGTTGGAGCCAAGCCACGCATTGGCGGAAGTCATCAAGCGCGCGCCGAAGATGGGCAAGGACGAAATCATCCTGATGAACCTCTCCGGTCGCGGCGACAAGGATGTCCACACCGTCAGCAAGTTCCTTGGAATGGATGTATAAGATCATGACTGCACGTATGGACAAGCGCTTCGCCGATCTGCGGGCGGAAAATCGCCCGGCCCTGATCACCTATTTCATGGGCGGCGACCCGGACTTCGAAACTTCCCTCGGCATCATGAAGGCCTTGCCGGAAGCGGGTGCCGATGTCATCGAGCTCGGCATGCCGTTTTCCGACCCGATGGCGGACGGCCCGGCGATCCAGCTGGCAGGACAGCGGGCGCTTAAAGGCGGCCAGACGCTGAAAACCACGCTTGATCTCGCCCGCGAGTTCCGCAAAGACGACGATGCGACCCCGATCGTGATGATGGGATATTACAATCCGATCTATATCTACGGCGTCGACAGGTTTCTGGACGATGCGCTGGCGGCCGGTGTCGATGGCCTGATCGTGGTCGATCTGCCGCCGGAAATGGACGACGAGCTTTGCGTGCCTGCCTTGGCGCGCGGCGTCAATTTCATCCGTCTCGCCACGCCGACGACGGATGGCAAGCGCCTGCCTGCCGTTCTTAAAAATACCTCAGGCTTCGTCTATTATGTCTCCATGAACGGCATTACCGGTTCCGCACTTCCAGATCCCTCGTTGATCTCGGGCGCGGTCGGTCGTATCAAGGCGCATACGGATTTGCCGGTTTGTGTCGGTTTTGGCGTCAAGACGGCCGATCATGCTCAGGCAATCGGTGCTGTGGCGGATGGTGTGGTGGTCGGTTCGGCCATCGTCAACCAGATCGCCGGTAGCCTGACGAAGGACGGACAGGCGACCACCGATACCGTGCCGGCCGTTACGACGCTGGTAAAGGGACTTTCAACGGGCGTGCGTGCGTCGCGCCTTGCCGCTGCGGTATAAGCGCGCGGCCCAGTAAGGAGTAGTCAGTTGAACTGGATCACCAATTACGTACGGCCCCGGATCAATTCCATGCTTGGCCGCCGCCCGGAGGTTCCGGAGAACCTGTGGATCAAGTGCCCGGAAACGGGCGAAATGGTCTTCCACAAGGATCTGGAAGACAACAAGTGGGTCATTCCGGCTTCCGGTTATCACATGAAGATGCCGGCAAAGGCGCGCCTTATCGATCTCTTCGATGGCGGCGTCTATGAGGCCTTGCCCCAGCCGAAGGTGGCGCAGGATCCGCTGAAGTTCCGCGATTCCAAGAAATATACCGATCGTCTGCGCGACAGTCGGACGAAGACCGAACAGGAAGACACGATCCTTGCCGGCGTCGGTCATCTAAAGGGGCTGAAGATCGTTGCCGTCGTGCATGAATTCCAGTTCATGGGCGGCTCGCTCGGCATTGCGGCCGGTGAAGCCATCGTCAAGGCGTTCGAGCGCGCCATTTCCGAGCGTTGCCCGCTCGTCATGTTTCCGGCCTCCGGCGGTGCCCGCATGCAGGAAGGCATTCTCTCGCTGATGCAGCTGCCGCGCACCACGGTTGCGGTGAACATGCTCAAAGAAGCGGGCATGCCCTACATCGTGGTTCTGACAAACCCGACGACGGGTGGGGTGACCGCTTCCTACGCGATGCTGGGCGACGTCCATATCGCCGAGCCGGGTGCCGAGATTTGTTTTGCTGGCAAGCGCGTGATCGAGCAGACCATTCGCGAAAAGCTCCCCGAAGGCTTCCAGACGTCGGAATACCTTTTCGAGCACGGCATGGTGGATATGGTGATCGACCGCCGCGAAATTCCCGATACGCTGGCGAGCCTTCTCAAGATCATGACGAAGGCTCCGGCAGAAGCGAACGCGGTCGTTCCGCTTGCGGCTTCGGCCTGACGGAAAAATATGTCGCCCGGAGGCGGGAAATCGCCTTCGGGATGATGTTATACGTTGTATGATTTCATCTCGGGTGCGGCGGACAAAATGGCCAAGACGACGCCTGAAAGGCGAACAGAAGATATGACGAAGCCCGCAATCGGCGAGGCCGAACAGATCATCGAAGAGCTGATGCAGCTCCACCCCAAGGGTTTTGATCTTTCGCTGGATAGAATTTCCCGTCTTCTGGAAAAACTCGACGATCCTCAAAAGAGGATGCCGCCGGTTATCCATGTCGCAGGCACGAATGGTAAGGGTTCGGTCAGCGCCTTTTGCCGGGCTTTGCTGGAGGCGGCCGGACTGGCGGTGCACGTCCATACCAAGCCGCATCTCGTAAACTGGCACGAACGTTATCGTATCGGCGTCGCTGGCGAGAGAGGCCGCTTTGTCGAGGATGCCGTCTTCGCGGACGCCCTGCGTCGCATCGAAGTGGCGAACGAAGGACAAAAAATCACCGTTTTCGAAATTTTGACTGCGGTTATGTTTCTCCTTTTTTCGGAACATCCAGCCGATGCGGCCATCGTTGAGGTGGGGCTTGGCGGGCGTTTCGATGCGACCAATGTGATCAACCACCCGGCCGTTTCCATCATCATGCCGATATCGCTCGATCATGAGGCCTATCTCGGCGACCGGGTTGAACTGATCGCCGCCGAAAAGGCGGGCATCATGAAGAAGGGTTCACCCGTCGTCATTGGCCATCAGGAGCATGATGCGGCGCTGGATACCCTCGTTGCCACGGCGGAGCGGCTTGGTTGCCCGGCGTCTGTCTATGGACAGGATTTTTCCGCGCATGAAGAGTTTGGCCGCATGGTCTATCAGGACGAGTTCGGCCTGACCGATGCGCCGCTGCCTCGGCTTCCCGGTCGCCACCAGCTCGCCAATGCCGCCGCCGCGATCCGCGCCGTCAAGGCCGCAGGTTTCGAAGTGACGGAACGGATGATCGAAAAGGCCATGACTTCGGTGGAATGGCCCGGCCGTCTACAGCGCATCGTAACCGGCAAGATCGCCGAAATGGCCCCGAAGGACGCGGAAATCTGGATCGATGGCGGTCACAATCCCGGCGCGGGCGAAGTCATTGCCGAGGCCATGGCAGGGTTTGAAGAAAAGACACCGCGCCCGCTTTTCATCATAGCGGGCTTGATCAACACCAAGGACCCAGTGGGATATTTCAAGGCTTTCGCCGATATTGCCGAATATGTCTTCACTGTGCCGATCGGCGGCACCGATGCGGCGATCGATCCCGTCGTGCTCGCCCATGCGGCCTTCGATGCCGGTCTGGTGGCGGCACCGACTTCTTCCCTGACCGAAGCGCTGGACGAGTTGTCGCGCCGGGTTGATCCTGAAGGGCCGCCGCCGCGCATCCTGATCGGCGGCTCGCTTTATCTCGCCGGAAACGCACTTGCGTTGAACGGTACGGTTCCCCAGTAAAAAAGCCCGGCATCGCTGCCGGGCTTTTCTTTATTCCATCAAAAACGATTTAAGCGGCGCCGGAAATCCAGGCCGAAAGCGCTGTCTTGGGTGCGGCGCCAACCTTGATGTCGGCCACTTCGCCGCCCTTGAAAATTGCAAGGGTCGGGATGGAGCGAACGCCGAACTGGGCGGCCAGTTCCGGGTTTTCGTCGATATTGAGCTTTGCGACCTTGACCTTGCCGGCAAGCTCGGACGAAATTTCTTCAAGGCTCGGCGCGATCATCTTGCACGGGCCGCACCATTCGGCCCAGAAATCCACCACGACAGGTTCGGAGGATTCGAGGACTTCGGACTGGAAGTTGGCGGCGTCGACTTTTACGGTAGCCATATCTGGCTCTCCTTTCAGTGAATCTTTTCCGCTATCGATGTGATGCGGGCGCGTCGGAATTTCAATGCCCCGGTATCTCACTTTGTCTTTATTGCGGCAAGGGCTTGCTTCATCGCATCATCGCCAACCGTCACAAATGCGGCATTTTCGGTATAGATCAGCGCGCAGACAAATTCCTTGCCGGGGTAAAGCGGTGCCAGAATTTCGCGATAAATGGCAAGCTGCGCCGTATGGGAGAAGGGGATCTCGCGCGCGTCGCGCGGCGGAACGCGGTTCGTCTTGTAATCGACCAGAATGACGCGGTTGCCATCCACCGCCAACCGGTCAATACGGCCGGAAACGGCATAATGCTGCCTGCCGATCGTCATGGTCCCCATGATGGAAACTTCCGCGCGGCTGTTGGGTGAAAATGCCGGTTGCACGGCCGGTTCGGACATGACCCGCAAAACCGCCTGTATCAGCTGCTCGCGCTCACTGGACGGCCAGAAACGGGCAGCACGGTCGGCATAGCGGCGGGCCGCTTCTTCGCGTTCGGCCTCGGCAAAATCCGGCAGGGCCTGCAGCATGCGATGCACCAGCCGACCGCGTTGCAGCGCCAGGGAGGAAGCACCGGCCTTTTCACCGAACAGCGGCGAACGCACGGCCAGATCGTCCGCGCCGTCATCGATGATGGTGCCAGCGCCGGAAGGACTAAGCGGCCTTGGCAATGAGGGCAAGGCAGGCAAGGGGGCGAGAAGTCCTGCCGGAAGAGCATATTCTTCTTGCCCCTGCGGTTCCGGCAGCCTTTGCGGGGCAGGTGTCGAGCGAGCCTCCGACTTGCGCCAGACCAGCCCCTGCCATTCCTCGCCATCGGCCGTAAAGAGCTGCGGCTGGCTGTGCTTTTCATTGTCGGCAAGCGCTGCCTTGACGATGGCATGCCAGCACTCGGGATTTTCCTTCTGGCCGCGATAACCACAAACGACCAGATGATCGGCAGCGCGCGTCATCGCCACATAAAGCAGCCGGCGATATTCGTCTTCGGCGGCCGTCTTCAGGCGGTCCTCGTCGGCGCGAATGAGATGATTGGAAAAGCCGCTGCCGGGCAGCCAGACGGGGACGGCATCCCCATCCGCTTCGATGAAGCGCAGTTTCGGCACATGGCTGTGGTTGAAGGCTTTCGAACCGCCATCGACGACAAAAACAACCGGCGCTTCCAGGCCCTTGGAGGCGTGCACGGTCATGATGCGCACTTCGCCGCGATCCTTGTCCTGTTCACGCTTCACCTCCGGCGAATCGGTTTCCAGAACGGAAAGGAAGGCTTGCACGCCGGGCAGGCCCGTTCTTTCATGGTCCAGCGCAAAGGACAGGAACTCGTCCAGAACATCGCTCGCCTCGTTGCCGAGACGACCCAAGAACTTTTTGCGCCCGTCATGCAGGGTCAGAACCGCCGCGAAGAAATCATGCACCGTTGCCGTTTTTGAAAGCGCGATGAAGTTTTCGAGCTTGCTGACGACTGTGGGAAAGTGGCTGTTCTCTTCCTGCGAAAGCGTTCGTAACCTCTGCCACACGCTCTCCGTCTCCGATCGCGTTGCAGCGACGTCGAAAACGTCGTCTTCGGCAAGATTGAAAAGCGGGCTTTTTAAAAGTGCGGCCAGTGAAAGATCATCTTCGGGCAGGACGACAAACTGGCCGAGCGCCAGAAGATCCTGCACGGCGATGTGGTCGGTCAGGCGAAGACGGTCGGCACCGGCGACGGGAATATTCTTGCGTCGCTTCAGCTCACGGGTCAGCGCGTTGACGAAAGCGTGGCGTTTTCTGACCAGCACCAGAATGTCGCCCGGCTCGACGGCCCGTTCCACGTCCTTTTCAATGATGGTCTGATTCCCGATCATTCCGGCAATGCGCGCAGCGATCCGGCGGGCAACGATGGTGGCCGGCGCGCTTTCCCGCAATGCGTCGAAAGGTGCTGTCCAGTCTTCCTCGTCCTCCGCGGTCTCCGGCGCTACAATATCCCAGACTTCAACGGTGCCGGGGTGGCCGGCGCGGTTGGAGCGGTGCTCGACGGGCTCGTTATCGGCGCTGAGGCCGCTGGCATTTTTGGGGTCGGAGAAGACCTGATCGACGGCGGCCAGCACATCTTCGGTAGAACGGAAGGAAAGCGGCAGGCGGATGCGGTGAAACGCCTGCTCCACCGAATCGACACGCCTTTTGGTCTCGTCGCGCTCCTGCGAAAATCGTTCCGGCCGCGCGCCCTGAAACGAATAGATAGACTGTTTTTCGTCACCCACGGCAAAAAGCGTGCGCCGGCCCAAGCGGGCACTCTCGCCGGTGAAGAAATCCGCCGCCAGCGACTGGATGATCGACCATTGCACCGGACTGGTATCCTGCGCCTCGTCGACGAGAATATGGTCGATACCCTGGTCCAGCTTGTAATGCACCCAGGCGCCCGCCGTATCGCGGTTGAGGAGGTTGGCGGCGCGTTCGATCAGATCCTCGAAATCGAGCTGGCTTCGCTGCTTTTTCAGGTCCTCGAAATCGCCGATCAACCTTTCGGCCAGAACAAGGGCGCATTTCGTCGCCTCCAGCATCCGCACCAGACGATAGCGGTTGCGGCAGGCAACGACATGATCTCGCGCAAGCGTCAGCGCGTCGACAAGATCGGGTGCCGATTTCTGCATGCCCTTGTTGATGACAAAGGCATCGGATTTTTTCTCGCCCTTGGCCGTCAGTAAGGCTGCTTCGATGAATTCCATGCGCCGCACGGGATCCGCCTGCCGTTTTGCTTCCCGCAAGGCATAGGCGACATCGATGACGCGCGATCCGCCTACTTCATCGGCAAGCGTCAGATAGGTGTCGAGGGAAAGCCCCGAGAGACCGGGCAGGGGCCAGAACGCCGCCGCCGCCGTTTCTTCGGTTTCACCCGCTTCTATCTGCATCGCCTGCCGCAATCGCGCATCGATGCCGCCCGTCTGTTTTGCCTCGAGCAAAAAGGCGCGAAGGGCGCTGCGATTGGCGATGATGGCGGTGAGTAGCGATTCCAGCCCGCTTTCATCCGCGAGATCAAGCACATAGGCGAGCGATTGCGCGAGATCAGTGTCTCCCTCCGTCGAAACTGCCGTTAAAAGCGAGCGCCGCGCCTCGGCCAGCAGGGTGGTTGCGGCGCGGTCGTCGAGAACGGAGAAGTGGCCGGCGACATTGGCCTCCAGCGGGAACTGATGCAGCAGTGCTTCGCAGAAAGCGTGGATTGTCTGGATTTTCAGCCCGCCCGGCGTTTCCAGCGCCTTGGCGAACAGCCGCCGCGCTTCGGCGAGCTTGATGCGATCCGGCGTTTTTCCTTCGATGGCGGCGACGCGATCCCTAAGATCGGCATCCGGCAAAGTCGCCCATTCCGCCAGACGATCGAAAACGCGGCTCGACATTTCGGACGCCGCCGCCTTGGTATAGGTCAGGCACAGAATAGCGGAGGGGCGGCATCCGGCCAGAAGAAGGCGGATGACGCGCTGGGTCAGCACGTGGGTTTTGCCGGAACCGGCATTGGCCGAAACCCACGCGGAACTCGCGGGATCGGAGGCGAGCCGCTGCCGGTCGCTGGTCCAGTCGATCCAGCTTTGAGGGGTGTCCGTGGCAGGCCCGTGATCGATAGGATCAATCATCATCGCCGTCTCCCGGTTCCGCCGTTGACCATTCCGAAACGCGGGCGAGATGGTCATATTCCCCGCCGTAGGATTGTTGCTCCTCCGGCACCAGCCGCGAAGCAAAACCGTTTTCGCCATCACGCAGCGAACGCACGAATTTGGCCAGCTGGTCGATCGATTCGGTTGCCAGCTCAATTGCTGATTTAGGTGCTTTCTTGCCGCCCCGGTTGGAATGCTCGTTGTTCACCTGATCGGCAAAAAAACGTTCACCCGGCCGCAGGCGCACATAGATGAGGTTTTCCGGCGTGTGCGAACCCGCCTCGCGGAACGCGCCGCGCATCAGCGCCGCTGCTTCCAGCGCAAGCTGCGGGTCGAGCAGGGCACGTGCCTGATTGACCGAAGGCGCAAGCCCCGTCTTGTAGTCGATAATATCCGCCTGACCGCCGGTCTTGATGTCGATACGGTCGGCGATGCCGGTCAGTCTTACGCCCGCTTCGGGGATTTCCTGTCCGGCACGGGCTTCGAAAAAGCTGCGACGGATGGATGGGTACCGTTCCTTCTCCCAGTCGATGAAGGCGCGGGCCACCGCCTCGAAACGCGGACGCCAGATGACATCGACATGCAAGGGAAGGTCTTGCGCGTCGAAACTTTCATCCAGAATACGCTGCATGGCTTCGAGCGATGCCGGTGTACCGGGAATATGCCCCTCGCGGGAATAACGCTCGATGATCGCATGATAGAGCGTGCCACGGTCGGCGGCATTTGGGTCACGGTTGAACGGGTGGAGAGGATCGAGCTTCAGGATGCGTCGCGCATAGATCGAATAGGGGTCGCGGCGTAACCTGCCAACTTCGCTGAAGGAATAACTCTTCGGCTGTAACTCGGCCGGCGGCTTCGGGGCAGGGCGCTTTGCCGTCTCCTGGTCGATGCTTGCATCCATAAGGGCCGCCCAGTGGCGATAGGTCTCGCCGCGCTTTTTCAGCTGGCCGGCAAAATCCTCGCCGCCGAGTGCCAGAAGCCGTTGCAGCCAGCGTGATGTGACGGCAGGTGTCGAGCCTTGCCTGAGCGCCCGGGTGTAAAAGATCTGCCGGGTGCCGTTCGCCATCTCGAAATCATGCGCCAGCTGGCCGATGCGTCGTTCCGGTGGTTCCAGACCGATGGCTGTCTTCATGTTGCGGGACAAAAACGGATTGTTTGCCGTCTGCCCCGGCCAAAGCCCTTCGTTAAGGCCGCCGATCACGACGGTATCGACGCTCTGCAATCGTGCTTCGAGCGCGCCGAAAATGAAGATGCGCGGATGGCGCATGGATCGTGGCTTGATCGATTCGCCGGCCACCAGTGCCGCGAAGATATCAGCCCATTGCGGACCGTCTGCATCGAGGATTTCGCCGCTTTCCATCAATTCGCCAAACAGGCCGGAAAGCTTGTCACCCGCTTCGCCGGACCAGAGCGCGGCAAGTTCGTTGTTTTCATCCGCGCAGATGGCTTCGATCACCCGGCCTGTGCGCTCCGCCCAGTCGGAAAGCGGCAATTTGTCCGTGAAAGACCGGCCCGACCGATCGCGGCGGATGAATGCACTGCCAAGGGGGTCTGTCGAAACGGCGATCCGGCGGGCAAGATCGCGCGCGGCATCGACGCTTCCTTCCGGCAGTGCCAGCCGCCAAGCGGGCGGGTGCCTGTCATCGCGCTGTGCTGCCAGTTGCGCATCGAGAACCGCTTCCAGATTGCCGATTTCGGTTTCGACGCGGCCTCCCCTGAGTGCGATCAGCTCCAGTGCTTTCGATGCTTTCGTGAATGCTTCTTCAGAAAGCCCGAAACGGCTGAGCGGATGTTTCAGAAGGGAAATGACCGGCACCGGGTCTCCGGGTCTCAAAATCGCTTCCAGCGCCAGTTGCGTCAGTCCCGCCTGTGGTGTGGCGGATAATGGTGTGCCGGCAGAATCGTCGGCTTCGATGCCGAAGCGTTGCAACTCCGTCGCCACGCGCCGCGCCAGCCCGCGATCCGGGGTTATCAGCGCTGCCTGAGACGGGCGGCCAGCGCCCGGCGCTTCAAGCGCCAGCCGCAGTGCCACCGCGATCGCGGTAGCCTCTTCGCGCTCGTTGGCAGCCTCTATCAGGGACGCCGCTGCGAAAGCATCGTCGAAAAAGCCGGGTTGCCGGTCCTCGCGCCACCGGTTCCAGTCGCTGGTGGATTTGGCCGGCGCGAGTGCCGCCGAAAATACCGTCGCACGCTTTTCGAGATCGTCATCGATGGCGCCGATCTGAACGACATCGTCGCGCATGATGCCAAGCTTCTGCAACAGCATGTAGAGCCCATATTGCGAATGGGTGCGGCTCGAAGGATCGGTGGGATCCTCGGCAATCGCCTCCCATTGCTCCTCCGGCATCAAAAGATCGAGGCCCGGAAGCACGACGACGCCCTGGGGCAGGGAAGCGACGGAGGCGATGAGGTCTGCTGCCGCCGGAATGGAGCCCGTGGAGCCGGCCACGATAATCGGTCCCGTATCCGGCAGGTTGGCAAGCCTGTTCGCCTCCGCCCGCAGGATGCCGTTGCGATGTCGGCCTGCGGAGGTGCGGTTGAGTTCGGCAAGACGGGCAGGCCAGAACACGCTGGCGATCTTCAGGAAATCCGCCGTCAGCTGCCACCATTGGGCGTGATCGCCGGTATCGAGATGCGCAAGCGCCTCCCATTCCTTTTCTTCCGTATCCATCGCATCGATCACTTCGCCAAGCGCGCGCGCCAGCCATATGGCATCGGCGGGGCTGGCGGGAGCGACGAGCGGCGAATCCAAATGGATCGCCCGGATGGCGTCCGGCAGGCTGTTGCGCCACGCGAGAATGAGGCGCGCCAGTTCGACCAGCCGGCCGGTGCTGGAAATCGGCGGCGCCAGATCCATGATCTCAGGATTTTCGATTTCGAAGAAACCGCTGTCGTCATCCGTTTCGCCGAGCGGCCGGATCAGCGGCAGAATGGCGGAACGGCCACCCAGAAGATCAACGAATTCCGAGCGCAACACGCGGGCGGAGCGCCGGGTCGGCACATAGATCGTCACTTTGGCGAGCGAAAGGGGATCGGCCGGGTCATATTGATAGCCTGCTGTCAGTGTCCCGTCACACAGCGTTTCCGCGAGCGTTTTGAGGAACGGTGTTCCCGCAGCGATCGTCAGGACGCGCTTTGCGTGGTGGGTCAAAGTCATGCAGAGCGCTTTTCCCTGAATTGCCGGATGATGCTCTCGGCGTCTTCTATCGCGTCGGGCGTGCCGACGGTGATCCAGTGGCCATCAAGCGAAAGCCCGAAAAGCCGGTCGTTTTCGATGGCGCGGTCGAAATAGATATTGAGGTTGAAGGCATCCGCCGGGGCGTCGTCCAGCAGGCGCGAATCCATGGCGATGGCGCCGGCATAAACCACGGGGTTCGGGTCGCTATCACTATATCTCACCAATTTTCCATCGGCAGAAAGGTTGAAATCCCTTTTGCCGTTATGGCCGGTGGTGCGGTCCATGTCGACGCAGAGCAGCGCCATATCCATGCGCGTGGCGTCGAAGAATTGAGCGAGCTTGCGCAGGTTGCTGACGGCATTCAGCTGTTCGCCAATCCAGAAAAGATCGGCATTCATGACGAAGACGGGACCGGGCTCCAGAAGTTTCAGGCCCTTGGCAAGCCCGCCTCCGGAATTCATCAGTTGCGACCGCTCGTCGGAAATCAGGATTTCGGCGTCGGAGCGGTTTTCGAGATGGGCGATCATCTGTTCGGCATGGTGATGCACATTGACGACGATCTTCTCCGCCCCGGCCTCGACGAGGGCGTCGAGCGCATAGTCGATCATCGGCTTGCCGGCGATCTTGACGAGCGGCTTCGGGATCGTATCCGTAATCGGGCGCATCCGTGTGCCAAGCCCTGCGGCCAGCACCATCGCGTTCTTGATCGTCATCGTGGTCAACCGTCTTTCAGTCTTTAAATTCCATGCCCATGCGGACGCACCAGTCTTTGAGCGGTGCCAGTTCGGGATGCGAAAGCGTGGCGGTGAGATAGCGGAACGTCCTCGGCATATGTTTCATATAACCGGGTTTTCCATCCCGTTCCATCAGCCGCACCCAGATACCGGCCAGCTTGCAGTTTCGCTGCGCCGACATGATGGCGAAAGCCTTGAGAAAAGACGCCTCGTCGAAAGACGGCGTTTTTCTTCTGCGTTCCAGATAGTGCGAAAGCAGGCGGGCCTGCAGCTCAGGTGAGATGGTGACGCGGGCGTCCTGCACGATGGAGGCAAGATCGTAGGCCGTCGGCCCGATCATCGCGTCCTGAAAATCGATCATGCCGACTTGCCGGATGCCGACATTCTGCTCCTGCCAAAGGATGTTCGGCGAATGGAAGTCGCGCAGCAAAAGTCCCGTTTCGCAGCTGGCTAGCGTATCTATCAGGCCGTCCCAAAGGGCGTAATAGTCCCGCTTCTCGGCATCGGACAGCGGTTTGCCGCGTTTATGCGGCAGATACCATTCCGCCAGCAGCGAAACTTCGATCTTCATCGCCTCCCGGTCGAAGGCGGGAACCTCATAGACGCTGCCGTCACCCACCGGCAGGACGTCGGGCCGCGGGGCCTGATGAAGGGCGGCAAGACACGCGACGCTTTGCAGATAACGTTCCTCTATCGGCGTTCCGTCAGGCGCAAGCACGCCGTCCCGTCCGAGGTCTTCCAGCAGAAGAATACCCTGATCGATATCCGCCGCCAGAATCTCAGGCGCGCAAAAGCCGCTATTTCCCAGATAATTGCCGATCGCCACGAAGGAACGTGCGTCTTGGGCAAGATGGGCGATTTCCGCATAGGTTTTGCCGTCCGCGACGATCGCACCTCTCAAGGGGCGTCGCCAGTCCATCAGAATAAGGTCCGGGCCATCAGTGGAAATGGTCTCATAGGCGCGTGTGGACGCATCGCCGCTCAGAAAATGGCGGGCCGCATCACCTCTGCCATTTTTCGCGAGGAATTCGCGAATGGCGAAAACGCGCTCGAGCCGCGCTTTCTGTTTTGGCGGGGCATCGATGACGGCCAGGCGTCCTTCGCCGGAATGGGTCAGCCGCAGGCTGATGGTCTGGTCCGGTGGCAGAACCTCGGCGGCCATTTCCGGCCACTCGATCAGACAGATACCATCTTCCAGCAACTCGTCGATGCCGAGCTCGTCCAGCTCGGAGACATCCGAAAGCCGGTAAAGATCGAGATGCGCAACCGGAATGCGCAAGGGATAGGTCTGGATGATCGTGAAGGTAGGGCTTGGAACTTCCAGATCCGGTGCATCCGCCATCGCGCGAATGAAGGCACGGGCGAGGGTGGATTTGCCGGCACCGAGATCGCCGATGAGCGCCAGGCAATCGCCGGCCTTCAAAGCCAGCGCGAGGTCCTCACCCAATCTGATGGTGTCTTTTTCTCCCTCGAGGGAAAGGGTGATCGGCAAGATGTCGGCGCTCATTCTGCGGCGATGGAATGCGGGCGCGTGCCGGAAGGAATGCGGCAGGTGACGATAGTGCCGTTGCCGGGCCGGCTGTCTATGCTGACGGTGCCATGATGGAGGCTGACGAAGCTTTCCACGATGGAAAGGCCAAGCCCCGCGCCAGTGCGTCGCCCGCCATTGCCACGTGTTGCGAAGCGGTCGAACACGGCCTTGATCATGTCTTCGGGAATGCCCGGTCCCTTATCCGCCACGGAGAACAGGAAGTCGCCCTCGCTGCGCTGACAGGAAAGCTGAACGGAAGATCCCTCAGGCGCGAAATTGATGGCGTTGGTCAGCAGTTTGATGAGGATCTGCTTCAGGCGCTGATGATCCGCGACCAGACTGCCAAGATGTGCGGGCGCGACGATCTCCAGCGAAATGCCGCTCTCCTGCAGCCGATCGGCGATCTGCACCGAAACGTCGTCGAGCAATTCGTTAAGGTCGTTTTCCGCGTAATTCAATTGCATGATGCCCGCATCGACGGTCGCGAGATCGAGAATGTCGTTGACGATGGTCAGAAGGACCGAGGAGGAGGTGGAAATATGGTCGAGATATTCAGCCTGACGTTCCGTGAGGCTTCCAATACCCGGGGTCTTCAGGAGATCGGTGAAGCCGATGATATTGGTCAGCGGCGAGCGCAATTCGTAGGAGACATGCTGCACGAAATCGTTCTTCAGCTCGTCGGCCTTGAGAAGCGCGTCGTTCTTTTCCTTGAGCGCCCGCTCGGCCCGCACGCTGTCGGTCATGTTGACGAATGTCAGCATGGTCTGTGCGTCCGGTAGCGGAATGATGGCGTAGTCGAGCACGAGGCCGGAAAGCAGTTCGAGCGTTCCCTGTCTCGACGGGCGTTCATCATCGAAGCTGGTGATGAACTGGCTGAAGGAGCGCCAGCCGTCCGGCCTGTCATAGGATTGCGTGCAGGTGGTCTCGATGGCGCGGATGTGGGTGCCTGTCTCGGCCTGTTCCGCGGTAACGCCCCAGAGCGCCCGGAATGCGGGGTTGGACAGGCGAATGCGGCCATCCGCCCCGAACACGGCCACACCTTCGGCCAGATGGTCGATGGTTTCGCCCTGCACCTTTACGAGCGTGTTGTAGCGCATTTGCAGATCGACCTGCTCGGTCAGGTTTTCGAAGACCCATGTCGCGCCGCCTTGCGGGTGGGCGGTCGCGATTACCCGCAACGTCTGGCCGTTGGGCAGATGCCAGAGATCGGTCTTGGTATCGAGCGAGCGGTAGACGGAAAGCGCCGTCTCTTTCCAGTTTTTCCAGTTCAGCTGCTCGGGCAGTTTGCCGGCGGTGCGCAGCCTGTCCAGAAGCTCGGAATTATCAGGGCCTGATTCGAGGAAAACGAGATCGAAACCCCAGAGAGCCGCGAATGCCTGATTGTAGAATTGCAGCCGCTGCCGGCCGTCGAAAATGGCGACAGGCGTTGCCAGGTGATCCAGCGTTTCGGCGTGGCTTTTCAGAACCCGCTTGAGTTCCTCACGAATGGTTTCCGCTTCGGTGGCATCGATGGCTATACCCGCCGAACCGCCTGCCGTCTTGATATCGACAACGTCGAAGAAGGTGCGGTTTCCGGAAACAACCGTCGAAATGCGGTCGTGATAGGGCGAACTCGGCGTCGCGGCCGCGCGTATCTTCTGCCGAGTAACGGTGTTCAGAAGCTCGCGTTTTTCGTGGATGGTTTGTTCGCCATCGCGCGCATCCACAGCATGCGCATAGGCGTGGTTGACCCAGATGAGTTCGCCTTCGCCATTGCGCCGCCAGACGGGCTGCTCGATCGAATCGAGAAGCTCCTGAAATGTCGACACCGAGGCGACCAGACGCTCACGCTCCACCTGCAATTCGGCCAGTTCGGCGCGCAGGTTGTTGAGAGCGACGAAACGCGCAAAGGCATTGCCGCCGGAAACTCTCCCCTGAACTTCAATGACTTCGCCGCGCTGCGTCTCGATGGTCAGATCGAAACTCTGCGCATGGCTGCGAAGTTTTTCGAGGGATTTTTCAAGCTGGCTCGCCGATGACGGTTTCAGCCAGCGCCCGAAGGCCAGAAAATCGTGATCGGCCTGCGGCGCACCCGTCTCCACGGGCAATTGCCCCAGAAATTCGGGGCGTTTGTCCGCGCCGTCCCAGATGACGATGCGCCGGCTCTTGTCCGAAATCAGTGCTTCGTATTTCGCGATCTTGTGGTGGGACTGCGCAAGCGCCTGGCGGTATTCGCTGCTTTCCGCCTCGATATTGCCGCGCTGGCGCACCAGCCAGACAACGGAAAACAGCGTTGCCGAAAGCATGCCGACAAAAAGCGAATAGGTGATGGTTTCACCGGACGAAAACAGTCGCGCGCCGGTCTTTGCGACGAGACCGTCCTGCGCCAATGCCACGCTTGCAGAGCCAGCGAGAACAGTGCCAGACATCAGAACGGGAATCCGCGCAAGGCCTGTCCGGACAGCACTGATCGCCAGCCGGCAACGCGCCATAGCCGCGCTCAATGCCACGCCAGCATGCGTGTTTTCAACGCGTTGAACTGTCTGCTCGCGCAGATCCGAATTGTGAACCGTCATCCCCGGTCTGTCTCCGTCCTATGTGCCGCATCTTCGACAAGACATCCCATTTCGTCCACGCCGCCCTTTGGCGTGTCCGAATCAAGTTCGATGACAATACCGCCTTCATAAATTTGCGGAAAGGGAGCGCGCAAAAAAGATGCCGTGCGCTTTGTCAAGCGCACGGCATCTACATATTGTGTAATTTCAGTGGATATTAACTATGAAATTAATATCTGTAGTGTTCTGCCTTGAACGGACCCTGCTTCGAGATGCCGATATAATCGGCCTGAAGGTCGGAAAGTTCGGTCAGGCGCACGCCAAGCTTCTCGAGATGAAGGCGCGCAACCTTTTCGTCGAGGTGCTTCGGCAGCACGTAAACCTCGTTCTTGTATTCGCCCGGCTTCGTAAAGAGTTCGATCTGGCCGAGCACCTGGTTGGTGAAGGACGCCGACATGACGAAGGACGGGTGACCGGTGGCGTTGCCGAGGTTCAGCAGGCGGCCTTCGGACAAAAGGATGATGCGGTTGCCCTTCGGGAACTCGATCATGTCGACCTGCGGCTTGATGTTCGTCCACTTGAGGTTACGCAGCGATGCGACCTGAATTTCATTGTCGAAATGGCCGATATTGCCAACGATGGCCATGTCCTTCATCTCGCGCATATGCTCGATGCGGATCACGTCCTTGTTGCCGGTGGTGGTGATGAAGATATCCGCGGAGGAAACCACGTCTTCCAGACGAACCACTTCGAAACCGTCCATGGCGGCCTGAAGCGCGCAGATCGGGTCGATTTCCGTGACCTTCACGCGGGCGCCGGCGCCCTGCAACGAGGCGGCGGAACCCTTGCCCACATCGCCGTAACCGCAGACCACGGCAACCTTGCCGGCCATCATCACGTCGGTTGCGCGGCGAATGCCGTCCACCAGCGATTCCTTGCAGCCGTATTTGTTGTCGAACTTGGACTTGGTGACGCTGTCGTTGACGTTGATGGCCGGGAAGGGCAGGAGGCCCTTCTTGGCGAGATCGTAAAGACGATGAACACCGGTCGTCGTTTCTTCCGTCACGCCCTTCAGCGCGTCGCGCTGCTTGGTGAACCAGCCGGGGGAAGCCTTGAGGCGCTTGTTGATCTGCGCGAAAAGAATTTCCTCTTCTTCCGAACCGGGGTTGGAAAGAACGTCCTCGCCGGCTTCGGCACGCGCGCCGAGCAGGATGTACATGGTGGCATCGCCGCCATCGTCAAGGATCATGTTGGAGAGGCCGCCATCGGTCCACTGGAAGATCCTGTCGGTATATTCCCAATATTCCGTCAGGCTTTCACCCTTGACGGCGAAGACCGGAATGCCGGCCGCTGCAATGGCGGCTGCCGCATGGTCCTGTGTCGAGAAAATGTTGCAGGACGCCCAGCGGATATCCGCGCCCAGTTCCCTCAGCGTCTCGATCAGAACGCCGGTCTGGATCGTCATGTGAAGAGAACCGGTGATACGTGCGCCCTTCAGCGGCTTGCTCGCGCCGAACTCACTGCGGCAGGACATCAGGCCGGGCATTTCGGTTTCGGCGATGTCCAGTTCCTTGCGGCCGAATGCGGCAAGGTTGATATCGGCGATGATGTAGTCCTTCTCAAGGCTCATGAGGTTCTCCAGATCAGAAATGCCATGCCTATTGGCCCGGCTTTTAAACGTAGCAGGGGTTTAGCAGGCCAAAAACGATCTGGCAATAACGATATAAAGAAGTCTTTATGTCTTTATATGGGGCGGGATCAGGCTTCTTCGCCAAAGCGGTCGGCCACGAGCGCCTCGAGTGCGGCAAGCGCCTCTTCAGCCTGATTTCCGCTCGCCTCGACATAGACGCTGCATCCGGGGCTGGCCGCCAGCATCATGAGACCCATGATGGAGGTGCCGCCAACCGTCATGCCATCCTTGGAAACCGTGATCGTCGCGTCGAACCCCTCGACCATCTGCACGAATTTCGCAGACGCCCGGGCGTGGAGACCGCGCTTGTTGATGATCGACAATTCCCGGGAGTGAGGCGACATGGGCTGACTTCTTATTTGCCGCTTAAAACGCGGCTGGCGACGTTGATGTATTTGCGGCCGGCGTCGGATGCGTCCTGAAGCGCCTTGTCCATGTTGTCTTCGCTGCGAACGCCGGCGAGTTTTATCAGCATGGGAAGATTGACGCCTGCGATGACTTCGACATTGCCGTTGTTCATGACGGAGATGGCGAGATTGGACGGTGTACCGCCGAACATATCAGTCAGAATAATGACGCCGTTCCCATCATTGACGCGCGTAACGGCGTCGATGATATCCTGCCGGCGCTGATCCATGTCGTCTTCGGGACCGATACAAACCGTCTCGATCAATTTCTGGGGACCGACGACATGCTCCAACGCATGGCGAAACTCCTCAGCCAGCTTGCCATGGGTGACAAGCACTAGTCCGATCATGAAATGCTCCCTTGCACACGCACTCTCATTGCCGACTATCGCAACGCGGCAATCCTGTCCATCGGTGGGATTTCATCTTGATGAGGAAAATGCGAATCGCAAGCCTAAAATCGCCTGAATCATGGTCACTTCACATTCGTTTTAAAAAGATTGTGAGCAAGTGCAGCAAATTTTCCATAAGGCACAAGACTGGAACGCGGAATACGCAGAAGCGGAAGATGCCCGCCGCAGGGCAGGGAAAACGCTTCGTCATCTTCCGGAAGTCTTGGATTTTCCGGTGAAAGAACTGTCGTCACGGCGAAATGTAGTACGGCGCTCGGGATGCTGTTGACGGAAACAATGCCGCTGCCGCGCAGTTCCAGTAATCCGGCGATTGCTTCCGGCCGCTCGGCGATGATGTTTTCGCCATCCCGATACACGAAAATCTGATCGTCCGCGATCAGCGCCGCCGGCAATCCGCACCGTTCCGCCTCCGTCAGAAAGCTGAAAGCAAGCTCGCTCTTGCCGCTTCCCGACGGTCCCGTGAAGAGAATGCCGGTGTTGTCGACGACGATAGCGGTTGCGTGCAGGTTGAAGCGTTCAGCGTTCATGGGTCTCAGCCGCCGGCAGCGACAGGGTAAACCGCGCGCCGGAAATCACGCCATATTTGTCGACCACATTTTCCGCCCTGAGGCTGCCGCCATGGGCTTCGGCGATCTGGCGGCTGATGGAGAGACCAAGGCCGGAGTTCTGTCCGAACCCTTCGCTCGCCGGCCGGTCCGTGTAAAAGCGCTCGAAAATCCGGTCGATATCCTCGGCCTGAATGCCGGGGCCGTTATCTTCCACCTGCACGATGCAGCGGTCCTTGTGACGGGACAGACGCACGGTGATGCGGCCACTTTCCTCGGCAACGAAAGATCGTGCATTCTCGATCAGGTTGGTGACGATCTGCCCGATACGAAGATCGTGTCCGTTCACCACGAAAGAGGTTTTGGCTCCCGCCTTCCGGTCGGCGACATAGTCGATGGCCACGCTCTTTTTCTTGGTGCTGATCTGGCGGGATAAATCCACCAGACCCTTCATCAGCACGTCGAGATCGAGCGGCGAGGCATCGGCGCGCGCCAGTTCGGCATCGAGCCGCGACGCATCCGAAATATCGCTGATCAAACGGTCGAGGCGGCGGACATCGTGGAAGATGATCTCGGTCAGTCGCTGTTTGGACTCTTCGGTCTTGGCGCGCGGCAGGGTTTCCACGGCGCTGCGCAGCGAGGTCAGCGGGTTTTTAAGCTCGTGGCTGACATCGGCGGCGAAACTTTCGATCGCGTCGATACGGTCGTAAAGCGCCGTCGTCATTTCACGCAGTGCTATGGAGAGGTTGCCGATTTCATCCTGGCGCGCCGAAAAATCCGGTATTTCCTCACGAGTTCTCGCCCCGCGGCGCACGCGGATCGCGGCGGCCGAAAGCCGCCGCAGCGGCGTGGCGATGGTGGAGGACAACAACAGCGACAGGACGATGTTGACCAGCGTGGCGATGCCGAACACGCGCATGATGGCAAGGCGCTCCGCATGCACGATCTTGTCGATATCGCCCGCCTGCGTGGACAGGAGCAGAACGCCGAGCACGGCCCGGAAGCGCTGCACCGGCACGGCGACCGAGACGATCAACTCGCCCTTTTCGGTCACGCGCACGACCGCGCCGCGCACGCCAGTCAGCGCGTTCATCACTTCGGGATAGATCGAGCCGTCACCGCCCGGCGCTTCCTTGTATTGCGGCAGGCTGCTCGGTTGCAGCATGCGGTTGAACATGCTGGTAAACCATTCGCTCCAGGTCTGGGTTTCCGGCGTTACAGGCGGCAGATCGAAGCGCAGAACCTGACCGCGCGAATAAAGATGGCGGGAGTCGAGAAGCAGGTTGGCATCGGCATCGAAAAGCCGTGCACGGGTCCGCGTCGGCGAAATCAGCCGGCGCAGCACCGGGGCTACCCGTTCCGGATTGATCGGGAAATTCAGGTCCTCGTCATTCGGAGCAGGCGTGATACTTTGCCCCGCCTGCAATTCGAGGAGCTTTTCCGGGTTGATGGTGATGGAGTTGGTGTCGACCGAAGCGGAGGCGGAAATGGCGCCGGCGATGATTTCGCCCTGCGTCAGAAGGCTTTCCACCCGCGCGTCGATCAGCCCTTCGCGGAATTGGTTGAGGTAGAGAATGCCACCGACCAGAACCACGGTCGCCGCCACGTTGAAGAACAGGATACGGCGCGTCAGGCTGGAAAACACTGCATTGCCGAAAATGCGTCGGACGATCGTCAGCGGATGGATACGGTGGCGGCGTTCGCTGCCGCGATCTTCGGCATCGTCACTGTCCGAGACGGTTTGCGGCGTTTTCTTCAACACGTATTAAGTCCTCGCCACCACAAGTTCGGGTGGTCTCTCCCGCTTGGCGCGCTCGTTCAAGCCGCTTCGCGGAAGCGATATCCTACGCCATAAAGCGTTTCAATCATATCGAAGTCGCCATCGACCAGTTTGAACTTCTTGCGAAGGCGCTTGATGTGGCTGTCGATCGTGCGATCGTCCACATAGACCTGTTCGTCATAGGCGGCATCCATCAGCGCGTCGCGGCTTTTCACCACGCCCGGCCTCTGTGCAAGCGAATGCAGGATGAGGAATTCGGTAACGGTGAGCGTTACCGGCTCACCCTTCCAGGTGCAGGTGTGGCGTTCCTGATCCATGGCGAGCTGGCCGCGTTCCAGCGTCCGTGCCTGTTGATCAGCAGTCGGTTTCTGCGTGCTGCCGGTTGCGGCGGAAGCCTCGCGGCTGCTGGCGCGGCGCAGGATGGCCTTGACGCGCTCCACCAGAAGGCGCTGCGAGAAGGGTTTTGTGATGAAATCGTCGGCGCCCATCTTCAGGCCGAACAATTCATCGATCTCTTCATCCTTGGAAGTCAGGAAGATAACGGGAATATCCGATTTCTGGCGAAGACGCCGCAAAAGCTCCATGCCGTCCATGCGGGGCATCTTGATGTCGAAAATGGCGAGCTGCGGCGGACGGGCGATCAACCCGTCAAGCGCGGAGGCGCCGTCCGTATACGTTTCGACCCGGTAGCCTTCGGCTTCGAGCGCGATCGATACCGAAGTAAGAATATTCCGGTCATCGTCGACAAGCGCGATAGTCTGCATGTAGTTGGTCTCCATCGTCATTTTCTCATAACTCCCGACATTCACCCAGCCTAGGTTGCGCGCCGCGAGCCACTCTCATGAGTATAAAGGTGGAACAAATTGTGGCAAAGGAAAACTCGCGGTAAAATCGCAGGGCGCGGAGAGGCCATTTCCGGGAAAACGCCACAGCTGGATTTTAATGCGTCTTCAACCGATTTAAAAAGAAATAAAATCTTTTAAATCGATTAATATATTGAAATCACTCAATTATTTAAAGTTTCACTCTTGCGTTTCTAAAAGCTGCCACGTATTTTCCGTTCAAATTTCAACGGCCTTATCGTCATTAACAAGGAACGCGTCATGAACGAGCTTGGGGTTCATAATCCTGCCAATGGAGTTGAGAAACTCGGACTCGGCGAGGCTTCCCGCGTCTTTTATAACCTCAACGAAGGCGAATTATACGAAGAGGCGATCCGCAACGGCGAAGCCGAACTGACCATCGATGGCGCGCTGCGCGCCGTCACCGGTCAGCATACGGGCCGTTCGCCGAAGGACAAATTCGTCGTCCGCGATGCCTCCACCGAAGACACCATCTGGTGGGACAACAACAAGCCGCTGTCGCCGGAAAATTTCGCATTGCTGCGCCAGGATATGCTGGCCCATGCCGCCGGCAAGACGCTCTATGTTCAGGACCTGATCGGCGGCGCCGATGAGGAAAACGCTTTGCCGACACGCGTCGTCACCGAGCTTGCCTGGCATTCGCTGTTCATCCGCAACCTTTTGATCCGGCCGAAGCGGGAGAAGCTGGCGGGTTTCAGCCAAAAGCTGACCATCATCAATCTGCCGAGCTTCAAGGCCGATCCGGCCCGTCACGGCGTCCGTTCGGAAACCGTGATCGCTTGCGATCTCACCAATGGTCTCGTCCTCATCGGCGGCACCTCCTATGCCGGCGAAAACAAGAAGTCGGTCTTCACGGTTCTGAACTATCTCCTGCCGGCAAAGGGCGTCATGCCGATGCATTGCTCGGCCAATGTCGGCCCTGAGGGTGATTCCGCTGTGTTCTTCGGCCTTTCCGGCACCGGCAAGACCACGCTTTCGGCTGATCCGTCGCGCACGCTGATCGGCGATGACGAACACGGCTGGGGCGAGCACGGCATCTTCAACTTCGAAGGCGGTTGCTACGCCAAGGCAATCAAGCTTTCGGCGGAAGCCGAACCGGAAATCTACGCCGCGACCCGCCGTTTCGGCACGGTTCTCGAAAACGTCGTGCTGGACGAAAACCGCGTTCCTGATTTCAACGACAACTCGCTGACGGAAAACACCCGCAGCGCCTATCCGCTGCACTTCATTCCGAATGCATCGGAAACGGGCCTTGCCGGTCATCCGAAGACGATCATCATGCTGACGGCGGATGCCTTCGGCGTGCTGCCGCCGATTGCCCGTCTGACGCCGGAACAGGCCATGTACCACTTCCTGTCCGGTTACACGGCAAAGGTCGCGGGCACGGAAAAAGGCGTGACGGAGCCGGAAGCGACCTTCTCCACCTGCTTCGGTGCGCCCTTCATGCCGCGCCACCCGGCGGAATACGGCAACCTGCTGCGCGAGCTGATCGGCAAGCATGGCGTGGATTGCTGGCTGGTCAACACCGGCTGGACCGGTGGTGCCTACGGCATCGGCAAGCGCATGCCCATCAAGGCGACGCGCGCGCTTCTGACGGCTGCTCTCACCGGCGAACTGAAGGGTGCCGAATTCCGCACCGATGCGAATTTCGGTTTCGCCGTGCCCCTGTCGCTGGAAGGCGTGGACAGCGCAATCCTCGATCCGCGTTCGACCTGGGCCGATGGCGCAGCCTATGATGCGCAGGCGAAGAAGCTGGTGTCGATGTTTGTCACCAACTTCACCAAGTTCGAGGATCATGTCGACAGCAAGGTTCGCGATGCGGCACCCGGCCTGCTGCTTGCGGCTGAATGAATGAAGCCTCATACGTGAGGGGGAGGGAACCCGGCCTTGTGCCGGGTTTCTTTTTGCCTGCTTGTTTCATTTTGTCGGCTGTTTTCATTTTTTGCGATCTGTGGCATCACCGGCGCGGAGAAAGATCATGGCCAGCGACCCGCTTTACATCAATAACCGTATCACCATCGCCGGCTGGGAGCTGACGGAGCAATTCGTGCTGGCCGGTGGGCCGGGTGGCCAGAACGTCAACAAGGTCTCGACGGCGGTTCAGCTGTTTTTTGATATCGCCAATTCGCCCTCCCTGTCGGACCGGGTGAAGGCAAATGCCCTGCGCCTGGGTGGCCGGCGTGTTTCGAAAGAAGGCGTTCTGATGCTCGAGGCGAGCCGGTTTCGCAGCCAGGAGCGCAATCGCGAAGATGCCCGCGAAAGGCTGAAGGAACTGATCCTTGAAGCAGCCGCCCCGCCGCCACCGGTGCGCAAGGCCACCAAGCCCACCAAAGGCTCGGTCGAGCGCCGCCTCAAGGCGAAATCCGGACGCTCGGACGTCAAGAAAATGCGTGGCAAGCCATCAGGCGACTAGGTCGCAGCTGGATGGCAAAATGTTTCGCACTTGTCATAGAGCTTCATATATCGTCTGGTAAGCCTCTCTACAACCAAGGAGGGTGCTATGGGTCTATTCAGTTTCATCAAGGACGCGGGAAAAAAGCTTGGTATCGGCGGTGGCGATGATGCCCCCGATGTTGAAGCGGTCAAAAAGGAACTCGCTTCCCATGATCTCGGCACGGACAAGGTTCAGGTCGAGGTGGTGGATGACAAGGTCGTTCTGAAGGGCGAAGTGGCCGATCAGTCCGCTTTCGAAAAAGCGGTCATAGCAGTCGGCAATACGCTCGGCATTTCCAAGGTCGAGGCCGGCGAGCTGACAGTGGCTGCGGCACCGGCGAAGGAGCCCGTCTTATACACGGTCAAGAAGGGCGACAATCTCTGGAAGATCGCGGAAGCCCAGTATGGCAAGGCAAATGGCGGCAAGAACAACATCATCTTCGAAGCCAACAAGCCGATGCTGACCCATCCCGATAAAATCTATCCCGGACAGGTCCTGCGTATCCCGGACCTTGCGTAAGAACGGGTTTTAACCGCTGCTATCGAGATGCCGCCTTGCGCGGCATCTTTCACAATTTGCGAAGCGCCACCGTGTCGATCAGGTGGTTCTTTCCCTTGCGCAAGATGAGGTCGGCACGCGGACGCGTCGGCACGATGTTCTGGCGCAGGTTCTTCAGGTTGATATTCTGCCAGAGACCCTCGGCAATACTGAGCGCCGCTTCTTCGCTGATCGACGCATAGCGGTTGAAGAATGAATTAGGGTCGCGGAACGCGGTTTGCCGCAGGTTCATGAACCGGTTCACATACCAATTGTGAATGAAGTCCTCATCGGCGTCGATATAGATCGCGAAATCGAAGAAGTCGGAAACGATCGGCACGATCCGCCCGCCCGCCGGCAGATCGCGCGACTGCAGCACATTGATGCCTTCGAAGATCAATATATCCGGCCGGTCGATGACCGTGAATTCGTTCGGCAGCACGTCATAGGTCAGGTGCGAATAACGTGGCGCCTTCACATTCGGCTGGCCCGCCTTTATCGCCGAGAGAAAACGCAGCAGGGCGCCGATATCGTAGCTTTCCGGAAACCCCTTGCGCTCCATCAGGTTCTCGCGCCGAAGCACCTCGTTCGTGTAAAGAAACCCGTCAGTGGTGATGAGATCGACCTTCGGGCTGGAGGGCCAGCGGGCCAGAAGCTCCTTCAGGATACGCGCCGTCGTTGACTTTCCAACGGCCACCGAACCGGCAATGCCGATGACGAATGGCGTCTTGTTGATATCCGCCATGTTCAGAAAGCGGTTGCGCTGTTCGAAAAGCAGCTGCGATGCCTCCACATGCGATGACAGGAGGCGCGACAACGACAGGTAGATCCGCCGCACTTCGTCGAGGTCGATCGGATCGTCCAGCGAACGCAGCCTTTTCACCTCGTCGCCGGAGAGGGTAAGCGGCGTGTCGGCTCGAAATTTCGCCCATTCTTCCGAACTGAAGAAGTGATAGGGCGAATATTCATCCGGCCGGAAATGATCGAGTGTACTCGGCATGCCTCTCTCCCCGCTGCCTGCCTTTACATTCATGATGTCGGCCTCGCCGCCTTTTCCGCAAGCCCCGTCTGTCCGGTTCGGCGCTCCAGTTCGGCAAAAACGTCGTCCAGGGGGATATCGGCAATCTTCAGCACCACCAGCAGATGATAAAGCAGATCGGCGGCCTCGTTCGTCAGCCCGTCGCGGTCTTTCGCGATGGCGGCGATAACGGCCTCAACCGCCTCTTCGCCGAGTTTTTTCGCCGCACGTTCCTGGCCCGCCGCAACGAGTTTGGCTGTCCAGGATTCGTCAGGAGATGCGGCGGCGCGTGTCGCGACGATGCGTTCCAGATCGGAAAGGGAAAATGCGCTCATGAGAGGTTCCTGCAATCAGCCGAGACGCATGGCGATGCCATGCTCTGCCATATAGGTCTTGGCTTCACCGATCGAATAGGTGCCGAAGTGGAAGATCGAAGCGGCAAGCACTGCGGTTGCGTGACCATCACGAACCCCGGCCACCAGATCGTCCAGCGTTCCGACGCCGCCCGAGGCGATGACGGGCACACGAACCTGATCGGCAATGCTGCGGGTCAGGCCGATATCGTATCCGCTTTTGGTGCCGTCGCGGTCCATCGAGGTGACGAGCAGTTCGCCGGCACCGCGTTCGACCATTTTGACGGCGAATTCCACGGCGTCGATACCGGTCGGCTGGCGTCCGCCATGGGTGAAGATTTCCCAGCGGCCCGCTTCCCCGTCCTTCGAAACCTTTTTGGCGTCGATGGAGACGACGATGCACTGGTTGCCGAACTTGTCGGCCGCCTGCGCAACGAAGTCGGGGTCCTTCACCGCTGCAGAATTGATCGAGACCTTGTCGGCACCGCAGAGAAGCAGCTTGCGGATATCCGCGACGGCGCGGACGCCGCCGCCGACAGTCAACGGCATGAAGCAATGGTCGGCGGTGCGAGATACGACGTCGAAAATCGTGTCGCGATTGTCGGACGAGGCGGTGATGTCGAGAAAGCAGAGTTCGTCCGCTCCCGCCGCATCGTAGGCTTTCGCCGCCTCGACGGGATCGCCGGCATCAATCAGGTCGACGAAGTTCACGCCCTTGACGACACGGCCGTCTTTCACATCGAGGCAGGGAATAACGCGGGCTTTGAGGGTCATGCTCTTGCCTCCTTGGCTGAGGCGGCCTTGATCAGCGCCAACGCCTCCTGCGGATCGATGCGCCCATCATAAAGCGCGCGGCCCGAAATTGCGCCCTCGAGCTTTGCAGCATCCGGCTGCAACATGCGCTTGATGTCTTCGATGGAGGCAAGGCCGCCGGAGGCGATGACCGGGATCGACACGGCATCCGCCAGTTCAAGCGTCGAGGCCCAGTTGATGCCGGCCAGAATGCCGTCCCGATCGATATCGGTGTAGATGATGGCGGCGACGCCGGCACCTTCGAAACGTTTGGCAAGTTCGATGATGCCGAGTTCCGAGGCTTCCGCCCAGCCCTCAACGGCGACCTTGCCGCCCTTGGCATCGATGCCGACGGCAACCTGGCCTGGGAAACGCTTGCAGGCTTCCAGAACCAGAACCGGATCACGTACCGCCACGGTGCCGAGAATGACGCGGGCCAGCCCACGGCTCAGCCACGCTTCGATATGGTCGAGATTGCGGATGCCGCCGCCGAGCTGCACCGGATTTTTCGTGGCTTTGAGGATTGCGTCGACGGCCTCGCCATTCACGGTCTCGCCCGCGAAGGCACCGTTGAGATCAACGACATGCAGCCACTCGAAACCTTGGTCCTCGAAGGCTTTCGCCTGCGCGCCTGGGTCTGTGTTGTAGACGGTAGCCTGGTCCATATCGCCGAGTTTCAGGCGAACGCACTCACCGTCTTTAAGATCGATTGCGGGAAAAAGGATCATGTCAGGGCTTCCAGCGCAGGAAATTGGAAATCAGGGCAAGGCCGAGCGTCTGGCTTTTTTCCGGGTGGAATTGGGCGCCCGCCATATTGTCGCGGCCGACGAAAGCCGTCATCGCGCCACCGTAACTGGTGGTGGCGATGACATCCGCCGGATGTTTCGCCGCCAGATGATAGGAATGCACGAAATAGGCGTGCAAGCCGTCCGCGCCAGTCCTGATGCCGTCAAACAGAGGATGGGCATGCCGTATTTCCAGCGTGTTCCAGCCGATCTGCGGAATTTTAAGCGTCGGATCGGAAGGGGTCATCTCGATGACGTCGCCTTCGATCCAGCCAAGCCCTGTGCTGACAGTCTTTTCCAAGCCGCGCGAGGACATCAGCTGCATGCCGACGCAGATACCGAGGAAGGGGTGGGCCTTTTTCTCGACGGCTTCGATGAGCGCCTCATGCATGCCGGGAACCGCATCGAGACCGGCGCGGCAATCCGCATAGGCGCCGACACCAGGCAGGACGATACGGTCCGCCGATGCGACGTGATCCGGCTTGTCGGTCAGGTCGATGGTTGCATTGATACCGGCTTCGCGGGCGGCGCGCTCGAAAGCTTTGGTGGCCGAACGCAGGTTGCCAGAACCGTAGTCGATGATCGCGACACGCATGTCAGCGCCTTCCATTCAAGTCGAAAAGAAACGATCCGGCGGGATCGTTAGCGAAATTTTTGCCGCCGCTCTTTTGCGGTGAGGGGGTCCACACCGGCTGAGACAGCTGTTCCGTCGTTTCGGTGTCGGAGAGACCGGAGAAATATATCTCTTCGGCACTCGAAAGATCAGGGGCGGAAATGATCGAGGTCATCGTCCAGCCCTTGCCGATCAGGTGCCGAATAAGAAAATCGCGCCCTTCCAGTGCGGTGAGGAGGGCAATGGCGACGCAGCACAGAATGCTCACCGGTTCGAATCCGGGTAACATTGACGCCCAGCCGGCCAGAACGAGAATCGTAAAGACGACGATTGCCGCCAGCCATAGCCGGTTTGCGGCCAGCCATAGCCAGGGCGCAATCAGAGCCAGCCAGACGAACCGGTCTGCTATGAAACGGGTCGTCTTGTGGTCCCTGTCCGGCCCGTTGGGGGCTTCCAGAACGAGATAGCTTGTCATGGGCTTCCTGACAGCTTTGGCGGTCAGGCCAGCATGCCCTTTGTCGAGGGAACGCGGCCTGCCTGCCTGGGGTCGATCTCGGTTGCCGCGCGAAGAACGCGGGCAACGGCCTTGAAGCAAGTTTCGGCGATATGATGGTTGTTGGCGCCGTAATGGTTCAGGATATGCAGCGTGATGCCGGCATTCTGAGCTAGCGCCTGAAAGAATTCACGCACCAGTTCGGTATCGAAGGTGCCGATCTTCGGTGCAGAGAAGTTCACATTCCACACGAGGAAGGGACGGCCGGAAATATCGACGGCGGCCTTGGTCATCGTCTCATCCATGGCGAGATCGAGCGAGGCATAACGTGTAATACCGCGCCGGTCGCCCAACGCCTTGGCGATGGCCTGGCCGATGGCGATGCCGGTATCTTCCACGGTGTGGTGGTCGTCGATATGCAGGTCGCCTTTCACATCGATGTCCATGTCGATCAGCGAATGGCGGCTGAGCTGGTCCAGCATATGATCGAAAAATCCCACGCCGGTGGAAATTGTCGATTTGCCGGTGCCGTCGATATCCACGCGCACCGAAACCGAGGTTTCGTTGGTCTTGCGGATGATCTCGCCTTTACGTTCTGCCATCTGTGGCCGCTCCGTGAAAATGTCGCCGTTCCTTATCAGCACGGGACACAAATATCCAGTTGTTCCATCGTCTTGCCCGATCTGCGCAAAACGGTGCGTTGCGGGCAGGATTTGCAATCGTGAAAAGCAAACTTACATAGAACTCGAGAAGGGCCGGATGCCGGCCCGTTAACAGCAGGCCCGGCAGGGCAGACAGGTGTTTGATGACAACGATTATTACAGTCAGGAAGGGCGGCAAGGTCGTCATGGCTGGCGATGGTCAGGTAAGCCTTGGCCAGACCGTCATGAAAGGCAACGCCCGCAAGGTTCGCCGCATCGGCAAGGGTGAAGTGATTGCCGGTTTTGCCGGTGCTACGGCCGATGCCTTTACGCTGCTCGACCGTCTCGAAAAGAAACTCGAGCAATATCCCGGCCAGTTGATGCGCGCGGCCGTCGAGCTTGCGAAGGACTGGCGCACGGACAAATATCTGCGCAACCTCGAGGCCATGATGCTGGTGGCCGACAAATCCACGACACTCGCCATCACGGGTAATGGTGACGTGCTGGAACCGGAACATGGCGCAATCGCCATCGGTTCCGGCGGCAACTACGCCTTTGCGGCCGCCCGCGCCATGATGGACACAGACAAATCGGCAGAGGAGGTGGCGCGTAAGTCGCTCGATATAGCCGCCGATATCTGCGTTTATACCAACCATAACCTCGTCATCGAAACCCTCGACGCCGAGTAAGCATATTTCTCACCCCATTTCTCACCCAAGGGTCCTGTGGGCCGGGCCGGAATGGCCGGTCGGAACAGGAAAGCCGAGAGGACAGAATGACCACTTTTTCTCCCCGGGAGATTGTCTCGGAACTCGACCGCCACATCATCGGCCAGCATGATGCGAAACGTGCGGTCGCGATTGCGCTGCGCAACCGCTGGCGTCGCCAGCAACTCGATGAGAGCCTGCGCGACGAAGTCATGCCGAAAAACATTCTGATGATCGGGCCGACCGGTGTCGGCAAGACGGAGATTTCCCGCCGCCTTGCCAAGCTTGCCGGCGCGCCCTTCATCAAGGTCGAGGCGACCAAATTTACCGAAGTCGGTTATGTCGGCCGCGATGTCGAGCAGATCATCCGCGATCTGGTCGAGATCGGTATCGGTCTCGTACGTGAAAAGAAACGCGCCGAAGTTCAGGCAAAGGCGCATGCCAGCGCCGAAGAACGGGTGCTCGACGCCCTTGTCGGATCGACCTCCTCTCCTGCGACACGCGAAAACTTCCGCAAGAAGCTGCGCGATGGCGAGCTGGACGACAAAGAAATCGACATCGAGGTTGCAGACAGCGGCTCGGGCATGCCCGGCTTTGAGATTCCCGGCATGCCGGGCGCCAATATCGGCGTTCTCAACCTGTCGGAAATGTTCGGCAAGGCCATGGGCGGTCGTACCAAGAAGGTGCGCACCACGGTCTCCAAATCCTACATCGATCTCGTCCGCGACGAATCCGACAAGCTGCTCGACAATGAAATGATCCAGCGCGAAGCGGTGAAGTCGGTGGAAAATGACGGCATCGTCTTTCTTGACGAGATCGACAAGATCGCCGCCCGCGATGGCGGCATGGGTGCCGGCGTCTCGCGTGAAGGTGTGCAGCGCGATCTCCTGCCGCTGGTCGAAGGCACGACGGTTTCGACGAAATATGGCCCGGTGAAAACGGACCACATCCTGTTCATCGCATCCGGCGCGTTCCATGTGGCAAAGCCGTCCGACCTTCTGCCGGAGCTTCAGGGTCGCCTGCCTATCCGCGTCGAGCTGAAGCCGCTGACGAAGGAGGATTTCCGCCGCATCCTGACAGAGACGGAAGCGAGCCTCATCCGCCAGTACAAGGCGCTGATGGCGACGGAAGAACTCGACCTCGATTTCACCGACGATGCGATCGATGCTCTGGCCGATGTGGCCGTTCATCTTAACTCGTCGGTCGAAAATATCGGTGCGCGCCGCCTGCAGACGGTGATGGAGCGTGTTCTCGACGAGATTTCCTTCAACGCACCGGATCGAGGCGGCTCCGCCGTCAAGATCGATCAGGAATACGTCAAAAAACATGTCGGTGATCTTGCCGCCGATACGGATTTGTCCCGCTACATTCTCTGAACATTTCGGAGAGTAACGCCAGGAGAGTGCGGCCACATTTGCCGCACTCTTTTATTTTATCGCCTTGTCTCGCATTCAGCCCCCATTTTGTTTATGGGAAAGGCTGCATTCCGGTTGGAACCGCTTTGTTGGAATGGTCCGGTTTCCCCTTGTTCCGGGAAAGACCGGCTTGAGAAAAGGCATTCGCTCGTGCGCAAAACTCTTCTGGCATTTGCCGCCGCTTTGACGTTTACCGTCGTCTCGCCTTCTTATGCCGAGGCAGCAACGGTCGTTCCGCCGGGCAATCGCAATGCCGAGCAGCCGGGCGTTCCAGGCGCCTCCGCACGCAGGACCAAGGCCTCCAATACCTCTTTCGAGCGCAAATATCAGAAGGTGATCGATCTGCTGTCCTCCGACAAGGCGCTGGTCGCCAAGATCAAGGCCACCGCCGGGCGCTATGGTATCGATCCGATCCATATGATCGGGGCGATCGTCGGCGAGCATACCTATAATGTCGACGCCTATGACCGCCTGCAATCCTATTACGTCAAGGCCGCCTCCTATGCCGGCAGCAGCTTCCGTTTCGGCTACAAGGACGAAACCATCGCGCAGTTTCTGGCGCATTCGCAATTTGCCAAGTGCCAGTCGAAGAAGGATTCCTACAGCCTGTGGAACTGTCGGGAAGATGTCTGGGAAGACAGCTTCCGCGGCAAGACGGTGGATGGCGTCGCCTATCCGAACAATCGTCTCAGTGCCGTATTTTTCCAGCCCTTTTACGCCGGACAGACCTTCGGTCTCGGCCAGATCAATCCGCTGACGGCGCTGATGTTGTCCGACATGGTGTCAAAAACCTCGGGTTACGAGAAGCTGGACGAAAACGACGCTACCGCCGTTTATACGGCGATCATGGATCCAGACCGCTCGCTGGCCTTCATGGCGGCGTCTATCCGCAAATCGATCGACGACTACAGATCGATTGCCGACATGGATGTTTCCAAAAATCCGGGCGTTACCTCCACGCTTTATAATGTCGGTGGCTCGACGCAGCGCGCGGCCGCGCTCGCCCAGAAGAACCGTCAGCGTGCAGCAGGCGGGGAGCAGCCGCTGCTGCCGGAAGAAAACTATTACGGCTGGCTAGTGAACGACCGCATCAAGGACCTGCAGGCGCTTTTGTAGAAAAAGGCGATTATCGTCCGCATTCTTTCCAAAATGGAAATAATATTTGGTTGCGCCTCGCAATTGACGAACGCCTGCCTCCGCGTCCAATCTGCGCTCTTAAGATAAAGAGGAGGCGCATGTGAGCCGCACGAATAAATTCGGTCTTTCCATCGATGACAGGCTTTATGCTTTTTTGACGGATGAGGTTTTGCCGGGCACGGGTCTCGATGCAGAAACTTTCTTCGAAGGCTTTTCGGCCATCGTCCATGAGCTTTCCCCTGTTAATCGTGAATTGCTCGCAAAGCGCGACGCCTTGCAGGAAAAACTGGATGGTTGGTACCGGCAGAACGGCGCGCCGACGGATTTCGATGCCTATGAAGGGTTTTTGAAGGAAATCGGCTATCTGCTGCCGGAAGGTCCCGGCTTCACGGTGGAAACGAGCAGCGTCGATCCGGAAATTGCTGCCGTCGCAGGCCCGCAGCTCGTCGTGCCGGTCATGAATGCGCGTTATGCCCTGAATGCTGCGAATGCACGCTGGGGTTCGCTTTACGATGCGCTCTATGGCACGGATGCGATTTCCGATGCGGATGGTGCGGAAAAGGGCAGGGGCTACAATCCGAAACGCGGCGACAAGGTCATTGCCTGGGCGCGAAACTTCCTCGACGAATCGGCTCCGCTCGGAACGGTAGGCTGGTCGGATGTGACCGGCTTCAGGATCGTTGACGGCGTATTGCAGTTTGCAATCGGTGACGGCACGACGGGGCTGAAGGACGCCGCGCAATTCAAGGGCTTCACCGGTGAGGCAGGTAACCCGGCCACGATCCTGCTTGGCAAGAACGGTTTGTACACCGAGATCGTCATCGATCCGACGACTGAAATCGGCAAGGGTGACAGGGCGGGCATATCGGACGTCGTTCTCGAATCGGCTCTGACGACCATCATGGACTGCGAGGATTCGGTTGCTGCTGTTGATGCCGAGGACAAGGTGCTGGTCTACGGCAACTGGCTTGGCCTGATGCGCGGAGATCTGACGGAAGAGGTTTTGAAGGGCGGCAAGACCTTTACCCGCAGCCTTAACCCCGATCGTTATTATACAGCCCCCAATGGTTCGGCACTCACTTTGCCGGGGCGCTCCCTGATGCTGGTGCGCAATGTCGGTCATCTCATGACCAATCCGGCGATCCTGGACAGGGATGGCCGTGAGGTGCCGGAAGGCATCATGGATGCCGTCGTGACGGGACTGATCGCGCTTTACGATGTCGGCCCGTCCGGGCGGCGTCAGAATTCCCGCGCCGGTTCCATGTATGTCGTCAAACCGAAAATGCACGGACCGGAGGAAGTCGCTTTCGCCAACGAGATTTTCACGCAGGTCGAAAACCTCGTCGGCATGGTGCCTAACACCATGAAAATGGGCATCATGGATGAGGAGCGCCGCACCACGGTCAACCTCAAGGAAAGCATCCGCGCGGCAAAAGACCGGGTCGTCTTTATCAATACGGGCTTCCTCGACCGCACGGGCGACGAGATTCATACCTCGATGGAGGCAGGCCCGATGATCCGCAAGGGCGATATGAAACAAGCGCCCTGGATTGCGGCTTACGAGAATTGGAACGTCGATATCGGACTGGAATGCGGCCTTTCCGGCCATGCGCAGATCGGCAAGGGCATGTGGGCCATGCCTGACCTGATGGCCGCCATGCTGGAGCAGAAGATCGCGCATCCCAAGGCTGGCGCGAACACCGCCTGGGTGCCTTCGCCGACGGCGGCGACGCTGCATGCCACGCATTATCACAAGGTCGATGTCGCGGAGGTTCAGGAGGGTTTGAAAAGCCGCGGTCGCGCAAAGCTCTCCGATATTCTTTCAGTGCCGGTCGTGCCGCGTCCCAACTGGACGCCGGAGGAAATCCAGCGCGAACTCGACAATAACGCGCAGGGCATTCTTGGATATGTCGTGCGCTGGGTCGATCAGGGCGTTGGTTGCTCCAAGGTGCCTGACATCAACAATGTCGGGCTGATGGAAGACCGCGCCACGCTTCGCATCTCCGCACAGCATATGGCCAACTGGCTGCGCCACGGTGTGGTCACGGAAGAGCAGATCGTTGAGACCATGAAGCGCATGGCCGGTGTGGTCGATAGCCAAAATGCCGGCGATCCGGCCTATCTGCCGATGGCGTCCGACTTTGAAGGATCGGTCGCTTTTCAGGCCGCCGTCGAGCTCGTACTGAAGGGCCGGGAGCAGCCGAATGGCTATACCGAACCGGTTTTGCATCGCCGTCGCCTGGAACTGAAGGCGAAGCAGGCGGCCTGAAGCCGCGCCAGGCTTTAATAAACAAAAAAGCCGCCGGGGAATTCCACGGCGGCTTTTTCTTTGTCCGATATCTGATCTTACTGGATCACGACGACCTTGGTGCTGCGGCCGGGACGAACGCGGCTGTAAAGGTCGATGACGTCCTGGTTGATCATGCGGATGCAGCCGGAAGAGGCGGCGGTGCCGATCGAGGCCCATTCGGGCGAACCATGGATGCGGAACAGCGTGTCCTGTCCCTTTTCGTTGAAGAGGTACATGGCGCGCGCACCGAGTGGGTTGGAAAGGCCCGGACCCATGCCTGCCTCGACATACTTGGCGACTTCCGGCTTGCGGTCCGCCATTTCCTTCGGCGGATGCCACATCGGCCATTCCTGCTTCCAGGCGACATAGGCTTCACCAGCCCAGGCGAAACCAGCCTTGCCGACGCCGATACCGTAACGAACTGCGCGGTTGCCGGACATGATATAATAAAGGAAACGCTCACGCGTGTTGACGATGATCGTGCCCGGACGTTCGTTCGTCTGGAACTCGACGATCTGGCGACGGTACTTCTCGTTCACACGATTGATCGGAATGGCTGGCAGCGCATAGCCCGCGTCGGTCACAGAGCCGTAAACATCGTTGAAGATCTGGACGGTTTCGACCTTTGCCGGAACCGGGTCGGCGACCGGCACTGACGCCGCTACCTTGCCGGATGTCTGGCCAGATGTTTGTGATGTGGTTTCGGCGCAGCCGGCCAGAGCCAGTGCTGCCGTCAGACCAAGTACGGTCAATGAGGTACGGATGCGCATATCGTTCTCGCGGAAAATTCGCCAAATTGTGCGAAGGAGTAGGCTTAATTGGATAAATCGGTTATTTTCTATTAAACCCGACTTGGCAAGCGGTTACGCTGCCACAGAACGGATGTGCATTTAAAATTGCCTGTTGATTGTCTTTTTGCAACAATAGGCCAAACGTTTCAGCAGCCTTTATCCATGACTATTCTTTCCGTTACCAACAATAATCCGTTAATCGACGGCCGCCAGTCGGACAAGGCGATGCTGGTGCGTCGCGGTGTTCAGGTGCTTTTGCACGAGATGCGCCATTCGGTGTTGCCGGAACTGCCGCTTGCGAGCGGGAGAAGGGCAGATCTCATCAGCCTGTCGGCAAAAGGTGAAATCTGGATCATCGAAATCAAATCCTCCATTGAGGATTTCCGTGTCGATCGCAAATGGCCGGAATACCGTTTGCATTGCGACCGGCTGTTTTTCGCCACCCATCCGGAAGTACCGCTCGAAATCTTCCCGGAAGAATGCGGGCTTATCCTGTCGGATGGCTATGGCGCCCATATGCTTCGGGATGCGCCGGAACATAAATTGCCGCCGGCGACCCGCAAATCGGTGACGCTGGATTTCTCCAGAACGGCGGCAACCCGGCTGATGCTGGCGGAATGGACGACCGGGCGCAGCTTCGGAGAGTGATGCCGGTTCCAGCGCATTTTCCAGACGTAAAACCGCTTCGCACTTTGTACTGGAAATGCTCTATTTCGGCGCGCGTTTGGCCAGAATGCGCTGCAACGTTCTCCGGTGCATGTTGAGCCTGCGGGCGGTTTCCGAGACGTTGCGTTCGCACATTTCATAAACGCGCTGAATATGTTCCCACCGCACCCGGTCTGCTGACATTGGGTTTTCGGGAACTTCGGTCTTTTCCCCCTTGCGCTGCGTCAGCGCATTGAAGACATCGTCCGCATCGGCAGGTTTGGCCAGATAATCCAGCGCCCCGAGTTTCACGGCGGTAACGGCGGTTGCGATATTGCCGTAACCGGTCAGAACGACGATCTGCGTATCGTCCCTGTTCTGCCTGATGGCTTCGATGACCTCCAGACCGTTGCCATCGGCAAGCCTCAGATCGACGACGGCATATTTGGGCGGCGCAGCCTTGGAGCGCGCAATGCCGTCGCTGACCGTCTCGGCGGTATCGACCACAAATCCGCGTGTTTCCATCGCCCGGGCAAGCCGGCGCAGGAAGGGGCCGTCGTCATCAACGATCAGCAGCGATCTGTCAGGCCCGATCGGGTCGTCGTTATCCGTCGGCACGCTGATGGATGGGGTCTGGTCTTCTGTCGTCATGTTTCCGGCCTTTCGGCAACTTAGTCGGCTTTTTCTTCTTCTTATCGCCGCTTCAACGTGGATGGTAAAGTCAACGGCTTCTTTTATCGTCCATAAGCGCCCGAGGCCAGACGATTGTAACCCGCGCTCCAGTTCCGCTCAGGCCACGATTTTCAAAGGTAACGGTGGCGCCGGACCGTTCCAGCAGTGTCTTGGCGATAAAAAGCCCAAGGCCCAACCCGCCCGCTCGCGTGTCGTTGTGACGTTCGGTCACATAGGGTTCGCCGATGCGGGCAAGCACGTCATGGGCATATCCCGGCCCATCGTCCTCGATGGTGACTGCGACATTCTGCGAATCATAGTCCACGGTCACGGTTACTTTTTCCCGCGCATAGTCCACGCCGTTTTCGATGAGGTTGCCCAGCCCGTAAATGACGCCGGCATTCCGGATACCGACCGGCTCGTCGACCCGGTTGTTCTTTTCGACGAGATCGAGACGGATGCCGAATTCACGATGCGGCGCCATCACCTCCTCGATCAGCGAAGAGAGCGGCAGGCGCCGCATATGTTCCTCATTGTCGGTGGAAAGCGATGTGAGGCGGCGTAGAATATCGCGGCACCTTTCGCTCTGGCTGCGCAGCAGCGCTATGTCTTCGCCAAACCTTTCATCATTGCCGAGTTCCCTCTCCATTTCCTTGGCAACGACGCTGATTGTCGCCAGCGGTGTGCCCAGCTCGTGCGCGGCGGCGGCGGCCAGCCCGTCCAGCTGGGAAAGGTGTTTTTCCCGTTCCAGCACCAGCTCGGTTGCGGCCAGCGCGTCGGCCAGCTGGTTCGCCTCGTGCGAAACGCGATAGGCGTAGAATGCCGCGAAAGAGGTCGTGGCGACGATCGCGACCCAGGTGCCGACATGTAGCAGAAGCTGGATCGGCAACACCTCGCCGGGATACCAGGGGACCGGAAACGGCGAAAAGGCGATCGCCGTCGAGCAGATGACGGCAAAGGCGAGGAGGATAAGCGAGTGCCGAAGCGGCTGCGAGGCAAAGGCGATGATGACCTGAACGCAGATCAGCGGGGCGAAAGGATTGGAAAGACCGCCGGTGATGTAGATGAGTGCCGTCAGTTGCAGCAGGTCGAAAGCAAGCAGCAACGTCGCTTCCCACGGCTCCAGACGATAGGTGGAGGGGAAACGGGCGGTGAGAAACAGATTGGCGAGCGCCAGTGCCGCAATCAAAAGGCTGCAAGCCAGAAGCGGCAGGGGAAAATGCAGCGCGGATGCAACGAACAGGATCGTCGCGCTTTGTCCCGCTACAGCCAGCCAGCGCAGCCATACGATGGTTTGCAGCCTTATCCTGCGGCTGGCGCGGCCAAGCCTTGTCGTTTCGATCGGATGGCCAGCCACCTTCGTCTCCTCTACGCTTTTCATCGTCGTCACGTTCCGCGCGGTTTTACGCGGCTGGTCGGCAATGCCGATGCCGGGTCCTCCGGCCATGGATGGCGCGGATAACGCCCGCGCATATCCGCCCGCACGTCTTTCCATGATCCCGCCCAGAAACCGGGAAGATCGCGTGTCGTCTGTATCGGCCTGTGCGCCGGCGAGGTCAATTCCAGCAGCAGCGGCAACCGCCCCTGCGCGATGGCCGGGTGGGTGGTCAGTCCGAAAAGCTCCTGCACGCGAATGGAAAGGGTCGGTTCGCTGGCGTCGTAACGAATGGGATGCCGCTGGCCCGTCGGTGCTTCGAAATGCGTTGGCGCCAGCCTGCCGAGATCGCGCGCGACCTCATGGGGTACCAAAGACAAAAGCCCCTCGGAAAGACTGCCGGGCCGGATATCCTGCAGGCTGCGCGCGCCGTGCTGGAAAGGAACGAACCAGTCATCCAGTCGCGAAAGTAATGCCTCGTCGCTGACATCCGGCCAGGGTTCACCGATGCTGGTGTGCAGAAAGCCGATCCTGTCGCGCAGCTGCAGGGTTTCTTTCGAGAGGGGAAGGATGCCGATGCCGAATTCCCGAACACCGTTGGCCAGAGCCTGCGCTGCCCGTTCGCCTTCGGGGCGGGGCAGGGGCGTCTCGTCGAGGATGATCGCGCCGAGACGCGTGACGCGGCGTGCACGCGCCTGGCCGCTCGCTTTGTCGAAAAGCAGCTGATCCTGCTGTGCGATAAGGTGTGGCATCCGCTCTTCTATATCGGCCCGCTCTATGCTTGCCGCAGAAAGGATGCGCGGTTGCGCCGCCCGCCCGGTAACATCGGCCACCACCAGCATCCTGCTCGCCGCCAGCCGTTCGGTCTCGGCAAGTTCGGCGCCGCGGCCATTCGCCATCACATAGCGGCCGCGTGCTCCGCGCTGAAGGGCAATCCGGTCCGGATAGGCGTGCAGTAGCAGGGGACCAGCCTCGCTTGCCTGTTCGGTTATCGCTTTTGCACCGCCGATCGCATCGAGAAGTCTCGATGCCAGCTTGCGCGCCGCCTGCGCCCTTTCGCTTCTCTCGGAAAGAAAGCGCCGCAGTCTTTCATCGAGATCGATGTCGTTTCCGCCCAGGCCCTGTTCCGTCAGCATGACGGCGAGCATCGCCGCCGTTTTCCCGCTGCCTTCGCTCGCAGCCGCAATCACCATTGCCGCGAGCCGTGGCGGCAGTGAAAGGCCGCGCATCAGGCGGCCGCGTCGTGTCAGTGCGCCGCCTTCGTCAAGCGCACCCAGATTTTTGAGAAGCGCAATCGATTCCTTCAGCGCCGCCTCGGGAGGCGCATCCAGAAAAGCAAGCGCGGCAGGATCATGAACGCCCCAATGGGCAAGATCGAGCGCGAGACCGGAAAGATCGCTCGCCAGAATTTGTGGTGGCGTAAAGGCGTTGAGCGCCGCCGTCTGTCCCGGATGCCACAGGCGGACCGCAATGCCGGGTTCCGTTCGCCCGGCGCGGCCGGCTCGCTGGTCGGCGGAAGCCCTGGACACCCGCACGGTCTCCAGCCTTGTTATTCCTGTGGCTGGTTCGAAGACCGGTAGTCGCTGCAATCCGCTGTCGATCACCACACGCACGCCGTCGATGGTAATCGACGTTTCGGCGATCGAGGTGGCAAGCACGATCTTGCGCCGTCCGGCCGGTGCCGGCTTGATCGCCGCATCCTGCTCCTTCTGGGAAAGATTGCCATAAAGCGGGATAATATCCGTATCGTCGGAAAAACGACCCTCCAGCCGGTTGGCCGTGCGGGTGATTTCCGCCTGACCCGGCAGGAAAGCAAGGATGGAACCTGTTTCCGATGCATGGGCTTCAGTGATGGCCTTGCTAACCTTCTCCTCGACCGGAACGCCCTGCCAGCGATCCTCGTAGCGAATGTCGATCGGGAATGTCCGGCCAAGGCTCTGAATGACCGCAGCCTCCCCCATCAGCGCACTGATGCGCTCGACATCAAGGGTAGCGGACATGACGAGGATGCGCAGATCCTCGCGCAATCCCTCCTGCACATCGAGCGCAAGCGCCAGTCCGAAATCGCCATCCAGTGAACGTTCATGAAACTCGTCGAAAATCACGGTCGAAACGCCGGCAAGTTCGGGATCGTCCAGAACCATCCGGGCGAATACCCCTTCGGTCACCACTTCTATCCGGGTTTTCGAGGAGATACGGTTGTCGAGTCGCATGCGGTAGCCGACGGTTTCTCCAACATTCTCGTGAAGCAGGTCGGCCATGCGCCCTGCCGCAGCCCGGGCGGCAAGCCGGCGCGGTTCGAGAAGAATGATCTTGCCGTCGCCGCGCCATTCCTGCTGCAAAAGATGGAGAGGCACCAGCGTCGTCTTGCCCGCACCCGGTGGGGCCGAGAGAACCGCACGCTTTGCTTTGCCCAACACTTCGGCGATATCGGTCAGAACGTCGCTGACGGGAAGTTCGGGTAAGTCGGTCTTTATAGGGGCTGGCGTTCTGGTCATGCAAACAGGCCTGCGGCAATCGGGTTGTTGTTTGAGCGTCTCATATGCCGTTTCTAAAGCACGGCCCGGTGCTTTGACAGCCGGCTTTGAGGGTTTAGCGAAGGCTCTTCCGGCAAAATCACGGCTCTTGGCAGGCTATTTGCGAAAACCCATGGGAATGGGACCCCACATGCGCGGCGAAAACGGAGGAGGATTCCACCTCCACGTCCCTCCCGGCCCCACTGTTTGCGAAATTATCCTGTATTTTCAGTATCATAGCAAAAATGTCAGTTTTTTGACGATGGG
>NZ_JWJH01000069.1 GCF_000949865.1 Rhizobium nepotum 39/7 | reverse complement strand
GTAAGCGGCAAGCTGACCCCATCTGGCGTAGTTAGAGCGTGCGGCTGTATTGCAGATAGACGATTCACAAACTGTGAGCTTCTATGTCTGCGCCTGGCTCTGGAACCAGAAACTTCCATATGATCGAGGCTGTCCCTGAGCGCCTGGAAGGCGCTCCAAGGCAGTTCCGCCGACGTTGGTCGGATGAATTCAAAGAACATGCTGTTGCAGAGGCGATGGAACCGGGTGCCAGTGTTTCAGCGATCGCACATCGCATTGGAATTCATCCATCGCAGTTATTTGGCTGGCGTCGCGATGCTCGGGAGCGACAGCGATCCGCGTCGTCCGGAGCCGCTGTTTGCACGCAAGCCGGTTCTGGCGGCTCAAATTCGGTGATTGATGTTGTCATCGGCGATGTTGTTATCCGGGCCGGATCGGATGTTGACGCGGCGCACCTGCAACGGGTGATCCGGGCGGTACTTTCAGCATGATCCCGTCAGGCGTCAAAGTCTTCCTCGCGAGCCATCCAATCGACTTTCGTAAGGGGCCTGATAGCTTGCTGTCGCTGGTTCGAGATGCTGGCAGTGATCCGTTCTTATGTGTCGGGCGAGATTATGTGGCGGATCCGTCCCTGCGCCGGCCGAGGCCGGTCTAATCTGGAATTCTCCGCCACATAATACTTAGATGCTGTTCAGCAGTTGCAGCACGGCGTCATTTGGTCGGAAGCGGACGCCAAGATCGCCGGCGACTCCAGCCTTCTCGAGACCTTTACGCATCATCTCGACATCGGCGGCGGCATAGCGATGGGTTGTAGCGACCTGTGCGTGCCCGAGCCAGGCTTGGATCGTCAGAAGGTCAACGCCCGACTGGAGGAGCTTCATGGCCAGTGAGTGTCGGAAGATGTGAGGCGATATAGGTTTTTGGGCCAAGGCCGGCCTGATGGTCACGGCCTGGGCCACAGCTCGCCGCACGATGTGGGTTGCTCCGAAGCGCGTCAGGCGCTCGTTGCGGGCGCCGACGAATATAGGTCGCGGCTCGTGGTTTGCGATTGCGTGTTCGGCCAACAAGGCTGTCAGTGCTCTCGCCAGATCCTGAGGAATGGGGATGACGCGGTCTCTGCGCCCTTTGCCGCGCAGCAGTACTTGCGGGTGCGGCCGTTCCAACTGAAGGTCGTTTGCGTTGACGCCGGTAGCTTCGGAGACCCTGCCGACGCTTGCGCCTGGGTCCGGGTCGGCGAAAACCGCATGGCTATGGGCGTATGCCAGGGATGACCGACCATTTGGAGGCAACGGTCCGCCGATGGTGGCCTATCGCTTCGAAGACAGTCGGGCGACCGATTGCGTGGCACGGCACCTCAGCGGCTATCGCGGGATTCTGCAGGTTGACGGGTACGGGGCCTACAGCAAGCTTGTCCGCAGGGACGGCGGCAACGACGGCGTTATTCTGGCTGGTTGCTGGGCGCATAGTCGTCGCAAATTCTATGAATTGCATGTCGCCAAAAGCTCCAGGGTCGCCACAGAGACAGTCGAGCGAATGGCAACGCTCTGGGAAATAGAGGATACAGTCCGTGGCCAAAGCCCTGAGGCGCGTGTCGCAGCCCGACAAGAACGCTCGGCGGCGATCGTCCGTGACCTCTTCACTCTGTGGCAGGCGACTTTGCCGCGAGTATCAGGCAAATCCAAACTCGCTGAAGCTCTACGGTACTCGATCAAGCGTCGTGACGTCTTCGAACGCTTCCTGACCGACGGCCGTGTCGAGATCGACTCCAACATAATCGAGCGAGCGATCAGACCGCAGGCGATTACAAGAAAAAATAGCCTCTTCGCTGGCAGTGATGGTGGCGGCAGGACATGGGCGACAATCGCGACGCTGCTGCAGACTGTAAAGATGAATTCTGTCGATCCCCAGGCCTGGCTGACGCAGACGCTCGAGCGCCTTGCAAATGGCTGGCCCAGTAGCGAAATCGATGCCCTTATGCCGTGGCGCTACAACGCCTGAACGGCCTCAGCTTGTCGCTTACCGTGCTTCTCGACTACCAGCCCGGCCGCGGTCAGATTTATCCGCAGACCTTCCTTGGTGACTACCGCGGCATAT
>NZ_JWJH01000068.1 GCF_000949865.1 Rhizobium nepotum 39/7 | reverse complement strand
CCCACTACTGTCCGGTTTAAATTTTGTAGACAAGGCGCACGGTGTTGATTCTACTTGTGTTCGAGCGTTTGGCGACGATCTCGGACACGAAGGGAAGCAACACCGTGCGGCACAAGAATAGCGTTTTGCATGATCTTTTGAAGCGTCTGTCGTGGGCAAGCTTCGAGCGGCTTGTGGACGAACACGGTGCGGACAGGCATGTTCGGCGGCTGTCGACCAAAAGCCAGCTGATCGCGCTTTTATATGGCCAGTTTTCGGGTGCTGCGAGCCTACGTGAGATCGTCGGCGGTCTGGAGAGCCATTCGGCCCGCCTTTATCATCTTGGCGCGCGGCCTGCCTCGCGTTCGACGCTTGCCGATGCCAACCGCCTGCGCCCCAACGCGGTGTTTGCCGGACTTTTCACCGAGATGGTCGCCAGGGCCTCACGCGGTCTGCGCCGCAAGATGGGCGAGGCAACCTATCTTATCGACGCCACCGGCGTGCGCCTGAGCCAGGCATCCTCGCAATGAGCGCGATTTTCCGGTCAGACCTGCGGTGCCAAGGTCCATATGATCTATGACGCCGATGCCGAACGGCCGATCTATGCGGCAGTGACGCCAGCCAGGGTCAACGACATCACGCCTGCCAAAACCATGCCGGTCGAGGCCGGAGCCACCTATGTCTTCGATCTGGGCTATTACGATTTCGGTTGGTGGGAAAAACTCGACCGGGCCGGATGCCGCATCGTCACCCGCTTCAAATCCCATACGAGGCTGAGCCTACTCGAAGAGGGGCCCATCATGGACGGCGGCGCAATCCTGTCGGACCGCATCGGCCTGTTGCCCGCCCGTCAGGCGAAAAACCGGAAGAACCCGTTCGGAAAGCCGGTGCGCGAGATCGGCGTGGTGCTCGAAACCGGCAAGGTGCTGCGCATCCTGTCCAACGATCTCGATGCGCCAGCACAAGAGATCGCCGATCTCTACAAACGCCGCTGGGCGATCGAACTGTTCTTCCGTTTCGTCAAGCAGACGCTGAAGATCCGGCATTTCCTCGGCACTTCCGAAAACGCCGTCCGCATCCAGATCGCCGTCGCCCTTATCGCCTATCTGCTGTTGCAGATGGCCAAAGCCGACCAGACCACCGTCAAAACCCCGCTCGCCTTCATCCGCCTCGTGCGCGCAAATCTCATGCTCCGCAGAAGAACCGACCAACTCGCAAAACCACCGCCCGAAACAACAAAAGACCTCCGCCAGATGCA
>NZ_JWJH01000067.1 GCF_000949865.1 Rhizobium nepotum 39/7 | reverse complement strand
GTCTTGGCCTGCGCCTTGGTGAGGTTCTGGTCGGCTGCGATCTTGTCGGCGATCTCGTTGGTCGTGGTCATGAAGGACGGTCCTCTTAGGTTTTCGGTCCTTCAGCTTTGACAACGAAGATGTGGCGAGGAAAGGGGCAGAAAGGCAAGAACGCCCGTAAGATCAGCGAAAGCCACAGGAAATGCAGGAAGTCGGTCGATTGAACCGGCTAGTCGGTGCTGCCCGCGTCCCCATAGCCACGTCGTCTCTTGGTTCGTTCGAGACGGGAGAGTGCTGTATTCGCATCGTCCGCATGATCGAAGGTCTGCATCATCGTCTGGCCGCCCGATCCGATCCGGCCCCAGTTGCGGATGACCGAAGCCCCGCCGAACAGTGTCGGCTGGATCGCCAGCATGTAGAAGCGCCGCATGTTCTGCGCCGTCTCGATGCGGTGAAGATGAACCGGGCATGTCTCCTTGTCTTCCATGCCCTCATTGTCGCTGTCTCGGCAAGCAGCGTCCAACGACTTATCTGAATCGATCCGGTGTCACCGATTCATCGCAGTGATGATTTCAGACAGGGAACTGGGCGAGGCGGCTTCGCCGCACGGCTCTATGCGCAAGCGCACCGAACCCGCCATACGGTTTCGGCCGATCCCGGTTACGATCCATCTCGCATGGCCGGCGATGCCGGCGGATGATAACATTGGAACGGCCTGGTTTGCGGTCAGCTATCGCACCAGCTTCGACGCGCACCGTCCCATCGACGCGCAAGGCCTTCTCCCACGAGAATCTCGCCAAACGATTGCCCTTTTCGGCTGACAGTCCTGAGCTTGCGACCATACCTGTCTTCGTCGCGCAATTCCGTGCTCATCGAGAATGGGCCAGCGTTTAGGAGAACCAGAATACGTGCTTTGGCCGCCTCGCCCTTGACCCGTTCTACCGTGCAACGGGGCGGGCTGAGTTCGGGTGTGTCGATATCGGCGATCCGGATTTTCTCTCCCTTGAACCAGAAGGTGTCGCCGTCGACGACGCAGTTCATGCGGCGGTCTTCACCACAGATCGAGAACGAGGCTGAAAGCGTGTCCTCTGCAGAAGCAGAGGTGAGCGCGACCATCCGATCCAGCCCGCCGGTGCGCTCGAAGCACAACACACAGCCAACCGCGAGCACCGCAACCCATATCGACCGATGCATCACGTGCTGACCGTTGTGGCATTCGCCGCAGTGTCGCGTTCGTCCGCCTGCTGCCGACGCTTGCCCGTCGTTGAGCGAATTCGGTTCAGGATGGGCGGCAGAAACGCAATGTCTTCCCATATGACGGC
>NZ_JWJH01000066.1 GCF_000949865.1 Rhizobium nepotum 39/7 | reverse complement strand
CCGGCCCGAAAGTCGATCGGTTCGCGATGCAGGTTAACCTTGAGATCAGCGCCTAGTCTGAACATGACCCAGCGCTCCTATTATTGCTGTCAACCCATCGACATCACTGCATTCCACTGAACCGCCCCAGGTTTCTGGACCAACTGAGGCTAGAGTTTTCCGGCTCCATTCAGGGAGGCGGGCTGGTTGAGCCTCCTGATTTCATCAGCGAGATCGGCACCTTATTGCCGATCGCACCATGCGGCCGAAACTCATTGTAGTCTATACGCCAATCCTCCATCTTTTCGCGGGCATCCGCAAGGGTCAGGAACCAGTGCTGGTTCAGGCATTCGGCGCGGAAGCGGCCATTGAATGCTTCAATGAACGCATTGTCGGTCGGTTTGCCGGGGCGTGAGAAGTCAAGGGTGACGCCTTTGGCGTAGGCCCAGAGGTCAAGATCGCGAGACACGAACTCAGTCCCCTGATCGACACGGATCGTCTTCGGATAGCCAACTTTCCGGCATACCCGTTCCAGGGTTTGCACGACATCTTCACCTCGATAGCTGTGACGTGGATCAAGCACCGGCACATAGCGCGAGAAGGTGTCGACCACCGTGAGCACCCGCAGTTTCTTGCCGGTCGCGAGCTGGTCGTGAACGAAGTCCATGGCCCAGACATCATTCGGGCCGACAGCCGTTTGCCGATCTTCCCGAAGCTTTGCCTTCACCCGCCGCTTCGGTGTCCTGTTGCGCAGTTGCAGGCCCAGGTCTCTGTAAATGCGGTAGGTTCGCTTGATGTTGGTCCCCCAACCCTCGCGTTCCAGGAGTACATGTACACGACGATAACCGTAGCGGACACGTGTCTCGCAGATCTCACGAATTCGACGTTCCAGACCGGCCTGATCGGCACGGCGAGAGGTGTAGTGGTAAGTCGAACGATCGAAGTTCAGCGCACCACAGGCACGACGGATCGAGATCGCCCAATCCCGGCACATACCTTTCACCATCTCGCGTTTCCGAGCAGGCCTTAGAGCTTTCGCCGAATGACATCCTGCAACATCTCACGATCCAGCGTCAGGTCCGCGACGATCCTCTTCAACCGCGCATTCTCGTCCTCGAGCTGCTTCAGCTTCTTCATCTCCGGCGGCAGCATGCCCGCGTATTTTTTCTTCCAGTTGAAATAGGTCGCCTGGCTGATCCCTGCCTTCCGGCAGATCTCGGCCACCGACACTCCTTCATCACCCTGCTTCAAAATGAACGCCTTCTGTGCGTCCGAAAACTGCGATGCTTTCATCGTCTTCCGTTCCTTTCCCAGCCAGGAAAATGCACCGGAAAACTCTAACCAAAAACGGTCCAGTTTGAAGGGTTCAGATCA
>NZ_JWJH01000065.1 GCF_000949865.1 Rhizobium nepotum 39/7 | reverse complement strand
CAGCCGGTGCGTAGCGTCTACAAAAGGCCGCGCGGCACGCTGAGCTGGCAGCAAGTCGTCATCTCTCTTCAGAGCCTGCTCTTGCGAACGCCTTTCTATGTCGGTGGGCGCACGGCACTGGAGCTACAGGGCTTTGCGCATTACCTCTCGCACGAGACGAAGACCATTCATCTCTACGGGCCGGAAAAGCCGCCGACATGGTTGGACAAGCTGAACCTTCCTCAGCGCTTTGTCTATCACAACAGCGCGACCCTCTTCCGTAATGATCCCACAACAAAGGGGCTTGGCAGCCTTGCCTGGAATATCACGGACGGAACAGGCCGCGATCTCACCCGTTTTCAGGGCGGTAGCCTGACCTCGCTTGCGTGGGGGCAATGGGATTGGCCATTGACGCTTTCCCAGCCTGAGCGCGCCTATCTCGAAATGCTCGATGAATTGCCGCGCCATGAAAGTTTCCATCAGGCCGACATGATCATGCAGAGTGCTGCAAATTTCAGCCCAAGGCGGCTGCAAAAGTTGCTGGTGGACTGTGACAGCGTCAAGGTGAAACGCCTGTTCTTCCTCTTCGCGGATCGTCACCGTCATGCGTGGCTCAAGCGTCTGGACAAGGATGCGATCGATCTGGGCAAGGGCAAACGCATGCTTGTTCCCGGAGGCAGGCTCGATCCGGTCTATCTGATAACCGTGCCGGAGGACCTTGATGCCGTTTCGTGACCAGTACCAGGCCCAGGTTCGGCTCCTTATGCGCCTTCTTCCCATTGTGGCGCGCGAAGCCTGTTTTGCTCTCAAGGGCGGAACGGCGATCAACCTCTTTGTTCGCAACCTACCGCGCCTCTCGGTCGATATCGATCTGATGTATCTGCCGGTACATGACAGGCCGGAGGCTTTGGCTGGGATTGATGCCTCCATGAAGCGCATCAAGGCGGCAGCTCTGGCGGAGCTGCCCGGCGCTCGCGTCACCGAAAACATCCACGACGGCGCCATCCTTCGTCTTCTCGTGATTGCGGAGGGCACGCAGGTCAAGATCGAAGTCTCGCCCGTATTGCGTGGCGTGGTTCATGAACCTTCCACCATTCCTGTCACCGAGGTGGTCGAAGAGGCATTCGGCTTTGCGGAAACCAGCGTTGTTTCCTTCGAAGACCTGTTTGCGGGCAAGCTGGTTGCAGCACTGGACCGGCAGCACCCGCGCGATCTCTTCGACGTGCAAGGTCTGCTCGCCCATGAAGGGCTGAGCGACGACCTCCGCGAAGCGTTCATCGTCTATCTGCTCAGTCACAACCGCCCTATGGGCGAGGTGCTATCAGGCCGCGTCAAGGACCTCGCAAACGAATACAGCAATGGCTTCGAAGGCATGACCGAGGAGACTGTCGCAATCGATGAACTGGTCCAAACCCAGCATGAAATGATCGAGATGCTGATCGGCGGCATGCCGGATCATCACCGTGAATTTTTGATCGGCTTCGAGCGCGGAGAACCGGACTGGTCCTTGCTGAAGATTGGTCACGTTGCTGAGCTTCCGGCCATCCGCTGGCGGCAGTATAATCTCGACAAACTCAAGCCGGACCAACGCTCACCCCTGATCGAATTGCTGCGAACTTCCCTCGAACGGCGTGCATAGAAACACCCGCTCTCTCGGCTTTGAACACGGGCAGAGGTGGCTCGGTTTGATTGAACAGTTTCGGGCGTTTCGCTAAGTGGATTCAGTTGCTGGCCGCATCAGAATGTTGACCGTTTTCCTCTGTAGGT
>NZ_JWJH01000064.1 GCF_000949865.1 Rhizobium nepotum 39/7 | reverse complement strand
CCTCCTCCTCCTCCTCCTCCTCCTCCTCACTATCAACGTCATCCGCTGGAGCATCATGCCCGTTGCGCTCCAGGTCCGAAGCCACAGCCTCGTCGACTGCTCCATAAATTTCCGGAAGCGAATAGCCGCCTTCCAGCACGAGAATTCTGGGGTCTGGCTCTCTTCCCTCAAGGTCGTCGCTGTCAGGGGATATGATGAGAAGGACACTGGCAACCCGGTCAAAGAGATCGGAAATCAACCTGTCGTTCCATGAAGTCGCCAGTACGATCGCGGGCAGAGAGGTCATTTTATCCCGTGAGAGGAAAGCGGAGGTAACTGAAGGGAGGCGCGGTTTCAGATCGACATGTCCCGTGTACCACGTTCCGTTGATGTTGGTGTCCAATATGCCCCCGCCCCGATATACGATGGTGTCGAACAGAGCACGCGCGCGCGGTCGTAGGGCCACGGCTAAGAGAGAGATTGTGACGACATCCGTTGCAAACTTGTAGGGAGCCGCGAAAACTGACTCATCAAAAATCTCCTGACGCACTCCCGCTACGTTCTCCTGAGTATAAGCGGAAAGCGGGGTGTGAGGTTTCTGGCGAATTTGTTCTCTGGCGAATGAAGGTAGCATCCTATCGAATTTATCTCGATATTTATCCCAGTTGATATGGCAGCGAGGCTGTAGTGGTTAGCAACGAAATTCGGTTTTATCGGGTATCCGTACCTTATAACCGTCTTCGATTTGCTCCAGAAACTGCTTGAGGCGATCTGCATCAACCGTGCTCAAATCGCGGGGAGGGTACTCCTCGCACAGGGTTACTTCCGACATGACTGAAGGCGGGGCAGGTGGGACATCAAGGGCAGGAGCACGACGGAGCGGGCCCCGCACCTCCTCGCTCGGAGCTGCACAATCAGATTTAGACATGGCTAAAAGGAGTAAATGTCTGAGGATGCTGAGTGATGGGGAACTCATTATTTACGGGAGAAGAAGCCCTCCTAAATAGTCGAAAATGCAGCTTTTAGCCTAAGAGAGCGGGAGAATGGGAGGCCTCCGGAAAAACATGGCGACCAGGCAGCAGTGAAGAATACCCTTGCGTCAACAGGCCACCCACAAGCGCAAAGCAGTCCCTTTCAGGTATCGCCTTCGGCGTGGGGCTGTGGCAGCTGACGCGTTCAAAAGGGCAGCTGACATCGTTTGTCATGCGAATACGCGTTGTCGGTCAGCTGGTCAGCCAAGCGGGTTTTTAATTCGCCCACGTGGCCCTCCTTTTCGCTTCCGATTGCTATTTTCGACCAGAGCTGCGTCACGCGAACCTCACCGCCTCCTTTGAGGGTTTTTCGCGCCAATCGGGTGTTCGATGCACGCGCTTTGCTTAAACCATGACGAACTGAAACCCTGTCATTCGGCTCAAATTTCGTCCGACCGCGGACTTCTTCCTCCGTGGAGCCATCTACAAATAGCCAGTGCCGCCCGTTGTGCGGTCTGTCTGCAAACACCATCATCAAACACACACCCAAATCATCCCATCGTTTACTCCGCTACAATGCCCCTTGACGAACGGCGCTACGTTCGCGCGCGCACCAAACTGGGGGTGGAGGACCTCCACTGGCTCGACTATGTTGTCGGAGAGCAATTTGCCAAGGCTTTTGCTGCAGCGGAAAAAATATGCTGTCTAGCCGATTTCCACAGGCCTACTGACGCTGCCGATGCTGCGTTATACAAATCGGATGCCAAGCTTAAAATCAACGCGACATTCGTCCCTCAGGGCCGCGTTATTGATGACGGCGCGCACCTTCAAACCAACAGCCTGGTGCTTAGTCTCAAAGACCGCCTGATGACGGATGGAGGGCAGACCAGGATGGCTCCTTGGACGCCTGATCCCAAGGGACAATGTGACTACCTCTTCAAGGTCATAGGGTTCAATCCGCGAGATATGGGCTGTTTCCTCCTGCTTTTGTGTTTTCAAAATGTTGATGTCGACCTCGTCCGTGAGATCAGGGGTAGGGGTGGTTGGGTCATTGTCATTCAGGATCAGGAGAAGGCAGCCGGGAATCCCCCTGCCGATCCGAATTATTTCGACTTAGCTGTCTCTGCGGGTAATGTCCCGGGCATTGTGAAGGCATTGGCTTCGCTGAGGAAGGAATATGCTGGAGTTTCACTTCGTCGGACCAACTAGTCATGTGTAGATATCAATCGATGTCGCGAGCGCGTTCTTGCCGGGTTTGTTAATACCCGCCAAGCTTAAATTTCCTGCGCTCTGTTTTTGCCCCGTTCTCCTGTAAGCCAATTTTTAATGATGACATCAGGCGAGCCATGGGCTGCGGGCAGATCGAATTGTAGTGGAGGGTGGGGCGTATACGAGCAGCCCAGTGTCTAAGCGAGATCAGCCGACGACAACGCCAAGCATATCGCACTGAAATTGGCGCTGAGAAGCGATGATCCCCCGGACGCCCAAAGCGGTTTACGCCCACATGTCTCTTGCTTGCGTAATTCACTTTGAAAAATTGGGGTAGGAATTGTGGGTCCGATTTTCTGCAGGATAGATAGGCATGTATTGTATATGTGTTAACTCGTAAATATGCGTAAAAGTTTGTTTGTCGTTTTGTTTATTTGAATGTTTGTTCTTTATTTCATGATGGTTGCCCGAGGTTCCGCAGCGCTCTAACGGGTATACGTCTATTTGTTCATTAGAGGTGGCTCGGTTTGATTGAACAGTTTCGGGCGTTTTGCTAAGTGGATTACCGCCTCGATTATGCAGCCACCATCATTGGTGCCAGCGCGTTGAAGTAGGCTTGATCCGGCGTCTGCCGAAAAGCGTGCCGCAACCTGTTTGATGGTTATTGCCCGGTCTATCGAAGCGTGACCTTGCTATTTTCGGCTGTGGATACGTGTGTGTTGCGCTTTGACTTTTGGGGATTGAATTGAATGAGGACAGCTTTACTTCTCTGTGCCGCCGCGATGACATTGACTGGCTGCCAGACTCCAGCGCCACAGTCGGTTTTGGATTCGCAGCGCCCTCCGTCCAGATCGATTAAACGTGACTATGTGGACGCATTGCGCGGAACCATCAAACCCGGAGGTTTCACTAAAGCCGAGATTTCGAGCGTCGTGCTGCTCGATCCTGAAAGGCGGATTTACGCTTTTTGCACGCGCACGGCGGAACGTGCCGACCCGAATTGGTCCTATGTCGGCGTAGCCTTAAAACACAACGTGAGCGTGGACGCCTCAAAGAATGACTACCGCTGCCGTGACAAGCGGTTGCGGTACTACGATTTTCCTGAGTTGCTAAACATGAAGTCCTGATAAAGCCCGGCAGGCGGCGCTTAGCTCCTTTCGCGCCGCCTGTTGCCGGCTGCGGAGATTGCAAGGCCAGCTTCGAGGCTCGTGCCGCTGTACCGGGTGTCTTCAAGCCGTGGCTTACACGCCTTTTATGATGTCGCAGATGCCCTTGCGGATGACGTCCTTGTCGGCGATCTGTCCTGCCTGAATGTTGAAAACAGCATCGATCCGGACAGCGGCGCCTTTCTGGCGGGCGACAACGCGCAGGGTCTGAATTCTGCCGCTTCCGCTAGTTTCCTGATGGGCATCGATTGACGAGAGTGCCTTGTTGATCTGGATACCTGAAAAACCTTCTGCTGCGACGGCTTGGGCGAGCTTTTGAAGGACAGCGGGTGCTTTGGCTTTCGGCAATTCCTGAAAGGATTTGTAAGAGACAGCCGTAACCATCGGCACACCTGAGACTGTGAAGTTTTTTTCGCACGATGCTGCGAAGGCCGGGCTGGAGACGATGATCAGACCGAGAATTGCGATGGCATGTTTCATATTGCGTAATCCCAGTTGTGGGTGAAGGTTTTCAGCTGTTGGCCGCATCAGAATGTCGACCGTTTTCCTCTGTAGGTCGATGGCGGCGGTAGTGCTTCATGGGCTTGCGCAAGTGTTTCCAGCCATGTTGAGCGTTCTGGCGATTCATTAAAGCGTTCTGGCGACATGATGATTTGTTATGTTCCCCGTATTTTCAGCAGCAGCGACGGTCAATTATTGTGCAACTTTTGATAGACCAAAGGATCCGTATCGGATCTGATCACATTCGCTCGATAGGATAGCACGCGCTGCATGATGCGCGCCCGGAATATTATACCTTTATCGGTGATATCAATACATATATTTGCATATTTATACTTTTTGCACGGAATAAATTACCCTTCAGGCAAAGTGAGTAGGGAGCTGGATGAGGGTTGAATCAGGACGGAAGATATCTGGAAACATATAATTAAGTCAGGAAGGCGAAGAAAACATATAAATAAGTATAAACGAACCATACCGAGGGAAGGGCGAGGGATTTTGTCGTCAAAGTTCGCCTGTTTGCGCGCAGATAATTTTTGCCGTTATAACCATGTGATTTTATATAGGTTTTTACAGGGAGGTGGATTTATTTATAGGTTGGGCCGAAAGGAATCTGATTAGGAAGTGGATTGAAAAGGCGATGAAAATTGGCGGCGATCGATTATAATAACAATATCATGATATTGTTATTATAATCGATCGCCGCCAATTTTCATCGCCTTTTCAATCCACTTCCTAATCAGATTCCTTCAGGCCCAACCTATAAATAAATCCACCTCACTGTAAAAACCTATATAAAATCGCACGGCGATAACGGCACAAAATTATCTGCGCGCAAACAGGCGAACTCTGACGATAAAATCATCGCCCTTCCCTCGGTATGGTTCGTTTATATTTATTTATATGTTTTCTTCGCCTTCCTGACCTAATTATATGTTTCAGATGTCTTCCGTTCTGATTCAACTCTCATCCAGTTCCCTTCTCACTTTACCTGAAGGGTAATTTATTCCGTGTAAAAAGTATAAATATACAAATATATGTATTGATATTGCCTATAAAGGTATAATATTCCGAGCGCGCATCATGCAGCGCGTGCTATCCTCTCGAGCGAATGTGATCAGACCAGATACGGATCCTTTGGCCTATCAAAAGTTGCACAAAATAATTGACCGTCGCTGCTGCGGAAAATACGGGGAACATAAC
>NZ_JWJH01000063.1 GCF_000949865.1 Rhizobium nepotum 39/7 | reverse complement strand
TCGTTTGCGTTGACGCCGGTAGCTTCGGAGACCCGCGCGCCGGTCCGTGCCAGGAACAGTAGAAACGTACGGTCACGCCGACCGCGGGGCGTCCTTGGATTGGGGGCCTCAATGAGGGCGTCCACTTCGGCCTTGATGAGGTAATGCGTCACCTCGATGTGCGCCCGTTTTATGGGAATCGTCAGCACGCGTTGGGCGACACCGAAGGACGCCGGATCGGCGGCTGCGACATGGTGGAAGAACGATCGGATCGCCGCTAAGCGGGCGTTGCGCGTGGCGATGGTGTTGTTCCGCTTCTCCTCGAGTTCGTCGAGAAAGGCGAGAATGAGGTCTCGATCGAGCTCCTCGAGCATCAACGCCGCCGGCTTCTTCCGCCACCGTGTGGCGGCAAAGAGGATGAGCATGCGCAAGGCGTCGCGATAGCTGGCTATGGTCGCGGGAGTGGCGTTGTGTTGTTTAGTCAAGCGCCGGCGAAAATAGGACTCCAAGAGCGGCGCCAGGAGTAAGTGTTCACTCATGCTGCGCCTCCATCGAGGAAGGCGCGCTCCGCCGCCATGGCAAGAAGATCTACCGAGCCAGTGAGGTAGTAGGCTGTGTCACTGTAGTTGGCGTGGCCGAGATAGGTGGCGAGCAACGGGAGCAACGCCTGAACGTCTGCGCGCTGTTGATGCCAGAAGCTGAGGCGGGTCACGGCGAACCGGTGCCTGAGATCGTGCGGCCTTAGGGGCTTGCCGTCATCAAGGCCGGCGAGCTTGCGGACCTGAGCAAATCCGCTTTGCAAGCCAGTCGCCGAGAGTCGGTTGCCACGAGAGCTGAGGAAGAAGGCCTGGTCCTTGGGATTGGGAAAGGCGGCATCGCGCTCACGGGCATAGCGGCGAAGCGCTGTTTGGGTTGTCGTGTGAACTGGAACGAGACGGTCCTTGCGGAACTTCGTCTTCCGAATGAGAAGAACCCCGTTGGTCAGATCGACGTCGGAACGATCAAGCCTGACCACTTCACCCGATCGCAGTCCCGAACTTGCCAACAATCCGATCAGCGTCGCCATCGTCCGCCCCCTGAGGGGGATGCCTGGCGAAATGCGGGTGCATGCGTCGATGAGCGACGCCAACTCTGCCTCGCTGAGGATACGTGGAGGTGGAATCGCCCTGGATCTAGGAAAGGCTCTTCGCTCCAAGGCTTCGGTTTGGGCGTCATAGACGGCGAGATACTCGTAGAAGCGGCGGAGCACGCCGTGACGAGTAGCGCGGCTGTTGGCGGCGCCGCCGAACGACAGGACGAAGTCCAGCGCCATCGTCCGGGTGGCGGGCGCATCGAGTTGAGTGCGTTCAACGTAGCGGACGAAAGCGCGCAATGTACCGGCTTGTTTGCTGAAAGAGTAGCCGAGCGAGTGGCGCAGTTCGATGTAACGCTCGACCTTCTCGCCGAGGAATCGGGCAAAGACGGTCATGCGGCCTCGGCGAGCTGCGAGGCCGCAACCTTCACGTACACGGCCGTTGTGTTGATGCTCCGGTGACCAAGAAGATCGGCGATCTCGTTGATTGGCCTTCGCTGCCCGACAAGCTGGGTGGCGAGGCTGTGGCGCAGGAGATGTGCACCGGCGACCCGCCCAAGTTCGACCCCGCCATGCCGTAGCTATATCCCGGTGGCTGCCTGATAACCCGCCTACATTGTGCCAGACCCACGACAAATGCGAGGTACACTTCGGCTCCCGAAATCGAGGCGACCGCCGAGATCCATCTTATCTGCAATAGCCGGCTTATGAACCGGCCCGCCCCTTCGGGTGCCGCTTGCGAGCTGGCGGTGGCAAGGGAAGCTTCGCCGCGGCGGGCATGTTGGCGATGGTGGCTTCGGTTTTCTCCTCGACTCCCCGCCGCGCCCTTGCCATCGCTGGCTCTTCGCGGTCGTCAGATAGGGTCCCGCAAATGCGCGGGAAGACAACCCAAGTGGAAAAGAGGGCGGCTGACGAAGGCCGAAAAAAGAATGGAAAAGAACGAAATCGAGGATCTGCGCAGCCGGGTGCCATGCTCCGCGGTGCTAGAAGTGGCCGGCTTTGCAATCGACCTGAAGGAAAGCACCAGGCGGGCAGTAAAATACCGCCGCGACAATAGAATCATCATTGTAATCCATAACGGTCAAGGCTGGTTCGACCCACTCTCCGACGCGAAAGGTGATGTATTCTCGCTTGTCGGCCATCTCGATGGAGTCGGATTCCCCAAGGCACGTTATCGCGTCGCGAATCTGATCGGCTATATTCCGCAGACGCCCGCATGGGGGAAGCCCCATCGTACCCGCTGGCCGAACCTCAAAATTGCCGAACGTTGGTGCCGTCAGCGTAGGCCGGAGCCGGGCTCGCGAATGTGGCACTATCTCTCCTCGGCAAGATCTCTGCCCGGACAGATAATTCGTAACGCCGTATCGCAGAACCTTCTTCGGGAAGGGCCCTATGGCAGTATGTGGGCAGCCCACACGAACGATACGGGGTTCGTCACGGGGTGGGAGGAGCGTGGTCCGCATTGGCGAGGATTTGCAACTGGCGGAGCCAAGAACCTGTTTCGGCTCGGCCTGCCCGCCGCGTGCCGGCTTTGCGTTACCGAGGCTGCTATCGACGCCATGAGCCTTGCCGCTTTCGAGGGCATGCGTGAAGGCACGCTCTACCTGAGTACAGGTGGCGGGTGGGCTCCGTCGACCGATGCCGCACTCCGCGCCCTTTCTGCGACTCGCGGCTCCCTGCTTGTGGCTGCGACTGACCGCAACGCGCAAGGCAATATATTCGCCGACCGTCTTCGCACACTGGCCGAAGAGGCAGGCTGTGGTTGGCAGCGATTGCTGCCGCCCGCCGATGACTGGAATGAGGCTTTACAGGAAAGGGAGAAGGGAAAGCGAAAAGGACGGGAGGCACGCCGGCCGCATTATTGCACGCGTCGGTCAGCTTAACCCAGCCCCTTTACCCGACCGCAACAAGAAGCAGGCCGAGCCCCAATTGAGCTGTTCCGAACGCCACGCGATCTGGCATGACCAAGACCTTTAGGCTGTGCCAATGGCCGCGCAACATACGCAAAGAGCAAAGCCGACCGGCCGACGGCGGCGGCGATTGCACAGGAGGTGGCATGAAAGGGGCCGTACCCAGCA
>NZ_JWJH01000062.1 GCF_000949865.1 Rhizobium nepotum 39/7 | reverse complement strand
TGCGCATGCGCACCGATCGCTTCGAACAGCAGGATCATGTCGGGACGCTCGGCGGAGAAGGCGCCGCCCACCAGCGCGTGGCTTGATTCGCCCGAACGGATGCGGTGGAACGCGGTTTCAACGGCGGAAATGCCCGCCGCTTCCTCACCCATGAAGGTGCGGGAGGAGCCGGTAACCTTGTGCACGATGGAGATGTTGCCTGCCATCAGATTGGAAAGCTGGGCGAGAAACAGGGTCGGACGCAGTTCCGTCGTCAGCTTCTCGTTGAGCAGCACTTCGCGGTCGTTGCGCTTCAGCGCCTCATCGACGATCAGCGTATCGACATTGATGTCGCGCTCGCCGCCGCCGGCGGCAACGATCATGTCCATGGTGGCGCAGGCTTCGGTATTCTCCTTCAGCCCGGCATCGTCGAGCGCAAGGCCCGCAGCGAAAACGCCGAGACGCTGCCAGTTTTCCATCTGGCGCTGGTCGCCACGCTTGGCGATCTGCGTGGACCAGTCGATCACCGGCATGGGATGGACCGGATAGGGTTTGAACTTTTCGGTCTCGACCACCGTTTCCGGCGCCGCCGTTCCCGAAAGAAGCGCAAGATGCGCCTGGCTACCGACGCCGTGACAGGTCACGATGCCGACCCCGGTTATCACCACATCATTGTCAGATTTCATCGTCTGTCATCCTTTGCAGCCGGACCGTTCAAGCGGTCACGGCTATCCAACAGCGGTCGCAAACGACCACTCCATGCGTTGCGGAATAAAGCGCGCGATGCGGATTGGCAATGGTGAAGGCCCGATCCGCCTGCACAAGCCCCCGATTTTCATACATCAACACGGCGGCGACGCGAAAAAACGCCCTCTTTCGGTATAGTGGAAGCGCTTATTTTTGCGCATCCGCAGCAATTGCCGCCATCAGGCCGACTTCCTCGGCCCGCTTCCTGACGATAGGCGCGAGCGGAATTTCGCTGAAGGGCATTGTCCGCAGCTTCAGCTGCGCGTCGCAGACCCTCTTGCCGCCAGAGGTGATCTTCGCCTTGGTGACGGCGAAACCGGAACCGTCATGCTCCAGCACCGCCTCGATGTCGAGAACCGCGCCCGGCTCCACGAAAGTCCGCATCTTGGCGCCATCGACCGACATCAGGAACGGCATGGACGAAAAATCGCTGAACGCCAGAACCAGCATGCCGGAAGCCTGCGCCATGGTCTCGATCAGAAGCACGCCCGGAACCAGCGGCATGCCGGGGAAATGTCCCTCGAAAACCGGGCTTTTGTCGGGAACGACGGACTGCGCCTTCAACGTGCGCGTCGTCATATCCACGGTCTCGACCCTGTCGATCATCTGAAAATATTCAAGCAGCATCCGTCCGGCCCGTTTCTGGTCGGTTACGACCCGTCCTTGAAGGCCAGGTCCAGAAAAAGAAATGCCCGCTCGAAGCGGGCATTATCGTCTTAGCCCTTGGCTGCGCTCAATTCGTCGATTTTGGCGCAGAGATTTTTCAGCACGAAGTATTCTTCGGTGGAAACCTTGCCTTCGTTGACTTCCTGCGTCCACTGCTCGAGCGGAATCTTGATGCCGAATTCCTTGTCGATGGCGAAAACGATATCCAGAAAGTCGAGGCTGTCGATGCCCAGATCGTCGATCGTATGGCTTTCCGGCGTAATGGTTTCGCGGTCGATTTCGCTGGTTTCGGCGATAATGTCGGCAACCTTGTCGAATGTAGCTGTCACGCCCATAATCCTTATTGTCGTTTGTATTAAATATGCTGTCTGACGCACCACATAGGCAAGTCGCACAAAAAAGCCAATGGTTTCGTGACGTAACTTTGAAATTTGCCTCAAAACTGTTGCCTAAACAGCAACCGAATGGCGGCCGCGTCCATTACCGAGATAGGCGTCGAAGATTGCCGCGATATTACGGACGAATGGCTTGCCCGCCTCCGTCACGGCAAAAATATCGGCGTCGAACCGCACCACCTTGTCCCTGTCGGTTGCGGCAAAATGCTGCGCCTGCGCCCTGACGGAATGGCTGGCCTTGCCGAACCGATGCTTCAAATCCGAGAAATCGAGCGAAAAATCGCACATCAGCCGCTCGATGACATGCGCGCGCAGATGATCGTCTTCGGACAACTCTATTCCCTTGACGACGGCGAGACCGCCCTCGCCCACTATCCGCTGATATTCCCCCGTCGCCACCATGTTCTGCACATAGCCCTGCGGCAAGCGGCCGATCGAGGATGCGCCAAGCCCGATCAGGGTGTCGGCCGTGTCGGTGGTGTAGCCCTGAAAATTCCGCCGCAGCTCGCCCGCCTCGGCCGCCCGGCATAAATTGTCGGCCGGCCTGGCGAAATGATCGATCCCGATCGTCCTGTAACCCGCCTGGCCAAGCATCTCTCCCGCCATCCTCATCTGGCGGTAACGCTCGGCAATTCCGGGCAATGCGTCTTCGGGGATCATCGACTGGTGTTTTTTCATCCAGGGAACATGGGCATAACCGAAAAGTGCTACCCGGTCCGGGTCAAGCGAGACGATCTGGCTGACCGTCCTCTCCAATGTCTCGCAGGTCTGAAACGGCAGGCCGTAAAGAATATCGCAATTGACCGAATGGACGCCCCTCGCCCGCACGGCGTCCACTACCGATTGCGTCTGTTCGAAGGTCTGGATGCGGTTGATGGTTTTTTGCACTTTGTCATCGAAATCCTGCACGCCAACGCTTGCCCGCGTCATGCCGATGGCGGCAAGCGCATCGTAGCGGCCGTCGTCGAGATCGTTCGGGTCCATCTCCACGCTGATTTCAGGCGCCAACCCGAAGGTGAAATGGCCTCGAAGACAATCCATCAGGCCCACCATATCCTCAGGTCTCAGCATGGTGGGAGAACCTCCGCCGAAATGCACGGCACTCACCACCGCATCCGGTGAAACTAGAGCCCCGACGGCCGTTATCTCCCGTTTAAATGCTTCAAGATAAACGGCAATCGGCTCGTATTTCAGCGTGTGTTTGGTGTGGCAGGCACAGAACCAGCACAGCCGGTCGCAATAGGGAATATGCAGGTAAAGCGATATCCGGTTCCTGTGGCCGAGATCGCCGAGCCAGCGGCGATAGGTGCCAATATCGATTCCCTCGTGAAAATGCGGCGCGGTAGGATAGCTCGTGTAACGCGGCACGGCGCCCGAATATTTGTGAAGAAGTTCGGTATTCATCCCCGGATTTGCCTTTTATCAAGTAAATGTCGATTTCCTCTCTTTCAGTAATGGCTGCGACAGTTTGCAACTTTGACTTCAATCAAGTCGCACCTTAAGTTCTTGCTAAAGTAGACGCGGGGGCGACGGCTACACGGCGCAAGCCTTCGAAAAGACCGGATTTCACACCCACGGTCGCATTCGTCCCTTAAAGCCAGCATCGGAAAAGGCTTATGGACACGTTGCAAAAGACCATCCACAATTCGCAGGAACCCGTGGTGTGCCGCTCCTGCCAGGGGCGCCATGGCGGTCTTTGCAGCACATTGACGCCGCAGCAGCTCTGCGACCTCAACCGTCATTCCAGCCGCAAAAAACTGGAAGCGGGCAATGAGCTGCTTGGCCAGGGTGAACTCGTCACTTCCTATGGCAATATTCTCAACGGCGTGGTGAAGCTCTCGAAGATGATGTCGGATGGCCGCCAGCAGATCGTCGGCCTGCAATTCGCACCGGATTTTCTCGGGCGGCCGTTCATGGCGGAAAGCAAAATGACGGCGGAAGCCGCAACCGATGTGGAAATCTGCCTGTTCCCGCGCCATATCGTCGAGCGCATGGTTTCCGAAGTGCCTGACATGGAGCGGAAACTTCACCGTCAGTCGCTGAAGGAACTGGATGAAGCGCGCGACTGGATGCTGACGCTCGGCCGCAAATCGGCACAGGAAAAAGTTGCGAGTTTTCTTTATATGATCGCCACGCATATCGACCCGGCAAAAGACGACAAATCGTCCTTCGACCTGCCGCTGTCACGCGCCGACATCGCCGATTTCCTGGGCCTCACCATCGAAACAGTTAGCCGGCAAATGACCAAGCTGCGCAAGGAAGACATCATCCGCATCGAGAACAACCGCCATATCACGGTGCCCGACCTCGATATGCTCAGCGAAACCGCCGGCAACGACTGACCGGCACTTTTACGCTGTCTTCATTGCCCCTGAAGCGCTGATTTACCGGAATAAATGTGCGGCGCCCTCGCCTCGGCGGGCAGGAGCGCCAAACCGGCAAGAACCAGCAAAGCGGCGATGCATCTCATGATATTTCACCCTGTCACCCGCTTTTTCAGCGGCCTGTTTGTTATGACCACATCATAAGCGGCAAAGCGCATCCATCCGCTTAATATCTTCGGTAAGCGGATGGTTCAAAGGCAGGGTAAAGAAGGTGTTATGAGAGCGGTTGGGAACACAACGAAGCCCAAGGATTGCCGTCATCCTTGCGCTTGTCCCAAGGATCTAAACACGTCGATAAAATCAAGACGTAGCAGATCCTCGGGCTTGTCCCACTACTGTCCGGTTTA
>NZ_JWJH01000061.1 GCF_000949865.1 Rhizobium nepotum 39/7 | reverse complement strand
CCGGCCCGAAAGTCGATCGGTTCGCGATGCAGGTAAACCTTGAGATCAGCGCCTAGTCTGAACATGACCCAGCGCTCCTATTATTGCTGTCAACCCATCGACATCGCTGCATTCCAGCGTCAGGCTGACCCCGTTCGGCAGCACCGCGCTCAGCTTGGATGCATGAGATCGCTTGCCGACCGGCTCCACCTTCGTCAGTGGACCGCTGGCAGAAGACGAGTGCATATCTGTAGCTATCTGAACCGGAACGAACGTAGATACCGCAGGCAAAGCACTATCTTCTTTGGCTCTCTTCACCCACTTGCGAACGAGATTGGCGTTGACGCCGTGCTCCAGAGCTAGACGCGAAACCGAAACGCGGGGCTCTAAACACGCTGCGACAAGCTGATCTCGGGAGGCAGGGTCATATCGACGGCGGCCGTCGCGGCCAACAAGCCGCACCTGCAGTTTAGGAGTATCGTCCATGATTTGGTGTCCACCTATTTTTGGTGGACACTTCATGCATCAGAGCACTGCGCCTCAGAAGGCGCACAGAAATTCGCGCTTACCAACAACCGTCGCCTTCTGGAGCCCATCGGCAACATACCGCCAGCCGAGGCCGAAGAACGATATTACGCCATGCTGGACGCACCGGCCGTGGCCGCATAACTTAAACGAAATGGCCTCCGGCAAACCCGGTGCGGTTCAAGTCGCCGCTTTATCCCGCATTGAAAGCCTGTTCGAAACGACGACACAGGATGGCAAGTCGGATGGTGCGCGGCGCGTAAATTGGACCGATGGAACTCCTGTTAGCGAAGTTTGAATGTGGTCAAACAGGGCGAAACAGTTTGCTGGAAATTGCGGTCGTTCACGCTCCTGTCAAAAGCGCTTCTTTCGGCATCCATCCTTTACCGGCACATTTCTCTATCCCGCAATCGTTCAACGTGGACGCGTTGGTTCTGCTTGACCGCAGACTTTGCCGGGGATGCCTCAATGTTGTCGATACGAGCTTCGGCGGCGGCAATTATGGCAGCTCGGCTCGTTTTATGCGGTGCTACCGCATCTGGATGCCGGTGCAGGTATTCCTGATATTCAGCGATCGTGTCCTCTTGTCTGGAGGCTTTAATCCAGATGCCTATCTCTTTCCAGTTCTCCGAAAAATTGCGTATCCCAATCGAAATGCCTGCATCTTCCCACATTTCCCGTTCGTCATCGTCCATAGATTCCGAAGTATCTGCAACTTGAGTCTCGCGCAGGATAGGCTTGATCTTATTGGGCCATTCGGAAGCAGGGAACCATTCATGACGCCAGGGATCGCAAAATACCGCCTGCTCCGGCAGTGGAGGGGCCCTGTCAAGGCTGTAGCTACCCCATGCAGATCTGGAGCTCGCCAACTCGGAAGGGCTGGCACCAATCACAAGGAGGTCATGGTTGTCCCCGACGAAAAGAATGGATACCTCCTTCGCGTCGGTATGATTCAAGAGGTACTTGAAAGCGGCAAGGGATTGCTCGCCGCAGTTTCCCATGCCAAACGCCTCGACGTGGTCAGCCTGCCACAGAGCAGCGGCTCCCGCCGACATTCCGGGTGGTTGGTTTTCTGCAAGGTCTGCATTAAACTGGTTACGCAACCGTTGCCGGGTATTGCTATCTCCCAGCTTGCCGGAAAGAGCGTGTCCCTGTGCTTCGTCGATGGGGCGATTGGTGGATCCCAAAAAGAGTTTTTGCTCCGCATATTTTACAGCGTTCTCGGCATAAATGAGGTTCTTCGTCCGGCCAGCGGACGGTAAGATATTTTGTGGTATGTCGGCGTTCTCAGCATGAATAAGGTTCTTGGTCCGCTGATGTCGAGGTTCCTCGAAGGCAGACTTCTCGTTCTCCCTTTTCAGGGAGCTTTTTTTCTCTCGATACTTTTCCTTCAATTTTGACCAAAAGGACATGTGAATACTCCAAAATTTTCATGGCCCAAACGGGGTGTCCAACTCGCCATTGAAAACTTCAGCTGACACAGATTTCCTCCGCGGTGGTCGGGCAGAGGGAGGAGACTTTGTGATGTTATCTCCATTTTGCAGCTAGTTGATAACCCTGCCCGGACGAGCCATTCCCGGATGAGGGCTGGCTGTAATCCCGATGCGCGTCTTGCTTGCTTTGGAACGGTTTTTCCCCGTCAGTCATGGCGGATCTGCAATCAAGTAATCGATACATTTATCGAAGCAAGATATTTCGTATTTCATCCGTAACGGAGATTGCAAGAGCATCGAGCCGATGTCGGGCCGCCTGGCGGCGGGGCAATATGATCGTCTCCATCATTTTATTTCCGATGGCATATGGGACGATGAGCCACTCAGGCTGGAACTGGCGCGTGACGCCGACAGTGCTTCTGGCACCGTGCCGAAGGCGTCCGCCGCCGCCCGCCCGCCTGCGCGCGGCTCTTTGGACACGCGCGAGGCTGGCGCTGCAGGTGAACGGTCCAGATCTTCCGGGTTAGGTCTTTGATCCACGGATGAGCGTGCCGTCCTGAGGAAGACCGTGGGCGATCGTGGTATGAAATCAAGCAAGGCTTGGTTTCAATTGTAGCCGAGCCGATCAGGACAGCTGCACCGTTTCGTGAGAAAAAGATGACTTTTCCGGGTACGCGGAGCATGTCTCACGGACAGGACAATCAAGCCAAATAAAAGAAAATATTCGGCGCTCGTAGACGAAAGAAAACCTGTCGACAGCCCTGCACGGTTCGGACCAGCCCGCGGGAATCACCGCACCGGGCGAAGCATCTGCGCAACCCGGTTCGGGCAACACATCTCGCCCTGGTCGAGAAGGTCGTCGTGCAGCTTGCGATAACCGTAGACCTTGCCGCTCTCTTCCCAGACCTTTAGGAGCAGATCGATCTGTCGCTTGTCCTCGGCAGGTCGGAGGGTGTTATTTTAGTAATGCCGTAGGAGTTTTTGCATTGTTTCAGGTGAAACGGTTCTCCCTGCGACTTTTTCCGATGTGAAGTCTATGTTTATCGTCACGCAATCTGTTTTTCGAGAACATTATTACTTCTTTGAAGGAATTATTTTATGCATTACGATTATTACGTAGGTGGTTTCTCATGTTTTGAGCCGGAAGGCCATTCCGGTCCAGCGGCACCCAGTCCTGCCGTCGTCTCCGCATTTGACGAGCGAAGCCTGTCAGAGGTGATTGCCCCTCTCTCAATGTCGCAACAAATGTTGCTGCTCTGCTTCATCTCCGGGCAGATTGAGCATTCGGATTGGATAGGGCACATGGAGGAGGATCCACTTTTGGCTGCCCACTTCTCTCTGATGTGGTCGGGAAGAACATGACTTCATGCGTCCGTTCCTTGCCGGAAAGCCTTATCTGACCTGCCGAAATGGCGACAATGGTCATCATGATCGCACCCGGGATCATGATGACCAGCTCGACAGGCGGAATTTTTTGCGTGGACAAGAATATTCGGCGTACTGACCGCCGGCAATCAGACGGTTTCGATATCGGTCTTTATGAAATCTTCGCCTTTGAACAGCAGGGGTAACCTATATTCCTTCGCGCAGGCATAGACGAAGCAATCCCCCATATTCAAACGGGCCGGATGAGCGACAAATTTTCCGAAGTTACGCGCTGCGTCGATAGCTCCGCGATGCGTCTTTCCTCCTATTGGCATTTCGTGAGCGGCGATCAACGTCAAAAAGCTCTCAATTTTTTGCTGAGCGGTTTCGATAAATTCCGGAGGGATTGGGGCTTGCTGTCCGACCTTTGCATTTGCCATCTGGCGAGACAAGCTCAGAACCGCTTCGAAAACCGTCGTCGACGAATAGAAGATCGGTTTTTTGGCTCCCTCCAGTTTGGCAAGGAGGGAACCCGCGTCGCTCTCGTTGGTGAGGATCGCTATGATCGCGGATGCGTCGATGTACATTTATTCTTCCCACAATTCGTCTGTGAACTTCTTCATATCGAATGGCTGGGGAGTTGGCCCGAGTAAGATCCCGATTTCGTCCTGCAGCTTCTTGACACGCTCTCTCAAGGGGATGGCGTTCTCAGCACGAGCGAGCTCGTTTTCAAGAGCGCGTCTCACAGCCTCGGTTTTGTTCGCTGCCTTGGTCGCAATCTGAACTTTTTTTGCAAGTTCATCGACGGTATTATCACGGATATAGAGAGACATAGTAAAATCCTTTACGCGTATATGCGCTACTAGATATACGAATATCTTATGCGGGATATACATTTTTGACAAACTTAAAAAAGCTCAACTGGCCCCGTTTGTCGGCCGCGAACGCGGTAGGCGAGGAAGCACCATAATCCCTTGCGGTTGACATGTCCCAGCGGCGAATTCCGCGTTCTCTTTTGCTGGTTGATCTGAACCCTTCAAACTGGACCGTTTTTGGT
>NZ_JWJH01000060.1 GCF_000949865.1 Rhizobium nepotum 39/7 | reverse complement strand
GCATGAGGGAAGACACCGCCGTACCGGCGGTTGTGGTTGGTGAAACAAGATCAGTCGCGGGTACGGCAAGACCAGCCCGCTTTCTCAAGGAGTGGCTTCAATGAAGAGAAGAACCTTTATCGGTACGGCTGCTGCGATTGCCGTATCGCTTTCCAGTGGAATCGCTTTCGCTCAGGAGGACACGCGTCCGGACTTGCGCATTGCGGTTCAAAAGAACCCCGAAACGCAGGAACCGGTGGATACCGCATCGAACGTTGCTTTCCGCAACAATCCCTCGATCCACGAGCCCCTGTTGAAACTCGACCTCAACGGCGACTACACGGTACAACCGAACCTCGCAATCTCTTGGAAATGGGTCGATGACAAGACCCTTGAACTGAAGCTCCGCAAGGACGTCATTTTCCACGATGGCCGCGAAATGACCGCTGACGACGTCGCCTTCTCCTTCGGCCCGGAACGTTTGACCGACCCGAAGGCCCCCGGCTATCCATCGTATCTCACGAATTTTAGCAGCCTCGATCATGTCGAGGTTGTCGATCCGGAAACCGTGCGCTTCGTGACAAAGTTCAAGGATCCTATTCTGTTGCAGCGCCTCGCCGCCTATCCGGCGGTTGTCATCAGCAAGGACGCTTGGGTAAAGATGGGCAGCGACTGGGTCAAGTGGAAGCAGAAGCCCGTCGGTGCCGGCCCGTACAAGGTGGTCGAATCTGTCGCGAACGACCATGTCACACTGGCTGCCAACGACCAGTATTTTGGTGGAAAGCCGAACGCAAAGACTATCACGTTCAAGGTCGTGCCTGAAGTTTCGTCTCGTATTGCTGGCCTTCTCGCGGGTGACTACGACATTGCTACCGATCTCCCCCCGGACCAGCTCGACGTTGTAAACAAATCGGACAATGCAAAGATTGTCGGTGGCCCGGTTCCTAACAACCGTATCCTGTTCTACGACAAGAACAACCCGGCGCTGAAGGATCCGCGGGTCCGTCAGGCGCTCAGCCTCGCCATTGATCGTCAGGCGATTGTCGACTCCATCTGGAACGGCAAGACCGTCGTCCCGAATGGCGCGCAATTCAAGGAATTCGGACCGGTCTACCTGAAGGGCCGCCCGAAACCCGAGTACAATCCGGAAAAGGCACAGCAGCTCCTGAAGGACGCTGGCTACAAGGGCGAGCAGATCACGATCCGCTCGCAGAACAACTATTACACGGCAGAAAACCCGGTCAGCGAGGCGATCGTTGCCATGTGGCAGGCCGTCGGCATCAATGCCAAGCTGGAATTTGTCGAAGCCGGCAAGCTGTTCGACAATGCCAATGGCCGTGCAGCCGGTAATTGGTCGAGCACCGCAGTCATTTCGGACCCGTATGTTTCAATCTATGCGCTCTCGTTCGCAAAGACCGCGACGATGGGCACGCAGAAGATCTGGATCAACGACGATTTCGACGCCCTCGGTGCGAAGCTCGAACAGGCCGTCGCTCCAGCCGATCGCGCCAAGACCTTCTCCGACATGCTTGATATCATCGAGTTGAAGGATCCCGGCATCACCGTCCTGCACCAGAACGCCGTCTTCTACGGGATTTCCAACAAGGTGAAGTGGGAACCGAAGCAGAGTTTCGCCATGGACCTTGGCCCCCTGAGCCTCTCCTTCGGAAACACCCGGTAAAGTCTGCGAGCGGACGCTTTTCTCGGCGGCCGCTTTCATGCCTTGCCGTGGCCGGTATTGTGCCGGCCATGGCCACTGCTTTTCAAGGCGAATGGGGAGACCACGCTCAACGGTCAAGCCAGGATCATGCGGGGGCTCAAGAGCAAAATCTGCTCTGTCGACAATGCGAGCCTCCTATCCGCGGTTTCGGGCCCTGTTTCACCTGATTGGCTGACGCGTCGGCGTCAATCCCGGGGTGCTGCCCCGAAGCTTTGGATCTCGGGCAACCTGACGACACAACCACCATCAGCCTGTTTTGCCTTTTCCTATGATCGATTTCGCTCAACATACAGCAGGATTTGTGCGATGCAGCACACAATTAATTCAATTCGTCAGCAGATTTACTATGCAAAAGCCAAGAAAGCTGTCATATAGCTGTCATCTACGGGAGGTAGATATCGCTCACGATTGATCGATAAGCATCACATACGGACGAGGAGGAAACGCGTGTTGACCCAAGCGGAAGATCGCCAAGCGAAAATTGTCGACCTGCTGCGGACGCGTAATTTCGTGGATATTCGTACACTGACGGAGCACCTCGACATCTCGGTCGCGACTGTCCGCCGTGACCTTGGCGAGATGGAAGCGGCCGGATTGGTGCGCCGGACGCACGGCGGCGCCGTCAATATCAACCAGGTCGCGATGGACGCATCCAACGCGGCCCGTGCCGTCTCAAACCAGACCGAGAAGGCGGCCATTGCCGCTGCCGTGGCTGAGATGGTTGTCGATGGCGACACTGTTCTTCTTGATGCAGGCACGACAGCATTGGAAGTCGCCAAGCACCTCGCTGGACGCAACACCCTCACATTTATTTCCAACGGCCTCGACATTGTTGCCGAACTGACGCGTGCCGAAAGGCAGAGCATTTACTCGGTAGGAGGCGAATATTCCGAAGCGAACCGCTCTTTCCGGGGGCCGCTGGCGGAGCAGTTCATTCGCCAGTTCAATGTCGACAAGCTTATCCTTAACGCGGCGTCGATCGACATCGATCGTGGTTTGATCTGCACCTCAACGCCCGTGAACGCGAGTATCGCTCGCGCCATGATCGAGGTTTCCCGGCGTGTCATCGTCGTGGCGGATTATTCGAAGTTCACAAAGTCCAGTCTGTCGGTGGCAGCAAAGATCGAAGACATCGGCGTCATCGTCACCGATGCGGGCGCCAAGTCGATGATCGACACCGCTCCAGAGAAGCTGCGCAAGAAGTTCGTGATTGCAACGTGAGGGTCCACGCTCGGTGTGCGTCCATCCTCGAACAGAGTTCGATGGGCATTGATTGCCCGTCTCAGGTCTCTTCTCGCCGGATCAAAGCGTGGGGGAAGTCGCCAACATAGCGTCGGCGACAGGGAGTGAAAGCAAGAAGCACCGGCTCGGTACAGCCCAGCTGACCGGCCTCGTCAGGGAGTGGAGAATATGAAGAGAAGAACATTCATTGCGTCGACGGCACTCGTCATTGCCTCGCTGGCGGCCGGGGCAGCCGTCGCTCAGGAGGACAATCGTCGCGACTTGAGAATAGCAGTTCAGAAAAACCCCGAGACCCAGGAGCCGGTCGACCAGGCATCCAACGCCGCGTTCCGCAATAACCCATCGATCCACGAAACTTTGCTAAAGCTCGACCTGAACGATTACACGGTTCGGCCGAACCTTGCGATCTCGTGGAAATGGATCGACGACACGACCCTGGAAATAAAGCTTCGCAAGGGCGTCATCTTCCATGACAGCCGTGAAATGACCGCAGACGACGTGGCATTTTCGTTTGGTCCGGAACGCTTGACTGATCCAAAGGCGCCTGGATATCCAACCTACCTGACAAGCTTTAGCAGCCTTGATCATGTCGACGTTGTCGATCCGGAAACAGTGCGCTTCGTCACGAAGTTCAAGGATCCCGTCTTGTTGCAGCGTCTGGCGAACTATTCCGCCGTTGTCATCAGCAAGGACGCCTGGGTGAAGATGGGCGGCGACTGGGTCAAGTGGAAGCAGAAGCCAATCGGCGCGGGCCCGTACAAGGTCGTTGAGTCTATCGCGAACGATCATGTCACGCTGGCTGCTCACGATCTATATTTCGGCGGTAAGCCCAATGCTAAAACCGTTACTTTCAAAGTGGTGCCGGAGGTCTCGTCGCGCATCGCCGGTCTTCTCGCGGGCGACTATGACATCGTCACCGATCTTCCGCCGGACCAGCTCGACGTTGTAAACAAATCAACTGAGGCGAAGATCGTCGGCGGTCCGGTTCCGAATAATCGCATCCTGTTCTACGACAAGAACAATCCTGTGCTCAAGGATCCGCGCGTTCGCCAGGCGCTAAGCCTGGCCATTGATCGACAGGCAATCGTCGACTCCATCTGGGATGGAAAAACCGTCGTCCCGAATGGCGCGCAGTTCAAGGAATTCGGACCGATCTACCTGAAGGATCGTCCAAAGCCCGAGTACAATCCAGAAAAGGCGCAGCAGCTCCTGAAGGACGCCGGCTATAACGGCGAGCAGATCACGATCCGGTCGCAGAACAACTATTACACGGCAGAAAACCCGGTCAGCGAGGCCATTGTCGCTATGTGGCAGGCCGTGGGTATCAATGCCAAGCTGGAATTTGTCGAAGCCGGCAAATTATTCGAAAACACAAATGCTCGCGCGACGGGCAATTGGTCCAGCACTGCCATCGTTTCGGATCCTTATGTGTCCGTGTACGCGCTTTCGTTCGCAAAGACCGCAACGATGGGTACACAAAAGATCTGGGAGAACCCGGAATTCGACGCTCTCGGTGCGAAGCTCGAACAGGCCATCGATCCGGCTGATCGCGCCAAGATCTTTTCCGACATGCTGGACATCATCGAGTTAAAGGATCCGGGCATCACCGTCCTGCACCAGAA
>NZ_JWJH01000006.1 GCF_000949865.1 Rhizobium nepotum 39/7 | reverse complement strand
GTTCAGGGGCGGGTGTTGCAGTTTCCGGTGCCGTTGCGTCCGGGTGTGCATTGATGCTTGGATTTTGAATGAAGTGACGCAATGACCTTCCGGCAGCCGCCGTTGTTTTCAACGGAGACCATGCCGATGCGCCTTGTTCTGACGGTCCTTTTTCTGCTGCTGGCGCTAAGCGCCACGGCGCTTGCCCATGAATCCCACAAGGGGTTCAAATATGAGAGCTATTGCTGCAATGGCGACGCCGAAACCGGCGATTGCCAGATGATTCCCACTCGAAGCGTTCGCGTCACGCAGGACGGTTACGAAGTCTCGCTTGCACCCGGCGATCATCGGCTGGTGACGCGGCGGCATGTCTTCAACTGGTCGCAGCGTGAGGCAAGACGGTCCGAGGATGGCGAATATCACCTCTGCCTGTTTCCGGATGAGGACACGCCACGCTGTTTTTATGCGCCTGATATGGGGTTCTGAGATGTTTGCGGCCGGCTCTCTTCGATCCGCTTGAGTATCCAGTCGCGAAACAGCTTTATCTTGCGAATGTTCCTGCGGTTTTCAGGGTAGACGAGCCAATAATGCTTTCCTTCACTGCTGAGGTGCTCGAAAGGCTGATAGAGGCGGCCGAGTGCAACCTCGTCCGCATAGAGTTCAGGGGTGAGCATGGCCACCCCCTGGCTGGCGATCGCCGCTGCGGCCTCGAAGGCCTGCACATTGAGACGGCTGCGGGGGAAGCGGCCTAGTTCCGGATTTTCGATGCCCACTTCCCGGAACCACTGGCTCCACCAGATGTCGCCGGGATCGATGATGCGCAGGCGCAGAAGATCCTCCGGCTTTTGCAACCCGCCAATGCTATCGGCAAGGCTCGGATGCAGCATCGGCGTATAAACGCCCGGCAACAGCCTATGATAGATCAGCCCTTTGCCATCGTCGCTGCTCCAGCGGATGGCGACATCGCAGTCGGATTGGGCGAAATCGATCAATGTGTTCGAAGTGTCGAGCCGCACGGCGATAGAGGGATGTTCAAGCTGGAAAGCACCGAGATGCCGCGAAAGCCAGCGGGATGCGAACGTGGCGGTGGAGTGAATCGTCAAGGTCGCGTCGGAGGTGTCGCGGACATTGTCGACGGCCTCCCGTAAACTGTTGAAGGCTTCCGCAACCTTCGGCGCCAGTTTCTGCCCGGCCTCGGTCAACGCAACCTGCCGCGCTTTTCTGATGAAAAGCGGCTCGCCGATGTTCTCTTCCAGCAGTTTCACCTGATAGCTGACCGCCGTCTGCGTCATGCCCAGTTCCTCGCCAGCCCTGGTGAAGCTCAGATGCCGGGCGGCTGCTTCAAACACGCGCAGGGCGTTCAGGGGGAACTGGCGTGACATTTTCATGGATAAGTTCTCTTTATGCCAACGGCCAAAGGTTTCATTGGTTTTTATTCAGAAAACAAAGCATTTTTAGCCCAGTTCATCAACTGAGCTTCTAACACTTTTTTGAATGGAGACGAACATGCGCACAGCACTCTTGCGCGCGTGGTCCCGCCTGCGCGCGGGTCTGCGGACAGCGGAACGGTTTGCCCTTGAAAGCCTTACGCCAGACAATCTGGCCGATGAAAGCCTGCCCGACGGGCTCAGGCGTGATCTTGGTCTTGAGGATGGCCGTGTTGATTTTCGTTGCGATGGGTTTCGGCGGAAAATGCTTGCAGCAACTCGGCCGCCACAAGGGCCGCTATGATTGCAGGGCGCTTGTCCCTGACGCCATAACCGCCGATGGGTAAAATGAGTTTTGCAAGGCGGGAAGGGGGCTCTCCCTCCCGCTCCAGCCAATGGGCGAAGGTGGCGCGTTTGGTCTTCGAACCAATCATGCCGACATAAGCGAGATCGTCGCGGGCAAGTGCTTCCCTGGCGATGAGGAAATCAAGCGCGTGATCGTGGGTGACGATGATCGCAGCCCCGTTTGCCGGGATTTTCGCAACGATTGCCTCCGGCACGGGCGTCAGCACGGATGCGACGCCCGTTGAAAGATCGCGCAATTCGTTTTCACGCGTTTCCACGACAGTGACGGTCAAAGGCAGGAGCGACAGGGCCTCAGCCAGCGCCTTGCCGACATGGCCTGCCCCGAAAATGAAGACGGCGGGCTGTTGTTCGGCTTCGCCCTTCAGCCTTGCCTTGAGTGCGGCCGCGAGTTCCACCGTTACCCGCCTGAACCGGAGCAGGGTGCGCCCGCCGCAGCATTGGCCGATTTCGGGCCCAAGCGGAATATCCATGCGGTCTTCGGCGGCACCTGTTCGCAACATGGCGCGGGCGTGGTCTATCGCCATATATTCGAACTGCCCGCCGCCGATGGTTTCCCACAGCGCCTCCTGGCTGACCAGCATGAAGGTTCCCGCCTCGCGCGGGGATGAGCCTTTCACGGCTTCGATTTCCACGAGGATTGCGGCGGGGGCAAGGGCGAGAAAATCGGATAGTGAGGTGTCAGGCATTGATGCTGGCCCCCTCATCCGGCGCTTCGCGCCACCTTCTCCCCGGCGGGGAGAAGAGATTTGTCGCACTCTTGCGAATTTTCCCAAAGGCCGTTGATGTGAGCGAAACGGTGGCTCCGGGTTTCTTCTCCCCGCCGGGGAGAAGGTGGCGCGAAGCGCCGGATGAGGAGGCTTGGCCGCATGGATACGTCCTCACACCTTCTTCAACCGTTCCACCGCCATCAGCACCCGCTCGGGCGTTGCCGGCGCATCGAGGCGCGGGCAGACCTTGTAGTCGGCGACCGAGGCGACGGCCATGGAGAGCGCTTCGAGAACCGAGATTGCCAGCATGAACGGCGGTTCACCGACGGCCTTGGAGCGGCCGATGGTTGGCTCGGCATTTTCCGACCATTCCGCCAGTTGCACGTTGAAGATTTTCGGCCGGTCGGAGGCGAGCGGGATCTTGTAGGTGGAGGGGGCGTGGGTGCGCAGCCGCCCCTTGCCGTCCCACCACAATTCCTCCGTGGTCAGCCAGCCCATGCCCTGCACGAAGGCGCCTTCCACCTGGCCGATATCGATGGCCGGGTTCAGCGACTTGCCGACATCGTGGAGGATATCGGTGCGTTCCATCATATATTCGCCGGTGAGCGTATCGATCGACACTTCGGAACAGGCCGCGCCATAGGCGAAATAATAAAACGGCGTGCCGCGACCGGCGGCGCGATCCCAGTGGATTTTCGGCGTCTTGTAAAAACCGGCGGCGGAAAGCTGCACGCGGGCAAAATAGGCCTTTTTGATGAAATCGTTGAAGGCGATTTCCTCCAGCCCGATCCGCACACGGTTCGGCAGGAAGACGACCTCTTCTTCGGGAACATCCCAGTTCTCGGCGGCGAATTTGACCAGCCGTTCGCGGATTTGGCGGGCGGCGTCATAGGCCGCCATGCCGTTGAGGTCCGTGCCGGAGGAGGCGGCGGTGGCGGATGTGTTGGGCACCTTGCCCGTGGTCGTGGCTGTTATCTTCACCCGGCCGATATCCACCTGGAAGGCATCGGCCACCACCTGCGCCACCTTGGTGTAGAGGCCCTGGCCCATTTCCGTGCCGCCATGGTTCAGATGGATCGAACCGTCACTATAGATGTGCACCAGCGCGCCCGCCTGATTGAAGGCGGTCATGGTGAAGGAGATGCCGAATTTCACTGGCGTCAGCGCAATGCCCTTGCGGATAACAGGGCTGGTTTTGTTGAACTCGACGATTGCCTGCCGGCGCGCACGGTATTCGCTGGAGGCTTCCAGTTCCTCGACGACGCGGGCGATGATATTGTCCTCGACCTCCTGATGATAGGGGGTCGTGGTGCGGTCCGAGCCGGTCTCGCCGTAGAAATTGAGCTTGCGGATATCGAGCGGGTCCTTGCCCACCGCATAAGCGATTTCCTCGATGAAACGCTCAGCCCCGAGCATGCCCTGCGGACCACCGAAACCGCGAAAGGCGGTGTTGGAGACGGTGTGGGTTTTCAGCGGCCGGGACGTCAGATGCACATGCGGATAGAAATAGCTGGAATCGGCGTGAAACAGCGCACGGTCCGTGACCGGGCCGGACAGATCGGAGGAGAAACCGCAGCGCGCCGCATAGGTGGCGTCGACGGCGTGGATGCGGCCTTCGTCATCGAAGCCCAGCTCGTAATCGACGCGGAAATCGTGGCGCTTGCCGGTGGCGGTCATGTCCTCGTCGCGGTCGGGACGGATTTTCACGGCCCGGTTCAGCTTCTTGGCGGCAATGGCGCAAAGGGCGGCGAACTGGTTGCCTTGCGTTTCCTTGCCGCCGAAGCCGCCGCCCATGCGGCGCACCTGCACCGTGACGGCATTGGACGGCACCTTGAGCATATGGCTGACGATATGCTGGATTTCGCTCGGATGCTGGGTGGAGCTCCACAGCGTCACCTCGTCATCCTCGCCCGGCACGGCCATGGCGATGTGGCTTTCGAGATAGAAGTGCTCCTGCCCGCCGATCCGCATCGTGCCGGTCAGGCGGCGGGGCGCTACGTCCATTTCCAGCCTGGCGTCGCCGCGCTTCAGCGTCATCGGGTCGATGACGAGCGCGCGGCCATTTTCAATCGCCGTGTCGATATCGGTGAAATGCGGCAGGTCCTTATAGACGATTTTCGCCTTGCGGGCGGCCTTTCTGGCGATATCGCGGGTTTCGGCGAAGACCGCGAAGATCGGCTGGCCGTGAAATTCGACCTTGGTTTCGGCCAGCAGCGGCTCGTCATGACGCCCGCCGGAGGAGATGTCGTTTTCGCCGGGCACGTCCTTGGCAACCATTACCCAGAGCACGCCGGGTGTGGCCTCCACGTCCGAAAGGTCCATCGATACGATTTCGGCATGCGCCCGATCGGAAAGGCCAAGCGCGCCGTGAACGAGGCCGGCGGGTTCGGGAATATCGTCGATATATTCGGCGCTGCCCGTCACATGCTTATGGGCGGAATCGTGCCTGAGCGAGGCGTGCATCGGGCCGTCGATCTCGGTTTTGGTCTTGTCGAAGCTTGTGGTGTCCATGATTCAAGCTCCTCCTTCGTGAATTGCGGCATATGGCAGCGATAATAGGCCCTCATTCCTGTGCTTGTCACAGGAATCCAGCCAGCCCAAGTCCTTGGGCTGAAGGGAGCCTTTCGCCACGCAGACGCGTGTCGACTGGATTCCTGTGACAAGCACAGGAATGAGGGAGGTGGGGAGGCTTGCTCTTTCCATGATCAAGCCTCCGCCAGCGAGAAACGGCTGAGTTCATGCTTTTCGCCCGAAGTCTCAAGGAAGAAGCGCGTCAGCAGGTTCTTGGCCGTCAGTTGCCGGTATTCGGCGGTGGCGCGCCAGTCCGTCAGCGGTGTGAAATCATCGTCCAGCGCATCACGCGCCGCGTCGATCGCTTCCTGCGACCAGGGCTTGCCGAGAAGTGCCGCCTCAAGATGTGTTGCCCGTTTCGGTGTGCCCGCCATGCCGCCAAAGGCGATGCGGATGTCTTCGACCGCGCCCTCGGCGTCGAGCGTCAGATTGAAGGCGGCGCAGAGAGCCGAAATATCCTCGTCGCGGCGCTTGGATATCTTGTAGACGGCATAGTGGCTTTCGGGTTTCTGAAACGGGATGAAGAGTTTTTCGACGAATTCGCCGCTCAGCCGGTCCTGTTTGCCATAGTCGATGAAGTAGCTTTCCAGCGGCACGGTGCGGTTGCCGGAGGAGGAGCGCAAGGTGAGCGTCGCGCCAAACGCGATCAGCGCCGGCGGTGTATCGCCGATGGGCGAACCGTTGGCGATATTGCCGCCGATGGTTCCCATGTTGCGCACCTGCTCGCCGCCGAGGCGGTCGAACAGCCGGGCAAGCGGCGGGAAATGCTGCGCGACGGTCTTGAAGGCCTGGCTGTAGGTGACACCGGCGCCCAGCGTTACGCCCTCTTCGCCCACGGTAATGCCCTGCAAGTCGCCGAGATTGTTGATGAATATGACCGGGTTCAGCGCCCGCATCTGTTTGGTCACCCACAGGCCGACATCGGTGCAGCCGGCGACGATGGTCGCCTTGGGTTCGGCGGCGTAGATTTCGGTCAGGGCAGAGAGCGTTGCCGGAATGATGGTGCGGTCCTCGCCGCGCGTCACCACGATCGTCTCGTTGGCGCTGATCGCCCAGAGCCTCGCCATGATATCGGTACGGTCGCGTTGCAGCGGGTCGAACAGCGCGCTCGGGCGGGCGGCTGCGATCTTTTCGGCAGCCCGCACGATCGGCTCATAACCCGTGCACCGACAGAGATTGCCTTGCAGCGCCTTTTCGATGTCGGCGCGGGCGGGGCTTTCGCTGGAAAGCCAGAGACAGTAAAGCGACATGACGAAGCCCGGGGTGCAGAAACCACATTGCGAGCCGTGGAAATCCACCATTGCCTGCTGCACGGGGTGAAGCGTGCCGTCGCGGGCGGCCAGATGCTCCACCGTCACGATATGGGTGCCGTGCAGCGAGCCTAAGAAGCGGATGCAGGCATTGACGCTTTCATAACGCAGCGAACCATCGATGAGCCGCCCCACCAGCACCGTGCATGCGCCGCAGTCGCCTTCAGCACAACCTTCCTTCGTCCCGGTCAGCCGTCTTTGAAGGCGGAGATAATCGAGAAGCGTGTCTGTCGGTCCGAAACCCTTCAGCAAAACCGTTTCGCTGTTGAGGATGAAGCTGATCGCGTCGTTCATGCACTGCCTTGCTTTTTTGTCCGGTTGAGCCGGTTCCTAATCTACTATCTATGCACGCCCGGGCGCGCATATCGATTTCCGTTTTGGCAATTCATTGTTTCCCTGACGGAAAGAAACGCCGTTGATTATTGTGCCGTCCAGCCGCCATCCACGGAAATATGCGTGCCGGTGATGTTGCTTGCGGCGTCGCTTGCCAGAAACAGTGCTGCGGCCGCCACATCATCGACGGTGACGAATTGCTTGGTCGCCTGCAATTCCAGCATCACGTCGTTCTTCACCGCCTCTTCGCTGATGCCGCGCACCTTCGCCATTTCAGGTATCTGTTTTTCGACGAGAGGCGTCAGCACATAACCGGGACAGATGGCGTTGACGGTGACGCCGGTCTGGGCAAGTTCGAGCGCTGCCGTCTTCGTCAGGCCCATGATGCCGTGCTTGGCCGCCACATAGGCCGATTTGAACGGCGAGGCGACGAGACCGTGGGCAGAGGCGATGTTGATGATACGGCCTTTGCCAGCCTTCTTCATCAGCGGTATCGCAGCGCGCATGGTATGGAACGAACTCGTCAGATTGATGGCGATGATCCAGTCCCATTTTTCGGGCGGAAAATCCTCGATCGGGGCGATATGCTGGATGCCAGCATTGTTGACGAGTACATCCACCGAACCAAGTTTTTCGTGGGCGGTGTGAATGAGATCGGCGATCTCGTCCGGTTTAGTCATATCCGCCGGGTGGTAAAGCACGCGGCCGCCACTTTCGGCTTCCAGCAAAAGGCGGAGTTTTTCGATCTCGTCTTCGTCGCCGAAGCCGTTCAGCACGATATTCGCGCCCTCTCTCGCAAATGTCTGGGCGATGGCAAGGCCGATACCGCTTGTGGAGCCTGTCACGATAACTGTCCGATGCATGCTTTCCCCTTTTTGCATTACTTCGCACATGTTTAACCAACGTATGCCCAAAGGGGGCAGGCTGGCAATCGCGATTTAGAGCGCCATTTCGGGGGAGGCCCGCCGGGGACACGATATGGCACGCCCATCCATTTTTCCGAAGCTAAGCATCCAGATTTTGCGCCAGATTTTGCATTTGCCTGAAGGGCCGCCCGTCCCTATCTCTCAGGCAATCAAACAGAGGTATCGCCTATGGAACTCGGTCTTTACACTTTCGCGGATGTCAATCCCAACTCCACCGATGGCCGTGGACCGGAAGGTGCGCGCCGGCTGCGGGAACTTCTCGAGGAGATCGAGCTTGCCGATCAGGTCGGGCTCGATGTCTTTGGCCTCGGCGAACATCATCGCCCGGATTATGTCGTGTCCTCACCCTCCACCGTGCTTGCGGCGGCGGCGGTGAAGACGAAGAACATTCGCCTGACAAGCGCCGTCTCGGTTCTGAGTTCGGACGATCCTGTTCGGGTCTTCCAGCAATTCTCAACCGTCGATCTCCTGTCGAACGGCCGTGCCGAAATCATGGCCGGGCGCGGCTCCTTCATCGAATCCTATCCGTTGTTCGGTTACGACCTCGAAGACTACGACGTGCTGTTTTCCGAAAAGCTCGATCTGCTTTTGGCGCTGCGTGAAAACGAGATCGTCACCTGGTCCGGCACCAAACATCCGGCCATCAATGGGCGCGGCGTCTATCCGCGCCCGTTGCAGGAGCGTCTGCCGGTGTGGATCGCGGTTGGCGGCACGCCGCAATCGGTGGCGCGGGCTGGCGCGATGGGACTGCCGGTGGCGCTTGCCATCATCGGCGGCGAATATCGCCGTTTCGCGCCGCTGTTCGATCTCTACCATGAGGCCGCACGCCGGGCGGGGCAGGAAAAGACCAAGCTGCGTACCAGCATCAACGTGCACGGCTTCATTGCCGACACCACCGACAAGGCGGCGGACCAATTCTACGGACCGCAGGCGGAGGTGATGAACCGCATCGGCCGCGAGCGCGGCTGGGGTCCGACGAACCGTGCGCATTTCGATGCGGCGCGTGGACCGGAGGGCAATCTTTTCCTCGGCGAACCGGAGCTGGTGGCGGAAAAGATCATCAAGGCGCATGGCGTTTTCAGGAACGACCGTTTCCTGTTGCAGATGGCGATCGGCCTGATGCCGCATGACCAGATCATGCGCGGCATCGAGCTTTATGGTACGAAAGTCGCCCCAATCGTCAGAAAAGAATTGACGGGGAGTGCCGATCCGGTGAAAGCCACGGCCTGATTATTACTAAGGCGGGTATCTCGATACCCGCCATTCAGAACGACGGACGGAAACATGGTCATCTCCACCGATGAAGAACTGGTTTTGCTGAAGGATATCGGCCGGATTTGCGCCGTGGCCATGCAGACCATGGCGGACGCGCTGGAGCCCGGCATCACCACTGCGGAGCTGGATGCGATCGGTCGCAAGGTGCTGGAGGATAGTGGCGCGCAATCGGCGCCGGAGTTTTGCTACAAGTTTCCGGGCGCGACCTGCATCAGCGTCAACGAGGAAGTGGCGCACGGCATTCCCGGCCCCCGCATCATCAAGGCGGGCGATCTCGTCAATATCGACGTCTCGGCGGTGAAGAACGGTTTCTTCGGCGATACGGGCTCGTCTTTCGCCGTGCCGCCGGTGAAGAAGGACATTGAGCGGCTTTGCCGCGATGGCAGGCGCGCCATGTGGACAGGCTTGCAGCAGGTGAAAACCGGGCGGCCTTTCGCCGATATCGGCAACGCCATCGGTGCTTTTGCGAAAAAGAACCGTTACACGCTGATCACCAATCTGGCGAGCCACGGCATCGGTCGCTCCCTGCATGAGGAGCCGAAGGAGCTGGCGACCTGGCCGGACAAGGGCGAGCGGCGCATCATGCAGGAGGGCGTGGTGTTCACCGTCGAGCCTTTCCTGTCGACGGGTGCCTATTGGGCCGAAGACGGCGATGACGATCCCTGGACGCTCTACAGCGATCCGAGTGCGCCGACCGTTCAGTACGAACATACCGTGGTTGCGACGAAGAACGGGCCGCTGGTGCTGACGCTCGCCGAGTGACAGATAAAGAAGGCTTATAACGCCAATCAAAATAACTGGCTTGTTCCTCATTCACGCGATTGCGATAAGCCGTGCATGAGCATCGACAAGCCACTTTCCGCCAGACATCTGACCGCGCTCGGTTTTGCCGGCGCCCTGATGATGGCCTCCGCCATGGGCTTCGGCCGTTTTTCCTTCACCCCCATTCTGCCCGGCATGATGGCGGATGTGCCTCTGTCGGCGGGGGACGCGGGCATCGTCGCGGCGGGAAATTTTGCCGGTTATCTGGCGGGAGCGGTGCTGGCCGCCTATTCCTGGGGTTCGGGACGGGAGCGGCTGGTCGCGCTTTGTGGTCTGTTTTCCACCGCCGCATTGCTGCTTGCCATGGCCGCCTTCAACTCCGTCGCGGCCTTTACCATCATCCGGTTTTTCGCCGGTGTCGCCAGTGCGATGACCATGATCTTCACCTCGCAGATCGTCATCGGCCACGCCATGAAGGCCGGCAAGGATCATATTCAGGCGCTGCATTATGGCGGTGTCGGCGCCGGCATCGCGCTTTCCTCGCTTGCGGTCTATCTCATCGGCGTGGTTTTTGACGGCGGCGGTTCCTCCTGGAGGGAGGAGTGGATCGCCGGTGCCGTGTTTTCCTTCGTGACATTCCTTCTCGTCTGGCGGGTGCTGCCCGCAGGGCCTCCCCGGAACGCTTCTTCGGCGGCGGAGCCGCCGCTCAAATGGACGAAGCCGCTTTTTCTGACGACACTTGCCTATGGGCTGTTCGGTTTCGGTTACGTCATCACCGCCACCTTCATCGTGGCAATCGCGCGCATGGCCGCCGCCGGCGCTTTCGTGGAATTTCTCGCCTGGTTCGTCACGGGATGCGCGGCTGCCGTCTCGCTTTTCCTCTGGAAGCCGGTCATGAGGTCGCAAGGGTTGAAGCGCGCCTTCGTGATCGTTCTTGCCGTGGAAGCTGTCGGCGTATTTGCTTCCGTCATGCTGCCGCCCGTGCCCGGTGTGCTGGCGGGCGGCCTGCTTCTCGGCCTGACCTTCATGGTCATCACCGCCTATGGTCTTCAGCTCGGTCGAGAGTTCGCCGGACCAAGCCCGCGCCGCGCCTTCGCGCTGATGACGGCTGCCTTCGGCACGGGGCAGATCATCGGGCCTCTGGCCGCCGGCTGGATCGCCGAGGTGACGGGAAGCTTTACGGCACCAAGCATTCTCGCCTCCGCCGTTCTCGTCGCCAGCATTCTGCTGATGCTTCCGGTCCTAGCCACGGAGCGGCGGGGCTAAGCCCGCCAGCCGCTTTTGCCGCTCTCAAGGGCGATATTCGAGGTCTTTTGCGGGGTTCGATCCGCCGTCTGCGCCTTACATCTTGTTAAGGTCGTCGCTTCTCCGTTGCTGTGCACAAATTTCTGCCCTAGGTTCGGGACAACTAGTGCTTCGCCAATAATGGCCGATTTCAAACGCGCGTGAGTTCTAAACGTGTTTCATTCCTTCTTTCCCAAGCCGAAATTGTTCTTCACTTCGGCCGTCGTCTGGGCTTTTTTCGCCATTCTTGGATGGTACTTTATCGTTGAAGGGCTAGGCAGGTCCTGGGGCTACGTGATGCCCGAGCAGGAGCCTTACGATCTCAGCTATTTTCTGGTTCCCGCAAATCTGTTCTTTTACGCCTATCTCGCATCCTGCATGGTGTTGTTCGGGGGCATCTGGACCGTTTTGGCCAAGGATCACCCTTGGAAGCTCTGGTCCATATGGGGGTCACTGCTGATCATCGCGGTGACCTATTTCGGCGTTCAGATTTCCGTGGTCATCAATAATTTCCGGCGGCCTTTCGGCGACCTTCTGCAAAATGCCCTTTCAAAACAGCCGGGTATCGAAGTCTGGGATTTCTACAGTCTTCAAATCGTCTTTGCCAAGATCGCCTTTCTCAGCATGGCGGTTTCGATCCTGACGGACTTCTTCACCAGCCACTACATCTTCCGCTGGCGAACCGCGATGAACGACTTCTACATGTCCAAATGGGAAAAGCTGCGCCACATCGAAGGTGCTTCGCAGCGCGTTCAGGAAGACACGATGCGTTTTTCCTCCACGCTTGAGGCTCTGGGCATTACCCTGATCAATTCGGTGATGACGCTAGTTGTGTTTCTGCCGATCCTGTTCGCGCTGTCATCCTATGTCTCCGAATTGCCGATCCTCGGCGAAGTGCCGCATGCGTTGTTCTGGCTGGCAATTGTCTGGTCCGTGTTCGGCACGGTTCTTCTGGCAACCGTCGGCATCAAGCTGCCCGGCCTGAATTTCCGCAACCAGCGTGTGGAAGCGGCCTACCGCAAGGAACTGGTCTATGGCGAGGATCACGCCGACCGCGCCCAGCCGCCGACAGTCAAGGAACTTTATTCGAATGTGCGGAAAAACTATTTCCGCATGTACTGGCACTATCTCTATTTCAACGTCGCTCGGTATTTCTATATCCAGGCCGATGCGGTGTTCCTGCTTCTGATGCTCGTTCCCACCATTGTGGCGGGCAAGATCACCTATGGTATCTACCAGCAGATCGCCACGGCCTTCGGTGCAGTCAGCAATTCGTTTCAATATCTGGTCAATTCGTGGACGACGATCATCGAGCTGCTTTCCATCCACAAACGTCTTGTGGCCTTCGAAGCCGCTATCGACGATCAGCCCCTGCCGGATATCGACCAGCGTTATCTGCAGCGGGAAGCGGAAGCCGGGGAGCTGGCCGCCAACAAGCCTTGACGGAAAACAAAAAAAGGGCGGCCGGTTGGTCGCCCTTTTTTCATGACAGGAGGGGAGGTTTCCAACCTTCGTCATAGACCAGAGAGTGTGAGGGACTTTACCCCTCGGTCTTCTGTTTCCTGCGCGCCTCGATCATCGGCATGGCCTCGGCATAACTGACGCAGGCGACGTCGTCCCTGCGGCAGACTTCGCGCAGCAGCCGCTCATAGGCGTTCCAATAGGCGCCGCCATTCATCTTCACGAAATGAAAGCCCATCTGCAAAGGGATACGCTCGCCGTTGTACTGCTTGTCGAAAGCGGTGCGGAAGGCGGCGTAAGCGCGGTCCTCGAATTCCTGCGCGCGGTCAGGTGTTTCGATGCCGATGGAGTGGCGGATGAAGAGATTATAATCCATGGCGATGATCGGGCGATTGCCGGGGCCTTCCGGTATAAGCGGCAGTCCGAAATGTTGGATACCCTCGCGCTCCACCGGCCATTCCGGCCCCTTGGTGACGCTGGTGGCGTCATAGACGAAACCGTGTTTCTTCTGCGCGGCGGTCAGCGCCGGTCCCTGCGAAAGATAGGGTGCGCGAAACCCGTCGATCTTTTTGACCATGTCGCGCCAGCCCTCGGGTTCCTCGCCCTTCTTGCCGATCATCTGCCAGGCGTTTTCCAGCGTGCTGGTGAAGGTGGTGAACTCGCCGTCCCATTGCTCGGGCGTCCATTGCCCGCCATCGAAATGACCGCAGGTGTGGTTGCCGATTTCATGGCCTTCGCGATGGGCCGCCCAGATGTTCCTGAGCCGGGCTTCCACTTCCTCCGGCGACTGGCCGAAGCCGACATTGGAGCGGCCGGCCTTCTGGCCGGGGCCCTGATAGGTCTTGGCGCTGGTCTTGCGGTCCATCACCAGGGTGCAGGCCAGAAAATAGGTGAAATGCGCGCCCACTTCCTTCGCCGTCGCGCGGCTTCTTTCCCACAGCGTATTGTCACCCGCGCCATCGAAGGAGACGATGACGAGCTGCTTCGGCTTCTCCGCATTTTCGGCAAAAGCGGGAAGGGCAAGGCAGAGCGACAGGGAAAAAGCAGTCAATGGGCGAAACATCAGGCATCCGTCATGTGAAATACCGCTGCCTTTTGCGGGTGGAATAAGGCGAAGCTTTGAATAAACTGGCTTTTTTACGTCTTTCAGCCTAATTCGTTTTCTGCGTCGCGGTGATAGGGCCGCATTCGTTCCACCGGGGGACCGTGTTCCAATGCTTTTTCTCATACTCTGTCTTGCCTTGTTTTTCCTGACGCATCTTTTGAAGGTGTTTGCGCCGCAATTTCGCGCGCGGATGATCGCGAAGATGGGAGAAGGACCGTTCAAGGGCGTCTATTCCCTCGCAAGCCTCGTAACGCTCGGCCTCGTCATCTTTGCGTTCGGCGAGGCGCGGCAGGAGACAGGCATGCTCTGGTATCCGCCGGTCTGGATGAGCCACATCGCTGTGACCCTAATGCTGCCCGCGATGATCTGTCTTGTCGCCAGCCTCATACCGGCTGGCCACATCGCCACGAAGACGAAGCATCCGCTCATTCTGTCCGTCAAGATCTGGGCGCTGGCCCACCTTCTGGCGAATGGCGAGACGTCTTCCATTCTTCTCTTCGCCTCCTTCCTCGCCTGGGGTGTGGTGATGCGGATTTCGCTGAAGCGCCGGGAAAGAGCGGGCGAAAAGGTGGTTCGTCCCTTCGTCTCCGGTCGCTACGATCTGGCGGCCATCGTCGGCGGCGTCGTTCTCTGGGGTGCTTTTATCCTGAAACTGCACGAATGGTTGATCGGCGTTCAGCCGATCGCCATGTAGGAAATCAACGTTTCCCCCTTACATATCAGGTAAAATAGGCTAGAAGGCCGACCATGACCCGGTTGGCCTGACTTTCGCTGACCCGGGTAAGCGGCTTGGTATGTCTGCGGACGGATGGATCGGCGACGATCTCCACGCGGGTAACGGAGAATTTGATGGCAAACGAAAATGATACCTTTATCCGCGAAGTGAACGAGCAGATCCGTTCCGAGCAGCTTTCCCGCTTTTGGGGCCGCTACGGTATCGTGGTCGTTGCTGCGGCCGTTCTCGTGGTTGTGGGCGCCGCCGGTGCCGGCATCTATGAATACTGGAACACCAGCCGTGCTTCCAATTCCGGCGACCAGTTCCTTGCGGCGCTGAAGCTTGCTTCCGAAAACAAGACGGACGATGCGCTGAAGGCCTTTGCCGATCTCGAAACCTCCGGCCACGGCAATTATCCAGTTCTGGCGAAGTTCCGTTCCGCCACGCTGCTTTCGCAGAAGGGTGATGCGGCCGGCGCCATCGCCGCCTTCACCGCCATCGGCAACGACACCTCCGCGCCGCAGGTCTTCCGCGATACGGCGAAGGTGCGCGCGGCCTGGCTGCTGGTCGATAACGGTACGTATGATCAGGTCGCAGCACTTGCGGAGCCGCTCAGCGCCGAAGGCCAGACCATGCGCGCTTCCGCGCGCGAAGCGCTCGGTCTTGCCGCTTACAAGGCCGGCGATTTCGTCAAGGCTAAACAATGGTTCGAGCAGATCGTCAGCGACGCGCAGGCACCGCGCAACGTGACGAACCGCGCGCAGATCATGCTCGACAATATCACTGCTTCGGGCAAAGCTGTCTAATACAGCTTTCCCACCTCCAAGGATTAACGATCAATGAGCTTCACCGTCGCCATAGTCGGGCGCCCCAATGTCGGCAAGTCCACGCTTTTCAACCGTCTGGTCGGAAAGAAGCTGGCGCTTGTGGACGATACGCCGGGTGTCACCCGTGACCGCCGCCCCGGCGACGCGAAGCTTATCGACCTTCGTTTCACCATCATCGATACCGCCGGTCTGGAGCAATCCGGGCCGGAAACGCTTCAGGGCCGCATGTGGGCGCAGACGGAAGCGGCGATCGACGATGCCGATGTGACGCTTTTCGTCGTTGACGCCAAGGCAGGCTTGACGCCCGCCGACGAGACGCTGGCCGAAATGCTGCGTCGTCGCGGCAAACCGGTGGTGCTGGTGGCCAACAAGTCCGAGGCGCGTGGTTCGGATGCGGGCTTCTACGATGCCTTCACGCTGGGTCTCGGTGAGCCTTGCGCCGTCTCTGCCGAACATGGCCAGGGTATGATCGATCTGCGCGACGCCATCGTCGAGGCGATCGGCGAGGATGTAGCCTTTCCGCCTGAAGTGGACGAGGCGGAAACCGATATCGTTCTTCCGCGTCACGAACCGGGCAGCGAGGAAGAGGAAGAAGAAGAGCCGGTTTATGACGAGACCAAGCCGCTGCGCGTCGCCATTATTGGCCGACCGAATGCGGGCAAGTCCACGCTCATCAACCGTTTCCTCGGTGAAGACCGTCTGCTGACCGGCCCGGAAGCTGGCATTACCCGCGACAGCATTTCCGTTGAATGGGACTGGCGCGGCCGCACCATCAAGATGTTCGACACGGCCGGCATGCGCCGCAAGGCCAGGGTGATAGAAAAGCTCGAAAAGCTTTCCGTTGCGGATTCGCTGCGTTCCATCCGTTTTGCCGAAACGGTGGTGATCGTGTTCGACAGCACCATTCCGTTCGAAAAGCAGGACCTGCAGCTGGTCGACCTCGTCATTCGCGAAGGCCGCGCCGCTGTGCTTGCCTTCAATAAATGGGATCTGGTCGAAGACCCGCAGGCATTTCTTGCCGATCTGCGTGAGAAGACCGAGCGGCTTCTGCCGCAGGCCCGTGGCATCCGCGCCGTGCCTATGTCCGGCCAGACGGGTTATGGCCTCGACCGGCTGATGCAGAGCATCATCGACACCGACAAGATCTGGAACCGTCGCATCTCGACGGCCAAGCTCAACCGATGGCTGGAGTCGCAGACGACGCAGCATCCGCCACCGGCCGTCTCCGGCCGTCGCCTGAAGCTGAAATACATGACGCAGGTCAAGGCCCGCCCGCCAGCCTTCATGATTTCCTGCACCCGACCGGAATCGATTCCCGAAAGCTATACGCGTTACCTCGTAAACGGCCTGCGCAAGGATTTCGACATGCCGGGCGTGCCGATCCGTGTGCATTATCGCGGTTCCGACAATCCGTTCGAGAGCAAGGCGAAAAAGAAGCGGTGATTGGCCGTCGCTTTTGAGGCATGGTGTTTCTTCTCCCCGTGGGGGAGAAGGTGGCCCGAAGGGTCGGATGAGGGGGCAACCTCTCCGTATACTGCCGACCTCGCCCCCTCAACCCGCTGCCGCGACCTTCTCCCCGGCGGGGAGAAGAAACGAGTGGTGGCCGCTCGTCCAACACCCTGTTTTTGAAGAGTAAAAACCCATGTTGATCAAGCAGACCGACTATCACCGGATTTACCGCGTCATCAACAGTCTGCTCGTCAACGACAATGCCGACCCTGCCACGGCGTGCATGTATTTCAGCACTTTCGGCGCCTTCATCCTCCAGCAGCACTACAAGATCAAGGCGGTGCCGAAGGGTGGGCTCGCCGCTTATAATCTGGGTGGAACGGTCATGCTTTTTGCCGACCATCGCGACGATGGTTACGTGACGGGCGCTGGCGACAATTTCCATTGCTGGGTCGAGGCGGACGGATGGGCGATCGATTTCATGGCGCCCGCGTTTTCGCAAAGCGCGCAGGGATTGGCGGTGCCGCCGAAGATGTTTCAGCGTCCGCTGCCGGCAATGGCCGCGTCCATCAACGATCTTAATCAATCCGGCGATTTCTTCTATCGCTCCGAGCCCGAAGCCACCGCAAGGCGTTTTGCCGACTGGCACAAACAGGCAATGATCGGTGATCTCGCAAGTGTGGCCGCGAACTGGTTTCGAAAGTCACCGAAACAGATGTCGACGTCGCTTTCGGTTACGGAGCGGGACGGCAAAATCCGCACGGTGCCGCTTTCCGGCCAATCGCTCGTTGGGGCTTGGTGAAGGCAGGTTACGCCGCACGACGTCGTTCCCGAAGGTTTCGGCGATAAAAGGCCTTTTGATTTATAAGGGCAATCGTTGTTACAAAGACTGATGTCAACAGCGACGGGATTGACGTGTTCACATGGCCGATGACACCATTTCAATAAGCTACACGCCTGACCCAAAACACGTCTCCGACTATGTGCTTGGCTATCAACATCAGGCCTATGAAAATTACCGCATGATTTTCGACACGTCCTGGGCTCGCTACTTTGCCTCGGCAAGAACCAATCTATCGTTGTTCTCAGCATTGGCTGCCGCCGTCATCTATTCCATAAGCCTGCCATGGTTCCCGGGCGTCTGGCAGGTTGTCGGCTATTGGGTTTTTGTACCCGCACCGTTTGTGGCTCTCGTCGTCTGGTACATTCTTTGGCACGGCTCGAGAAAAGCGGCGAAATCATATTACGAGGTTTGGGCGCGGTGGAACATCGCCCATGAGCGAATGTATTCGTCTCACTACCAGATCGAGATCGGGCCAGAGGGCTACAAGCAGATCTCACGACTGGACACCGTGCAGCTAAGCTGGGCACGTTATCACCTCGCAATCACGCCGGCGGACAATCTGGTGCTGGTTTTTCAGGGAACGGTTGCTGTCATACCCAACAGTGCCTTGCCATTCGCGCCAAAGGACGTTGTCGAGAAGATCAATCATTGGTGCACAGCCCAGCAAAAAGAGCTTCTTCCTCTATCCTGAAACGGCATCTCAAGGGGTTTGGTGCGGTGTCATCCGGAGAATTAGGACGGCCAGCGTGTACTCGCGGCAACCGCCTGACGTCAATCAGCAGCCCGACCCCGTTCTAAAGATAACGGCGGTCGCGTCCAGATCGTCTTGTGACACTCCCGCTGTGTTTCGTCCACCGTTCCCCGATAAAATATCGGGGATCAATGCGCCGCCCCGTCAGGCAAGCTGCGAACGGGACAGGAGCGGCAGGGATTTTCCGGCGGCATGAATGACATTGTCGAGGAATTGCCGCGACGCCTTCTCCCAGCTGTAGCTTTTGGAAAGCGCTAGCGCCTCCTGCGGCGAACAATGGAGGGCTGCAAGGCAGGCATCGCGAAGATTGTCGTTCAGTGCGCCTGCCGCAGGATTGCCGCCGAGAATGTCAATCGGCCCGGTGACGGGGAAGGCCGCCACCGGCACACCGCTTGCCAGCGCTTCGAGAATGGTGTTGCCGAATGTATCGGTCTTCGAGGGAAAAACGAAAACATCGGCCTGCGCATAGGCATCGGCCAGTTCCTCGCCGGTCTTGATGCCGGTAAACAGCACGTTTGGGTATTTTTCCTGCAACTCGTGGCGGGCAGGTCCGTCGCCGATCACCACTTTCGATCCGGGCAGATCGAGATCGAGGAATTCCGGCAGGTTCTTTTCCACCGCCACGCGCCCGACCGTCATGAAGATCGGCCTCGGCAGATCGAAAGGCAGCGTCGTTTTCGGGCGGGGATGGAACAGTTCGGCATCGATGCCGCGGCTCCAGCGCTTCAGGTTTTTAACGCCACGGGCTTCAAGCTCGGTCTCAAGGCTCGGGGTCGCCACCATGCAGGCATTGCCGCCATTGTGAAACCAGCGCACGAAAGCGTAGAGCCAGCTTTCCGGGATCGGGAAACGCGCCGCGACATATTCGGGAAAGCGGGTGTGATAGCTGGTGGAAAAACGCATATGGTTCTTCACGCACCAGCGCCGCGCCATGAAACCCAGCGGGCCTTCGGTGGCGATGTGCACGAAGGAGGGCTGGCTTTTTTCGATCTCCGCCGCGACACGGCGATAGCCGGCGACCGATAGGCGGATTTCCGGATAGGTCGGGCAGGGGATGCTGTAAAAACTCTGCGGCGTCACCATGTGCACATCCACACCCAGCCGCGCGAGTTCGGTGTTGGTGTTTTCTATCGAGCGAACCACGCCGTTGACCTGCGGGTGCCAGGCATCTGTGACAATCGTGATTCTCGTCATGAAACACCGATCCTGCTGATCTGCGCACGGGCGATTCCCCACCGCCGAGCTTCCGCCCGTATATGCGGCGCGCGTGTTACAGGAACATGTCAGGGTGGATGACGGCGGCAAGCGTGCTTTTCCCGCCAGCGGCAAGGCACACGGCGGGTGAAGTCATTCTTGGCATAAGTGCGGCATATTTGAAGCGTGCGGTTGTCCGCAACGTTCTCTTCTGTCCTCATCCCTGTGCCTGTCACAGGGATCCAGCCAGCTCAAGTCCTTGGGTTGAAAGGAGTCTTTCCGCCGCGCGGACGCGCAGCGGCTGGATTCCTGTGATAGGCACAGGAATGAGGGAGACCAGGATAACCCGCATGTGAAAATCCGCGTTCGCTCAGTTTGGCTGAACGTTATCCCACAAGCGGAAGAAGCTCGGGGCTGATCAGCGCGCCGTGATGGCCGATGACGGTTGCCGCCGCCCGTGCGGCGAAGATGGCCGCCTCTTGCGGTGAACTGCCCGTCACATAACGGGCGAGGAACGCGCCGTTGAAGCTGTCGCCAGCGCTTGTCGTGTCCACCACATCCACGGCCTCTACCGCCGGTGCGTGGCTGCGGTGACCGCCAAAATCGAGTGTCGCACCCTTCGCGCCGTCTTTGACGACGATATTGGCGACGCCGAGCGAACGGTAGCGATCGATGGTGGCCTCGACGGATGCGTCGCCGAAATGGCTGGCTTCGTCATCGAAGCTCGGCATGACCAGCGTTGCGGCGCGCGCGCCGTTGGTAATCGTCTCCAGCATCGTGTCCCTGTCGGACCAGAGGCGCGGGCGGATGTTCGGGTCGAAGACCACGGGTTTGCCCGCCGCTTTGGCGCGACGCAGTTCCGCCAGAAACGTATCGACATCATGTGGCGAGGCGAGAATGGCAAGCGTGATGCCGGAGAAATAGATGACGTCGGCGCTTTCCACCGTCTTGCGCAGGTGATCCGCATCGGCCGCGAGCTGTCTTGCGGCGGCGGCGTTGCGCCAATAGCTGAAGGTGCGCTCGCCATCCTTGAGGTTGATGAGGTAAAGGCCGGGCGTGCCGCCCTTGATGCGGCGGATTTTTTCCGTGCCGATGCCGGCATCCGTGATGAAGGTCAGCATGTCCTGCGAAAGAGGATCGTCACCGAGTGCTGTGAAATAATCGACGGACCAGTCGGCGGGCAGGCAGGCATGCGCATACCAGGCCGTATTGAAGGTATCGCCCGCAAAACCCTTGCGCAGCAGCCCGTTTCCGGCCTGCGACAGTTCCACCATGCACTCGCCAATCGACAGAAACCGTCCGCCCACGCCGTCATCCTCCCGTTGTTTTCAGCCATGCGGCTTACGACGAGTGCACGCCGCTGACAAGTGCGGTTTTGACCTGACACGTTTGCGAAGTTCCGGTTTACGCGGACGCTTCGGCTTTATACTCTCGGATTAGCTGCCATCAGGAGATTGCCCGTGCCGCCAACCCATGCCCCGGCCCACAAACCCCAAGCGCAATCGGACTGGTGGAAGGGAGCGGTGATTTATCAGGTCTATCCGCGATCCTTTCAGGACACCACCGGCGACGGATACGGCGACCTTGCCGGGGTGACGAAACGTCTGTCCTACATCGCCTCGCTCGGCGTCGACGGCATCTGGCTCTCGCCTTTCTTCACCTCGCCCATGGCCGACATGGGTTATGACGTTTCCGATTATTGCAATGTCGATCCGATGTTCGGCACGCTTGCCGATTTCGATGCGCTGATGGCCGAGGCGCATCGGCTGGGGCTGAAGGTCATCATCGATCAGGTTATATCGCACACATCCGACAAGCATCCCTGGTTCGTGGACAGCCGCGCGAGCCGTATCAACAGCAAGGCCGACTGGTATGTCTGGGCCAATCCCAAGCCGGACGGCACGGCGCCCACCAACTGGCTTTCCGTGTTCGGCGGGCCGGCATGGGAATGGGACGGCGTGCGCAAGCAATATTACATGCACAGCTTTCTCACCTCGCAGCCGGACCTCAATTTCCACAATCCCGAGGTTCAGGATGCGTTGCTGGAAACCGTGCGGTTCTGGCTCGATCGCGGAGTGGACGGTTTTCGCCTCGATACCGTCAATCACTATTTCCACGACAAGCTGTTGCGCGACAACCCGCCACTTTTCGATGATGAAAGCTTTGGTCTCGATGCATCCGACGTCAATCCTTACGGTATGCAGGACCATCTCTACGACAAGACGCGGCCGGAAAACGTGGCCTTCCTCCAGCGTTTCCGCGCGCTTCTTAACGAGTATGAGGGGCGTGCCACGGTGGGCGAAGTGGGAGACGGCGCGCGGTCGCTGAAGACGGTCGCGGCCTATACATCCGGCAATGACAAGCTCAACATGTGCTACACCTTCGATCTTCTGGGGCCGGAATTCACTGCGAAACATCTGCGCAACTCGGTTGAGACTTTCGGCAAGGTGGTTACGGATGGCTGGGTGTGCTGGGCCTTTTCCAATCATGACGTGGTGCGTCACCTCAGCCGTTTTTCCGAAGGCGTCGAAGAGCAGACACGGGTTGCGAAGCTCGCCATCTGCGTTCTGGCCAGCCTGCGCGGCTCGATATGTCTTTATCAGGGGGAGGAGCTGGGGCTGACCGAGGCCGAACTCGCCTTCGAGGATCTGCGCGATCCCTACGGCATTCGCTTCTGGCCGGCCTTCAAGGGCCGTGACGGGTGCCGAACGCCGATGGTGTGGGAGACAGGCAAGCCGAATGCGGGGTTCTCAAGCGCTGAAAAGCCCTGGCTGCCGGTGCCTTATGTCCACGGCCTGCTGGCGGCGGACGGGCAGGAGCGCAAGCCGGACTCGATGCTGAACCACTACCGCGCGGTTCTGTCCTTCCGCAAAAGCCACGGCGTGCTGCGCGACGGCGATATGGATTTCATCAAGACCAATCTCGATGTACTGGCCTTCACGCGCCACAAGGGCGACGAGAAACTGCTGTTCGTCTTTAACCTGACCCGCGATGCGACCGAATTTCCGGTGCCGAAAGGCATGCGGGTTACGGAAATCCTGCCGATGCCCGGCTTCGAGCCGCTGTTCGACGCAGGTATCGTGAAGCTTGAAGGGCTGGATGTGTTTTGCGGGGTTGTCGCGTGAGCGGGCAATTTGTCATCAAGATCGCAGGCGAGGCATCGCTGGACGATTGGTCCAGTTTGCGGTTTCGTCTATGGCCCGATGCCTCGTCTGCCGAACACAGGGCGGAATTGCTGGCATTCTCCGACACGGAGGTCGGATTTATTGCCCATGATCCGGCGGGAACGGCCATTGGTTTTGCCGAGGCCAGCCTGCGGCAGGATTATGTCAACGGATGCGATACCTCGCCCGTGGCGTTTCTCGAAGGAATTTATGTGGAGCAGGCGTTTCGCGGCCAGGGCGTCGCTGCAGCGCTGATCGCCGAGGTCACCCGCTGGGCGATCAGCAAGGGTGTAAGCGAGCTAGCATCCGATGCCGATATTTCCAATGTCGATTCACACCGCATGCATGCAGCGCTGGGGTTTGAGGAAACGGAACGGGTGGTTTATTTCAGGAAGATAGTCTCTTCGAAATGACAATCTGGAGAAACGGGACAGGTCAGGCTGCGGGTCGCTTCGTGGTTTGATCACCGCGCCCGGCGAGAAGGCCGCCGATGGAAATATCTTCATCCAGATTTTCCCAGTGTATGCCGCCGGGGCTAAGCTCGAATTTCAGGCGCTCGGCGGGGGCGGCGACAAGGAGCCGGGGGAACCACGCCAATGGCGCGCCAAGTGTACGGCCATCGTCCAGCGACACCCACATCGTATTATCGTCGAAATTCACATCAGTTGCCGAAATAGTCATTCCACGTACTCTTGATAAGATTGCGATTGTTGATGACGGCTCCGGCTTTCCTGACATGAATATGGACGGGCTCACGCGGATTGCCCTCGTTCGAGTAAAAGAAGAATGTAAGATCCCCGGACCTGAACACGACGGGCAAAATTATCCTCCATTATTGCTCTACGGTCAGATCAACATAAACCGATCCACATCCACCATGCCCATGTCGGAAATCTTCAGGTGCGGGATGACGGGCAGGGGCAGGAAAGCCACCTGCAGGAAGGGTTCCTCGAGCGTCGTGCCGAGCGCATAGGCGGCCTTGCGCAGGGTGTGCAGCGTATCGCGCACCGTTTCGTAAGGTTCGAGGCTCATCAGCCCGGCAACGGGGAGCGGGATTTCGCCGGTCACCTTGCCGTCTTCGACCACCACGAAACCGCCCTTGATTTCGCCGAGCCGGTTGGCGGCCAGCGCCATGTCGTCCTCGTTCACGCCGACGACGCAGATATTGTGGCTGTCATGGCCGACGGTGGAGGCGATGGCGCCTTTTTTCAACCCGAAGCCCTGTACGAAACCGTTGGCGTGGTTGCCGTTCTTGCCGTGGCGTTCGATGACGGCGACCTTGATGATGTCGTTTGCAAGATCGACAGTCGTCTGGTTGCCGTCCGTCGGCAGAATGTAGCGGTGATGTTCGGTGATGATCTTGCCGGGAAGCACGCCCATGACAGGGGTCTCACCTTCCGCGACTGGCACGCCGAAATGGGCGGCGAGCACCGGTCTTGCCTTCACGCTGTCAAGCCCGACGGGCGCGACCGGCTTGCGGGTGGCAAACAGCGCATCATCGACGATCCGACCACCGGAAAGCACAATGCCCGCCTTGCAGTTCTGCAAGCTGTCGATCACCACCAGATCGGCGCGCCAGCCCGGTGCGATGAGACCGCGATCGCGCAGGCCAAAGGCCTTGGCTGCGGAAATCGAGGCGGCGCGGTAGATGGCCAGAGGTTCCACGCCGCTGGCGATGGCCGTGCGGATCATGTAGTCGAGGTGACCCTGTTCGGCGATATCGAGCGGATTGCGATCATCGGTGCAGAGCGCCAGATAAGGCGAAAGGCGTTCGGTGATGATTGGCATCAGGGCGTGCAGGTCTTTCGAAACCGAGCCTTCACGCACCAGAATATGCATGCCCTTGCGGATTTTTTCCAGCGCCTCGGCGGCACTCGTGCATTCGTGCTCGGTGCGGATGCCGGCCGAGAGATAACCGTTCAGCGCCGTTCCCGAGAGAAGCGGCGCGTGTCCGTCGATGTGCTGTCCCTGAAAGGCTTCCAGCTTTGCCATGCATACCGGGTCCTTGTGGACGACACCCGGAAAATTCATGAATTCGGCAAGCCCGATGACCTTCGGGTGATCGCGGAACGGCAGCAGTTTTTCGATCGGCAGATCGGCGCCCGAGGTTTCCAGATGCGTCGCGGGCACGCAGGAGGAGAGCTGCACCCGGATATCCATGATGGTTTCCATGGAACTGTCGAGAAAGAACCGAAGCCCTTCCACGCCGAGAACATTGGCGATCTCATGCGGGTCGCAGATGGCGGTGGTTACGCCATAGGGCAGAACGCAGCGGTCGAATTCGTGCGGTGTGACCAGCGACGATTCAATGTGGAGATGGGTATCGATGAAACCCGGAACGACGATCTTTCCGGAAATATCGATTTCCCGGCGGCCCTCGTAGCTTTCGCCTGTTCCGACGATAGTATCGCCGCAGATGGCGATATCCGAGGCGACAAGTTCCCCGGTCACAAGGTCGAAGAATCGTCCGCCTTTGAGGACCATATCCGCCGGTTCGCGGCCCGTACCCTGATCGATGCGCGTTTCAAGTTTCGAATTCATGCGGCTTTTCTTCGGCTCCTGGTTTACGTCGTCTGCGAGAATTTTCAGTATTTACATTCTCAGGTTGTTTCTTGGTTTGTTTGAATTGATTCTTTGTGTTTTAAATATATCCAGAGTAAAAAATTTTCATATTCGTGTTATCTTATTTTTCAATTTCTACATTTGAACTCTACATTTGAACAATGTCTGGAATACGTAAGTTAATCTTTGCAGGAAGGCCGGTTTCAGCGTCGGCGTTTTTTGCGAATTGCGGGTCGAGATTATCATCCCCGGGAAGGAAAATAAAAGCGTCTAATGCTCAAACGAATTTCCACCCAGCAATTGACGATTGGCATGTTTATCGAAGCGGTCGAAGGCGCGTTTTCGAACAATGAATTTTTGCGGCGGCACCGCTTTCTTCTGCGGCATGAGGCGCTGATGCGTCAATTGAAATTGAGCGGCGCTGAAAGCATCATCATCAACACCGCCAAGGGAAATGATATCGACGGCAGGCCGCGTTCCGCCGGGACCGCCTCGCGGCAACCCGACAATTCTTCCGAGACCATGGCCGCCGTCACCCATGCCGTGCGCTCGGCTGCCGATGCTATCGCCGAGACCTTTGCCGTTGCCGAAGCCGGCGGCTGCGTATCGCTGAAAGGCATGGCGGAGGCGGCCGGAAAGATTTCAGATGCCGTCCAGTTGAACCCGGCGATTTTCATCGGCGTCACCCGGTTGAAATCGAAGGACGAGACGACCTTCGTGCATTCCGTGTCCGTCAGCGGGTTGATGATCCATTTTGGCAATCATCTCGGGCTGGACAGGGGAACGGTCGATCTGCTCGGCATAAGCGGGCTGCTGCACGATATCGGCAAGGTGGAAATTCCCTCGTCGATCCTCAACAAAACGGAAGGGCTGGACGCCAGCGAGCGGGAGATCATCAATCTTCATCCGGCATTCGGCCGGGATATATTATCGCGTAACGAGCAGATGCCCGCCATGGTTCTCGATGTCTGCTTCAATCATCACGAGCGGATGGATGGCGGCGGTTATCCGAGCGGGCGTGTCGGAAACGAGATCAGCCTTTACGCGCGGATTGCGGCGATCTGCGACGTCTATGATGCCGTAACTTCGGTGCGGCCCTACAAGAAGCCCTGGACGGCGAATGATGCGCTGACCTGGATGTTACGCCGGGAAGGCCATTTCGACATGCAGCTTTTGAAGAAATTCGCTCTGTGCATTTCCGCCTCGCTACCGCGCGGCTAGGTGGCAGCCGACCGCGAAGTCGCGCGGTTTGAGGCCTGCCCGGCGACGCCGAAGTGACGCCGCCGGTGCAGAATGCTTATGCCGCCTTGGTTTTTGCCTTGCGGGTCAGATGCACCACGACATTCTCGATCATCCGCATGCCGGCGTCCTGGCCGAGCGTCATGATCGATTCCGGGTGGAACTGAACGGCGGCCACCGGTTCCTTGGCGTGTTCGATGCCCATGATCGTGCCGTCCTCGCTTTCCGCGGTGATGATGAAATCACGCGGAAGCGTGGCGGGATCGGCGAAGATCGAGTGGTAACGGCCGACGGTTACTTCCTTGCCGAGGCCGGAGAAGACCAGGCCCGGCTCCAGTACGCGAATGCGCGAGGGCTTGCCGTGCATCGGCACCGCAAGCTGGCGAAGCTCGCCACCATAGGCTTCCGCCAGTGCCTGAAGACCGAGGCAGACGCCGAAGATCGGCAGATCGCGGGCGCGGGCGGCCTTGATCGTCGCCTTGCAGTCGAAATCCGTCGGGTTGCCTGGGCCGGGCGAAAGCACGACGAGATCCGGCTGGAAACGGTCGAATACATCAGCTGCGACCGGTGATCTGACGGTGGAAACCGTGGCGCCCGTCTGGCGGAAATAATTCGCCAACGTGTGTACGAAACTGTCCTCGTGATCGACGAGCAGAATTTTGACGCCGGTGCCCACCTTGGCCGCATCGCGCTTGGTGGCGGCGGAGTTGGTGCCTTTCGCGTCACGAATGGCGGCGATCATGGCGGATGCCTTCAGCTCGGTTTCGGCTTCCTCTTCCTGCGGGTTGGAATCGTTGAGCAGCGTCGCACCCGCGCGCACCTCGGCGATGCCGTCCTTGATGCGGATGGTGCGCAGCGTCAGGCCGGTATTCATGTCGCCATTGAAGCCCACCATGCCGATCGCGCCGCCATACCAGGCGCGCGGGCTCTTTTCGTGGCCTTCGATGAAGCGCATGGCCCACAGCTTTGGCGCACCTGTCACCGTTACCGCCCAGGCGTGGCTGAGGAAACCGTCGAAGGCGTCCATATCGTCGCGAAGGCGGCCCTCGATGTGGTCGACCGTGTGGATGAGACGCGAATACATCTCGATCTGGCGGCGACCGATGACCTTCACCGAGCCCGGCTCGCAGACGCGGCTCTTGTCGTTGCGGTCCACATCCGAACACATGGTGAGTTCGGACTCGTCCTTTTTCGAGTTGAGCAGTTTCAGGATCTGCTCGCTATCGGCAATCGGATCGTCACCGCGCTTGATGGTGCCTGATATCGGGCAGGTCTCGATGCGGCGGCCGGAGACGCGCACGAACATTTCCGGCGATGCGCCGACCAGATATTCCTGATGGCCGAGATTGATGAAGAAGGAGTAGGGCGACGGGTTGATCGCCTTCAGGCGGCGGGAAATCGCCGACGGATTGCTTTCACAGCGTTCCATGAACTTCTGGCCGGGAACGACCTCGAACAGATCGCCGCGCCGGAAGCTTTCCTTGGCTTTCACCACCAGTTCGGAATATTCGCCGGGACGGTGATCGCCCTTCGGCGGGATCGTATCGGTGGTCTTGAAGGGATCGGGCGTAATGTCGGAGGTCTTGCCATCCGTCGTCACGCCGTCCTTTTCGAAATCGTAGCGGTCGATCCAGGCCTTGGCGGAATAATGGTCGACGACGAGGATTTCGTCGGGAAGGTACAGCACCATGTCGCGCTGGTCTTGCGGCCGGGAAAGCGACAGCTTGATCGCGTCGAACTGGAAGGCGAGATCGTAACCGAAGGCTCCGAACAGGCCGATGGCCGAATCCGCATTCGAATAAAACAGGTCGACGATAGCGCGCAGCGCCGTGAAGACGGTCGGGATTTTCGAGCGTTCTTCTTCGGTGAAGACACGATCCGGCTCGTTGACGGTGAGATCGAGGCGGCGGACGGACGATGCGCCGAGCGTAAGATCGGGCGTCGCCTTCAGCTTTTCGGTGATGAAGTCGAGCAGCACTTCGCCGCGGCCATTATAGGCTTCGATCCACATCTGGCGGCCGAGGCAGGAAATGCCGAGCGGCGGGTCGATGATGGCCGTATCCCAGCGGGTGTAACGGCCCGGATATTCATAGTTGGACGAGAAAACCGCACCGCGATGGGCATCGAGCTTTTCGATGTAATTGTCGATGGCGCTGGCATAATCGGCGGCGCGACGCTTTCGGCTGACCTTGATGCCGCCTTTCGTCTCGTAGGTTTCCGCTCCGTCATCCTGAATGATCGTTACCATTTCTTTCGTACTTCCCGTTTTTCAGGCCCGATGACAGGCGGCAGAATAACAAAAAAGCCGCCTGAAAATTCGGGCGGCTTGGACTTTGTCTGAAGACATGACTGGTCAAGGCCGCGTGAAGCTGCCCCACCACCAGTTAGCAATGTTCTTAGACACGATGTTCATGGCAAAATTGTTAGCCTGCACAATTCGCCTTGGCAAGGGGATTCCGGCGACGGAATGAACCTTACCGGCGCGAGTTGCGTTCCTGTCCTGCCGAAACAGTCAGGAGTGCCCCGCAAAATGCTTCATCGCCTGTGTCTTCTGATGATGAGCCTCGCATTCATTTCCGCCTCCGAACCGCCGCGTCAGGTGCCGGTGCCACAGCCAAAACCGGACGAGCGGCAAACGCCCGCCGACACGGAAAAGCCCGATGGCAAAGGCGCGCAAACGCCGGACGAGACACCGAAGCTGATCCCCAAGCCGCAATCGCCGCAAGAAGACAAATCCGAAGGGAAGCCTGTTCCGGACGGGCAGGGTTCCGAGGACAAGAAGAAAGACGACAAGGAAAAAAAGGACGATGAGAGCGGGGCACCGGCTGGCGAGACGGCCAAGCCGGAGAAGAAACAGCCGGAGCCGGTGAAGCCGGAAGACCCGGCAGCACTTCAGGCGTGTCTTGGCGCATTGAAGGACATCGGTGCGGAATTCAAACAGCTCGAACCGATCCGCGACGAGGAGCAGGGGTGCGGCATCGAGGCTCCCATCGAGCTTTCCGTGGTTCTACCGGGTATCAAGCTTGAACCGTCTGGTACCATGCGCTGCGAGACGGCCCTTGCGCTATCGCGCTGGACAAAGGAGATGATGCTGCCGGCGGCGGCCCTCGCTTTACCGGAGAGAAAGGTGACGGCAATTGCCAATGCCTCGACCTATATCTGCCGCAACCGCAACAGCGCCGAAAACGGCAAGATCTCCGAACATGCCCGGGGCAATGCCGTGGATATTTCCACCATCGCCTTCGACAAGGGCGAGCCGCTGGTGATGAAGCCGCGCGGCGAGGACGGAACGGCGGAAGGCGCCTTCCAGCGAACGATTACGGCTGCCGCCTGCCTGTTCTTCCGCACCGTTCTCTCACCCGGCAGCGACGCCACCCATCAGGATCACCTGCATCTCGACGTGCTGGAGCGAAAGGGCGGTTATCTCTACTGCCGCTGATAAAAAAGGGCGACCCGAAGGCCGCCCCGACTGGAGATGATGTTCCGACCCGGCTTAGAATTTTTGAGTCAGAGAGATTTTGAAGGTGCGGCCTGCTTCCGTATAGAAGTCGACAGGCTGGTTGACGGTGCTGACGGCGTTGGGGTTAACGTCGCGAACGCCGACGGCATTCCAGTACTGCTTGTCGAACAGGTTATAGACGCCGGCCTGAATGCGCAGGCCCTTGGTCTGTTCCGGTTCCCACCAGCCGGTCAGGTTGAAGATGCCGTAGCCGGGTGCATCGTAGGTGGAAGCCACCTTGTCGTCACGCATATGCGAGGAGAAGATGCCGGTAAATTCCGTACCCCATGTCTCCTGGGCGTAACCGACGCCGAGGACGGACTTGAACGGCGCCACCGTGCGGATGAATTCGTTGCTGTCCGTGTCCTTGCCATAGGCATAAGCGAGTGACGCGTGGGCGAAGAAGCCGTTTGCGAGTTCCTTGCGAACCTTGGCTTCCACACCGGAGATTTCAACATTGGCGCGGTTGCGATAGGTGAAGAGCGATCCGTTGCCCCTGCCGCCGAAGCCGGGGAAGAGCGTCGTCGAGGTCGTATATTGCTCGATGAAGTTCTTGTACTTGTTGTGGAACAGCGTCAGGCTTCCCGTCAGATCGCCGGAGGCGTAGTTCGCGCCGATTTCGAAGCCGTTGCTGGTTTCGGGATTGAGGGCGGAGTTGCCGACCACGGCATAACCGGAGCTGATATTCGAGAAGTTCAGGTATAGTTCGTTGATCGTCGGCGCGCGGTAAGCCATCGACCATTGGGCGAAGAGCTGCAACTCCGGTGTCACGTCGTAGGTAGCGAGCAGTTTCGGCGAGAAGCGTGAGCCGCTGTTACCGCTTGGCAGGCCGAAAGTGTTGTAACCGCCGTTGCTGGATACCGAGCCGTCCGGATCGTAATCGTAGGAATCGAAGCGCAAGCCGGGCGTCAGACGGAAGCCGTTTCCAAACGCAATTTCGTCATCGAGATAGAGACCGAGGCTCTTGCCGCTGACATCCGGCATGTCGGATTGCGACGATGAGGTCGATCCGCCCGTGTTGGCGTAAAGCTCCTGGCTGAAATCGGTGGTCATGGCGTTGCCGCCGAAGCGGACCGTATGCTGCACGCCACCGAGGTCGAAACCGGATTCAAGTCCGCCAACGATGCCGAAAGCGCTATTGCGCATGCTGTCTTCGCGAATATAGAGCGAATTGTTGGTCAGCCGGTCGCCCGCACCGGATTCCTTGGTAAGGCGCGTCCAGTAGAGCGACAGATTGGCCGCATCGATCAGGCCGTCGGTTGAAGGCGCTTCATATTCGTAGTCAAGCGATACGCGTTCGCGTTCCGTATCCTCATAGCCCCTGTAATCGCCGATCCGGTAGGTCGATCCCGAAACGCTGACGCCTTGCAGGGTCCGCATGTCGCTGCGGTCTCTGAGCGAAAAACGCTCCGCCGTCAGGCCGATGCGATGGCCACCCTCCAGATCCTGACGGATCTTGAACATCAGGTTGCTTTCATAGGTGTCGGCCGGGTTGGGCTTGGTGCGGCGCGTTCCGTAGATATCGGCCGTTCCCTTGTTGTCCGCCTCGTTGCCGCGCTTGTAAGATCCCTGGAACAGGACCGAAGTGTTTTCGATCTTTTTGGCGACCGCGAGCGATCCACCAACGCTTCTGTCCTCGCTGTCATAGGTGGTTTTGGCAACCCCGCCCCAGTCCCTGCCTTCGCCGATCAGATCTTCCGGTTCGAGCGTCCGCAAAACAAGCGCGCCGCCGAGGGCGCCGGAGCCGATGCGGCTGGAATCTGCGCCGCGTACCACGTCAACCGTGGAAAGCGACGAAAAATCGAAGCTCGAATTCGTATTGCTCAGGGTGGTGGTGGCCTGGCCCTGACGGGCGAAATTGTTAAAGAAGGGGACAGGGATATTGTCGATCAGGGTTACGACGCGCGCCTCACCGAGGCCGCGAATGAACAGGCCGCCGGGTCTGCCGGGTTTGGCATCCACATAATCGACGCCCGGCTCGGTGGAGTTTCCGAGGTCCTTGATACTGCCGATATCCTTCTTGCGGACGTCTTCCGCCGTTGTCTGGCTCGCAAGCGGCGTGTCGGCGACGGCGTTCGCGCTTTTCACGCGCTTGCCCTTGACCACGATCTTCTCGAGCGTGGTGGTGCCGTTCGTCTGCGACGCCGCATCCTGCGAGTGGGCAGGCCCGGCAAAGGGCAGAAGAGACATGGCAGTGCACAAAAGCAGCGCGGAATGCGTGCGCGAGATGGACATTGAATACCCCCGGGTAAACGCGCGGAGAAACCACGGCGCGCAAAAACGCGCCGCGCCTGCTGTCGCGGCTGAAACTGTTTTGATGTGTTACGGACGAGCCGATCAGCGAGCACTAAAAAACATGAGGATAACTGTCAACATATTATATATGACTTTTACCATCATGTTTTAAAGCATAACGGGACGTGGCAAAAATGTGACGCTCTGTCAGGCCGGACCAAAGCAATGGATAGGGCCAAAAACGCCTCCGTCCGGCCAAAGTCCCGACATTGCCGCTTGCTAGGATATTCGCAGCCAGTTTACATGGCGAAAGAAAGCATATCCCGACAATAGACAGAAAATTAAACGGATACGGAAATGAAGTCACTTGAACTGCTCGTCGAGCGGATCATTCTCTCCAGCCGCTGGCTGCTCGTCGTCTTTTATCTCGGGCTCGTCGCGGCACTGGCGGTCTATGCGTTTTCCTTCGCGCTCAAGTTCCTGAAGGTCGCGAAAAACGTTTTCATCTACGATGAATCGGACATGATCCTCGCCATGCTCGGGCTGATCGATGCGGCGCTGGTCGCCAGCCTCATCGTCATGGTGATGATCTCCGGCTACGAGAATTTCGTCAGCCGCTTCGATGAGGCGGATGACGAGGTTTCATTCCTGGGCAAGCTCGACTCGGGCAGTCTGAAAATCAAGGTCGCATCGTCGATCGTGGCGATTTCATCGATCCACCTGCTGCAGATATTTCTCAACGCCAGTCAGTATACGGATAGCCAGCTGATGTGGTTCACCATCATTCACCTGGCTTTTGTCGTTTCGGCGGTCATGCTCGGTTTTCTGGAAAAATTGATGGCGAAGCCGAAGGACACGTCTGAAAAACAGGTGCTTTAACCAAGGTAGTTCACCCGATATGAAGCTCGTAACCGTGTTTGCCCATGCCGTTTGTATTTCGCTCCGGGCTCAAGCACGCCGGCCCGGCGGCGGCACCTGAATGTCGACGACGGAGCGCCAGGACAGGCTTTGCCGGAACCTTTCGGTTGCCACCGACAGGCAGCAATGGCTGGCGGCGCTGCAAGACGTGATGCAGGCGTTCGGTTATTCCCATGTGACATTGCTGAAGTTGCCGGGCGGCCGCTCCAGCTATGCCCTGCCGACGATTGTGGAAAGCAGCCTGCCGATCTGGGTCGTGAACGCGATGACCAGGGATGGTGCGCTCGGCGACTGTCCGGTTATCAAGCGCGGCGCCTCATCGATGATGCCGCAATATTGGTCGCTCGACGATGCGGAGCTTGCCTGTGAGACGCTGGCGGATGCAGGAGCCTCGCTGAGCAGCATAGGTATTACCTCCGGTCTCATGGTGCCGGTAAACGGCATGAACGGAAACCGGCATCTGATGAATTTCGCCGGCGATCGCGATGCCTTGCCGCAATCGTCGCTGAACGAACTGGGCATGATCGCGCTGCATGCCCTGGAGGCCTATGACCGCCTTTCTTACGCCGGCTCCAAAGGCCCGTCGCCTCTGACGAAACGGGAACTCGACGTGGTGCGCTGGACCGCGCAGGGAAAGACGTCGGTGGAGATCGCCGAGCTTCTGTCCATCTCGGAACATACCGTCAATGCCTACATGAACAACGCCATGCGCAAGCTCGATTGCGTCAACCGCGCGCAACTGGTGGCCAAGACCATTCGCCTGCGCCTGATAGACTGAGTCTGGCAGGTTGGGCCGGCCGCAGGGCCGGCGCCGTTACCGGTCGAGAACGGAACGGAGTTCGACGAGGTTCGAGCGAACCCGCAAAACGTAAAATCCCATGGTGGCGAGGTGCGAGGGCATGATCCATCCGCTTTCCTCACCGTTGGAGATGATCGCCGGCTGGATGCGCAGCGCCGCGCGGGTCTGCCCCAGGGTGTCGTTCCAGAGATTGGTCAAGTTGCGTTCGCGAATGACCTGCGCGAAATCCGATCCGGCCGCGGAAAGCACGCCGTAATAACCATAGAGCTGGCCATAGGCGAACCAGAAACGGTCGTCGGCGCGGGTGTCGAACCAGCCGCCATTATAGTTTTCCGAACGCTCGCGCAGAATGGCCGACGTCGAGCCGATATCGCCGGCAATGCGGTCGATGAACTGGATCAGGTTGTCGGCGCGAGTGTCGAAAACGGCCTTGCAGGCCGTCAGTTCGCCGTTGAAGGCCTGGAAACTGCGGATGGCGGCGCGGTAATAGCTGGGTGTCGGCGTCTTGGGGCCGAAGGGGTCGAGGCCGAAATACCAGGAATACTCGCTGAACTGCATGTTCCCGCGCGCTTCCTGAAGATTGTTGTTGATACCCGAGGTTCCACGAACGCGGCCGAGCGTATCCACCAGTTCCACCGAGGTACGGCGCACCGCCTGGTTCACGCCGCGCTGGAAGGACGCCTTGTTGTCCAGAAACGGCGTGCTGTCCCAGTCCATGCCGAAGAGGCCGAGACGGTAGAGCAACATGGAGGAAATCCATGCGTTCTGATTGACGTTGAAATCGGTGAGGTCGGCGGCGGCATCGACGATGGCCGAGCGCTGGCAAACCGGCGCGGATGTGTTTGCGGCGGCCCCGGTCGCGCCGGCGGCCGTAGTCGTGGTCGCGGTCGGCAATTCCTGTCCGGGCGGCACGGTGCGTTCGGCAAGCTTGTAACGGGAAATGTAATCCGCGTCGAAATTCGTCCAGACCTGCGTCTGCCAGACGAAATATCCGTAGAAGGCGACGAGAAAGATGAGCACCAGAGCGATCGGACCCTTGATGATCCAGTTGCGGCCGCGATACCAGCCGTGGGCGGCCATGAAGGGCCACAGGAGCCATGCGACGACAAGACTGGCGGCCTTGCCGATGGCGTTGAAGGCTGCCTGAATCAAAGCGGTTATCCGGTCGATCATGTCGTCATAGTCTCCTCTGCCCGTGGGGCTGGACGCCGGAACAAACCCGTGGTCTGGCCGGGTGCCTTACGGCGCTTCGTAAAAAACCGCGGTCATTCACTGTCTCCAGATATGTCCCGCTCAATCGGGATACAACATGATTGCGAAACTTTTCTCAACCTGCGGTCCGCACCGGCCGTTCCGGCGTCCCGGACTGCGCGCGAAACATGCGCCGCCGCAGCACCGCCGGGACAGACGATTACAGGCCGAGTTTGGCGATTTCGGCGTCCAGCCGCTCCCGCGCCTTTTTCGGCAGCTTGCCGTTCTTTACGGCATCCAGATTGGCCGGTGCCGCATCACCCACGACGACGAGCGCGACCATGCCCATGCCGAGATGCGGCGGGCATTTGACGACGTAGGCGCCTTCCTTCTCGACCGTCACCTTCAGCGTCTCGTTCATCTTGCCCTTGAAATCGGCGGCGCCCTCGGGGAGCATTTCCTTGACGGCTGCCGCATCATGACCCTTGTCGACGGGCACGAAGGAAATGACGTCGCCGACGGCCGCCCTGACGGTTGCCGGTTCGAAGACCATCATCTGGCCGTCACTGCCCTTGTTGAGCATCTTCACTTCGATTTCGGCGGACAGGGCGGGAAAGGCAAAGAGGCTGGCTGCGATGGCAAGGCCGGCGATTGTGGCAGTTTTGTCGTGCATATCTTTTGCTCCTGCGAGAAAGCACATCCACGCGAATGTGCCTGCATGGTCTTAGCGCAGGAGCAGGCAAGCTATCCTTGCGAAAAATCAAATGCGGCAACCGGACGCAGCCGGTCAATTGCCTCGTCAGTCGCCCTTGACCGTTTCGACCCAGTGGCGGCGGCAGAAGGAAACGTATTTTTCATTGCCGCCGACGTCGATCTGCGCGCCCTCCTTGACGACATTGCCTTCATTATCGAAACGGGCGACCATCGTCGCCTTGCGGCCGCAATGGCAGATGGTGCGGATTTCGCGAAGCTCGTCGGCGATGGCGAGCAGTTCTTTGGAGGCCGGGAAAAGCTTGCCCTGAAAATCCGTGCGCAGGCCGTAGGCCATGACCGGAATGTTCAGGCGGTCGGCAATGCCGGCAAGCTGCCAGACATGGTGCTCGGACAGGAAGTTGGCTTCATCGATGAAAACACAGGCGACGGGCGCTTCGGCATGCAAGGCCGATACTTGCGCGAAAATATCGGTGCTTTCATCGAAGGTCCGCGCGTCCGAAGACAGGCCGATGCGTGAGGCGACCCGGCCAAAGCCCGCCCGATTGTCGAAGGCGGCCGTGAAGATCAGCGTGCGCATGCCGCGCTCCTGATAATTATAGGATGCCTGCAGCAGCATGGTCGACTTGCCGGCGTTCATCGCCGCATAATTGAAATAGAGTTTTGCCATCATCCACTCCCGGAGCGCCTTCCCGTCCTTTGAACGCTTCGCAAGGATGCGCCCGCCTTATTTGATCGGCGCATCGGTCTTGCAAAACCGCTTCCGGTTCCTGCGCCGATGCTGCGGCCTTTGCGTCTTTTGACGGTGAAGGAGAGAGTTGAAAAGTGCTGCGACGGGAAAAACACAGATTTCCGCATCCTGTCACGGTCCATACCGCGCGGCAAAAGCCGGATATTTTCATCATTGTGTCGCAAACGGCGGGCCAAAGCACGCAAACGCACGCGAGTTGATTGTGTCCGGCAGATATTGATAATGGCAAGGGAACGAAAAAAGGGAGCAAGCGATGTTTGCAAATAGAAGTCGCTGTCTGGTTTTGGCCGCAGCAATCTCCGTCATGACGTTCAATGCGGCCAGCGCCGCCGAGCCGGCAAGTTGCGGCAAGGTGCGTTTCTCCGACGTGGGCTGGACCGACATCACCGCCACGACGGCCACCGCCACGGTGCTGCTGAAGAGTCTCGGTTACGAAACCGACGTCAAGCTTCTTTCGGTGCCAGTCACCTATACATCGCTGAAAAACAAGGACATCGATGTCTTCCTTGGCAACTGGATGCCGACAATGGAAGGCGACCTCGCGCCTTACCGCGACGACAAGTCGGTTGAAACCCTGCGTGCAAACCTGACCGGTGCGAAATATACACTGGCGACCAATGCCAAGGGCGCCGAACTCGGCATCAAGGACTTCAAGGATATCGCGGCCCATAGCGACGATCTCGGCGGCAAGATCTACGGCATCGAACCCGGCAATGACGGCAACCGCCTGATCCTCGACATGGTAGCGAAGGACACCTTCGGGCTGAAGAGTTTCGAAGTGGTCGAGTCTTCCGAGCAGGGCATGCTGTCGCAGGTCGCCCGCGCGGGGAAATCCGGCGAACCGATCGTCTTCCTTGGCTGGGAACCGCATCCCATGAATGCGAATTTCAAGCTGACCTATCTGACCGGCGGCGACGAGGTCTTCGGCCCCAATCTCGGCGGCGCGACGATCTACACCAATGTCCGCAAGGGTTACACCGAGGAATGCCCGAATGTCGGCGTTCTTCTCAAGAACCTGGAATTTACCCTGCCCATGGAAAACGAAATCATGGGCAAGATCCTGAATGACGGCATGGAAGGCGAGGCGGCCGCGACCGCCTGGCTGAAGGCCAACCCGGCTGCGATCGAGCCCTGGCTCGCCAACGTCAAGACCAAGGACGGCACTGACGCCTTGCCCGCCGCCAAGAAGGCGCTGGGCCTCTAAACCGCAAACAGTGCATGACTGCACCCGGCCTGTCGTTGGCAGACCGGGTGCAGCGGAAATTTACGATGCCCCGCATGCCCCGGTCAGCGAATTTTTCTCGCATCCGGGTCGCGCGCCATCCCGGTGTCCGGCAATTCCTTGCCGGCCGTCGTTTCTGCATCAGCGGCATTTGCGGTGAAACGGGATCACCGTGAATGCTTCATCTCCTTGTTTTTTTGCAATTCCGGACCCCAAACCGCTACGCATTTTTACTGGAATTGCTCTCGTTCACGAAAGGTCTTGTCTTACCGTGGAATGGCTCAGCGCTCCTGAAAACCGCCTGCCCGTCGGCCGATATGCCAAGGAGGCCATCGACTGGCTGACCGGCAATCTTGCTTTTTTCTTCGATTGGCTTTCCTTCATTTTCCAAAGCGTCATCAACGCCCTACTTTATGTTTTGCAGGCGCCGCATCCGCTGATCATCGTCGCGATCCTGACGGCTCTTTCGGCCTGGACGCGCCGCTCCGTCGGCATGCCCGTCTTCACGGCGCTCGGTCTCCTGTTCATCATCAATCTGGGGTACTGGAAGGCGACCACGGAAACGCTGGCGCTTGTTCTCGCCTCCAGCGCGGTGTGCATGATCATCGGCATACCGCTTGGAATATTGGCGGCACGGCGCAGGTGGATCTATGCCGGCATGCGCCCGGTGCTGGATCTGATGCAGACGATCCCGACTTTCGTTTATCTCATTCCGGCGCTGGTGCTTTTCGGCCTCGGCATGGTTCCGGGGCTGATCGCCACCGTCATTTTCGCCATTCCAGCGCCCGTGCGCCTGACGCGCCTCGGCATCGTCTCGACGCCGCCGGCGCTGGTGGAGGCGGCCATTGCCTTCGGTGCGACGCCGTCGCAGGTTTTGCGCAAGGTGGAGCTTCCCTTCGCCGCGCCGCAGATCATGGCGGGTCTCACCCAGACGATCATGCTTTCGCTGTCGATGGTGGTCATTTCCGCCCTCGTCGGCGCAAATGGCCTCGGTGTGCCGGTGGTGCGCGCATTGAATACCGTCAACATCGCCATGGGCTTCGAAGCGGGGTTGTGCATCGTCATCCTGGCGATCGTTCTCGACCGGCTTTTCCGCCTTCCCGGCACGGAGCATGATCTATGAGTGACGCAATCATCTTCGGAAATGTCGATATCGTCTTCGGCGACCGACCTGACGCTGCGCTGGCGCTGATCGACAAGGGCAGCACGCGCGACGAGATCAACGAGCAGACCGGACTGGTCCTTGGCGTTGCGAATGCCTCGCTGTCGGTCAATGAGGGCGAGATACTCGTGCTCATGGGGCTTTCCGGCTCCGGCAAGTCGACGCTGCTCAGGGCCGTCAATGGTCTGGCGCCCGTGGTGCGCGGCAATGTCAGCGTGAAGACGGCGACCGGATTTGTCGATCCCTATCGGGCGACGGCGAAATCGCTGCGCGACCTGCGCATGCACACGGTTTCGATGGTCTTCCAGCAATTCGGCCTTTTGCCCTGGCGCAACGTGGCCGACAATGTCGGTTTCGGACTGGAGCTTTCCGGCACCCCGGAAGTCGAGCGCAAGCGCATGGTGGCCGAGCAGCTGGAGCTGGTAAACCTGTCCGCCTGGGCCGACCGCAAGGTGGGAGAGCTTTCCGGCGGCATGCAGCAGCGCGTGGGGCTGGCACGGGCTTTCGCCACCGGCGCGCCGATTCTTTTGATGGACGAGCCGTTCTCCGCGCTCGACCCCCTCATCAGAAGCCGCCTTCAGGACGAACTTCTGGAGTTCCAGAGCCGGCTGAAGAAAACCATTCTCTTCGTCAGTCACGATCTGGACGAGGCGTTCCGCATCGGCAACCGCATCGCTATGATGGAAGGCGGGCGCATCATCCAGTGCGGCACGCCACAGCAGATCGTCAAACAGCCGGCCACGCAATATGTTGCGGATTTCGTGCAGAACATGAATCCGATCTCCATGCTGACGGCCGCCGACGTGATGAAGCAGGGCGTGGACGAACGAAACGGCCGGTTGACGGTTGCCGCCACCGCCCGTCCGTCATCGCCGCTGATCGACATCCTCGATGCGCTTGCGAAACATTCCGGCGCGATCGGCATCGTCGAGAATGGCGCGATTATAGGCACTATTTCCGCAGATGAAATCGTGACCGGACTGACACGCCACCGAAAAAGATAAGAAACGCCCGAATTAGAAAACGAAAGGCCTTCCTCTCCGGAAGGCCTTTTCACATGAGTTTTAGCTGGAAGTCATGGCTGGTATAATAAAAAAGAATATTCTGATTATTATAAGTTATGCATTAAAATAATTACGTATAAAAATTATATTGCAAACTTAGAAAAAATTGCGCAAGGTTAGACTAGATTCTGTACCTCCCTGCGAAATTTAAGGTGGCGGAAGATTACGGTCATCGAGCCGGACATTGAAAAGCGAAATTTTGGTGCTCAATTTTTGATTGTTTATTTGTGAGAATACTCCTGCGAATACATGAGTTTATTGCGGAAATGATAAAAAACAGGCAGAAAGCTGAAAAATTGATCAAGGTGTCTTAAGTTAATGATCAATGAAGAATAGTCTTTGAAAGGGCCACGATATAAGCAAGATTTAGGTATATACAACGTAGCAACAGAATTATAAAAACACCTTTTTAGAACACCTATAATAGCCACCATGACCGTCTTTCCGACTGTCATCAGGAGACTTGAGCGTATGGATAACCAATCTCTGTCGGAACATAGCATCGCCGCTGCAGACTTGCTGTCAGCGATGGCGAATCCCAAGCGCCTGATGATCTTGTGCACGCTGGTGGATACGGAAGTGCCGGTCGGTGTTCTCGCCTCCCAAGTTGGTCTCAGCCAGTCCGCGCTCTCGCAGCATCTTTCGAAATTGCGTGCCCAGCGGCTGGTGAAGACACGAAGGGATGCGCAGACCATCTATTATTCCAGCAATTCCGAATCCGTCAAAAAGATCCTCGCTTCTCTCGAGGAAATTTATTGCCAGGTGCAGAAGAGCAGCAAGACCGCCGCCTGATCCCACGGCCCCCCACAGGCCCGGCGGTACCATTCCATTAAAACCGGCGCACGACGCCGGTTTTTCTTTGTCCGGTGCCTTGCCGAATATCTGGTCCGGCAAAGGCGCATGGGCTCGGTTTCAGGGCGATGACGCGGCCTGCATCTGCTGTTTGAGCCGGCTTGCCGCAGCCGCATATCCGCCATCGGCGCCATCCACGAAATGCATATGGTCCTTCGAGAGCGGGGAGGGCACGATACAGGTCATCAATGCGGCGTCCTGCTCGTGCAGACCGAAATAACAGGTTTTGGAGGTACGGCCCGATTCCAGCCGCGCGCGGATCTTTTCGAGCCTCCCGGCATCGATATCCACCGTCATCTTCAGGCCGTCGTCGAATTTCCTGAAATCGGTGTTGCTGGCGACTGCGCGCCGGTAGCGCTCGGCATTGAAGCGTCCGAGCGACAATCCCGTTATGCCGAGAAGAGTGATGAGCAGGCTTTCGCCGAGGATGCGCAGGGAACGGCGCATTTTGCCCCAGCTGTCGCGATATGCTGCGCCGGCCCGGGCTTCGAGACCAAGCCCTTCCTGCACGAAGCCGAGTTGCGGTCCATCCTCCGGCACGGGGTGGCCGTGTCTTGTGTCCTGCGCAGCCAGATCGACGAGATCGATGACGAGCTGGCGGAATGCCGGCATATCCCGCGAAGGTCCCGGCACGGCGATGATCGACACCACCTTGCCGTGGGTTGTGGGAATGGGGTTCCAACGGCACGACAGGCCAGTCAGATCCGGCCGCCCGCCTGTCGCGACTGCGGGCAGGGCGTATTGCCCCTCCTTCATCCGCGCTTCCGCCCAGCTGTTGCCGCCGCCCGAAAACATGGCGTAGGAAACATCCTCGCTCGCCTGAAAGCGCGCGACGCGGATATCGAAGCCGTTCTCGCGGATGTCCTCTATCGGAACCAGCGCCACGCGCATCGACAGGTCGAGATCATCCTTCACCCAGCACTGCACGTTCGAAAGGGCGACGCCCGCAAGAGGCAGTCCGCCTGGCGGCACGGCGACGGCGGCGCCATCGCCACCGAACACGAAGGGCAAATCGTGACGCCCGAGACTGTTCGATATGCCTGATATGACCGCAGCGCCCGCCATGTTGACGGCCTTGTATCTGCCGGCCCCGATCGCCCCCGTCGAATCGACGATATCGGCGATGGCCAGTCCCCATCCCGGCGGCAGGGCGCGATAGAGCGCCGGGTCGGCCACATCCTCAAAATGCCGGAAGACGGGCAGGCCCGTCAGAAACTCGTCGTCTGCTGTGTTCATGCCCGCTATTATCCTCCAGCGGCACCCAAACGCCAAGCATTTACGCCGTGTCTTCGCCGGTTGAGGTGAATGCAATCATCGCCAGCCTGACGGTTGATTTACCGGGAATAGACCTTATCCAGCAAAGGTGACTTGCATAAGTCATCAAACCTTCCGTATGAGTTGAATTGGAGGCTCGGAATTCAAACATGGAACGAGTTTTCGCCGGGAGGCGTCCGATAAGTTTCATTCGGTCGACGCCCAAGGCGCTCACCGGGTCTGCGACCCTCTTTTAAAGGAGACACCAGGATGAAACTGAAGACATTGACCAGCGTGACGCTCGCAGCGTCCTTCGCATTCGCACCGCTTGCCCACGCCGAAATCATCATCGGCCTGATTGCGCCGCTTACCGGTCCGGTCGCCGCCTATGGCGATCAGGTCAAGAACGGCGCGCAGACGGCAGTGAATGAAATCAACAAAAAGGGCGGCATCCTCGGAGAGCAGGTCGTGCTCAAGCTTGCCGACGATGGCGGCGAACCGAAGCAGGGCGTTTCTGCAGCAAACCAGCTCGTTGCCGAAGGCATCCATTTCGTCGTCGGTCCGGTGACATCCGGCGTCGCCATTCCGGCATCGGATGTTTTTGCTGAAAACGGCGTTCTGATGATCACGCCAACGGCGACCGCGCCTGATCTGACCAACCGTGGCCTTTCCAACGTCTTCCGCACCTGCGGTCGTGACGACCAGCAGGCCGAGGTTGCGGCGAAATACGTTCTTGGCAACCTCAAGGACAAGAAGATCGCCATCATTCATGACAAGGGCGCTTACGGCAAGGGTCTGGCGGATTCCTTCAAGACGACGCTGAATGCCGGCGGCGTTACCGAAGTTCTCTACGATGCGCTGACACCAGGCGAAAAGGATCTCGGCGCGCTGACGGCCCGCCTGAAATCCGAAAATGTCGACATCGTCTATTTCGGCGGCTACCACCCCGAGGCCGGTCTTCTGGTGCGCCAGCTGAACGACGTCGGCGCCAAGGCTGCGGTTATCGGCGGTGACGGCCTTTCGAACAGCGAGTTCTGGAACATCGGTGCGAAGGCCGGCGAAGGCACGATCTTCACCAACGCTTCCGACGCCCTGAAGAACGACGATTCCAAGGCTGCTGCCGAAGCGCTGAAGGCCGCCAACATCCCGGCGGAAGCCTTCACCCTTAACGCTTATGCCGCCGTCGAAGTGCTGAAAGCCGGCATCGAGAAGGCTGGAAGCGCCAAGGATTCGGAAGCCGTCGTCAAGGCTCTGAAGAGCGGCGATGCTTTCGCCACCGCAATCGGCAAGGTCACCTATGGCGAGAACGGCGACCTGACGTCGCAGGCCTTCTCGCTCTACAAGTGGCAGGACGGCAAGATCGTCGCAGCCGAATAAGATCGAGCGTACCGGCCGCATTCGTTGCGGCCGGTACCATTTCCATCGCCTGAAAAGGGGCATGCAGAATGGGCAACGACCTCGATGCCCGGGATGCACGCGCGGATGGACAGGGAAACCTTCCTGAAATCGGCTTTGCGCGGATATTCCCGATCCTCAGAATTTTCGATGAGGCCAAGGCGCGAGAATTCTACGTCGATTTTCTCGGTTTCGAGATCGACTGGGAACATCGCTTCGGCGAAAATTTCCCGCTCTACATGCAGGTTTCGCGGGCCGGAATGGGGCTTCACCTCAGCGGTCATCACGGCGATGCTACGCCGGGTTCCAATATCTTCGCCACCATGCATGGTGTTCACGCCTATCAGAGAGAGCTGGCGGGCAAAGACTACCGGTTCCTGAAGCCGGGCGTTGAAGAATTGCCCTGGGGCGATGTCATGGAAGTCACCGATCCGTTCGGCAACCGTATCCGTTTCTGCGAGCAGAAAAGCGAGAGGTGACGTTTTACCGTGACCTTGCGGGGTCTTGACCTCGGCTGCGGTTTGAACGATAGAAAACGGAAATAGTGAACCGCGTGCAGGGAACTCCCTGCGCGCGGTTCATGCGTTTTGGCAGTCGGTTCTGCAATTGGTTCGCATCCGCACGGGGGCAAAAATGAACAGTGAAGGCAATGCACTGGTAAGGAAGCTTGCATTCTGGGGCATTCCGCTTTCTTTCGGCGTGCTGGGCCTCAAGCTCGTGGCCTGGTGGGTCACGGGGTCGGTAGCGCTTCTGTCTGATGGTCTGGAATCCACCGTCAATGTGGTTGCGGCCTTCATTGCCTATTTCGTCATCCGGTATGCGCAAAAGCCCGCCGATGACGATCACCAGTTCGGCCATCACAAGGCGGAGTATCTCTCCGCCGTCGTGGAAGGCGTGCTGATCGTCGTTGCCGCGCTCCTCATCGTGCAGGAGGCCTGGGGCGGTCTCTTCAATCCGAGGTTGCCGGAAGCGCCGGTTCTGGGTCTCGCCATCAACGCGGCGGCGGGCCTCGTCAACGCCGTCTGGGCGACGATCCTGATCCGTACCGGTAAGAAATACGCGTCGCCGGCGCTTGCGGCCGATGGCCACCACATCATGTCCGATGTGGTGACATCCGTGGGCGTTCTCGTTGGTCTCGTTCTTGCGTTTGTGACGGGTTACGCCATTCTCGATCCGCTGCTGGCCATTCTGGTCGCCATCAACATCCTGTTTCAGGGATCGAAGGTCATTTTGAATTCGCTCGGCGGGCTGATGGACCGGGCCGTGGAGCCGGAGGAAGAGGAGGCGATCAAGAAGGCGATCGCCGACCATTCGGGTGGCGTGATCGGGGTGCATGACCTGCGGACCCGCCGCGCCGGTTCGGCCGCCTTCATCGATTTCCACGTTGTCGTTCCCGCTCCGATGACGGTGCGGGAGGCGCATGATATTTGCGACCGCCTTGAAGATGCCATAAGGGACGTCATACCGGGCGCCAGCCTTGCCATTCACGTCGAGCCGGAAGGCGAAAAGGCGCATGGCGTCAAAGTGATTGTTTGAATAACAGGAGTTTTCCATGTCCGTGACGGATGTTTCCGGCCTGTCGCAGCTGGGCACGAAGGTCGATACGCCCGAGAGCCCGGAAAAGGCCATTCTCGAAAAGGTGCCGAACGGCAATGCCGGCACCGATTACGTGGTGCGGTTCACCGCGCCCGAATTCACCTCGCTTTGCCCGATGACCGGCCAGCCGGACTTCGCCCATATCGTCATCGATTATATTGCCGGTGATTTTCTGGTGGAATCGAAGTCGCTGAAGCTGTTCCTGCAATCCTTCCGCAACCACGGCGCATTCCACGAGGATTGCTCGGTCTATATCGCCAGGCGGCTGGTGGAGCTGCTGCAGCCGAAATGGCTGAGAATCGGCGCTTACTGGTATCCGCGCGGCGGCATTCCGATCGACGTCTTCTGGCAGACCGGACCGGTGCCCGAGGGTGTGTGGTTGCCGGATCAGGGTGTCCCGACCTATCGCGGTCGCGGCTGATCCGGCTTTTCAGAACGGTGGAGGCTCAGGCGAACGAACTGTCGTCGCCTGAATCCATATCCGCGTCATCGGCGCTGTTATCGTAGTCGGCCTGCTGGATATCGTCGTCGTCGTTGTTTTGCGGGTTAGCGCTGTCCCCGTAATAGTTGTTGATGACGGTTTCCTCGGCAGGTGCGTTACCGGCAGGATTGCTGCCGCCGAAGGGCGATCCCAACCCTGACGACGACGCGTGGTTGCCGAAAATACCGCTCAACGAATTGGCGAGCAGCATGCCGCCGGCAACACCGGCGGCTGCGCCGAGCGCGCCTTGCAGGAAACCGCCACCTGATGAACGTCCGGCCGCTCCGGGCTGCTGGCTCCATAGGCCGCCGGGCTGCTGATCGGGTGCGCGGCCTGGGGGTGATCCCCATGGACCGGCCGTCTGGCCTGCCGTGTCGTTGCGCCACGAGGCCTGAGGCGGCGGTGGTGCGGGTGTCGGCGCGGGCGGTTGTGGCTGGCCGGTGCCGAAGATCGAACTCAGAAAGCCGCCCTGTGCGGCGGCTTGCGGAGCGGCATTGCCGCTTTCCAGCGCGTGGATGCGGTCTTCGAGCTGCTTGATGTGCGCTGCCGCCGCTTCCAGGCCCTTTTCCTGAACGATCACCGCCTGGGCGAGATAATAGGGGGCTGCGGGCTGATCGCGCACGGCGTCCGCGATCAATGTTTCCGCCTCGCGGTCACGCGGGGCGGCGGATGCGGTTTTGGTCCTGTCGAACAGGGCCGTGAGAAGCTGGCTTTCTTCCGGTGACATATGATGCCTCCTTACCGTGAAGCGAAAATCCACGATAAGGAGGTAGGGCCGAATTCAGGCTTTTCAAAGCGGCCGAAACTTTAAATTTCGGTAATGATGGTCAGCCGCCGAATGCGAGCGAAAGACCCGCTATTGCCGTCAGCGCACCGGCGGTGCGGCTTGCAGCGGAGCCGAAGCGGGCGATGCGAAGGCCGAGCACGATACCGGCAAGATGCAGAACAGCGGTTGCGATCATGAAGCCGATACCGAATTGCCAGACGCCGGCGCTGCCGAGTTCACCGCCATGGGCGTGGCCGTGGAAAAGGGCGAAAGCGCCGACCACGGCGGCGGCGGCTGCCGTCGGGAGCCTTGCCGCGATAGTGACCAGCAGGCCGAGGCCGATGACGGAGGCGAGAATGGCCGGCTCGACGAAGGGAAGGCCGATGCCGTAAACCGCCATCAGGAAACCGACGGCCATGGTGCCGACGAATGCGGAAGGCACGATCCAAAGTGCCTTGCGGTCGTTCTGCGCCAAGGCGATCTGCGAGGCCCAGAGACCGACTGCCACCATCGCCAGAATGTGGTCGGCACCGAAGAAGGGGTGGGAGACGCCGGCCATGAACGAGCCGTGTTCTTCCGGGTTCAAATGGGCAAAGGCGGGCAGGGTGGTAGCGCCGAGTGCTGCGGCAGCAAGGCTTAGTCTTTTCAGCATGGTTCCCTCTTTAGATTGTCGCCGCCTGCGAGGGGATCTTGGGGTTCCCGCAGCGGGCGGCACTGCAATGAGAAACCGACGATATCGCGAAGGCCGCGAGGCTGTCCATGCGTCATCTGCCGGGGGGTGCTGTTTATTGTTCGGGCGCAAACCTTGCCTTTTTTGCTCATTGCCTTACGTAACAAGTCGCACTATGTCCGAAGGGCATGCATGAATTACGCTGGAGAGCCGTTGATGAACGAAGACGAAGACGACAAGAGCAAGGAACTGCCGATCGGCAAGGAAACGGAAGCGAATCTTTTCAAGTCGCGTTCGATCTTCATCTATGGTGGCATCACGCAGGAACTGGCGCAGAAGGTCTGCACGCAGCTCGTGGCGCTGGCCGCCGCCAGCGACGACGACATTCGCGTCTACGTCAATTCGCCGGGCGGTCATGTGGAATCGGGTGATTCCATCCATGACATGATCAAGTTCATCAAGCCGAAGGTCTACATCATCGGTACGGGCTGGGTCGCTTCCGCCGGCGCGCTGATCTATGTTTCGGTTCCGAAGGAACGCCGCCTTTGCCTGCCGAACACCCGCTTCCTGCTGCACCAACCCTCCGGCGGTACGCGCGGCATGGCGTCCGACATCGAAATCCAGGCCCGCGAAATCATCAAGATGAACCAGCGCCTGATCAAGATCTTCTCCAAGGCCACCGGCCAGAGCGAAGAAAAGATCGCCAAGGATATCGATCGCGATTACTGGCTCGGCGCGGAAGAGGCCAAGACCTACGGCCTCGTCGGCAAGATCGTCGAGAGCCAGTCGGAACTTTGAATTTCTGACTTTCTGTTGAAAAAGCCCGTGCCGGTGAAAACCGGCGCGGGCTTTTTCCATTCGGGCTGGCGTCACTTCATGGTGTTGCAGGACTTCATCATGCCGTCCTTTTTCATCGTTTCCGTCTTCATTGTGTCACTGTGCATCTTCATCGTATCGGTCTTCATGCTGTCGGCATGGGCGATTCCCGCGAGGAAGCGGTGGTGATGGCGGTAAAAATGCGGGTCATGAAAAGTCTCCTCTGGACGTCGTTGAATGTCCGCCAGCATCTTGCAAGGGCCCACGAATATCCATTCGGCCGGAAACGCCGTGCCGTTACACCCTCACGCGTTTGTGACGGGATATTCGGGCGAGATTTTTTTAAAGCCATTATGTAACAATATCCTGCGGAGCGCGAATAACCCGATAGTGACGATGACAGGCAGCCTTTCGGAAGAAACATTAAAAATGCTGATGCTGCGTTCCCTCGACGGGGACGAAAGTGCCTACAGGCATTTGCTCCATGCCTTGCGCAGGCTGCTGATCGCCTATTTCGACCGGCGCATGGCCGCTGCTTCACGGGGCGATGTGGAGGATCTCGTTCAGGATACGCTGTTGTCGCTTCATGCCAAACGCGAGACCTATGATCGCGCAAGACCCTTTACGGCCTGGTTCTTTTCGATAGCGCGCTACAAGCTCGTTGACCACTATCGGGGCAGGGGCGCGCGTGCGCTGGCGGAAGTCGAGCTTGACGAGACGCTGGAGGCCCGCACCTCCGTCGATGCGGTCACGGCACGCATGGATGTGGAACGGCTGCTCGACGATTTGCCGGAGCGGCAACGCGACCTCATCCGCAGGGTGAAGATCGAAGGTCAGTCAATCGCCGAAGCGGCGGAAAAATCCGGCCAGACCGAGCTTGCGGCGAGGGTCGGCATTCACAGGACGTTGAAAATCCTGGCGGCAAAGTTGCGGGGAGACACGTGAGAAAGACGGATGACATCATTGATCAATTGGCGGGTGATCTGAAACCTGTGCCCGCTTTTGCGCTGGAGCGCAGGCTGGCGCTTGCGGCCTTGCCGGCGATGGGCGTTTCGCTGTTGCTGATGCTCGTCATTCTCGGGCTGCGCGGCGATATGAACGATGCCCTGACCGAAGTCGGCTTCTGGATCAAATCCGCCTACAACGCCTTGCTGGCCCTGATTGCGTTTCTCGCGGTCAACCGCCTTGCCCGGCCCGACGGGGACAGCGGCCGCATTTTCGTCTGGCTTGCGGTGATTTTCGCTGCGATGGCGGCGATCGCACTCGTCCAGCTGGGGTTTGCCTTTCCGGAGGATTATAGGGCGCTTATTCTGGGATCATCGGCGCTGCATTGCCCGTTTCTGATCGTCGCTTTCGCGCTTCCGGTGTTCCTGGCGAATTTCGGGGTTCTCAGGCGCTCCGCCCCTGCTGATCCGGCACTAGCGGGTTTTGTCGCGGGCATCGCAGCGGGTGCTGCCGGAGCCTGGGTCTATTCATGGTTCTGCACCGAAAACGGCATGGCTTTCGTGCTGATCTGGTATTCGCTGGGTATTTTCCTGACCGGCCTGATCGGTGCTTTTGCCGGCTCACGCCTGCTTCGCTGGTGACCGGCGCAGGTTTTGCCGTATCACCTCGGTCGCCGATGCCGGCCCGGACTTCGTCCCGAGCCGGCATCGTTCATTGAGGGTTTTCACTGACCCAAATTGGCGGGAATCGCGAATGCCGCGAACTGCGTGAACTGCTTGCCGGGATTGAAATTATCGTCCGAGGCGACGATGAAAAGCTGTCTGCCATCCACCACCGGTCCGAATGCGAAACTTTCGATATTGTCGATATCGAGACCGTAATCGCCTTCGTTGATTTCGAACCACGGCGTCTTCGATACGCTGCGCACATTCGCCGCATCGATCTTGTCCTTGCCGAGGATGTTTTCCGCGCCCGAGAGATCGGCGACGAAAAAGCGGATATGGTTGCCAACGCCGGAGGCGAAATTACGCTCCACCGTGACGAAACGGCCGTCCGGCAGGGCTTCCATGGCTGAAAGTCCGTTATCGTTATATTTCGGCTCGGCGGCGGTGGGTGTCTTGGAAATCGCTTCGGTGACGTAGACATGTTCGGCGACGGGTTTCAGCGTCGCCGTGTCGATCACGAGGATGCGCGCGGGGCTGCCGGCCTGTGGCGTCGCCTTCTGACCGTCCTGGATCAGCGCATTTTCCGTGGCTGCGATGAGTTTGCCGGATGTGAGGGTCAGCCCCTCGAAGCCGAGATTGTTCTGCACGCCCTTCGTCTTCGCGTCATCGACGAGATAGGCGTCAGGCAGTTCCAGCCGCTTCACATTGCCGCCATCGAGGTCCGAGACGTAAAGCGCTGGCTGGTTTTTCAGGTCGCGTTCCGAGGACCAGTAAAGCTTGCCGCCCTTGCGGTCGAGCGCGATGCCTTCCGCGTCGATGCCTTTCAGCGCGAAGGCCGTTCCGGTCTCGTCCTTCAATTCGTGTGTGGCGGCGATGTTCAGCGTGGCGACGCCTTCCGTCACGGCCAGTTCCAGCTCGTAATAACGGGCCGGGCCTTTTTCGACCCTGTCATCGGAAATAGCAAGATAACGGCCGGTTTCGCTGTCAAAGGCGAGATCGGAAATGCCACCGAAGGCGACGCCATTGATGGAGAGGCCCGAGGGGACGACGATCTGGCCGAGCAAGGTCGGTGCTGGCGGGGTTTGCGCTGCAACCGGAAGGGCCGCAAGACAGAAAGCGGCGATGGTGGCGATGCGAAGCATGGAGACGTTCCCTCTTGTGGCGGATGCCCTGTTGTGGCGACTGCCGAGAGGATTAGCGCCCTGCCGCTAAACTTTGATGACGTTTGCCATGCCGCCGTACCTGAAGTCCGGTGGCTCATCTTGCCAAGCGGCTTCTTTTTTGATCCTGAATGGTATCAATGCTCCGTCCAGAGCGTGGGGCCATCCTCGGATTCGCGCTCCACGTTTCAAATTTTCGTTTTTTGCCTGTCACCAGTGCATAACGCTATGCGTCTGCCGCGACAGTCAGCAGACCGTAGAGTGCTTTTATGCTGAAAGATTTTTCCGTCCAGAGCCTGTTCATGGGATGCCTGACCGCCTTTGTCGGCTTCGCCAGCTCTTTCGCCGTCATCTTGCAGGGCCTGAAGGCCGTCGGGGCCACGGATTTTCAGGCGGCATCGGGACTGATGGCGCTTTCCGTGGCGATGGGTGTGTGCGCAGTCGTTCTTTCCGTCGCGACAAGGATGCCCATCAGCATGGCGTGGTCGACACCCGGAGGTGCTCTGCTGGCGACCACGGGAGTGATCGAAGGCGGTTTTCCGGCGGCTGTCGGCGGCTTTCTCATCTGCGCCGTATTGATCGTTTTTGCCGGCCTTTTCAGGCCGCTCGGAAGGGCCGTCGCCTCCATTCCCGCGCCGCTCGCCAACGCCATGTTGTCAGGGGTCATCATCGGTCTGTGTTACGCGCCGATCAAGGCGATCGGTTTTAACCCGGCGTTCGGCCTGCCGATCATTCTCGCCTGGATCGTGGTGGGGGCGTTCCGGCGGCTTTTCGCCGTGCCTGCGGCGCTTGCCGCCTTCGTGCTGGTGATGATCTTCGGTATCGATATTCCTGCGGGTGCTCTCGACAGCGTGGCGCAATCGCTGACACCGCCGATGGAATGGGTAACGCCCGTCTTCAGCCTGCACGCGGTCGTCTCCATCGCGCTGCCGCTCTTCATCGTCACCATGGCTTCGCAGAACATTCCCGGCATCGCGGTGCTGAAGGTCAACCATTACGATCCGCAGCCGGGGCCGCTTTTCGCCGCGAGCGGCTTTTTCTCGCTGCTTTCCGCGCCCTTTGGCGGCCATGCGGTCAATCTTGCCGCAATCACGGCGGCGATGTGCGCTGGCGAGGACGCCCACCCCGATCCGAAACGGCGCTACTGGGCGGCGATCATCGGCGGTGTCGGCTACATCATCTTCGGCCTTCTAGCGGGTGCAGTCACGGCCTTCGTGGCACTCGCGCCGCCGATCCTCATACAGGCGGTGGCGGGGCTTGCGCTGGTGGGCGCCTTTTCCGGCTCCGCCGTTGCCGCCTTCAAGGAGCCGGAAACGCGCGAGGCCGCAGCGATCACCTTCCTCATCACGGCCTCCGGCCTTTCCTTCGCCGGTATTTCCGGGGCCTTCTGGGGGCTGATCGGCGGCGGGCTGATGATGGCGTTGCAGCGGGTGGTGAAGCGTGGTTAGATAGGGTGCTTATTGTTTTAAAGAAATACTATATATGGATTTTGAATTCGATCTGGCCAAGAGCGAAAGCAACAAAGACAAACACGGCATAGATTTCATAGAGGCGCAGGCGCTGTGGCTCGATGAGAAAAGACTTGTCGTACCTCTCGAAACTACTTCGGAAGAGCGGTATATTGTAATCGCTCAATTGCGCGGAAAGTGCTGGAGCGCCGTCTATACCAACAGAAATGACCGGTTGCGGATCATTTCCGTCAGGCGTTCCAGAGACAAGGAGAAGCATCGTTATGAAGACGATAAGCGCTGAAGATTTCGACAAAAAATTCGATGACGGCGAAGACATAGACGATTATCTCGACTGGTCCACGGCCACCCGCCCCGGGCTGGAAATGGTGCATGTCGATGTTGATCTTCCCGAAGATGTTTTGCGAAGAGTGGACGCAGAGGCGGCCCGGCTTGGCACAACGCGTCAATCCCTGATGGCTAAATGGATAGCCGAAAGGCTGGAAACCGGCCGGCACGCAAAATAGAGACAAGGATCACAAGATCACTTGTCAGACCGCCAGCCGCTGTTTATACACGTCACCATGAGCAACAGCATCGCAACCATTTCCGGCATGAGCGCGCAGATTTCTGCGATGGCCTCGCCGTGCGGTGCACTCTCGCTTCTTAGCCTCGACCTTACACGCGGTTGCCGGGTCCAGTGAGGAGCGCCCGGCGGCCGAAAGCCCGCTGGCATTAACGCTCCTCATCTCGAAATCTCATTTTATACTGGATTTAGGCCCTTGAGGCCGCGCATCCGCCGATGGCTCGAACAGCCCGCGGACTGTGCAAGGAGGAAGCGAAATGGACGCCAAGATCACCAATATTTCCAAGGGCATGTCGGACGCGAACGTCAAGTATCGCCCTTACCCGACCATCAATATTCCTGACCGCACATGGCCGGGCAAGATCATCGACAAGGCGCCGATCTGGTGTTCGGTGGATTTGCGCGACGGCAACCAGTCGCTGGTCAACCCCATGGGTCACGACCGCAAGGCCCGCATGTTCAAGCTGCTGCTCGAAATGGGTTTCAAGGAAATCGAGATCGGTTTCCCTTCCGCCTCGCAGACGGATTTCGATTTCGCCCGCTGGTGTGTGGAGCAGGGCAATGTGCCTGACGACGTCTCCCTGCAGGTGCTGGTGCAGTGCCGTCCGGAACTGATCACCCGCACCTTCGAGGCGCTGGAAGGCGCCAACAAGCCGATCATCCACTTCTACAATTCCACCTCGGAATTGCAGCGTCGCGTGGTGTTCGGCAAGGATGTGCATGGCATCAAGCAGATTGCCGTCGATGCGGCCAAGATGATCACCGACATGGCGGCCAAGGCCGGCGGCGGTTTCCGCTTCGAATATTCGCCGGAAAGCTTTACCGGCACCGAGCTGGAAGTGGCGCTGGAAATCTGCAACGCCGTGGTCGAAGTGGTGAAGCCAACGGCGGATAACAAGCTGATCCTGAACCTGCCCTCGACGGTGGAAATGGCGACGCCGAACATCTATGCCGACCAGATCGAATGGATGTGCCGCAATATCGACAATCGCGAAAATGTCATCATCTCGCTGCATCCGCATAATGACCGCGGCACGGGCATTGCCGCGACCGAGCTGGCGCTGATGGCCGGTGCGGATCGTGTCGAAGGCACGCTGTTCGGCAATGGCGAGCGCACCGGCAACGTGGACGTGGTAACGCTGGCGCTGAACATGTATACGCAGGGCGTCGACCCCGAGCTGGATTGCCGCGATATCGAGCGCATCAAGGCGGTCTACGAATATTCCAACGAGATGACGATCCCGGAGCGCCATCCCTATGTCGGTGAACTGGTCTATACCGCGTTTTCCGGCTCGCATCAGGATGCGATCAACAAGGGCATGAAGGCGATCAAGGTCGCCAACCACCCGGTCTGGGAAGTACCTTATCTGCCGATCGATCCGAAGGATGTCGGCCGCTCCTACGAGGCGATCATCCGCATCAACTCGCAATCCGGCAAGGGCGGCATCGCCTATATTCTGCAGCAGGATTACGGCATTAACCTGCCGCGCAACCTGCAGGTGGAGTTCCGAGAGGAAATCCAGCGCATCACCGATGAAGAGGGCGTGGAACTTCCGGCCAGGCGCATCTACGAGCGTTTCATGGAGCGTTACGTGACGCAGCCGAATGCGCGCATCAAGTTCGTCGATCACCACACCTATCCGGCCGGCGATTTCAAGGGCGTGCGCATCGTCGCCGCCGAGATCACCGACAATGGCGAGGTGAAGCGCATCGAGGGCAAGGGGACCGGTCCGATCGACGGTTTCATCAATGCGCTCTCGGTCTATCTCGGCATCGACCTGTCGGTGAATGATTATTCCGAGCACTCGCTGCAACACGGGTCGAATGCTTCGGCCATCGCCTATGTCGAGATGGAACATCCGGGCGGGAAGTTGTTCGGGGCGGGGGTCAATACGAATATTGTTGGTGCTTCGCTGGAGGCGATTGTTTCTGCGGCCAACCGGGTGCTGGAAGAGCGGGCGAAGTAAGTTGGCTTTGAGGGGGCGGCAAGGCACCCCCCTCTGTCCTGCCGGACATCTCCCCCACAAGGAGGGAGATCAGCAGGCGGTAGCCTCTCGGCCATCACCAACGTTGCGAGTGAGCGGGCGTTGACTTCTGGCTGATCTCCCCCCTTGTGGGGGAGATGCCCGGCAGGGCAGAGGGGGGTAAGCTCTCCTCCGCTCCAACACTGCGGATTATTCCCGCAGCCGGGAAAACCCCAACGGCCTACCATTCTCATAAAACACCCGCACATCTTCAAGCGCGACGGCCGTTCCTGTCTCGTCGAGGCTATGGCGTTCGCAGGCGACGTTCCATGTGCCGGGGCCGCCGGAAATATGGAAGAGATTATAAGCCGCGCGCGGTTTTTCGCCGCCCGGTCCCTGACTGGCCGATGCAATGCCGACGACCGGAATATGGTCCTCCCCGTGGTGGGTGTTCAGCCAGTGGACCGTGTTCAGGTGGGTGTGGCCATGCAGCACGAGTTCCGCGCCGCCAACGCCGAGGGCGGCGGCGAAACGGCGGATGCCGATCATGCGCTTGTGGGTGGGGGAGGCGCCACGGATCGGCGGGTGATGGATCATCACGACGCGGAACAGTCCCTGTTCACCGGCTTTTTTTAGGAGTTCCGCCGTTGCGCGCGCCTGTCGGTTGCCGAAATAACCGGTGGCCGAGAAGGGCGGTGTCGCAATCGAGGTGGAACAGCCGATCAGCGCGACGGGGCCGCGCACGCGCATATAGGGGAAAATCTTGCGGTCGTCGTCCCATTCGTCCGGGTCGCCATCGCCGCGCACGTAAGGATACCAGGCCTGCATGGCCTTGTCGTGCGCGCCGGAAACATAAGCATCGTGATTGCCGGGAACGACCGAGGTTCTTTCGGGGTCGCCCACTTCCTCCAGCCAGTCGGCGGCGGCGCGAATTTCAATGCCTGTCGCAAGATTGACGAGATCGCCGGTAATAGCCAGATGATCCGGCGACTTGCTCTCCAGATCATCGAGCAGCTTTTCCAGCGTGTCGGTGAACAGGTGCTTGCGGCGGTTGCGGTGCCAGTTGACGAAACCGGTGATACGTTTGGATGCAAGTTCCCGGAAGGTGAGTTTTGGCAATGGCCCTAGATGGACGTCTGAAATATGCGCAAGTTTGAACATGGCGGCAGAGATAACCTATGATATGCGGCACGTCCAATAAAAGCCTGCCGGCGGGGAGAGACCAGGGTGAATGACGAGACAATCGAGCGGCGGGCCCGCCCGTTCCACACACGCGTTCTCATCCGTCTGCTTCATTTCGTTTTTCTGTTCACGCGGGGCGCGACGCTCGGCGTGCGTGCGGCCTGTTTCGATGACAGGGGCAGGATTTTTCTGGTGCGGCATACCTATCTGCCCGGCTGGTATCTGCCGGGCGGCGGGGTGGAACGTGGCGAGACCCTGCTGGTGGCGCTCCACAAGGAAATCCGCGAGGAAGGCAATCTCGAGGCGGTCTCGGCACCTCGGCTTTTCCATGTCTACCTCAATCTGGAAGGCAGCAACCGCGATCATGTGGCGCTCTACCGGCTGGACGTCACCCAGACCGAACTCAAAAAACCGGATCATGAAATTGCCGAAAGCGGCTTTTTCGATCTCTCCGATCTGCCGGAAAATGTGACGCCCGCCACCCATCGCCGCCTTGCCGAACTTGCTGGCAAAGCGGTGATTGCCGATTACTGGTAGCGGCGGCGTTCCTCCCGTCAGGCGAGCGCCTCGCGGCCGTGGGCCATGGTCAGGTCCAGTTCCGGGCCGACGGGCACGATGCCGGTCGGGTTGATGGTCAGGTGGCTGCGGTAATAATGTTCCTTGATATGGCGTATGTCGACAGTCTCCGGCACGCCTGATGTCTGGTAGAGATCGCGGATGTAACCCGTAAGATGCGGGTAATCGTGAATGCGGCGGATGTTGCATTTGAAGTGGCCGACATAAACAGGGTCGAACCGCACCAGCGTGGTGAACAGGCGCCAGTCGGCTTCCGTCTGCTGTGCGCCGAACAGGAAGCGCCGGTCTTTCAGCCGGTTTTCCAGCATGTCCAGCGTCTCGAACACCTTCACGGCATTCTGCTGATAGGCATCCTGCGTGGTGGCGAAACCGGCCTTGTAGACGCCGTTGTTGACGGTGTCGTAGATGATGCCGTTCAGCGCGTCGATGTCGGTGCGCAGCGCCTCGGGGTAATAATCCGCCGCCGATCCGGTGAGATCGTTGAAGGCCACGTTGAACATGCGGATGATCTCGGCCGATTCATTGGAGACTATGGTGCCGCGCTGCTTGTCCCACAGTACCGGCACGGTGACGCGGCCGGAATAGCGGGGATCCGCCTTCGCATAGACCTGCCAGAGCCTGGAGAAGCCGAAGAGGTGATCCTCGGTCGCTTCAGGCGTGCGCTCACCTTGCGCTCTGAATTCCCAGCCGTTTTCCAACATCAGCGGATCGACGACGGAGACGGAAATCAGGTCATCCAGCTTTTTCAGCTTGCGGAAAATCAGGGTACGATGCGCCCAGGGGCAGGCCAGCGAGACATAGAGGTGGTAACGGTCTTTCTCGGCCCTGAAACCGCCTTCGCCGGACGGGCCGGGCTCGCCATCCGCTGTCACCCAGTTGCGGAATTGCGAGGCGCTACGCTTGAAGTGCCCCTTGGTTTCCTTGGTGTCGTACCAGACGTCTTTCCATACGCCTTCCACCAGCATGCCCATGACGATCTCCTTGGTTGGTTCCTTGAGCGCGATCCTAACCGTTTAGGATCGTGTCGCGAACCCGCATGGCGGTGAACAATGCGTTTCTGATAAGCTGCATCAGCAGAATGAGATGTTGCCGAGATTTGTTCTGGACGGTTGGGAATTTTCCTGATAATTGCGATTTTCACAAATCTGAGGAAATTGCCGATTATGATCGAAACACGGATGCTCCGACGACGCTGACGCTCCTGAACGCCCTTACCGGCGCAGCCGTCATCTATTGTCGCATCCGCATTCTGGAAGTTTCGGTCTCTTCATGTCCAAGCACGATCTTGTCTACCTCACCGAGGACGCGTCGCACGACGCCATCATCGAAATCATCAACGAAGAAGCATTCGGCCCCGGCCGGCACACCCGTGCGGCCGCGCGCATTCGTGAGCAGGGTCCGCATGACCGGTCGCTGTCCTTCGTCTGCGCCGACGATGGCGAGACGATCGCTTCGGTGGTCATGACGCCGGTTCTGGCCGGTGGGGTGAATGGCCATATGCTCGGCCCGCTTGCCGTGCGGCCTTCGCACAAGAATATGGGCATCGGTCGCGAACTTGTGCGGATCGCCATTGCCGCTGCCCGGCGGAAGGGCTCCGAGGCCGTGATCCTGATCGGCGATCCGCCCTATTACATGCCGCTCGGTTTCGAAAAGGTCGCCTATGCGGCGCTCGATTTTCCCGGCCCGGTGGACCCCAACCGGGTGCTGGTCGTGCCGCTTGGCGACGATGTGCACCAGCGGCTGAAGGGCAAGATCGGCTGGCGCAAATGCGAGGCCGCCATGCCCGCCGCCAAGGCGGAAGATGACGGCTTCGAGGAGCCTCTTCGGGTTTACGGCTGACGGATTTTCAGAAACGCGGCTTTGCCATTTCCCGCCAGCGCATCCCTCCACCCTGATTCCTGTGACGAGCACAGGAATCAGGGGAGAGACACATGGGCCTCGAACCATTTGCCCCGCACAATGGATTCCATTCAAACCGGTGGCGACCTCGCGAAAATTCAATTCCGTTTCTTGCTCCCATGCGGTAGCACTCGAAAGTCGATTTCGACGAAGGGGGCGGGCATATGACGGCAATCACCATGAACGATGCGCTGGAGCGTGCGGGTGCGGGTGCCTATCAGCGGCGACTGATGGGTATTTTCGGCCTTGTCTGGGCCGCAGACGCCATGCAGGTTCTGGCGGTTGGTTTTACCGCCGCCTCGATTGCCGCGACTTTCGGGCTGACGGTGCCGCAGGCCTTGCAGACCGGAACGGCGTTCTTTTTCGGCATGCTTCTCGGTGCGGCCGGTTTCGGGCGTCTGGCGGACCGTTACGGCCGTCGCCGTGTGCTGATCATCACCGTGGCCTGCGACGCCGTGTTCGGTGTGCTTTCCATCTTCGCGCCCAACTTTGCCATTCTTCTCGTCCTGCGCTTTCTGACGGGTGCGGCCGTGGGCGGCACTTTGCCGGTGGATTACGCGATGATGGCGGAATTCCTGCCGGCAAAAAATCGCGGCCGCTGGCTGGTCTTTCTGGAAGGCTTCTGGGCCATCGGAACCCTGATCGTGGCGCTTGCCGCCTGGGGTGCCAGCCTTGCCGGCGTGGCCGACGCCTGGCGTTACATCTTCGCGGTTACGGCCTTTCCCGCCGTTCTCGGTCTCGGCTTGCGGTTCCTTGTGCCGGAATCGCCGCTTTTCCTGATGCGGGCGGGTCGGTCGGAAGAGGCCAAGACCGTCGTCAATCGCATGCTGGTGGTGAACGGCCGCGCGCCTCTCGATGCCGGGACGGGGCTTTTCCAGCCGGAGGTCACAAAAGGGCAGGGGATATTTTCGCCGGCGCTCAGACAGCGCAGCATCATGATCCTTGTCATCTGGTTTCTCGTCTCCGTCTCCTATTACGGCGTCTTCACCTGGATGCCGGCGAAACTGGCGGGAGACGGTTTTGGCTTCGTGCGCGGTTACGGTTTTCTGGTGCTGGTGGCGCTGGCGCAGATCCCCGGTTATGCGCTTGCCGCCTATGGCGTTGAAAAATGGGGCCGCAAGCCGACGCTGATCGGTTTCTGCCTGCTGTCGGCACTCGGTTGCCTGCTCTTCACGTTCGCCACCGGTGGTGCAATGATCGCCACTTCGCTTCTCATCATGAGCTTTGCGCTGCTTGGTACGTGGGGCGCGCTTTATGCCTTTACGCCGGAATTGTACCCGACGGAATCGCGTGCGACCGGCATGGGTGCTGCGGGCGCCATGGCAAGGCTGGGCGGGCTTCTTGCGCCGTCGCTGCTGGGTTATGCCATCGCGCAGGGCTTCGGTTTCGCCATCGGTATCTTTGCCGGACTGCTGGTGCTTGCCGCCATTGCGGCAACGATGATCAATGCGGAAACGCGGCAGGTGGCGCTGACATAGGCATGTGTTTTCTGCCGATGGCCTGACCTCCGCAGGTCAGGCCATCGGTTTCACTGTCTTATAGTGCGGTGTAGTTGACCGGCAGCCAATCGTAATTGGTGCTGTCTGTGCGCAAGTGGCCTATGCCGGGGAAGGCGATGTGGGCGCCGGCCACGAGGTATTTGCCTTCAACGGCCTGCCTGAATGCCAAAGCGCGCGCCGTGACGGCGGCCTTCTGATCGACGTCGAATTCGATTGCGACATCAGGCTCATCGAACTGGAGGACGTCGCCATGGGTGATGTCGCCCCAGAAGACGATCTTTTCCCCTTCGCTTTCGATCACGATGCCGCTGTGGCCCGGTGTGTGGCCGGCATAGAGGACAGAGCCGAGGCCGGGGACAGGCGCGGCGTTATCCGCGAATGTCTTGAGCTTTCCTGCATCGACATAGGGTTTGGTGCTTTCCCTTGCTTCGGCATAAGCCTTTTTCAGCGCTTCGGGTGCTGCCTTGGCCCTGGCTTCATCAAGCCAGAAGGCGGCCTCGCGCTCGTTGACGTGTAGCGTTGCGTTGGTAAATACGCGCTTGCCATCCGCGGCCAGCCCGCCGGAGTGATCGGTGTGGATATGGGTAAGAATAATGTCGTCTATGTCCGCAGCCTTGTAACCGGATGCCTCGATATTGGCGACGAGCTTGCCGAGCGATGGGCCGAGATAGTCGCCCGTGCCGGCATCGATGAGGACCAGCCTGTCTCCGGTGTTGACGAGATAGGCATTGACCGAAGTGGGTATTTGTTCTGGCAGGAAGGCATCTTTCAAAACCTCGGCCGCGTGTTCCGGGGTGGTGTTGGTGTAGATTTTGGCGAGCGGCAGTGCGATGACGCCGTCCGAAACGGCGGTAACCTCCACTTTGCCGACCATCAGACGATAAAATCCGGGCGCCTGGGTGGCGGCGAGCGGCGCCTTGGCGAATGCGAGCGAGGGTGCAACGAAGGGGGCGGCGATGATGGCGCTGGCAGCGCCTTTGAGAAGTGAGCGGCGTGATGGCATTTTGAGCTCCTGAGTTTTGCGGAAGCCTTGAAAGTTTCCTAACTCCAGCTAAGTGTAGGGAAGCCAGCAATCAAATCGATGTGACTTATGCAAACTATCGATCATTTCAATCTTCGTTCTTTCGACCTCAATCTTCTCATCGCTTTCGATGCGATGATGGAGGAGATGAGCGTCACGCGCGCGGCGCGTCGGCTGAAAATCCAGCAGCCGGCCATGAGCCACAATATCTCGACATTGCGGATCCTGTTTCAGGATGAGCTTTTCATCCGGGTGGGGCAGGAGATGAAGCCGACGGCGCGGGCGATCAATCTGTCGGGTCCGGTGAGGCAGGCCTTGCGGCAGGCGCAGGCGGCGGTGATGACGGCGGATGTGTTCGATCCGGCGACGGAGCGCCGCACGTTCCGGCTGGGAATGTCGAGTGAGGTGGAGCTGTTGCTATTGCCGGATCTGACCGCGCGGCTGCGCGAGATTGCGCCCGGCATCCGCCTTTTGGCGCGCAACGGGCAGGAGCAGGAAATCACGGCGATGTTGGATACGGGTGTGATCGACATGGCTGTGGGATGCACCTATTCGAAGGAACAGCGCCACCATTGCGAACCTCTCTATTCGTCCAGCGTTCTTTGCTGCTTCAACCCGGCTTTGCTCGATCTGCCCAATCCTGTGGGACTGGATGCCTATATGGAGGCCAAACACGCGGTCATATCGCAGACGGACAGCCTGCATGGCTGCATCAAGGATGCGCTGGAACTGAGCGGCATGGACATCGATGTCGTGGCCGCAGCGCCAGATTTCCTCTCGGTTCTGGCAACGGCGCGATCCTCGGCGGTGCTGGCAACCGTGTCCTCGCGCATCGCGCTGCGTTATGCGCCGATGCTGGGACTGGAAATAAGCCCTGTGCCCGTGACGCTGAATTTTCCGCCTGTCGCCATGGTCTGGACATTGCAGACCGATGCGGATGCCGGAGCCGTGTGGCTTCGCCAGCAAATCCGCGAGGCCATGGGGCGCACGGTGGAGGTGGACGGTGAGGTATCGGGAATTGCCGCCTAGAATCGTTTCTCGAGCCATGTGATCGACTGGCCGCTGGAGAGGGGCGCAAGCGAGCCGATCTTCGTGAAACCGTAGCGTTCATAGAGCCGCAATGCATCCGGGTTCATCGTGTCGATATAAGCGCCGATGCAGCCGCGCTTTTTGGCTTCTTCCTCCGCCATCGCAAGCAGCTTCGGGCCTGTGCCCTGACCGCGCATGGTTTCCGGCACGAAGAGAAGCTGCACATAAAGCCAGCCGCGGCCGGTATAGCCCACCAAGCCGCCGGTGACGGTATTCTCCTCATCGCGGATGGTGATGATGAGTTCGCGTTTGTCGCTTTCGCCGAAACGGGCGAGATTATAGGCCACCAGCGGATCGCGGATGGCCTTCTCGGCTTCTGCATCCGCGACATCGCTCAAAACGAAATTCATGTTCATGTTTCCCTGGACGCCCGGGCGGCGGCCGTTTCCCGTTTTCCAATCCGAGACGGGAAAGCGCCTTAAGCTTCCACCGGAAAGTTCCTACCGGCCCTCACGCCACCAGAGCGCGGAGAAGGCGAGGAGCAGGGCGGCAAGCCCGGCAAAACCGGCAAATAGCGGCAGGGTGTTGACACCTTTCAGCACCGTCTCGTCGGTCATGCGTATCAGCATGCGATCATCATCGGCAACCCTGATATCGCCTCTGACAGGCAGGATATCGGGGAGGGCGATGCGGCCGGAATTATCGGCGACACGGTGCACGCTGCCCCTGGTGGCGTCGGCCAGCGGTTTCAGCGTTTCGGTCGTCGAAATCATCGCCTTGAATTCCGGCGCATCCACCGCGCCGACATGGACGAGCGTGGTGAAATCGCCGTTCTTGATTTCGAACAGGCCGGTTTCGTCCATTCGGCGCTCGATCTTGTAGAGACCCGGCTCCGTGGCGGTGAAGGCCATGTTTTCGGTTTTTCCGGAAGGGAAACGCACACTCGCCTGACCGGGATCGTCGCCGATGGTCTGGCGGGTGATTTCCAATGTGCGGCCATTGGCCCGCGCCGTCAGCGCCTCTTCCTCAAGCTCCGGTTCCTTCATCAGCCAGTGCGCGATGCGGCGGTAAAGCGCCACATGTGGGCCGCCGCCTTCGAAACCGCGCGCCCACAGCCAGCCCTGATCGGAAAGCAGCATGGCGACGCGACCTTCGCCCTGACGGTTCAGCACCAGCAGCGGGTCCTGTCCGTCACCCAGCATCACGGTCTGGCCCTGCGGCGGGTCGACGCTGACGGTGCGGAACCAGCGGCCCCAATGCGGCGGCTCGTCGCCCGATCCATCCAGCCCACGGGTGACGGGGTGTTTCTTGCCCGCTTCCGAAAGGCGGGGATAAAACGCCGCCTGATGCATCTGGCCCGTCGGCTGGGCCGGCAGCACGGATGCGAGCGGCGTCATGGCGATCGAATCCTGACCGGCATGTTCCGGGCCGGCGGCGATCAGCAGCGCGCCGCCCTTTTCGACATATTGCGCGATGTAGTCGTAATAGAGGATCGGCAGCACACCACGATGCTGATAGCGGTCGAAGATGATGAGGTCGAAATCCTCGATCTTCTCAACGAACAGCTCTCGCGTCGGGAATGCGATCAGCGACAATTCGTTGATCGGCGTGCCATCCTGCTTTTCCGGCGGGCGCAGAATGGTGAAATGCACCAGATCGACCGAGGCGTCGGATTTCAACAGGTTACGCCAGGCGCGTTCGCCCGCATGCGGCTCGCCCGAGACCAGCAGCACACGCAGGTTCTGGCGGATGCCTTCGATCAGGTGAACCGCACGGTTGTTCGCGGCCGTCACTTCGCCCGGAAGCTCGGCGACGGAAAACTCCATGACATTGTTGCCGCCGCGCGGAACCTTGAAGTTGAAAGGTGTCGGCTGGCCGGGTGTGGCCTGCAGGGTGGCGATTTCCTGCCCGTTCATCTTGACGGTGACTTCCGCCGAGCCGCCCCCTGTGGGGCGCCCGTCGTCGAAGACCCGCAGCGTCAGCTGCTGTTCCTCGTTGACGATGCCGAAGCGGGGTGCGCGAACGATTTCGATGCGGCGGTCGAATTCATCGGCCTTGCCGGTGATCAGCCCGTGAACGGGCGCGCGGAAACCGAGCGCCTGCTCGGCATTGGGCAGCGCATTCGGAATATCGTGGATCTGGCCGTCGCTGAGGAATATCGCACCGCCGACGCGGGAAGGCGAGACATCCGAGACGGCGGAGGAAAGGGCCGAGAAAAGCTGGGTCGAGGGCGAATCGCTCTCGCCGTCGTCGCGCACCTCCACGATGCGCGGTTCGATGCGCGGGAAGCGGGACAGGCGGTCTTTCAGCGTCTCCAGCGCCGTATCGGTCATTTGCGGCCGGTCCTGCACATCCTGGCTCTGCGAGCGATCGACGATGACAGGCACGATGGTGGAGAGCGGTTCGCGTTCTTCCTGCGTGAGCAGCGGATTGGCGATGGCGGCAAGCAGGGCCGCAAGCGCCAGCCCGCGCAGCCAGGCGCCGCGCACGCCGCGCCAGAGGCCGATCAAGGAGAGCGCAAGGGCGGCAACGGCCAGGACGGCAATCACGATCCACGGCAGGAAGGGGGCGAATGCCAATGTCATGTCACTGCCCCAATCGTTCGAGAAGTGCGGGAACGTGGACCTGATCGGCCTTGTAGTTGCCGGTCAGCATATACATCATGATGTTGACTCCGGAACGGAAGGCATGTTCGCGCTGCAACTCATCCGGCGGCACGGTCGGCAGCACGGGCGCGCCCTGCGGGTCGACCGCCCATGCGCCGGCAAAATCATTGCCGGTGATCATGATCGGCGTCACACCGTCGCCGGAGGAGGAAAGGCCGGATGTGGTCTTGGCCGCGCCCTGTCGCGATTCCACCCAGAGCGGCGAGCCGTTGTAACGGCCGGGGAAATTGGTGAGCAGGTAGAAAGACCGCGTCAGGACATGGTCTTCCGGCACAGGTTCCAAGGGCGGAATATCGATATTGGCGAGGATCGCCTGTAAACGTTCTCCATTGGCGCTGGTCGCGCCTGCATCGAGCGATGTGAACTGGTCGCGCGTATCGAACAGGACGGTGCCGCCGGCGCGCATATAGGCATCGATGCGCGAAATGGCGGCGCTTGACGGCATGGGTGCCGAGGCCGAAACCGGCCAGTAGATGATCGGGTAAAAGGACAATTCGTCCTTCGATATATCGAGACCGACCGGCTGGCCCGGCTCCAGCGTCGTGCGCCAGGTCAGGAATTCGCTCAAACCCTGCAAACCCTGTTCGGAAATGCGGTCGACATCGTCCTCGCCGGTACGCACATAAGCGAGGTGCGTCGTATCCAGCCGCTCGAAAATCTGCTCGTCGCCGGGCTTGGGATCGTCGGCGCGGGCGTCGCTCGGAGACATCGTGGCAAAGGCGCCAAACGCCAGAAGCACGGCAGCGGCCGAGGCGCTGCGGGCTTTCGGCAGGTGCGCAAACGCGCCGTTCATGAACAATACGATAAGGCTGTCGGCGATCAGCATCAGGAAGGCGGCGATGAAGAGAGCGGGACGCAGCGATTTCGCCGTTTCGCCGATCAGGGCTTCGCTGGTGGTGCTGACACCTGCGACAGAGGTATCGAGCGGCCGCACTGTCGCGCCTGCTGGCAGAAGATTGAGAGCCACGAAACCGTCCTCTGTGCCGTAAAGGCCGGGGGGATTGTCAAAACCGGTGCGGGGCGGCTGGCCGGCGCGCATTTCCAGCGGGCGGGCGGTGCCGATTTCAGCAGACAGCGCGCCTTCGGCCGTCAGCAACCGGAAGGGCGGCAGGGCCGCAGCCGGGGCATTCGCGGAGGCGGAAGCGCCGCCAGCCTTCGATAGTTGCACGATACGGCGCAGCATATCGACGAAATGGCCCGATATCGGCAGGTCGGACCAGCTTGCTTCGGCGCTGACATGGAACAGCACGATGCGGCCCGCCTCGACATTGCGGGTGGTGACGAGCGGCGTTCCATCTGCGAGGCTTGCCCAGGTGCGTTCGGCAAGGTCCGGTGTCGGCTCGGCCAGAACCTGACGCTTGACGAGAATGCCGTCGGCCTTCGGCATGCCCGCGAAAGCGCCGAAAGCAGGAAAATCGGCAAGCGGCTGCGGTTCCGCCCAGGACAGCGCGCCGCCGAGTGCACGTTCGCCCTGCCGGAGCGTTACCGGCACCAGCGGATCGTCGGCGGGGGCCGCAGCAAGGCGCGGTCCGGCAAAACGGATCAGCGTGCCGCCGCCGGCGAGCCAGCGCTGCATCGGCTCGTAGGTTTCCTGCGGCAGGCGGCCGATATCGGCCATGACGATGACGGAGGGGTTGGATTGCAGGATTTCCGGGATCGCCTGCGAAAGATCGGCCTGTCGCTGCGGGATGAGATCCGCAAAAGGCTGCAAAGCGCGGCTGATGTAATAAAGCGGCTGCAAAAGCGGCTGGAAATCATTGCCGGTTTCACCGGCCAGCAACGCCACCCGGCGGCGGCGGAAACCGTCGTCCAGAAGATGCACCGCGCCTGCGGTAGACACCCCTTCGATGGAGAGGCGGGCGAAATCGTTGCGCAATTCGAAGGGCGCTTCCACCGTGGCCGTCGTTTCGGCTTCGCCGGGGGCGAAACTGGCGGCGCCATTGGCGAGAATACGGCCCTGACTGTCCTGCGCATTCACGGTCAGCCGGGCGGGTGAGGCCGTATCCAGCCGCGAGAGCGTGACGCTCATCGCATCGGCATTGTTGGTGGCGTCGGTAATGGCGGCGACGGACTTTCCGTCGCCCTTGACGATGCGGAATTCCGCGGGCGAGAGACTGGCGAGGGTTCGCATCGCGCTTTCATCCTGCGCGGTGGCAACCCCGTCGGCGATATAGGCGAGCGTGCCGGGGGGCGTGCCGTTCAGCGCCTCGGTGATGGCTTCCGCCGTGCGCACGCGGTCGGGCACAAGCGGCTTCGGCTTGGCGGCGGCGAGCTTGTCCAGCGCCACCGCCGTGGTTGCCGGCACGGCATCATGTTCGGCATCGGCGGTGAAGCTGATGGAAACGGGGCGGTCGGCTCTTTCCGCATCACCGATCAGGGCCTGAGCGGTTTCGACGCGTCTCTCCCAGTCGGTTGAGGAGGCCCAGCTGTTATCGACCACCAGCACCAGCGGGCCGGTGCCGGCAATGCTGTTGTTGCGCGGGTTTACCACAGGATCAGCAAGCGCAAAAATCACGGCGGCGGCCAGCGCCATGCGCAGCAATGTCAGCCACCACGGGCTTTTGGAGGGCGTTTCTTCGCGTTTCAGCACAGTCGCCAGAATTTTCAGCGGAGGAAACACTTCCGCCTTGGGGCGAGGCGGGGTGAGCCGCAGCAGCCACCAGATGGCGGGCAGCGCCAGAAGGCCGAAGAGAATGTAGGGGCTGGTGAACACGAAGGGCAATGCACTCATCGGCGGCCACCGCCTTGCGCTGGCGCGCCGGACAAATACATGTGAACGGCGACGAGCGCCTCGGAAGCGAGATGATCGGTGCGGTGAAACACGAAATTCCAGCCGAGCCGGCGCAGCGAGGAAGATAGTGCCTCGCGCCGGGCGAGATAGGCGCGGGTATAATCCTCGCGAATGGTTTCAGCACGGCCGGAGACGAGTTTTTCGCCGGTTTCCGGGTCGGAAAATTCCGTGCGGCCGGAATAGGGGAAGGTTTCCTCGGCCGGATCGGCGATTTCGACCACATGGCCACGCAGGCCGCGTCGCGCGAGCGGCGAAATCTGCTCCATCACATTTTTCGCATCATCGAGAAAATCGCCGATGAGGACGATGTCGCTTGCACCGCGGATCATTCCCGTTTCAGGCATGCCGGTCGTCACTGGCGCATGCATGATGGCGGCGGCAAGCCGTTCGGCGGCGTTTCTGGCCGAGACCGGCTCCATAATGCCGGGGCAACCGATGCGTTCGCCCGAACGCGCAAGGATTTCCGCCAGCGCCAGCATCAGCACCAGCGCCCGGCTTTCCTTGGAGACGGAGCCGAGCGTGGACTTGAACATCATCGATGGCGACATGTCCGCCCATAGCCAGATGGTGTGGGCGGCTTCCCATTCGCGGTCGCGCACATAGGTATGATCGTCGCGGGCCGAGCGCCGCCAGTCGATGCGCGACAGGCTCTCGCCTTCGGCATAGGGACGGAACTGCCAGAAATTCTCGCCGATGCCGCGCTTGCGGCGGCCGTGCCAGCCGGCGGTAACGGTGTTGGCGATGCGCTTTGCCTCGACCATGCAGTCCGGCACCAGTGCGGCACGCTGGCGCGCGCGCGCCAGAACTTCGCTTCCCGGCGTCTTGTCTACGATCTGGCCGATGGATGCCACAGGCACTCCTTTCGCGAAAGGTTAGGCACGCGTCTTTTAGTTCTTCGCCTGCTCCACGAGGGCGGCGATGACATCGCGCACCGACATGCCTTCGGCGCGGGCCGCAAAAGTCAGCGCCATGCGGTGTTCCAGCACCGGCTCGGCCAGCGCATAGACATCGTCCAGCGACGGGGCGAGCCTGCCCTCATAAAGCGCACGGGCGCGTGCCGTCAGCATCAGCGACTGGCCGGCGCGGGGACCCGGTCCCCAGACAACGTGTTTGTCGGTCAATTTGTTGCCGTGGCCGGGGCGGGCGGAGCGCACGAGCGACAGGATCGCGTCCACCACCTTGTCGCTGACCGGCATCTGGCGGATGAGGGTCTGGATTTCCATCATGCGTTCGGCGTCGATCACTTTGCGTGCCTCGCCCGATGCGGTGCCTGTCGTGTCGAGCAGGATCTGGCGTTCGGCGGCAAGCTCGGGATAACCGACATCCACCTGGAGCAGGAAGCGGTCGAGCTGGGCTTCGGGCAGCGGATAGGTGCCTTCCTGTTCCAGCGGGTTCTGGGTGGCGAGAACGTGGAAAGGCTTCGGCAGCTCATAATGCTGGCCGGCCATGGTGATGTGATATTCCTGCATGGCCTGAAGAAGAGCGGACTGCGTGCGCGGGCTGGCGCGGTTGATTTCGTCAGCCATCAGCAATTGCGCGAAAACCGGACCCTTGATGAAGCGGAACGAGCGGCGACCGTTTTCGTCCTGATCCATGACTTCGGAGCCGAGAATATCCGACGGCATCAGGTCCGGCGTGAACTGGATGCGGTTGGCGTCGAGGCCGAGAACCGTGCCGAGCGTGGTGACCAGCTTGGTCTTGGCAAGCCCGGGAACGCCGACGAGAAGCGCGTGGCCGCCCGACAGAATGGCGAGCAGGGTATTCTCGACAACCGTTTCCTGGCCGAAGATGACCTTGGACACCTCCGCGCGGATGGCTGCGATATCCGCAAGCGCCTTTTCGGCCGAGGCGACGATGGCTTTTTCGTCCAGGGTTTCGCCGATATTCATCACGCCCATGTCGCTCTCCTGATACCTTCGCCGCTGTCCCATCCCAACCCCGGTCTCCATGGCTGCCGGCCGGGTCGGATTTTGCGCTGCATATAGCTTATTGCTCTCTTGGCCGCTGACAAGCGCCATTCGAATGACTATGTCGTGACTTAGTATTTCCTTATCGGCAAAGCGAGACTCGAATATGGCAGCGGAGACGATAAATTCGGCAGGCGATGCGGCGGGGCTGGCGGCGATGATCTCCCGGGCCTCCGAGCAGACCGGTGACGCCAAACGTGGACCGGCCCCGGTGGAACGCTGGAATCCCCCCTTTTGCGGCGATCTCGACATGGAAATCCGCGCCGACGGCACATGGTTCTATCTCGGCACGCCCATCGGCAGGGCGCCGCTCGTGCGGTTGTTTTCCACGGTTCTGCGCAAGGACGAAGACGGCAGGACCTATCTCGTAACTCCTGTGGAAAAAGTCGGCATCCGGGTCGTGGATGCGCCTTTCGTCGCTGTGGAAATGAAGGTGACGGCGGGCGAAGAGGATGGCGAGCCGCTGCTGACCTTCCGCACCAATGTCGGCGATGTGGTGGAGGCGGGGCCGGAGCACCCGCTGCGCTTTGAGATTTTCGGTGAGAACCGCGAGTTGAAACCCTATCTGCTGGTGCGCGGCAGGCTGGAGGCATTGGTCTCGCGGGCGGTGATGTATGATCTCGCAGCACTCGGCGAAGTGATCGAAGTGGATGGTGTCGATATGTTCGCCGTGCGCTCGGGCGGGGTAATTTTTCCGGTGATGCCCGCCAATGAACTGGAACGGCTTTCGCAATGACTATGACGACAACGGGTCTCAAGGCTTTCACCGCCGCTGACTTCCGCCGCCGGGTGCTGGAGGAAGGCGAGGGCGTGGCGGAGCGCGAGAATGGCGACCATGTGCTCAATCCGGGCGTGGTGCTTTCGGGAAACGGGATCAGGCTGAAGGATGCCGCCGTGCTGGTGCCTGTCATCGACGACGGCAACGAAGCGCGGGTGATCTTTACCCAGCGCACCGCAACGCTGCGCAAGCATTCCGGCCAGATTTCCTTTCCAGGCGGCGGCATCGATGCCGAGGACCGCACGCCGGAAGAGGCGGCCCTTCGGGAGACGGAGGAGGAGATCGGGCTTTCGCGGTCTTTCGTGGAAACGGTGGGACGCCTGCCGGACTATATTTCCGGGACCGGTTTTCGCATCAAGCCGGTATTGTCGGTCGTTCGTCCCGGATTTGACCTGACGCTCAATCCCACTGAGGTCGATGAGGTTTTCGAAGTGCCGCTGTCCTTCCTGATGGACCCGGCCAACCACGGGCGCGGCAGCCGCATCTTTCAGGGGAAGGAGCGGTTTTTCTACGAAATGCCCTATGGCGAACGCTACATTTGGGGCATTACGGCGGGCATCGTGCGAACGATTTACGAGAGGTTTTATTTATGAGCAGCCTTGCCGGGCGGGACTGGTTCGAAAAATCGGCGCTGAAGCGCATCTTCGCGCTTCTGAACGCCGATGGCGGCGAGGTGCGGATCGTCGGCGGCGCCGTGCGTAATGCGTTGATGGACCTGCCGGTTGTCGATGTCGACATGGCGACGACGCTTACCCCCGATGTCGTGATGGAACGGGCAAAGGCGGTGGGCATCAAGGCAGTGCCAACAGGCATCGAGCACGGCACGGTAACGCTGGTGATCGATGGCGAAGGTTTCGAGGTGACGACGCTTCGCCGCGACGTCGAGACCAATGGCCGTCATGCGCAGGTGGCTTTCGGCACCGACTGGCAAACCGACGCCGAGCGGCGGGATCTCACCATCAACGCCCTTTATGCGGATGAGAAGGGCGAGATCATCGACCTCATCGATGGTCTTCCGGACATCGAAACCGGCACGGTGCGCTTCATCGGCGATGCCGCGATGCGGATTTCGGAAGACTACCTGCGGATTCTGCGGTTCTTCCGCTTTTTTGCCCATTATGGTTCCGGTCGTCCCGATGCCGATGGTTTGCGCGCCAGCGCGCGGGCCAAGGACAAGCTTGGGACGCTGTCTGCCGAGCGGGTCTGGAGCGAGCTGAAAAAGCTGCTTTCCGCACGCGATCCTTCCCGCGCTCTCCTGTGGATGCGGCAATCGGGCGTTCTGACGGAAATCCTGCCCGAGACGGAAAAATGGGGCATCGACGCCATTCACGGGCTGGTGGCGACTGAACAGTCTCTAGGCTGGGCCGTGGACCCGATGTTGCGGCTTGCCGCCATGGTGCCGCCGGACAAGGACAGGCTGGCGGCGCTTGCGACGCGGCTGAGGTTGTCGAAGGCCGAAGCGAGTTCTCTTGCCCACTGGGCTTCCGCTCCGGTCATCGATCCCGAAATGAAGGAGACGGCACTTGACCGGCTGCTTTACCGGCAGGGCGTCCAAGGTGTGAAGACGAGGCTGAAACTGGCGCTTGCCTCGGCCCGCGCCGACCTTTCGGCTGGCGAGACAGCCATGCAGAAAGTTGCGCGTCTTTCGACCCTGCTGACGAGAGCGGAAAAATTCCACAAGCCGGGCTTCCCGCTCAGCGGCGCCGACGTGATGGCAGCCGGTATCGAGGCCGGTCCGAGGGTGGGCGAAGTGCTGAAAAGCCTTGAGGAAAAGTGGATCGATGTCAATTTCTCGCTCGACCGGGCAGCGCTGACCGCCCGGCTGAAGGATATGCTGGAGAATTGAAGTCGCAGCGGCGGCGGCGTTGCGGCTCAGGCCGCATTTGCCTCGTCGCGGATGCGGGATTTGATGTTTTCGATCATGTTCTCGCGGATGATGGTTTCGCCGTGGGCTGATCGCATATGTTCCACAGTGCGGCGCACGACTTCCGCGTCGTCATCTGCGCGGGTGTGCCAGGCGCAGCCGGGCACAAGCGTTCCGCATTCAAACAGTCTCATGGTCTTGCCTCCCTGTTTTAGAATGAGGGACAGCCTGCAATTGCCTGCTGTCCCTCCGACAAGAAACGAACGTTCGCCGCTTATGTTCCAGAGCGGCGTCCGTCGAGCTTATTCAGGCCCCTATTCAGGCATTGCCCAGCACTGGAAAACAGAGGATGTGCCGGCTGCCGGGATTTTTGTACGGGGTATTTCGTCGTTGTCCGCACGCTTTACCGTTTTTCCGGCAAGGACGCGTTTTACCTGTTCGACATAAAAGGAATGCGGCAGTTCGCGATCACCGGCGGCACGCATTTCCGCTGCCAGGCGGTCGATCAAATCAGGGGTATCTATGGAATGCAGCGCTTCCTGCGCGGAAGCAGATATAGGCATGCTGTTCGAAGTAATCATGACGATAGCTCCTCCAGTACGTCTGCAGGAGGAGACTATCATTGCCCCGATTTTTCGATAAGTCCTAATTTGCGCTATTTGCGACCAAATGGTCGATGTGCGTCAAATTTGCGTGAGGTCTTTCAAGGCCAGCGGACCACGGGCGGCAGGGAGGACAGGATCGATTCGACATTGCCGCCGGTCTTGAGACCGAAGATCGTGCCGCGATCGTAAAGCAGGTTGAACTCCACGTAGCGGCCACGCCGGATGAGCTGCTCGTCGCGGTCCTCTTCCGTCCATAGCTGGTTGAAATTGGACCGCACGATTTTCGGATAGACCAGATTAAAGGCCCGGCCGACATCCTGCACGAAGGTGAAATTGGCGTCCCAGCCGCCTTTTTCTTCCTCGGGATGCAGCCAGTCGAAGAAGATGCCGCCGGTGCCGCGCGGCTCGTTGCGGTGCTTCAGGAAGAAATAGTCGTCGCACCACGTCTTGTATCGCGGATAATCGGCGACGGGGTGGCGGTTGCAGGTGATCTCGAAGGCGCGGTGGAAAAGCTGGGTATCCGGGTCCTGTTCCGTCCGCCGGCGACAGAGAACCGGTGTCAGATCCGCACCGCCGCCGAACCAGTGGCTGGTGGTGACGACCATGCGGGTGTTCATATGCACGGCCGGTACGTTTGGATTGACGGGGTGGGCGATCAGCGAAATGCCCGAGGCCCAGAAACGCGGGTCTTCTTCAGCACCCGGTATCTGCTGGCGGAATTCCGGCGAGAATTCGCCATAGACGGTGGAGGTGTGGACGCCGACCTTTTCGAAGACGCGGCCTTCCATCATCGACATCCTGCCACCGCCGCCCTCGCCATTGTCGCGCAGCCAGTCTTTTTGCACGAATCGCCCCGGCTCCTGATCGGCGAGCGGGCCGGTCAGTTCGTTTTCAAGGGTTTCGAAGGAGGCGACGATGGTGTCGCGCAGATGCTGGAACCATGCCTGGGCGGCGGCCTTCTTGTCTTCGATGTCCTCGGGCAAGCCCTTCGGCAAGGATGGCCGTTCCATGCATAGTCTCCTTAGGTGAAGTCGATTCACTGTCGCGTCTAGCAGGTGCAGGCCTTGCGCACAATTTCGACTCGCCAAGTTCACATGCGGATACTATCTTTATCGATGTAGGTGCCAGAGGTGAATATCATGACGAAATTTGCCGGACCGCCGCCCCTCGACGGGCTGAAGCGCAGGATAGCCAATCACCGCAGGGAGCGTGAAAGCGCTGGCGGCGACCAGAAACGCGACGGCATGTTCGTGCGGCAGACCTTCTGTCTCAGCCGTGACGAAGCCCGCGCCAAGGCGCGGGAATGGTTCGACAGCTTTCCAAAGGCCGCCTATTGGACGGAAGTGGAAAGCTGGCGACAGCTGGAAGGTGACCGCATCGAGTTCACCATGCGGCGGCTTCCTTCGGCAGACTAGGTTTTAAGCACGAGGTTCGGCGTAACGCAGGCGGCTTTCGATCAGCACGCCGCTTTCGTCCAGAATGGGATGCGCTACCGAAACGATATGGGCGTTGATGCGCTTCAAATCGCGCAGCATGTCGAGATGCAGCGAGCTGGTCTGCATGCTTTCCGTCAGCCCGTCGCGCAGCCGCTCCAGATGGCGGTTGGAGGACTGTTTTTCGAGGCGGCGTATATCCACCTTGCTTTCCATCAGCCGGCGGGCGAGATCGAAATCGCCGGTTACCAGAATGCTCTGGGCCGCCCGCAGATTTTCGATGGTCATGTCGAACAGCGTCTTTAATTCCTCATAACCGTCGTCGGAAAATTTGAAGCTGTTCAGCACCTTCTTGCGGATTTGCTCGCAAATGCCCTTTTCGATGATGTCGCCGATATGTTCGAGATTGATCGCGTAATCGATGATGGCGATCGAGCGGCGGGCATCCTCGTCGGTGAGGCCCTTGCGGCCGAGCTGGGAGAGGTAGACCTTCACCTCCTGCTGGCGGCGGTCGACTTTCTTTTCAAGCAGGGTGATTTCGGCAAGCGGCGCGAGATCATTGTGCTTGAAGGCGTTTTCGGCGCGGATCAGCATGCGTTCGATGGCGTCGCCGACACTCAATACCTCACGGGTGGCATTGGCCAGCGCCACAACAGGCGTGCCCAACGCCTGCTGATCGAGGAAGTTCAGGTCGTCGTCGGTCTTCGGATCGCCCGGCACCAGTTTTGCCATCAGGTCGGATATGAGGCCGGAGAACGGCCAGGCAAGCGCCGCCAGAATGACATTGAAGATGAGATGCGCATCAACAGGCAATTTCGCGGGCGAAAGCGGCAATTGCTGCAAAAGCGTTGCGCCATAAGAGGCGAGCGGCATGGCGATGAGGCAGCCGATGGTGCGCACGACAAGGTTGCCGATGGTGATGCGCCGCGCCGAAGCCGGACCGGACAGCGTGGCGATGACCGGCGGAATGGCGCCGCCGAGATTGGCGCCCAGAATGAGGACGATGATGAGGCCGGCGGACAGCGTGCCGGTGGCGGCAAGCGACAGGATCAGCACCACGACGGCGAGGCTGGAAGACGACACGAAGGCCAGCACGGCGGAGAAGATCAGCGCGACGGGCCATGCGCCGTCGAGCAGGCCGATGAAGACGCCGAGAGCGGGCGAGGCGCGCATCGGTTCGGTCGCGCCGCTCAACAGATGCAGCGACAGGAGCATCAGGCCGATGCCGATCAGTGCCGTTCCGCCGCCTTGTCTGGCATTGGAGCTGCCCTTTTTGAGCACGATGCCCGACAGGATCAAAAGCGGCGACAGCCATTCCACGCCGGCAGCAACGATCCATGCGGTGACGGCGGTGCCGACATTGGCGCCAAGCAGCACGACCTGCGCCATGCGCGGCTTGATGAGATCACGTTCGGCGAAGGAGGCGACGGTCAGCGCCGTCGCCGTCGAACTTTGCAGCGCGACGGTGGCAAAGAAGCCGGAAAGGAAGGAACGGGGTCCGTTCTGGGTGCCGGTCGCCAGAACGCTTCTGAGTTTCATGCCGAAGGCGCGGTTAACACCGTCCTTGACCTGCGACAGACCGAAGAGCAGCAGCGCGACCGCGCCGAGAAGGTTGACGATGACAATGGTGGATTGCATGCGACGTCTCCTCACACCCGCCAGCGGACGGTTCCGGCGAGCACGATTTTTATTGTCCGGCTAATCAGTATAAGAGCCTGAGCGCCTCGGGTACAGGCCGAGTTGCGTCAGTTTTGAAGCAAAAACGGTCAATTTATGTATTTGCCGGAAAAAATGGCGTTAAAAATGGCGGTTAAGACCATGCCGTCTGGCGCAAAGCCTCGCCGGTGATCATCGCCGCCGACATGGCGACGTTGATGGAGCGTTGTCCCTCGACCATCGGGATGATGATTCGCTCATCCGCCTTTTCGTGCACATGGTCTGGCACACCAGCACTTTCACGTCCGAACAGCAGGATATCGTCGTTGCGATAGGTGATTTTCGCATAGGGCAGGGCGGCCTTGGTGGAGGCGAGAACCAGACGGCGGCCGGTGGTTGCGCGCCATTCCTCGAACCGGTCCCAGCTGACATGGCGCGTCAACGCTGCCGCTGCAATATAATCCATGCCCGCCCGCTTCAGGTTGCGGTCGGAAATATCGAAACCGGCCGGCTCGATAATATCGACGCCAAGGCCGAGACAGGCCGCCAGCCGCAGGATCGTGCCGGTATTGCCGGGAATATCGGGCTGGTAAAGGGCAATCCTGATGCTGGGCCTGGTATCGGTCATGGTCTTCTCGTCGCGTTTGGGATGGCCGACCGATTATCACGGGCGGGCGGGGCGCGACAGATGCGGCAGAGAAAACTCCGCTTCGAAGCGCGCCGTATTCATTCGGGTGACACACAGGCAGGCTACCCATTAACCAAATGGGTTGTCAGGCCGTTCGAACATTCGGATGAGCCGCTATGGCGCGGTTTCACGACTGATATTCTGCGCAGCAAAAACAGGAAGATACCATGTCCGAACGGGTGAATTTCGTCCATCTGACCGATCTGCATGTGGGCAATCCGCAGATGCAGGACGATGATCTTTATTCCGATACTTCGGCGACCCTTGCCGATACGCTGGCGCAGATCAAGTCGCTCGTGCCGCAGCCCGAATTCATCGTCGTCAGCGGTGATCTGACCAACAGGGGCGATGCCGGCAGCTATGAGGAACTCAAGCGCCTGCTGGACGAGGCGCAGCTTGATATGCCTGTGCTCTTCGCGCTCGGCAATCATGACCGCCGCGACGGCTTTTATCCTGTCATGCTCGGTCGCACCGAGGATATGGATGTCCCTTACGACCACGCCCAGGTGATTGCCGATATCCATGTCATCGTGCTGGATACCAGCGTTCCGGGCAAGGTCGGCGGGGCTTTCGAGCCGGGGCAGATCGAATGGCTCGCGGAAGAAATCGAAAACCACCCCGAACTGCCGAAGCTTCTGGTGATGCACCATGCACCGGCGCTCGATTTCGACCGTCCCGACGCAGAATGGGAATCCCTGTCCTTTGCCGATACCGAGGCTCTGGACGAGATGCTGTTCGAGTATGATGTCATCGGCATTCTGGCGGGTCACATTCACTATGATTGTGTGTCGCACTGGCAGGGCATTCCCGTCGTGGTCGGCATCGGCCAGCATTTCGCTACCGATCCGCTGTGGCTGCACGAGGGCGTGCGCATGTTGTCCGGCGCGTCGTTTGCCATCGGCACGGTGCGGGATACGGGTCTGAGCGTTACTTTCGCACCCCAGCCCAGCGATCGCCGCGAGATCAAGCGCCATACGCAGGCCGGCATGGCCGAGTTGATCGCCGAATATGAGCGCGGGCAGGCGCAGGACGCCGCCGAGTAAGCTGCGAATCCACGCTCTTTGACCGGCGGAGACCTTCGCGGGTAATCTCCGCCCGTTCAGCCTTATTGGTCGCAATCGGGCGCTTTTCTGACGCGTTCGGTGTCTTTCCGGCTGGTCAACGATTAATTTTTGCGCTACAAGGCGACATCTTCAACACCAGCTAGGGAGGTTCTGATGCAAAATGACATTCGTATTCGCCTCCCGGCCCCAGTAGTGCCACTGCTGGCCTAGGTGTTACCTGCGGTTCGACCGCGTTTCCCATATTCCGATTCGTCATGTGGCTGTCACGGCCATATCCAGATACTTTTTCGTTCCGTTGTGAGCTATATTTGCGTTTGCTCACCTTTCACGATGGGATGATTGATTGCCGGAGCTTGGCCTATGTTTGGCTGGTTTGAAAAACGTCTTGATCCTTTTCCCTCTTCGACGCCATCCGTGCCGCCGAAGACGCTTTTGCGGTTCGTCTGGCATTATGTGCAGCCCGCATGGCCGTGGCTGCTGCTGCTCGGCCTGATGTCCATGGGCATCGCCATTGCGGAAGCCATGCTCTACAAATTCCTCGGCAATATCGTCGACTGGCTTTCCACGGCCGACCGCGCGACGTTTTTTGCCGAGGAGGGCTGGCATCTGATCGTCATGGCCGGGCTGGTGCTCTTCGTGCTGCCTTTGATGGGCGCGATCCACACCATGACGATGCACCAGACGCTTGCCGGCAATTTCGGCATGATCGCGCGCTGGAAGATGCATCGTTTCCTGCTGCGCCATTCCATGAACTTTTTCGCCAACGAGTTTGCCGGCCGGGTTTCGACCAAGGTGATGCAGACGGCGCTGGCGATCCGCGAAGTGGCGCTGAAGGTGATCGACGTGTTCGTCTACGCCATCAGCTTCGTCGTCTCCATGCTGTTCATGGTTGCGGCGGCGGATTGGCGGCTGGTCATTCCGTTGCTGGTGTGGCTCGGCATCTATATGGGCATCCTCACCTATTTCGTGCCGAAACTCGGCCGGCTGGCGCAGGAGCAGGCCGATGCGCGCTCGATGATGACGGGGCGGATCGTCGACAGCTATACCAATATCTCGACGATCAAGCTGTTTTCCCATGCGGGGCGCGAGGAAAGATATGCGCGGGAGGGGATGAACGTGTTTCTCGGAACCGTTCACCGCCAGATGCGCAAGATTTCCGGCTTCAACATCCTGATCGATCTTAACAACGCCGTCGTGCTGTTTTCCACGGCGACGCTCGGTCTGTATTTCTGGATGCAGGGTTCGGTCACGGCCGGCTCGGTCGCCATCGCCATCAGCCTTGCCATGCGCGTCAACGGCATGTCGCAATGGATCATGTGGGAAGTCACCTCGCTGTTTGAAAACATCGGCACTGTCTATGACGGTATGTCGATGATGACGAAGCCGCACGATATCGTTGACGCTCCGAAGGCGCCGCAGCTTGCGGCACCGCAGGGTGCGATCCGTTATGACAACGTCCGCTTCCACTATGGCAAGGCCAAGGGCGTGATCGACGGGCTGACGCTCGACATCAAGCCGGGCGAGAAGGTCGGGCTGGTCGGGCGTTCGGGTGCGGGCAAGACGACGCTGATGAACCTGCTGCTGCGCTTCTACGATCTGGAAGCGGGCAAGATCACCATCGACGGGCAGGACATCTCCAAGGTGTCGCAGGACAGCCTGCGCGAGCTGATCGGCGTGGTGACGCAGGATACTTCGCTGCTGCACCGGTCGATCCGCGACAACATCGCCTATGGCCATCCCGAGGCGACCGACGAACAGGTGATTGCGGCGGCAAAGCGGGCAAATGCCTGGGACTTCGTCGAAACGCTTGTCGATATGCATGGCCGCCAGGGCCTCGATGCCCAGGTGGGCGAACGCGGCGTGAAACTGTCCGGCGGCCAGCGCCAGCGTATCGCGATTGCCCGCGTGTTCCTCAAGAACGCGCCGATCCTGGTGCTGGACGAGGCGACCTCGGCGCTCGACAGTGAAGTCGAGGCGGCGATCCAGGAAAACCTGTTCTCGCTGATGGAAGGCAAGACGGTGATCGCGATCGCCCACCGCCTGTCGACGCTGACCGAAATGGACCGGCTCATCATCCTCGACAAGGGCCAGATCGTGGAATCGGGCAGCCATGCGGAACTGGCGGCGATGGGCGGCATTTATGCCGACCTGTGGCGACGCCAGTCCGGCGGCTTCATCGCCGACCACGAGGTGGAAGTGGCTGCGGAATAAGGAAAACGTGAGGGCGGGGAACATTCCCCGCCCTTTTTCATTTCCCGAATGTTACCGAAATATAATCTCTTCCCGAAAGCCTAGCGGCTGTTCCCGCTCCGGGAATCCGCCTATATCCGGATCATGGTCATTACCCGCATCTTCGAGTATTTCGAGAACTGGATAAAGCCCTTCGCCCGCAAGGACGATTTGCGGCCGCCTGAAAGTACGTTCGCCTTCATTTGGTTCTATATCGCGCAGGCCAGGGCGCCGTTCTTCGCCATGCTGGTGCTGGGCGGGCTGACGGCGGCCATCGAGGCGGCGCTGTTCTGGTTCGTCGGGCGGCTGGTGGATATTCTCTCGACCGTGAAGCCGGAAGAGGGCTGGGCGGGGTTGCTGGCGGCCCATGGCGGCGAACTGGTCGGCATGCTGGTGCTGATCGGCATCGTGCGTTTCATTGTCACGATGATCACGGCGCTGGTGGACCAGCAGATCATCACGCCCGGTTTCTACAATCTGGTGCGCTGGCAATCCTACATGCATGTGGCGCGGCAATCGCTGAACTTTTTCCAGAACGATTTTTCCGGGCGCATCGTCACCAAGGTCTGGTCGGGCGGGCAGGCGGCGGGCGATCTCGTCACCTCGCTGATGGAAAGCGTCTGGTTCGTCGGCATCTATTCCGTGTCGATGCTATTTCTGATCGGCGGGCTGGACTGGCGGCTGGCCGTCGTCGTGCTCGTCTGGGTGGCGATCTTTTCGCTGCTGGCGCGTTATTTCGTGCCGCGCATCCGTTCCCATTCGAAAGAGACGGCGGAGGCCGCCTCCATGCTCTCCGGCCGCATGGTGGATGCCTACAGCAATATCCAGACGCTGAGACTGTTCGGGCGCGATGATGCCAATGACCGCTACATGCGGCAGGGTTTCGATATTTTCCAGAACGCGACCATGACGTTCACGCGGTTCATCACCGGCGTGCGCGCCTCCATGGCGCTGCTTTCGGGCGTGATGATCACCTCCATGGCGGCGCTGTGCATCGATTTGTGGCTGTCCGGCAAGATCAGCGCCGGTGCGGTCGCCTTCACGCTGGCGCTGGTTTTGCGCCTCAACTTTCTGCTCGGACGGCTGATGACGCAGTTCAACGGCATCATGCGCAATTTCGGCACCGTGCAGAATGCCGCCGAACTGATTTCGCAGCCGATCGGTCTCGTCGATGCGCCGGATGCGACGGCACTGGAAGTGAAGAGGCCGAGCATCCGCTTCGAAAATGTCAGTTTCCATTACGGGCGGGCAAACGGCGTCATCGATCATCTCAATCTCGACATCAAGGCGGGAGAGAAGGTCGGCATCGTCGGACGCTCCGGTGCGGGCAAATCCACGCTCGTCAACCTGCTGCTGCGTTTTTACGATGTCGAGCAAGGCCGCATCCTGATCGACGGGCAGGATATCGCTAGGGTGACACAGGAATCGCTGCGCGCCCATATCGGCATGGTGACGCAGGATACCTCGCTGCTGCATCGTTCTATCAGAGACAACATCATGTTCGGCCGTACCGATGCCACCGAAGCGCAATTGCTGGAGGCAACGCGCCGGGCCAAGGCGGATGATTTCATCGCAAGGCTGGAAGACCAGCGCGGCCGCACGGGTCTGGATGCGCATGTCGGCGAACGCGGCGTGAAACTCTCAGGCGGCCAGCGCCAGCGTATCGCCATCGCCCGCGTGATGCTGAAGGACGCGCCGATTCTCGTACTCGACGAGGCGACCTCGGCGCTCGATTCGGAGGTGGAGGCGGCGATCCAGAGCAATCTGGACGAGTTGATGCAGGGCAAGACGGTGCTGGCCATCGCCCACCGGCTGTCGACCATCGCCGCCCTCGACCGGCTGATCGTGATGGATCAGGGCCGTATCGTCGAACAGGGCGACCATTCCGATCTCGTCTCGCAGGGCGGCCTTTATTCGGAGCTATGGGCGCGTCAGTCGGGTGGCTTCCTCGCCGCCGATGAGGCGGCTCAATAAGGCGGGCGACTATTTCCCGATCATGAAATCCGCCATCAGGCCGTAGTGATTGGAGCCGAGGCTGTCGGGCAGGCGGGTGGTTTTCATCAGGCTTGCCGGTTCGCGGGCGAAGATATGGTCGATGGCGATGCCGAAGCGGCCCGCCTTCGTCGGCCATGTGGCGGGCTCCCAAGGCGCTTTTTTAAGGTCGTTGGCGGCGAGGAAGTCGCGCATGTCGGGGGCGATGCTTGCCGAGTTGAAATCGCCCGCCAGAATGAGCGGCCCGGTGACGCGAAAGAGAATTTCGCTGACTTCGTCCAGTTCGTTCCGGTGATAGTCGTCGAAATAGGGTTTGGTGATGTGACCTGCGGCGAGCGTCAGTTCCGTGCCGTCGAAATCGATGCTGGCGATCGCGAAACGGTCGCGGCGCAGATCGCTGAGGCTGTGGAAACGGCCCTCCAGCAACGGCCGTTTCGAGAGGATCAACAGGTCGCAGGTCGGCGTTCCGGTAAAGCAGCCGAGCCTGTGAGGGTAAGTTTGCTCAAGGCGCGGCAGAGCCGATTGCAGCGCACCCGCCTCGAACAGATAGACCGCATCCGCGCCCGATTCGAGAATGGTATCGGCAATCGCATCCGCATTGGCGGCATTATCCATCAGCACGTTGAAGGACAATAGCCGGAAAGGTCTGGCGCCGGGTGTCGCGGTGGCGGATGTGGAGAATTCCATGAGCATGGCGACGGCATGGATGGCAAGCGCAAGCGACCAGACCACCAGAAAGACGGAAACCGCGTCGCGCGTCAGCCAAAACACCAAGCATGACAGCAGGATGCAGGTGAGGGCAATGTGAAGCTGGAAGCTGGTGACGAAGGCTAAAAGCCAGAAATCCGCCACATAACGCAGGCTGGCAATGAAAAGAACGGCAGCCACCACGGTGGAGACCATGCAAGAGAGCTTCGCCGTCATCCGAATCCCTGCTTTCCAAGCTCTCCCTTTGCGTCTCCTAACATGGCGCAAGGGTGCGCACAATGTTGCCTGCCTGCCAAGGCCGGCGAAAAAATCACAAACAAATCCGGCCCTTCCAGCAGAATTACGGCAGCTTTGTGTGCTTTGCTCTTGCCAAGTCAGTCAATATTTTGCGATCAAACAGAATGACGCGGTTTCTCAAACGCCGCGAGGATGACCGAGACGATGGGACGGAGCTTGTCTTGGATCAAATCACAGCGGGAGGACTCATGCGATTTATGGCAAAAACAGCGCAGAGGATGGTGTAGCGGTGAGCGAGCACGTAACCAATCACGACGCCTCGGGTGAACCGACCCGTCGCGATTTTCTATATCTAGTAACCGGAATGACGGGTGCCGTCGGTGCCGCCGCAGTCGCGTGGCCCTTTATCGACCAGATGCGCCCGGACGCATCGACGCTGGCGCTTGCCTCCATCGAGGTGGATGTGGCGGCGGTCGAGCCGGGCATGTCGCTGACGGTGAAGTGGCGCGGCAAGCCGATTTTCATCCGCAACCGCACGGAAAAGGAAATCGGGGAAGCCAATGCGGTCGCTCTCGGCGATCTCAAGGACCCGGTGGCACGCAACGCCAACATTGCCCCCGACGCGCAGGCGACGGACATCGACCGTTCCGCCGGTCAGGGCAAGGAGAACTGGATCGTCATGGTCGGTTCCTGCACCCATCTCGGTTGCGTTCCGCTCGGCCAGGCCGGCGATTTCGGCGGGTGGTTCTGTCCCTGCCATGGCTCGCACTACGATACGGCGGGCCGCATACGTAAGGGTCCGGCGCCGCAGAACCTCGCCATCCCGACATTCGCATTCACATCCGATACCGTGATCAAGATCGGATAAGGGGACAGATATTCATGAGTGGTCATTCCAGTTATCAGCCGTCCACCGGCATCGAGAGGTGGATCGATTCGCGGCTTCCCTTGCCGCGTATGATCTATGACAGCTTCGTCGCTTACCCTGTCCCGCGTAATCTGAACTACGCCTACACCTTCGGCGCGATGCTGGCGGTCATGCTGATCGTGCAGATTCTCACCGGCGTCGTGCTTGCCATGCACTATGCCGCTGAAACGACGGTCGCGTTCAATTCCGTCGAAAAGATCATGCGTGACGTCAACCACGGCTGGCTGCTGCGCTACATGCATGCCAACGGTGCGTCCTTCTTCTTCATCGCGGTTTACCTGCACATCGCCCGTGGTCTTTATTACGGCTCCTACAAGGCGCCGCGCGAAATCCTCTGGATTCTCGGCTGTGTGATCTATCTCCTGATGATGGCGACGGGCTTCATGGGTTACGTGCTTCCCTGGGGCCAGATGTCCTTCTGGGGTGCGACCGTTATCACCGGCTTCTTCTCGGCTTTCCCGGGCATAGGTGAGTGGATTCAGCAGTTCCTGCTCGGCGGTTTTGCGGTGGATAATCCGACGCTCAACCGCTTCTTTGCGCTCCACTACCTGCTGCCCTTCATGATTGCAGGTGTTGTTATCCTGCACATCTGGGCGCTGCATGTGACCGGCCAGACCAACCCGACCGGCGTGGAAGTGAAGAGCAAGACCGACACGGTTCCCTTCACGCCCTATGCGACGCTGAAGGATGCGCTCGGCGTTTCGGTGTTCCTCATCGCCTATGCGTGGTTCATCTTCTACATGCCGAACTTCCTCGGCCACCCTGACAACTACATCATGGCCGACCCGCTGAAGACGCCCGCGCATATCGTGCCGGAGTGGTATTACCTGCCGTTCTACGCGATGCTGCGCGCTATCACCTTCAATGTGGGGCCGATCGATTCCAAGCTCGGTGGCGTTCTCGTCATGTTCGGCGCGATCATCGTGCTGTTCTTCCTGCCCTGGCTCGATACGTCGAAGGTTCGCTCCGCCGTCTATCGCCCCTGGTACAAGATGTTCTTCTGGCTGTTCGTGGTCAACGCCATCCTGCTCGGCTGGCTGGGGTCGCGTCCTGCGGAAGGCCTCTATGTCGTCATGTCGCAGATCGGCACGCTTTATTACTTCGGTTTCTTCCTCGTCATCATGCCGGTACTCGGTCTGGTGGAAACGCCGCGGCGTATTCCGAATTCGATTACCGAGGCCGTTCTCGAAAAGAACGCCGCCAAGAAGACTGCCGCGCCAGCGGCCGCCGAAGTCTGAGCGCGAAGGAAGGATGACGACAATGAAGAAGCTTGTAACAAGCATCGCGCTTATCGCCGCCATTAGCTGTTCCGCCGCCGCTTTCGCGGCGGAGGAGAGCCATGATCTCGCCACCAAGGCGGAGCATGCGATCGCCGGCGGTCACTTCCCGGTCATTAAGCCGGAGGAGCAGAGCTGGTCCTTTGCCGGACCTTTCGGCAAATACGACAAGGGCCAGCTGCAGCGCGGCCTGAAGGTCTACAAGGAAGTCTGCTCCGCCTGCCATTCGATGAGCCTCGTTTCCTTCCGCACGCTCGGCGATCTCGGTTATTCCGACGAGCAGGTGAAGGCTTTCGCTGCGGAATACGAAGTGCAGGACGGACCGAATGCCGAAGGCGAAATGTATAATCGCAAGGCCGTGCCTTCCGATCATTTCCCCTCGCCGTTTCCGAACCATGAAGCGGCAGCCGCCGCCAATGGCGGGGCAGCTCCGCCCGACATGTCGCTGCTTGCCAAGGCGCGCGGCGTGGAGCGCGGCTTTCCGCAATTCATCATCGACATGATCCCGATCATCGGCGGTTATCAGGAAGGCGGCCCGGATTACATCCACGCGCTGCTGACCGGATATCAGGATGCGCCGGCCGGCGTTGAAGTGTCGGAAGGCACGCATTTCAACCCGTATTTCGTCAGCGCCGTCTCGCTGAAGATGGCGCCGCCGATCAGCGCCGATCAGGTGACCTATGACGACGGTGCGCCGCAGACGGTGGATCAATATTCCAAGGACGTGTCCGCTTTCCTGATGTGGGCCGCAGAGCCGCATCTGGAAGCACGCAAGCGCACCGGCTTCATGGTCATGGTGTTCCTGTTCATCTTCACGGCGCTGATCTATCTCACCAAGAAGTCGGTTTACGCCAAAAAGGAACATTAAGCCGGTTTTAAATAGCTGCAATCATTGGCCCCCATGGTCTTCTGTGGGGGCCTTTTCATGTGTCGATGGAGGATGCCGCTGGCCTTGGGCAGGTTCGACGACAGGAATGACGATGCGTTGGAATGAGCGCTGGTCCTTTTTAGTTGGTCCGCAGCCGTCAAGTTGATAGGATAGCCCGAACCTTCTGATCCATTTCCCAATCTAACTGGAAATACCATGACCGTTATCGCTTCGGAGCTTTCCGCTGCCATCCGCTCCATTCCCGACTATCCGAAGCCGGGCATCATCTTCCGGGACATCACGACGCTGCTCGGCAATCCGCGCGCTTTCCGCCGCGCGGTGGATGAGCTTGTGCAGCCTTATGCGGGAACGAAGATCGACAAGATCGCCGGCATGGAAGCGCGCGGCTTCATTCTGGGCGGGGCGGTGGCGCATCAGCTTTCCGCCGGTTTCGTGCCAATCCGCAAGAAGGGCAAGCTGCCGCACACCACAGTGCGCGTTGCCTACAGCCTGGAATACGGCGTGGACGAAATGGAAATGCATGTGGACGCCGTGCAGCCGGGCGAAAAAGTCATTCTGGTCGATGACCTGATCGCCACTGGCGGCACTGCCGAAGGTGCGGTCAAGCTGTTGCGGCAGATGGGCGCGGACATCGTCTCGGCCTGTTTCGTCATCGATCTGCCCGATCTCGGCGGCCGCAAGAAGCTGGAAGACCTTGGCGTCGAAGTGCGGACGCTGGTGGAATTCTCCGGTCACTAAAGCGATGTCCGGGGCAATCTGAGACAGTCATTTTGCCCCGGCCGGCGGATTTCATTCGAACTCCAGAACCCCGCTCCGGAAGGTCAGCACGGTTTCTCCGGACTGGTTCACGCCCTCGTTGAAGGTAGTGTTCAGCCAGACTCCGGCTCTTGATTCCAGCGGGCGGGTGTCGAGCAGGGTGACGAAATAGGTTACGTCGTCTCCGGCGAAGACCGGTTTCTTCCATATGAGTTCGCGAAAGCCGGGAGAGGGTCCCAATCTCGGCGGCTCGAGGCCCTGCTGTTTCAGCCTCTTCACTTCTTTCGCCCAATGGGAGAGGAAACATTTCATCCAGCCCGCGCCGGTGTGCCAGCCGGAAGCGCAGAGCGCGCCGAAGACGCTGTTCCTGGCGGCTTCGGCATCGAGGTGAAAGGGCTGCGGATCGAAATCGCGGGCGAAACGGACGATGTCTTCGGCGGAAAAATGCAGCGTGTCGAGGGTGACGCGTTCGCCGATGGGAGAAAGTTCTGCCAGTCTCATGCTGCAACGCCTCCATCCGCACGCATCAGGAACATCACGGTGTTTTCCCCGTGCGATACCAGAACGCCGCGCTGGTTATAAAGCTCGTGGCGGAATTTAACGAGGCCGATGCCGGGGCGCGAGCCGGAGGTGCGCTGTTCCAGCACGATGGATTTTCCCGAAAGCGTGTCGCCCGCCAGAACCGGCTTTTTCCAGTCGACATAATCGATGCCGGGGCTGCCCTGCGAGGTTGAACTGGTGATGTAGCTCTCCGCCATCATCCGCATCAGCAGGGCGCAGGTGTGCCAGCCGGAAGCCGCCAGCCCGCCGAGAATGCTCTGGCGGCCAGCCTCTTCGGACAGATGCATGGGCTGGGGATCGAACTCGCTGGCGAATTCGATGATTTGTTCTGCGGAAATCGATTGCGGTCCGAGGGGGAATTCCCGCCCAACGGAAAAATCCTCATAGGCATATGTCGCGACCGGCGCCATGGTTTCCTCCCTTCGCACAGTCAATATCGCCGGCATCTAAAATGATTTTTCCCTTTACGTAAAGGTCAAATCGGGGGATGCGGGTACGGCGTAGGGAGATGTTATGGAGCGAGCTAGTGCGGCATGTCGCCTTCTCCGGGCCGGGGAGAAGGTCGCGACAGCGGATGAGAGGGCAAGCTCTCAGTCTACGGCTAACCTCGCCCCTCATCCGACCCTTCGGGTCACCTTCTCCCCGGCGGGGAGAAGAAACAAGCCGCAAGATCTGGGGCACTTCGATCAGCGCTTCAAAAGAAGCGGTGGAACCACCAACCGGCTCCAGTCCCGATCAGGTATTGAAACGGAAGTGGATGACGTCGCCGTCCTGGACGACATATTCCTTGCCTTCGTCGCGCCCCTTGCCGGCTTCCTTGGCGCCGACTTCGCCCTTGTAGGCGACGTAGTCGTCAAAGCCGATGGTGAATGCGCGGATGAAGCCGCGTTCGAAATCGGTATGGATGACGCCGGCGGCGGCGGGCGCTTTGGTGCCGCGCACGATCGTCCAGGCGCGCGTTTCCTTCGGGCCGACGGTGAAATAGGTAATGAGATCGAGCAGGTGATAGCCAGCGCGGATCAGTCGGTCGAGACCGGCTTCGGTAAGCCCCAGCGCCGAGAGGAATTCCTCGGCTTCATCGGCCGGAAGCTGCGCGACTTCGGCCTCGATCGCCGCCGAGATGATCACGCATTCGGCACCCTGTTGCTTTGCCATCTCTGCCACGGCCGCGGTGTGCTCGTTGCCGGACGATGCGTCGGCTTCCGAGACGTTGCAGACATAAAGCACCGGGTGCGACGTCAGGAGATTGAGGCCCTTGAGGATTTCGATTTCCTCGTCGGCCAGCGTCTTCAAAAGCAGACGTGCTGGTTTTCCGTCGTTGAGCAGCGCGATTACGGCTTCCATAACGGGCAGTTGGGCTAAGGACTCCTTGTCCTTGCTGGTGGCGCGCTTGCGCGTCTGCTCGACGCGGCGCTCCAGGCTTTCGAGGTCGGCGAGCATCAGCTCCGTCTCGATCGTGTCGGCATCGCCGACCGGATTGATGCGGCCTTCCACATGGGTGATATCGTCGTCTTCAAAGCAGCGCAGCACATGCACGACGGCATCGACTTCGCGGATATTGGCCAGGAATTTGTTGCCGAGGCCTTCACCTTTCGATGCGCCGCGCACCAGGCCGGCGATGTCCACGAAGGAAATGCGGGTCGGAATGATTTCCTTCGATCCGGCGATGGCCGCGAGCTGCTGCATGCGCGGGTCCGGCACTGCAACCTCGCCGGTGTTCGGCTCGATGGTGCAGAAGGGATAGTTGGCGGCCTGTGCGGCCGCTGTTTTCGTCAGCGCGTTGAAGAGGGTGGACTTGCCGACATTCGGCAGCCCGACGATACCGCATTTGAAGCCCATGGCTTAAAACCTGTCCGTTTGAAAGAATTCGTTGAGGAGCCTTTTGCGGAAAGGGCAGTGCAAGGTCAAGCCCGCAGGCCGATTTGGGCGGGCAAAGCCCCGCGAATGGCGCGGAATTTCACGCGAGCGCCGCGCCTGGGGTTGTCGATAGTGCAGTTGCGGCGCAATATATGCGGGGTCAAGCGACCGATCTTTCGTCATCACGGGGATTTTCCGATGAGTGACAGTCCTGTCGACCTCAAGCCCAAACCGAAAGTCAAACCGAAGCTGGAGCGGCCGAAGCTCTATAAGGTCATCCTGCTGAATGACGATTACACGCCGCGCGACTTCGTGACCCTAGTGCTGAAGTCGGTCTTCCACATGGGCGAGGATACCGGCCGCCGGGTGATGATGACGGCGCACCGCTTCGGCAGCGCTGTCGTGGTTGTCTGCGAGCGCGATATTGCCGAGACCAAGGCCAAGGAAGCGACCGATCTCGGCAAGGAGGCGGGATTTCCGCTGATGTTCACCACCGAGCCGGAGGAGTGATGGTTTTATGCCGAACCTTGACGGATCTGGAAACCGGTCTTGTTCTGCACGAAACCGCAGCTTTCGTAAAAGGCATGGACCTCCGGGCGCTGGCGGCCGGTCAGCAGCATCACCTTGTAGCAATTCGCAGTAAAGGCGACCTCGACGGCATGGCGCACCACTGCACGGCCATATCCCCGGCCACGATGGGTTTCCAGCGTCACCACGTTTTCAATGAGTGCATAGGGGCTGGCGGCGCGCGTCAGGTTCGGAACGACCAGAAGCGTGGCGGTCGCGACGGGTTTTCCGCCATCCGTTGCGAGAAACACGGTCAGGCCGGGCTGGTCGAGCATGGCGGTGAAAGCCGCGTTCGCCTCTTCCACCGTCAATTGCGGGTCGGATGGATTGAGCGCCCGATAAAGTTCAAGCAGGCCGGGCAGATCGCCGGGACCGGCTTCACGCAGGGCGACGGTCGCTGAAGACATAGCGATCTAATCCTTCTTGCCGAACATCCGCTTCAGCATTTCGGCCATTGGTCCGGTTTCCGGCAGCTTTTTCGGCTGGGCGCTGTTGCGCGCCTGATGGATGTGGGACTGCGCGGCGGGTTTGGCCGCCTTGGCCGGTTTTTCGGCATCCGGTTTGCTGCCCGTGGCAAGCGCCAGCTTGTTCATCAGCTGCGAATCCTCTCCCTTCAGCAGCATCGCGACGTTGTCGGCGATGGCGTCCAAAAGAGGATCGAGCCAGACCCGGTCGGCTTTGGCGAAATCGCCGAGCACATGGCCGTGCACCCGCTCCTTGTCGCCGGGATGGCCGATGCCTAGGCGCAGGCGGCGATATTCCTTACCGCAATGGGCATCGAGCGATTTCAGGCCGTTGTGGCCGCCATGGCCGCCGCCCGTCTTGATGCGCGCGCGGCCGGCGGTAAGATCGAGTTCGTCATGAATGGCGATGATGTCGGCCGGTGCAAGCTTGAAGAAGCGCATGGCCTCGCCGACGGACTCGCCCGACAGGTTCATGTAGGTCAGCGGCTTCATCAGCAGGACCTTTTCGCCATCGATCTCGCCTTCGGAAATCTCCGCCTTGAATTTCCTCGCCCATGGCGAGAAAGAGGGCAGGCGTTGCAACGCATCGAGCGCCATGAAGCCGATATTGTGACGGTTTCCCGCATATTGCGCGCCGGGATTACCAAGTCCTGCGATGATCTTCATGGGGCATGTCCGAGTTTTGCCTGACGATGCTGTTGTCACCACCCCGAAATCCGTCGGCTGTCAATCTATTTATGGACTTTGGGCCTTTTATGGATTTACGGGGAGGCGGAGCGACCGCTCAGGGGCTGACGAGATTGTAGCGGTCGAATATCCGCTGTTGCGTTCCATCGGCGATCAGCCTGTCCAGCCGGGCCTGCAATTTTGCGATGATCTCGTCGGGAACGCTTTTGTTGCACGCAAGACCCAGTTGTTGCCGCGACAGTGTCGTCACTTCCTTGAAGGTGTTCGCGGGCAGGCTTTTGAAGGTGCTTTCCGACATCGGCATCAGGTCGATGCGCCCGGCTTTCAGCTTGTGAAGCGTGATCTGGAAGTCCGCGCCAACATCTACATGCGGGAAACCGAGCGTTTCCAGAAGGGTTTCGGTATAGTCGCCGCGCTGGGTGCCGACCCGGTATTTCTTCGCGCCCTCCAGACTGGAGACATCGATATCCGCATTGTGGCGCGCCACGAGAATGTTGCGGTCGCTGTGGATCGGTGAGACCCATTTGAAAAGCTTTTCCCGTTCGCGGGTTCTCGCCGTGGCGAAAACGCAGTGCATGGCCTGCGTTGTGGCCAGCGCGATCGCCCGCGCCCAGGGCATGACGGCGACCTCGTATTCGGTGCCGGTTTCCTCGAGCACGATCTTGAGCTGGTCGATATAGACACCCCCGACACTGCCATCGCTGGCCTGCAGATTGTAAGGGGGGTAGACCTCGGTCGTGAGGAAAAGCTTGGCCGCGCCGGCCGGACTGGCGAGGGCAAGAAAGATCAGGCAAAAGCGGATCAATCCCATGGCTGCTCCGTGCCTCATGCTTGTCGCGCCGCAGCGAGGCCCGCGCCGGAAGCCGCGTTCAATGCGGCGATCAGCGCCTCGATGGGCTGCGGCCGCGCAAAATAATAGCCCTGTCCATAATCCGCGCCTATCGCTGCCAGAAGCGCCATCTGTTCTTCCGTCTCGACGCCCTCGGCGATGACGGCGCAATTCATCTTGTGCGAGATCGCGGCGATGCCTTCGACCAGCATGCGGCTGCGTTGCCTTATCTCAACCGTGTCGTCGCAGATCGAGCGGGTGAAGGACTGGTCGATCTTGACGATATCGACCGGAAAACGGCTGAGATAGCTCAGCGACGAATAACCCGTGCCGAAATCGTCCAGCGCGATGCGGCAGCCCAGTTGGTGAATGGCATTGAGGATCGCCCGGATTTGCGGATCGTCCTTCATGATGACGGCCTCGGTTATCTCGATGACCAGCCGTTTGGGAAGAATGCCGTGCCGGTGCAGCACGCCGGCGATCCGTGTCGGCAATCCCGGCTCGAATTGCAATGGTGAGAAATTCACCGCCACATAGGCTTGTTCCATGCCCGGCAGGAGTGACAGCCTGGCGAGATTGGCGATCGATTGATCGAGGATGAGATTGCCGATGCGATGGATGGTGCCGTTTTCTTCCGCAAGGTTGATGATGGCGGCGGGAGGAAGCAATCCCTTTTTCGGATGGTTGAGACGCAGAAGCGCCTCGAAACCCGCCGTTCGGCCGGTTGCAAGTTCTTGAATCGGCTGGAAATACGGCTCGAACCAGCCATCGGAAAGCCCCTGCGCGATATCCCGCTCCAGCTCCGCACGTTCGCGCGCCCGGTCCATGATCGAGCTGTCGAAAATCTGCGCGCCGTTCTTGCCCGTTCTTTTGCGGCTATACATGGCCATGTCGGCATTCTGCAAAAGTTCGGCCGCGCTGGAAGCGTGCAGAGGATAGACCGCCATGCCGATGCTGGCGCTGAGGCGGATGCTGTTGCCCTCAAACTCGAAGGGCGTGTCCAGTATCATGCAAATCCGCTCGCAGAACAGCAGGCCGCGTTCCTCGACCTTGTCGCCGGCCAGCAGAATGGCGAATTCGTCGCCGCCGAGCCGCGATGCGCTGTCCAGCGGCGTCAGCAGGGGTTCGAGCTTCAGCGTGAATTCCCGGAGAACCGCGTCACCTGCGGCATGGCCGAGATTGTCGTTGATGGCCTTGAACCGGTCGAGGTCGATGAACAGGCAGGCGAGCTCGCTGCCGTTCCTGTCCGCATCGCGGATTTGCAGGTCGAGAATGGCCTCGAAACCCTGACGATTGAAGAGGCCGGTCAGATGGTCGGAAATGGCCTGCTGGCGGTTGCGTTTTTCCGACTGGCGCAGTTCGGTCACATCCGTCATGACGCAAAGACATGTGCTCTGATGCGCGGCATCGCCGGACTCGAGGGCTTTTTCGAGGATGAGGGCGTCCATCACGCTGCCCTGCCTGCAATGAAACCGCACGGTGATGCCGGCATGTGCGGCGTCCGGCGCTTGTGACGCCGCCTTGCGTTGCTGGAACAGGGACCTGTCACCCGGGTGGATGAGATCGGCGAAGTTGAGGCCGAGTATTCTGGCGCGATCATAGCCGGTCGCCTGTACCCAGTAGTCGCTGACCGCCGCAATCCTGTCGTATCTGTCGAGCGAGAACAGCATGGCGGGCGTCCGGTTGTAGATTTCCGTCTTCCGCGCATGGGCATGTTTGATTTCCAGCTCTTCCTTTTCAAGCTGGGTCTGCATTTCGTTGAAGCTTTTCGCCAGCCTGCCGATCTCGTCCTTCGACCGCCAGTCGACGTGGTGGCGCGAACCGAGGCGACGGGTCGCCTCTATCGCTGCCGTGAGCCGCATCAGCGGGCGGATGACCATGAAGCGGTTGCCGGCGATGGCCGCAAGAACGGTGGTGAGGATGGCGAGGATGAAAATCGTGATGAATGCCAGTTCGGACCGGCTGAGGGAGGTAAGAAGGCCGATATCGTCGTAATAGACGGTCAGTTGCCCGACGGTGACGACCCCGTTCGTGCTCTTGTAGGTGACCTCCCGCGTCGTGGAGGACGCATCCTGAATGATGTCGCTACCGGCCGTCTGGACGATATCGAGCTGGCCGGAGGTATCCTTGACCTCGACCATCCGGATCACGGGGTCGGAAACGAGGGTTCCGGTAATCTGGTTTATGGTGTCGTCGTCGAGATCCCACAAGGGACGGGCAAGCGCCTGCGCATTTGTCGACAGCAGAATTTCAAGGTGATTGCGCTGGCTACGAATAGCCTCGTGATAGGAGAGCGTCAGCAAAAGCGTGAATAACGGGGCGACGACTGTAAGAAGCGCACCGGAAACAATCGCGATAAAGCGACTTTCGACGGAATGAGCCATGTTCGATTGCAGCTACCCTCTACCCCAGAATGACCGCGTTCGTTTTGCCATCCGGAGAGATCGGTGAGGTTTCCGGCGAAAGCCCTGTTCCCCACTATATTTTCTCAACCCGCCCGGTGTTTTCACGACAGCGCAACGAGCATCGTTTCATGGAATTGTTAATCGACGCTGAAGCGGGTCCCGCATGATGCACGCAGCGGCCGGTTTCTGTTTTTAAAGTTCATAAAAACTAAAAGGCCCGTTCCGAAAACGGAACGGGCCTCAAAGCTCAAATCTGTCCGGCCTTGCGGCCACAGATCATTATGCAGAAGCTTCGTCGGTTGCTTCTTCAGCAATGCCGCCAGCCGGAGCAACGATCGTTGCGATCGTGAAATCACGGTCGGCGATCACAGGCGTGATGTTCTTCGGCAGCTTCACATTCGAAATGTGAACGTTGTCGCCGATCTTCAGACCGGTGAGATCAACGGTGATGAATTCCGGAATGTCGTTGGCCGGGCAGTGGAATTCCACCGTGTGGCGAACGATGTTCAGAACGCCGCCGATCTTGATGTCCGACTTTTCTTCGTTTTCGAAGTGAACCGGAACTTCGACGTTGACGAGCGTGTTGCCCGTAACGCGCAGGAAGTCGACGTGCATGGTGAAGTCGCGGACCGGATCAAGCTGGTAGTCCTTCGGGAGGACCTTGATCTTCTGGCCGTCGACGTCGATTACCGCAACCGTCGTCATGAAGCCGCCGGCGTGGATACGCTTGGTTACTTCGTTGGTCGACAGAGCGATGGAAATGGGGGCCTGCTTGTCACCATAGATGACAGCGGGAATCAAACCGTTGCGGCGAAGTTCACGAGAGGACCCCTTACCAACTCGTTCGCGCGCCTCGGCCTTGAGCTCATACGATTCTTTGCTCATGGCAATTCCTTTCGAGGTTATATGGAGAGTTCATGCCAAACAAAGCGGCCTGAACTGGAGAGGCGCTTGCGCCATCCCGCCCGCGTTGCCTCCAAGGGTGTCTACACGGGTGCGGGCGCTATAATACAAACCGAAGATAAAGACAAGAGCGGCCCGTTTTTCGAGGGCACTGCGTTATAATTTCATTAGATTTGCCTAATGCATCCATGAATTGCAACTTTTAATATGTGCTTATCCATTCATATAAACCCGCTGCAAACCTGGCAAATGATAAGGCTGCCTGGAATTCCAATTGTGTAGATGATAATGTTAAAAGTTCTTCAGTGCCTCACCGTCGATCATGACTTCCGATACACCATAGCAGCGGTCTTCGTCTGCATGCTGGGAAGCTTCGTCACCATGCGTCTTTTTTCGAGAGCGCGTCTGGCGACGGGGTTGCAGAAGGTCAACTGGCTGTTTCTGGCCGGGGTCAATGGCGGCGCGGCGATATGGACCACCCATTTCGTGGCGATGCTGGGTTATGTCGCTGCCGGCGAGGTGGGGTACGATCCCTATCTGACGGGGCTTTCGCTTCTTATCGCCATTATCACGACGACCACCGGCTTTGCCATTTCCGCCTATGGCGGGCGCAGCGCTCTGGTGGAAGCGGGCGGGGCGATACTCGGTCTCGGTATTGCGGCCATGCATTATACCGGTATGGCCGCCTATCAGGTACAGGGCATGATTTTCTGGAACCAGGCCTATGTCATCGCCTCGCTGGTACTGGGAGCCGCGTTTGGCGCGATCGCGGTCAATCGCATTGCGCGGCCGATCAACCGGTTCTGCCAGTTCAGCGCGGTAGCGTTTCTCATCCTGGCCATCGCCTCGATGCATTATACCGGCATGGCCTCGATGTTGTTCGAGTTCGATCCACGCATCATCATTTCGGAAAATCTGCTGCCGCCGGCCATCATGGGTGGAAGCGCCATCGCGGTGACCCTTCTTCTGCTGGCGCTGGGGCTATCCACCTATGTCATCGACGCCCAGTCCACCCAGCAGGCGGTTGCCCGCTATCGCCATCTTTCGCTGCACGATCCGCTGACGGGCATTCCCAACCGGGCGGCATTTATCGAGCACCTCAATCGCCGCACGCGTCATGTCTCCATGGGTGCGCATACGGCGCTTCTGTCGATCGATCTCGACCGTTTCAAGGAAATCAACGACGTTCACGGCCACGCGGCGGGCGATGCCGTGCTGCGCGCCATCGCCGACCGGGCGAGTTCCGTTCTGAAAACCGGGGAGTTTCTGGCGCGCATGGGCGGGGATGAGTTCGTGGCGATGACCCATTCCTATTATACCCGTGCCGATGGTGCGGAATTTGCCCAGCGATTGATCGAGCAGATCAGCAAGCCCGTGGAATGGAACGGTCAGACATTTTCAGTGGGCGCGAGTGTGGGTATATCGATCCGCAATACCGGCTCCATCGATGCCGATACGCTAATGGCGCAGGCCGATGTCGCCATGTACCGGGCAAAAAGCGGGACATCGGACACGATCTGTTTCTACGACAAATCCATGGATGAGGCCGCGCGGGAGCGCAATGCGCTTGCCATAACCATGCGCAGCGGCCTCGCCAACAACGAATTCGAGCTATATTATCAGCAACAGAACGATACCAAGAGTGGCAGCATCGTTGGTTTCGAGGCGCTTTTGCGCTGGAAACATCCCGAGCGTGGCATGGTCTCTCCGGTCGAATTCATTCCGATTGCCGAACAGACCGGCTTTATCGTTGAACTGGGCGAGTGGGTTCTGCGGGAAGCCTGCGTGCAGGCCGCTCTCTGGAAGAAATCGCTTTCGATCGCCGTGAATGTCGCGCCGCAGCAGCTTGCGGACAATGATTTCCCTGACAAGGTCGAGAGAGTTCTTCAGGAGACGGGGCTTGCGCCGGAAAGGCTCGAGCTGGAAATCACCGAAGGCAGCATCATCGCGGATCATCGCCATGCGTTGGTCGCGATCCGCAAACTCAAGGCGCTCGGCGTCAAGATCGCCATGGACGATTACGGCACAGGCTATTCCTCGCTGTCTACCCTCCAGAGTTTTCCCTTCGACAAGATCAAGATCGACCGGGCCTTCATCGACGGCCTTTCGACCAACGTGCAGTCGGAGGCGATCGTTCGCTCCACGCTCATTCTGGCGCATAGCCTCAACATTCCGGTGCTCGCGGAAGGTGTAGAGACCAAGGCGCATATCGAGTTCCTGCGCCGCGAAGGCTGTCTGCAGGTGCAGGGCTTCTTTTTCGGTAGGCCCGGCCCTTTGAACTCTATCGCCAATCTCGTGGACGACACGTTTCTCTCGGCCGAAGACGAGCCGGAAGTCACTCTCGGGCAGCGTTATTTCAAGGCGGTATGATATTCAGGCGCAGCCTGAGGTTGCGTTGACAAATGCCGGCCGCGAAGTTTTTAGTTGAAACGTGAACGCTTCCAGCGCACCATCGCCGAAAAGCTTTGGGAGGAGCGAATGCCGACAGACATCGCCCATGCGGACCGCGTGTATGAAACAGCGCGCCAACGTTCCGCAGCCGCAAGTTCTCCGATTGTCGCTTCCTGGCGCCGCTGCATGGTCAAGCACCACCTTGCGCCGGAGGAAAACCGCAAACCGATCTTTCTCAGCGACTTCGAATTTCGCCGCGCCCGTGAAAGTGCCGCCGGCCTGATCGCTGAAAGCACCGATGAACTCGACCGTATTTTTCACAGCGTCGGCAAGGCCGGCTGCTGCCTGCTTTTGACCGATGCGCAGGGCGTTGCGCTGGAGCGCCGGGGTGCCGCCGGCGACGACCGCGATTTCCGGGCGCTCGGCCTCTGGTCCGGTGCGGTCTGGAGCGAGGCGAGCGTGGGCACCAACGGCATCGGCACGGCGCTGGTCGACGAGCGTTCTGTGGTGGTCTACCGCGACCAGCATTTTTTCACGTCGAACACGGAACTCTGCTGCACGACCGCACCCATTCGCGACCACACTGGCCGGGTGACTGGTGCTCTCGATATTTCCACCTGCCGCGACGACATCAACGAGATGACCTTTTCTTTCGTCACGCAGGCGGTGAGGGATGCGGCGCAACGTATCGAGGGCAATCTTTTCCGTCGGGCCTTTCCCGGCGCGCGCATCGTCGTCGTGCCGACCGGTTTCGGCGCCGCCCTTTCGCTGTTGGCCGTTGATCAGGACGATCTCGTTTTGGGGGCGACACGCGCGGCGCGTCTTGCGCTGAAACTGGACGACAATTCCATCGCGCAGGGGCTGCCCGCCGCCGATATTCTGCAGGAACAGCGTCACGATGGCGGCTCCGACCTTGCGGAAGCGGAGCGTTCGGCGTTGCGGCGGGTTCTATCGCGCACCAACGGCAATGTCACGCAGGCCGCGTCCCTGCTTGGTATCAGCCGCGCCACGCTTCACCGCAAGATGAAGAAACTCGCGGTGCATTGAGGTGACCTGAAACGAGATCCGGGCAAGATGGCCGGATCGGCGTGGGTTTGTCGCAGATGTGAGACAATGTGCGATGCGGAACCACGCCGTGCCACTACCCCCCACTGTCATCTAGGCCCACCTTCCTCCCATGCGGTCCGTCGCGGATCGTTTTCATCAGGGAGGATGAAATCATGAATATTCAGGTTCAGCAGAAAGCGGGCGAAGCGCCCTTCAAGCTGAAATACGGCAATTTCATCGGCGGCAAATGGGTGGAACCGAAATCCGGTCGCTACATGGACAATCTGTCGCCGGTGACGGGCCACAAGATTTGTGAAGTTCCGCGCTCGGATGCGGCCGATATCGAACTCGCACTGGATGCCGCCCACAAGGCGAGGGAGAAGTGGGGCAAGACGAGCGTTACCGAGCGCTCCAACATCCTGCTCAAGATCGCCCAGCGCATCGAGGACAATCTCGATCTCATCGCGCGGGCCGAAACCTGGGATAACGGCAAGCCGCTGCGCGAGACGACAAATGCGGATATTCCGCTGACGGTCGACCATTTCCGCTATTTCGCAGGCTGCATCCGCGCACAGGAAGGCACGATCGGCGAAATCGACAACGATACGGTCGCCTATCATTTCCATGAACCGCTCGGCGTTGTCGGCCAGATCATCCCGTGGAACTTCCCGATCCTGATGGCCGCGTGGAAGCTTGCGCCGGCACTCGCCGCCGGCAATTGCGTGGTGCTGAAGCCTGCGGAACAGACACCGGCGTCCATTCTGGTGGTGATGGAGCTTATCGAAGACCTGCTGCCGCCGGGCGTTCTCAACATCGTCAACGGCACTGGCATTGAAGCGGGCAAGCCGCTGGCGCAAAGCAAGCGCATCGCCAAGATCGCCTTCACCGGCTCCACCCCGGTCGGCAAGGAAATCATGCGTTATGCGGCCGACAACGTCACCAACATCTCGCTGGAACTGGGCGGCAAGTCGCCGAACATATTCTTTGCCGATGTGATGAACGAGGATGACGCATTCCTCGACAAGGCGCTCGAAGGTTTCGCCTTCTTCGCGCTCAATCAGGGCGAGGTCTGCACATGCCCGTCGCGTGCGCTGGTTCATGAATCGATCTATGACCGTTTCATGGAAAAGGCGATCAAGCGCGTTCAGTCCATCAGCCAGGACGATCCGCTCAATCCGTCGACCATGCTGGGCGCACAGGCCTCGCAGGAACAGTTCGACAAGATCATGCGCTATCTGGAGATCGGCAAGAAGGAAGGCGCCAAGGTGCTGACCGGCGGCGACCGCAAGACACTCACGGGCGACCTGAAGGACGGCTACTACATTCAGCCGACGGTCTTCGAAGGCAACAACAAGATGCGGGTTTTCCAGGAGGAAATCTTCGGTCCGGTCGTTTCCGTCACCACCTTCAAGACGGTTGAGGAAGCGCTCGAAATCGCCAATGACACGGTTTACGGTCTGGGTGCAGGTGTGTGGAGCCGCGATACCAATGTCGCCTATCGGGCGGGCCGGGGTATCGAAGCGGGTCGTGTGTGGACGAATTGCTACCACGTCTATCCGGCGGGCGCCGCCTTTGGCGGTTACAAGCAATCCGGCATCGGTCGCGAGACCCACAAGATGATGCTCGATCATTACCAGCAGACCAAGAACCTGCTCGTATCCTACAGCCCGAACAAGGTTGGCTTCTTCTGAGGTCCTCCCCGGAAGCCGGCGGCGGATCGCCATGATCGCAAGCCGCCGGTGTGCTCCCAGGGGCTTCGGCTCCTGGGAGCCCGGATCGAGTTTTCAAGCAAAATAAAAAGCCGGAGGTTCTGCCTCCGGCCTTTGTCGTTGCGGATTATGCCGCGTAGCGCTGGTCCCGCTGCCCGATAGCACTGAGCGAGAATTGGCCCACCTGTTCGGTGAGGCCATCCGCCTCGCTTGCCAGCGAGAAGGCAGCGGCCGTCGTTTCCTCCACCATCGCCGCGTTCTGCTGCGTCACATGGTCGAGTTCGTTGACGGATGCGTTGATTTCGCCAAGGCGGCCGGATTGTTCGCGCGATGCGGTGGCGATCGCGCCGATCTGGTCGTTGACCGACTGGATGCGTTTCTGGATCTGCTCCAGGCTTTCGCCGGTCTTCAGCACCAGCGCCACGCCGCTTTCAACATCGCCCGCGGAGGTGGCGATTAGCGTCGTGATGTCCCGTGCGGCGGCCGCCGATTTCTGGGCGAGTTCCCGCACTTCCTGCGCCACGACCGCAAAGCCTTTTCCAGCTTCGCCGGCACGGGCCGCCTCGACGCCGGCATTCAGCGCGAGGAGATTGGTCTGGAAGGCGATCTGGTCGATGACATCGATGATCTGGCGGATCTTGGACGACGAGGTCTCGATGCGTTCCATGGCGACGATGGCTTCCTTGACAACGGCCGTGGATTTGTGGGCGTCCTGCATGGTTTCCGCCGTTGCCTCGACGGCGACGTTGCAGCGCGAGAGCGAGACATTGACGGCCTGCGTCATGTCCCCAAGGGCAGCGGCGGCTTCCTCAAGGGCTGCCGCCTGACGTTCCGTACGCCGCGACAGATCTTCCGATGCGCTTTTCAGCTCGCCGGAGCCGGAGCGGATGGCATTGGCGCTTTCGCCGATGTTGGAAATCGTCGCTTCCAGCCCAGCGATGGAGTTGTTGAAATCGATCCGCAGATGGTCGAGCGACGGCACGAAGGATTTTTCGATGCGAAGATCGAGCCTGCCGGTCGCAAGATTGGCAAGACCGGTCGCAAGCGCGTCGACGGCTTCTTCCAGTTCCTCGGCGCTTCTTGCCTTTTCCATCTCGCGCTGGGCGCGTTCCTCGTCCAGTTCCTCGCTCTTGCGATGGGACTCGGTCTCCATGCGCTGCTTGTCCAGAATGCCCTGGCGGAAGGATTCCAGCGCACGCGCCATGGTGCCGATCTCGTCGCCACGGGAAACGGCCTTGATCTCGATATTGTTGTCACCGCCGTTCAGGCGTTCCATCAATCCGGCAAGGCCGGTCAGCGGCTTGGTCAGGCTGGCGGAAACGAAAATGCCGACCAGCGTCATGACGGCGAGAACCGCAAGTGTCGCAAGCGTTGCCCAGAAGGCCAGATCGTTGGCTGCCGCCAGCACCTTGCTTTCCTGCTGGCCGATTGCCAGAAGATGTTTCTGTCCGAAAACGGAGACCGGGCGATAGGCGTAAAAGATATTGCCCGCAGGTGTCTGCGCCATTACCGTTCCGGCTTCGCTTGCGCCCGAAAGGGCTGCGAGGCTTTCGGAAACAGCGGCATCCGCCCCGGCCGAGAGTACGCCCGCCCGGCGTTTGCCTTCGGCGCTCAGAAGAACGGCGTCGTCGATGGACTTGCCGGTTTCCTCAGGCGTTACCACTGCGCCGATGCGGTCGGGTGAAATGCGCATGATGACGGCGCCCTTACGCTGGAGCTGGCCCCAGTTCGAGACCGCGAGCGGCATGCCGATCATGGCTGCATCATCGGCACCGCCACCGCTGAACCCGGTGGTGCTGACGACACCGTCCTTGCCGGCTTCGATGCGATCGAACAATTCCTTGATCGCGCTGTTTTGCGGTTCCGCCACGTTGGTCAGGAAGTTCTTGCCCTTGGTCACGGAATAGATAATGAGACCCGCCTTGTCGACGACGTAGATGTCGCTGACCCGGGTATTGCGCCAGACGCTGGCAATGGCCGCGTTGATCGTGGCGTGGCGGATGGCGTAAAGCAGCCGCAATCCTTCGCCGTTGAAGGAAGCGCGCTCCTCCTCGGATACGCCCTCGCGGCGGAAAGCCTCGATGATCGCATCCTTTTCCGTCGGCACGACGGTGGTCATGGTTTCCAGCGCCTGTGCGATCGCAGCGTTCTGCGACAGCTCGGAAATGCTCTGTTCGACGCGCAGCGTATAGGCGTCAAGCTGTTTGGACTGGTTTCCCGCAACCGTCTCGAGCCTGATCTTGCTGGCGTCGATCAGGCCGGATTTGCCCATTTCGTAGGACAATAACCCAACGGCCAGGCACGAAACCAGCGTCGCGCCCGTGACGAGCGCTGCAAATTTGGCCTTGATTGACAATGATTTAGCTTTGACAGCAGTCGGATTTACACCCGGCATCCTGTTTCCTCCCCCAAAAAAACGTGGCCGTACCGTCGCAACAATTGTTTACGGTCACGTTAAAGGGCGAGGAATTGTATGATTATTTCCCGCATACCGTGAAAAAATCTCCGGCCTTCGCCGACGCGTTTTCCGTAATAAAACTGCAACAGAACAAGCGCATACCGAGCGAAGTTCAACGGCTGTTCATATTCATGCAAGCTTTCCGCGCTCCTGCTCTCGCCACTATCGATGATGTTTGCGGAACATCCGCAGACGGATATGACGGAGCGCCTTTGAGATCGACCCCGGATTTCGCCGTTATCGTGCCCATGCACAATGAGGAAGCGAGTGTTGAAACGCTCGTGGCGGAGATCGTTGCCTCCTGCAAGCCGGTCGGCCCGTTCGAGATCATCGTGGTGGACGATGCCTCCTCCGACCGCACGGCGGATGTGGCGCTTTCGCTCGCCGGGCGTTTTCCCATGCTGCGGCTGGTTCGGCACGACCGTCAGGGCGGGCAATCGGCGGCGATCCACAGCGGCGTGCAGGCAGCGCGCGCGACCATCATCTGCATGCTTGATGGAGACGGGCAAAACCCGCCGGACAATCTGCCGGCACTTCTCGCACCGCTTCTTGCCGCCAATTCTGAGAGCCGGCTTGCGCTTGTGGCCGGCCAGCGTGTCGGCCGGCGCGATACGCTTGGAAAACGTCTTTCGTCGCGCTTCGCCAACGGCTTGAGGGCGCGGATATTGAAGGACGGCACTCGGGACACAGGCTGCGGCCTCAAGGCTTTCCGCCGCGATGCCTATCTCGCCTTGCCCTATTTCGATCACCACCACCGCTATTTTCCGGCGCTGTTCAATCGCGACGGCTGGCAGGTCGCCCATGTCGACGTCACGCACCGGGCGCGCCTGCATGGCAATTCCCATTACACCAATATCGGCCGCGCGCTTGTCGGCATCCACGATCTGATCGGCGTCGCCTGGCTGCTGCGTCGGCGCAAGCGGGCAAGCTGGGCCGAAACCTTCAAAACGGAGACATCGCCGTGAATGTACCGGCCTTATGGTCCATGCTGCATGTGAGCAGCTGGAAGGAATTTCTGTGGGTCTGCACCGGCTTCATGGGCCAGATGTTGTTCACCATGCGTTTTCTGGTTCAGTGGATTTCGTCGGAACGGGCGAACCGTTCGGTCATTCCCGTGGCCTTCTGGTATTTTTCCCTCGGCGGCGGTCTGGTGCTGCTGTTATACGCGATCTGGCGTCGCGATCCGGTTTTCATTATGGGGCAGGCATCCGGCCTCTTCATTTATGCCCGAAATCTCTGGCTGATCCATGCAGAACGCCGCCAGCATGCATGAGGGCGCAGTCCTGCCCCATGCGCAGGCGAGCGAGCAGCGGCAATGGATGACGCTTGCGCTTGCGGCAATCGTGCTCGTCACGGTGCTGCGCGTCCTCGGGCTTGCCTTCAACCGCACCGATCTTTTCGTCGATGAGGCGCAATATTGGCTGTGGGGCCGCGAGATGGCGTTCGGCGCCTATTCCAAGCCGCCGCTGATCGGCTGGATCATTCGCGCTGCCAGCATTCTGAGCGGCGGCGAGAGCACCTTCGATGTGCGGCTGGCCGCACCGATCATTCATGGTGTGGCGGCAGCGGGGATTCTTGCGCTTGGGCGCATGATATACGATGCAAAACTCGCTTCGCTGGCCGCTGTCGTCTATCTGACGCTGCCCGCCGTGACGCTCGGCAGCCTGTTGATCTCGACCGATACGCCGATGATGCTGTTCATCGTGCTGTCGATGATCTGTGCGCGCAAACTGGCGCAGGCGCGCGCCGCCGGCACATCTGCGACGCTCTGGAGTATCGCGCTCGGTCTCTGTTTCGGCCTCGGGCTGATGTCGAAATATGCGATGATCTATTTTCTGCCCTGCTTCATCGCCGCTGGATGGCTTTGCGTGGGCTGGCGCATCCGTTGGCGTGATGCCGGTATCGCGGCTCTTGTCTGCGCCGCCGTCATCGCTCCCAATCTGTGGTGGAACGCTGCGCATGATTTCATGACCGCGCGCCACACGGCGGATAATGCGAATTGGCATGGCATTCAGCTGAAAATCGGTCCGGCGCTCGAGTTTTTCTTCTCGCAGGCGGGCGTTGTCGGGCCGTTCGTTTTCGTCGGCATGATCATTGCGACGTTCCGGGCGAAAACCGCCGAAACCCGGGCGCTGGTCGCCCTTTCTGTGCCGATCGTGCTTCTGATTACCGCACAGGGGTTGATGTCGCGGGCGCTCGCCAACTGGGCGGTGGGGGCCTATGCGGCGGGTGTGCTTCTGGCGGTGCCGGTCCTGGCATCCCGGCGCTGGCTCACCGTTTCCACCCTTGTGCTCGGCGGTATCGTCGCTATCGCGCTGCCGCTGATGACGATCGCCGGAACGGAATTGCGCCTGCCGAGCGGCGAACTGGCGATGAAGCGTTATCTTGGCCGCTCGGAGCTGGTGTCGACCGGCTTCGCACGGGCACGAGAGGTTGGAGCGGATGCTATCGTTGCTTCCGATCGCTCCATTCTGGCCGAGCTTTTCTACCAGCTGCGGGACGAGAAGCGGATCATGCTGCGCGCGCTGCCCGAAACCGGCGTCCCTTCCAGCCACTATGCACTGCTCTACCCGCTAGAATCCGGCGAGGCGACAAATCCCGTGTTTCTGGCAACTGCTGATGGCCTGCCGTCTTGCCTTGCCGGCGAGACGCCGCTTTCGCGCTGGGTCGCCGGGCCGGGCTTTCTGGAAGGCAAGGAAATCGGGATCTGGCGGCTGCCGTCGCAATGCATTCCAGGGGCGGCCAATGGACAATGATCTTTCGCATATGCGGATCACGATCTGGGTGACATTGGCCACATTGGCGCTGGTCATCCTGTTCGCGACCTTCCCGTCCATCGATCTTGGCTTTTCCGCGTTGTTCTTTTCTCCTGATGGGAACCTGTGGTCCGGCCGCGAGCCGCTTCCCGAGTGGTTGCGGGATACGTTGCGCGAGGGAACGGAACTGGCAACTCTTCTGGCCTTCATCCTCCTGATCGGCAACCTCCGGCTCGGCTCCTTGCAACGCACCGGCTGGCGTGTCTGGGCCTTCCTCTGTGGACCTGTGGTTTTGTGTGCCGGACTTCTGGTGAACGGGGTGCTGAAGGCCAATGTCGGGCGCGCCCGGCCATTCAGCGTCAGCGATTTCGGCGGGCATCAGCTTTTCACGCCGCCTTTCCAGTTCAGCACGCAATGTTATTCGAACTGTTCGTTTTCCTCCGGGGAAACGGCGCTCATAGCCAGTTTTTTCCTGCCGCTTTGCGCGCTTGTCTGGCACCGCCTGCAATGGGGCGGGCGTCTTGTCATCGGCGGCACCACCGCCGGAGCCATCATCCTCATGTCGGGCCTGCGTATTGCCGCCGGCGGGCATTTCCTGAGTGATGTGGTGATGTCGGTACTATTTTCCGCGCTGACGACGCTGTTTCTTTATCGGGTGCTGGCGATTGCCCGTCACCGTCAGCTCTTCACCGGCGATGCCGTTACGGCCGATGCGACCAGCCTGTGGCGCAATGGCAGCCATGCTGTCCGCGCCCGTGTTCGGCGCTGGTGGCCGAAAATCAAGGCTGCGGCCACACGCCTGCAACGGCCTCCGGATGCGGGCGCGGCGTCTTCCTGAGCCGCAGTTAAGCGCGTTGCGGCTGATGCGGCCCCATATGGTTAGAATTTGATGGCGAACGTTGCGAATTATCTCGACGTCATCCTTGGGCTTGTCCCAAGGATCTAAACACGCCGATAAAATCAAGACGTTGCAGATCCTCGGGACAGGCCCGAGGATGACGGAGGAGTGGTTTTCGGATTTTGCCGCCATCCGGCACCTGCGTCCGGCAGACCGAGCTTGAAAATGCGCCTCCGTTTGCCCGGCCGCGCATTTCTCCCGTCCATAATCGATCCCGGTTCCCGGTTGGATAAACGGGACCGAGGGCGTATCAGTCGAACAGGCCGGAAACCGACTGTTCCTGCGCGGTGCGGTTGATCGCCTCGCCCAGAAGGCCGGCCGTGCTGATCACGCGGATATTGTGTGCGGACTGGACGCCGGTAGTGGGCTGGATGCTGTCGGTGATGACGAGTTCGCGCAGCTTCGAGGAGGCCACGCGGGCAACCGCGCCGCCGGAAAGCACACCATGCGTGATATAGGCGGTGACGCTGGTCGCGCCCTTTTTCAGCAGTGCTTCCGCCGCGTTGCAGAGCGTGCCGCCGGAATCGATGATATCGTCGATCAGGATGCAATCTTTTCCGGAAACATCGCCGATGACGTTCATGACTTCGGATTCGCCCGGACGATCGCGGCGTTTGTCGACGATTGCCAGCAGACAGTCCAGACGCTTCGACAGGGCGCGGGCGCGGACCACGCCGCCGACATCAGGCGAAACGACCATGACGTTGTTGGTGTCGTAGTGGTCCTTGATATCGCGGGCCAGAATGGGGGCTGCGAAGAGGTTGTCTGTCGGAATATCGAAAAAGCCCTGGATCTGACCGGCATGAAGATCGAGCGTCAATACGCGGTCAGCACCGGCTTCGGTGATCAGATTGGCGACGAGTTTGGCGGAAATCGGTGTGCGGGGGCCTGCCTTGCGGTCCTGACGGGCGTAACCGAAATAGGGGAGCACCGCCGTGATGCGCTTTGCCGAGGAGCGGCGCATGGCATCGATCATGATGAGCAGTTCCATCAGATGATCGTTTGCCGGAAACGATGTGGACTGGACGAGAAAAACGTCCTCGCCGCGCACGTTTTCACTGATTTCTACGAAAATTTCCTGGTCAGCAAACCGCTTTACGGTGGCATTTCCGAGAGGTACGTTGAGATACTTGCAGATCGCTTCGGCAAGGTGCCGGTTCGAATTGCCTGCGAAAACCTTCATTGCGGCCGCCTGTTTCCATGCAATCGCCTTGCGCCACGGGAAAGTGTTGCCGTAACCAAGCGTCGTTCAAGGGGAGGAACGTCCGGCTGCAAAACCTTTGCCGGACACACCTTGTTGCCATGCGCGCCTTAATAGCGTTGTTGCTTCCGATTGCAAGAGGACTCAGTGCTTTCGCAATGATTTTCATGAAATCTCTGTGACTTCTCCCGTCGTTTCATCTCATCCCCTGTGAGACTGCTTCCATGACGAATACTCGTTGAGTGTTTTTGCGGCGATATCCTGCATGACCCTGTCGGTCACGGCGGCCCATGGATCGCTGCCTTTGGCGGCCACCGCTTCCTGTCCCTGCAGGCGGTGAAGCCTGGTTCCATTGGCATCCAGAATGTCCCAGACGTAAACGACATTGACCTTGCCGCCATCGGCGAAGGCGGAGAAATATCCTTTCAGGATGTTGTCGGCCGAATTGTCGTTGGAGGCGCGGATGGTCAGACCCTTTGCCCGCGCTTCGGCACCCAGTTGCCGCGAAAGCGGCGTGACGGCCTGAACGGGCGCGCCGATGATCGGCAGGAAGCGGATGGAATTGCCGGAAGCGGCAGGCGCAAGTGCAGCCGTCTGCTGCGAGGGCGGCGGCTGACTGTTGCCGGGGGAGCGGGATTGGCCGGGAGACTGGTTCTGGCCAAGCGGCTCGCCATACTGGTTGCCGTTGGAAAGCGCCTGTGCCTGCGCCTGCAAGGAGTTCTGCGGCGCATAGGCGGGCACGGAAGATGCGGTTGCCGGCGCGCCCGCAGGCGCGCGGTCGGCTGCGGCGGCCATCTGGTCGAGATCGCCCTGCGTCACCGGTGTCGATTGCGAGCCATTGTGACCTACATTCACCTGCGGCGTCAGCGCCTCCGTGGTGTTGCAGGCCGACAGGGCCAGCACCAGCGCCGGAATGACGAGGAAAAACCCCGTCCGGCTCATGCGATGTTCTCTCTCATGTCCCGCTCCTTCTTGCCCAAGGTGGCGGCAATGTAGGGCTGGTTTTCCCGCTCTGTCAAACCCGGTGGCGATTTAAGCTGTGAGAAGATCGAGGCTGTGACGGGAGAGCGGCTCCGGCGCGCCGTCCGTGGTCAGATAGGTCCGGCCGAGTGTCATGGCTGTGCCGGAATCGGAATCCATCACGATCATGTGCACGAACAGCGTCATGTCGCGTGTGATCTCCTGCGGATTGCCGGCGTGGAACATCTGATGCTCCATCCAAGACGGGGAGAAACGCGCGCCCAGCGAATAACCACAGGAGTTCAGCCGGTGGCGGGTCAAGCCGCGTTCGTCCATGACGCGGGCATGCACGTCGAAGACATCGCCGAAGGTCTTGCCCGGCTGCAAAACGTCCTCGATGGCGGTGAGGTTTTGCAGGCAGGCGCTGTAAAGCTCCTTCTGGCGGAAATCCTGTTCGCCGATCACCACCGTGCGCATCATCGCGGCATGGTAATGGGCGCTGACACCGGCCCATTCCAGCGTCAGCTGATCCTTGGCATCCAGCCTGCGGCGACCGGCCTTGTAACGGCACAGCAGCGCATCTGCGCCGGAACCGATGATGAATTCATTGGCGGGATAATCGCCGCCGCCGGCCAGAACCGCACCCTGCATCGCCGCCAATATCGCGGCTTCGTCCGCGCCCGGCTTGATGAGTTCCAAAGCCGCGTCCAGAGCATCGTCGGCGAGCCTGCCTGCATTCTTCGCATAAGCGATCTCGGCGGGGCTTTTGGTGAGGCGCAGGTTGCTGACCAGATAGGAGGCGTCGATCATCTGGCAGAAGCTGGCGAGCTGATTATCCAGCAGGCGGGCGACGCGTCCGGTCATGCCGTGGGTGTCGTATTCCACGCCGATCTTGGCACCCAGGAGATCGAGATCGCTGAGGAGGTTTTTAAGATCGAGCGTCGGGTCGGCATTGGGCCGGTCGACCCAGATGAGAATATTGTCGATCGTCGAGGTGTTACGGGCCTGCCGCATGTCCGCCGAACGGGTTAGAAGCGTCATGGAGCCGTCCGATTTGACCACCAGCGTCTGGAAGAAGCAGTAGCCAAACGTGTCGTAACCGGTCAGCCAGTACATGCTCTCCTGGGCGAAAAGCAGAATGGCGTCCAGCTTCTCCTCGGTCATTTTGGCAATCAGCCGTTCGCGGCGGGCATCGAATTCCGAAAGCTCGAAATGCAGGGCCATGTCAGTCCTCCAGAATTGCGATTGCGGAAATCTGCCGCCCATAATCGGGTTCGGCCCGGTGGGTCGTGCGGCGGTAGGAGTAGAAGCGGTCCTCGTCGGGATAGGTGCAGAGGCCGAGGTTTTCCGCCCTCACGCCCGCGTTGACCAGACGATCCACCGTAAATTGCTTGAGGTCGAACAGCGCATGTCCGCCTTTGTCAGAGGCGGTGAAATAGGCCGCATAGGCGGGATCGAAATCGGTGAAGCGCGCCACATATTCCGGCCCGACTTCATAATTGGCCTGACTGATGGAGGGGCCGAGCGAGGCTGTGATGCGTTCGCGATTGGCGCCCAGTTTCCTCATGGTCTCGATGGTGTTTTCGAGCACGCCGAACAATGCGCCCTTCCAGCCGGCATGGGCGGCACCAACAACGCCCGCTTCGGCGTCAGCAAAAAGAATCGGGCCGCAATCGGCGCTCAGCACGCCGAGCACGAAACCCGGCGTCGCCGTCACCATCGCATCGGCCTGCGGGCGGCTGCCGTCATAGCTTTCATCGACCACGAGCACGTCGGGGGAATGGATCTGGTGCACGGTGGCAAGGCGTTCTGCCGAAACACCGAACCATTGCGTGACGCGACGGCGGTTTTCATGCACCAGCTCCGGTTCGTCTTTCGAGCCAAGGCCGACATTGAGGCCCTCGTAAAGCCCCTGCGAGACACCGCCCTGCCGGGTGAAAAAACCGTGGCGGACGCGGTTTTCACTCAAGGCGGCGAGCAGGGGGCTCTGGATCGGGAGCGGCAGCGTTTCGTTCTGCATGGTGCGGGAGTTCCTTGGAGAATGTCGCTGTTGCCAGTGGGATGCGTTAAGCAAGATGTTTCCTGGTGCCGCGGCGTTGCGCGACGTTTGTCTGATGCAGTGCGTCTGCTTCGTTCTGGGGCCGATGTTGGCCCAGAGGTGATTGCACTGTCAATCCACCGTGCGAAACGGCAGGAGATGGAGTGCGGGACTTGAAACGGCGATGACCTTGAAAAGTTCCCCCATCTTGCCGGCTCCTTCGCCGGCGAGGCGGTTGACTGCTTCGGCGATTTCAAGCGTCTGGTCGGGTGTCGCCTTGGCGGCAAGAGCGGCTGCCCGCTCCTTGAGGCCGAGACCATAGAGAAAGTCGCCTTGCCGCAGGGTGCCATTGACGTGCACGCCGGTTGCCTCGGCTGTCCTGACGAGGCTTTCGAAATCGACATGACTGGTCAGATCGGCTTGCCCTGGATGCGCAAGCGGCGGGTCGAAGGCGTGGTCGCGCATGGCCTGCAATGTGTCGCCAAATCCGGCGACCAGATGGCCGTAATCGATGGCGAGCGCCGTGCCGCCATATGCGGACAGGCGCTGGCAGATAGCCGTCATCACGGCCTCACGGGCGGGTGAAATCTCGAATATGGTGCCCAGCGGCTGCTGCTCGGGCAGGGGCGGCAGCAGTGACGGATCGATGCTGGCAAGCCCCGTCGAGAAGACGAGTTCGCCATTTGCATCGAGGCTGACGACGCGTTCGCGAAAACCCTGCGGCGTCCTGACGAATTGCCGGATGGGGATGGCGTCGAAAAGCTCGTTGGCGACGACAAGCAGGAAACCTTCCGGCACATCATCGAAACTTTCGTGCCACGCCAGCCGGCCGCCATGCGGGGCGAGCGTTTCTTTCTGGATGGTCGAAAGGCGAGGGCTGGTCTCCACCAGATGCACCCGCATCGTCTCGTAAAGAGGCGGGGCGATGCGGCGGATGACACGCAGCATGTCGGACATCATGGTGCCGCGGCCGGGACCGATTTCCACCAGCCGGGTCTCTGTGGGCGCGCCGTGCCGCTGCCAGGCATGGACCACGAAAACGCCGAGCATTTCGCCGAAAAGCTGGCTGACCTCCGGCGCGGTGATGAAATCGCCCGAACGGCCGAAGGGTTCTCTGCTCCGGTAATAACCGTGCTCAGGATCGGCGAGGCAAAGCGAGAAGAAATCGGTGACGCTGAGCGGACCGTTGAGCCGGATAAGGGATTTGATGCGTTGCGCAAGCGGTGTCGTCATGGCAGGTCATACCGCTTAGGCGCTTTGTTTCGTGCGGCGTGCACGCAGGACCGCCCAGAGGCCCAGAAGGAACATCGGCGTCGAGAGCACCATGCCCATGGTCAGCCAGTTGCCGGCGAGATAACCGATCTGGGCATCCGGCTCACGGAAGAATTCCACGAAGATACGCGACAGCGCATAACCGCAGACGAAGATGCCGGTGACGATGCCGGGTGTTTTCAGCGCCTTGAAGGCGTAGATGGCCACCGCCAGAATGGCGACGAGCACGACGCCTTCGAGGCCCGCTTCGTAAAGCTGGCTCGGGTGTCGCGCAAACGGACCGCCGGTCGGGAACACGACCGCCCAGGGAACGTCGGCGATACGGCCCCACAATTCGCCATTGATGAAATTGGCGATGCGGCCGAACAGCAGGCCGATGGGCGCGACGGCTGCGACGACGTCGAACATGCTCCAGACCGGGATGCCGTTCTTGCGGGCAAAGAGGATCATGGCGGCGGTCGTGCCGATCAGTCCGCCATGGAACGACATGCCGCCGTTCCATATTTCGAGCGCCCTTATGGGATTGGCGGCGACGGCGCCAAGATCGTAAAACAGGATGTAGCCGATACGCCCGCCAAGCACGATGCCGCCGGCCGCCCACAGGATGAAATCGTCAAGATGCTGCACAGAGATCGGGGACGTATCGTTTGGCCAAAGGCGAGCCGTCAGCGTAAGGCGGCGGGCATAAAACCAGCCGAGCATGATACCGGCGACATAGGCGATGCCATACCAGTGGATCGCCAAGGGCCCGATGGACAGGGCAATCGGATCGATGTTCGGAAATGGCATGATGGCAAGTTGGGTGGGAGCGGCTAACAATCCGTATATTCCGTCATCGTTGCTGGGCGGACAACGGAATGATCCATTGCCTCAAAGGGGCCGGGCGATGATGCTCACCGGTCTCCCTGACGCCAAGGAAAATGGCGATTGCCGCAGCGGCGGTCAAGGTGATTCTTTGGGAGGGGCTTCGAGACGCGGAAGGCCATCGCCACGGCTTGCGATTTTTCGATTTCGCTTGCAAGGCGGCTGTCGAGTGCCTACCTGAAAGGCATCAACAGCAGGGAAGGAATGCTCCCTGAACCGACGAAGGAACAGCGCCATGAGCACGACAGGCACCAATCGTATTCTGGATGAATTCGCCAAGCTGATGACCGATGCGGCGGGCGCGGCGCAGGGCGTGCGCAAGGAAGCGGAAGCGGCCTTTCATGCGCAGACGGACCGCTGGCTGAACAGTCTGGACGTGGTACGCCGCGAGGAATTCGAGGCCGTGCGCGAAATGGCCATCAAGGCGCGCGATGAAAACGATGCGCTGCGCGCCCGCATCGAGGCTCTGGAAGCGAAGCTTTCGGCCGCCAAGGACTGATTCTGTAGCGCTTTTTCCTGACCGGTCCCGGATCGCTTGCGATTCCGGGACTTTTTGTTTGTGGGTCATGTGGCCCGAAATTATTCCCGGTCGATCCGGATCGGCCTCTATCGTTAATTTTTTGAGGCCTGTGGACACTGCCAAAAAACGCAATTGCCAGAGTCGGTTATGTATCTCGCCTGAGGTGATGGGGGAGAAGATATCCACTGCTCAAAAAGCAAAAATGGCGCCTGAGGGGTGGCAGCAGGACTCGGCCATTATACACTGATTTTAAATGATGATTCGAAACGAACCTGGTAAGCTCCACACAGGGTGAATGTGTTAACTCTGTTGGTGTCGGGCAATCGTCTCAAGTATTGAATCCGGTTTGTGTGTGCGTTTTGTGCCCGGCGTTCAAAACAGAACATCCATACCGGATGAGAAGGTGCCGCATGAGCCTGATAGAATTTGAAATTGAGCGCCAGTCCAATCCCGTGGACATGATCGAGATTGTCGCCGCCTCGAACGACTGGTCGTTCGAGCGTTCCGGCGAAGACGAGATCGCCATGACGGTGGCTGGCCATTGGGCCGATTATCACGTTTCCTTTTCGTGGATGGAAGACTTCGAGGCGCTGCATCTGGCCTGTGCCTTCGACATCAAGGTGCCCGACCAGCGCGTCAATGAAGTCATTCGCCTGCTGTCGCAGGTCAACGGCCAGGTGCTGATGGGTCACTTCGATCTGTGGCGGCAGGAAGACGTGGTGATCTTCCGCCAGTCCCTGCTTCTGGCTGGTGGCGCCGAACCGAACAACCAGCAGGTGGAAGTGCTGCTTTCCAGCGCGCTTGAGGCTTGCGAACAATATTATCAGGCATTCCAGTTCGTCGTCTGGTCGGGACTGGATGCGAAAAGTGCAATTGAAGCGGTCATGTTCGAGACCGTCGGAGAAGCTTGAGCATGGTCTACAAGGCTTCCGGTCCGCTCGTCCTCGTGGGAGCGGGCAATATGGGCGGCGCTCTGCTTTCGGGCTGGCTGAAAAAAGGCGTGGCGGGATCGCAGGTGGTCGTTATCGATCCGCGTCCCTCCGATGCCATGCGCGCGACGATTGCGGAGGCCGGCGCCATGCATAGCGAAAGCGTGCCTGCTGGCGTCAAGGCTGGCATTCTTTTCGTGGCGGTAAAGCCGCAGATGATGGAGGCCGTACTGCCTTCTCTCAAGCCCTTGCTGGGTTCAGATACCGTCGTCGTTTCGATCGCGGCCGGTACCACCATCGGGACTTTCCTCTCGCATTTCGGTGCGGTTGCCGCCGTACGGGCGATGCCGAACACACCCGCCATGGTGGGTCGCGGTGTGACGGGGGCCTATGCCAATGAGTTGGTGACGCCGGCGCTCAAAGCCGTGGTGGACGGGTTGCTGAAGGTCAGCGGTCCGGTCGAATGGGTGGAAACCGAAAGCGATATCGACGCGGTGACAGCGGTTTCGGGAAGTGGCCCGGCCTATGTTTTCTATCTGGTGGAATGCATGGCGGAAGCCGGCCGCAAGGCGGGTCTGCCGGCTGACATAGCCATGCGCCTGGCGCGCGAAACCGTGGCCGGTGCGGGCGAGCTGCTGCATCAGTCCCCAGACGAGGCGGCGCGCCTGCGCCAGAACGTGACCTCACCGGGCGGCACGACGGCCGCCGCACTTTCAGTGCTGATGGCCGAAGACGGCATGCAGCCCCTGTTCGACAAGGCGATCGCTGCGGCGAAAAAACGCGCCGAAGAACTGGCTGGTTGAAGCGGGTTGGCAGGAGCGGGACATGAGCGGTGAAATTTCCTATGCCGATTTCGAGAAGGTCGATATTCGCGTCGGCACTATTGTCGAAGCGGAGCCTTTTCCGGAAGCGCGCAAGCCTGCAATCAAGGTGAAGATCGATTTCGGACCGGAGATCGGCATCAAGAAATCTTCGGCGCAAATCACGGTGCATTATACGCCGGAAAGCCTTGTCGGTCGGCAAGTGCTGGGCGTGGTGAATTTTCCGCCGCGTCAGATCGGCCCGTTCCGTTCCGAGGTTCTGACGCTGGGTTTTGCCGACGGCAACGGCGACATCGTGCTTGCCGCCGTCGAGCGGCCGGTGCCGAACGGCGAGAAGATGTGCTGAGAGAGCACCTCTTTCCGCTCTACCTTTTGGTTTGAATACCGGATTTTCCGAAGACTGCGCTACGCTTCCGGTCCGGTGTTCTACGCCGGTATTTTCACGACCACCCGCAATCCGCCCATCGGGCTGTCGTGCAGCGACACGTCGCCGCCATGACTGCGGGCGATGTCGCGGACGATGGAGAGGCCGAGCCCCGTGCCCGAGGCGTTTAGGTTGCGCGCCTCGTCCAGCCGGAAGAACGGCTTGAAGACATCTTCCCGTGCCGTTTCCGGAATGCCCGGCCCGTCATCATCGAAGGTCATGACGATGGAGCGCGGCGCCTTGCGGATGTCGACATGGAGTTTGCCGGCATAGCGCCGTGCATTCTCCGCCAGATTGGCGACGAGGCGGGAGAGGGCGTTGGGACGCGCGATGATCCGTTCGATATTATAAAGCTCGTAGCTGAATTTCTTGCCGTGCAACTCGAAATCATGGTCGATTTTTTCCAGAAGCTCCGGAAGCTCCAGCGTGCCGACATCCTCCTCGACATCGGTGCGGGCAAAGGTGAGATAGGCCTCCAGCATCGACTGCATGTCCTCGACATCCTTGTCCAGACCCTCGATGTCCGGATTGTCACCCGCCAGGGCAAGTTGCAGCTTGAAGCGGGTGAGGATGGTGCGCAGGTCATGGCTGACGCCGTTCAGCATGGCGGTGCGCTGTTCCATTTGCCGCTCGATGCGTTCGCGCATCAATATGAAGGCGAGACCGGCCCGCCGCACTTCGTCCGCGCCGCGTGGGGAATAGGCGCTGATCCTCTGGCCCTTGCCGAAATCCTCGGCTGCCTTGGCAAGCGCCTCGATGGGCTTGATCTGTCCGCGCAGGAACAGGATGGAAATGGCGATCAGGACCAGCGATGCGCCAACCATCCAGACAAGGAAGATATGGGTGTTGGAGGCATAGGCCGCGCTGCGGCTGGTGAAGACGCGCAGCGTCTTGTCCTCAAGCTGGACGCGGATTTCGACCAGCGAACCATTGCCATAGGTATCGATCCAGAACGGCCGGCCGATTTGCTGGGTCAGCTGACTGGCGAGGATCGTATCCAGAATGGAAAATAATGGCTCGGGCCTGGGGGCCGGTAAATCCGCCTTCGGTTCGATATAGACGCTGAGACCCAGCTTCTCGCGGGCGATGCGGATAACGCGCTGATAGTCGTCTTCTTCCTCATCGGTTTGCAGAAGCTCGATGATCGCGGCGATATCGCGCGTCACGGCGGAGGAGAGGCGCTCCGTCACCAGCTGCCAGTGGCGCTCCATGAAGACGGCGGCGACGATGCCCTGAAGCAGGATCATCGGCAGGATGATGATAAGCAGTGAACGTGTGTAAAGCCCGGTGGGCAGCCAGTGGCGAAGCGATCTGCCGAACATGCGCCAAGCCTTCGCTATGCCGCTTCTTTTAACCGTGCTCAGAAAATCGAGGCTCGCCATGCCGTCAGCCCGCCTTTCGTTGGTGCTTGTGTCAGTCCACGCTCAGCCGGTAGCCGATGCCGCGTACCGTTTGCAGATAGACCGGGTTGGCAGGGTCGTCCTCGATCTTGCGGCGAAGGCGGTTGATCTGCACGTCGATGGTTCTTTCGCCCACTTCCGATTCCGCTTCGACCAGTTCGTGCCGTGGAATGGTGTCGCCGGCGCGCAGCGCAAAAAGCAGCATGATCTCCTGTTCGCGATCCGTCAGGCGGATCGTTTCAGGGCCGCGTCGCAATTCCTTTTTGGGAATGGAGAAGCTGTAGGGGCCGAACATGATCTGCTCGATCTTGGGCGTATCGGGCGAGGTGTTGCGCCGCAGGATATTGTTGATGCGCAGGACAAGCTCGCGCGGATCGAACGGCTTGGCGAGATAATCATCCGCGCCGGCCTCCAGCCCCTCGATGCGGGAATCCGCTTCCGAGCGGGCGGTCAGGAGAATGACCGGCACGGACTTGTTCTCGTTCAGCGAGCGGGTGAGCGAAAGCCCGTTTTCCCCGGGCATCATGACATCGAGAATAAGGAGGTCGAAACGGATGCCGATCATCTTGCGCCGGGCTTCGGCCGCATCTGCGGCGACGGTAATGCGGTATCCCTTGTCGCTCAGAAAGCGTTGCAGAAGATTGCGAATGCGGGCGTCGTCATCGACGATCAGCAGGTGGGCAGCATCGTCATCCGTCGGTGGAAGCTTTGTCGTCGCTGTGGCCATCGTCATTCACCTTCCGCCGGTGCCGGGCTGCGCATCTGTGCCAGAAACTGACGGATGCAGGCGCGGGCGTCGGGTCCAAGCCCTTCCAGCGCGCGGTCGATCCGCCGCGATTGCGGCTCGCTCAGCGCCAGCGCCAGTTCGCGCCCCGTCAGCGTCGGATAGAGCCTGCGCTGTCGGCGGTCTTCGGGGCCTGCCATCTGGCGGATATAACCGTCGTCGATCAATTGCTTGAGTACGCGGGCAAGGCTCTGTTTGGTAATCTGCAGGGTGTCGAGCAGATCCGCCACCGTCATGCCGGGCTGCCTGCTGACGAAATAGACCACTCGGTGGTGCGCCCGTCCATATTCCAGTTTCGAAAGAATGACATCGGGATCGGAGACGAAATCGCGATAGGCGAAAAACAGCGCCTCTATCGTGTCGAAGTCGATCTTGCCGTCGTCAACCTTCGGGAGTGCTGGCTTCGGAAGTGCCGGTGTCTGCCTGGTGGCTGCGGTTTTGAGCGATTGCGGTGGCACTGCGGTTCCTTCATATTCTGCGGCTGACATACGTCGATGCGCCAATATTCTGTAAACATAGCCGAAAATGCGTCCGCTCGGGAGAATGCCGCTGATCATTTTCTGTTGCGGTGGATAATATGCTGCGGGTGCCGGTGCAACTGGAAACCTGAGTGGCCTTACCGCAAATAGAAAAGAGCGCGGCAAGCCCGCGCTCTTCATTGGTTTGATGCCGTCGTCATCGATCCGACGGTGAGAATACCGGTTGCCTCTACTGATAGACGTAGACGATCCGGTGCGTCGATGGTTCGACCAGAACCGGCACGTCGTTCACCCGGACATAACGATACTGGTAGTCCGGAATTTCGACGAGCCGTGTATCGGAGGGCAGGGTGCTGCCGACGACCACATCGCCATCGAAGGTGATGGTGTCCGCAGGGTGCTCATCCATGTAAGTTATCACCGATTCCGGTGGAGTAATGTCCACATCGCCGACACGACCGAGGTTCGGGTCGCCGGGATTGGGTTCGGCCTGCACGCTCGACGTTTTCTCGTATGTCACAACCGGCACGCTGAGTTCCGTGCGGCGCTCCTCGAGAATGACGGGAGAGCCTTCATACAGGACGTTCAGGTACTCGGCGTGCGCCCAGCCACGCAGACCGTTGACCTGAATGCGGCACCAGCTGCTGCCTTCCATGCAGCCATCCAGAACCGCATTGCTGCCGCGGGTGGCAAGCCCGACTTCGGGGTAATCTTCACCGGGGCCTGAGCGAATGGAAACATCCGATGCGGTGGTGGCGACCATGGCGGCGTTTGCAAAACCGGCCATCAGGGCGAAAGCGCCGCCAGCCATGAGCATTTTTAGCGTCTTGTCCATGTGTCTCACTCCTTTCAAGACTGGAACTAAAACGTGATAGCCACCCGGGCGTTCCACATTTTTCGGGAAAACTCACTATCCCGGCCGAAATATTTCCATTATCTCATTGAATTTTATCGATTTTTTAAAGATGACTGAGGTTCCTGAAAAGCAACACCTTTTCCGTCGCCATTGTGCCGGAACCGGTCGCAGGCTATAGGAGGCCAGATTGTCAGACAGGGAGACGCGGGATATGGGAAAATTGCAGGCGGGCATTATTCCGGTCACGCCGTTCGAGCAGAACTGCACCATTCTCTTCGATGAGGACACGAAGGAAGGCGTCGTCGTCGATCCCGGTGGGGATGTGGATGTCATTCTTCAGGTGGTTTCCGAAAACGGTATCACGCTCAAGGAAATCTGGCTGACGCACGGCCATCTCGACCACGCCGGCGGTGCCAAAGAACTGCGCGAGAAGCTCTCGCTGCCGGTGATCGGCCCGCATGAGGACGACCGGCCGCTGCTCGAGAGGATCGAGACGCAGGCCGAAAAATACGGCATCAGCGGTCTTCAGAACGTTTTGCCGGACAAATGGCTGAATGAGGGCGACAGGGTTTCCTTCGGGGAGCATGTGTTTGAGGTCTACCATTGCCCGGGCCATGCCCCTGGCCACGTCATCTATTATAATCGCGACCAGCAATTCGCCCATGTCGGCGACGTCCTGTTTGTCGGTTCGGTGGGGCGCACGGACCTTCCCGGCGGAAACCATGAGCAATTGATGGCGTCCATTCGCGACAAGCTGCTGCCGCTCGGCGATGAGGTCGGTTTTATTTGCGGCCATGGCCCCGGAGGTCGGCTGGGCGAAGAGCGGCGGACCAACCTCTATCTCAAGGGAATCTGAGTTTCCGGCGCATATGATGCGGATCGACCAGACACAAAAAAACCCGGCATTCCTGCCGGGCTTCAACTAGAAATGAAAGTCGTTATAGGGTTAGCCAGCAATCTGCAGATTGACTGCTTTCGGGCCCTTGCCGCGACGATCCGGTTCCGTGTCGAAGCTCACTTTCTGATTTTCTGAAAGTCCGGACAGGCCGGAAGCCTGTACAGCAGAGATGTGAACAAAGATATCAGCGCCACCATTGTCTGGCTTGATGAAGCCGAAGCCTTTGTCTGTGTTGAAGAATTTTACGGTGCCAGTTTCGGCCATGCATCAGGTCCTTTTCGCTCCGCCCGCGTTCAGCTACAGGCAGCATTACAGTTTTGCCCCGCAAGGGCGTTGGCAGGCAGTTCTTGACTATTGAGAAAAAGGACCTTCACAGCGGGAAGTAATGGCGTTCTCATCCAACGTTTTTCGTCCCACCGCCCGAGGTTTATAGCGTCCCCGGTGCGCAAAATTATAGGCCTTCCCATGCTCGCAAATTGCCCGAACGGCGGTAGATTGCTGCGTTTATAGAAAATTGGCAAGCAAAAGTTTTCGCGGGCTTTTTGTCAGATAAAAACCTGCGGTAGAATTAACGTGCGTAGTCGCACATTTTTTCTGCATATTTGGTAATTGATGAAATAATTGCCGGTCGCGTTCGGTTTTCGCGGTAAAATTTTGAATGCGGGGGCGAGATTTTTCCTGAAAAGAGAAAAATCGGTTCTTTCGCCTCAGGTCGTTCCAGCGATGGTTTTCTGCCGCTTGCGCGCCAGTTCCGGCACCAGTTCCACGATCAATATGGCGACGAAAATGATCACGCAGCCGATATAACCGGCGCTGGAGATGGTTTCTTTCAGAAACACAGACGCCAGCAAAGCGCCGAAAAGCGCCTCTGACGAGAGAAATATCGCAGCCTGCGGCGCCGTTGTATAACGCTGGGCAACGACCTGCAGGACGAAGGCGAGCCCTGAAGATACGAGGCCGACATAGAGAATTTCCGCCAGCGATCCCTCTATGGACGCCATGCTGATGGGTTCGACCGCAAGGCCGATCATGCAACTCAGGAGAGAGCAAATTGCGAACTGGGTGCAGGAAAGCGCCAGTGGCCGCCCGCTCTCGGAGACAAAGCGTCCAGCGAGCGTGATCTGGATCGCCCAGAAGAAGGCGCAGATGATGCTGAGAATATCGCCCCGTGTCAGCGTCTCGAACGCACCGCCGGAAAGCAGGAATATGCCGCCTAGCATCATCAGGGCGCAGGGCCAGATGATCCAGTGGGGATGGCGCCGGTAAAGGACGACGGCGATAACGGGCACGAAGATGACGTAAAGCCCGGTCAGGAAGCTGGAATTGGTGACGGTCGTGGTCAAAAGCCCGACCTGCTGGGTGGTGGCGCCGCCGAACAGCGCGAGGCCCACGAGGATGAAGCCGCCGATTTCCTGGCGGCGCGGCGCAGACTTTTTCGAACGGGTTTCCATCATGGCGAATGGCGCCACGGCGATTGCGGCAATGGCGAAACGCAGGCCGACGAACCAGAACGGGCCGATCGAGGCCATGGCGGAGGATTGTGCGACGAAGCCGCCTCCCCAAATTGCTGCGGCGAGCAGAAGCAGCATATTGGCCTGAATACGCGTCATGATTGGCACCAGCACAGCGGGGCCAGGGGGATCACTCCGTCGCGGCCCTGGCAATTCGGGGATTTTTTGAAATGTCGAACCACGATTTTAGGACGACGGTTTCCCGGGTGCTTTAGCAGCAACATGCCGACGCCGCAAGTCGAGGACAGCGCCGCTTATTTGTAGCGGCGGGCCTCGTCCTTCAGGCTTCTTCGGGTGAGTATCAGACCACCGATGCCGAGGCCTATGAAGGCCGCGACCGAAAAGACGATGAGCAGCAGGTGCCCGCCTGCCTGCGAGGTTGCCGCCACCTGCGGAATGGCGGATGTGTGCAGGGTGTCGACCGCCTGAATGGCGGCATCGGCCGAGGTCGCGATCCCGGCGGCCATGGTGACGACGACAAGAAAGGCTGCAATTGCCATCCAGAGAGAAAACAGCGTTCTTTGCGTCCTTAACCTTTCAACCGAAGTCCTGTCGTTGGTAAACATGGCGATCGCCTCTTGTCGCTGTTGTCGAAGGACAAAAGAGGCTTCGAAATGGACGGCTTGGAGACCGAATTCAGGCGTTCCGCAGCATTTATTGCGGCGATATTGTGGCGGAGCCGGTTGCGGGCCTGTTTCGCTCTAAAAGGGCGTCAAAGGCCGCGTTTTCCAAAGGTTCTGATCTGGCGCGGGGTATGCGGCTCTGCGGATCGTTCTTCCCGCACAAATGCCGGTGACGTTGCGCTCCTGTCCGACCTTGGCAGAGGGGAGAAATAGCCGCTGCCGAGTTCCGGAAAACGTGTGTCGAAACTTGTCGGCGCGAGTTCAGGTTTTGCCAGCGCGTAACCCTGCATCAGCAGGACGCCGACTTCCTCGCAGATATCCACCTGCCAGCCGGTTTCCAGCCCTTCGAACACCGGCTCTATTCCATCGTCACGGAACTGGCTGACGATGACGCGCAGAAGGGCGGCGCCCGCCGAATTCTGCATGAAATCGCGCACCCAGCCCGCTTCGAATTTCACATAGTCGGGCTTGATGAGCTTCACCCGGTCAATGTCGGAATCGCCGGCACCATAATCATCCAGCGCCACGCGAAAGCCGATGTCATGCATATGGTAGGCGAAGTCGGCCACCATCTGCGTGTCGGACGCTTTTTTCTCCGAGATTTCGCAGACGATGCGGTCCGCCGTCATGCCGGCCTCGTGGGCGGTAAGGCGCATGCGCTCTACCTCCTGGCGCATCTTGGCCGGCGTCTGGAACAGGCCCGGATGGAAGTTGACGAAGATGCGGGCGCGGGACCGATTGAGCCTGCCGGTATTGAGAATGTGGATCGTGCGCAGGATGCTGTCGATATTCTCGATATCGTCCGGCTCCACCAGCGAGAAAAATTCACCCGGCGTTACCGGCTCGCCGTTGCGGTGGGGACGCACCAGACCCTCGAAGGAATCGATGTCGAGTGTGCCGTTCATCGTTCGGCGAAAGATGGGCTGCAGGGCAGATTTCAGGTTGAAGGTGCTGTAGGCCGTGGACCATGTGCCATCGACCTCACGGACAAGACTGGAAAAGATGCTTTTAGGCGCCATTTTTCCACCAGCTATAGAGAGACGACCTCTAGCTGATGATTTTAGCGCATCAAGCGTTACTTCCGGGTTAAGGAAGGTTTAAATTCTTCTCCATGCCACATATGCTGCTTTTGACCTTGAAAGACCGCCTGTCTTTCGACATAGAAAATGCCGCAGAAGACAAGTTTTCCTGCCTCTGCCGATGTCAACCACAACAGGACCGATTAAAAATGGCCTTCCTTGCCGACATTCTCTCCCGCGTAAAGCCATCCGCCACCATCGCCGTTACCCAGAAAGCCCGCGAGCTTAAAGCGAAGGGCCGCGATGTGATCAGCCTTGGCGCCGGCGAGCCGGATTTCGATACGCCTGAAAACATCAAGGAAGCCGCCATCGACGCCATCAAGCGCGGCGAAACGAAGTACACGCCCGTTTCCGGCATTCCGGAACTGCGCAAGGCCATCGCCGACAAGTTCAAGCGCGAAAACGGCCTGGACTACAAGCCGGAGCAGACGATCGTCGGCACCGGCGGCAAGCAGATCCTTTTTAACGCCTTCATGGCCACCCTCAACCCGGGTGACGAAGTCGTCATTCCCGCACCTTACTGGGTCAGCTATCCGGAAATGGTCGCCATTTGCGGCGGTACGCCGGTTTTCGTCGACACCACGCTTGAAGACAATTTCAAGCTGAAGCCGGAAGCGCTTGAAAAGGCGATTACGCCGAAGACCAAGTGGTTCGTTTTCAACTCGCCTTCCAACCCGTCCGGCGCTGCCTATTCGCATGACGAGCTGAAGGCGTTGACGGACGTGCTGGTCAAGCATCCGCATGTCTGGGTGTTGACGGATGACATGTACGAGCACCTGACCTATGGCGATTTCAAATTCGTCACGCCGGTCGAGGTTGAGCCTTCGCTCTATGACCGAACGCTGACGATGAACGGCGTTTCCAAGGCCTATGCCATGACCGGCTGGCGTATCGGCTATGCGGCCGGCCCGCTGCCGCTCATCAAGGCCATGGACATGATCCAGGGCCAGCAGACCTCGGGCGCCAGCTCGATTGCGCAATGGGCGGCTGTCGAAGCGCTGAACGGCACGCAGGATTTCATTCCGGCCAACAAGAAGATTTTCGAAGGCCGTCGTGATCTCGTCGTCTCCATGCTCAACCAGGCCAAGGGCATCAATTGCCCGGCACCGGAAGGCGCATTCTACGTCTATCCGTCCTGCGCCGGCATGATCGGCAAGACCGCGCCGTCGGGCAAGGTCATCGAAACGGATGTGGATTTCGTCTCCGAGCTTCTGGAAGCCGAAGGCGTCGCCGTCGTGCAGGGATCGGCTTTCGGCCTCGGCCCGAACTTCCGCATTTCCTACGCCACTTCGGAAGAGCTGCTTGAAGAAGCCTGCAAGCGCATCCAGCGCTTCTGCGCCGATTGCCGCTGATCGGTTGATACGATCTTGAAGGAAGCCCGGCAGCGATGCCGGGCTTTTTTGTTTCAAAGTCCCGCAAGCTCTCTGCCGTCATGCTCGGACCTGTCCCGAGCATCTGCAACGCCAGATTTATTTGGATGTGATTAGATCCCTGGGACAAGCCCAAGGATGACGTTGTGCGGGAGGGCAGCGTTGTCATCACCCTCGGCCCGGCAGCTTACCGGGCTTTTTAAAGCCCGAGAAACAACAGCATAATGAAGGTGGCGAAGAGGATGAAATGCGTCATCCCCTCGATCGCGTTGGTTTCGCCGTCATTTAAATTGATGGCGGCCGCGATGAGGGTGATGAAGACCATGACGGTCTGGACCGGTGTCATCGCCATCACGAATGGCTGGCCGGTGTAAAGCGCGATGCCCTCCATCACCGGCACCGTCAGGATTACCGTTGAGAGCGAGGCGCCCATGGCGATATTGACCACGGCCTGCATGCGGTTGCGCAATGCGGACCTGAGTGCGGTCAGGATTTCCGGCGATGCAGAGATCGTCGCGACCACCACTGCCATCAGCGCTGGTGGCGCGCTTGTGCCTTCGAGGCTCTCGCTTAAGAAGGCGGCCATGAATTCCGCCAGCACGCCGATCAGCACCACGCCTGCGATGATGAGACCGATGGAGAGGGATGCGCTGCCTTCCTCTCCCTCTTCTTCCGCATGGCTGTCGGATGGTTGACCATCCGGGCGCGCCTTGCGCGGATAGGCGTAGCTGAAGAAATAGCTGTGTGTGCCGACCTGCATTTTGAGAAACAGGGCATAAAGCGCGATCATGGCGACGATGGTGAAGGCGGAATAGACGTGCCAGCTTTGATCGGGAATGAATTCCGGCACGATCATCGAGATGCCCATGGCGGTGAGGATCATGACGCCGTAGGTCTTGCCGGAATCGTCATTATAGGGCTGCTCGCCGTGGCGAAGGCCGCCGAGCAGGGCGGCCAGGCCCAGAATGCCGTTGATGTCGATCATCACGGCGGAATAGATCGTGTCGCGCACCAGGGTCGGCGAACTGGATTCGCTCATGATGATGGCGAGGATCAGCACTTCCACCGCCACCGCCGAGAGTGTCAGGATCATCGTGCCATAGGGGTCGCCGACTTTGGTCGCCAGGATTTCGGCGTGATGCGCAACCCGCACCGACACCAGAATGATCATGCCGATGAGCGCGATCGCAGCAATGAGCGAGGCCGTTTTGCCGGCCTCGAATACTGCATGTTCGGCCATGTAGGCGACGATCGCCGCAGGTATGGCCAGGAGCAGCATGCGCTCCTGTTTCAAAATAGACCCCACCATCGATTTCCCCTCTCCTGACAATGTGAGGCTGTGACGTATCGTCGTGAAGATCAAGCAGGATTTGCGCTTGAGTGCTTTTGGTAGGATAGTGATGTCGTCTGGACATGCTGCTCGTGCCGCGGTGTCCCCCTCGGGTGCAATGCTTGAAGCGCGGTTGTGGTTGCCATGTCACCTACTGAAACAGGAGGAACATGCATGACCAAAGTGGTATATGAAATCGTCGAACATGACGGGGGCTTCGCTTACCGCATGAACGGCGCTTATTCCGAAACATTTCCGTCCTATGCCGATGCCGTCGAGGCCGCGCGCATCGTTGCCGCCGAACAGCAGGTGGGCGGCGATGACGAGGAAATCAGCTATCAGGACGAGCGCGGCCAGTGGCATGAAGAATATAGCCAGGGCGGCGATCGGCCGGAGGCGGAGGTGGTCGACAAGGTTTCGCCTCCCGCCAGGCCGTTTTGATGAAGGGTTTCAGCATTTCCGGTGAAAACGGCATCATCCTCCATGCTTCGCCGGTTTGTTTCATGCAAGTGCGGACGCAAGGTCGCGCGGCATCGATGGCGCAATGACGTCAGCGCCGTTGTGGCGGTGCGCCCGGATCGGTTTCCTTGAGATGGGCCTTGAGGCCTTCGACAAGGGCGCTGAACAGGGCACGGCATCGCGGCGAGGTCTTGAGATTTTCATGCATCGCGACCCAGGTGTGCAGCGGGATGTCGATTTTCGGAAGGACCTGGACAAGCCGAGGGTCCTTGCGCGCCAGACCGATCTGACAGACGCCGATGCCCGCGCTGGCGCGGATCATGGCAAGCTGAGCAAGATTGCTATCGGCGCGGATTGCAAAGGAAATTTCTTCCGTGTCCGGTATCTCCGGATCGATTGAACGCATGCGCTGCACGGCCGCGCGAATGAAGGGCGTCTTGCGGTCGAAACCGATGAGGCGATGATCTTCAAGGTCGCCCATGTCTTTCGGAGTGCCGGCTTTCGCCAGATAGTCGCGCGTCGCGTGAAATCCCAGACGGAAATTGCCGATATAACGCATCACGATCGCATCCTGCTGCGGTTCGGTCATGCGAATGGCGATATCGGCCTCGCGCCGCAAAAGATCTTCCAGCGAATCGGAGAGCGAAAGCTCGATTTCAAGCCGGGGATGAACCTCCTGCATGGCCGTAATGATCGGCGGCAGCATTTCCACGCCGATGATATCCGAGGCGCTGATGCGCACCGTGCCTTCGATCTTGCCGACTTCGCCGGAGGCGGCGCGCATGAGGGCTGAGGCCGTCGCTGCCAGATTTTCCGCATAGGGCCGGAGCGCCAGTGCGGCTTCCGTCGGCATCAACCCGTGCGGCGAGCGGATGAACAGCGGAAAGCCAACGGTTTCTTCCAGCGCGCTGATGTGGCGCCCAGCCGTCGGCTGGGTGATGCCGAGTTCGCGGGCAGCGGCGGAAAGCGAGCCGTCACGCAGCACGCTGAGGAAGGTCCGGTAAAAATCCCAACTGACATTGCGGCTTTTGAACATAAGATTTTGTATAGCTGTTCCACTTATTTCGACAATTTCGTATATCGCCTGATGGGTCGATACTCCAGCCCACAGGAAGGAGTGACCACCATGATATATGAAAATCAGGCAAATACAGCAGGGAATGACCAGCCTCTAGCCTTGATCATCGGGGCGAATGGCGGTGTCGGCAGCCATGTTTCGAAGATGCTGCTGCAGCGCGGCTGGCGGGTGAGGGCGATGACACGACAACCGGTGTCGACCGACGCCACCGATGGCGTCGAGCGTGTGACTGGTGACGCCATGAACCGGCAGGATGTGGTGACGGCGGCAAACGGCGCCAAGCTCATCGTCCATGCGGTCAATCCTCCGGGATATCGCAACTGGGACAAACAGGTGTTGCCGATGCTTGACAACACCATTGCCGCCGCCGAGGCCTGCGGGGCGAGGATCGTGTTTCCGGGCAGCGTCTATAATTTCGGCTCTGACGCTTTTCCGCTCTTGACGGAGGACAGTCCGCAAAGGCCTTTCACCCGCAAGGGCGTCCTGCGCGTGGAAATGGAGCGGCGGCTGAAAATGGCGTCGATGCGCGGCGTGCCCGTGCTGATCGTCCGTGCCGGGGATTTTTTCGGCCCGGATGCGAAAAACAACTGGTTTTCGCAGATGCTGGTGCGGCCGGGCAAGCCGGTCCGCAGCGTTCAGAACCCGGCACATCCCCACGCGGGGCATCAATGGGCCTATCTGCCTGATGTTGCGGAGACGATCGGACGGCTGCTTGATCGCTCGGACGAGCTTCAGACTTTTGCCGTCTACCACATGGAGGGTGTCTGGGATTTCGACGGGTTGGAACTGGTCGCGGCAATCGAGCGCGTGGTGGGCCATCCGGTCAAGATGCGGCAGCTTTCCTGGTGGGCCATGGGGCTGGCCGCGCCTTTCATGCCATTGTTCCGTGAAGTCCTGGAAATGAAATATCTCTGGCAGATGCCGATCCGGATGAGCAATCGCAAGCTTGTGGATTTTCTCGGGGCGGAACCGCAAACGCCGATCGATGTTGCGGTAGCGGCGACACTGGCGAGCCTCGGCTGCCTTGAACAGGTGCCGCAACCGGCGAACCTTCGTCGTCCGGCCGATGCCGGGAGTAGGGTGTGATGGTGACAACGGTGAATGGATTGTCCCGCATGTTTGCAGCGATTTCGGCAAGCGTGCCGGTGCTGATTTTCGCGCAGGTGCTGCTGGCCGGACTGTCGATCTATTATGACGGATCGCTGCTTTCGATCCATAAGGGGCTTGGCATTTTCATTGCCACTCCCATCGTGTCGCTGGTGGTCTTTGCCTTGCGCTACGATAACCTCCGGCCGAACCTTGGCCGCGCATTGGTGCTGCTCGGCCTCTACTGTCTTCAGGTGGCGCTGATGAGCATCGGCCGGGAAACGGGCAATGGCTTTTTGCAGGCGCTGCATGTCGCCAATGCGTTCGTCATGGGCGCATTTTCCGATTTTGCCGCGCGGCAGGCGCGAAGCCTGCGTTAAAACAGCGAAACGCCGCACCGCTGTGGAGCGGTGCGGCGTTTTGGATTTATCACTTATCAGCCAAGCGCCGGATAGTCGGTATAGCCTTCGGCCCCGCCACCATAGAAGGTCGGCTGGTTCGGCTCGTTCAGCGGCGCATCGTTTTCAAAGCGGCGCACCAGATCGGGATTGGCGATGAAGGCCTTGCCGAAGGCGACGGCATCGACCTTGCCGCTTTCAACGGCTTCGATTGCGCTTTCACGGTCGTAACCATTATTGGCGATCCACAGCCCCTTGCCGCCGGCGTTGCGATAAGCGGCTTTGAAGGCGGCGTAATCGAAGGGCTTGTCGCCCTGCTTGAAGTCGCGCGGACCACCCGTCGCACCTTCAACGACATGGATGAAGGCGAGACCCCGCTTGCCGAGTTCTTCCGCCACGTAATTATAGAGCGGCTGCGGATCGGCCTCGAAAATATCGTTGGCGGGGGTGACGGGGGACAGGCGGATGCCGGTGCGGCCCGCGCCGATCTCTTCGGCAACCGCATCCACTGCTTCCAGCAGAAAACGGGCGCGATTTTCGATCGAACCGCCATAGTCGTCGGTGCGCTGGTTGGTGCTGGATTTCAGGAACTGCTCGATCAGATAGCCGTTGGCGGCATGGATTTCGACGCCGTCGAAACCGGCCTCAAGTGCTGCGCGTGCACCGGTGCGGTAGTCTTCGAGGATAAGGCCGATATCGTCAATGGTCAGCGCACGGGGTTCGGAGGTTTCCGCAAAGGTGCCGGTGCCATCATCATTGATGATATAGGTCTTGGACTTGGCCGGAATGGCGGAAGGGGCGACGGGCTGGCCGCCATGTGGCTGGAGCGACGTGTGGGAAATACGCCCGACATGCCATATCTGCGCGACGATCTTGCCGCCTGCCGAATGCACGCCATTCGTGATCTTTTTCCAACCCTCGACCGCTTCCCGCTTGTAGAGGCCCGGAACGTCCGCATAACCCTGACCCTGCTGGGAAATCGGCGTGCCTTCCGTGACGATCAGCCCGGCTGTTGCGCGCTGTTCGTAATAGGTGGCGTTGAGGTTGTTGGGAATTGCCCCCGGCGAGCGGTTGCGGGTGAGGGGAGCCATGACGATACGGTTGGCGAGTGCGATATCGCCGGCCTGTGCCGGTTCGAAAAGACTGGTCATGCGACTTCACTTTCTGGTCGGTTGGCAAAATTGCGCGGCTGGCGCGCTGTCTTTTTGTCTGGGCATCGGAGAGAAAACCGCCTTGCAGCTTTCGGTCCGACGCCCCGGTCTTATAAGCTTGGGAGGCTCAAAGATTGGCTTGCAGATAATTGCGGAAGGCGTCGATGGTTTCCTCGTCGCGTTCGAAAAACACCCATTGCCCGACTTTCTTCGACCTTATCAGGCCGGCCGCCTGCAAAACCGCCAGATGTGACGACACCGTCGATTGCGACAGGCCGCTGATCTGGAACTGGTTGGCGCATACGCCCATGCTGAGCGGATGGTCTTGGCAGAAGTGACTTTCCGGGCTTTTCAGCCATTCAAGGAACTTCAGCCTTGCAGGATGTGAAAGGGCTTTGAGGATTTCCTCCGGGTTCATCAGCGTTTCTCTAATATCTGGTGTTTCCGATATTTATATCGATGATTTACGATATACAATTCACGTCTCCGTGAGGGCCTTATCGGCGGCGACGAAGCGTCTTCCAAAAAAGAAGGCCGCTGGATTTCTCCGCGGCCTGATAAGTTTGAAGGTTAAAACCTCCAGAGGGGAACAGCTGTCGCGTGCATAGGCAAGCGTGACAGCTAACTAAAATATGGGAGCGGCAAGAATACAAAACAAGGTTGCATCGTGCGATATTTCGCCAAATTGGAGAAAATTCTTGCGGGTAAAAAAAGAGGGCCGCCGGATAGATCCAGGGCCCTTTAAGTGTGAAGGTTAAAAACCTCCAGAGGGGAACAGCTGATGCGGTGGAACTGGGAGGAAAAGCCACCGTGTGCATCAACTGAGAGCGATATGGTGCTTTTTTGTGCACGAAACAACTCTTCTTTGTGCAGGTCAGGCATGCGCTTGATGCAGGTCTAGATATTTCCGGTATATTTTATGTGCAAAGCTGGAGAGCGGCATCTATGTGCCGCTCTCACGCACCATTGTGCAAGTTATTGAATTTAAACAATTATATCCGCTCGTCGGCTATTTAAACGTCAGAAGTTCCAGTTCCGTGCCTTGGCAACGACGAAATCCCGGAAGACTTTCAGTTTTGCAGCGTTTTTCATCTCGTCGGGATAACAGAAGTAGGTATCGAACGAGGGAATATCGGCGGCAAGCGACAGCTGAATCAGTCCCGGGTCGCGCCCGACGATATAATCGGGCAAACAGGCGATACCTATCCCCAGAAGGCAGGCGCGCTTGATCGAGGTCTGGCTGTTGATCTGCAGATGTGGAATGCGCGTGTTGTCCGACGAGCGCCCCGCATTTTCCAGCCAGTTGACATCGAGCAGGTAGTTGGGCGCCGGTTCGCCGAAGGAGATGATGCGGTGATTGTCCAGATCCTCGATCGACTGCGGCTCGCCATGGCGGTTGATATAGGAGGGCGCCGCATAGACGTGCATGTGGACCGTAAACAGCTTGCGCTGGATGAGGTCCGATTGCTGCGGCTGGCGCAGGCGGATGGCGCAATCGGCGTGCCGCATGTTCACATCCAGCTCCTCATTGTCGAGGATGAGCTGGATCGACATTTCCGGATAAAGTTGCAGGAATTCCTGCACCTTGTCCGTCAACCAGCCCTGGCCGAGACCGACGGTCGTCGTCACGCGCAGCTTGCCGCTCGGCTTCTCCGTCGTTTCGGTCAGCTGCATCTTGACGGTTTCAAGCTTCAGCAGCACGTCATGGGCGGTGCGATAAAGCAGTTCGCCCTGCTCGGTGAGGATCAGACCTCGGGCATGACGGTGAAACAGCTTGACGCCGACATCCTGTTCCAGCGCGCTGACCTGACGGCTGATGGCCGACTGGGACAAATGCAGCTTGTCGGCAGCGTGGGTAAAAGACCCCGCTTCGGCTGCGGCATGAAAAATGCGCAGTTTATCCCAGTCCAATGGCATTGCCATGCCTATCCTGCCTTTCGGTTATTCCGCTGCTACCGCGAGCGGTTGTTGCGCGGTGAGATACCGTTCTGCTTCAAGGGCTGCCATGCAGCCCATGCCGGCGGCGGTGATTGCCTGGCGGTAAATATCGTCGGTGACGTCGCCGGCCGCGAAAATACCTTCCACGTCGGTCGCCGTGGAATCGGGTGCGGTCCACATGTAACCATTATCCTTGAGCTTCACCTTGCCGTTGAACAGTTCGACCGCCGGCGCATGGCCGATGGCGACGAAGACGCCGTCGATCGGCGTGTCGCTGATCGCACCGGTCTTGGTGTCACGCAGCCTCACGCCCGAGACGGAGGGCGGCATGGGCGGCTTGGCGGGTGCGCCGGTGATTTCGGCGATTTCCGTGTTCCACAGGATCTTGACGTTTTCCTTGGCGAAAAGCCGTTGCTGAAGGATCTTCTCCGAGCGGAAGCTATCGCGGCGATGCACGACGGTCACTGATTTCGCGATATGGGCGAGATAGAGCGCTTCTTCCACGGCGGAGTTGCCGCCGCCGACCACGATCACATCCTTGTTGCGATAAAAGAAACCATCACAGGTCGCGCAGGCCGAAACACCGAAGCCCTGAAATTGCTGTTCGCTCTCAATTCCGAGCCACTTTGCCTTGGCGCCGGTGGCGATGATCAGCGTGTCGGCGGTCCAGACCTGACCGGAATCGGTCTTGACCACGAAGGGGCGCGTGTTGGTTTCGACTTCGGTCACGAGGTCGCTGACGATTTCAGCGCCCACATGCGTTGCCTGTTTCAGCATCTGGTCCATCAGCCAGGGCCCCTGGATCGGATCGGCGAAGCCTGGATAGTTCTCGACATCGGTGGTGATCATCAGCTGGCCACCCTGTTCCATGCCGGCAATCAGCACGGGTTTCAGCATTGCGCGGGCCGCGTAGATCGCAGCCGTATACCCGGCGGGACCAGAGCCTATGATCAATACCTTGGTATGGCGGGCAGACATGGAAACATTCCTTTCAATAGCGGGGCCTTTCGGCAGCAGAGCCTTCCAGCCGCAAGACGGCGGACAGGCCACAACCCCTTCGTTGGCAGGTATTTAAGGTTGTCTAGTGCCTTTATTCAAGGGCAGCCTTGCGTTACCAACAAGGCAGTTGTGGATGCGCGCGCAATTTTGTGACCAGCCGGCGGCATATTGTTGCGAATCCCGTACCAAATAGTACAAGGAAGTTCTCCAGCTAAACGAGGAACTTCTCCGTGACCAGCGTCGAACTCGATGCCATCGATCTGAAAATCCTGCGCGAATTGCAGCGTGACGGGCGCATGACCAATGTGGAGCTGGCCGAACGGGTCGGGATTTCCGCTCCGCCCTGCCTCAGGCGCGTCCGCAAGCTGGAAGAAGCTGATGTGATCGAGGGGTATCACGCCATGTTGAACGCGCCGAAGCTGGGTTTCGATCTCGTCGCCTTCTGCATGGTCGGTCTCAAGCGCCAGTCGGACAGCAATCTGAAAGCCTTTGCGGCGGCGACGGGTGGATGGTCGCTGGTGCGGCAGGCATGGATGGTGTCCGGCGAAAGCGATTTCCTGCTGCATTGCATCGCCAGAAACCTGACCGAGTTCCAGGATTTCGTCATCGAGGTTCTGACCGCGGATGAAAACGTCGATACGGTGCGCACCATGCTCACCATCCGTCAGGTCAAGCGCGTCGGTCTCGTGGAGATCTGAACGGCGACGCCTTGCCGCCGCTTACCCGCGCAGCACGTCGTAGATCGTGCCGAGGCTTGTCGCCTCTTTTTCCAGCGGGAATACATTGCGCACATGCGCAAGCCCGGCACGGGCATGGTCCCTGGCGAGGGCCGGGTCGGCAAGATAGGGTTTTATCGCATCCCGCAGGGATGGGTAGTCGCCGGCTTCGACGACCATGCCGGTCTCGCCCCTGACGATCATCTCCTCATAGGCCCCGGCATTGCTGGCGACGACGGCCGTTTCCGAAGCCATGGCTTCGAGCGGCGTCAAGCCGAAACCCTCGTTGCGCGACGGCGCGACGTAAAGCGTCAGCCGCCGGTACCAGGGCTTGATGTCGTCCACTTCGCCTTGAAACACGATGCGGTCCGAGAGGCCGGCGGCTGCGACATCGGCTGTGAGCTTATCGGCGAAGGCTTTGTGTTCCGGGGTTACGCGGCCGGAAACGACCGCCGTCCATTCGGGGTGGGCGGGCAGAAGCTCGATCATGGCGCGCACGAAAAGGTCGGTACCCTTCTGGTGGCGCACCCGTCCGAAACAGCCGATCAGATACTGGCCCGGCAGGCCGGTCGAGGCGATCGTGTCTTCGGGACCGTTTCCCGGATGAAACAGGTCGGTATCGACGCCGTGCATGACAACACTATGGGGAACTTCCAGAAACGAGCCGGAACGGCCGCTTGTCGCGACCACCGCATCCATCTTCGAAATCAGAAAGCGGGTATAGGCCGAATGCCGCCTTTGCGCGGCCGAGGTGAAGAGCAGCTTCACCTTCATGCGCAGCACATCACGCATAAAAATGCCCGGCAGCATTTCCAGATTGCGGCGGGCGTGCCATATGCGCGGGCCGCCGAGCGGACCGTTCTGCCAGAGCCGCCACAGATCGCGGAAACGCACATGCGGCAGATGCTGGGGCAGGCCGGGTCCGATGACGGCTACCTTCTGCCCCAGCCGGTTTTGCACCGGGATAAGCTGGACGATGGTGGAGGTGACGCCGGAGAGCCGGCGTTTGAAGTTCGGCGCAAGCACCTGCACATCTTTCAGACTGGCGTGGGGCAAGATGGGCTTCCGTCTTTGCGGCAGATTCGAAGTGCTAGAGCGTTCTTGTGCAACGTCGTTTCGGACGCAGAGCGCTCCAGGGCGCGTTCAGTTCGATACGTCGGAAAGCAATGCGCCCGCAGCGGGCGCATTGCATTTGAGGGCAATCAGCCCCACTGCACCGCGAGAATCTCGTAACCCTTGGCGCCGCCGGGAGCGTTGACTTCAATGCTGTCGCCGACTTCCTTGCCGATGAGGGCGCGGGCGATGGGCGAGGAAATGGAAATACGGCCAGCCTTCACATCGGCTTCCTGGTCGCCAACGATCTGGTAGGTTCTTTCCTCGTCGCTATCCTCGTCGATCAGCTTCACAGTGGCGCCGAATTTGATCTTGGAACCGGACATCTTGGACAGGTCGATGACTTCCGCGCGTGCGGTCAGATCTTCGAGTTCGGTGATGCGGCCTTCATTGTGGCTCTGTGCTTCCTTGGCAGCGTGGTACTCGGCATTTTCCGAAAGGTCGCCATGGGCGCGCGCTTCCGCAATTGCCTCGATGATACGGGGACGCTCCTCCTGCTGACGAAAGCGCAGCTCCTCCTGCAGCTTGATGAATCCACCGTGCGTCATCGGTACTTTTTCTACCATTTTTTTATCCTTCGCAGTCCTGTCGCTTTACTTGCAGACACAAAAAGAAACAGGTTCCGGAGAGGAACTCCGGAACCATGTCAAAATCACAACTGAGCCGACTATATCAGAAGACGGCAGGGAAATGCCAGCAAATTTGAAACAGGTATATTTCTAATTTAATTCAAATAGTTAGATGGAACGTTTGATCTCTTTCGAGGGGACATAGAGTGAACATGACCATTGGGAAGGCAGCGCGCAACGGTTGGCCATCTTTTCCAATGCGGCGAAATACGATGTGTCCTGCGCTTTCAGGGCATGCCGAGATCTCCGGGGGCACCGCCCCGCAGAGCGAATGGGCATATTCCCAATGTTGGAGTAATATTTTAATGTCTATTAAATTTGGAATTTTATTGTATTTTTATACTTCATAATTTAATTGTGTCGTTTCAATTTATCTATTGCGTGGGCATGTTATGTTTGGCGAACTCGATCTTACGACCGTCATATTGATGCAAAAATGTTCTTACATCGTCGGATTGTTGAGTTTCATCTACCTCAAATTGACAAATCGCGGTTTGCCTGGCCCGGCTGTTCTTGCTGCTGGCTTTGCAGCGATGGTAATCGGCTCGACACTTGCCGGTTACGGTGAATGGGGAATGGTTTCGCCCGCCTTATGGCAGCTCGGCAGCGTCGTCTTCGGTATTGCGGGTTATTCGCTGATCTGGCTCGGTCTGAAAATCTTGTGCGATGGACGTTCGCCCGTAAAGTGGACCGTTTTCGTTACCTGCGTCATCGCCATGATGGCGATTGTCGTTGCGCAGCAAATCGCTGACAATAACGCGTTTCGCGCGGCCCTGTTCAACGGTTGCGCGGCTCTGGCCTATCTTGCGGGCGCGGTCGTTTTTCTCGCCAACTGGCGCAAGGAGCCGCTTCTTTCCCGGCTGGCGCTTGCGGCTATCACGGGCATTTCCGGGCTCATATCGCTGTTGGTGATGAAAAGCATGCTTTTCCCCGATTATGCCAGCATCAATATCGTCGATGCGTTCTTCTTCATCATCACACTGAACTTCGCAATCGCCCTGTTCGTGATGATCCTGGTGGCCGAGCGCTCCGAGCGGAAATTGCTGGTTCTCGCAAACACCGATCCGCTGACGGGCGTCAAGAACCGGCGTTTCTTTTTCCAGGCCATGCCTGCGGTGCCAAATCCTGCGGATGCCGCCATGTTGCTCGATCTCGATCATTTCAAGGCGATCAACGACCGTTTTGGCCACGCCGTCGGCGATAGCGTTCTTCAGGAAGTGGCGAAGCGAATCGGTGGCAGCATACGCGGCGGTGACGTGCTGGCGCGTTATGGCGGCGAGGAATTCATCATCTTCCTGCCGGGCGCCGGCGTTCAGAAAGCCTGCATGATCGGCGAACGCATTCGCGATGCGGTTGCGATAACCGAGGTCGATTGCGGCAGTTTGCGCGTCGGCGTGACGATCAGCATCGGCGTCGCGATCAGCGGCGAGATGCGCTGCGATCTCCAGACATTGGCGGAAATGGCGGACCGCGCCCTTTACCGCGCCAAGACCGAAGGGCGCAATTGCGTGCGCGAGGCTATGGCGGCGTAAGCTTCAGGGTCCTTTATGTGGCAAAGCAAAACGCCGCAGGCATGGTGACCTGCGGCGTTTCAATTGTCTTCACTACCGGAAAACCTTGAGGTTTTCCGCGCCGGAAGCTTACTGGAAATAGCTCTGCAACGGCTTGACTTCGAGGTTGCCGGCCTTCAGCGCCTTGATGGCAAGGGCTGCTGCTTCCGCACCGGCCATCGTGGTGTAATATGGCACCTTCTGCATCAGCGTCGCGCGGCGCAGCGACTTCGAGTCCGAAATCGCCTTGTTGCTGTCGGTGGTGTTGATGACGAGGTGGACCTGACGGTTGCGAATGGCGTCCTCGATATGCGGACGGCCTTCCTGCACCTTGTTGATCTTTTCGGCATTGACGCCCTGTTCGGCGAGGAAACGCTGGGTGCCGCCGGTTGCCAGTACCTTGAAGCCGCTTTCCACGAGAATGCGAATGGCCGGCAGGACGCGTTCCTTGTCGTCGTCGCGCACCGATACGAACACCGTGCCGGAGCGCGGCAGATCGACGCCCGCGCCGAGCTGGCTCTTGGCGAAAGCCAGCGCGAAATCGGTGTCGAGGCCGATGACTTCGCCGGTCGAGCGCATTTCCGGGCCAAGCAGGATATCGACGCCGGGGAAGCGCGCGAAGGGGAAGACGGCTTCCTTGACGGCGATGTGCTTCAGGTTGCGCGGATCGGGTTTTGCGCCATAGGCGGCGATTGCCGCGTCAAGCTTCTCACCCGCCATGATGCGGGCGGCGATCTTGGCGATCGGCGCGCCGATGGTCTTGGCCACGAAAGGCACGGTACGCGAGGCGCGCGGGTTGACCTCGAGAACGTAGATCGTGCCATCCTTGATGGCATATTGCACGTTCATCAGGCCGCCGACATTAAGCGCCTTGGCAAGCGCCGTTGTTTGGCGTTCCAGCTCGTCGAGGGTCTCCTCGCTGAGCGAACGCGACGGCAGCGAGCAGGCCGAGTCGCCCGAATGGATGCCGGCCTCTTCGATATGCTCCATGATGCCCGTGACGAAGACGTTTTCGCCATCGCACAGCGCATCGACGTCCACTTCGACGGCGTTGGTCAGGTAGCTATCGAACAGAAGCGGGTTCTTGCCGAGCAGGGTATTGATCTGGCCGGTCTTGTCGTTCGGGTAACGCTGCTTGATGTCCTCAGGTACGAGGCCCGGAACCGTATCGAGCAGATAGGTCTGGAGCTGGCCTTCCGAATGGATGATCTGCATGGCGCGGCCACCCAGAACGTAGGAGGGGCGCACGACCAGCGGGAAACCGATTTCGGAGGCGACGAGGCGCGCCTGCTCGACCGAATAGGCGATGCCGTTATTCGGCTGGGCAAGATCGAGCTTCATCAAGAGCTTCTGGAAGCGGTCGCGGTCTTCGGCAAGATCGATCATATCAGGCGCGGTGCCGAGGATCGGGATGCCGTTCTTTTCCAGCGCTTCGGCAAGCTTCAGCGGGGTCTGGCCGCCGAACTGCACGATGACGCCGACCAGCTCGCCGCGCTCCTGTTCGGCGCGCAGGATTTCGATCACGTCTTCGGCCGTCAGCGGTTCGAAATAGAGACGATCGGAGGTGTCGTAGTCAGTGGAAACCGTTTCCGGGTTACAGTTGATCATGATCGCTTCGAAGCCGGCATCCTTCAACGCGAAGGCGGCATGGCAGCAGCAATAATCGAACTCGATGCCCTGGCCGATGCGGTTTGGGCCACCGCCGAGGATGACGACCTTTTTGCGGTCGGAGACCTGTGCTTCGGAGCGCGCGGCGCCAACGAAGGGAACTTCATAGGTCGAATACATGTAGGCGGTGGGCGAGGCGAATTCGGCAGCACAGGTATCGATGCGCTTGAACACCGGGCGAACATTGAGGCTGTTGCGCAGTTCGGCCACTTCCTTCGGGCGCTTGCCGGTAAGGCTTGCAAGGCGGGCATCGGAGAAGCCCATGGCCTTCAATGTCCGCAGGTTTTCAGCGTCCTGCGGCAGGCCATGTTCGCGGATGCGGGCTTCCATATCCACGATCGCCTTGAACTGGGCGATGAACCAGGGATCGATCTTCGAGTTTTCGTGAACTTCCTGCTCCGTCATGCCCATGCGCAGCGCCTGTGCGACCATGCGCAGGCGATCCGGCGTCGGGGTGCCGATGGCGGCGCGTATGGCGTTCTTGGAGCCTTCGCCTTCCTCGAAACCGGGGATTTCGATTTCATCGAGACCGGTGAGACCGGTTTCCATGCCGCGCAGCGCCTTCTGCAGCGATTCCGCGAAGGTGCGGCCAATGGCCATGACTTCACCGACCGACTTCATGGCGGTGGTGAGGATCGGCGAGGCGCCGGGGAATTTCTCGAAGGCGAAACGCGGGATCTTGGTGACGACGTAGTCGATCGACGGTTCGAACGAGGCAGGCGTCGCGCCGCCGGTAATGTCGTTTTCCAGCTCGTCAAGTGTGTAGCCGATGGCGAGCTTGGCGGCGATCTTGGCGATCGGGAAGCCGGTTGCCTTGGAAGCCAGCGCCGAGGAGCGCGAGACGCGCGGGTTCATTTCGATGACGACGAGGCGGCCGTCCTTCGGGTTGACGGCGAACTGCACGTTCGAGCCGCCGGTCTCAACGCCGATCTCGCGTAGCACCGCGATCGAGGCGTTGCGCATGATCTGGTATTCCTTGTCGGTCAGCGTCAGCGCTGGCGCAACAGTGATCGAGTCGCCCGTGTGGACGCCCATCGGATCGATGTTTTCGATGGAGCAGATGATGATGCAATTGTCCGCCGTGTCGCGGACCACTTCCATCTCATATTCCTTCCAGCCGAGAACCGATTCCTCGACCAGTACTTCGGTGGTCGGCGAGGCGTCGAGGCCGCCGGAGACGATGTCGAAGAATTCCGAGCGGTTATAGGCAATGCCGCCGCCGGTGCCGCCAAGCGTGAAGGAGGGGCGAATGATGGCGGGCAGGCCAACATGATCAATGGCCTGTGCAGCAATTGCAATCGCATGCGCCATGTAGCGCTGCTTGCGGTCGGTCTCGCCAAGGTTCCACTGGTTTTCAAGATCGTCCAGCGCCTTGTCCAGATCGGCACCGGAAAGCTTCGCCTTGAGTTCGGCGCGGGCGGCTTCGTGCTTCTTGCGGTCGGCGTCCTTGATCTCTGTCGCATTGGCGAGCATGGACTTCGGCGTTTCGAGGTTGATGCGGGCCATCGCTTCGCGGAACAAAGCGCGGTCTTCTGCCATGTCGATGGCTTCGGGCTTCGCGCCGATCATTTCCACGTTGTAGCGGTCGAGAACGCCCATGCGCTTCAGGGAAAGCGCGGTGTTGAGCGCCGTCTGGCCGCCCATGGTGGGAAGCAGCGCGTCCGGGCGTTCCTTGGCGATGATCTTGGCGACCACTTCCGGCGTGATCGGCTCGACATAGGTCGCGTCGGCAAGGCCGGGATCGGTCATGATCGTCGCCGGGTTGGAGTTGACCAGAATGACCCGGTAACCCTCTTCCTTCAGCGCCTTACAGGCCTGCGTGCCGGAATAGTCGAATTCACATGCCTGACCGATAACGATCGGTCCTGCGCCAATGATGAGGATGGACTTGATATCTTGGCGCTTCGGCATGGCTCTCTCGTTCCGCGTTTTGGTTGCGCAAAACACCAGCCAGGGTGAAAAATCACCGGCCGGGGCGCGCAATTCAAAGTTTTCAGGCTAGAAGCGGCTTATAGGCAAATGTTTTTGAGAACGGAACCCCATAAATTCCGGAATCGACAGAAACTCTTAACGGATAGTGGAACGCGCGGCGAAACGGGCCTGCACCGCCGTATTATGGGAGCAGCTGACGGGGATTTCCGAGCCGTCTCTTGTCACGACATGCAGACGACCCGCCTGTTTACGCAACGAGGCGACGTCGGCATCGGCAATCCAGTGGGAACGATGCACCTGCAAGCCTTCCGTTTGGCCGATTTCCTTCATCGCATCGGCAAAACGCAACAGCACCAGCTGACGTCCTCGCGTCGTTACCAACTCGGTGTAGTGATCCTTCGTGATCGCCGGGGGCTTCACCTTCGTTCTGGGGCGCATCATGCACGAGATTGTTTTCGGTGACGGTAAGCCCGGTTTCGTGGTGCTTTTCGCCGGTGTTCTCGTATTTGCCCTGCTGTTTTTGACCGTCTTCAGGCAAAGGCGGAGAACCGCCTGAGCGAATGCGCTCACCTCCGCTTTCTTCCGGAACAAGATGTACTATAGTGCCTTATAAGGTTGCCTGTTGAGGCGACGTTTGCGGGGAGATCAGATCATGGAATGGAGAGGGCGCCGCCAGTCGGACAATATCGAGGACCGGCGCGGCATGTCGGCCGGATCGGGGCCTTCGGGTACCGATCCGTTTTCCCGTGGCGGAATGCGCGTGCCGATCGGGCGTCGTGGTGGCGGCATCGGCATTGGCGGAATTCTGCTGATCCTTCTGATCAGCTGGGTTCTCGGCATCAATCCGCTCACGCTGCTTTCAGGCGGTGACATTTCGCTGGATGGCGGCGGCACAACGCAGCAATCCGGCAGCCAGCAAGCGGGCGCACGTCCGCAAGGTCAATCGGCCGACGAGACGACGGCTTTCGTGCGCACGGTGCTGGCCGAGACCGAGGATACGTGGAGCGGCATTTTCCAGTCCGCCGGACAAACCTATGAAAAGCCGACGCTGGTTCTATTTTCGGGACAGGTCTCGTCTGCCTGCGGATATGCTTCGGCCGCCAGCGGCCCGTTCTATTGCCCTGGTGACCGCAAGGTCTATCTCGACACCGCTTTCTTCGCAGAACTGGACAAGCGTTTTGGCGCGGCCGGTGATTTTGCGCAGGCTTACGTGATTGCGCATGAGGTGGGCCACCACATCCAGAACCTGACCGGCGTCCTGCCGGAGTTCAACCGACGCCGCCAGTCCATGAGCCAGGTGGACGCCAACAAGATGTCGGTCAAGGTAGAGCTTCAGGCGGATTGCTATGCGGGCATCTGGGGAAAGTTCACGGAACAGAAGGGCATTCTGGAAACCGGCGACCTCGAGGAAGCACTCACCGCCGCCCACCAGATCGGCGACGATACCCTGCAGAAGCAGACTCAAGGATATGTGGTGCCTGATAGTTTCAACCACGGCACCTCGGCGCAGCGCATGGAATGGTTCAAGCGCGGCTTCCAGAATGGTCGTGTCGAGGATTGCGACACCTTCTCGGCGAATATCTGAGGTCAAACAGACGAGGGGGCTTTTGAGGCCCCCTTTTTTTGTTCAGCGCATCAGCAGCGCCACGGCATACATGCCGAGTGCGAAGACCGTGTGCGCAACAAGGTTGAGAAAGCGGACCTTGTTGGGGTTCGGCGTTTTCGATGCTGCCCAGCCGATGCCAAGCCCCGGTTGCAGCAGGAACCAGCCGGCACCGACCGTGATGATGCCGACGATCCATGGCTGGATGAAGGACGGCGCGGAAAACCACGAGGCCGGCACTATCAAAGCGAGAACGACGCCGTAGAGAATGCCGACGGCATAATGCGAAACCCAGCCGAGCGCCAGTTCGTGCTCGTAAGGTGCGGCCGTGGCGATGCTGTCGTGAAATATCCTGCCCTTTGGCACATGCCAGAACCAGCGGCCGACCGGCGCCCAGTTCGGGGCGGACTGGCCGAAAAACCGGTGCAGCACGATTGCCCATATATCCATAAACACGGTGCCGCCAATGCCCATGGCAATGCCGCGCCAAATCAGTTCCAGCATAGATCCCTCCGAAAATCATGATCGATCAAGCTCTACCGGATCGAGCCGGGAGAGAGAACCGGGTATCGTTCGCGCGGCAAATAAAAATGGCCGGATAGCTCCGGCCATGGGGGAGGTTGAAACCTCTCGTCCGTCATCCTCGGACTTGACCCGAGGATCCATCTCCCGGCGCACCATGGATCCTCGGGTCAAGCCCGAGGATGACGTCGCGCGTGTAGAGACCTAGAGCACGTCCAGTTTAAACGGAATCGTTGGACGTGTTCTAGCTCTTTGTTTTTACGCATTTTCCGGACGTAAAACCGCTACGCACTTTTACTGGAAATGCTCTAGCCGATGCAGCGATGGTCGGGTCGCTCCGGCCAGCTCTGTCCTTGCTATCACGCAGCACGCCCATATTCCGCCTGCCGCCGCGTTGCCGTGGTGAGCTGGAATTGCGCGAGCAGCTCGTTGAGCGCCGCCGCTTCCGAGGCGAGACCATGGCTTGCGGCTGTCTGTTCCTCGACCATGGCGGCGTTCTGCTGGGTGCCCTGATCGATGGTGTTGATGGCGGTGTTGATTTCCTGAAGTCCGGTCGACTGTTCGCGCGACGACGTCACGATGGCGTCGATGTGGCGGTTGATCTCCTGCACTTCGCGGACGATGGTTTCCAGTGCCTTGCCGGCATTACCGACGAGATCGACGCCGGACTGCACCTGTGATGTCGAGGCGTTGATCAGCGTCTTGATCGCTTTGGCCGCATTGGCGGAGCGCTGGGCAAGCTCGCGCACTTCCTGTGCGACGACGGCAAAACCCTTGCCAGCCTCACCAGCGCGGGCGGCTTCGACACCGGCGTTCAGTGCAAGCAGGTTGGTCTGGAAGGCGATTTCGTCGATCACGCCGATGATATTGCTGATCTCCGACGATGATTTTTCGATGCCTTCCATGGCGCGGACGGCGTCTTCGACGATGATGCCGGACTGTTCGGCATTGTTGCGCGTACGGTCGACGAGACGGCCTACCTCTTCGGCACGGCGGGCGGAATCCTTGACCGTCGTGGTAATTTCCTCAAGCGCTGCCGCAGTTTCCTCCACGGAGGCTGCCTGCTGCTCGGTGCGCTTGGCCAGATCGTCGGCGGACTGGCGGATTTCTCCAGCGCCGGCATCGATTGCCCGTGCGTTCTGGCCGACGGTGCTCAAGGCCGCATTCAGTTTGGCGACGGAATTGTTGAAATCGTCGCGCAGGCGGTCGATGCGGGTCACGAATGGCGTCTCGATGCGGTAGTTGAGGTCGCCATTCGAAAGATGCGCCAGTCCCCTGGCAAGCGAATCGACCGCGAACTGGATGTCGGCCGCGTCTTTCGCCGCCAGTCTTTCGCGGTCGTTGCGCTCCTGTTCGGAAAGTGTGCGGTTCTGTTCGGCGTCCCCTTCGAGACGCAGACGTTCCGTGGCGTTCGATCTGAAAACAGCGACTGCCGCGGCCATCGAGCCGATCTGGTCGCTGCGTTCCTGACCCGGAATGACAACGTCAAGATTGCCGGCGGCCAGGCCTTCCATGGCTGATGTCATCTGCGTGACGGGGCGAACGATGAAGCGGGAGAGAACGGTTGCGAGCAGGACAATCATGATCGCTGCCGCAAGAACCGTGGCGATGGTTGCCGCGAGGCGAAATTGGCCGACCGCGCTATAGGCGACGTCGGAATCGACGACGAAACCGAGATACCATTCGACCGAGGGCAGGCCGGCGACGGGAATGAAGCTGGTGATCTTGCCCTTGCCGTCGATTTCGGTTTGCAGGATTGCAGACGAAATCGCCGGCGTGTCGACCGTAAAGAGATCGGTGAGCCGCTTATCGACGAATTTCGCATCCGGATGGATGAGGATCTTGCCGTCCCTGTTGACGAGGAAGGCGTATCCGTCCTTGCCGGCATCGACCGCCTTGATCATAGCGACCAGGGAATCCAGCGAGAAATCGCTGCCTGTGACGCCCGCCAGCTTGCCGTTGACGGAAACGGGAATGGCAGCGGTGATGACGAGGCCGCCGGTCGATGCGTCGTTGTAAGGTTCGGTCAGCACCGGCTTGCCGGCCTTGACGGCGTCCAGATACCAGGGGCGCTTGCGCGGGTCATAACCTTCCGGCAGCGGCAATCTCGGAAATGTTGTGAAACTGCCATTTTCGGCGTTGCCGAAATAGGTGGACATGAATTGCGCCGTCAGCACGTCGTTCTGCAGGAACTGCACCTTGGCGTCGTCTTCGGGAAGCTTGGCGAGCGTCTTTGCCACGGTGTCGGTCAGCATGATGCGGCCGTTCAGCCAGTTGGCGATGCTTTGGGCGGCCTGTTTACCGGAAGAATCGATGTTTTCCGTCACGGCTTCCGTCGTCACCCGGTGCTGGAGACTGTCGATGTAGAAAGAGAATCCCGCAAAGGCGGCGACGACAAGCGATGACGCCGCAAACAGGATGCGCGTCATGAGATTGGTTTTTTTGGGCAAGCTACACGTCCTTGGACCAGATGCGCCGGTTCGGCTCATCTTGAAAAATGATGGGAAAGACATGCCTCAATGGCGGGTATATTCTGCATCATGCAGCTTACGGTTTGAAAGAACTACGCGATATTCTAATAGGTAAAGGGAAATGGTAAAATTCGGCTAAATTTGTTTGATGTCCTGCCATTTCAGCCGATATCCAGCCAATGCCGCAGGATGGCCGTTCTGCATAAATTTTGATCATTGATCTGCAAAGGTTGCGTGCAGGAAGGGAATATTTTATTCATCACCTGCTGCCGTTGCGCAATTCGCGGCAATGGCCAAGATTCAGGTGAATTACAATGTCTTCGTCGATTGTTGCAGAAACCGTTCCCTCCGGATCGGGGTCGTGGTTTTCGCATTTTCGGGCTACGCTTGCGCTGGGCATCCCGCTGGTGGGGGCGCAGCTCGCACAGCTTGGTATACACACCACGGATATGGTCATCGTCGGCCAGCTGGGGGCTGAAAAGCTGGCAGCCATGGTGCTGGCCGGGCAGTTCTTCTTCGTCGTCTTCATTTTCGGCTCGGGATTTTCCGTGGCCGTGGTGCCGATGGTGGCGCAGGCCTACGGGCAGGGGGATGCGACGGCGGCCCGCCGCTCGCTGCGCATGGGCATGTGGGTGGCGATCGCCTACTGGCTGCTCACCTTGCCGATATTCTTCAATGCAGAGCGCATTCTGATTTATCTCGGGCAAAACCCCGATGTAGCGGCGCTGACCGGCCATTATCTCGCCATCGCCAAGTTCGGCCTGCTGCCGGCGCTGCTTTTTTACGTGCTGCGCGGGCTAGTCAGCGCCATCGGCCGTGCGGGCATCATTCTCTATGTCACCATCATCATGCTGGTGATGAACGGTTTGATGGCTTACGCGCTGGTGCTGGGGCATATGGGACTGCCGGCGATGGGCATGAACGGTGCGGCCGTGGTTGCCGTCATCGTCAACGCCTTCAGTTTTATCTTCATCGTCGCTTATGTGCAGACGCGTGAGGAAACCAAGAAATATGAACTGTTCGTGCGCTTCTGGCGGCCGGACTGGCATGCGCTTTGGGACGTGCTGCGCCTTGGCCTGCCGATCGGCATCACCATTCTTGCGGAAGTAACGCTGTTTGCCGCCGCTTCGATCCTGATGGGTCAGATCGGCACCGTGCAACTGGCGGCGCATGGCATTGCGCTGCAGCTTGCCTCCATCGCCTTCATGATTCCGCTCGGCCTGGCCCAGGCGGCAACCGTTCGCGTGGGAATAGCGCGCGGTCAGGGCGATTTCAAAAACCTCGTGCGCGCCGCTATCATGATCTATGCGATTGCATGCGGCATCGCCATTTGCGGCGGCATCCTGTTTGCGGCATTCCCGGAATTCCTGGCGAAATGGTTTCTTGACGCAAAGTTGCCGGAAGCGGCGGAAGTGCTTGCCTATGCCAGCAGCCTGGTGGTGATCGCCGGTATTTTCCAGCTTGTCGATGGTATTCAGGCCGTGACGGCAGGCTTGCTGCGCGGGCTGAAGGATGCGCGCATTCCAGCGATACTGGCCCTTATTTCCTATTGGCCGATCGGGCTGGCGCTTGCCTGGACCATGGCCTTTCCGCTCGGTTATGGCGGGCGCGGTGTGTGGTTCGGCTTCGTGATCGGCCTTTCGACGGCAGCCGTTCTGCTGACCGTGCGCTTCGTCCTTCTGGTGAAGCGCGAAATGAAAACGGCCCGCTAAAAAGCGGGCCGCATATTCTTCCTGATTGTCCGAAGGTTATCAGCGCTCGGCGAGCGCTGCCTCACCTTGTCTCTCGCGCAGCAGGTTAACGAAGCGGCGGAAGAGATAGTGGCTGTCCTGCGGGCCGGGCGATGCTTCCGGATGGTGCTGGACGGAGAAGACCGGCTTGCCCGTGATGCGCAGGCCGCAATTGGTGCCGTCGAACAGCGATGTGTGAGTTTCCTCGATACCATCAGGCAGCGACTTGGCGTCAACAGCAAAGCCGTGGTTCATGGAGACGATTTCCACCTTGCCGGTGGTGAAGTCCTTGACCGGATGGTTGGCGCCGTGATGGCCCTGATGCATCTTTTCGGTCTTGGCGCCGACGGCGAGGCCAAGCATCTGGTGGCCGAGGCAGATGCCGAAGATCGGCAGATCGCTTGCGATGAGGTTCTGGATGACCGGCACGGCATATTCGCCTGTTGCGGCCGGGTCTCCCGGACCGTTGGACAGGAACACGCCGTCCGGCTTCAACGCCAGGATGTCTTCGGCCGATGTCTGGGCCGGAACCACGGTGACCTTGCAGTCAAGACCGGCGAAGAGGCGCAGGATGTTGCGCTTGACGCCGAAATCGACGCAGACGACGTGATACTTGGCGTCGGCTTCACTGAGCGTGCCGTAACCCTCGTTCCATACCCACGGCGTTTCCGTCCAGGTGGAGGATTGCCCGGATGTGGCTTCGATGGCGAGGTCGAGGCCGACGAGACCGCTCCATGCCTTTGCTTCCGCCTTCAGCGCCTCGATATCGAAGACGCCGTTCGGATCATGCGCGATCACCGCGTTCGGCGCGCCGTTTTCGCGGATCCATGCCGTCAGCGCGCGCGTGTCGATGCCGCAAAGGCCGATGACGCCGCGGGTCTTCAGCCAGGTGTCCAGATGTTTGGCGGCGCGGAAGTTCGACGGGTCGGTGATGTCTGCCTTGAAGATGACGCCGACCGCGCCGCGCCGGGCGGCGGGCGTCAGGTCTTCGATGTCTTCCTCATTGGTGCCGACATTGCCGATGTGCGGGAAGGTGAAGGTGACGATCTGGCCGAGATAGGACGGATCGGTCAGGATTTCTTCATAACCGGTCAGCGCGGTGTTGAAGCAGACTTCGGCCTGTACCTTGCCGGTTGCGCCGATGCCCGTTCCCTCGATCACTGTGCCATCGGCAAGAACAAGCATTGCGGTCGGTTTGCGGGTAGTCCAGGGCGCTGTCTCGGTCATCTCGTTCCGTTTCTGCCGCTTCGCACCCCGCCTCTTGAAAGGCAGGGGGAGAGGGGCCATTTTTTGTGCAGGCTTCGTGACATAAAGGGGCGCGCGATAAACTCGCGTTCCGACCCTTCGTTAAAATCTCGTGCAGGTGCCGGAAAATAACGAAAGCTGCTTAAACGGTCAACCGCAGGCTCAAGATTTACGCGGAATTAAACCTTCGCACATTCAAGGGCTTATGCATTTGATTTGCTTGAGCGGGTTTGCTCGGTTATGTCGTTTCGAAAAATAAGGTGGAAAGTTTCCCTGTAGATATGCTGCGGAATGCACTTTCCCAAGGAGAAGAAGAAATGATGCGCGACACGTTCGCTAATACTCTGAAAGACGCGCTGAAGGCTCGCGATACCCGACGCACATCGACCGTGCGTCTGATCCAGGCAGCCATAAAGGACCGCGATATCGCCAATCGCGGCGTGGGCAAGGACCCCGTCAGCGACGACGAAATCATGCAGATTCTGACCAAGATGGTGAAGCAGCGGGAGGAGTCCGCCACCATCTACGAAGGTGCCGGCCGTCCCGAGCTTGCCGCGCAGGAGCGCGAGGAAATCGTCATCATCAAGGAATTCATGCCGGAAGAGATTCCGGCCGAGAAAGTGCGTGAACTGTGTCAGGTCGTCATCACCGAAACCGGCGCCTCCGGCCTGCGCGACATGGGCAAGTGCATGAATGCGCTGAAAGAACGCTATCCCGGCCAGATCGACTTCGCGAAGGCTTCCGGCGTCGTCAAGGATTTGCTGAAGTAAGGGCTTGCTGGAGCAGGCTTCTGCCGTTCAGAAAAAGTAAAGGCAGGGTAGCCATGGCTACCCTGCCTTTTTGCTGCCGACGAAGGTGCATTTCGGCGGATCAAAATGCGGTCCCGCGCAGGCTTTTTTCGGGGGACGTGCCTGCGGGCGTCAGCAGCTTTATGGGAATGCTCAAGCGCTGCCTTTAAATATGTTTTATATCGCCGCGACGGGCGGCTCAAATTACAAAAACATAATTTTTAGTGATGCTGCGCTGCCATAAATTTGCCCCAAGCGGGCGGCAGCAGGCGATCTGCGGCCTTCTGCCCGTTTGCAGAAAGCGATCGCCAATTGTTCCGGGCCTTTAACCTTGCCGCTTCTTCTGCTGTTCATGCACATAGTGACGCAGAACGGCATTCATGCGCGTCTGATAGCCTTTGCCGGTGGATTTGAAGAAGTCCACGACATCCTGGTCGACGCGGATGGAGATGGATTTTTTCGCCGTGGGGAAAACCACTTCGGCCTTCGACCAATCGATGTCCTCGAAGCCGGCCCAGTCCGGATCGTCGCGCACGGCGCGTTCGATATCTTCATCGGTCATGGCATCGACACGCGCCCAGTCGCTCTCGCTCTTCTCGCCGCGAGCCCGCTTAGCGCGTATTTCGTCCAGGGTTGTTCGCGTAATAGAGTTGTTGCTCATTTTTTCGCGCCGCGCGCACCGATATGACCCGGCATGTCTCGCCTCGCATCGTGTAGATGACGGTTATCAGGCGCTCCATGAAAGGACAAATGGCGCGTATGCGAACCTCTCCGTTTTGGTCGGCCGATATTTCGATATGTGGTTCATACAGTGCCTCGACTGCATCCTCAAAATCGATACCGTGCTTTTGAATGTTAATCTGTCGCTTATTTTCATCCCATTCGAAGGAAATGAAATCTTTCATCACGATATCCATGAGCTACCTACAACTGATTTCAGCTCATAAGCACTCATACACCGTGTATGTATATACGGTCGTATATTCATCTGTATATACACCAATGTCAACGCGCCTGTGAATATCGGGTATTGTTTGCTGAGTGTTTTGTATTGCGGCTTTTATGCGCTTATATGAAAGACTGGCCTCGAACAGGTAACCCATGCGCTTTTCCAATTCTTTTCTCGATGAGATACGCGACCGCGTGAACATCTCCGATGTGATCGGCCGACGTGTGTCCTGGGACAAGAAGAAGACCAACACGCCGCGGGGCGATTATTGGGCCTGCTGCCCGTTTCATGGGGAAAAAAGCCCGAGTTTCCATTGCGAGGACCGCAAGGGGCGATACCATTGTTTCGGCTGCGGTGTTTCCGGCGATCATTTCCGGTTTCTGACCGATCTTGAGGGCTTGAGTTTCCCCGAAGCGGTACAGCAGATCGCCGACATGGCCGGCATTTCCATGCCGCAGCCCGATCCGCAGGCCGAAAAGCGCGAACGCGAGCGTACGTCGCTTCAGGACGTCATGGAAATGGCGACGCTGTTCTTTCAGGATCAGTTGCAGACGGCCCTTGGCGCGCGGGCGCGAGCCTATCTGCGCGATCGTGGGCTGACCGGGCGCACCATCGAGACGTTCAGGCTCGGTTTTGCGCCTGATAGCCGCAATGCGCTGAAGGAGCATCTGGCGAGCAAGGGTGTGGCGCGTGAACAGATGGAAGCCTGCGGGCTGGTGGTGCATGAAAACGTGCCGGTCTCCTATGACCGCTTCCGCGACCGCATTATGTTCCCCATCCTGTCGTCGCGCGAAAAGGTGATTGCTTTCGGTGGCCGCGCCATGGCGGCGGATGCCGTGGCCAAATATCTGAACTCCAACGAGACCGAGCTTTTCCACAAGGGCAACGTTCTTTACAATTTCGCCCGCGCGCGCCGGGCCTCGCAGGCTTCCGGCGGCACCGTCATTGCCGTCGAAGGTTACATGGATGTCATCGCGCTCTATCAGGCGGGTGTCGAGAATGTGGTGGCGCCGCTCGGTACGGCGCTGACGGAAAGTCAGCTCGATCTTTTATGGAAGATGTCGCCGCAGCCGGTTCTCTGCTTTGATGGCGACGGTGCGGGCATTCGCGCCGCCAACCGCGCGGCGGATCTGGCCCTGCCGCATATCAAGCCGGATCGCTCCGTCAGCTTTGCGCTTTTGCCTGATGGCAAGGACCCGGACGATCTCGTGCGGCTGGAGGGGCGTGCGCCATTCGATCGGGTGCTGTCCGAGGCAAAGCCGCTCGCCGCGATGATCTGGAGCCGCGAGACGTCGTCGGTTACGTTCGATACGCCTGAAAAGCGCGCCCAGCTTGAAAGCCGCCTGCGGCAGATCGTTGCCGTGATCGGCGACGAGGCGGTGCGACGTTTTTACCAGCAGGATGTGCGCGACAGGCTGAATGCCTTCTTCCAGCCGCGTTTTCAGCAAAGCGGATCGCAGGGCGGAAATTTCCGCCGCGATGGCCAGCAGGGGAACGGGCGCGGCTTCCAGCGAAACGCTCCCGGACGGGGCGGGGCGATGACCGCGCCGACCAGCAGCATCTCGGACCGGCTGACGCAGTCGGGTCTGGTCAGGGGACATCAGACCAAACCTTCGCTGAGGGAAAGCGTTCTCGCCATCACCATCGTCAACCACCCCGAACTGCTGCTCGAGGAATATGACGAGATCGCCGCGATCGATTACGAGAACCGCGATTTGCAGCGCCTGTGGTCGACGGTGCTGACCTTTGCGGCGGAAAGTGCAGCGGACATATCGCGGGCAGGGCTGATCGAGCGCCTGTCGCTGCAGGGTTTCGAGGTGCTTTTGAAAACCATGGACCAGCAGGTGCGCAATGCGCGCCTGTGGACGGCCACAGAACAGGCGGCGCTGGAAGATGCGCGCGAGGGATATGTGCAGGCGCTTTCCTTGCATAAAAGGACGAAATCGCTGCTCTGGCAGAAGCGGGAGCTGGAACGGGAAATCGGCGAGGCGACCGATGACGAGCGCGGCACGCTTCTGGTGCGGGCGCTGGCCGAGGTTCAGCTGGAAATTGGCCGTATGGAAAATCAGGAGGCGATCATCGATGGTTTCGGGGTCATGTCCGGCCGTGTGAAGGGACCGGCCTTCGGTCACGGCTAAGTGCTGCAGGCAAGAATTGAAAGACGTGTGGGGTTGCCTTTTGCGGCAGGCGACCTAAATAGGGGAGTAGTCTGGTGATAACCCGCAAAATGCGGCCTTTTTTAAGAATTTCCGTGGCTGTCTCGCCCTCAAAGGCTTGACGGGGCGGGAAATAGCGGGAATCACCATTTCAGGAATAGTAAAGTGGAATGAGCCTTGGCGGATAGAAATTGCATGAGCAAGCATTTCCGGGTGCACTGTCTTTGCATTCTATCTGAGGCTGCCGTGGTTAATCGGCAATTAAAGATCACTCCGTTAGGTGTCTGACAGTGATTCGCTGATCAGCCGGATGCTCGAAAGGCGGACGGCGATGCGGCGGAACAGGTGTTAGCGTCAGGGAAAGCGACGAGATAGATGGCAACCAAAGTCAAAGAAAACGAAGAAGCAGAAAACGAACGCGACGGTGCGACGGACGGTCCGCTTCTCGATCTTTCGGATGACGCGGTCAAAAAGATGATCAAGGCCGCCAAGAAGCGCGGCTATGTGACGATGGACGAGCTGAATTCCGTCCTGCCGTCCGAAGAGGTGACCTCCGAGCAGATCGAAGACACGATGGCGATGCTGTCCGATATGGGCATCAACGTTATCGAGGACGAGGATGCCGAGGAAGCGCCGAGCGAGGCCGAAAGCGACGATTCCGATAATGAAGAGTCCGAAGGCGGCGAACTGGCACCTTCCAGCGGCACCGCGCTTGCGACCGCGAAGAAGAAAGAGCCGACCGACCGCACCGACGATCCCGTGCGCATGTATCTGCGCGAAATGGGTTCCGTCGAGCTTCTGTCGCGCGAAGGCGAAATCGCCATCGCCAAGCGCATCGAGGCTGGCCGCGAAACGATGATTTCGGGCCTTTGCGAAAGCCCGCTGACGTTCCAGGCGCTGATCATATGGCGCGACGAACTGAACGAAGGCACGACGCTGCTGCGCGAGATCATCGATCTCGAAACCACCTATTCCGGTCCGGAAGCCAAGGCTGCACCGCAGTTCCAGAGCCCGGAAAAGATCGAGGCTGACCGCAAGGCCGCCGAAGAAAAGGAAAAGACCCGCAGGCTGCGTTCGCCGACCGGTGACGAAGATGTGACTGATGTGGGCGGCGATGGCCTTCCGCCGGAAGAGGAAGAAGAGGACGACGACGAGTCCAATCTTTCGCTTGCCGCGATGGAAGCCGAACTGCGCCCGCAGGTCATGGAAACGCTTGATACCATTGCCGACACCTACAAGAAGCTGCGCAAGCTTCAGGACCAGCAGGTCGAGGCTCGCCTTGCCTGCACGGGAACCCTGTCTTCCGGTCAGGAGCGTCGCTACAAGGATCTCAAGGACCAGTTGATCACGGCGGTGAAGTCGCTGTCGCTGAACCAGAACCGTGTCGACAGCCTTGTCGAGCAGCTTTACGACATTTCCAAGCGTCTGATGCAGAACGAAGGCCGGCTGCTGCGCCTTGCCGAATCCTACGGCGTCAAGCGCGACAGCTTCCTTGAGCAGTATCACGGTGCCGAACTCGATCCGAACTGGATGAAGTCGATTGCCAATCTGGCCGCACGCGGCTGGAAGGAATTCGCGCGCGAGGAAAGCAACACGATCCGCGAAATCCGTCAGGAAATTCAGAATCTCTCGACGGAAACGGGCATTTCGATTGCTGAATTCCGCCGCATCGTTTCCATGGTGCAGAAGGGTGAGCGCGAAGCGCGTATCGCCAAGAAGGAAATGGTTGAGGCCAACCTGCGTCTCGTGATTTCCATCGCCAAAAAGTACACCAATCGTGGCCTGCAATTCCTCGATCTCATTCAGGAAGGCAATATCGGCCTGATGAAGGCGGTGGATAAGTTCGAATATCGCCGTGGTTACAAGTTCTCGACCTATGCGACATGGTGGATCAGACAGGCTATCACCCGTTCGATCGCCGACCAGGCGCGCACGATCCGTATTCCGGTTCACATGATCGAGACGATCAACAAGATCGTTCGCACCTCGCGCCAGATGCTGCACGAGATCGGCCGCGAGCCGACACCGGAAGAGCTGGCGGAAAAGCTGGCCATGCCGCTTGAAAAGGTGCGCAAGGTTCTGAAAATCGCCAAGGAGCCGATTTCGCTCGAAACCCCTGTGGGTGACGAAGAGGATTCGCATCTCGGCGACTTCATCGAGGACAAGAACGCTCTGCTGCCGATCGACGCCGCCATTCAGGCCAACCTGCGCGAGACGACCACCCGCGTTCTGGCCTCGCTGACCCCGCGTGAAGAACGTGTTCTACGCATGCGTTTCGGCATCGGCATGAATACCGACCATACGCTGGAAGAAGTCGGCCAGCAGTTTTCGGTCACGCGCGAACGTATCCGCCAGATCGAGGCGAAGGCGCTGCGCAAGCTGAAACATCCGAGCCGCTCCAGAAAGCTCAGAAGCTTCCTCGACAGCTAAGCTTTCCGCTTCCTTTAAAATTGAACCCGGTCAGTCACCTCTGGCCGGGTTTTTTGTTTCACGCACTGGCGATCTCTGCGACAAGCCTTATGTGTGAAAATAAAGCGTTCCGTTTTTGCCGGAAATGCTCAGGTTCGATCTGGTTCGATGACATGCAACAGGTTTCAGCAAGCAGATGGCGTGGGAAGGGATGGGCTGTGCCCATCTCCGTGCTGCTGCATCTGGCCGTCGTTGCGATCTTTCTTTTCGAGTTGCCCAAAGGGATAACCGAACCGCAGGAACCGGAAAGCATCAGCGTCGATCTGGTGCCGCCGCCCGAGGAGAAGAAGGCGGAAGAGCAAAAGCCGCCCGCCGCAGAGGAGGCGAAAGAGGAAAAGCCGCAACCTCCACCGCCGCCACCGCCACCCCCGGCGGAAGAAGCAAAACCTTCGCCGCCTATGCCGGCGACGCTGCCGGCTATCGCCATGAGGCCGGAGGAGACGCAGGCGGATCCCGAGGACAAACCGGGAAAGGCGGAGGAAGCGGAAAAGACAGAGCCTTCCAAGGAGCCAGAAAGCCAGCCCGAGAAGACCGCTGAGGACAAACCCGCGCCAGCCGCCGCCAATAGCGATCTCCAGGCTTCCGCCGAGCAGGGAGAAATTGCGGTCTCACCCGTCAAGGAGGAGATTGAGCGGGAACAGGCAGCGGTGCCGCAGGCCAAGCCGACTGATGAAAAACCTGCCGAAGTGGCTAAAGAGAAGCCCGCGAAGCTTCCCGCCGCCAAGCAATTGTTGTCTTCGTCGCTGCTGTCTCCGGCCCAGAGACGCCAGATGTTCGGCGATCTGCCGCCGCGTCGCCGTGTCGTGCAGCTTTGCAGTACGGAAGCTCTGGCGCAAATTCAGGGTGCGGGATTTGCTGCCCGTGGCATGATACCCTATTCGGACACCGGGGGCAGGATTTCCGGTAGCTCGATCGACGCTTCCGGCGGCGCGTTCAACATCGGCAATACCTGGCATGATGTTTCGTTCCAGTGCGAAGTCGATCTGGACAATTACGCGGTGACGGAGTTCCGGTTTAAAATCGGCAATGCCCTAACTCCGGATGAGGCGAAAAAGCGGGGCTTTACGCGGTTTCAATGAGGGCGATGTCGAGGTTGGGGAAGTCTCGTTTTCCTGAAGGACGCTCACGCCCTCTCCCTGTCGCCCACCAGCAGCCCGATGCCGGCCATCAGCGCGTCCTCGTCGTAAGGCTTCCTGATAACCGGCACATTGCCGAATTCGTCCGGCACCATGCTGGCATCGGCATAGCCGGTGGCGAAGAGGAAGGGGATGCTGCGGCGGTGCAGTTCGCGCGCGACGGCGATGGACGTGTCGGAGCCGAGATTGATGTCGAGGATAGCCACATCCGGCACATAGTTCTTCAGTTTTTCGATGGCCATTGCCGAAGATGTCGCGGTTTCGATCGTCTTGATGCCGTTGTCCTCCAGCATGTTCTCGACATCCATCGCGATCAGCATCTGGTCTTCGACGAGCAGTATTTTCAACGACTCCTCCCCGTTGGAACGCCTGGGCTGCTGCACGGCTTCATCCTCGGTCTTCGTGTCGGAGACAGTTATTGCCGCCGAGATATGGCGGGAGGGTAGGAGCATTTCCGCCTCCAGGCCATCCGGCAAATATCGCATGGTGCTGCGTCCGCCCAGATCGTAAGGGATGCTGCGGCTGATGAGCGCCGTGCCGAAACCGGCGCGTGACGGTGTGGGCAGTCTGATGGGCAGAATTTCCCGCCACCGCATTTCGCAATCGCGGTTCTCGTTGATTTCCCAGCGCACCTGCAATTGTCCGCCGGTCTGCGAAAGCGCGCCGTATTTTGCCGCGTTCGTCGCCAGTTCATGCAAGACCAGAGCCATGACGGAGAATGCGCGCGAATCGAGCGTCACCTGTGGTCCGGCAAGATCGACGATCGTCTCGGGCGAGCGATGCGGTGACAGCTCGGCATCCAGCAGATCGCGCAGCGCCCCGCCGCCTTCACCGCGAATGATCTGGTCATGGGCAAAGGACAATGCCTGAATACGGCCCTTCAGCGCGTTGACGTATTCTTGCAGGGTTTTACCCTCCTGCGAGGGCGTGCCGACCAGTGATTTGATGATGGCGAGAACGTTCTTGACGCGGTGGTTGAGTTCCTCGTTCAGCATGCGCTGGCGCACTTCCGCGCGCTCCCTTTCGCCGGCCATCAGCTCGCTGTGATGGAATGCGACCTCGACCAGCGCTATTCTGGCCGCTTCGGCGATTTCCCGGTCCGCTTCGGACCATGGCTGCGCCTGAAGGCGGACGGTTTCCTTCCAGATCGCAAAGCTCTTGCGCGGGGTGAGGCGATCGCCCAGCGAGCCGGTCGCGTAGGATTTTTCCGGATTGCCGCCCCAGTTCAAATTTTGCACGATCTCCCTGCGGAAAAACAGCAGATAGTCGTTCTTGACCTGCGACAGCGGAATGGCGAGCATTCCGGCTGCGGTACCGGCATAGATTTCCGCTTCGGGTATGGCTTGCGAGATGGCATGGGTGGCCCAGACCTTTCCTTCGCTGGCCGAGGCGACGAAGCGCGCCAGCCTTGGAATGGCGTCTGGCGGCGGCGTTGCGCCGTGGCCGTGCCAGTTGTTTCCGACCCAGAGCCCGACGCCGTCGCATGGCATGAGCTCGGCAAAATCCTGGAAACTGTCGATCAGCAGTTCGCCTATGTTGTTGTGGTGGGCAGCAAGGCGCAGAAAGCGATCGAGAGCGGCATGGGCGTGATTGACGGTATCGAACCGGCGCTTCTGCTTGAGGACTTGCAAATGCATGGAGAAAAACTCGCCGAACATTTCGGCGGCGATCCTCACCGGCATTGTCAGAACGCGGGGCGAATAATGGTGGCAGGCGATGAGGCCCCACAAGGCGCCATCGACGATCACCGAAATCGACATGGAGGCCGCGACACCCATGTTGCGAAGATATTCGCAGTGGATGGGCGAGACGCTGCGCAAATGCGCGAATGACAGATCGAGCGGTTCGCCCGATGCATCGATGGCGGGCAGCACGGGAACCCGCGCGCCACTGGCATCGGAGATGATGCGTAGCGTGTTCCTGAGATAGAGCGAACGGGCCTGCTGGGGTATGTCGCCCGCTGGAAAATATTGCCCGAGGAAGCTTTCCAGTTCCGGCTGCTTTGCCTCCGACACGACCTTGCCGGCCCCGTCTTCCTCGAAACGGTAGATCATCACCCGGTCGTAACCCAGGGTCGCTTTTACCAGCCGGGTCGTTCTCGATATCAGACTTTCGACACTGTCGGCCTCGCGGATGCGATCCACCATCTTGCGTGCGGTGCCGAGCGGCTGCATCTCGCTTTGCGACGGTTCGAATTCGATGATCGTTGTCGCCTTGTAGCGGTGGAGCGAAATATCGAAGCTGCGGCCGTCGCCCATTTCCGTGGCGGGCAGCATTGCGGGGCGCGCGGTTCTGCCGGTTACAGTGAGCGCGTTTCGAAGTTCGTGGACAAGGTTTTTACCGAGCACCTCTTCGGCGGTCCTGCCGTTGATATCGCCATCGAATCCCAAAAGGTCACGACAGTTTTCCGAATGCCGCAGGATCATGCGCATGGCGTTGTCGCAGGCGATCAGGCAACCATGCGGCTGAATATAACCTGGAATGTGGATGGGTTCGCGGTCGCAATTGGTAAGATCGACAGGATAGTCAGTGGATGCCATGAATCAGTCTTTCGCACCCTGTATCTGTCTTGCGCTGAAAATATCCTGTTCGTCCCGAGACGGAAAAGCCTGAATAATTCATTCTGGTATTGCCAACCCTTCCCCGTTTTCTGCAACCGTGACGCCGGTTTTCCGTTCTGTTACAGCCCGCCGTCATGTGGTCCCCGTACCCCTTTTGTCATCGGGTATAATTGAACATCGTACAACGTTGGCAACCGCCAATTTGTTCCGAATTATCTGAAGGAAAAAATGTGCCGCAGAAGAAAATGACCATCACCACCGCCCATGGGCAGGGCCTTTACGAGTTCACGTCCGAGGCCGAGCGTTTTGTGAGGCAAGCGGACATCGACAAAGGCCTGCTGACCGTCTTCGTCAGGCACACATCCTGCTCCCTGCTTATTCAGGAAAATGCCGATCCGGATGTCAGGCGCGATCTGACGACATTTTTTTCCCGCCTCGTGCCACCTTCGGACGACGCCTCCATGCGCTGGGTCATCCACACGCTCGAAGGTCCTGACGATATGCCCGCCCATATCAAGTCGGCCCTGACGGCGGTTTCCATCGGGGTGCCGATCAGTGGGGGCAGGCTCGTTCTCGGCACATGGCAGGGCCTCTATCTTTTCGAACACCGCGACCGGCCGCACCGCCGCGAAGTCGTTCTGCATATCTCCCCCTGATTCCCGTCAAAAGTCGCGCGTTTTCCCGTTAATATCCATGAACGTCTGCTGAACATGCGGTTCTGCCCGCGTTCAGGCGGAGGGGTCTAGGGTCTCGTCAATCGCCGGGGGAAGTTCCCTGCCGGCGCAGAAACAAACGGAGTGAGCTCGATGTTCAGCACTTTTGCAAAAGCCGGCCTGGCGGCCCTCATTGCCCTCGGCGGAATTTCCGCCACCGCTCCAGCTGCTTCGGCTGGCTCGGATGTTCAGTTCAGAGTTCAGGTTCAGGATGGATACGGCCATGACAGAGGTCGCGGTCCGGGCTGGGGTCGTCCCGATCGTCCTGGTCCGGGTTGGGGCCGTCCTGATCGCCCGCGTTACGGTTGTTCGCCGCAGTTTGCGGAAGAAAAGGCAAGCCGCATGGGTCTTCGCCGCGCTCGCGTTGTCGACGTATCGCCGCGCCGCGTCGTGGTTGCAGGCTTCGACCGTCGTGGCCGTGACCGCGTCGTCTTCGCCAATGAGCGTGGTTGCCCGGTAATCCGCCGCTAAAACGGTCGATATTGATCCGCCGAAATCCCCCGCCCTTTGGGTGGATCAAAAAAACGCCCCTCCTTGTCCGGAATGACAGGCGAGGGGCGTTTCATTTTGAGCATCGCCCACGCGGGCACTTGCGCACAGCTCTCGGAAAATGGGGCGACGGGCAATGCCGCCGCCCTGGTCGGCTTTACTGGTCGAGAGCGAAGGTGACGTTGATAACCACGCTGTAGCTGTTCTCACCCGAAGCGATCGGCACGCTGTCGGCCTCCTTCGCCATCGCGGCGCGCATCATGCCCTGCGGCACCGGCATCGGGCGCTGCATGTTCTCGCTGATCTGGATGACGCGGCCAAGCTTCACGCCCGCCGCTTCCGTCAGCGTCTTCGCCTTGGTCAGTGCATCGGCAACGGCCTGTTTGCGGGCCTCGGTCACCGTTGCCTCCGGCTTGTCATTGGTGAAGGTGATATCGCCGCCCTGGTTGATACCGAGCTTGACGGAGGTATCGAGAATCTCGCCGAGCTTCTTCAAGTCGCGCACGCGCACGGTCAGCCCGTTGGACACCTGATAACCGGTAATTTCCGGGGCGACATAAACGCCGTCCTTGGGTTCATAATGCTTGTAAAGCGGCTGCACGGAGAAATTGCTCGTCTGCAGATCGCGGTCTTCGATGGCGGAGGCTTTCAGCGCCTTCAGAACCTCGGCGAGCGCCTTGGAATTTTCCGTAAGCGCCGCAGCCGCCGTTTCCGCCTGCTTGACGACGCTGAAGGACAGGATCGCCATATCGGGGGCGATCGCCGCCTGGCCTTCGCCGGAAACACTGATGGTGGCTTCGCGCGGGGTGGCTTCCTGCGCAAGGACATTACCGGCAAGCGGCATCGTTGCCACTGCGGTCAATGCGGTAAGTGCGAAAAGGCGGGCCTTTATCGTCGTCATGGCGTTTCCTCGTTGATTGTGTCCCTTGAGAGGGTATTGCCTTAGATTGTGAAGCTAATACGGCAGCGGCAGTTTGCGATAGCATCAATGGCTTGTCGGGCTGTAAAAATTACGTTAGAGCGTGACCCACCGGATTCGAACCATTGCGAAGCCGGTGTTTCGGATAACTTGTTCCGATAAGGGCCTGTAGCTCAATGGTTAGAGCCGGCGGCTCATAACCGCTTGGTTGGGGGTTCGAGTCCTCCCGGGCCCACCATTTTCTCATGTTTCGAATGAATGAACGAAATTCCGCACAGCGAATCGATACTTCATTGATCATCGCCGTCGTCGAAACTTTTGCCCATCCAACAAAAAATCCGACCAGCCATTCAGACTGATCGGATCATTCATCGCGAATTTTCAGCTATGTGGTCAGTTGCAGACCCGCATGCTTTCGGTGTGCCAGCCGCCGTCATAGGAATTGGGGACGCGGCGGTCTTCGAACCAGCAGCGCGGTGGGGGCGGCGGTGGCGGTTCGTAGTAGCGGGGGCCGCCGTTGCCGTTGGCGATTGCGCCGCCGATCAGGCCGCCGATGACGCCTGCGGCCAGTCCGCCGGCGATTGCTGCGCCGTCATTGTGGCGACGATGTTCGCGGTAGGGCGGTGGGGGCGGGCCGCCACGGTCGTAACCACGGTCATAGCGCGGACGATAGGGATAGTCCTGCGCGGCAGCGGTGCCGTAGGATGCGAAGACGCTGCCGGTGGCGACCAGCGCGGCAATTGTGGAAAGAATTATCTTTTTCATCGAGGGCTACTCCATAAGCCTGCGTCGGGAGATAGAGGCTCATTATGCCCGCATGATGGCATGGGTCTGCTGAACGGTCTGTGAATGTTTCATTTTTGCGGGGTTCATATCTTTCGCGCCGCTAAAATTGATGAGCGAAACCGGTGCGGTCTTCCGGCCAAGAAAAAGCCCGGCGGATTGCCGGGCTTTTTATGTCGACGCTGGTCGGTCGGGATCAGAACTTCACACCGATGCCCACCTTGACGGTGTGCTGGTCTAGATCGGTGTTGATGCCGAAGATATCCTTGTCGCCGAAATCATTGTAGCGATATTCCAGCCTGCCGAACACATTGTCGGTGAAGGCATAGTCCAGACCGGCACCGACAGTATAGCCGTTGAAGGTGGTGCTGTCCTTGCCGCTTCCGGGCGTTTCGATGAAACCGCGCGTGGCCGTCCAGCCGGCGGCCCCGTAGATCAAGGCCCGGTCGAACGCGTAACCGACGCGGCCACGAACGGAACCCTGCCAGTCGGTGCCGACGTTCACGCCGGCATAGTCATTGTCGTTCCAGTTATAATCGACGTCACCCTCGATGCCGAGAACCACATTATTGTCGAACTGATAGTTGTAACCGGCAAAAGCGCCCAGAATGCCGCCATCGAAGCTATCCGACACGACGGGGCCGCCGGCCGAAAAATCGCCATTCGCCCAGCCCGCACCGCCTTGAATACCAAGATAGGGACCAGACCAGGTGAAGACCGGCAAGGTTTCCTGTGCGACCGGAGGCGCCGGCGTTTCGTAGACGGCATCCGCAGCCATTGCGGTGCTGGCCGACAGGGCCAAGAGTGACGTTACGATCAGCGTTTTCATCGTTATTCTCCCTGAGCTGACTGACCACTATAACATATATTAGGTTCATTTAATATGGGTTGGGGATCGGCGGTTCCAAGGGGCATGGTGTCCCTTTGTGTTGCCGGTCGTCTTGCCCGTATCGCGACGTATTTTACCGCCCCGCCATGCTGTTCTGATGCGTCGAACGCCTCCGGCGGCGTTTGGTTCCCTTCGCCGTTTCGTCCAGGTTGCGGTGGCGCGACGGGCCGGAGTCACGCTTGGTTGTCTTGACAGCAGGGGGCACGACCATAGAGTTGTGCATGTCCGCAGCAATGCCGGTGCTTCGCCGTTCCAGTCATCCGTATATGAAACGGCATGGAGCGGCAGTTGAGACGGTGCTGTTACGACGTCGGGAAAGGACGGTCGTTGCGGGCAAGAATGGGCAAGGGAGGACAGGATCGCATGCGGGTCAGTTTTTATGGGGGAGGGGCTACGTGATTGTCGGAGCCGTTCTCAGTGCCATTCTTCTTCTCACCCTCATCGCTTTTCCGCGGCATCTCAAACCCGTCGTTATCTGCCTGTTGCTGATCTGGACGGCGACTGCCGCCTTCGTCATCTATGACTGGCGGCGCGGCAGCCAGCGGCTCGACCATGTCATTGCAACAGCAGGCTTCGACGCAGCGTGCACCGACACGGCTGCGCCCATTCGCGTCAGCTTCCGCAACGACAACGACGTCGCCATTCAGCGCCTGACCTATACGCTCGAAGGGTTCGAGCCGGCCTTCCGCGCCTCCGTCGCCTTCGATCCCTATCAGGTGAGCGAAAGGCGGATCGAGGCCGGAGAGACTTTCGCCGCATGCCGCGCGTTCCGGCTGCGCAACAATGAAAGGGTGGACCCACAACGGCTGGAATGGCGCGTTAGCGTCATTTCCGCAGAGTTTGACTGAACGATGCTGTTCTTCCGGCTATCACGGCATTTTGAAGATTTCCGCGCCGCTGCTGAAAATCCTTGCACCGCAAGGTGTTCTTAAAGATGCTCGCGTCCTTGCCGGCCGTGCTGCGGCGGCTTTGGCTGGCGCGGGACTTGTTTTCGCCGGGTTGCGATGCCAACTCCCAACCGTCCGATGAATCTTGCGGGTTGATGTCTTGCGTATTGTTCTGAAGTTTCTGAAAGTCACCGCCATCGGTCTTGTCGCCCTGCCGGTTCTGGCGGGTGCGCATATGGGCATCGGCCAGCTGACCGGAAATTTCCACGAGGTCATTCCCGGCGAACTTTACCGTTCGGCCCAGCCGAGCGGCAAGGACATCACGGCCTATGCCAAAACCTACGGTATCAAGACCATCATCAATCTGCGTGATGAAAAGCGCGAAGGCTGGTATGACGCCGAGAGCCAGGCGGCGAAAAGCAACGGCGTCCGGCTTGTCGATTATCCGCTGAGTTCAAGCGAAAAGCTCCCGGTGGAGGAAGCGGAAATGCTGGCGGCGGTGCTGCGCAACGCCGAAAAGCCGATCCTTATTCATTGCGAGCACGGCGCCAACCGCACCGGGCTTGCATCCGCGATCTATGTGGGGGCCGTGGCCGGCAGAAGCGAGGCCGCCGCCGAGTTTCAGCTTTCGCCCTATTACGGCCATGTGCCGATCCCCGGTATCGGGCGGTATGAAATGTATCAGTCCTGGGACGATTTCGAGGAAACCATCGGTTTTTGAGGGTGGCCCGTGAGGTCTTTTCAGGTTGCGGAAGCTGAGGCCGTTGGCCTCACACGCGACGTCATCCTCGGCCTTGTGCCGATGATCTATCCACGTCGCGCCCAGCAGACAGGTTGCAGATGCTCGGGACAGGCCCGAGCATGACGGAGGAGAGGTTCTCGAACCTCGTCGTCAGCAGCCTCTGCCTCCCGCAACACTCCTCAATAAAGTCCGCCGCTTTCCTTGATTACTTTCGTCAGGCTTCCCGTTGCCGGGAAAAGCGGGATGAGGCAAGCCTGAAGCGCGTGGTAGATATCGCCCTTGCCGGGAAAGAGTGTGTGGGCGGGAACCAGATTTTCCGTCAGTTCCTCATGCCAGCCGCCATTGTCGTGGTCGATGAAGTTGTTGGAAATTGTGCTCCAGATGCGGCGGTAGCTGTCTTCGTAGAACTCGTCCGCCGGCAGGTTTTCGTTGAGGAAGTGGGCTGCACCCGCCGCCTCGCACATGGGCCACCAGAGCTTCGCCGTCTTGTCGGGATTGTCGTTCCAGTCGAGCGTATAAAAGAAGCCGCCCTTTTCCCGGTCCCAGCCAAGCGTCATGGATTGTACGAAAAGCGATTTCGCCGCCACCGGCATCCAGTCGTGGCGGCGCTGCCCCAGCACCCACAATTGCAGAATGAGACGCGCCCATTCCAGCCAGTGGCCGGGGGTGGAGCCGGAGGGGCGGAACATTTCGTTGCCGCGATACTCCTTGTCGAGTGTCCAGTTCTCGTCGAAATGCTCCGGCACGCGGAAATCCAGCTCGCCGGCGCGGCGGCGAATGACGAGGTCGGCGATGCGTTCGGCCTTGGTCAGGTAATTGCTGTCGCCGGTCGCCTCATAGGCCGCCATCAGCGCTTCCGTCAGGTGCATGTTGGAGTTCTGGCCACGATAGTTGTCGATGGGCGACCAGTCGCGATTGAACTCCTCGGCGATCGCGCCGTGTTTCTCTTCCCAGAAGCGGGTTTCCAGAACCTCGGTAACGTCGGCCAGCATCCGGTCGGCAAGCGGGTGGCCGACGGTCTTGGCGGAGGAGGCGGCCAGCAGCACGAAGGCATGGCCGTAACCCTGCTTGGTGGCGTCAAACGGGCCGCCATTATTGACCTGCCAGAAATACCCGCCGTGCTCGCTGTCGCGATGCTTGTTCCAGAGGTAGGTCATGCCATGGTCAACGATATCGCCGCAGCCGGGACGTCCGAGCAGATGGCCGATGGAGAAGCAATGCACCATGCGTGCCGAGGCATGGATGCCGCGCACGGGATCGTTTTTTTGCAGCGGTGCGCCCTTGGGGTCGAGATCGAAGAAGCCGCCGGCCGGGTTGACGGCGCGGTATTGGAAGAAGTCGAAAAGGCCCTCGGCCTGTTTGACCAGCCATTGGCGATGCCACGGCAGGGCGTTCCAGTTCCGGTTGTTATGGTCGTCCTCGGGCATTTCGTCCTCCATACGGTTTACTGCTTCGGCTTATATCCTTGCCGTATAAACCTGTCATCTGCCCGTGAAATTTCGTAGTCTGCGGCAACGGCGCAAAGTCATGTCTGTCCCTTGAAGATATATTGACATAAACATATCTTTATGTGACTTGACGAGTTGCTATCTTGCAAATCGAAATGAGGAGTGTGCCCGTGTTTGACGATCTGTTCGGCCCTGAAGGGGCAAAGCGCGACGGCGCGGAAATCTTGCAGGCGTTGCGCGATGCCGCGAGCGAACGCATCCTCATTCTCGACGGCGCGATGGGTACGCAGATCCAGGGGCTGGGTTTTGATGAAGACCATTTCCGGGGCGACCGTTTCATCGGCTGCGCCTGTCACCAGCAGGGCAATAACGACCTTCTTATCCTGACCCAGCCGGACGCCATCGAAGAAATCCATTATCGTTACGCCATGGCCGGCGCGGATATTCTCGAAACCAACACGTTTTCATCGACGCGCATCGCGCAGGCCGATTACGAGATGGAAAATGCGGTCTACGATCTCAACCGCGAGGGCGCGCAGATCGTGCGACGCGCTGCGATCCGCGCCGAGCGCGAGGATGGTCGCCGTCGCTTCGTGGCGGGAGCCATCGGCCCGACCAACCGTACGGCCTCGATTTCGCCTGACGTCAACAATCCCGGTTACCGCGCCGTCAGTTTCGACGATCTGCGCATTGCCTATGGCGAGCAGATCGACGGCCTGATCGACGGCGGCGCCGACATCATCCTGATCGAGACGATTTTCGATACGTTGAACGCCAAGGCGGCGATCTTCGCCTGCGAGGAGCGTTTCGAAGCCAAGGGTATCCGTCTGCCTGTCATGATATCAGGCACGATCACCGACCTTTCCGGCCGCACGCTTTCCGGCCAGACGCCTTCGGCGTTCTGGAACTCGGTGCGCCACGCCAACCCCTTCACCATCGGCCTCAACTGCGCGCTGGGTGCCGATGCGATGCGCCCGCATCTGCAGGAACTTTCGGACGTTGCCGATACTTTCGTCTGCGCCTATCCGAATGCCGGTCTGCCGAACGAATTCGGCCAATATGACGAAACGCCTGAGATGATGGCGCGTCAGGTGCAAGGTTTCGTCCGAGACGGTCTCGTCAACATCGTCGGCGGTTGCTGCGGCTCCACGCCGGAGCATATCCGGGCGATTGCCGAAGCCGTCAAAGGCTACAAGCCGCGCGAAATCCCCGAGCACAAGCCGTTCATGTCGCTTTCGGGCCTCGAGCCTTTCGTGCTGACCAAGGACATTCCCTTCGTCAATGTCGGCGAGCGTACGAATGTTACTGGATCGGCCAAGTTCCGCAAACTCATCACCGCCGGCGATTTTACGGCGGCGCTTGCGGTTGCCCGCGACCAGGTGGAAAACGGCGCGCAGATCATCGACATCAACATGGATGAAGGCCTGATCGATTCGGAAAAGGCGATGGTGGAGTTTCTGAACCTCATCGCCGCCGAGCCGGATATCGCCCGCGTGCCTGTCATGATCGACTCGTCCAAGTTCGAGATCATCGAAGCCGGTCTGAAATGCGTGCAGGGCAAGTCGATCGTCAATTCGATTTCGCTGAAGGAAGGCGAGGAGAAGTTTCTCCAGCAGGCGCGGCTCGTCCATAATTACGGTGCGGCGGTTGTGGTCATGGCCTTTGACGAGGTCGGGCAGGCGGATACCTATCAGCGCAAGGTGGAGATCTGCGCGCGCGCCTATAAGCTGCTGACCGAAAAGGCGGGCCTGTCGCCGGAAGACATCATCTTCGATCCGAACGTCTTTGCGGTGGCCACCGGTATCGAGGAGCACAATAATTACGGCGTGGACTTCATCGAGGCCACCAAGACCATCCGCGAGACCATGCCGCTCACGCATATTTCCGGCGGCGTCTCCAACCTGTCCTTCTCCTTCCGCGGCAATGAGCCGGTGCGTGAGGCGATGCATGCCGTGTTCCTCTACCACGCCATTCAGGTCGGCATGGATATGGGCATCGTCAATGCCGGGCAGCTTGCGGTTTACGACAACATCGATGCGGAACTGCGCGAGACCTGCGAGGACGTGGTGCTGAACCGCCGCGACGATGCGACGGAGCGACTGCTTGAGGTAGCCGAACGTTTCCGTGGCACGGGCGAAAGGCAGGCGAAGGTGCAGGATCTGTCCTGGCGCGAGCTTTCCGTCGAAAAGCGGCTTCAGCATGCGTTGGTCAACGGTATTACCGAGTTCATCGAAGCCGATACGGAAGAGGCGCGCCAGCAGGCCACCCGCCCGCTGCATGTCATCGAAGGGCCGCTAATGGCGGGCATGAACGTGGTCGGCGACCTGTTCGGTTCCGGCAAGATGTTCCTGCCGCAGGTGGTGAAATCCGCCCGCGTCATGAAGCAGGCGGTTGCCGTGCTGCTTCCCTACATGGAAGAGGAAAAGCGCCTGAATGGCGGCTCCGAGCGGAGTGCTGCCGGCAAGGTGCTGATGGCGACCGTGAAGGGTGACGTGCACGATATCGGCAAGAACATTGTCGGTGTCGTTCTCGCCTGCAACAATTACGAGATCATCGATCTCGGCGTCATGGTGCCGACGACGAAAATCCTGGAAACGGCGATTGCCGAGAAGGTCGACGTGATCGGCCTTTCCGGTCTCATCACGCCGTCGCTGGACGAGATGGTGCATGTGGCGGCCGAAATGGAGCGGCAGGGTTTCGACATCCCGCTTCTGATCGGCGGCGCAACGACGAGCCGGGTGCATACGGCCGTGAAAATCCATCCGCGATACGAGCAGGGCCAGGCGATCTATGTCACCGATGCCTCGCGCGCGGTGGGCGTCGTCTCAGCACTTCTCTCCGCCGAGCAGAAGCCCGCTTATATCGATGGCATCCGGGCCGAATATGCCAAGGTGGCGGAAGCCCATGCCCGCAACGAGCGCGAAAAGCAGCGACTGCCGCTTTCCCGTGCCCGCGAGAATGCGCACAGGATCGACTGGTCGACCTATAGCGTCGTCAAGCCGCAATTCTTCGGCACCAAGATATTCGAGACCTACGATCTGGAAGAGCTTTCCCGTTACATCGATTGGACGCCGTTCTTCCAGACCTGGGAGCTGAAGGGTCGATATCCGGCGATCCTTGATGACGAAAAGCAGGGCGAGGCGGCGCGGCAGCTCTTCAGCGACGCGCAGGCGATGCTGAAGAAGATCATTGAGGAAAAGTGGTTCCGGCCGCGGGCGGTAATCGGCTTCTGGCCCGCCAATGCGGTGGGCGACGATGTCAGGCTGTTCACGGATGAAAGCCGCAGGCAAGAACTGGCGACCTTCTTCACGCTTCGCCAGCAGCTTTCCAAGCGCGACGGACGCCCGAATGTGGCGCTCTCCGATTTCGTGGCGCCGGTCGATAGCGGCGTTGCCGATTATGTCGGCGGCTTCGTGGTGACGGCGGGCATCGAGGAAGTGGCGATTGCCGAACGGTTCGAGCGGGCCAATGACGATTATTCGTCCATTCTCGTGAAAGCGTTGGCCGACCGTTTCGCGGAAGCCTTTGCCGAGCGCATGCATGAGCGGGTGCGCAAGGAATTCTGGGGTTACGCGCCGCAGGAGGGGTTTGGCAGCGATGAGCTGATCAACGAGGCCTATGCCGGCATCCGCCCCGCGCCCGGTTATCCGGCCCAGCCCGATCATACCGAAAAGAAAACGCTGTTCTCCCTGCTGGACGCCACCAATGCTGCGGGCGTGGAGTTGACGGAAAGCTATGCCATGTGGCCGGGCTCCTCCGTCTCCGGCCTCTATATAGGCCATCCCGAAAGCTATTATTTCGGCGTCGCCAAGGTGGAGCGCGATCAGGTGCAGGACTATGCGCGCCGTAAGGATATGCCGGTGGAAGAGGTAGAGCGCTGGCTCGGACCGGTGCTCAACTATGTGCCGGTGAGCGGCGCTGAGAAAATCGACAGCGCGGCTTGAGGTTTCAGGCACCGTTGTTGCAAATGAAAAAGCGCGGGTTTGCCCGCGCTTTTTTGTGTTCCGCCGGCGAGTGTCCGTTTTATTTGGCGGCCCGGACATTCGGAAGCAGGAACGTCTGACCTACGCCGAAGATCGTTAAATCTCAAACTGCTGACACGACCGATCGGAGTGCTTCGGCAGCTATTCGAACCGGTCGATGATGCTGATGCCGCTTTCCTGGAAACTGTTCATGGCGGGCAGGGCGGTGATGGCATCGGAAAGCGTGATGTGGCGGCCGATCAGTTTTTCGGGCGCAAGCTTGCCGCTTTCGATCATTGCCAGCATATCCTCGTAACGCCATGCCTGCATGCCGTGGCTGCCGTAAATCTCCAGTTCGTGGGCGATCACCCGGGCCATGGGGATGGCGGGCATGGCGTGATCGGCCAGCATCAGCCCCACCTGCACATGGCGACCGCGTCGGCGCAGGTTGCTGATGGAGTTGCAGCATGTCTGCGGGTGGCCAAGCGCGTCGATCGAGACATGGGCGCCGCCGCCGGTTATCTCGCGCACCGCCTCGGAAACATCGGCAACCGAGCGGCTGTTGATGGTGGCGGTTGCGCCGAGCTGGCGCGCAAGTTCGAGCTTGTCTTCCGCGATGTCGATGGCGACAACCTGTGCACCGAGGCCCGCGCCGATCATGATGGCGGAGAGGCCGACGCCGCCGCAGCCGTGAACCGCCAGCCATTCGCCGCCCTTCAGGCGTCCCTGATCGGTCACGGCCCGGAAGGAGGTGGCGAAACGGCAGCCGAGACCGGCAGCAGTGGCGTAACTCATTGCATCAGGCAGATGCACGAGGTTCTGGTCGGCGTAATCGATAGCGACATATTCGGCGAAGGAGCCCCAATGGGTGAAGCCGGGCTGGAACTGTGTCTCACACACCTGCTGATTACCGGAGCGGCATTCCTGGCAATGGCCGCAGCCGGAAACGAAGGGAACGGTGACACGGTCGCCGGTTTTGAAGCGGGTAACGTTCTTTCCGACTGCTGCGATAACGCCGGCGAATTCGTGGCCCGGAACGTGCGGCAGGCGAATATCCGTGTCGTGACCCATCCAGCCGTGCCAGTCGCTCCGGCACAGGCCGGTCGCCTTCACCTCGATGACCACACCGCTATCGGTCGGCTCGGGATCTGGCAGAGATGCGACGACAGGGGTCTCGCCGAACAGTTCGTAGAAAAGCGCGCGCATCATGCCCTCACATCATTGGTAGCGGGTTCGAATTATACCTGCTCTACCTGCTTCCGCCGATTGAGAAAAGCGATTTAATCTTTGATCACCATAAGATCACCGGCCGCGAATTTAAGCGTTACTTGCTCGCCAAGGGTAGGCGGGGCAGTGCCTGGATCGTTGAACATATCGAAAGACAAGGTCGAACCGCCGAGATCGAGACGCGTGCGAATGACCGAGCCGAGGAACTGGCTTGAGGTGACGATACCGGAAATAGCGACGTCGCCCTTCGCATCGACGCCGAGAGCGCCTGCTTCCGGGCGCAAGGCGAGGGTGATTTTTTCACCGTTCGCGGCCTCGACCGGCTTGTGCAGGGTGATCTGCTGCTCTCCGACACGGATGGTATTGGTTGAGGAATCGATGACGGTGGCGTCGATGAGGTTCAGTGTGCCGACGAAGGAGGCGACAAAACGGGTCGCTGGCTTGTTGTAGATGTCGAAGGGCGAGCCGATCTGGTCGGCGCGGCCGGAATTCATGACGACGATACGGTCGGAGATCGACAGCGCCTCTTCCTGATCGTGGGTCACGAAAATCGTGGTGATGCCAAGTTTCCGCTGGATCTGGCGGATTTCTTCGCGCAGCGAAACGCGGATTTTGGCGTCCAGCGCGGAGAGCGGCTCATCCAGCAGAAGCACTTCCGGCTTCGGGGCCAATGCGCGGGCGAGCGCCACGCGCTGCTGCTGGCCGCCCGACATCTGATAGGGGTAGCGGTCCGCGAGATGTTCCAGATGGATGAGCTGGAGCATTTCCTTCACGCGTGCATCGATCTCGGCTTTCGGCTTGCCGGCGACTTTGAGGCCGAAGGCGACGTTCTCGTAGACATTCATGTTCGGGAACAGCGCATAGGCCTGAAACACCATGCCGATATTGCGCTGGTTGGGTCTACGCGTCGTCTGGTCCTTGCCGTTGATGACGATCGATCCACCGGTCGGGATTTCGAAACCGGCGATCATGCGCAGCACGGTGGTCTTGCCGCAGCCCGATGGTCCGAGAAAGGAAACGAACTCGCCCTTCTCGATGGCCATGTCGAAATCATGCACGACCTGCACGGAGCCGAAGGATTTCTTGATATTGCTAAGTGTCAAAAAGCTCATGAAAATCTTGTCCTCAGGCCTTGGGAGGCGCGCCCTTGTGGTAGCGTGAAACGAGTTGGATCAACCCTAGGCAACCCCAGGTGATGCCGAAGGAAATCACGGCAAGTGCCGCCGGTTCATAGGCGCGGTTGGCGCCAAGCAGCTGCATATAGGGACCGAAGGCCGGGCGGTTTAAAAGTGCCGCCATGGTGAATTCACCGATGACGATGGCGAAGGTTAAAAATGCGCCCGACAGGACGGCGACCAGTACATTCGGCAGGATGATGCGCGACAGGATGGTCGTCCAGCCTGCGCCAAGGCTTTGGGCGGCTTCCGTCAAGGTCGCGACATCGATGGTTCTGAGACCTGTGTCGACGGCTCGATACATGTAGGGCAGAGCGAGTATGGCGTAACCGAACATCAGAAGAAGGTTGGTGCCGAAGGTCGTGCCGGTCAGCGGCAGCCAGCTGGAGGTGTTGTATAGCCTGATATAACCGAAAACGATGACGATGGCCGGGATGACCAGCGGCAGCAACGTTATGAACTCGATATAGGGGCGCAGGTGCGGCAGTTTCAGGCGCACCCAATAGGCCGTCGGCACCACCAGCAGAACACCGAACACGATGGTGAACAGCGCCATCACTACCGAATAGCTGAAGGTTTCCTGAAAACGCGGGTCGGAGAGCACCTTGCCATAGGCGTCGAAGGAATATTCGCCACGCCGCATTTTCAGCGAGAAGTTGGTCATGCCGATCAGCGGCAGGGCGAAATAGAGAAGGCCGAAGACTAGCGCGCCCCAGGCGAAGAACTTCTTCATTTGAGCCACCTTTCGCTGCGGGCGCGCAGCCAGATATAAAGCGCATTGGCGATGCCGGTCACGACGATCATGCCGAAGGCGAGCGCGTAACCGAGATGCGGATTGCCGAGAACGTCGCCGCGGATCTGCGCGAAAAGCAGGATCGGCACGATGTTGAGCGAGGAGCCGGTGAGCGCAATTGCGGTGGCCACAGCACCAAAGGCATTGGCAAACAGCAGCGACATGGTGCCGAGCAACGATGGCAACAGGATGGGGAAGGCCACCATGCGCCAATATTGCACGCCGGTCGCGCCGAGGATTTCCGCAGCCTCGCGCCATTCGCGCTTCAGCCCGTCAAGCGCCGGGGTGATGATGAGGATCATTAGCGGTATCTGGAAGAACAGATAGGTGACGGTCAGGCCCCAGAACGACAGGATGTTGAAGCCGAGGAGTCTCAGATCAATACCGATCTGTGTCTTCAGGAATACGGTGAGGAGGCCGACAGGGCCGAGCGTGGCGATGAAGGCGAAGGCGAGCGGCACACCGGCAAATTGCGAGGCGACGCCCGAAAATGTGAGGAGTGGCCCGCGGATACGCTGCGGCAATCCGCCGAGAACGACGGCCGCGGCGACGGCAAAGCCGACCAGGCAGCCGAGGGCTGCCGAGGCGAGGCTGATCTTGATCGAAATCCAGTAGGCCGCGAGGATGGAAGGTGTGAAAAGCCCCGCGATGTTTTCGAGCGTAAAGCTGCCATCGGGGCGCTGAAACGCGCCGATAACGATCTTCATCGTCGGCAGGATCAGAAACAACAGAACAAAAACGGCAAATGGTACGACGCCTATCCAGTTAAGCGGCAACTTCCTGCCCGCATCGGATGGTCCGCCGGTGTTGGTTGATGGCATGCCTTGTCCCCAAACGCCGTTTTCAAAACGGTCTGTCTATAAAGGTCTTTAACTATAGCACGTCCGGTTGAAACGGTACCGTCGGAGGCGCTCTCGATCTTTGTTTTGCGCATTTTCCGGACATAAACCGCTGCGCATTTTTACTGGAAATGCTTTAAAAGAAGCACCCCGGCTTTTTGACCGGCCGGGGTGCGTTTTCAACAGTTTACTTCACGTTCGCGCCGACGACGCTGTCCCAGCCGCCGGTAACGGCCGCCTTGTTGGCGTCGACTTCCTCGAGTGTCGGGAAGATCGCCTTTTCATAGGCTGCTGCCGGCGGCAGGCTGTCGATCAGTTCCTGCGGAACCTTGCCGGCCTTGACCATGGCGTTGAAGCGGATCGGGTGGCAATAGCCCTTCAGCCAGCCAAGCTGACCGTCGTCGGAATAGAGGTGTTCCATCCAGAGCTTGGCAGCGTTCGGATGCGGGGCGTAGGCGGAAATGCCCTGAACGTAGACGCCGGCCAGAACGCCTTTTTCCGGAACCACGACTTCCGTGGGCGGGTTGTCGTTTAGCGTCTTCTTCCAGGAAAGCGCGTTATAGTCCCAGGCGACGATGATCGGGGTAGCACCCTGCGCCAGCGTTCCTGCCTTGCCGATGACCGGCAGGAAGTTACCGGCCTTGTTGAGATCGGCAAAATATTTCAGGCCAGCTTCGCCGGCTTCCTTGCCGGATTTTGCACCCGATGCCAGACCGGCTGCAAGAACGCCGAGGATAGCCTGGTTGGAAGCGCGCGGGTCGCCGGCAAGTGCCACCTGACCGGAATATTCCGGCTTCAGCAGGTCGGCCCAGTCCTTCGGCACGTTGGTGACGAGGTCCTTGTTCACGAACATCGACATAACGCCGTAATAGTCGCCGTACCAGTAACCGTCGGCATCCTTGACGTTATCGGGAATTTCGTCCCAGGTGGAGACCTTGTAGGGCTGCAGCAGGCCTTCGGCCTTCATCTGCGGGCCGAAGGCGAGACCGACGTCAACGACGTCAGGAGCCTGCGGACCCTTGTTGTCCTTGTTCGCCTTCACCGCTTCGACTTCATCGGCAGAGCCGGCGTCGGGGTTCAGTTCGTTGACGGTGATTTCCGGATATTTCGCCTTGAAAGCGGCGATGACCTCGCCGTAACCACACCAGTCGTGCGGCAGCGCAACGGTGGTCAGCATGCCTTCCTTCTTGGCGGCGGCGATCAGTTCGGCGCTCGGCGCAGCAGCAGCGATCGCGGTGGAGGCCATTACCAGAGCGGTGGTGGCAGCAAGCAGTCGACGGCAATGAGAGATCACTTTTTTCTCCTCTTCGTGTTCTCGTATTACGGACGCTGATACGGATTCTGGATGAAGCTAATGTGACGGCCGGATTGCAATTTATTTATCCGGATTCCGCCACTTTACGCCCATTTTCCGCCATCGCCCGGCTTTGTGCCTGCAATTGCGGGTAATCCCATCATCATTCGTGTTGGCCAGATATGTTCCCCAGCTTGTTTTTATCCTGCTTTATCGCGCTGGTAGCGATTTCAGGTATCCAATCAGCCGGCGGTTTCCGCGTCAAGCACTGTGCCGGCTACTGATGTTCATGTCCGATCCGGCCTGCGGAACAGGCGTGTCTGCTCAAACAGGCCTTCCAGCGCGTTCATTCGCTCCCTGGTTTCATCCCAGGTGCCGCTTTGCACCGCTTCGATCAGTGCTTCGACGACAAACAACGTGACGACCGAGGAATCCCATGCCGAGGGCGCCTCGATCCTGACGCGGAAGGTGTGCAGCGCGTGGCGCGCCACCGGCGACGTCCATTGATCGGTAAAAAGAATGATCTGTACGCCGTTTGCCTTTGCCACCTCGGCGAGCGTCGTCATGTCGTGCTCGTAGCGGCGGATGTCGAAGATGACAAGCACATCGCCGGCGCTCATGTTCAGCATATATTGCGGCCAGGCGCTGGAGTTCGACGACATCAGCGTCGTCTTCGGCCGGATCACCTGCATATGGGTGAAAAAATATTCGGCGATCGCGCCGGTGATGCGCCCGCCGACGAAATAGATGCTGCGTTTGCGGTCCGAGAGCAGCTTGGCCGCATTGTCGAAGACGGCGGTGTCGAGATCGCTCAGCGTGTCGCGCAGATTGCCGGTGATGGCATCGGCGAAGCGGTTGAGAATGTGCAGGCCCGGCGCATTGGTGGCCCAGCGGTCATGTTTCGCGATCGGGCCGGAGATCGTCGCTTCCAGTTCCTGATGCAGGTGGGCCTGAAATTCCGGATAACCTTTGTAGCCGAGTTTCTGCACCATGCGCGCCACGGTCGGCGTCGAAACGCCGGCATTTTCGGCAATGGTGGTGATGCTGCCGAGACCCGAGACGGGGTAGTTGCCGAGCAGGCTCTCCGCCAGCCGTTTTTCCGAACGGGTCAGCTCGGCGTAGTGAGCATGAATGACATCCGACACGGTGGCCGTTGTGCTGCGCAAATTTTTCCCCTTCCGGTCTTTCTGCCGGTGTATCCGCTGAAATAAACATCTGCGCCAGCTACAGAGTCAATGGGCGAATGAAGAGAAAATTTCAAAATTCCATTTGACACCGACCATAATGTGAAGAATTCTTTTCTTCATTGGCGGAAATAGCGGTTCGGGGCGGGATGCGTGCATGACGGTGCGTTCACGGTTTTTCACAGAGGCGGAAGGGCAGGCTGTCGGCGTCGAGAATGCCGCCGCGAAGGGCGATGTCATTCTCGTCTGCGAACACGCCTCTGCCACCATCCCGCAAAAATTCGGTACGCTCGGTCTTTCGCAGGACGTGCTTTCGAGCCATGCGGCCTGGGATCCGGGTGCTCTGGCCGTTGCCAGGCTGCTTTCGCAAAGCCTCGAGGCGACGCTGGTCTATCAGCGATTTTCGCGGCTGGTCTATGATTGCAACCGTCCACCCGAATCACCTTCCGCCATGCCGGTGAAAAGCGAGATTTACGATATTCCCGGCAATCTCGATCTGAGCGAGGCGGAGCGGTTCGCCCGTATCTCGGCACTTTACGTGCCGTTTCACGACCGTGTCAGCGAGATCATCGCCGAGCGACAGGCCGCAGGCCGCAAGGTGGTGGTGGTGACCGTTCACAGCTTTACGCCGGTCTATCACGGAAAATTCCGCGAGGTGCAGATCGGCATCCTGCACGATACCGACAGCCGAATGGCCGATGCGATGCTGGCGGGCGCTGAGGGTTCTGCGCTGACGGTCAGACGCAACGATCCTTACGGTCCGGAAGACGGTGTGACGCATACGCTGCGGCTGCACGCGCTACCGGACGGACTTTTGAATGTGATGATCGAGATCCGCAACGATCTGATCGCCAATGAGGGAGACCAAGCGGCAATTGCCGGGTTTCTCCACGAGCTTATGGGGAAAGCGCTCTCATCAATCGATGAGTGAGGGAGCAAGGGCGGCCGATGGTGAAAACACCGGGGCCGACCGTCAATGAGACTGCCGCCATTCGATAAAAGCCGGAACGGCACGAAGCGGCAGGGGAACAGCAGATGCGTGCGGCGCAGCGCGGGAAACTTCCCGGGCGATGCCGGAAACTGGGGCACAATCGGCCAATAACGGCTGACTGGCTTTTTTCTTATCAGGAGAGAAGGGCATGGACGGTTCATCATCAGGCGTCAGCTACAAGAAGGCTGATGCATCCTATTTCGAAAAACGCGGACTATCCCGTTACGCGGGCGTTTGGTCGTTGTGGGCGCTTGGCGTCGGCGCGGTCGTCTCCGGGCATTTTTCCGGATGGAATTTCGGTTTCTCCACCGGCGGCTGGGGTGGCATGCTGGTTGCCGGCATCATCATCGCTGTCATGTATCTCGGGCTGACATTCTCCATTGCGGAAATGAGCCCGGCGCTGCCCCACACGGGCGCGGCCTATTCCTTCGCCCGCACCGCCATGGGGCCGTGGGGCGGGTTTGTCACCGGACTTTGCGAGAATGTCGAATATGTTTTGACGCCGGCGGTCGTCGTCACCTTCATCACCGCTTATGTGAATTCTATTCTCGGGTTGGATCCCGCCTATTCGCCATTCGTCTGGATCGCTTTTTACGCGATGTTCCTTGCCCTCAATGTCTTCGGGCTGGAGCTTTCCTTCAAGGTTACGCTGGTCATCACACTGATTTCGCTCGGTGTTCTCGTGTTCTTCTGGATCAGCGCCATTCCGAACATGGATTTCTCGCGTTATGCGCTGAATATCGGCGTCGGGCCGGATGGCAAGGCGGTGGAGTTGCCGGAGGGCGGCGGTTCCTTCTTCCCCTTCGGTTTTTCCGGTGTTCTCGCCACGCTGCCCTTTGCGGTCTGGCTGTTTCTGGCCATCGAGCAGCTACCGCTTGCGGCTGAAGAATCGGTCGATCCGAAACGCGACATGCCGAAGGGCATCATCCTCGGCATGGTTACGCTGATGGTCTCGGCCTTCATGATCGTGCTGCTCAATCCGTCCCTGCCGGGCGTCGGCTCTTTCCATCTCAGCTCCTCGCTCGAACCGCTGCTGGATGGCTTCAAGGCAATCTACGGCGATGGCGGCGTGGTGCTGCTCGGTCTCGTGGCGCTTACCGGCCTGATCGCCAGCTTCCATACGATCCTCTATGCGCAGGGTCGCCAGATCTATTCGCTGTCGCGTGCGGGCTACTTCCCGACCGTGCTGTCGATCACCCATTCGAAATACCGGACGCCATACGTTGCCAACATCGCCGGCGCTCTCGTCGGTCTTGCGGTCATGCTTGTCATCTGGTTCTCGCTGGGTGCGGAACAGGGCGGCAGCATCATCGGCAGCGTTCTCCTCAACATGGCAGTGTTCGGCGCCATGTTCTCCTACATCCTACAGGCGATTTCCTTCATTCTGCTCAGGAAAAACCTGCCGCATATCGAGCGGCCGTTCCGCTCGCCCTTCGGCATTCCGGGTGCAGTATTGACGGTTATCATCGCCATTGTGACGCTGCTCTATCAGATCCAGGATCCGAACTTCACCAAGGGTGTGTTGTGGGTCGCCGTATGGTTTGCCGTCGCGATCGCCTATTTCGCCTTTGTCGGACGCCATCGCCTCATCCTGTCGCCGGAAGAGGAGTTCGCGCTGGAGCACAAGCAGGCTGCCGTTGCAGCAGCGGGTGCGAAGGCCTGATGCTCGAACAAACGGGCGGCCGCATCCCGGCCGCCCTTCCATATTAAAAGGGAACGGACGAAAATGACGAGCTATACATTTGACGCGCTTAAAATGGATGTCGCCGAAGGGCGCATCGACACGGTTCTGGCCTGCCTTGTCGACATGCAGGGGCGTCTGATGGGCAAACGGTTCCAGGCGGAGTTCTTCGTCGAAAGCGCCTTTGAAGAAACCCATAGCTGCAACTATGTGCTTGCCACCGACATGGAGATGGAAACCGTTCCCGGTTACAAATCCTCAAGCTGGGAAAAGGGATACGGCGACTACACGCTGAAGCCCGACCTTTCGACGCTCCGTAAGGTGCCGTGGCTGGAGGGAACGGCGCTAGTGCTGTGCGACGTTCTGGATCATCACACCCACGAAGAAGTGCCGCACTCGCCGCGTGCGCTCCTGAAAAAGCAGGTGGCGCGGCTGGAGGCGATGGGGCTGAAGGCCTATATGGCGACGGAGCTGGAATTTTTCCTGTTCGACCAGACCTTCGACGCGGCGCGGGCCAGCGGCTACAAGGACCTGAACCTCGCCAGCGGCTACAACGAGGACTACCATATCTTCCAGACGACCAAGGAAGAAGACGTCATGCGGGCGCTGCGCAAGGGCCTGCAGGGTGCCGGAATTCCGGTCGAGAATTCCAAGGGCGAGGCGTCTCCCGGCCAGGCTGAGATCAACGTGCGTTATGCCGAGGCGCTGACCATGGCCGACCGGCACGCCATCATCAAGAACGCCACCAAGGAAATCGCCTGGTCGAAGGGCAAGGCGGTCACTTTCCTCGCCAAGTGGAACTACAATGCCGCCGGCAGTTCCTCGCATATTCACCAGTCGCTGTGGAGCCTGGACGGCAAGCCGGCCTTCCTCGACAAGGACGGCGAACACGGCATGTCGGATGTGATGCGGCACTATGTTGCCGGGCTTCTGGCGCATGCCAGCGACATCACCTATTTTCTGGCGCCCTATATCAATTCCTACAAGCGGTTCATGGCCGGCACGTTTGCGCCGACCAAGGCGATCTGGAGCCTCGACAACCGCACGGCGGGATATCGCCTGTGCGGCGCGGAAACGAAAGGCATCCGTATCGAATGCCGCGTCGGTGGCTCCGATCTCAATCCCTATCTCGCCATGGCAGCCTTGCTTGCGGCGGGCATTGACGGCATCGAAAATAAACTCGAACTTGAGCCCGCTTTTGTCGGTGACGCCTATGGCGGCAAGGACGTGCGCGAGATACCCAAGACATTGCGCGACGCCACCGCCTTTCTGGACGGATCGAAAATGCTGCGCCAGGCCTTTGGCGACGATGTGATCGATCATTATGTCCACGCCGGAAGGTGGGAGCAGGAAGAATACGACCGCCGCGTGACCGACTGGGAAGTGGCACGCGGTTTCGAGAGAGCCTAATCATTACGGGAAAACATCATGACCATGATCCAGAATATCTCGCCCATCGACGGCTCGGTTTACGCCGAGCGGGAGGCGATGTCGCTGGAAGCGGCGCGCGCCGTCGTTTCGAAAGCGCGCAAGGCGCAAAAGGACTGGGCACGGCGTCCGCTTGAGGACCGCGTTCAGCTGGTTCTGAAAGGTGTGGCGCGCCTTAACGAAATGGTGGCCGAGGTGGTGCCGGAACTGGCCCATATGATGGGCCGTCCGGTTCGTTATGGCGGCGAATTCAAGGGCTTCAACGAGCGTTCCAACTACGTCGCCTCCATCGCGGCCGATGCGCTGGCACCGCTCGTCATCGAGGAAAGCGGCAATTTCGAACGCCGCATCGAGCGCGAGGCGCATGGTGTGGTCTTCGTCATCGCGCCATGGAACTATCCTTACATGACGGCGATCAACACCGTCGCGCCCGCCCTGATGGCCGGCAATACGGTGATCATCAAACATGCGGCGCAGACGCTGCTGGTGGGTGAGCGCATGGTGCGGGCGTTCGTCGAGGCGGGCGTGCCGGAAGATGTTTTCATCAACGTCTTCCTCGACCATGCCACGACCTCGGCGCTGATTTCCGAAGGCCTGTTCAATTTCGTCAATTTCACCGGTTCGGTGGAAGGCGGGCGGGCAATCGAGCGCGCCGCTGCCGGCACCTTCACCGGGCTTGGCCTTGAACTCGGCGGCAAGGACCCTGCTTACGTGATGGAGGACGCCGATCTCGACGCCGCCGTCGATACGCTGATGGATGGCGCCACCTTTAATTCCGGGCAATGCTGCTGCGGCATCGAGCGCATCTACGTCAACGAAAATCTCTATGACGAATTCGTCGAGAAGTCCGTGGCATGGGTTTCCAACTACAAGCTCGGCAATCCGCTGGAACAGGAAACCACTCTTGGGCCGATGGCCAACAAGCGTTTCGCCAAGGTGGTGCGGGCGCAGATCGCTGACGCCGTTTCGAAGGGTGCCAAGGCACTGGTCGATTCGACGCTTTTCCCCGCCGATGACGGCGAGGGGGCCTATGTCGCGCCGCAAATCCTCGTCAATGTCGATCATTCCATGGAATTCATGACCGAGGAAACCTTCGGCCCCGCCCTTGGTATCATGAAGGTCAGGAACGACGACGAAGCCATCGCGCTGATGAACGACAGCAAGTACGGCCTCACCGCCTCGCTCTGGACGCAGGATGCGGTGCGCGCTGGGCGGATCGGCCGCGAGATCGAAACCGGAACCGTGTTCATGAACCGCGCCGACTATCTCGATCCCGCCCTTTGCTGGACCGGCGTGAAGGAAACGGGCCGTGGTGGCTCGCTCTCCATTCTCGGTTTCCAGAACCTGACCAGACCGAAATCCTACCATCTGAAGAAAGTCACGACATGAACATCGTCGCCAACTGGAGCTATCCCACCGCCGTCAAGCTTGGCCGTGGCCGGATCAGGGAACTGGCGGAAGCCTGCAAGACGCTCGGCATCAGGAAGCCGCTTCTCGTTACGGATCGCGGCCTTGCCAATATGGCGATCACCGCCCACGCGCTTGATGTGCTGGAAGAGGCCGGCCTTGGCCGGGCGATCTTCGCCGATGTCGATCCGAACCCCAACGAGATCAACATGGAAGCCGGTGTCAAAGCCTATCGCGATGGCGGCCATGACGGCGTCGTCGCCTTCGGTGGCGGTTCTGGTCTCGATCTTGGCAAGACCATCGCCTTCATGGCCGGGCAGACGCGTCCGGTCTGGGATTTCGAGGATATCGGCGACTGGTGGACACGCGCTGATGCCTCGAAGATCGCGCCGATCGTCGCTGTTCCGACGACGGCGGGCACCGGTTCGGAAGTCGGCCGCGCCAGCGTCATCACCAATTCGCAGACCCATGTGAAGAAAATCATCTTCCATCCGAAGCTTTTGCCCGGCGTCGTCATCTGCGATCCGGAACTGACGGTCGGCATGCCGAAGGTCATCACGGCGGGCACGGGCATGGATGCCTTCGCCCATTGCCTCGAAGCCTATTCGTCACCGTTCTTCCATCCGATGAGCGCCGGCGTGGCGCTTGAGGGCCTGCGTCTCGTCAAGACCTTCCTGCCGCGCGCTTACAAGGACGGCACGGATATCGAGGCGCGCACCAATATGATGGCGGCGGCGGCAATGGGGGCGGTCGCCTTCCAGAAGGGTCTCGGGGCAATCCATTCACTCTCGCACCCGATCGGCGCGGTCTACAACACCCATCACGGCATGACCAATGCGGTGGTGATGCCCGCCGTGTTGCGCTTCAATCGCCCGGCCATCGAAGACAAGATCGCCCGCGCTGCCGCCTATCTCGGCATTACCGGCGGTTTCGACGGCTTCTACGCCTATGTGCTGGAACTGCGCAAGGAACTGCACGTGCCTGAAAACCTGACCGCCATGGGCATCAAGCCGGACCGCATCGATGAACTGGCGGCGGAAGCGATCAAGGATCCGAGCTGCGGCGGCAATCCGGTGCCGATGACGCTTGAGAATACCAAGAAATTGTTTGAGGACTGCTTTTAAAGGGTAGTTATGGCAGCCATGAGATTTTCAGTTTTTTCGCCATTGCTCGCAGTGGCGTTTTTAAGCCTGCCCCTTGTGGCGCAGGCCGCTTCTTTCAAGGAACTTTCCGGTCAGGGTTACAAAGTCGGAGCTCTGTCGAGCAATAAGGCGGGAATCCAGGGATGGAATTTGTCCAGGGGCTCAGACCGCTATTTCTGTGAAATGCGCGCGACTATGGCGTATTCTGGAAAGAATGGCATTGTATCCTTCACCAGCGCCGGACGCATGATTACGCTTGATCGTGCAACCGTTGAGAAAAGGCTGGGCAGTTCCCTGAATTTGCCAAAGTACGAGGATCTAAAAGCCGGCCGCCTGCGTGCGGACGATGTGGGTTCCTGCCGAAAGCTGACGTAATCAATCAGATGACAAAAGCCCGCGATTTATCGCGGGCTTTTTGTTGTCCCCACAAACGTTCTTAGTCTTTTCTTAACCATGTTCGTTAAGGTTATGGAAAGCACCATGATTGGTTCGGTGCGTGAATGAGCATGAAACGGCTCTGATCATCAGGGGATATCATGCCTGTCATTACTTTTGCCAACACCAAGGGCGGCGCGGGAAAAACCACTGCCGTGCTGCTTCTGGCAACCGAACTGGCCCGCAGCGGCCACCGCGTGACGGTGCTGGATGCCGATCCACAATTGTGGATTTCCCGCTGGCACGAATTATCAGGCGAGATCGAAAATCTCTCGGTGATTTCGCATGTGACGATGGCCTCCCTCGAGGGCCATATCCGCGAAAACAATGCCAATACCGACTGTTTCATCATCGATCTGCCGGGAGCGAAAAACCCGCTTCTGACCATGGCGCTCGGAATTTCCGATCATGTGCTGATACCGGTTCAGGGCTGCGCCATGGATGCGCGCGGGGCTGCCGAGGTTCTGGACCATATCGAATTCCTGAACCGCAAGATGGGCAGGGCGATTGCCCATTCCATCGTTTTGACGCGGGTCAACGCCATGGTGGCGACACGCTCCCTGCTTCTCGTCAAAATGCTGCTGGCTGAAAAGAACGTTTCGGTTCTCAACACCGCGATCGTGGAGAGGGCCGCCTATCGCGATATTTTCGATTATGGCGGCACGCTTCTCTGTCTCGACAAGGACAAGGTCAGCAATGTCGACAAGGCGTCGGGGAATGCGAAAGCATTCGCGGACGAGGTGCTCGGTCTTTTGCCGAAACGCCTGTTGAGGCTCGGCATGCAACCCGCACGCCTTTTCACCCGCAAGGCTGCTTAAACGACGCTCCCATGCCCGGGCCTTTTTCGGTGCGGGCATTATTATTCGCTTGATTTGGAAATGATCGTTTCCTATATGTTGATCATGACCGATATCACCCACGCCAATTCCCCGGAACAACGCCATCGCGGCAGGCCGCGTGAGTTCGATATCGAACGCGCTCTCGATGGAGCGATCCGCGTTTTTTCCAGACGCGGGTATCACGCCACGTCCGTTGGCGATCTTACCGAGGCGATGGAGCTGGCGCAGGGCAGTCTCTATAAAGCCTTCAAGGACAAAAAGGCCGTCTTCATCGCCGCGATGGAGCGCTATAGAGTTTTGCAGACGCAGCGTTTCGAAGCCGCTATCGCCGGATACGACACCGGTTATGAGCGACTGAAAGCGGGCCTGATGTTCTATGCGGAACGGTCGCACGGGGCCGTCGGCTCCGAAGGGTGCCTCGTCGTCGGCGCAGCGGCCGACCTTGCCGCCTTGGATGACGACATTGCGGTCGTGGTCGGGCGCGCCGTGAAGGCGAGGGAGCGGATCGTTGCCCGCCTTGTGGCGGAGGGGCAAAAAGACGGTTCGGTGCCTTCGAAAACCAATCCCGACGATCTGGCCAGAGCGATGTTGTGCATGATGTACGGCATGCGCGTGGTGGGAAAGACCGGCCGCAGCTTGGAAGAGATGACGGCCGTGGTGGATATCGCCATGAAGCTTGCCGAGTGATTTTGCAGCTATTTAGGAAATATACGTTTCCATATTGGAGAAAATGATGACGACGCGTGTAGTTGATGGAGAGGATGTTTACGAAACATCCATTTCCCCGGCCCTGACTTTTCTGCTGGCAACTGCCTGCGGATTGATTGCGGCCAATCTTTATTATGGCCAGCCCCTTGCCGGTATCATCGGCGCGGAGCTTGGTCTTTCTGCCGGCGCAACCGGTCTGATCGTTACGCTGACGCAGATCGGTTACGGCGTCGGCCTGCTGTTCGTCGTGCCGCTGGGCGATCTGGTTGAGAATCGCAGGCTGGTCGTCAGTTCCGTTTCAATGGCGGTTCTCTCGCTGGTGGCGGCGGCTTTTGCGCCGCATGCGGCACCTTTTCTGATTGCCGCCTTTCTGGTTGGCGTCAGTTCCGTGGCGGTGCAGGTCATCGTTCCCTATGCCGCCCATATGGCGCCGCATGCCATTCGCGGGCGGGTGGTCGGTAATGTCATGAGCGGGTTGATGGTCGGCATCATGCTGGCAAGGCCAGTTTCCAGCCTCTTGTCGGAAGTGGTTTCCTGGCGCGGTGTCTTCCTGACATCGGCGGCCGTCATGGCAATTCTCGCCATTGTCCTCTACCGCCTTTTGCCCGTTCGAGTGCCTGAGGCAAGGTTGGGTTACGGCGCGTTGATGGCCTCCATGGGCAGGCTTGCCGCCCATACGCCCATCCTGCGACGCCGGGCGATCTATCACGCTTTCCTCTTTGCCGCGTTCAGCCTGTTCTGGACCACGACGCCGCTTTATCTGAGTGGACCGCATTTCAATCTCAGCCAGGGTCAGATCGCGCTGTTTGCCCTTGCCGGTGCTGCCGGTGCCGTTGCCGCGCCGATTGCGGGGCGCATGGCTGACCGGGGCTGGACCTATGTGGCAACCTTCGCCGCCCTCGTGGCGGTGGCGCTGTCATTCGCCGTCACGCATCTTGCACCCGAAGGATCGCATCTGGCGCTTGGCATTCTTGTCGTCGCGGCCATCGTTCTGGATTTCGGCGTCACCACCAATCTGGTGCTCGGCCAGCGTGCCATCTTCACGCTCGGGGCGGAATTCCGCAGCCGGCTGAACGGCGTCTATATGGCGACGTTTTTCATGGGTGGGGCAATCGGGTCTGCCGTAGGCGGCTGGGCCTATTCCGTTGGGGAATGGGCTGCGGCTTCTTGGATCGGCTTTGCGCTGCCGGTGGCGGCCCTGCTTTATTTCCTCACCGAAAAGCGCGGATAGTACTTTAAAAAACGGGAAGAGGCGGGCGACAAGATTGCCTCCGTCATACCGGACCCCGGATCAAGTCCGGGGTGACGGTGTGTGTTCAATCTATTCCGCGAATTCGACCACGACGCCGGGGCGGACCATTTTCGCCAGCTCCGTCGCATCCCAGTTGGTAAGACGGATGCAGCCGTGGCTGTTGGTCTTGCCGATCTTCGACGGTTCCGGCGTGCCGTGGATGCCGTAGGTCGGCTTCGACAGGGCGATCCAGACCGTGCCGACAGGGCCGTTCGGGCCTGGCGGGATTTGCAGGATCTTGTCGTTCTGGCCCTGCCTGAAGTTGATCTTCGGATTGTAGGTGTAACCCGGATTGAGCGCGACGCGCTCGACCGTGTGCGTGCCGCTCGGCGAGGGTGTGTCCGTCGAGCCGATGGTGGCCGGATAGGCGGCGATCAGATTGCCGTCCTGACCGTAAGCGAAGACCTGCTTGATGCCCTTATGGGCGACGATTCGGGCCACCTGGCCTTTTTTCGTTTCACCGGGATTGACGACCTTGATGATGGTGCCGGGCACGGAGAAATCGATGCCGCGGTTCAGTTCCTTCAAGTAGGTCTCATCCATATGGAAACGTTCAGCCAACGCCTCCGAAGTGGAGGTGAAGGAGAGCGCGGGCAGTTGCGACTTTTGGGCATAGTCGTCCGGAATGGATGCGACATAGGGGCCGGCGGCATCGGCCGCGGTAATGGTGTAATCGACGATCGGCATGCCGCCGGAGGCGCGCAATCGCTCCAGAATGTCGTCGGAATTGTTCGGGTCGAGCTTTTCGCCCGTCATATCCTGCCAGGCGGCAATCGCCTTGTTGACGTTGTCGCCCATCTTGCCGTCGATCACGCCGGGCGAAATGCCCTCACGGTCGAGGAAGGTCTGAAGTGCGACGATCTCCTGCCGGGAGCGGTTGACCGGCGTGGTGACGGGCGTGTGGCGCTCGATCAGATGCTCCGGTTGCGGAACGGCTGCCGTGGTGCTTTCGCCCGGCATCGTCTGGTCGAGCGGCGCGCTTTCAACGGCGCCGGGGCCGGGAACCGAGCCGGTGTAGACGTCGTCGCCGGAACCGTTGCCGCGATATTCGCGGTAGTCACGCACGCTGCCATTGTCCTGATAGCCGTAATCGCGTTGCGGCTCACGATACTGGCCGCCGGGGGCGGGGGGATAATAGGTGGTGTCGCGCTGCTGCGCCTGCTGCCGTTGCTGATAGCCGGAGGGCATTTCGGTGGCCAGCAGATTGCCGTAGCGGTCGTAAAATACGGTGCGGCCCATATTGTCGCGGCTGATGACGATATCGCTGCGTTGGGGCATAAAATCGAGCACGCGGCCGTCCGGGGTCACCAGAACCGGTTGCTCATAACCATAACGCTGCTGCGCGCCAGCCTGTAGCGGGGCGAAAACCGCCGCCAGGGCAACTGTCAGACCCAGAGCTGCGTTAAGAAACTGTTTCACGATTCTGCTGTCCTTACTTCGTTCACCGATAAACACACCGCAATCTTGACCCTATTGTGAAAAAGGTGAATTCACGGTTAATGCAATCTTAATTTACGTCACGATTAGTAGCGTTTCCGTGATTCATGCGTTTTTATCGCCACAGGGAGGTTGTTTTGCGCTCGTTTCAGGCTGGCAGATCGCCACGCATTTTCCTCGATGAAACCTCCGTCTTCGATATTGGCTCCTGTGTCGTCGATGGCATCGATATCGCGCCCGGCCGCGCCATTCCCGACGATGGCGATGCGCGCATCGACCATTCGCTGGAAGGTTTCCTGTTCACCTGCGGTCCCGATCATATTCGCCATCCCGAGCCGATTGACGGTGACGGGCGTCGATATCCGTTGCATGGGTCGTTCTCCGCGCATCCTGCGAAAATAACGGCCTTCGAGCTTCATGAGGCAAATGCGCTGGCACGGGCCGAGGTTCCCGTCCAACTTGCCGATGGCGGCACGGCCCTTCTGGAACGCACATGGCGGATCGACGGCGAAAGCGGCGAGGTCAGCCTTGATGACAAGATCATCAACACGAGTTCGCGACCGATCCCGGTCTTTCTCATGTATCACATGAATGTCGGCGCACGTCTCTTTGACGATGCCGTTCGGCTTGAGGGCGCGATGCTGGATGGCGGCGGCCACGGCTGGCGTTTTGGCGATGAGCCGGGCACGGTATTCTGTGTTTCCGCAGGTAACGACGAGTGGGCGTCGCTCGCGCTTGGTCCGATTGCTGCGATCGGCGGCAAGACGCTGAAAGTGCGCTTCAGAACGGAGACGTTGCCCTATCTGCAGATGTGGCGGAACCAGCAGGACCCGGCCAATGTGCTCGGCATCGAGCCGGTTTCGCATCGCTGGGTGGATCGCAGCGAGCTTGAGGCTGCCGGCGAGTTCAATATGCTGGAGCCGGGCGAAAGCCGCTCCTATGGCTTGCGCTTTTCCATTCTCTGAATGACCTGCCGAATGAGGTCACGCATCATTGACGCAAGGGTTTTGAGCCCTTACATCGGATGCGGATTTCAGACGGTGGCGAGAGCGTGCCAGCGGCGCGCAGGCGCCGGTTTCAGCGGAGGCATAACATGGATATCAGGCGTATAGACGACGAATATTCGGTCACGGGACAGATCAGCGTTGCCGATCTCGATGAGGTCAAGGCGCTCGGCTTCAAGTCGATCGTCTGCCACCGCCCGGACGGCGAAGAAGAGGGCCAGCCGCTTTTCGCCGATATTGCCGAGCGTGCCGAACAGCTGGGCCTCACCATCGTGCATGTGCCGGTCGGCCGTTACGGCGTCGACGCCGATGCCGTTGCCGGCATGGTGGATGCGCTGGACGAATTGCAGCGCCCCATGCTCGGCTATTGCCGTTCCGGCGCACGCTCGACCGCGATCTACGAAAAGACCCATCACCTGCGCGGCTGATCCCGCGCATCATTCGATTTTGCAATGCCAATCAACAGGAGTTTTCCATGACCATCAAGCGTATCGAACCGGGCAAGCGCATGAGCGGCGCCGTTGTTCACGGCAACACCGTTTATCTGGCCGGCCAGGTTGGCGAAGGTACTGGTGTGACCGAACAGAGCAAGTCGGCGCTGGCTGAAGTCGACCGCCTGCTGGCCGCTGCCGGCTCCGACAAGTCGAAGATCCTGCAGACGATCATCTACCTCTCCGACATGTCCACTTTCGGCGAAATGAACGCCGTCTGGGAAGGCTGGATCGACCCGGCAAACCCGCCGGCCCGCGCCACCAGCGAAGCAGCACTTGCGACCCCGGACTACAAGGTTGAGTTCATCGTGACGGCTGCTCTCTGAGCAACGGTTGATTTGTGAGAAAAGGCCGGGTTGCGGAATGCAGCCCGGCCTTTTTTGATGAGCAAGGTTTAAAAATTCTGCTCCGTCATGCCGGGCTTGACCCGGCATCCAGCACGGCGCGTCTGCACCGTGAAAAGAGTCCTACGCGATCAAGGACTTGATCGCACTGGACCCCGGATCTGGTCCGGGGTGACGGCGGGCGATGACACGGCCCACAAATTACAAGGAGAAGTGATACTCCTTGATTTTGAATCGCTTGCACCCTTCACTTCAACGGCTGGGCTAGTGCCTTCTCAAGCTGCTCCAACGTCGCCACTCGTTCCGAAAACCACAGCCGCGCCAGATCGTTGGCTGTGGCGAGGTCGATGCCATCGGGGTCGATGCAGGTGATTGTCCAGCGCCCCGTTTTGGCACCGGCGAGAACGGCCAGTCGCGACGCCTCGCCCTTGATGGCGTTGAGGCGTGCCACCTCATCCGCTACCACCGCCATCAGTTCTTCCGCGCCGGAAAGGTCAGTGCGCAGATCGGCGGCGGTGATGTTGCTGGCGTTGCGGGCCGGGCCGCCGTTGATCTGCACGCCTTGCGTCCGTAGCCGGTAAAACCTCGTGTCGGGAAGGGAGAGATAGAGTTTCGCCTTGGGATAACGGTCGATGTAGCGCCGTCTGGCGAGAGACACGTCATCGGCGTCCATCAATTCAGCCTTGCCCACCAGTGTCAGCCGCGGCAACGTCAGCGCGTCGCCCTTGCCGAAGGGGGCGAGTGTCAATGAGATGCGCGGATCGGCTTCCATGTTGCGGGCATGCAGTGTCAGGCCCGCCGCGAAAAAGTACGGGGTACCATCAGGCTCGATGCCGATATTGGTGGCGGTCGTATAGGGATAGCCGCTTTGCGGATCGAGCGTCGCGAGCGCCGCCGTTCGAGATGTGTGTAGGACATTGCGGGCCACGCGCACCGCCTCGAAAGGCGCACCGGCCGAAGGCTCGATCTTTGCGCCGCGTGGGGTGATGACGGGAAGGGCTGCATCCGGCATGTCGTTTCCTAACCTGTATGTTCTAGTCAGGATTTACACCATGCCGGAGCCATGTCCATGAGCAATATCAGCTCCGGTTTCTGATCTGGGTCAGCGTGCGGGTAGGGGTAATTGCTTCGGCATCCAGCTTCACCTCGATGATGGCGGGCTTGCCGCTTGCCCGCGCCCGCTCATAGGCGGCGGCGAAGTCTTGGGTTTTTTCCACCGTTTCACCGTGGCCGCCATAGGCCTTGGCAAAGGCTTCGAAATCGGGATTGACGAGATCGGTGGCGCTGACGCGGCCGGGATATTCCCGTTCCTGATGCATGCGGATGGTGCCGTAGGTGCCGTTATTGACCAATACCGTGATGATCGGCAGACCGTAACGCACGGCGGTGATGAATTCCTGTCCATGCATCATGAAACAGCCATCACCGGCAAAGCAGATCACCTCACGCTCAGGAAACAGGTGCTTGGCGGCGACAGCCGCCGGCAGGCCGTAACCCATCGAGCCGGAAGTCGGTGCCGATTGCGTGTTGAAGCGGCGGAAGCGGTGGAAGCGGTGCACCCAGGTTGCGTAGTTGCCCGCGCCATTGGTGAAAATCGCATCATCGGGCACATTTGCTTCGATCCAGTCCATGATCGGACCCATCTGCACCGCGCCGGGGCCGGTTTGCGGCGGTGTGGACCAGGTGAGGTAAGCCGCGTGCATGGCGGCGGTGCGTTCCGCCCAAACGGGGCTGTCGGAAAGCGTGACGGAGGAAAGGGCCGCGACGAAATCATCCGGTGACGCGCAGATCGCGAGATCGGGACGATAGACGCGGCCAAGCTCTTCGGCTTCCGGATAGATGTGGACGAATTTCTGCGACGGATAGGGAATGTCGAGCAGCGTGTAGCCGGAGGAGGGCATTTCGGAAAGACGCCCGCCGAGCAATACCACGAGGTCGGATTCCTTGATCTCCTTCGTCAGCTCCGGGTTGATGCCGATGCCGACATCGCCCGCGTAAGATGGGCTCAAATGATCGAACAGCATCTGGCGGCGGAAGGAGCAGCCGACGGGTAGTTTGTTCTTTTCCGCAAATGCCTTGAAGCCTGCGACGCTTTGCTCCGACCAGCGCGTGCCGCCGATGATGAAGACGGGGCGCTTCGCTTCGCCCAGCATTTTGGAGAAAGCCGTGATCTGCGACGGGCCGGGATGTGCCTCGACCGGGGTATAGGGTTTTGCCTCTGGCGCTTCGACCTCTTCCACCAGCATGTCTTCGGGAAGCGTCAGGACCACCGGGCCGGGCCGGCCGGAGGTGGCGACGGCGAAGGCGCGGGTGACGAATTCGGGAATGCGGCGCGCGTCGTCAATTTCACCAACCCATTTTGCGAATTCGGTGAAGGCGCGGCGGTATTCCACCTCCTGAAAGGCCTCGCGCTCGCGGGCTTCGCGCTGCACCTGGCCGATGAACAGGATCATCGGAATGGAATCCTGTCTTGCGATATGCAGCCCAGCCGAGGCGTTGGTCGCGCCCGGTCCGCGCGTCACCATGCAGATGCCGGGTTCGCCGGTCAGCCGGCCCCAGGTGTCTGCCATCATTGCGGCGCCACCTTCCTGGCGGCAGACCACAGTCTCGATGCCGCTTTCATAAAGCGCATCCAGCACGGCCAGATAGCTTTCGCCGGGAACGCAGGAAACGCGGGAGACGCCATTGGCTTTCAGCGCTTCGACGATCAGTTCTCCGCCGGTTCTTTTCATTCCGGTTGCTTTCATGGCGTCGTGGTCCTTTCGATGGTTTCCAGTTCGGCCAGCACTTGCGCTTGATGCTCGCCGAGTTTCGGACTGGGGCGTTCGTAATGCAGCGGGGTTTGCGACAGCACGATGGGAGTGCGGACGCCGGGAATGACGGTGCCGTCTGCCGCTTCAAGATCGACGCGTAAGGCCCGCGCCTGAATTTGCGGATCGGCGAACATGTCTTCAATGGAATTGATCGGCCCGGCCGGCACGGCATTCTGTTCGCAGGCGGTCAGGAGATCGCGTTTTTGCCATTTCAGCGTTTCGGTGGAAACGATCCGCTGCACCTCGGCCTTGTGCGCCACGCGCGCTTTGTTGGTGGCGAAACGTTCGTCATTGGCGGTCGCCTCGATGCCGAGGATCTTGCAGAGACGGCGGAACTGGCCGTCATTGCCGACCGCAAGGATGAGGAAACCGTCTTCTGTCGGCATCACTTCGTAGGGCGAGATATTCGGATGGGCATTGCCGAGCCTGACGGGGGCATTTCCGGAAATCAGGTAATTCATATTCTGGTTGGCGAGCACGGCCGATTGCACATCGAGAAGCGCCATATCGATCTGCTGGCCTTCGCCTGATCGCATGGCGTGGATCAGTGCGGCCTGAATGGCGGTGACGGAATAGATGCCGGTGAAGATATCGGCAACCGCAACACCCGCCTTCATCGGCTGGCCGTCCGGTTCGCCGGTGATGGACATGAAACCGGACATGCCCTGCACGATATAGTCGTATCCGGCGAAATCGGCATAGGGCCCGGTCTGGCCGAAGCCGGTGATGGAGCAATAGATCAGCTTCGGATTGAGAACCTTCAGGCTCTCATAATCGAGGCCGTATTTGGCGAGCCCACCGCGCTTGAAATTCTCGATGACGACATCGGCGGTGCGCACGAGACGCCGCACCAGCGCGCAGCCTTCCTCCGTCTTGAGATCGGCGACGATGGAGCGTTTGCCGCGATTGGTGGCGTGGTAATAGGCGGCGGAGAGGTTTTCGCCATCGGCGCTTTCAACGAAGGGCGGTCCCCATGTGCGGGTATCGTCGCCGCCGTCTGGATTTTCGACCTTGATGACATCCGCGCCCATATCGGCCAGCATCTGTCCCGCCCAGGGACCGGCCAGAACACGCGCCAGTTCAATGACGCGAATGCCGGAGAGCGGCGGTTTCCTGTTCGGCATTTCGGTCATCTGTCCCCCGGTGTTTTCTGCTTGCCGGTTATAGACGTCTCCCCGCATGGCCGCATGTGATTTTATCTCATGGACTTATTCCGTTTCGGCAAAGGCCCGTCAGTCGCCGACGACGCGGCCGCACCAGGCGGCGAAGTCCGCAGCCACGGCCTGCCAGCCGATTTCGTTCAGGGTTTCGTGCCGCATGCCCCGATAGATCGTGTGTTCGACATGGCTGAAACCGGCTTCACGAAAGCGATCGGCAAGCCAGACGATCTCCTTGCCATCATTGGTGGCGGCGTCCTGATCGCCGCTGACGAGAAGAAGCGGTAGCGCCTTCGGCAGGCGTTCGATCAGCTTCGGCGCGCGATAGGATAGTTCGAAAACATCCTGCCACAGGGAGACGCTGGCCTCGAACTGGCAGAGCGGATCCTCCACATAGGCGTCGACCGCTGCCTTGTCGTGGCTCAGCCAGTCCGCATGGGTGCGCTTTTCCGGCATCCTGGCGTTCCAGACACGGAAGGTCGCTTTCGGCAGGATGGCGCTCGGCACATCAGAGCCTTTCAGCATTTTTTCAAGGCGCAGCACGACCTGCGCGACGCGGCCCATGATGCCGGGATTGAGGTTGGAATTCCAGATGGACAGGCCATCGAAGGCGTCGGGATGGCTGACGGCGGTGTTGAGCGCCACGAGGCCGCCCATGGAATGGCCGAACAGGATGACCGGCAGGCCGGGATGCCTTTCACCGACCATCCGGCGCATCGCCATGACATCCGCGACGACCTTTTCCGCGCCGTCCTTCCAGGCGAAGCGGCCGATCGGCGCATCCGTCGCCTTCGTGCGGCCGTGGCCGCGATGATCGTGGGCGTAGACCTCGAAACCCTGCTTTGCCATGACGTCGGCAAAACGGCGGTAACGGCCGGCGTGTTCCACCAGGCCGTGGCAGATCATCAGCACGCCGCGCGCAGGGGAAAGGGCCGAGGGCTGGTGGCGAAAGGCGATGGATGCGCCGGACGGGGCGTCGAGCCTCTCGATCCGGCTGAACGTCAAGTCGTCCGTCGTCTCATTCATGATTGCGCCTGTCTCCGCCATGGTGTCCCTTGTCATAATCATGGGGTCATAATCGTGCCAGAGGTTGCCCCAAGGTCCTATTTACCCTACATAGCGGCAAATTTCCCGATACGTACTCTTTAAAATCCGATGTGGAGCATTCGCTACAATGGCACGTCAATTCATCTATCACATGGCCGGGCTGAACAAGTCCTATGGCGCGAAGAAGGTTTTGGAGAACGTCCATCTCTCCTTCTATCCCGACGCCAAGATCGGTATCCTCGGCCCGAACGGCGCCGGTAAGTCCACCGTCTTGAAGATCATGGCCGGTCTCGACAAGGAATATACCGGCGAGGCCTGGCTCGCCGAGGGCGCGACGCTCGGTTATCTCGAGCAGGAGCCGAAGCTCGACGAAAACAAGACCGTGATGGAAAACGTCATGGAAGGTGTGGCGAGCAAGACGGCGATCATCGATCGCTACAATGAACTGATGATGAACTATTCCGACGAAACGGCGGATGAGGGTTCAAAGCTTCAGGACATTATCGACAGCCAGAACCTCTGGGATCTGGAAAATCAGGTCGAAATGGCCATGGACGCCCTGCGTTGCCCGCCCGGCGACTCCGCCGTGGGCGGCCTTTCGGGTGGTGAGCGTCGCCGTGTGGCGCTTTGCAAGCTGCTGCTTTCGCAGCCCGACCTGCTGTTGCTCGACGAACCGACCAACCATCTTGACGCCGAAACCATCGCCTGGCTCGAAAAGCACTTGCGCGACTATCCCGGCGCCGTGATGATGATCACCCACGATCGCTACTTCCTTGACAACGTCACCGGCTGGATTCTCGAACTCGACCGTGGCCGTGGCATTCCTTACGAAGGCAACTATTCGGCCTATCTGCAGGCAAAAGCCAAGCGCATGCAGCAGGAATCCCGCGAAGACGCCTCGCGCCAGAAGGCGATCAGCCGCGAACAGGAATGGATCGCTTCCAGCCCCAAGGCTCGCCAGACGAAGTCCAAGGCGCGTATCCGCGCTTATGACGAGCTGGTGGAAGCGGCTGAAAATCGCCGTCCCGGCGACGCGCAGATCGTTATCCCGGTCGCCGAGCGTCTGGGCCGCGTCGTTATCGAGGCGGAAAACCTCACCAAGTCCTATGGCGATCGGGTTCTGATCGAAAACCTCACCTTCAAGCTGCCTCCGGGCGGCATCGTTGGGGTCATCGGTCCGAACGGCGCGGGTAAGACCACCCTGTTTCGCATGATCACGGGTCAGGAACAGCCCGATAGTGGTTCGGTTACCGTTGGCGAGACCGTGCACCTCGGTTACGTCGACCAGAGCCGTGACACGCTGGCGGGTGATAAAACCGTCTGGGAAGAAATCTCCGGCGGCAACGACATCATCAAGCTCGGCAAGTTCGAAACGAACTCCCGCGCTTATTGCGGCGCCTTCAACTTCAAGGGCGGCGACCAGCAGCAGAAGGTCGGCAACCTTTCCGGTGGCCAGCGTAACCGCGTGCACCTCGCCAAGATGCTGAAGGCGGGTGGCAACGTTCTGCTGCTCGACGAACCGACCAACGACCTCGATACCGAAACGCTGGGAGCGCTCGAAGAGGCGCTGGAAGCCTTCGCTGGCTGCGCCGTTATCATCAGCCACGATCGCATGTTCCTCGACCGTCTGGCCACACACATCCTCGCTTTCGAGGGCGACAGCCATGTGGAATGGTTCGAAGGCAACTTCGAAGACTATGAAAAGGACAAGGTCCGCCGCCTCGGCCCGGAAAGCATCAAGCCCGGCCGCGTCAGCTACAAGCGCCTGACGCGCTGAGCCTTTTCCGCATTCCTTCAAAAAGGCCCGCCCCAAAAGCGGGCCTTTTCTCGTGCAATAAATGCTGACGAAGGGAAGGGCGCGGCAAATTGCGCTTGCATCCAACGCCACATCGACATAAAGATATCTTTATATCTTGATTAGCTTGCGAGGTGCGGCAGACGTGGCGTTCGGTTTGGACAAATTGGTGGATCTCTTGAAGGCGGCTGGCGAGCCGACGCGCTTTCGGCTGCTGGCGCTTCTGGCTGCCGGCGATCTGACCGTCACCGATCTTACCGAAATTCTCGGCCAGTCGCAGCCCCGCATTTCCCGTCATCTCAAGCTTTTGACGGAAGAGGGCTTGATCGAGCGTTATCAGGAAGGCGCCTGGGCCTATTTTCGCCTGCGGCAGGATGGCGAGCCCGCCGTTGTCATCAGGCAGCTGCTTGGCGCCGCATCGCCTTCCGACGCCGTTCTCCAGCGCGACAGCGAGCGGCTCACCACCGTCAAGCGGGTGCGGGCGGAGCGGGCGCAGGATTATTTCAGCCGCAATGCTTCGGCCTGGGACGAATTGCGCCGCCTGCATGTCAGCGACGAGGCCGTGGAAGGTGCGCTGCTGAAGCTGGTGGGAACCACTCCGATCGATTCGCTTCTCGATCTCGGCACGGGCACCGGCCGTATCCTGCAGCTTCTGAGCGGCATCTATCGCCGGGCGATCGGGGTCGATGCCAGCCGCGACATGTTGTCGGTGGCGCGTGCCAATCTCGACAAGGCGGGCGTCGTCAATGCATCCGTTCGTCATGGCGATATTCTCAACCTGCCGCTGGAGGGCCAGGATTTCGATCTGATCGTCATCCATCAGGTTCTGCATTTTCTCGACCAGCCGGAGATCGCGCTTTCCGAAGCCGCGCGCATGCTGCGTCCGGGTGGCCGGTTGATCGTCATCGACCTTGCGCCGCATTCCTTCGAACATCTTCGTGACGAGCATGCGCATATCCGGCTCGGCTTTTCGCATCCGCTGATGGAAGAGTGGCTGAAAAAGGCAGGCCTCGCTCTGGACCGTGCCGTCGATCTTCATTCTGAACGGGCGTCCGATGAATCTCTTGACGTCACGATATGGGTTGCCCGCGACCAGCGGCTGCTGATGGCAGACGATGTGGTGCAAGAGGCCGTTTTACTCGCTGCCGGGAGGGCATGATATGTTGAGGTCGGAAACCGCGCGCCGAGAGGGCGATATCCGGTTGTCTTTCGAATTTTTTCCGCCCAAAAATCCCGAGATGGAAACCCACCTCTGGGAAACGGTCGCCGAGCTGAAAAAATGGAATCCTGATTTCGTTTCCGTCACCTATGGCGCTGGTGGATCCACCAAGGCGCCGACGCTGGATGCGGTGCGCCGGATGATCGGTGACAGCCATCTGGCGACCGCCGCGCATCTGACCTGCGTGGACGCCAGCCGTGACGACGTGCATCAGGTCGTCGAAGAGTTCCGCAATGCGGGCGTTCGCCATTTCGTGGCGCTGCGCGGTGATCCCTCGACCGGTATCGGCACGGATTACAGGCCGCATCCGCAAGGATATGAGAACGCCGCGGCTTTGGTGAAGGGGCTGCGCGAGATCGGCGATTTCGAGGTTTCCGTTTCGGCCTATCCCGAAAAGCATCCCGAAAGCGCCAGCGACGCGGTCGATATCGATATGCTGAAGCGCAAGGCGGACAATGGCGCGACGCGTGCGCTGACACAGTTCTTCTTCGATAACGACGTGTTCGAGCGGTATATGGACCGGGTCACGGCGGCCGGAATCACCATTCCGGTGGTTCCGGGCATCATGCCGATCCAGAACCTCACCCAGCTCAAGCGTTTTGCCGGGCGCTGCGGCACCAGCGTGCCCGGTTTTCTGGATGAGCGTTTTGCGGGTTATGACGACGACCTGGAAGGGCGCGCCCGTGTCGCTGCGGAAGTTGCCGCCGAGCAGATTGCGGACTTGCAGCGGCGCGGTATCAACGAGTTCCACCTCTATACCATGAACCGCGCGCCGTTGGTCGATGCGGTGCTTGAAAACCTCGGGCTGGAGCGCCTGCGCCGCAGCGCCGCCTGATTTCAGATATTCCATTTCCGACATGAAAAAAGCGCAGGTCCGACAGGACCTGCGCTTTTCAAACTTGTGTCATCTACGGTTCTTATCTGCGTTTGGTCTTCACGTCGTGTCAGATGAAAAGCATCATCGCTACGAACAAAAACGCCAAACCGACTGCCAAGGCATTGAGAGATTTTGTAAGTCCCATGGGTGCCTCCTGTTGTTGACAGGTTTGATAATATGACCGTTTTGTGGCAGTTGAAAAGCGGTTTTTGTGACGCGGTGCAGCATGGTTTGGTGCTGTTTAGAAAAGCAATTTCTGTAATAACTTGAAAAGAAAAGATTATTTTTCTATCACGCAGTGCTTCATACGTTTAAAAAAAGTAAATGACCGGGGTGTTATCCCCAGTCATCCGGTCGAGATTAACAGACTATGCCTTGATTCCGGCGGATAGATTAAAGGCCGGAAGGTGCCGTTAAGACTGGTTAAAGCGCCTGGAGAAGGCCCTGGGAAGGCCAGCCGTCCGCCGGTATTCCGAGGCGCTGCTGTTCCTTCTGGATGGCGATGCGGGTGCCGGAGCCGAGAATGCCATCCACCTTGCCGACATTGTGTCCGTGCGCTTCGAGTTTGGTCTGAAGTTCCTTCATCGTCGTGTCATCGAAGCCCGGCTCCGGATTGCCCTTGTTGTAGACCGGCGAACCCATCAGGCGGGTGGCAAAATAGGCAGCCGAGGTCGTGTAGATGAACGACTGGTTCCATTCCAGATAGATGTTGAAGTTGGGATAGGTGATGAATGTCGGTCCCTTGCGGCCCTGCGGCATGATGAGGGCTGCGGGTAGGGACGCGAAATTTTTGTTGCCGTCGCGCGGAGCCACGCCAAGCGCGAACCAGTCGCCAGCGGTCAGCGAGCCGCCGAGGCCGGATTTTTCCCAAGGCAGGTTTTCCGGTACGGAGACTTCCTGAATCCAGGGTTCGCCCTTCTTGAAGCCGAGGTGCTGGATGAACTTCGCCGCCGTCAGGATCGCATCCGGCGCGCTGTTCTTGACGTTGATATGGCCATCGCCATCACCGTCGACGCCGAAGGCGATGATGTCCTTGGGCAGCATCTGCACCTGGCCGATTTCACCGGCCCATGCGCCCGTGTTGGCTGCGGGATCGAGATCGCCGTGCTGGACCATTTCGATGAGCGCCAGCAATTGCGGACGGAAAAGTTCCGGGCGGCGGCAATCGTGCGAGAGGGTGACGAGCGCGTTGCGCGTATTGAAATCGCCCTGAACGGCGCCGAAATCGGTCTCCATGGCCCAGAAGGCGGCGATGATGCCGGCCGGTACGCCGAATTCGTTTTCGGCGCGGGCAAAGGTTGATGAGAGTTCCTGAAGCTTCTTGCGGCCGATATCGAGACGGGCCTGGCTGACGGTGCGCTGGGAGAATTCCAGGAAGGTCTGGCGGAAGACACCCTGCGCTCGGTCACGCGAAAGCACCTTCGGATCGATCTGCGCGCCGGCCAGCGCCTTTTCGATGGCAGCGGCCGGAACGCCCTTGGCAACGGCCTCTGCTTTCACACCCTCGAGAAATGCGCCGAGATCGCCGCCGCAGGTAACCTGCTTTGGATCGTCAGGCGAGGCTACTGGCGGCGTGGCAAGGGCGGAGCCGGTGGAGAGAAGCGACAAAGCGGCGGCAAAAACGATGCTGCGCGACCGAAACGTGGGCATGGGAATTTCCTCAATAGGTTGTTAGCCCGCTTTACCCCTATGTTTGCGACAAAAAAACGGGTCGAGCGATCTGCCGGTGCGGAAGAACGCCGATTTTTCGAATGTGTTGCTTCTTCGCCGTTTTATTTGGCGGAAGCGATCCATTTCCGCCAGTTTTTCTCGCTGCCGGCGAAGACATTGATGTCGGTCGGGCCATTGACGCCGGGTACGACGCCGGTCGCGGTATATTGCCAGAAGGCCCATTGCCGGTCTTCGTAAATCTTGGCGGGATGCGCGGCGACAGAGCGCACCCAGAAATGGTAATTCTTGAACTGGCCGACGAGATTATCGCGGTGGAAATCGACCGAGGTGTAGATGATCGGGCGCTTGCCGTAATGGGCCTCGAGGCGGTCGAGGAAACGCTGCATCTCGGCGCGAACCACGCCCGGCGCCGGGCGCGTCTTGCAGGTGGGGGAGGAGGGGTTCCATTCCACGTCGAGAACCGGCGGCAGGGTGACGGCTTCTTTCGGCACGTTGCTGATGAACCAGTCGGCCTGAGCGTCCGCCGTCGAGCAGAAGTAATAGAAATGATAGGGCGCGTGCAGAATATCCGCCGACGCCGCACTGCGCCAATGGTCGCCGAATTTCGGATCGATGCGGTCAGATCCTTCCGTCGCCTTGATGAAGACGAAGGAGACGCCGGATTTGCGCACGCTCCGCCAGTCGACATCGCCATTCCATTTGGAGACGTCGATGCCGTGGACCTCATGGCGATGCGGGTTGTTCGTGCCGAAATCCTGCGGGTCGGTATCGGAGAATTTCGGCTTGGAAACAGACGCGGTTTCAAGCAGGTCGTAACTCGTGGACGTGCAGCCGCCGATCAATAGCAAAGCCGACAAAAGTGCCGATAAACGCAGCCGCATTGGAACCCTAATGATTATTGTTGCCCACCCCGCGACCGTAAACCGGCGCGCCGCATCTCCCGATTTACCCATAACATGGTAAACAAGCGGTTATGGCAAGGGGTGGCAGCCCTCTTCAGCTTCGCAAACGGCTGCAAAGGAAGCGATTTTCGGTTTTTTCGGCGCGAAAAATGTCTGGATGGCCTTTGGCCGGGAAGGCAAGAATCGTGTTTGGCAGCGCCTGCCGGCTTTCGCAGGGGGCAGGGCGCTGTGTCATCGAGAATCAGGCGTCGGCCAGGATGCGCTTGACGTTCGGCTGCACTTCGGCGAGCGGCAGCGTGATGACGGCCCGCCAGGCGTAACCCCGGGCGATCTCCTCGAATTCGAGATTGCCGTCAAAGCGGCCTGCCATGTTGGCCAGAACGTAGCGGAGATTGGTGCGGGGCGTGACGTGAAAACGGGTAAGCCATGCCTGCAACAGCGCGCGGAACCACTTCGGCAATTGTTCCTGCTGGCCGAAATCGACAATATGCAAGGAGCCGCCGGGCTTCAGGGCCGCCAGCGCCTGTTCGATGGCCTTTTCCCAATCCGGTATCATCGATAGCGCATAGGGGATCATGACGCGGTCGAAACCGTCGGACTGGCCGAATTCGGAAGCGCGGAAAGCGGTGGCGTCGGCGACGCGCAGAATGGGGCGTTGCGCCTTGCCGGTAAAATTCTCGGATGCGGTCAGCAGCATCTCGGCGGAGATGTCGAGGCCGAACAGTCTTGCTTCCGGAAATTTCCGGCTCGCCAGCAAGAGGTTGCGGCCGGTGCCGCAGCCGACTTCAAGCAACGTGCCGCCTTTGGGCACATCGAGGCCGGAAATGGTTCTGTCGCGGCCTAAAAGGTAATATTTGCGGGTAATATCGTAGATGTGCCGCTGGTGGCGATACATGCGGTCCATCAGGCTCGCATGCGCGGCATCCGCAAGGCCTACATTCTCGCCGATGGTCTTCATGCCATAGCCCTCTGATAGATATGGAAACCGCCATAGATGGCCGAACGGTCCAGGGCGTTAAGCTCGCTGGAGCGCTCCTCGAGATAGATCCACTGGTTGCGGATATCGGCCGAGAGCCGGCCTTCGATCACGCTCTTCTCGGCGGCGGTACGGAAGATGACACGGGCGCCGGAAGCGGCGGTGCGGCTGATCTGCGACCACAATTCGTTGAGCTGCGCGTCCGTCATCCAATCCTGCGCATCAAGGAGAATGTAGCGGTCGACGGCACCTGCCGGCTTTTTGGAGAGAAGCTCGGTATAGGTGGCGTGATGGACAGCAACACGGGCGGTATTGTTGCGGATCGTCTCGTAATATTCCGGCTTGAGATAAGCGGGCAGGGCGCCCTCATGCGGCTCGGGATAACGGCGCGCGAAGGCCTGCCAGGCGAAATAATTGTCGCTGAGCGGGAAATTGCAGGCGAGCTTTTCCAGCCGCTCCTTAAGCACGGAGGCAACCGTGCCGTCGTTGGAAAGGCTTGCCAGCTCGCCATATTGCCGGGGCGGAATACCGAGACCGAACAGCGAGCTTTTCCGCTTCGTAAGCCAGCGCACCACCGGCTTGTCAAACAACGGCGCGACCTTGCTGTCGAAAAACTGGCGCTGTTCGTCAAGCGTGCGGCTATTGGCCATTTCCGTGAGCTTGACGCCGTGCAGGCGGGCCATCAGGTGGCCGGCGCCGATGAAACGGCCGAGCAGTCCGGTGCGATAGATGTTTCTGTCGAATACCGAGATACGACGGCGACCGGAAAGGGTGCGCTTCGACCAGTAGGCCTTGGTCGTGGCGTCGAGGTGGTCGGCGATGAAAAGGTCGTAGCCATGGCTGTTGCTGCGCGTATTGGCGCGGCCGAACTGTCGCACGACGTCCTGATGGGCAGGAAGGTGGCGGAACGCGGCAAGCTTCAGCTTGTTGAGGGCGATGTGATGCGGGTTCAAATCCACGACATCAATGCTTGCCGGGTTGCGGGAGAGGTAAGCCAGCATGTTGCAGCCGCCCGAGCCGATGGTGACGATGCGGTGGCCTTCGCCAAGCTCCATCGCTTCCATGTCGATTTCCGGGTCTTCCCAGATTTGCGGATAAACCAGACCGGAAAAAAGAACCCCGAAGAACCGTTCGGAAAAACCGCTTTTCGAGAGTGCCTTGTGCTGAAGCAATGCGGACTTCAGTTTCGTGTTCTTGCCGAAGCCGGTCTTGGGTGCCGCACTCGTCATATGTTCACCTCTCACTCGATTGAGAGGCGTCTACAGTCATGACGCTACAGTTTGATGACAGGGGTGGTGGGTGCAAGCAACGAATCGAAAAGACAGCGTGAAACCAGTCGGTGTCTCAGTCTGTCGGCAAAATTCTCGTCATACGCGACGTCGTCCTCGGACTTGACCCGAGGACCCATAACCCGTTGAAATCGTGGATCCTCGGGCTTGTCCCACTACTGTCCGGTTTAAATCGGCTCCCAGTTGAACTGCATCTGGCGGAGGTCTTTTGTTGTTTCGGGCGGTGGTTTTGCGAGTT
>NZ_JWJH01000059.1 GCF_000949865.1 Rhizobium nepotum 39/7 | reverse complement strand
ATGCCCGGCAGGGCAGAGGGGGGTAAAGCCGCGCGCACCGGGTCAACCGGATCCCAAACTCGCCCCCTATTTCTCATTTTGTCTCGCCGAACACCCGGATGACGAGACCGTCTTCATTTTCTTTCGCGGCTGCCTTGATGCCGGCGATCTCGCCGCCGATACGTTCGGGATTGGCGATGATCAGCCCCTTCGGCAAAATGAGAACGCCGATCGAACAGCGCAGCAGCGCGAAGTCCCGCTCGTTGCCGTGGCGGTCCTGGCCTTTCATGCAGCCGGCCGCGCGGTCTTCGTCGGAGTAGAGTTCGGCGACGTCAACATGGAAATCGCTAAGCAGCCGTTCGAGGATTTCCGTCAGTTCCTCCACCGTCCAGTCGCGCACGCCGACGAAAAAGTCGTCGCCGCCGATATGGCCGAGAAAACAGTCACCGGCGAAAAAGTAACGGCGCATCAGCGCGGAAAAAAGGGTGATGGCAAGGTCGCCGGCGTTGAAGCCGTATTTGTCGTTGAACGGTTTGAAATTGTCGAAGTCGCAATAGCAGAAGAAGCGCGTCTCATCGCCGTCGCCGCAACTGTCGGCAATGAAGCCGCCGATGGCGCGGTTTCCGGGCAGCGCCGTCAGCGGGTTCTGGTCCTGCGCCATCTTGAGCTGTTTTTCGTTGATGACCTTGATGAGCGAAGCGGCGGAGACTATGCCGGCGTAACGCATGTTTTCGGTGAGGATGATGCAGGCGCTGCCGCCCATGCTGGCGAACATGTTCATCAGCTGGTCTGCATCCGCATCGAGGCCCACGATCGGCGCAGGATCGACGAAGTGGGAAATGGTGCGTTCATAGATCTTGTTCTTGAGAAGGTCGCGGCCGAAAGGCCGGTAGATATATTCCTTGAGGTGATATTCGTTGATGACGCCGCGCGGTTCGCCATTGGCGTTGAGAACCGGGAAAAACGCCTGCCGCGGGTTTCTGCGGAACAATTCGAAGACGCTGTCGACGCTGTCATGCTCAAACACGGTGGGTAGGCGCTCTATTTCGCGGCGGATGAGGATTTCATCCAGCGACTGGCTGTTGCGCCGCGCCACGCCCATGCGGTTGAGGTGCGGAAAGCTCTCGGGAAGCTCGCTGATGAACACCGTCGGCTTGGCGATCAGCCAGCCCTGCACCAGATCGACGCCATATTCGCGGCAGGTCAGAAACTCCGCTTCGGTTTCGATGCCTTCTGCAATGACCCGGACGCCAAGAACATGGGCGATGTTGACGATGTTGCGGACCAGATGCTGTTTGCGCGGAAGGTGATCGACGCCGTGGATGAAATGCCGGTCGATCTTCAGGTAATCCAGCGGATAGTCGCATAGGAGCTTCATCTCGCCGTGACCAGCGCCGAAATCGTCGATCGCCAGCTTGAAGCCTTCCTTGCGCATGCGGGCAATCAAGGCCTTGAATTCCGGCACGCTGGTATTGTCGAAACGCTCGGAAAGCTCAAAGCAGATGGAGGAGGCGGGAATGCCCGCCCGCGCCAGATGGCCGACGAGCTTGTCGAGAATGGCGTCGCCATGTGGGATCAGCCGCACATCGAGATTGAGGAACAGGGTGGTGGAGGAAAAGTCCGTCAGGGTGGAGAATTTCGCCAGCGCGCGGTTTGCCAGCATCTGTTCGAAGGCCTTCAGCTCGCCATCCTCGGCAGCCTGGTCGAGAAGGGCCAGCGGGCTGGAAAAACCGAGCCGGTCGTGGCCGCGCATCAGCGATTCATAACCGAAAATCGTGCCCGTCGTCGCCTCGACAATCGGCTGAAACGCGGTTTCAAGCACAAGTTTCGCCATGGGAAACATGTGCCCGGAGGCAAACCGCCTGATGACATCGTTCTCCAGCATTACGGCCGGCATTTCTGTTCTCCGCTATTGCCGGTTCCCATGGGCGTGACACATGAAATGCGCACACGGAAACCCGTCTCTTTTGCGGCAGACAATCGCAGATCACAGGTCAACAAAAGCTTTCACGACTGTGAAGCTTTGATGAACGTTTTGTCACAGGCCCCCTCAATAGCTACGGGTGCCGCGCAAGGCCTCAGGCCCGGCGCACTTGCCCGGTATGAGCGGCGTAAAGTTCGGCAACATTCATGCGTTCGCGGTCGGCTTCGGTTGCCTCAGCGGGCGCTGCGGGCCTGGTGCCGACACCGTGTTCGGCAGAGGCCGCCCATAGTCTCAGCGCGGCCCTGACGACCTCGCTACCGGATGCGTAAGCGCCGCAATTCACGGCCTCGCGCATTCTTGCTGCCTGTTCCGGGGAAATAGATACTGTTACCATTGGCATGATATCACTCCCTATGTTCAACCCTTGCGAACGCATCGCCGGTCCATGCGGGCAGCGCGCGGTCGCGGTCTCTCTTGCGGGCGTTTTTTCACTTTTCGTCTGGCGCCGCTTCCAGCGAAATTTGTATCACTTCGTATATTAGCACGAAACGTGTTCCATTCCCAATTTGCAGTATATCACGGTTTAGTTTTCCCCCGCGAACCGGCCTCGGCATAAGTGTCGGATGGTCTTATTCGGCCTTGCCGGGTTTTCTTTGATCCATGGCAAATCAGCGACATGAAATGGCGCATTTTTTATTGATTGATTGATCAATCAAGAATATTTTGCCCGCCATCAAGGAGACCATTATGCCCAAGATCGGAATGGAGCCTTTGCGCCGGAAGGCGCTGGTGGATGCGGCGCTCCGCACCATAGGCCATCATGGTTCGCTGAATGTGACGATGTCGGATATCGCCCGGGAAGCGGGCGTGTCGGCGGCGCTTGCGCATCATTATTTCGGCAGCAAGCAGCAGCTCCTTCTGGAAACCACCCGCAGCCTGCTGCGGGATCTCCGGCGGGATGCGGTGGCGGCGCTGACCCGCGCCAGCGGTCCGCGCGAAAGGCTGAGCGCCATCGTCCACGTTTCCTTCCAGAGCGACCAGTTCACGCCCGAAACCGTGGCGGCATGGCTTGCCTTTTATGTCGAGGCGCAACGCTCGGAAGAAACCCGCCGCCTGCTCGTGCTCTATTCCCGCCGCCTGCGCTCCAATCTCATGGCAAGCCTTAACCGGCTTTGCCCGCCCGATGACGCGGCACGCATCGCGGAGGGGGCCGCAGCCCTTATCGACGGGCTTTATATCAGGCACAGCCTGCGCTCGGCCCCGCTTGGCCTTGCCTCCGCGCCGGCCCTTGTCGAGGATTATTTCGACTTGCAGCTCAAACCTTTTCCCGATGGACAGCGCCCGAAGCCGTCCGTCCGCATTCTCTAGGAGTATTCGACATGACCATCGCGACGCCGCTTAAGGCGCAGCCCAAAGCCTCGCATTTCATCGACGGGGACTATGTCGAGGATAATACCGGCACACTCTTCGAAAGTGTGTTTCCGGCAACCGGCGAGGTCATCGCGAGGCTGCATGCGGCAACCCCGGTGATTGTCGAGCGCGCCATCGCCTCGGCCAAGCGGGCGCAGAAGGAATGGGCGGCGATGAGCCCCATGGCGCGCGGGCGCATCCTGAAACGCGCCGCAGACATCATGCGCGAACGCAACGACGCGCTTTCCACACTCGAGACGCTGGATACAGGCAAGCCCATTCAGGAAACCATCGTCGCCGATCCGACCTCCGGTGCGGATGCCTTCGAGTTTTTCGGCGGTATTGCGCCTTCGGCGCTGAATGGCGACTATATCCCGCTCGGCGGCGATTTCGCCTATACCAAGCGCGTTCCCCTCGGTGTCTGCGTCGGTATCGGCGCATGGAACTATCCGCAGCAGATCGCCTGCTGGAAGGCGGCGCCCGCGCTCGTTGCCGGTAACGCCATGGTCTTCAAGCCGTCGGAAAACACTCCGCTCGGCGCGTTGAAGATTGCCGAAATCCTCATCGAGGCCGGTTTGCCCAAGGGCCTGTTCAACGTCATTCAGGGCGATCGCGACACCGGACCGCTTTTGGTCAACCACCCTGACGTCGCCAAGGTCTCGTTGACAGGCTCGGTGCCGACCGGGCGCAAGGTGGCCGCTGCCGCTGCCGGGTATCTGAAACACGTAACGATGGAACTCGGCGGCAAGTCGCCGATGATCGTCTTCGACGATGCCGATATCGAAAGTGCCGTCGGCGGCGCCATGCTCGGCAATTTCTATTCCTCCGGTCAGGTCTGCTCCAATGGCACGCGTGTCTTCGTGCAGAAAAAGGCAAAAGCCCGCTTCCTCGAAAACCTGAAGCGCCGCACCGAAGCGATGATCCTCGGCGATCCGCTCGACTACGCCACCCATCTCGGCCCGCTGGTTTCCAAGGCCCAGCAGGAAAAGGTTCTCGGCTACATCGAAAAGGGCAAGGCCGAGGGTGCAACACTCGTGACCGGCGGCGGCATTCCCAACAATGTCTCGGGTGAGGGCGCTTACGTGCAGCCGACCGTGTTTGCCGATGTGACTGATGATATGACCATCGCCCGCGAGGAAATCTTCGGCCCGGTCATGTGCGTGCTGGATTTCGACGATGAGGACGAGGTTATCGCCCGCGCCAATGCCACCGAATTCGGCCTCGCCGGCGGTGTCTTCACCGCCGATCTCGCCCGCGCTCACCGCGTGGTCGACCGGCTGGAGGCGGGCACGCTGTGGATCAACACCTACAATCTCTGCCCGGTGGAAATGCCCTTCGGCGGCTCGAAACAATCCGGCTTCGGGCGGGAGAACTCGGCCGCTGCGCTGGAGCATTATAGCGAGCTGAAGACGGTTTATGTGAGCACGGGGAAGGTGGACGCGCCTTATTAATTTTGGGCGGTGGGCGGGGGGTACCCCCCTCTGTCCTGCCGGACATCTCCCCCACAAGGGGGGAGATC
>NZ_JWJH01000058.1 GCF_000949865.1 Rhizobium nepotum 39/7 | reverse complement strand
TCCTGCTGTTCGAAGCGATCGGTGCGCATGCGCAGGGCGGCTGGCAGCCGCTGTGGTCGCGTAGCGGCCAGGACGGCGGCGGCATGATTTCCGGTTCGCTCGGAGCCTTCCTCGTATTGGAATCGCGCAAGCACGCCAGCGAACGCGGCGCGCGGATCTATGCCCGCATCGACGCCATCGAAGGCGATCGCGGCAGCCGTGACGACGGCAAGATGGAAAAGCGCATGGAGCGCCTGCTCGCTCCCGCAAAGGACAGTGCGGCGACCGTCGTGTTTTCCGGTGCGAGCGGCTTTGACGACGTTACCCGGCGCGAAAAGAATATTCTCGAAAAAATCCTGCCGCAGGCCGCGATTCGCGGTTTCGGCGGCGTTACCGGTCATGGGCTTGAGGCGCAGTTTCCGCTTGGCCTCGCGCTCGCGGCGCTGACACTTGAAAGCGGCGCGAAGGTGCCTACTTTCGATGCCGCCGTGGAAAAGCCGATGGGCGAGGCGGCCAGCGAAGCGGTCGTCACCACCGTCGGCCATGTGCGCGGCGAAGGTGTCGCCGTTCTGTCCCGTGACGTGTGAGGAGAAAAGACCATGGCTTCCAATTTCAAGGATCATCTCGGTCGCCCGATCGTCGCCGTCACCGGCATGGGCATCATCACCTCGCTCGGGCAGGGGCTTGCCGATAACTGGGCGGCGCTGACGGCCGGCAAGTCCGGCATCCACAAGATCACCCGCTTCCCGACGGAGGGGCTTTCGACCCGGATAAGCGGCACGGTCGATTTCATCGACATCCCGGTTCCGAATTCCGTCGAGCGCTCCTATGCCTTTGCGCGCGAGACAACCATCGAGGCCTTGGCGCAGGCCGGTATCTCCGGCGATTTCGATGGCCCGCTGTTTCTGGCTGCACCACCGATCGAGCCGGAATGGAGCGCCCGTTTCGAGCTTGCCGACCGGTCCCCGCCGGCCGCCCAGCCGGGCGATGCCTATGAGCGGTTCCTGACGGCTTTCCGTCAGCGTCCCGACCCTGCATTTCAGGAGGCGGCACTTTTCGGAGCGATTTCGGAGCGTCTTTCCGACCGTTTTGGCACACGCGGTCTTCCGGTGACGCTTTCCACCGCCTGCGCTTCTGGCGCAACCGCGATCCAGCTCGGCGTCGAGGCAATCCGTCAGGGCCGCACCGAGCGGGCGCTGACGGTTGCCACCGACGGTTCGGTCAGCGCCGAGGCACTGATCCGCTTTTCGCTGCTGTCTGCGCTTTCGACCCAGAACGACCCGCCGGAAAAGGCATCCAAGCCGTTCAGCAAGGATCGCGACGGTTTTGTGATCGCCGAAGGTGCGGCGACGCTGGTGCTGGAATCGCTGGAAGCCGCCGTCGCACGCGGCGCCAAGGTTCTCGGCATCATCAAGGGCGCCGGTGAAAAGGCCGACAGTTTCCATCGCACCCGGTCCTCGCCAGACGGTGGTCCGGCGATCGCGACGATCCGCGCGGCCCTTGCCGATGCGGGTGTCGCCGAAAGCGATATCGGCTACATCAACGCTCACGGCACCTCGACGCCTGAAAACGACAAGATGGAATATGGCTCGATGCTTGCCGTTTTCGGCGAAGGCCTTAAGGGCATTCCGCTGTCGTCCAACAAGTCGATGATCGGCCACACGCTGACTGCGGCGGGTGCAGTGGAGGCGGTGTTCTCGCTGCAGACCATGCTAAGCGGCACCTTGCCGCCGACGATCAACTACAACAATCCCGACCCGGCCATTTCGCTCGACGTGGTGCCGAATGTGAAACGGAACGCGACGGTGAATGCCGTGCTTTCCAACTCCTTCGGCTTTGGCGGGCAGAATGCAAGCCTTGTCATGACGCGCGAACCGGCCTGATCGATTCCGCCAGAAAACAGAGGCGTTTCCGGCCAGATCGAAACCCCGGAAACGCTCTCGCTTCTTTGATTACGCATTCCGGCCGAAAAACCGCTACAGAGTTTTGCTGGAATTATTCTTGGGATAAACGCCTCCGGGCGAAGGACTGAAACATGCGCGCTCTTCAACTCGTCGACGACCGGAAGCTCGAAAAAGTGGACCTGCCCGAACCGGATGCACCGGGACCGGGTGAGGTGACGCTGCGTGTCAAGGCCGTGGCGCTCAACCACATTGACGTCTGGGGCTGGCGCGGCATGGCTTTTGCCAAGCGCAAGATGCCGCTCACCATCGGTGCTGAGGCTTCCGGCGTGGTGGAGGCCATCGGTCCTGGTGTTTCGAATGTGCTGCCGGGTCAGCTTGTTTCGATCTACGGCGCACGCACCTGCGGGCTTTGCAAGCCCTGCCGCGAAGGCCGTGACAATCTGTGCGAACATGTTCAGGGCGTTCATGGCTTCCATCTCGACGGCTTCGCGCAGGAAAAGATCAATATTCCCGCCCGCCAGCTCGTTCCGGCACCGCATGGCGTCGATGCCATCGGCGCGGCTCTGGCGCCGGTGACCTTCGGCACGGTGGAACACATGCTGTTCGACAATGCGAAGCTCGAGCCGGGCGAAACGATCCTCGTGCATGCGGGCGGCTCCGGCATCGGCTCGGCGGCGATCCAGCTTGCCAAGAAGATGGGCTGCACCGTCATCACCACTGTCGGCTCCGACGACAAGATCGAACGGGCGAAGGCTCTCGGCGCCGACCACGTCATCAACTACCGGACCGACCGTTTCGAAGGCGTCGTGCGCAAGCTGACGAAAAAGAAGGGTGTCGACGTGGTGTTCGAACATGTCGGCAAGGATACCTTCGCGGCCTCGATGTTCTCGCTGAAGCGGGGCGGACGTCTCGTCACCTGCGGCTCCACGTCAGGCGTGTCCACCGATATCAACCTGATGATGCTGTTCCAGCAGCAGCTGAAGCTGCTCGGCTCCTTCGGTTGCCGCATGGAGAACATGGCCAACGCCATGCAGAAGATGGCGCGCGGCATCGTTCATCCCGTTATCGACACCGAAGTCACCTTCGAGGATATCGACCGGGCGCTGGAACGTATGGAAACGCGCCAGGTATTCGGCAAAATCGTTCTGCGGATGGATTGACGCCTTGAAACTGTTCATTACGCGGATCGTTCTGAAGCTGGACCGTTTCCGGCAATGGTTGATCGCGACGTTTGCCTTCGGCCTTCTCAATCTGCTGAAGCTTTTTCCAGCCGATGCTGGCATTCGCGCAGCCGACAGGCTTGTGCGCTGGGTCGGCCCGAAAACCGGCCGCCACCGGCTGATGCTGTACAATCTGGCGCGCGCCTTTCCGGAGAAATCCGAAGAGGAGCGGCTGGCCATCGCGATGGACAGCTGGGGCAACATGGGTCGGCTTGCGGCGGAATATGTCTTCCTCGACCGGTTGTTCGATTTCGATCCGGAAAAAAACGAACCGGGCCGTATTCAGGTCGTGGGCATTCCCACCTTTACGGACCTGCGCGACAATCCGCGGCCTTTCATCGTCTTTACCGCTCATAGCGGCAATTTCGAATTGCTGCCGGTGGCCAGTTCCGCCTTCGGTCTCGATGTGACGGTGCTGTTCAGGCCGCCGAACAATCCTTTCGTGGCGGACAAGGTGTTCAAGTTTCGCAAGGAACGCATGGGCAATCTTGTGCCTTCGCATGCCGGCTCGTCCTTTGCGCTTGCGCGGCAGCTGGAAAGGGGCGGCGGTGTCGGCGTTCTGGTCGACCAAAAGTTCGGCAAGGGGCTGACGACGAAGTTCTTCGACCTTGAGGTTCGCACCAACCCGCTTTTGGCCAAGCTGGTGCGTCAGTTCAATTGCGATGTCTATCCCGCCCGTTGCGTGCGTCTGCCGGACAATCGCTACAGGCTGGAAATAGAGCCGAAGGTCGAGATTCCGCGCGATGAAAAAGGCAATGTCGATATTCAGGCGACGGCGCAGCTTTTGAACGACAAGGTTGAAAGCTGGGTCCGCGAGTATCCCGAACAATGGCTGTGGTATCATGATCGCTGGGACGTGAAGCACCAGATTTGAGACGTTTTCAACGTGGCCTGACTTCGCGTGATTTTTAGAAAATTCGGGCGTGAAATTGTGCATTTCGACATTTTTTTACGTTGGTGGAACCTCATTTCTCGTTCATGGATTATCGAAATTGAAAAAATAGCAGCAGCTATGGTATTTTAGAACGCGGCCCCTGTAGCGTTCCCGTATGTTGTTACGTCATTTTTAAGCGCGTGAACGCTATAATCAGGGGATAAGCGTCTATCCATTCGGATTGGGAGCGGGCTGTTTGCCCGTTCAGGGAGAGTTGGGTTGAAAGATTTAATAGAGCTGTTCTGGCTGCGTTACACGGAACTGCAATCTGCCGTTGGTAAAAACGAGGCCGACAAGATCGCAGTGCTGGAGCGTGAACTGGAGCAGCTGCTCAACCGGGTCATCGGGCGTCAGACCGGCAGCTCCGAGGACATTCGCGAGCAGTTCCGTTTCGCCATCGATCTCCTCAATCATGAGGCGGAAGATCTCGGTTGCGTGCAGCGCAATTCCGAGCTTTTGCGAACGCTTGTCGATCGTTATGTCGGCATGCCGCTAAAGGCCAAGGTGATCGGTGACGAGGACGAGGACAGCCTGGAATGGCATCATCGCCATCTCATCCTCGATGAGGACATGCTGAACGATCTCGACGAGCCTGTGGTCGTCGTTTCCCCCGGCTACCGCGTGTCTTTCGCCAATGGGCTCGAGGCGTTTCCACGCAATTCGCCGGATGGGCTGTTGGGATGTCACATCGCCGAGCTTGTCGGGGTGCACCGTTTTCAGAACGATCTGCGGGAACGGCTCGACAATTGCTTCAAGGGCGGTACGTCGAAATATACCTATGCCGAAGATCATGACGGCCATACGATCGTAAAGTCGCTCGAAATGTCACCCTGCTACTCCTCCAACTACAAGCTGGTTGGCGCAATG
>NZ_JWJH01000057.1 GCF_000949865.1 Rhizobium nepotum 39/7 | reverse complement strand
GTAAAAGGGGTGAATGTTCAGTGCTGATTGACATTTCTGCGAGGCGTCGAGGTGATCGAGCCTGTTGGCGTCACGGACGAGTTCGGCAATGAAACTGTTGGTCAGGGTCATGGCCTGAGGTTGCCAGGTTGGCCGGCGGGCGTCAACGCAGGGCCGGCAAAGAGAAGTTGAAGGCCTGATTTTTGAGGCGCTGCTGTAGTGCCGGTGCATCAGGACAACGCATCAGTGGAAATCCGCCATTCGATGATTATTTTCATATTAAACTGTTATTTATCAAAAGCCTGCACTTGATTTTGAAAGTTGATCATGAGGTCAGCTGTGATTGCCGGCGCAATTGCCGGCATGTTCAGTTATGCAGGTGCGGGTCTGAGGTTCCATCATGCCCGGGGCACGAAGCCGACGCTGAACCCAAACAACCGCCCGATTTTTTCGAGCGTCTCGAGTGTCGGGTTTGCTGCACCAGTTTCGATTTCGGCAACCTGACGCCTGGTCAATGACAACATGGTCGCAAACTCCTCCTGTGTCATCCCGAGGCCCTTGCGGATCTCCACCGCTGCGGCAGGAAGGCGTAATTCGCCAAGGCGTGCACGCTCGGCAAGGTCGCGACGATTTTGCAGTATTTCTTCTTTGTCAGGTTTTTTCCACCGTGACATGGCGTGGCCCTTGCTCAGTTCTGTGACAGGGAGGTCTGAACGCTCTGCGTGATTTCCGCGCAGCGGCTCATCGCTCGTTCAACGATTTCGGGCGACGCTCCCATGCTCTTCGCAATACGGGGTGCCTGCCGGAGACGTTCTGCGAATTCGGAAAGCGCAGTGGATACTGTTAGCTGCGCATCGATGTCCGGAAAAAGACCGGTGCAGATATTTTTCCAGTCAGGCAGATGATCGCGGCCAGCATCCCGCATCATTGCCCAGCGGGTAGAGCGGATAATACCTTCTTTGGCGAGCCTCATGGGTGCAAAGTCAAAAAGAGGAGACAGCCGGACAGTGCCGTCTTCATGTTTGCTCAGGGCCGAATTCCGGCCATGGTTGTCGGGGTTGCCAAGCGCCAGACTGGCTATGTCACGCTTCAGATATTCAACTGTATCTGCAGCAGGATCGGCAGAATATCTGCGAAGGCTGTCGATGTAAGCCTCGTGCGTGCCGATGTAATCGAATTCCGCAACACCGATCGTTGCCACCAGGCTTTCCTGGCCCAGTCGCACGGTTTTACCGGTTTCGCTCCGCTTCCGGTCAAAGCGGGGGATGATCAGCACCCCCTCAGCGTAGACCGATGGTTCGGCGACATTCAGTCCTATCTCCTGAGCGATCCGCGAATAGAGCGCTTCTCCTTCAAGAATCATCCGGTCGGAAGGATCACTGCTGCGCACGAGCTTGACGATAACATGGCGCACGGCTTCATCGTCAGTCACGAAGCTGTCGGGATAATAGAGGCCGTCGGCCGCCTGGGTCATGGAGACTTTCGGCCATTCGCCCTGCAGGCCGCTCGAACCCGAGGCGAGCATCGCGAAGCGGTCGGCGACTTCCATGAAGTGGTCCGACCGTTCAAGAATTTCGGCTTCCGTGACGCCCTGGCGCTGCACTCCTTTTAGCCGTGTCACTTCCGCGTCAGCAGCTTCCTTAAGTCGGATATTGCCTATGCCACCGGTAGCTGATCGCAGAAGTAGCGGGAGGTCCGAGCCGCGAGCGTCTTCACCCAGGCCGAGGTGTTCGGCCAGCTTCCTGCGTGCATGTCCCTGCGGCATCAGATCAAGAAGGAATGGTGGCCAGGTCGTTCTGTACCGACTTTCGAGATCGACTGGATGCTGGACGGAAAGGGCGCGATAATCGCAAACGGCGTTTCCGGCTGCGTAGTCCATTGATGCGTGTGCTACAAAGTAGTCGAGATCGTAATCGACGATTGACGCACCACGATAACCGGCTGCGTCCTCCCGCAGTTCGAGTGTGGCGGCCTGATGCCACGCGTCGTCAAAATGGGTTTGAATGGTAAAACGCATTTATTGATCCCTTTGATGGGACAATAAATCCAATATTCAAGTTAATCAACCCATTTTAATGGTACGATATTTGATTCACCCCGTAGATCGTTCCTGATCAGGCCGCCGCCGGTCCTGAAAATTTCGCCCAATACGGTCCAGGGCAGCTTGCCTGGTTCCAAAGTGGCCAAGCGGCCCGAAGCTGGCGTGGCCGGCAGGATGCCCTCCGTAGAAGAGAATTGTTCTGCGATTTCCAGTGAGAGACACGTCGGCCCCGTCAGGCGTATTTAAGTTCCGACGCAGCAAGATGATAAGGCTCAACGAGGCAATCGACCGTGAGGGCGCGCTTTTTGTTCAGCACTTCGGATGCGCGGGGCTGAAAATCCGGGAAGATATCGGCCGGACGACAGGTTACGCCTTCCTCAAACCCCTCTGATTATGGCGGGACCAGTGAGCCGGAGGCGACCGCTTCCGGTTCATCCGGGCAGATGTCGGCATAATCCGGATATCGGTATTATGCCGCTTGCGACGGGAATTCAGATCTGCATATCAGGTCGATGGGCCACAGGCGGTACGAAGATCTCAATGGCGTTGTTTCCTGCCGCGCGAGGTTCCAAAAACCTCCCGATCAGGATGATTTGATGCAATGAGGACGGAAGCTTACCGATCGGGAAGTAATGTGCTGATCTTCTGGTAATCTTCCTGTACGGTAAGTCATTCGATGGAGGTTGACGATGTTCAGGTCCGCACGCGATTTCGGCGCCGCTATCAGGGAGAAACGCAAAGCTCCTGGCTGGACGCAAACCGGGCTTGCTGCCCGTTCCGGAACGGGTGAACGCTTCATCGTCGAGCTTGAATCCGGCAAACCGAGCTGCCAGCTCGAAAAGGCGCTGATCGTGGCGCGCACCGTCGGCATCGAGATCGGCGATCTCAGGACCGTTCAGGCTGCTCCATCGACGCTGGACGATGACCTCAGCTTCCTCCCGACATTCGGTGCCGATTGATGACGACCATCTTTTGCGAGACCTTGCTTTTACGAGACCTTGCCTGTCGCCTGTCTGACTTTTGAAGGCGAATGGAGACTGGACTACGATGCGGGGTGGGAAGCACGCCGCGCGGCCTTTCCGGTGTCGCAGGCTGAGATTCAATAAATGCGGTGATAGGTCACTAACGCAATCAATACAGCATTTACAGGATTGCTGTATTTTATGGATTTTTCTATGTGGCTGTGTTATCGTCGCGACGCAAGACGGGAGTACGATCGATGGCAAGCTCAGGTAATTCTTACACGACGAGTGATCTTTCCAGGAAGTCCGGTGATATTATCGCTGAGGCACTTCGTCATCCGGTGACGATCACCCAGCGCAACAAGCCTCGTCTGGTCCTTCTTAATATTGAGGATTATGAACGTTTGATGCGGCAGTCTGATCTGCGTGCGGTTGGCACTATTGATAACATGTCTGACGCTTTGCTGGACGAGTTTGAGGCGGCAGTTGAGGCTTATGCGGAAACGGAAGAGATGGTTCGGTGAGCGGTTTCGATGAGATCGATACTGCAGTCGTAATCCGCTACCCTTATCTGTGGAGTCGAGAGGCTTCCCGCGGTGAAACCGAAGGTCGGAAGGGTCGACCCGTTGTTGTCGGGGTGAGGCTGGCCCGTCCGGACGGCGACATGGTTCTTTTCTTTCCCATCACGACAAAGCAGCCGGAAACTGATCGTTTTGTCATTGAGGTTCCAGCGATTGAAAAGCGCCGGGCCGGTCTTGATGCAGATATGCGGCTTTGGATCATTCTGGACGAGTATAACAGCGACATTATCGGGCATTCTTTCTATCTGCAGCCGGAGCCACCTGTTGGGCGGTTCAGCAAAGCTTTTTTTCTCCCCGTCCTTCGGGAGTTTATTGCGCGTCGTCGGTCGTCCAGCGAGGTTTACCGCGCCCGATAAATTACCGGGTGATGTTCGCGCAACGGCGAGGCTGTTTTTTTCGCTTTCGATCTCTGACAGGCAGGGGGCGCTTGTAGAGACTTTGGTGGCGAGGTCTTCAGCAGTCAGACCACCGATGTTCGCGCTAGGGGCTTGGTGGGATTACCGTGTGAACCGCGGTCCCGTGCAGAAGCGAAGTCCGGTGCACTACCGCCCATAAGAGGGTGACGGTCAACGGGATAGCAACGGAGACCAATACCGCGGACGCGCCTGATGCCCTGGTGATGTGAGTGTTGCAGTCAAACTGGATGCGGGTTATATGTAGGCATGTACCTACATGGAGGCTTGGTATGCGTATGACAAGTTTTTCCAGCCGCGAGGTCAATCATGACGTCAGCAAGGCGAAGAAAGCCGCCCAGGCGGGACCTGTGATCATTACCGATCGCGGCAAGCCATCGCATGTGTTGATGACATACAGCGAGTTCGAGCGCCTCACCGGAAAGCGCCGCAATCTGGTTGATGCCCTGTCAATGACCGGACTGTCCACGATTGAACTGAATACCCCGAGAGCAGAGATCGTAACCCGCGAGATCGATCTGTCTTGAAGTACCTGCTCGACACGAACGTTGTTTCCGAGCTGCGCAAGGTCGGCGACGGCAAGGCGGACGCAAATGTTATCCGCTGGGTCAGTGCGCAGGATTCGAGTGATCTGTTTGTTTCTGCGATCACGATCCTTGAGATTGAGCGCGGCATATTGAGCCTTCAGCGCCGTGATGGGTCCCAGGGAGCTCTCCTGCGGAAATGGATGGATGACCGTGTCCGCCCTGAATTCGAGGGCCGTATTCTTGCCGTCGATGATGCAGTGGCAACACGATGCGCCCATCTGCATATTCCGGACCGTCGCAACGAGGCCGATGCCTTGATCGCCTCGACCGCGCTCGTTCACAACCTGACCGTTGTTACGCGCAACGTACGGGATTTCGATGGCACCGGCGCGATCGTTGTCGATCCTTGGCAGGGCTGATTTTTGAAATACAGTCATGCGTATCCCTCTGCCGAACACTCCGGTGTCCGAATTCTGCCGCGAGGGTTACTTTTTCCAATATAGCTGTTGCGACGACTTGAATCTCGACTGAAAACCAGGCTGCCTATCGATTTTACGAGAGCATATGCGAGGTCAGGCAAAACGCTTGCCGTTGTCGCAACGAGAGACAATGCTGAACCTTTTGATCCTGATGGCCGATTTTATCGGTATGATTGTGATGACTTGCCGGCGCAGGACTGGACGTATTCCGACTTCGGTTTCCGGGAGCCCCTCGCGCCTGGTCCTGCCGCTCGATGCGGAAGGATCAGGTGAGCGGATGCTTTGTCAGTAGCTTGTTTTTGCCGCACGTATGCGGACCACCGTGTTACTGCGCGGCATGGGCCTTGGCGGTCAAGTCAACACCGAGTGCTCTCATAACGGCCAACGTCGTTTTGAGCGTTGGGTTACCGCGCTCGCTGAACGATCGGTAAAGCTGTTCGCGAGACAGGCCTGTTTTGCGCGAGATTTCGGTCATCCCTTTAGCACGCGCGACGACGCCGAGCGCCTTTGCAACATAGGCTGCATCGCCGGTTTCGAAGGCGTCGGCCATGAACGCGGCGATTTCTTCATCATCGACCAAAGCGGCAGCAGGATCATAGGTGGTCAGTTTTTCAGTCATCTTTTTTGCTCCATTCCCTGGCAAGTTTATGCGCGGCGGCAATATCACGGGCTTGCGATCCCCCGCATAAAAGCACGATGAGAACATTGCCCCGTCTCTGAAAGTAGACGCGATAGCCGGGGCCATAGTGTATTCGCAATTCACTGACGCCTTCACCAACCGGCTCGACGTCTCCCGGCAAGCCTTCAGCCAGCCGCATCAATCGCGCCGCAATGACAGTCCTCGCTCGTTTGTCCCTTAGACGGGTTTCCATCTGGCGAAAACCGCCGTCTGCTTTAGCTCGATCATGAGATGTACCGTAGTCTATAAACTACACTATTGCAAGTTTTAGAGGAGAATTGATGACCTTAAAAAAAGCGTAGCTGGCCACGCTTGTCCGACTCGAACGTAGCAGGCAGGAGCGCCCCACTCGGCCGGGCAGCGACGTCCACGACCAGCATCTCGCGGTGTTGGCGGCTTACCGAGGCGGTCTACCGTGACACCACGGCGTTTGCCAACGCGAGCTTGCCGTTGTCCGGCATCAATATCAGATCCGACAGGATCCCTTTGATGGCTTACCGCAGCAGGTGTTGCTGTGCCTCACTCAGGTAGAGGATTGCCATCTGTCGCTTTTGCTCAGTTTGGTTGAGTATTTGGAATATTTTTCAAACTTGAAAATGGTTTGAGAGTCATTTAATATACTCAGCATGACTGAGCGATCTACATCACTGTTAAACCGGCTTGAGAAAGACCTTCCCGAAGGGCTGGTCGTGGATGCCGCTTGGCTGCAAGAGCGCGGTATCGCCAGCAATTTGCGCGCCTACTACGTCAAGGCCGGCTGGCTGGAACAGCCGGTGCGTAGCGTCTACAAAAGGCCGCGCG
>NZ_JWJH01000056.1 GCF_000949865.1 Rhizobium nepotum 39/7 | reverse complement strand
GAAATTGAAGCTCGATCCGCAGCCCGTCAGGGCGCGAAAGCCGCGTCCAGAACGCGCAACTGCACACGCCTCTGACCCTGCCATAAATCAGCGCCCACGGTGCCCGCGACGTGGATGGACCTGCCGCGCGCATTCAGCAGCATCTGCCCCAGAGGGGCCTCTGCGGCGCGGAATGCGATACCGTCCAGCCGAGAGCCATCCATGGCCTCCAGCGTGATCTTGACATGAGCAGTACCCACGAGGCGCACATCGCGCAGCCGATGGGCAGGCACGGCGAAGATCGGCTGTGAATGGCCGGAGCCGTAAGGACCGGCTTGCTCCAGCTGATCGACGAGCTGCAATGTCGCGCCCGACGCGCCGATCGCGCCATCGATCTTCAGCACGCTGCTTTCCACCAGCTCGCTTACCGTCTTTGCGGCGGCTTCCTCGAAGAAGGTCCGGAGTTTGCCGAGATTGGCGCGCTCCACCGTCAGGCCGGCGGCCATGGCGTGGCCGCCACCCTTGACCAGCAATCCCGCATCCACGGCCGCACGCACCATCCGGCCCATATCGAAACCGTTGATCGAGCGGCCGGAGCCGGTGCCCTTGCCGGAGGGATCGAAAGCAATGGCGAAGGCCGGGCGACGGAAACGATCTTTCAGACGCGAGGCGAGAAGCCCGACGATACCCGGATGCCAGTTTTCACGGGCGGTGACGATGACACCGGCACCAGAGCCGTCGCCATACTCATAAAGCGCCTCCGCTTCGGCTTCGGTCAGCATCACAGCTTCCATCGCCTGTCGCTCGCGGTTCAGCTCGTCGAGCTTTTCGGCGATGACTTCCGCCTGGGATGGGTCTTCGATGGTCAGGAGACGGCTGCCGAGCGCGGCATCGCCGATGCGCCCGCCGGCATTGATGCGCGGCCCGATCAGGAAACCGAAATGATAGGGTGTCACCGGCCCGCCCAGCCCCGCCTTCTTGAACAGCGCGGCAAGCCCCGCATTGTTCATGTGGCGCGCGGCAATCAGCCCCTTCACCACATAGGCGCGGTTCAGCCCCTTCAGCGGCACCACGTCGCACACAGTGGCAAGGGCGACGATATCGAGAAGCGCCAGCAGATCGAGCGTGAAGGCCTGCCGGTTACGTCTGTCTTTCAGCAGCCGCAGGGTGGCGACCAGCACCAGAAACACCACACCGGCGGCGCAGAGATGCCCCTGCCCCGAAAGATCGTCTTCCCGGTTGGGATTGACCAGCGCCACCGCCGGCGGCAGTTCCGAACCGACCTGATGGTGATCGATCACCACCACATCGGTTCCCGCATCTTTGGCGGCGTTCAGTGATTCATGGCTGGTGGAGCCGCAATCGACGGTGACGATCAAGGTCGCGCCATTGGCGGCAAGCTGCTGCATCGCCGCCGGGTTTGGCCCGTAACCTTCGAAAATCCGGTCTGGAATGTAGATTTCCGGCGTCAGCCCGAAATGCGCGAGAAAACGATACATCAACGCGGAAGAAGCAGCACCATCGACGTCGTAATCGCCGAAGATCGCGACTTTCTCCCCCGTATCGATAGCGCGAACCAGCCTTTCGGCCGCCTTCTCGCAATCTGTCAGCATGTGCGGATCAGGCATCAGCGAACGGATGGTCGGATCGAGGAAAGCGAGCGCCTCATCCACACCCACCCCGCGCCCGGCCAGCACCCGTGCAATCAGTTCGGGAATGGCATGGATCTGGGACATGGCCAGCGCACGGTTCTGTGCGGCCTGATCCAGCCGCGAAACCCAGCGTTGCTCTGTGGCCGACCGCTCCACGCTTAGAAACGCGCGGGCCACGGTATCGGCCGGCTCCATCATTGCCATCCTGTCCATCGTCCTGTCATGCGAGTGCGCATCCGCGCCTTGTCATGACAACGGGCTAAATGGCGGTGACGCCTTTTTCAAGCAAAAACGCCCGTATGAGATTTCACACCGAAAAAATCGAGAAAAACGGGCTGACGATCGACACGGCGCCAACCAGCAGCAACAGGGAAAACACCGCGAGCGAACACCAGTTGCGCTCATATTCGGCAATATCGAATTCCATGCTTCGGATATTGTCATTGGCATTGTGAGGCCGCGCCCGGCGACGGGCGACCACAACGCCTTCATGCGTGCTGTCCTTGAAAAGGATAATCGATGTCACGGCCACGCCTCCCTCGCTTGGTGAACATGATTAACCATAGAGCCGAATCGCGTTGTTTTCCAGCGGTTCTGCGGCCTCACCCCCAAATTTTATGGTGGCTCGTGCGGCGGGCGCTTCCGGACAAAAAAAGACCGCGCCTCCATGTGGAAACGCGGTCTCCGGGTTCAAAAAAGGTCTGGAACGTCTCAGGTCCGCTCGATGCGGATGACCTGCGGTTCGCTGACCAGATATTTCTCGTTCTTGATCGCCTTGACGGCCTTGCGGATCGCATCTTCCATCGTCGCATGGGTAACGAGGATGATCGTCTGCGGCGCGCCTTCCACCTGCACGCGCTGGCGCTGCACGATGGATTCCAGCGAGATGTTGTTGTCCGCCATGCGGCTGGCGATGGAGGCGAAGACGCCCGCCTGATCCTTCACCGTCAGCCGGATGAAATAACCGCCCTCATGGCTCTTCATCTTGGCGCGACGATATTCCGTCAGCGATTTCGCCGGGCGGCCGAGCACCGGAACCTGCTGGGCACCGGGACGGCTCTTGGCAATGTCGGCGATATCACCGAGCACGGCCGAGGCGGTGGCGTTGCCGCCCGCACCCGGACCGACCATCAGCAACTCGCCGAGAATATCTGATTCGATCGCCACCGCATTGGTGACGCCATCAACCTGCGCGATGACGGAATCGAGCGGCACCATGGTCGGATGCACCCGCTGCTCGATGCCGGATTCGGTGACCTGCGCCACGCCGAGAAGCTTGATGCGATAACCAAGCTCGGCGGCCGCCTGGATGTCCTCGCTGGAGATATTGGTGATGCCTTCGAGATAGATGTCGTCGGCCGAAATCTTGCTGCCAAAGGCGAGCGTGGTCAGAATGGCGAGCTTGTGGGCGGTATCGTTGCCCTCGATATCGAAGGCCGGATCAGCTTCGGCATAACCCAGCCGCTGTGCTTCCTTCAGACACGCCTCGAACGACAGCCCTTCCTTCTCCATCTTGGTCAGGATGTAGTTGCAAGTGCCGTTCATGATGCCGTAGATGCGCGACACATGGTTGCCGGTCAGCGATTCACGCAACGCCTTGATGACGGGGATACCGCCGGCCACGGCCGCTTCGAAATTGAGGAGCGCGCCCTTGTCTTCGGCAATCGTCGCCAGTTCGACGCCGTGCTTGGCAAGCAGCGCCTTGTTGGCTGTCACCACATGGAGACCGCGTGAAAGCGCTGCGCGCACGGCCTTTTCCGCCTGGCCGGAAGCGCCGCCGACCAGTTCGACCAAAACGTCGATATCGGCTTCGTTCGCAAGCTGTTCGGGCGTATCGAACCAGGTAATACCGTTGAGATCGATACCGCGGTCGCGCGAACGGTCGCGCGCGCTGACAGCAATAATCTCAATCGCGCGTCCGCAGGTGTTTGCAAGTTCGTTGCTTCTCTGCTGGAGGATGCGCACGAGCGAAGCGCCGACAGTGCCGAGCCCCGCTATGCCGATTCTCAATGAATCTGCCATGGGTATGTTCCTGATTTGCTGGTGATGGTGACGGCCGGGACCCGGCCGTCTTCTGTTGCCCTTATCTGTGGGCATTGAGCGAAACGACATTGTGCATCGTTTCGTCAGCGCTCGACAGGAAACGCTTCAGATTGCGCGCGGCCTGACGAATTCGATGCTCGTTTTCAACGAGCGCGAGGCGGACGTAATCATCGCCCATCTCGCCGAAGCCGATGCCGGGAGCAACGGCGATATCAGCCTTCTCGACCAGAAGCTTGGAAAATTCCAGGCTGCCGAGATGGCGGAACTTTTCCGGGATTTTCGCCCAGGCGAACATAGTCGCCGCCGGCGGCGGAACTTCGAAGCCGGCCTTGCCGAAAGTATCGACCATGACGTCGCGACGGCGGCGATAGACGCTGCGCACTTCGGCAATGTCGGAGCCGTCGCCGTTCAGCGCATGCGTCGCCGCAACCTGGATCGGCGTGAAGGCGCCGTAATCCAGATAGGACTTGACGCGGGTCAGCGCCGCGATCAGCCGCTCGTTGCCGACGGCAAAGCCCATGCGCCAGCCGGGCATGGAGAAGGTCTTCGACATGGAGGTGAATTCGACCGCAACGTCGATAGCACCCGGAACCTGAAGAACAGAAGGCGGCGGATTGTCGTCGTCGAAATAGATTTCCGAGTACGCCAAGTCAGACAGCACGATGATCTCGTGCTTCTTCGCGAACGCGATCACGTCCTTGTAGAAATCGAGCGAGGCGACATGCGCCGTCGGGTTCGACGGATAGTTGACGATCAGCGCCAGCGGCTTCGGGATGGAGTGGCGCACCGCCCGCTCCAGCGGACCGAAGAAGCTTTCATCCGGCTCCACATTCATGGAACGGATAACGCCGCCCGCCATCAGGAAGCCGAAGGCGTGGATCGGATAAGTCGGGTTCGGGCACAGGATCACGTCACCCGGCGCGGTGATGGCCTGCGCCATATTGGCGAAGCCTTCCTTGGAGCCAAGCGTTGCGACGACCTGCGTATCCGGGTTGAGCTTCACGCCGAAACGGCGGGCGTAATAGCCAGCCTGTGCACGGCGAAGGCCGGGAATGCCCTTGGACGAGGAATAACGATGGGTGCGAGGATCCTGAACGACTTCGCAAAGCTTGTCGACGATCGCCTTGGGGGTCGGAAGGTCAGGATTGCCCATGCCGAGATCGATGATATCGGCTCCGGCCGCTCGCGCGCTCGCTTTCAAACGGTTGACCTGTTCGAAGACGTATTGCGGCAGACGCCGGACCTTATGAAACTCTTCCATCTCTTTCCTCATGGAAATGGACCGGTTCTGCCGGCCCATAACGAAGTTCGTTCTTGTTTTCAAACGCCGCCGACACGAACCGATCCGGCAGACGTTATTCATTGTACCGCAAAGCACTGGAAAACCTACAGGGGTTTTCTCCGTCGGCGCGGCATCGCGATCATCCGCCTTGTGCTTCCGGCACGGCCTTTTCAGACCCCCGGCAAGGCGGATTGCGCAATGTAATCAGGAAACCTGCATAACGCCAGATTCTGGGAAAATGCAAGGCAGACCATGCTCAAGATCGGCCATTTCGGCCGTTCAGCCGCGCTCGCCCTTCACAATTGCCGCGCGGATGACCGAAAGCACCCGCTCCGGCTTGATATCCGTGCAGACGAGCTGGCTTGGATGTCCGTCCCAGTCGCCCGGCGGAAAGGCGCGGCCATCCGGCTTCTGAATGGTCTGACCATCGGCAAGCCCGCCGCAGACGACGCGCACCGGGCCGCTGCGGGTCTCAAACAGCTCCGGCGCAACGAGGTAGACGCAGGCGCAACTGTCATGCACCACCATGCCGTCGCCGGTGCGGGTCTTGTAGAAATCGATGTAGAATTGCGACAGATCGGAAAGCAGCTGCACCGGCTTGCCGCCTGCTTCCGCCATCTCCGCCATGAAGGCGCTGGTCATCACCGTTTTCGTCGTCACGTCGAGGCCGACGACGACCACACGCCAGGGTGCCGTGAAAACCAGATCGGCCGCTTCGGGATCGCCGTGAATATTGGCCTCGGCCGCCGGCGAAATATTGCCGTTGATGTCGAAGGCACCGCCCATGACGATCACCTGCTTCACCAGCGCCGCAAAATCCGGCTCCTCGCGCAGCGCCAGCGCCAGATTTGTCATGCGGCCGACGGCGATCAGCGTCACCTCGCCGGGATGGGCCTTGACCGTCTCGATGATGAACCGATGCGCCGGGCGCGGATCGAGCGGCAGATCGATGGTCTCAGGGATATCGATATCGCCGAGACCGTTCTCGCCGTGGATGAATGTCGGCCAATGGCCTTCCTTGCGGGCAGGATCGAAGGTTACGCCAGCCCCTTTCGCAACCGGCGCGGTCATCTGCCATTCCCGCTTGAGGAAAAGCGCATTGCGGGTGGTGATATCGATAGGCGCGTTGCCGAAGACAGTGGTGACGCCGATCAGATCGATATCGGGGTGGCGATGCAGGAACAGAAGCGCCATGGCGTCATCCACACCGGGGTCCGTATCGAATATCACTTTATGCATAATGCCCTCATCCGAATGTCTTAAGCGCCATCGCCTCTCCTAGCGAAGCGCCACGGAAACATACCCATAAGCGGCAACACCGCAATCCCCCTGTCTGCACCAGATCGGAGAGAAAAATATTGCGTGGCGATCTTTTCGGTGAAAGAAGAGGCCCTCTCCTTCCGCCTGCTCGGACATGCCAAGTGCAAGACATCGCCCTCAACGTTTTTCTGGTTCTCTTCTGCGTCGCCATCTTTGCCGGATTTATCGATTCCATCGCAGGCGGCGGCGGTCTCATCACCATTCCGGCCATGCTGATCATGGGCATTGCGCCGCTCGACACGCTCGGCACCAACAAGCTGCAATCGCAGTTCGGTTCGGCATCGGCCACCATCGCCTATGCAAGGCGCGGTCATGTCAATCTGAGGGAGCAATTGCCGATGGCCGTCATGGCCATGTTCGGCGGCATGCTTGGCGCGATCACCGCCGCCTTCGTGCCGTCGGATCTCCTGCGCACCATCATGCCGTTCCTGCTGATCGCCATCGCCCTCTATTTCGCCTTCAAGCCGCAGCTCAGCGATATCGACAGCCATCGCCGCATCACGCCTTTCGTTTTCGGCCTTACCGCCGCACCGCTGGTGGGTTTTTATGACGGTGTTTTCGGCCCCGGCGCGGGTTCCTTCTACATGCTGTCCTTCGTCGCGCTTGCCGGTTTCGGCATGCTGAAGGCGACCGCCCATACCAAGCTCCTGAACCTCGGTTCGAACTTCGGCGGCTTCGTTGTTTTTGCGGCTGGAGGTGCTGTTCTCTGGAAGCTCGGCCTCGC
>NZ_JWJH01000055.1 GCF_000949865.1 Rhizobium nepotum 39/7 | reverse complement strand
GTTCGGGGTCGATCTCGACGTCACGCCGCACATGCTGCGCCACACTTTTGCGGTTCATATGCTGTCGCTGCTCGTGCGTGAGCAGATCGGATGGGTGCTCGACGAGCGCCGATCCCATATCGGCGCGGCGTACCGCCGCCTGATTGGCGATCCACTCCTGAAATTGCAGCGCCTGCTGGGCCACAGCCGCATCGAAAGCACTCATATCTATCTCGAGAGCCTGGAAGAAAGCCAGGAAATGATCGATGCAGCAGTTGAAGCCTGGGAACTGCGCATTAATGCTGGTGGACCCCCGTGATGAAACGCGGTCGTCATGCCACTTTCCCAGTTGGAATCGAATTGTCCGACACACGGGACGAAAGTCCGCAAGATCCGCTCGTCTTCGTCCTTCGGACGGAAGATGCCGGGACGGTCGACGTCAATCTGTCTTTCTGGCCGCTGAGGGCGCTGACCCGTGACGTTGCGCCGTTCCTGCAGGAATATCTCCACCGGATGGGACCGGCCCCACTCTGGAAAACCGCAGGCACCTTTGTCCGTCGTCTGCGGCGGTTCTGGCTATTCCTGGAAGGATCGTCGGTAGAGCCTCGCCGTCTCGGTGACGTAAACCCGGCAGTGATCAACGCCTATGAGAATTGGCTGGAGCAGAACGGCGGCGAACGGCCAAATCAACGCAATGTGCTCGGTGCTCTGATCGGGGTGCTGCGCGTGGTCGCCGAACTCGACCCGGAAAGACTTCAGGCCGAAACACTGCCTCGCCTGAAATACATCGGCCACGGGGAGCACGGCGTCTCCAAGCCGCGTGATGCCTATAGCGGGAAGATTGCCGCGGCATTGCTGCAGGCGGCAACGCATCAGATCATCGAAGCTCGCGACCGGATAGCGACGGGCGAGGCTCTGCCCCTCCCACTTCTGGATGTAGCCCGTGATTCGGAATTACAACGTCGCTACGGCCTCGTGGTTGAGCAGATTGTGACGACGGGAACAGCCGCCGGAGATGGTCCTTTATTCGACAATCTGCGCTACCACGCCCACAGATGCGGGCTCGAACCGCCCCCGGTCGAGGAGCTGCATGCCGGCTTCCACCTAACCCGGTACGATGTTGTCGGCTTTCTTGTCTGGCTGTCCTTGACGACCGGCATGGAGATCGAAGCGCTACGCGGGCTTGAGGCCGACTGCTTGCGCAATCCCAACCGGGGTTACGTCGAGATCGAATATCGAAAGCGGCGCGCGCACCAAGCCCAGTGGAAACGGTTGCGTGTCCGCGATGGCGGTCGGGAGACGCCCGGCGCCTTTCTGCGGCTGGCGATCAAGCTGACGGAACGGTCGCGGCAGCACACGGGATCAACCAAGCTCTGGATCACCTGGAAGCCGGGGCGCCTGTCGTCACCGAAAAATCTGGGGGCCTGTGTGACCGCCTTTGTCGAGAAGTATGGAATCGTCGATGACGCCGGAAAACCGCTCGCGCTCAATCTCTCCCGGCTGCGCAAGACCCAGAAAGCTGACTGGTACAAGCGGACCGGAGGACAATTGGAGATCTTCGCCGTCGGCCACACGGTAGCGGTGGCGGCCAATCACTATGCCGACATCCCCGCCCTTCGGCATCTGCATGAGCAGACGATAGTTGAGGCGCTGGCCGACGCGATGGCGCCGGCTCTGCAACCTCGGATCCTTTTGCCTGCGGATGAAGCCCGGCTACGAGCCTCAGCCGACGTGACCGGGCTGCCGGTGACGCCTGAAAAGATCGGCCTGCTCCTCGGTGGAGAGCAGGATCTTTGGCTCGCGGCATGCGGCAACTTCCGAGCCAGCCCTTTCGGTCGGGAAGGCGAAGCATGTCCGACGCCGTTCTGGGGATGCCTGGAATGCTCCAACGCGGTCATCACCGCACGAAAACTGCCGGCCCTGATTGCGTTCCAAACGTTCATGGACGAGCAGCGGAAGGCGTTACCGCTGAACGACTGGGACGACAAATTCGATCAGCCCTATCGCAGGATCACGGAGCAGATCCTCCCCATGTTCCCGCCCTCCGTTGTCGGAAACGCAAGAATTGAGGCGGCAGAAGCCTCGGCGCCGCTGCTCTATCTTCCGCCAGAGGCCTACGGCTCATGACGGCTGCTCCTCATTTGAGTGATCAGCTTACCGCCTCGCGCATCAGGGCCGATGACGACATCGTTCTGGCGTCGATGCCTCTCAGGGATGGAACGGACCGAGCGACGCTCTCGCGGTTCGCCGACGATGTCTGGGATATGGCACCGGCGATGTTTAACATGGCCCGAAAGGCCTTTCGAACGGTCGACTTCAGCGTGATCCCCTATGCCGCCGAGCGGTTGCTGGCCAAGGAATACATCTATGCCTGGATGAATGAACGGTTCGCCGACGGTGAGCCGCGGCTGAGGCCCGTGTCGGGCCATAGCGCGCTCGCCACGCTGCGCCGCTTCCTGGACTTCGTTCGCTCGCGGATCGGCAGGTTCGATCTGGCAGCGGTCGATCAGGATCTTATCGATGCGTACGCGGCCCACCACCGGGCACGCCCAATCACACCCGGACGGGTGGGCGTGTGCCTCCGACCCATCGTCCAGCTTCATCGCCTGGGGCCCAATCTGACGTGTGGCGGCCTCACCTTCGCGCCATGGCGCGGCCGGCCGGTTTATCGGGCAACCGGCCAGGGCACACGCAGTTCGGAAAATCGGACCGAGCGCATCCCGGAGGCTGTAATCGGCCCGATGCTGCGTTGGTCTCTCAAATATATAGAGCACTTTGCCGAGGATATTTTGGCTGCGCGAGATGAAGAGGATGCGCTGAACGCCCGCTTCGCGGCTCGTTCGCGCCGCCGCCACACGCGGCCCGCAATCGTGCTCGAATCCTGGATAGAAAAGCGTCGCCGTGAAGAACGAGGTATCCCCGTCTGGGAAAAGCCTCTTTCGATCGGAGGGGTGACCGGCAGGCTGTCACGGGATGGCAGGTTCGATGGCAATGTCATTAATCTGAAGTTCGTGACCATGCAGTGCGGGCTGCATCTAACGACGGTCTTTAAAGACCCGGCTTTGTTGTCGATGATTCACGGTGCTGCTGATGAACTTGGATTCGAGGTCGGCGGAATGGACACGCCAATCTGCCCCGACCCCGACACTGGCCAGCCTTGGCGCGAGCGCTTCGATGCCATCAGCCTGGCACGGGAAGAAAGGCATCTGCAGACGGCCGCCTACATCGTATGTAGCTATCTGACGGGAATGCGCGACGGCGAGGTGCAGTCGCTGCAAGCCGGTTGCCTGAAACGCAGTCTCGGCCGGGATGGCCAAACGGAACGGCTGGCGATCGAGGGCGTGACCTGGAAGGACCGCGGGGCTCGCGGCGAGCAGGTTGATTGGATCACCGTCGAACCCGCCGTCCAGGCAATAAGGGTTGCCGAGCGTCTCTCGGAACGGGTCCGACGGAACGCGGGCACCGAGCGGCTATGGCTTGCCCTTGATGACCGCGAGACGAACAATGCCGAGACGCCGATCCTGATTGCCAGGAAGATCAACCGATTCCGCGAACACCTCGATGAACGATATGGCGCAGACGATAATCCTTTGATTCCCCGAATGGGAGGAGACGTCTGGCGCTTCAACACCCGTCAGTTCAGACGAACACTGGCCTGGTACATCGCAAACCGGCCCTTCGGGGTCGTAGCCGGCAAGATCCAGTATAAGCATGCTTCCGTAGCCATGTTCGGCGGCTATGCCGGCTCGTCCGCATCCGGCTTCAGGCAGGAGGTCGAGCAGGAGCTGGCGCTCGGGCAACTCGATGACATCATCAACTACTTCGGAAACCATCGGCGCGGTCACGGTCCAGGGGGACCGGCCGGCAAGCGTGTCGGGGCCGAACTGGAAAGGGTCGGTCGCGAACTCGGCCCGCTTCCGGGACAAGTGGCCGATCGGAAGCGCCTAAAGGCGATGTTGGCACATTTGGCGCGCACACTGCATGTCGGATATCTGAACGATTGCTTCTTCGACCCGCTGACCGCACTCTGCCTCCGGGAAGCCGAGAAACCTTCAGCCTCGGCGCCCGTCCTGTCGCGATGCGCTCCCGACCGATGCCCCAATGCCTGCCTTGTCGAGCGGCATCTGCCGCCCTGGGAAACCTCGATTGCACAGACGGAGGAACTTCTCGCCGATAAGCGTCTCTCTCCGCTGCAACGCGAGGCTCTGCGATCGGATAACAAGCGAAAGCGAAAGCTTATCGCGCCGCTGAAGGTACGCACATCATGAAGCCGGTCAGCGCAGCCACCGAACAAGCCCTTAGCGAGGCGATGGCACGTCTGTTTGATGGATGTCCTCGCGTGACCGATGGCAGGCTGACGGTCGTCAATCTCGCCGTCGAGGCAGGCGTCAGTCGCGCAACCGCGAACCGCGCCTTGAAAGTCCTGGCGGTCTTTCGAAAGGCGGTTATCGAATCCCGAGTGCGGCGTGATGCCGAAGACCAGCCGGTAGGAGCCTCCAGAGCCGAACAAGAGCTTCGCGCCGTCAACGACATCCTTGCCCAACATCATCAAGTACGTGCGCTATCCGAGCTCATGGAGCAACGGCATTACGGCTACAACGCGAAATTATCCCGATCGCGAGTCGAAAACGCCCGTGAGACAGATTGACTGTTTAGATAAACGCCGAACTCGCCGCCGGACCGGAAGAGCGTGACCGGAACCATCAGAGTGCGGGAAAGCTGAAAGGCGTGGTTTTGGGCGAGGGAAAGATCGGTGTTCATCTGAGGGCTCCATCTTTGGAGCGGGCCATTCCCGCTCGATGGCTCCCGTCAGTGTCCGGAACCGGTCGCGATCACCGCGAGGGCGAAGCCGAGCGGCGGCAGCTTGCTAGCCGACCCCGCAGCGGGTTGATCGACGGAGATCCGGGGCTGGACCAGGAAGCCATCCATCAAGAGCGGAATGGGACGTCTCCTATGGACCTCGTTCAACCGACAATGATCATGCGGGAGCAAACCTTACAGCGAATGCGGATCTCGCCGAGATCTGCTCTCCTCAGAGGCCGGGTTTGGTATCAATACAGAGGCGCGGTAAGATTGAGCTGGTGAGAACAGCGTGCGCGCGTCGAGGTTTGACAACAGGGCCATCGCACGCTCTGCTCTTCTTGGTCCCAGGAAAGAGGAAAGAAATCGGAACGCGTGATAAAAAGCGAGGACATTGCCGTACTGCCTCGACAGCTAGAGGGGCAGAGGGAAAGCATGGGTTCGAACACTTGCGTCTAGAGGCCCCGGGCGAAGGACCCGTATTAGTCATGCATCACTCGCGCAGATCGCCATGACCTTAGCCTGAAATAATCGTCAGCTTTACCGTTCAGCAGGTCAGCCTCGATATCAAAGGCGGACTGCACGATTGAGTCCATTTCCCTTTCGCGATCTACCGTGAAATAACGCTCCTCAAGTCTGCGCTGTTGTATTTCGATGGAATCCCGCCAGTAGCGGGTTCCTTTTATGTCAGTATGTGTCTCGACATATCTAGCCAGGGGACCGCCACGTTCCCGACGCATGTAGCCCGGGCAGGCGCAGCAAAACTCGTAGAGCTTGTCGTCGCTCGTTGCGATCCAGACATCATGCTCGATGATCCCGAAGTTGAACTGCTCGCGCGAATTGTTCACGATATCTGCAGCAGCAATCAGCTTCAGGTCGTTGGCTCCATTCAAAGCGATGCGCTCCAGTACTTTGTCGGGTGTCAAGCCTTTGCCGCCACCCTTTTTCAGTTTCACGAAGTTGTTTGTGATAGCTACTTTCCGCGTCCTGAGTTGGTCAGTTAAGCCATTTTCGGGGGCGAAGACATATCGAGCGATCGTCAGTTCCTTGAGACTGATGAGATCCAGTACCTCGGCGCAATAATCGATGTAGAGGGCGAATTTTTCCAGGCCATTCAACGCCTCTAATCGATGTATGACGTTCATAGCGAGCAGCGAAGCATATGAGCACGAGATTGCCTTCTGACGCTCTAGCGACAGCGCACTAAAATACTCAGGGTCCATCTTTCCACCAGCATACGGAACCTTTATCGAGTTTGGGTCCTCACGGAAATTTGGCAGATAGTCTGCAAGAAACCTGTCGAACGCTGCTTCAACGTCGCCTCGACGCGCTGGGGGCAGTTCTTGGTAAGCCGCTGCGGGCGAGATGAATACGCCATACCTGGAGGTTTTCTCGAAGAGTCTCGCCAGTTCCAGAACACCAGCATTCTTAAGTTCTTGGTGTCGCTGGCCAGTCTTATAGGCGCTTTCGATTGCAATAAGGATATTGGTGTCGAACATAATATTGGTTTGTCGACCATTCCGATGGTTTTCTCGGATGGCATCCCTGTCGAGGTTGATAATTTCGGTTGAGTTCGACGACGATTTGAAAGCGCGTATCATGAGGTTCTCTGTTTTATGCTCTGCGTGAATTCTCGGTCCCGAAATCTGGGTCTTCTTGTCGATACCAAGCTTCCACTGGCCTCTCGATGGGGAAAATCAATGGAAGTTCCGGCTTTTGATTTTCAGCGTATCAATGTGAAGATCGGGCGTGAAAATGTCGCGCGGGGCTACAACAGGCTTCGACTTGTCCCGCGTATCCGAACTTCCCGGCGATCCGTGGGCGAACTCATCACCCCGGCCGGCCGGCAGCTTGAACTCTTCATCACGATCAGCCAGACCGGTCAGATCGCCTGACAGGTCGAACAGCTGCTGGGCGACAAGATGGACGACCTCCCCTTCCCGCTGGATCCGACCATTGATGGCCATCATCGAGGATCCGAGAACGACCCGCCGGCGTTTTTCAAACAGCGTCGGCCAGACAACGAGATTGGCCGGCCCGGTCTCGTCCTCAATGGTGATGAACATGACGCCCTTGGCCGATCCGGGCTTTTGCCGCACCAGGACAAGTCCGGCAGTATAGACCCAACGCCCGTCCCTAGAATTCATCGCCTCGGTACAGGTGATGATGTTGCGCACTGACAAATCCTTGCGCAGGAAGGCGATCGGATGCTGCCGCAATGTCAGACCGGTATGGCTGTAGTCCTCGATGACGTTATGGCCGTCCGTCATCTGCCGAAGTGCCACCTCCGGCTCCTGCTGCTCGGCAATCGCAGCCATCTCCCGTTCGGCGGCGGCCGCAAATAGTGGCAAGGGTTGGTCGCGCAGCGCCTTGATCGCCCAGAGCGCGTCGCGGCGCTCAAGCTTCAGCGACGGCAGAAAGGCATCGGCCTTGGCAAGCTGGACAAGCGCCTCCGATGGCACGCCGGATCGACGCCACATGTCGTCAACCGAGACAAAGGCATTGTCCATGCG
>NZ_JWJH01000054.1 GCF_000949865.1 Rhizobium nepotum 39/7 | reverse complement strand
AGTTGAGGTCTCCGGCAAACCCGGCGCGGTTCAACTGCCTCAACGCACCGGACCAGACCTTTCCCGATTGGCGTCCCTGAGCTGTTGCCTCAACATGGTAGATGATTTTTCCACGGCCTTTGAAACTCGCTGCAGAGAATCCATTCTTGCATGTTCGGCAGGCAACCTTGCGACATCGAGTGACGGCAAGTTTACGTTTTTAACGTCGTCGAAGGTTTTGCGGAGGTTCGCAATTTCTGCGTCAGATGCTTTGTCTACAGCATATTTCTTATGGCTCTCCATTCCTTTGGAGAGGGCTTGCTTCAATTCCGGATTAGCGCGCGTGACGCTATTAAGCTCTGATTTGTGGTCCTTTGTCAGATAGCCCCCGGCGCGCGCTTCAACAAGGACATCAACTGCCTGTTTTCTAACCTTCCACTCAACAGGAACATCCATCCGGGCGAAAGTCGTAATTGCATTATCAATGAGAGCTGAGAGGGCCTCCGGCCCAATTTCAGAAAAATGCCCCGTCATCCGGGAAGTCTGAGTTGTTTTTAATGCGGAACTGTCAGACTTCAGTACTTCCACCGCAGTCATGTTTGCTCCAGCCTCCCGAAGTTGTGTGCGGATGCTTTCCCGGCGTTCTTTTTCGCGCCGGGCGAGCAGGCCACTTAATTCTGGCCAATGCGTCGTAAGATCGAAGAGATCGGACAGGTGTTCTTTTGTCAGGTAGCCGCGTGCTCTGGATTCAACAACGACATCGGCCGCCTCATGACGTCCTTCTATATTGATCGAGTAACCCTCTGCGCCGTGCTCCTCGAAATCGACCCTGGTAAGGGGATGCCCTCTGTCTCCAAGTATTCTGATTGCTTCCTTGATGAGACTTGACCGATCATTTTTGGCAACGTCGTCAAAATATGGCGTCATTGCGCTGATCGTCTCAGATCTCACCACGCTATCTGGAATTGCGAGTATCTTCGTAACGAGGTCAGAGTTTTCCGCTGAAGATCGAAGTTTGAGAATTGGCCCCACGGCTTGCACGTGATCTACCGCAGGGACTGGCTCCAGTTCTCGCGGCACGTTAAATACCTCCCGCTGAACCTCTGGAAGTTCCTCCTTCACAACAGCCGCATAGTGATCATTTGCAAGCGACCGCAGATAATGAATTCGCGCTTGAACCCTGTTTAGTCGGGACGATGTTTTTGCAACCGCGTTCGCATGTGGTGAAAACGTCCTGAAATCGTCCAGTCTGCGTGCTGTCTCATGGATATCGTCCGAGACCATATACATCCCGACCTGCTCCACGAGTTCAGACGGCAGGCGTCTAAAGAGATATGGATCCAGCTGCTCTGTACCGGGTCCAGATTGATGAGCCGGGAGACTTTCAGCTTCAACCTTACTTCCATTTGCCATGATCATCGCTCCTTTTGTAGCAACCACACATGAGGCCATGAACGAGCTGGCTTTGTGGGAATACTATTTGGCGCATGGCATCGTCCAAACCAATATCGTGTTTCATTTGTAACGCCCAGAAGCGGGATTTCCGGGTACAATCATATGTCCGTTCTCGAAAGTGAACCTTGACCCGGACTGGACGGGAAATTCAGGGCATGGTCCGATCCAGATTTCTTCCGCTGCCCTGCGCCACTGACGCTCGCCGTTTTGTTCACGGCATCCGTTTCAAGCGAGAGACCCGGTCACGTTCGTCGCCAGGTGCTCACCAATAGCGCTCGTCCAACTTTTCGTTCACCTTCTCCATATGACGAGAGAGGCCGAGAACCGCGCTCTGCTGTCAATCGCGCCTGAATGCTGTAGTGGGCCGACGCTTCGGAGAATGTAGCCAGAAAGAGCTGTCTCAGGAAATTTGAACCGCCGGGATAGGTGGGATTTCTGTCTGGCTTCGGCTAGGACGACCGCGCCGGAACCATGTGTCGCCTGCCGCCACCAGAGACACACTGACGCGGGAGAACGATTTTTGTCCGGTGCGTCAGGCAAACCGGGCGCCCTCTTCAATCTGGTATTCATATCCGAACGAACGCCGGTTGTGATGCCGGAATATCGTCCGATTTGCCGATCAGCAAAGCCGCTCTCTGGACCCCGCAATACATCCTGACGAACGACAATGCCTGTTATACCAGCGCTCAATGATCAGAACTCATTGGCCCATTCTCTGCGGCCGATAGACATGATGCGCCAGGGTTGGCTTTGAAGCTTTCGCCAGGCATCACAGCAATGATCGACAATGTCCTCGTAAGATTCGAAGATACGATTTGAGAGCCAGTTCTCGCGCATGAACTGCCAGAGGTTTTCGACCGGGTTCAGTTCCGGGGATTTTGAGGGCAACGGCAGGATCGTGATGTTGCCGGGGACGACGAGGTTATTTGACATGTGCCAGCCCGCTTGATCCATGATGAGGATGGCGTGGGCGTCCTTTGCGACATGGCGGGAGATTTCTGCCAGATGCTGGGTCATCGCATAGGAGTCGCACCACGGCATGACCAACGCTGCCGCCTTGCCGAGCTTGGGACAGATTGCACCGAAGATGTAGGCTGACCTTGTGCGCTGATCGTGCGGCGCTGAAGGTCGCGTTCCGCGTTTGGCCCAGCGACGGGTAATCTTGTTCTTCTGCCCGATGCGGGCCTCGTCTTGTGGGATGGTTCGCCTCCTCCCCGGCGGATACGCTTCGTCGTCCAACAAGAAGGAGGCATTACATGCAAATCAAGCAAATCGGCATCGACATTGGCAAGAACAGCTTTCATGTGATCGGGCTCGGCATGGAGGGCGATATCGTGCTTCGCCGACAATTCACCAGATCTGGGCTGATCGCTTTCTTTAAACAAAAGACGGAGCGGCTCGAGATCGCCTTCGAGGCTTGTTCCGGGGCGCATTGGCTGGCGCATCAGCTCGTCGCCATGGACCATGACGTCCGGCTCCTGACGCCCGAGAGTGTCCGGCCTTTCGCAAAGGCGCAGAAGAATGACTGGAATGATGCACTGGCGATCGCGGAAGCCGCGCAACGACCGGGCCGCCATGCCGTGGGCGTCAAGTCACAGGAGCAACTGGACATTCAGGCATTGCACCGGGTGCGGCAACGGTTGGTGACGGCACGGACCGCCATCATCAACCAGGTGCGTGGCCTTCTGCGCGAACGGGGTCTGGTCTTTGGCTCGGGCCGGATGCGTTTCGATAGATTCCTGCGGGAACTGTTGACCGGCCAAGAGATCCAGCTCAACTCGGTTTGCCGGGCATTATTCGCCACACTGGCCGCCGAATATGAAGCAGTCGACGCCCGCATCGAAGAGATCGATGCAGAGCTTGCCACATTCGCCAAATCCAGTTCTGCCTGCAGGGCGTTGTTGTCGGTGCCTGGTGTCGGCGTGATCGTGGCCACGGCCCTGTTCAGCGCTGTGGCAAATATTTCGGATTTTAGGAGCGGCCGGGATCTTGCTGCTTTCCTGGGGCTCGTTCCGCGGCAACGATCAACGGGTGGAAAGACGACACTGTTGGGAATATCAAAACGTGGCAACACCTACGTCCGGACCTTGATGATCCACGGCATGCGCTCGGCCTTCTATAACCGCAAAAAGCGAGAGAACGGCCTTTCAACTTTCATGGAAAGGCTGGTCGAGCGAGGCATGCATGCGAACAAGATTGTGGTAGCGAGCGCCAACAAGGCTGCGCGCATCATCTGGGCTATCCTAACACAGAATATATCGTTTCAGCCGAACGCCGCCTGAGGTGCGAGGCTGATTGACTTGCGAGGAGAAAGCGATGGTACCGTGCATCTGATAGGATGCGCAGCCTGATGGTTCCAGTAGATTGATCCCTGCTCGCCCTGGTACAAACCGGAGAATGCAGAGATCACAGCATCTGGTCGTCTTGTAAGGAACGCATCCCAGCGGCTCCCATTGTGGCTCGGGCATCTTCGCCCATTAGCAAGCCGGATACGCTGAAGCAGGGTCTATCGGGACTGTCGTTTCTTCTTGCAAACCGGAGGCGAACCATACACTGGAACCAGATTTCTATTCGTTTGCCTTGGGCTACTCCGGCGGCAATCTCCGCCACTGCGGCGGGGAGGTTTTTTTAAACTCCTCAATGGCTTGAGGATCTTGCGCATGATGTTTGGGACGGGCGGTGAGTTTGCGATAGCCCATCGCATTCAACTCGCGACCAAGCGTCTGGCGGCTCACCGAGATGCGATGCTCCTGCCAAAGCCATTGCACCAGATCGACGAGCCTCCAGCGCACCACGCCGTCAAGATAGGGAACGGGACCTTTCTCGACAGCCTCGACAAGCGCCTTGCGCTGCTTGTCATTCAGCAAGGGCTCACGCCCCTTGGCCTTGCCCGTTTTCAGACCATCTGGACCGTGCTGATTGAAACGCTGGACCCAATCGCGGATGATCTGCAAACCAACCCCGCCAACAGAGGCTGCCTGACTGCGCGAACCGCCCTCGCAAATGACCGACAAAGCAAGCAACCGGCGCGACCAATCCGCGTCGCGGCTTTGGCGTGCCAGACGCCGCAAGTCGTCAGTCGTGTAGTCTCGGCGAATATCAAGTGCTGTTCCCATGGCGAAATCTCCTTCCGCCATGTTGAATCATGATTTGCTGGATAACGGAATCCCGTGAGTCAAAATCATCGGGCCTTGGTATTACAGCTGTAGCGCAAATACGCTGCCTATAAAACTCAAGTGGTGATAAATTTTCACCCTGTTCCAATGCATGATCTTCGCTCGTTATTGACGACAGCGGAGCGACCATCAGACCGACCCGGGACAGTATAACGCCCGAATACTACAATCTATTCCTTTTAAGGATAAATAATATGACCAACGACCAGAGATCATCACCTGAAGGCTCAACCAGGCGCGGCCTTCGAATTATATCCTCCACCGCAAAGCAACTTGCAGACGATGACGGCAGCGATGACCACTACGATGGCGAGCCGTTTTTCGAAACCAGAGAGGACGAGGAACTCGCATCTCTGATGGAATCTCTGGAGTCTCCGAAAAACAATACTGAGAAATAAGCGTATTATATAGATTTTTATCAGGGATATTATTATGGTTGACGAAGACTATAAAGAACAGATTGCCGCATCTATTGCAGGTGATCGTGATGTTAGATTGAAAGCAAATAATAACGCAGGGCTTTTTGTCTGTGTCCCCAAGGATGATAAAGGCATCATTTGGGACGCGTTGGCTCCGCAAGATTTTACAAAAAAATACGGAAATCCCACGCACAGGGATCTCGACCATCTCCTGATCCTCAAGAGGGATACGAATGGGAATTATATTCCGTCTCAACTGTACGATAAAACCATAAAAGCCGGGTTGGCACGGGAAAAACTGGCCAGTAAAAACGGCCAAAAGCTGACCAAATCCGAAGACATGGCAATTTTCGTCGAAAGCCGAAACATCGCAAGGAAGCATTTAAGGCAAGACGGCGTGCCTATTCACTTCGATCCCCCAAAGGAGCCACAGGGAACATGGAAAAACGCCCAGGGGCAGACATTACCGAAGTACAGGCTGGAGGGAGAAAACAGGGAATTCAAGACGCCCGCCGGGCTTCGTGAACAAAACTATGAATATATACATCCGAAACCCACGGGAGCGGCTGCGCCCGATGTTCTCCTGCATAATGGCTACGCGGGTATCCTCGTATTCCGGCAGGAAAATGACGGCCTGCATAACATTGCAGCCATGAAGGAACAATTTGGTGCATCCCATGTAGCACTAAAGTCAGAGAGCAATTTTTACCACACCCCGGAATACATCAACTCCCGCCCGGACTGGAATACGGCCGAACACAGATTCGGAGGCTACCTTCGTGAAGGCCATATCAAAAATCTGCCCGAAATTATGGTTATCACCCCGGATAAACGCATTTATCCGGCAGAAATGATTCTTGAGCAGCATCCTGACTCTCTCCCGGCGATGAGGCTACGTTCCGGTCCGAGCGCGGAGACCGACGACTTTGCTATCAACGTCAGAGATCGCCGTAACAACACCTATCTGCCGATCGAAATAGCCCAGACGAACGAGTCCGGACACCTCGCGGAAGCATTGGACAGGCTGGAGGCGGCCAGCGCCACGCGGATCCACAAAGGGCCATGGGTTGAGACCGTGGAGAACGATCCGCACACAATGACTTCCAACGCAAGAAACGCCATGTACGACAGATATGAAAACTCCCCCCATGGCTGGGTCCAGGACGGGCAAATTCTCTATCCGTTTCATGACAAGCACATCACCGTGCGAGGCGAGGCATTCAGAAAGAGCTTTCCCGACGACAAAACCTTCCTGGCGACCGAGGGAGAACAGGGTGGTCGCAACGGAAGTTTTCGCAATATGGCCTCGATGGGCCCCAATTCGATCCCGCCCGCCGCATGGGAGGAACTCAACGCCATCAGGTCTGAGGCTGTAGCCGAGTCGAAGTTCCTCCACTTCGCCAAGGAGATAAAAACCGAGCCTACGGCAGCTATTCCTGGCGCAGGGATCAAAACGGAACCGGATCAACGGGTTCAAGGCCTGACGCCAGAGAATCCCGGCCCAGCGACCAGGGCAGCAACCAACAGCAGAATGGACATCCAGAACCGACCTCCGTCCAGAGATCATGATGGGGATCACGACATCAGTTGATGGATACGAAGAACAAGAGCAGGCTCGCTGCTCCTTCATTTACAACCAACACAGAAACACTCATGGCCCGCGAGGAGCATCGCGGAACGCGTCTTTCGAATTACGAAGCGCCGCTCATGAGTTAACGCTCCACCAGGAGGATTACAATGGCTCGATTCTCTTCCAGTACCCCCGACCTTGTCCTGGGCAAACGTTTCGCCAAACGAGTGAAAGAAGCAGAGAAAGAACTCTCGGCAGCGTCGACAATTCGGGCAGACGAGGCCGACGCTTTCAACGATCGCTACGGACAGGAGGGGAAGGCGCCTCGCTACGCCGAAGAAGACGCGCTCCATGGTCTTGCCGGACCAGAGGGCAAGGTCGGTGTCATGTACCAGAGCTTTCGAAAGAAGATCATGTACGAGCCCGACCAGCCCGATGTGATGATCCGCAGGAAAAAAAAGTGGTGGGGTAAAAGAGCAGAACAGCATGTGGAGGACATTCCTGGAAGCAAGGATGCCGATGGGAATCCACTGAAATATGTTTCCAGATATAAACTGATGCGTGGCAATAGGACGCTCATCGATAGCCGATATGACGTTGATGGCAAGCTCCTGAAAGAAACAGTCAACCTCAGCAATGGGCGTGCACAAGAACAATGGGATAGGGACACCAAGGGAAGACTGATCCGCACACACTTCTCGACCGAACGCTTGCGAGACGGTATTCTGTTCAGTCCGGTTACCGAAACGATGTCCGCACTCAAGGACGGTAAACGCATAGTCACCCAGCAAAAAGGGCAAAGGGTAAACACATTCGACCGGGATGAGGCCACAGGGAAATTAACTCCTACGGGCAGGAAAGGCTTCTTCGGGGAAAAGAGCGTGTCGTTCAAGCCTGACGGCAGCATTGCAACCACACACGCCAAACGCGGAATACTATACACTGAAGACGTCCAGTACAAAGGCGACCGGCTTAAACTGGTGACAACCAAAAGATTTCTCCGCACCAAAAAGGTTATTCCAGTTGAATTAACAGTCGGGGAAATGGAGCAGCAGCGACGGCTGAGAGAAGCCAAACTACGGGCGACCACGGAAAACGTCAGACCCGCCCCTTCTCACCAGGAGATGCAAGACAGATCCGCAACCTCCACCACCGCGCCGCCTCTTCTCTTCCCCCGGACGCCGACATCGTCCGTGGCCGCCGAGCACACACTGACGAATATTCCTCTTCCCGATCCTGTTCCTCTTCCCAATCCTCCTCCTCCTCCTCCCATTCACAGGCTCGGTTCTCGTTCACCCTCTTCAGAGAGAGATCAGACCCAACCTCCGGTCACGAAGCCATCACCCGATCACTGGCAACCTGTTCTAAAGCTTGGCGAGAGGTCAAAAACGTCCTCAGGCGATGTGGCAGACAACGGCAAGAAAGCGCTGATGGAATCGTTAGCGGTTCCACCAGCAACCTCAAGCCGGTCGGCAGGCAA
>NZ_JWJH01000053.1 GCF_000949865.1 Rhizobium nepotum 39/7 | reverse complement strand
CGGTGTCTTCCCTCATGCACAGATCTGCGACGGGGAAATTTGAGCGAGCAACACCGTGCCCGGATTTGCTCCGAGCCGTTTCAGCTGGATATTTCTGTGTGTCGTCCTGGTGCGGGGCTTCAGCTCGCGATGACGAACTTCTTCCGCAGTTTTTCCGGAGCCGCTTCGATGATGGACTTAGCGCCGGCGTCTGTCACGATGACACCGATGTCCTCGATCTTTGCGGTGACCGACATGCTGGACTTTGTAAACTTGGAGTGGTCCGCCACGACGATCACCCGGCGAGAAACTTCGATCATGGCACGGGCGATACTCGCGTTGACCGGCGTCGAGGTGCAGACCAGTCCGCGATCCACATCGATGGACGCGGCGTTGAGGATGAGCTTGTCGACGTTGAACTGGCGAATGAACTGCTCGGCTAGCGGGCCACCAAACGAGCGGTTCGCCTCAAAATATTCCCCACCGACCGAATATAAGGTCTGCCCCTCGACCCGGGTCAATTCCGCCACGATGTCGAGGCCGTTTGAAATGAAGGTGAGGTTGTTGCGTCCGACCAACGCACGCGCCACTTCCAGCGCCGTCGTGCCGGAATCAAGGAGCACTGTGTCGCCGTCGACCACCATTCCAGCTACGGCAGCAGCGATTGTGACCTTCTCTGCGTGCTTCCACACGAGCCGGGCCGCGTTCCCCGCATCCAGCGCAACCTGGTTGATACTGACCGCGCCACCATGCGTCCTGCGCAAAAGTCCGGCGCCTTCGAGTTCTCCCAGGTCGCGACGAACGGTTGCGACGGAGATATCGAAGCGGTCCATCAGCGTGCGGATGGCGACGAAATTTTGCGCTCGTACCATGTCCATGATCTTCGCCTGGCGATCTTCGGCCTGTGTCATCAAGGGCGCTTCCTATCCTTCTAATGATGCTCATCGATCATTTACGAGCGATACCTATCTTCGCCAAATGACAGCCGTATGACGAGAGATCTTAATTTGGCTTGCATTCTTGCAGTAGTTTCGTCATGGCGATCATCATCCCAGTATGAGCAGTGTGCAGATGAGCGAAACCGATCAACCGGATGTCCCTGCCATCCTCGACCTCTGCCATAGTACGCAGGGGAAGGGGACGTGGCATCGCCGACGTTTTGCAGAATACAATAGCTACCGTGGTTTTGCAGCGTCTCTATTGGTCCAAAGGCAATATCATGCCTTTCGGCGTTAGTTGCTGCAAATGAACCAGGGGCCGATAGAAGTTCACGTGATGTCGCGGGCATTTCAGCTGATCGTTCTAAGTCTGATAGCGCCGCTTGAAGTCGATCAACCAGCCCATAGTTGATCTTCAGATGCCCGGTCACCCTGGGCAGCCCGATGTGCTTAGAGCTATGCATCCGACAATTGAAGCGTTGGATCAAGCTTGTCGCGCAGCCAATCCCCAACCAGACTGATCGATAGCGTCGTCAGAAAGATGACGATGCCAGCTGGAATGCCGGTCCACCATGCCGTCGCGAGATAATTTCGCCCCTCACCGAGCATTAGGCCAAGGCTCGTTTGGGGTGGCTGAATTCCAAGGCCGAGAAAGGAGAGTGCCGTTTCCACAAGGATCAGTTCAGGAAAATTCAACGTCACCTGCACAATCAAAACGGGAAGAATATTGGGCAGGATGTGCCGGGCGTAGATGCGGAACGGGTGAACACCTAGCGTGCCGATCGCAAAGGCATAGCCTTGGCCCTTTGCCTGCAGCACGAGGCTGCGCGTCAGACGAGCGTAGACTTCCCAGCCGTAGAGACCGACAACGACAAGAAAAAGCTCGAAATTGTTGCCGAAGAACGCGAGCACCGCGAGCGCGATGATGAAAAACGGCATGCTCGCCTGGAAATCAACGAAGACCATGATGATGTCTTCAATCAATCCGCGAAAATGTGCCGCCAGAAAACCGAGCAGAGTGCCGACGGTCGCGCCGATCATCGAACCGACGATGGCAATCAGCACGCTCATCCGCATTGCGTAAATCAATCGGCTTAAAACGTCACGACCGAGGCCGTCCGTACCAAGCAGATACTTTGGATCGCCGCCGAGGAATGCCGGCGGCTTCAGACGGTTGAGGAGACTCTGTTCAGTATAGGCGAAGGGTGCCAGATAATCAGCGCCGAGCGCGACAACCAGGACGAGGATCAGCCAGGCGATGCAGAGCATGATCAGGAAAGGCAGGCGATGAATGCTTCCAAGGCTAAGCCAACGTGAGCGGGCAGCGGGACCGGATTGTTCGATGCTCATCATGCCTCCTTGCTTCTGCGATTCTCGATACGGGGATCGAGCCAACCATACGTGATGTCGACGATGAAGTTGGTGACGACCATTGTGAGCGCCACGAGCAATACAATCGTCTGGACCACCGGCAGGTCGCGCTGGCTCACCGCATTGACGAGCATCAGCCCAATACCCGGCCACGCGTAAACAGTTTCAATTACGACCGAACCGGCGATCAACCCGCCGAGACGCAGGCCTAGAACGGTCACGATCGGGATCGCAGCATTGGGGATCGCATGCGACATTATTCGCCGGGTCAATCTTAGCCCCTTGGCGCGGGCGGTACGCATATAGGGCTGATGCAAGACCTCAAGCATCGAGGAACGGGTAAAACGGGCTACCGTGCCGGCATTGATGATTCCGAGGGTCACCGCCGGTAAGACGAGATGCGACCATGTTGTTCCGCCCGAACTCGGCAGCAAGCGCCACGACATCGAAAAGAGCATGATCATCAGGATGGCGAGGAAGAAGTTCGGTATGCTGTGCCCGAAGATCGAAAAGGCCATAACGACATGGTCGACGCTGGTGCCGCGCTTCAAAGCCGCCGCAATACCCGCGAGCAGTCCGACAACAACGGTAATAGCGAAACTGGAAAGACCGAGCAGCAACGTCATCGGTACCCGTTCGACAACAACCGTCACAGCCGGTCGATCGTCGCGAAAAGAATACCCGAGATCGCCATGTAAGGCGGACCAGATGAACCGGACATATTGCTCTGGCAGTGATCTATCGAGACCCCATGCTGCTCGATATTCTGCGACGATCTCCGGCGGGGTGTCGTCCGGTAGCATCATCGAAACCGGATCGCCCGACAGCCGCAAGACGACGAACACGAAGGTGACTGCGAGGAGCAGGGTAAGGAAGGCCCGTGACAGCTTGATGAGGATAAATTGAGCCATTGCTACTCCCCGGCGGCGTCACGAAAGACATGTCTCGCCGAAACCGGGTCGTTGACCGAAAATCCGGTAGCGCCTTCACGGAACATACGCAGCAACTCCTCGGAATTGTATTCTCCCGTGCGTCGGCCTGTGCTGCCGTCCCCCGTGGAGATCCACACGGGGCGGCCGCGACTGACATGCGATGCGATGCGACCTTCGGCCGTATCCCATTCCCATATGCGAACGATGTCGCCGCCCGCGTTGAAAAACGCCTCCTCGTCAGCGCTCGTGACCAATCCGAGGATTTTGCGGGACCAACCGGCGTCGCGCACATATCGGACGGTGGCTGGAGCGTGCAAGGCAAGAACAAGTTCGCGGTCAGGCTCTTGCGCCAGCGCGGTCAGCAGGATGTCGAGCGACCTGGGTTGTTCATCCTTGACGTCCAACAGGATAGATTGATTCTTGGGTACGGTCTGAAACAGCAACCGGAGCGATGGTACCGCTGGAGACCCATCAACCTCTATTTTCGCCAGTTCCAGATCTGTCGAGCCTGAAACAGTGTCTCCACGACCAGTCAGACGTTTCAGATCGTCATCATGAGAGCAAACGATTTGGCCGTCCCTGGTTATCCGGACGTCCACCTCGATATGATCAGCCTTTGCCTCGACAGCTCCGGCCCAGGCGGCAGGCGAGTTTTCGCGGTAGAGAGCTGAGTATCCGCGGTGGGCGATGATGGATGGGGTTGTCATGATAGCGTCCTTTGTTTCTGCGATGTGTGTTCTCTAGGGCGGCGTTCGCCGGGCATCGCCGCCGGGACTGCCGCCAGCAGCGAGCGCGTATATTCGTGCTGCGGGCTGGCGAAGATCTCGGCCGCCGGACCGGCCTCGACAACCACGCCCTTCCGCATGACCGCGATGCGATCACTGATATGCCTAACGACGCCAAGGTCGTGGGAAATGAACAGGTAGCCCATCCCGAACTTGGCCTTGAGGTCGTTCAGAAGATTGATGATCTGCGCCTGGACGGAAACATCGAGCGCGCTGACCGCCTCGTCGCAGACGACGACCTTGGGATTGAGGACGAGCGCACGGGCGATGACGGCGCGCTGTTGCTGCCCCCCGGAAAGCTGGTGAGAGTAACGGTCGCCCATGCCGGGCAGGCCGACCAGGGACAACATCTCTTCGCGACGCGTTATGCGGTTCACGTTCGTGATTCCATGCGCTTGCATGGCTTCGTCGATCTGGGCACCGATCGTCATGCGCGGATCGAGCGCCTTGGACGGATTCTGGAACACCATCTGCACGCCGCATCGTTCCCGCCGCCAGGCGGCAGAGCCGATCCGGGCAAAGCACTTCCCATCCAGGGTAACTGTACCGGAGGTGGGCGCTTCGATGCCGGCGGCGATGCGACCGAGCGTCGACTTGCCGCTGCCACTTTCTCCAACGATGCCGAGCGTCTCTTCCGGCTCAAGCGTTATGCTGACTCCGCCGACTGCGCTCACAACTGCCTTGCCTCGGAAAAGATGGCCCCCGGAGCCATAGCTCTTGACGATATCCTGCAGGACGAGCCTGCCTTCGCCACTCATGCAAAGTCTCCTGCGAAATGACACGCTGCCCGGCGATCGCCGACAACAGGCAAGAGCTCCGGCAATGAGCGGCAAACATCCTTTGCGAACGAACAGCGCGGCTGGAAACTGCAGCCCTGCGGCCTTCTTGCCGGACTCGGAACAGTGCCCTCGATCGCGGCGATGCGGCCGTGGCTCGGTGTTGCCGCGTGCAGGCGGCATGCCATCAGGCCGCGTGTGTAGGGATGCAACGGGTTTTCGAACAGCTCGTTGACTGTTGCGGTTTCGACAACTCGCCCTGAATACATCACCGCCACCCGGTCGGCGATCTCGGCGACAACACCGAGATCGTGGGTGACGAAAATCATTGCGGCGCCGGTCTCGGCCTGTAATTCTCGCATTAGCCGAAGGATCTGTGCCTGGGTCGTAACATCGAGGGCGGTCGTCGCTTCGTCGGCGATCAATAGCTTCGGCCGACAAGCGAGTGCCATGGCGATCATGATGCGTTGACACATGCCACCGGAAAGCTGGTGCGGAAAGGCTTTCGCACGCGTGTCCGGTTCGGAGATGCCTACTGAGGCAATGAGTTCAACCGCGCGCCGCTCTGCCTCTCTCCAACTGAGGTCGCGGTGCACGACCAGCACTTCGGCAATCTGCGTGCCAACGCGGCGCACCGGATTGAGGGCAGCCGTTGCATCCTGAAAGACCATTGCCATATCGCGGCCGCGGATATCGGCAAGCCGGTTCTCACTGCATGTTGTGAGGTCCTGTCCGAGGAAAGAGATGCTGCCGCCTTTGACTGCCAACGGCTCGGACGTCAGCCCCATGGCCGCAAGACAGGTCAAGCTCTTGCCACAGCCACTTTCCCCAACGAGGCAAAGTGTCTCGCCAGCCCGGACCTCAAGTGAAACATCGATGACGAGATCTAGGTGGCTAATCCCGACTGTCAGGCCCTCCACTGAAAGTGTGGCCTCGGCCTGGAGGATGGCATCGTTTCTCCTCCGATCAGAAACCTCGGGGTGGGTGTCGGTGAGGAGCGCCGTCATTAACGCTTGGCCCCAAACGAAAGATTATAAGGGCGAAGGTCCATGTAATAGGACGTATAGGGCTTCCACTCGACTGACTTGTTGACGCCATAGGTTTCGAGCGGTTGATACAGGATCGTTCCAGGCGCTTCGTCTTCCCACACATCCAGCATCTTCTGGAAGACTTCGCGGCGTTGAGCGATATCCGTCGTCCGGTCGAGTTTTTCTCCGAGTTCATTGAATTCGGTCGGCTGCCAATCTTTGGTCATCTGGATTTTGTTGTAGGGACCCCAGAGGTTCCAGAGGCCGCCGGCGGGGTCCGGATAACGGATCGTATTCGAGTTCGTAATGACGCCGCGCGCGTCACCCGAGACCTGGTCAACGTTTTCAACTATATCGAGTTGGCCGTTGATGCCAACTGCCTTCCACATTTCCATGATGGCCTGTGCGGCCGGTACTGCATTCAGATAATAGGCGGCATGTGTCGCGTAGTGGATCACTTCACCCTTGTACCCCGCCTCCTTTAGCAGCCGTTTTGCCTTTTCCGGGTCATAGACGAGACCCGCGCGATTTTCGTCGTACAAAGCTCCGTATTCAGGAAACTGATGGCTTTTCGGCACGACGGCTTTGCCGTTCCAGAGAGCCTCCACCAAAAGCTGCCGATCGATCGCAAGGTTCATCGCCTGACGAACGCGCTTGTCTTTGATGATCGGGTTCTGTGTATTGTAGACGAGCGTGTGAACGTTACCAAGGACAACGCTGCGTGCTTCGACATCAGGGTAGCTGTTGATCTGGTCAATCTGATCCGGTGCAATGTTCGTGGCTATATCGAACTCGCCACTGACCAAGCCGGCGATACGCGTGGCCTGCTCCGGCACGTTACTGAAAGTCACCGAAGCGGCTGTAGGTCTGCCGCCGAAATAGTCGTCAAAGGCGACGAGCTTGATTGACTGATCTTGCTTGTATTCTGAAAGCTTGAATGGGCCGGTCCCGACGGGAAATTTTGGGAACTTGCCATTGGCATGTTCCAACCAATCCTTCTTGTTGACAATCCAGGCTGCCCACGAGGCCAGACGCTGTTCCAGGACTGGATCGGGGTTCTTCGTGGTGAAGCGTACAGTCAGTGGATCGATCACTTCAACTTTTTTGAGAATGCCAAAGTAGGCTGGACCTTGCTTCATCACGGCATTCGCTCCGCTTAGCCGTTCGGGCGAAAAGGTGAAGACGACGTCGTCAGCGGTCATGATCTCGCCGTTGTGGAACTTGACCTCGGGGCGCAACGTGACTTCCAGCGTCCGGTCGTCGATCCGCCTCCAGCTTTGAGCCAGCGACGGCACCAGTTTGGCTCCGTCGCCGTTCGGCGAGGACAGAAAGTCGCGGCGGATCAGTGTATCGAACATCGAGTAGGTGATCCGCACGCTCACATTCCCTAGCTGGTCGGCCGGTTCAAGCGTGGGTGGCAGAGCTGCGACTGCCACTGACAGATCCGGACGGTCTTGCGCGAGGGTAGGAAAGCCGGACGCAACAGAAATGAGGCAGGCGGCAAGCGCCGTGCGAGAGGCACGCAGAAATAAATGCTGGGCGTAAGTTTGTCCCCTTGGGGCGCGCGTCTCAGGCTGTCCGACCATGACGCTGGCAAGCTCAGTGTGTGTCTGTAGCATTTCCATCCTCCCAAATGGTGCGCTGGTCTTTGGGCTCTTCCCAAGTGTCTCAGCTCTATCGTTAGTTCTAACAACAAAAATAAACTTTTGACAAATTGTTTTTCAGATGTTCAATTCTGGTCGTTACAAATTTGTCATATCCGGCGACGGATCCCGGTTCGCGTAAGCAGTGATCTGCGTGCTTTCGCCTCATCGGCAACATTCTAGGGGTACTCCATGACACACACTGGCGCCGATTGGGCATTGACTATTGAGAGCGAGCTGAAAGATGCCCTCACCCGGCGCGCGGCGTTTTCCGTGAACGCGCAAAGCTTTCTGTTTTTGCGCCATGGTCGAACCAACTCGAACGTCAAGGGCATCATCCAGGGTCAGCTTGATGTTGCGCTGGATCAGGTTGGACGCGAGCAGGCAACACATGCCGGCGTGCTTCTCAAGCGTTCCGGTGTGACCAGGATCGTATCAAGCGACCTGTCCCGAGCCCTTGAGACAGCAAAAATTGCAGCGAGGGAAATTGGTATTAGCGCCCCGTTGGCCGACGCCCGCCTGCGTGAGCGGGGCTTTGGCGCCCTTCAGGGTAAGATCAATACTCATCTTGCCTGGCTCTCGGAGGACCGAAGTGTCGAGACAAGCGCTGTGTTCGCAAACCGAACACTCGACGGAGTCGAGGCCGCGGTGCTCAATTCCACGACCCTCATATGTGCTCACGGGGGCAATCTACGCGTTCTGGCCGCAGCTCTTGGACTGACGCTCGGACAGTCGCTATACGAGAATGCTACGCCGTTGCTGTTCAGGCTTTCCGATGGAAAGTGGTCTTGCCAACGGCTGATTGATATCGAAACTACGGTATCGCAATCCCTTTGAACGCATGAGCTTCAGGGCAAGGAATAGACGGATGAGGCGGACAAAAGACGAGCCGAATGAAGATAATTGGGAGCCTCCCGAGTCGTTTGCCGGGGGGCGCGAGCAATTGCTGGCGCGCGTGGCCTGGCTTTATCATGTTGAGGGCCTGACCCAGCAAGAAGTTGCCAGTGAACTCGGCATGCACCGGCTAAAGGTAAACCGCCTTCTGGCCCGGGCACGTCAGGATGGCATTGTCCAGGTTAGCATCAGGTCGCCATACGTTAGTAGCCCGATGCTGGAGAAAGAGCTTGTTGCAAAATTTGACCTTCGCAAAGCGGTCGTGGTTCCGGCTCCTGTTCGGCCCGATTCGACTCCGGAGGCGGTCGGAGCTGGCATCGGCCAATACCTTAATGCTCGTCTCTCCGATCAGATGAGTTTGGGAATTATCTCGGGGCGGACCTTCCATGCCGCCCTGTCTGCACTGGAAGCGCGGGCAATACCGGGCCTCTCTATTGTTTCCATGATTGGCGGACTGACTGTGAAGGCGGCAATGCGCCCCTACGAAGTCGCTCATCAGCTCGCGCAGATCTATCAAGCGGAATGCTATTATATGCCGGCGCCAACCTACGCCGAGTCCAAGAAGGCGCGGGATGAGTTTCTAGCGCAGTCACTTGTTCAGGAGATCATGCGACGAGCTGCGGCAGTGGATATTGCGATCATCGGAGTGGGCCGACTGACCGAAGATGGTGTGATCCGCGCCTATGATCTCTTGCAGGAAGAGGAGATGGATTCGCTCGTACAGGCCGGTGCTGTAGGTTCGTTTGTAGGCTGGTTCATCAACAAGGATGGGACGCTCGTCGAGCACGCCCTTAACGATCGAGTAATCGGCCTGCCGTTGGACCGCCTCAAGGACGTGCCAGAAGTTGTTCTTTGCGGGGGTGGAATCGGGAAGGCACAGGCCTTGGCGGCCGTTCTTCGAGCTGGATATGCCGACGTGCTCATCACAGACGAAGCTGCCGCCAGACGATTGGTCTCCAGCGACTTCTAGCTGGCACCAAATTGAATGCTCGACCGCTATTCGTTCAGATCAGTTTTCTTCTGATCGCGAGCGCGGTGAGATGAGCTTTGCTGCGGATGTCGAAGCGCTTCATGGCCTCGCGAAGCTTGACGCGGACACTGTTGTACTTGACCCCCTCCACGTCTGCGATCTCCTCCATCGTCTTGCCGACGGCGATCCATCTCAGATAGGTCGCCTCTTTCGGATCGAGCCACACGGCATCTTCCGCGGTGGGCGAGGTGCGAAGGAAGGAGATGCGG
>NZ_JWJH01000052.1 GCF_000949865.1 Rhizobium nepotum 39/7 | reverse complement strand
AGGCCGGCATGATCGGCAGCCGGCAGCTTTGCCGGTTCGTCAGGGAGGTCGAAGCGCGTGGCGCCAAACTTGTGCTGGTCGGTGATCATGAGCAGCTGCAGGCGATCGGGGCAGGCTCGCCCTTCCGTGCCATCACCGAACGGACCGGCGCCATCGAACTGACAGATATCCGCCGCCAGAACGAGGCGTGGCAGCAACTGGCCTCGACCGCATTCGCCACCCGCCGCACGTCAGATGCTCTGGTGCAGTATGCCAGATACAATGCCATCCGGTTTGCCGATAATCGCGCGCAGGCATGCGGCCATCTCGTGCGTGATTATCTGCAGGACCGGAGGGACAATCCGGATCAGTCCCGCATCGCCCTTGCCCATCGCCGCATCGATGTCCGCGCCATCAATGACGCCATCCGGGAAGGTCTGCAGGCCGAAGGTGTTCTGGCGAAAGCAGGCGCTCCGCTGCAGGCTGACGCAAAAGCTATTGCGACTGATAATTTAAAGGAAACGAATGACGAGATCATTTATCAGACCATCGACGGCAAACGTGCCTTTGCCGCCGGCGACCGTATCGTTCTGCTGCAGAACAACCGCGACCTTGATGTCAAAAACGGCATGCTGGGAACGGTTGAAGCCGTCGAACCGGACGCACTGCATCTTCGGCTCGACGGCGGTTCAGGCGGTCAGGAAACCGGCCGCAGGCTGACTGTCCGGCCAGCAGATTACCAATCGTTTGATCACGGTTACGCCACCACCATTCACAAGGCACAGGGGACAACCGTCGACCGGGCTTTCGTCATGGCGTCCGCCAGCATGGACCGGCATCTGACCTATGTCGCCATGACCCGTCATCGTCATCAGGCAACACTTTATGCCGGTCGCGATGAGCTTGGGGATATGAAGGATCTCACTGACAGCCTCAGCCGCTCGGGGCTCAAGGAAACCACACTCGATTATATCAGGGCCTTTGCCGAACGGCGCGGGCTGAAAGAGCCACGCGATGACGGGATCCGGCAGACGTCCCTGCAGCAGATAATGGAAGGACAGCGACAGGGGATGCGGGCCGACCGGATGGCGAAGAGTGACCTGCGCCATCAGTCGCCCCAGTATCAGCCGCCCGGGCATCAGCCGCCCGAGGTCCTCCCACCGCTCGTTCCGGCCATCACCCGTTACGACAGATCCATTGACGAGGTCGCCCGTGAAGCAGCGCGGCCGGATCTGGAAGAGAGCATGGAAAGAGTGTTCAATATCGCCCTTCGTGTCTATCACGATGTCTTCAGCGCATTGGCAGCCATCCAGACATATGTCATCGATCCCGCCATTCTGGCGAGAGCCATCAGCCAGCGGCCCGACCAGTTCGGAACCCTGCGCGGAAACTCAGGCATCTTCGGTGACAACAAAGAAAGAAAAGAGGCGTTGCGCTCCGCCCATGCGCTCGCCAGTCAGGTCCAGAGTGCGAGAGAGAGACAGAAGCGGCAGATCGAGGCCGCCCGCAGCTCCGAAACATGGCAGCGGGAGAAACGCGATGTAGTCGAGGTCCCGGCTCTCACACGGCGCAGCGAGGAAATCCTCACATACCTCGACGCCCTGTCTCATCAGCAGAAGCCAGAATTCCTCGACCATATGAGGAACTCGGCAGAAGGCAGAAAAGCGCTGGCGGAAGCGCAGGATATCGTGAATGCCCTGCAGCAGCGGTTCGGAACAGCAGACAGGCTGCAGCTGGCCAGAATGGACCTGCGGATCGGGGCCGATGTCGCTGACCGGGTGGAGCAGATCGTCAGGGTCGCGCACCTGGTCGGGAAAGTGCAGTCTGATGAACTCACACGGCAGCATGAACTGAAGCAGAGCGTCACCAGAACGCTCGGGCTGCGGTTGTGAGTGCACCCTCCCGGCCTTAGGGAACGCTCTCCCAGGATCAGGATTTGATCGTTACAGCAGTTTTGATGACCCTACGGCGGATTACCTCATCTGTTGTAAATTCAGTAAGCGGCAAGGAAACCCCATCTGGCGCGGCTGATGCTGAGTAGGGTATTTCGGGACACCGCCTGCGGCTATCAGGGTGCCACCACGGACAACACGCTCATCCACCGCGATCCCCGAACCGCTGCAGAAAATCCATCGCGTTCCAGTCCGTAGCTGCCCGTTTCCCGGCGAGCAGTCCGGCCTAGCCGAGCACCAGTGAACCGGTGCAGACCGAGGTGACAAAGCGCGACGTTTGCGCCTGGGACTGCACAAAGTCCAGTGTCTCCGTGTCGGTCAGGAGGGGATTCACGCCACCGCCGCCACGGCTCATATTCCTGTGCACAAAGTTGTGGCATCCTAGTCTTCTGACGCCATGGATCCGCCGTTCTTACCGGCCTTGAACCGATCAAACGCCGTGAGGTGTTTGATCGCCGGATCGGCATTCCAGCGGAAATTCCGGTCCGGAGGAAATGCAGCTCATCTCCCTCTCGCATTGGCCCTCTACTGCTACCTGGGCTTCGAAATTGCTGCAGCCGCGGTTGGGTCTCGGAGAGTCCATTGACCTTAGCTCAAGTCAATATTGATCGTCGCTCCTGCCTGTCTGAGCTCTTCTAAGAACCAGTTCGGACCCATCAGCTGCTCGGGAAAGTAGAGGCTGGGGGGAACTGCGGGACGCCCTTCTAGCCCAAGAGTTGTTGAAAGTGACAAAACGGCACTGAGACCCGTCAACGTCGCTTGCCCTCTCGTAAATTCCAGAGTCGAGCGTCGCACCGTCGGTCGACCGTCTATCTCGCCTTCGATTTCGAGGATCAATTCGGTTCCCACATCCCCTCCACGCAAACGACTGGAGGAAATGCCGCTGGCAAGATCGAAGCGAACCTCCTGCGCGCCCGTCGCAGCGTGGAGGCTGACGATGTCATAGGGTGCAAAAGCTGCGGCCGAAAACGGTCTGCCATCTATTGCATTGATACTCCTTTTGGCGTTGTCACCACTCAACCAGACGCGGCGCCCACCTTTGAAACCCAGAACGCTGGAGGCACCTTCCACTGCCATTTCCATGTCCTCCAGCGCAGCAGGCCCCGTTGAGTCGAGGTCATCCACGATTGCTCCAACCTTGATCGAATGTACGACATCCAGGTCCTTCGACGATGCTATCGCCAAGAAAATCGATGGTCCGCCATGCCAGTGGCTGGAAAGTACTACGGGCGACGCATCGGGACGACGCATAAAATGGGCCATTTCGGCGCCGACTTCGATTAGCCAGTTGCCAATACTCAAGTAGGGGAGCCGCATGTCCTGCGCAAAGCGCAAACCGTACAGGCCAGCGTCCGGCGCCAGCATCACGACGGCAGAGACCGGGATGTCCGGATCAAGCCCAAGCCGCGGTTGTGCTGTATCGACCTGTACCGCGTCAGCCAGGCCGACATCTTGGGCAATGGAGTATGCTTTTTCGACATCTCTCCCGCCGATCAGGATTGGCAGCTCCGGGTGCCTTTTGCGAAAGAGACGGACCATTTGTTGTCCGACAACACCGGAGCCACCCACGAATAGAATTTTTGCCGTCATCAAATGTCTCCTATCGATGCAGATGCGATGTCCGCTCGGTAGAGGCGGAAAGATTGAAATTTATCCGGCGATCCACTCGACGTCGGCATCAGCGCGCGGCCGCCGGGAACCGTTTTTGCAGCCAAGAAATAGCAAGCCTGTTCACTTCGTCGGGCTTTTCCTCCGGCGTCCAATGCCAGGCATCGGCCACGACATGCCTATCAAGCTCCGGCACGTAGGCATCCATGCCGTCCGTCATGCTTGGCCGGAGAACGACATCGTTGGCAGCGGACATTATCAGAGATGGCACGCGGATCGTCTGGTCGACACGCAGACCCGATTTCCAGTTTCGCGTGATGTTGCGGTACCAATTAATGGCCGGCGTAAAGCCTGTACGGTCATAATGCCTGACGTAAAAATCAAGTTCTTCGGAATTGAGGACATCCTGACCATAGAATTGATCGGGCGTAGGCTGCCCGTAATATTCCATGTTTTTGAATGCGACTGGGAGCTGGTCCCACCCGGCGGGTGTGCCGAGATCCTTGCGCAATGCCCCACGCAACGTGTCACGTGGATTGCGATTCATTATGGTGTCGGCCACGTCTCCGTCCTGGAACATCAGCACGTACATCCTGGGGCTGTAGACTTCTCGCATTTGGGCAATGGGGTCGTGTTTAGGATCGGGGATGAACTTGCGACCCGTCTGCAACACTGGAGCCACGAGATCGGGATGCAACCAGAGCATCCAATGTGGAATGTGCGGTGTGTTGAGCGAGATTACGCCGGCAGTGCGGTTCTCATGGAAAAGCGCCATTTGCCACGAAAGCAGCCCGCCCCAGTCATGGCCCATGAAGATCGCTTTCTCGATGCCGAACGCGTCAAGGAGACCGACAACATCTCCAGTCAGATGGGCGATGTCGTAGTCCTCGACGGCTTCGGGCATATCACTGAGGCCGTAGCCGCGCAGGTCGGGAACGATGACGCGATAGCCTGCGGCGGTCAGTGCAGGGATCTGGTAGCGCCATGTGTATGCCAATCCCGGAAAGCCGTGCAGCATGACTACCACCGGCCCCGATCCCGCCTCGTAGACTGCGAGGTTGATACCGTTGGTGCTGATCATGCGGACGGGTGGCATGAGGGGTGGGCCAAGACCCTGGCTGCCCATGGCGGGAAATGCAGAGACGAATGTCGTTGCTCCAAATCCTGCGAGCAGCGTTCTACGCGTGAGTTTCAACAATTACAGATCCTTCGAGTTTCGTTGTGCGTCTTCCGCGAGCCTCCCGTTGGGCAAACCGACAAAAGCCTGCAAAATAGAGTGGAAGTCGCGACCAGAGTATGTTACCTTATGTAAGTTACTAATAGTAACATTGATGAGTTGTCGATAGGTGTCAAGGTAGGAATTCCGATTGTCTAAAAAGATGCCCAAAGCGGATCGCCGCGCCCAGTTGCTCGAAGTGGCTCACAGGATCGTGCGACAACAAGGAACGGATGCATTGACGTTGGGAGCCCTTGCTGAACATGCGGGGGTAAGCAAGCCGATCACTTACAATCATTTTGAGACTAGGGCGGGGCTCATGATCGCCCTGCATCGGGAGATCATGGATCGTCAGGTGCAGGCATTGGCTGACGCGATCGATCAGACCCCCAGGCAACTAGAAGACGTCGCGCGCGTTCTCGCTACGACGTACATGGATTGCTACAAGACCGTGGGGCCGGAATGGCACGCGATCGGAGCAGCGTTGAAGGGTGACGCACAGATGGATGCCTATCAGCGAGAAATGATCGACGGCCATGCCGGGTTCTTTTCAAAGGTGCTGATACCTCTTTCAACACTAGCCCCTGAGGTTACGCAACGCCGTTGCGTGGGCATTATTGGCGCGGGCGAAGCCTTGTCGGATTGCTTGGTCCGTGGGCAAATCAGCAGAGACCATGCCGTTGCAGACTTTACCGATCTGATGACGAATTGGCTATCCAACACAGGACCCAATCCTGACTGAACGAGGCGTCGCCGCGTCATGTTGGCATAGCGCTGGTGGGATTTGGGCATGTGCTTGTTGACCGTCATCTGCCCGGATCGCCTGATATGGCCAGGTAATCCGCTTGTGATCGACAAATATCTCGACCACCCGGTGGATCAGACGCACATCACCAGTCGACCGATCAGGCGGTGTTGTACAGAGTAGAATGTCTTGTCGACCTCGACATGGTAATCGGGATGGACCTTCGCCGATTTCCATTCCGCATAGTCGAACGGCGTTGCTGGCAGCGGCGCAAGCGCCTTTCTCTCCACCTTCTCGAACAGGTCTTGGCACGACTTTCCGATGTGGCGCATCGGCCGGTTGGCATGGCCCTCTCAACCGATGATGAGGAGGCAATCTGCCAGAACGCCGCTTACAAAAATCGACCTTGAATCCACGTCCGAGACTGTCCCGGAATTAGTGAAACACGCAGCCTACAGATGAAACCGTTTAAGACTTTGTAGGCAGCGGAGATGGCGGTTAGATAAGATCTGCAAGGCGGGGCTAATTAGGCGCAGACAAGCAATTGGCTTCTCCTGCGGTATAAGAGGATGGCCGGATAAAAAATCTTAAGTCTACGAGAGCGCATCAAATTTCATCACACCCTTAACTCTCAGAGAGAATTGAATTGACGATCAAGTTTTCTACGCCGCTCTCGCTTTTCAGCAGCAACATCGTGCTTAACACTCTCAGTCGCCGGTTTTATGAAGCATGGCTGGAAGCACACCCTACTCGGGAAGAAGTCGATGCCCTCTTCAGCAGTGTTCGCAATGAATTGATGAATGTCCACACGGATGGCTCGTTGAGTGAAATTGACGAGTTGCATCTAGTTGAAGCCCTGCTCAGCGAATTAGAGGTGTTCATCAATCGAGAAATTGGTCCATCCGTTGCACGTTAGAGCACATTAACAACAGCGGCCCGTCGGGGCGTTCGTCAGACCTGCCTGCACCGCTTTGTTGACGTTGTTGCTAAAGCCGCACTGGGATCCGCTTTGGTATCAAACAGGGATAATTGGGCGAGATCACAGAGCCGCTGCACTTAAGAGCCCTACTTCGCCAATCTAACGAGGCGATATAAACGTAAGCGCACAATTCCCCGCACCTATTCACTGAGCAGCGAATGAAGGAGTCTGTGTCCACAATGGAGTGAACCGCCCCGGCTTTACCGGAGACCGTTTGGTTTAAGTTATGCGGCCATGGCTGGCGCGTCCAGCATGGCGTAGTATCGCTCTTCGGCTTCGGCAGGCGGAATGTTTCCGATTGGCTCCAGAAGCCGTCGGTTGTTGAACCAGTCGACCCATTCGAGCGTGGCGAACTCCACGGCTTCGAAGTTGCGCCATGGTCCTCGCCGATGGATGACCTCGGCCTTGTAAAGACCGTTGATTGTTTCGGCGAGAGCGTTGTCATAGGAATCACCGACGCTCCCGACAGACGGCTCGATGCCCGCCTCCGCCAGCCGCTCAGAATAGCGAATCGACACGTATTGCGAGCCGCGGTCGGAATGATGAACCAGCCCGCCGCGTTTGACGGGCCGCCGATCATGAAGTGCCTGCTCCAGAGCATCGAGCACAAAGCCCGCATGGGCAGTCCGGCTTGCCCGCCAACCGACGATACGTCGGGCAAAGGCATCGATCACGAAGGCCACGTAAACGAAGCCCTGCCAGGTCGCGACATAGGTGAAATCGGATAACCACAGCATGTTCGGCGCGGGAGCCTTGAAGTGGCGATTGACGCGGTCGAGCGGACACGGGGCAGACTTGTCCGATACAGTGGTTTTGATCGGCTTGCCACGAATGATGCCTTGAAGACCCATCATTCTCATGAGCCTTGCGACGGTGCGAGCCGAGCGATATCGAAGCCTTCTCGCTGCAACTGTCGCCACACTTTCCGCACGCCATAGACCTGGAAGTTCTCGTTGAACACCCGGCGTATCTCGACTTTCATAGCCATATCGCGCCGGGCGCGGGCCGATAGGCGACCCACGTCCGTGCGCTTGGCGACGACTTCATAATAGGTGGACGGGGCAATCGGCAGCAGCCTGCAGATCGGCTCGACCCCGAGCACCGGGCGGTGTTCGTCGATGAAGGAAATCATCGCTTCAGTGGGCGGTCGAGCTCCGCCTGGGCAAAATACGCCGAGGCTTTGCGTAAAATCTCATTCGCCTGACGAAGCTCGCGGTTCTCCCGCTCCAGAGCCTTCATCTTCTTCGCCATATCACTCGGCAAACCTGCACGCTTGCCGCTGTCGATCTCGGCCTTCTTCACCCATTCATGGAGGGTATGCGCCGAGCAGCCGATCTTGGCGGCTATGGATGATACTGCCGCCCATCGCGAAGGATGTTCGGCTTCATGCTCCGTCACCATTCGAACCGCTCGGGCACGAACTTCAGGAGAGAATTTGTTCGTCGTCTTGCTTGTCATAGACCCTACTTCTCACGAGTTGAGGTCTCCGGCAAACCCGGCGCGGTTCAAAACGGAACTCAGGCAACTGCAAAACAATATGCAGGCAAGATCAGTAAGTTTGATGAGTTGACATGTTAAGAGCCTGCGAAGCCGCAGCTCTTGAGCTGGAGTGTCCCCCGTTTCGCCGGACATGTCGGCTAGATTGATTTAGCCCTGATGAACTGCCGAGGGGAAGCCATCTTGAGAGCGGAATGGGGATGGATTTCGTTGTACAACAGGGCGACGGAACACCCACGGGACCGAGGTTCGGGAGCTTTTATATCCGTGGCACCCCTGGTCTGGGCGGCTTGTCCATGTCCATGGACTGGTGGACAAGGGTCTGCCGTGTTCCGCTGCAGCCTTTCGGGTTCGACGTCATGCCGGTTGCTCGAAGTTCCGGTGTGGATGTTTGACCGAACACTGAGTGCACGGTGGTTGGCCTTGCCAATTGCGTATGCCGATTTTGCTTGCCTGCTTGCTTTGGCAAAGTTGCTGGAAGAGGCATGCACTCCGTCACAAGGCGCGGATATGAGCGCAGCATTGATCTCTCACGAAACGAGTCGGGGAGATGTCCATGCCACGCCAGTTTACGACATATCAGTTCGATCTGTTCTCGAGCACACACAGCGGGAAGACACCAGCGATGCCGCAATGGCAGACGTTGCCGGAAGGAACACAACAGGCGTTGACGGCACTCATCGTGCGGCTGCTCGTCGACCACGCCAACGGCGAGAGCGCCTCCCAGTCGAGGGAGGCCGGTCATGATGCATGAGAAGATCAGCGCGCACCATCTTGAGCGCAAGGCCATTCTGTATGTCCGACAATCGTCGGCTCATCAGGTTCTGCACAATCGCGAAAGTAGCGCCCTTCAATACGCCATGCGTGACCGCCTGACGGCACTTGGCTGGTCGCAGATCGAAACAGTTGATGAAGATCTTGGCCGTTCGGCAGCCGGAGGCGTAACCCGCGCCGGTTTCGACCGGATGGTTGCCGAGGTCTGCCTTGGAAAGGTTGGGGCGGTTGCAGCACGAGAGGTATCGCGCTTTGACGCTTTGCGACCGATGGCCGCATCCGGCCCTAAGCGGACATCAAAAGCCACGTGGCTTGGCGGGAAGGCCCCTGTCCTTTGTCAGAAAAGCGATAACATAGGCGATCAGCAAGAGTGCCAAAACCGACCAGGCGAGCCATTCGACGCCAGAGTGCTCGAGCAATAGTCCGCCGACAATGCCGCCGCCCGCAATCGCCAGATTCCAGGTTGTCACGATAATGGACTGTGCCACATCCGAAGCGTGCCCTGAGGTGTTCGCGGCGGCCGTCTGAAACAGGGTGGCAGCACCTCCGAACGCCAGATGGCGCGAATATCACCGCATTTTCCGCGTCTGCACGGTGTTGCACGGGTCGATGACCGGCGCGTGATAAGCGGCATCCTCTATGTGATCAGGAACGAGCTGCAGTGGAAGGACGCGCCGGCTCAGGCAGCCCACAGAGAATCCAATGCGATGGAACGTTACGCCGCTTTTACTCCTAACATTAAACCCGGTGACGTCCTCCAATTAGGAAACACTAATATTCGTTTCACCTGTAACAAGGCATAAAAACGAGATGAAATAATCATTCAACGTAATTAACATCACGGGAAATAGTATCTTCCATATCCTCTATGGATATACCTGAAGGATAATTTTCTCATGAATGAAGAGCCTTGGTCACTGGAGGGTATTAAAGACGCTATGAAGAGGGATCTGAACAAAGATCCGCTTGATATAGCAAGGGAGAAACAGGAAAGGCGGCTCGCGCAAGAGAAGGCAGACAGGATTACCGATAATATTCCGTATCAACTGCGGGAAAAGCGAGAGTTCCTTTGGGAAAACATACCTGAAGCGTCTATCGACAAGAGAATCGACGACCGCCGCAAAGCAGAGGGCATCGCAGAAAATATGCAACCCGAACTCGACGCTGCGCAGGCAAGGGCAAGGGTGAACGCAAGGTCTGAGATGACCGAAGAAATTCTAAAAGAAGTATTCGGCCAACGCACTATGGATCGGCATTACGGATATACTCCAGAGGGTGACTGGAAGAGGCATGTAGACAGTCTGAAATTGAATCTCAGAGACCGCGTTAATTATGAAGCGGAGTCAAAAGGAACGAGGCTCACCCCAGAAAAGTTGGATGAGGAGGAAGCCTTACAAAATATACGCAACATCAGCACCGACGGGATCCGTGGACCATCAGATGATGAAATCAAGCGGCTTATTGAAATGGCGAAGAAAAACGGCCATTGGCCGCTGCCGAAGCTTCATCCTGGTCCCAACGCTTATTCAGATTTCCAGAAATTCTGTGCCCGCACCGCTGGCCATGACAATTCCAATGGCCACACAGGCAACTCACCAGCCAACAAGCTTCCGGCGACGCCAGAGGCGCCGCCTCCGCACCGTGGGCGACTCCGGAAGCTTCAGGCGAGACAGGAACCGGCGCTCGCAGACATAAAACAACGGGAACAACCGCGTGTGAATGATCACGAAGAAGGCAGGTTGCCCCAACTTGAGCGGCAACGATTTCGAGATCTATTCAAGGCTCTTCTCAAGAACGTCTCTCAAAAAATCATGGGCCGAGAGGAGCAAAAACCTTCGCCTGGAATGCGTGCGGCGGCGGCCTCTACAACGGCCCCTGTCGCGCGCGTGCACCAAAAGCAAGAAGTATATCGTGGAAATAGCTCCTCGGCCCGTGAGATTTCTCCTCTTGAAATAGCAAAGGCGGTATCTACGCGTAGAGCGATGATTGAGAACCGCGACCGAGTAGAGCGAGAGAGATCCCCGCTTTCCCTGTAATCCCTGGTTGGTTGAAATAACCCCGTTTTTAACGGGGCTTCGCAGTAGAATTCCGCAGCCAGTTTCTGTGCGGGTGCGATGCCGCCAGCACTCATATTAGGCCGGTCGTTGCTGTAGGTCCATAACCGTGGAGAAGCACGCATCATTGAACGTGCCACTGACGGAGGCCGTTGCATTGCTCGCTCAGAGTCTCGAAAGCCGTGAGCTGCCAGGTAATCCACGTCCCAACCAACGGCGACTATGACCAAAATCGAAATTTGCAACAAAGCCTGTGAAACGATGTCTGTCGAAACGGCGTGTCGACTACCACGCAGCGGTGCCATGGTCCTAACCCGCAGTCTCGTCGCCTACTGTTCAGGAGATATCAATGTCACGGTTGGGAAATAGGACCGATATCGACCAATATCACGCGTCAAAAGCGGAAGACTTTGAACCGCCGCGTGACCACCTATAAAAAAATCAGGCAAAACGCCGGTGCGAGAGCCGCCCGCCCGACGATACCGGGTGAAGACTTTTCCTGCCAAAAACAATGCAGGGCGGGGAAAAGGGATCAGTTTCAATCCCGCTTCATGAACAAAAGCATCTAACGCTTCAATTCGTTCATACCGAACAGCAAGCTCGGCATAAACAACATCGTTGATGAACAATGGACCCGAAACGCTTGCAAGTTCGAGTTGCTCGATTGACCAGTCGGCCCATGTCGGATCATTCGTTACAAGATCGAGCAAGACATTTGTATCGACGAGCGTCACTTGTCACCACGGGTAAGCGCCATAATAGCATCGGTACTCAGCCCCTCTCCGGCATGGCCCCGAAGTTTGGCAAAGCGCGTCGGCGGCTGCTTTTTGTCGGCCCTGACGAGAACAATGCGGCCGTCTGGAGCGCGAACAAAATCGACAGCGCTTCCCGGAGCAATTCCTAGAAGCTCTCGCACGGCTTTGGGAATCGTGACCTGCCCTTTGGCCGTTACTGTTGTCGTCATCCGGCACTCCTGTAATACCAACACCAAGAATGGTATTACTTTCTTGAGTTGATTTCAACTGGCCCAGATCGACCATTCTCCAAATTTGATGGTTCCACCCAATTGGGTCGACTCCACAACTCTTTCAGGAAGGCCTGCTCACAAAATGCCCTCACTCCTCGAAACGAGAAATATTCCCGATTATGACAGATGAAACGCGATGCTGTTTGGCACAAAATGCGAATCGATGTATCTCTGTAACTACGCAAAAAAGAGGAAGTATCGTTTTTTTGCGAAACAATGCGAGAATTAAGGATTCGTTAACACTGTTGGCGCTTAGTTCCTCCAAACGGATGAGGATGGAATCGTGAATCGACATCTAAGCAGCCTTGATTTCATGCAGAATTTCGCAAGCAAGCTCGATCTTGCGCTGCAAAATCTGACTTTTGCCCAATATCCGCCGGATGCAAGACGAGAGATGAGAAAGTTCTCGTCGGCTGAAGTCGCTGCGCTGCTGGATGTCTCGGAGGCTTACATTCGACAGATCGTTCTCAAAGAGAAAGGTCCTGCGCCGGAGGTCACTGTCAATGGCCGCCGTATGTATTCGCTGGAGCAAATCCTTGAACTGAGATTGATGCTGGCTGAGAAAGGGCGCAAGAAGTGGATGAACCCCCGGCGCGTTTCAGGGGAAGAATGCCAGATAATCGCGGTGACAAATTTCAAGGGGGGCTCAAGCAAGACCTCCACGACCATCCATCTGGGACACTATCTGGCCCTGAAGGGTTATCGTGTGCTTGCCGTAGACCTCGATCCACAGGCATCGCTGACCAGCCTGCATGGCAATTTGCCGAATTTCGATCCCCGTCAGGATGACACCCTATATGCAGCAATCCGCTTCGAGGAACAAAGACCAACGGCCGAGCTGATCAATAAAACCCATATTCCCGGATTTGACGTCATCTGCGCCGGCCTTGAACTGACAGAGTTTGAAACCGCTGTTGCATTGGAAATGCGCAAGAACGGCGGCACCAGCTTTCTGCTCAGAGTTTCCCAGGCTTTGGAACAGGTGGCGGAGGACTATGACGTCATCCTGATCGATTCCGCCCCATCCTTAAACTTCCTCACCCTGTCATCGCTGACGGCGGCCACCGGCGTCCTGATTCCGGTGCCGGCGCATATGCTTGATGTCGATTCGACGGGCAAGTTTCTGGAGCTCGCCGGCTCCTACATGAAGATACTCAGCGACATGGGAGCGGCGGCCCACTGGGACTTTGCCAAGTTCCTCGTCACCAAGTTTGAGCCTAATGACCACCCGCAAGCGAATATGACAGCGCTGATGCGCCAGGTTTTTGGCGAGGACCTGTTGTTGAACATGGTGATGAAGTCCACGGCCGTGGCAGACGCCTTGACCTGGAAACAAAGCCTCTATGAGGTTCAGCGCTCGCGATTTTCGTCTCCGAAAACTTACGACCGCGCGATGGAATCCCTCAACGCCGCGAATAATGAAATTGAAAAATTACTCTGGACGGCATGGGGACGCGAATGAGCAGAAAAGACTCCCGCGAGCTGTTCACCAACCTCCTCGCGCAGCAAGATCGCCAGCCCCCCAATGCCGTACACAAAACCGCCTCCCCTCACCTTCTGAAGGTCGCCGCTGGCGTTCGCCAGATTCATGAGAAAGGCGAGGCGCTCGAAAAACTATTGGCTGAAGGCGAGCGCATTATTGAGGTTGCGCCCGATGAGGTTGCGCCGTCTTCCTTGCAGGATCGCTTCGACGGATCCTATGACGAAGCGGCGATTGAAGAAATCATTCGCTCCATGAGGGAAAGCGGCCAGATAGTGCCTGGCCTTGTCCGCCCCTCAAAAACGGGAGACAAGCCTTATCAGATCGTGTTCGGTCGTAGACGATTGGCTGCGGCACAGAAGCTCGGCATCAAGTTTCGAGCAATATTGCGCGATCTGACCGACGAGCAAGCGATCATCTTCCAGGGCGAAGAAAACACCAATCGTAACGATCTCTCGTTCATTGAAAAATGTGTTTTTGCCTTGCTTCAGGAACGAGCGGGCTACAAGCGAGATACGATCGCCGCCTCTCTCTCCACGGGCAAATCGCATGTCTCAGAGATGCTTCAAATCGCCGACTCGATCCCTCGGGAAACATTGATACTTGTCGGACGCTCCCCCGATATCGGGCGACGCAGGTGGGTTGAATTCCACAAATGCTGGATTGCACGCGAGGACAGTGCGGATGTTATCAAGTCGGCACTTGAGGCAAGCGATGTCGCCGGCGGCGAGCGTTTTTCCCTCGCACTGGCCGCGCTTAACGCAAAATCAGCGCCAGTTAAGGAGCCAACGGCCAAGAACGAGATCATTTTAGACGGCGCCGCACTGGCAACGATAACCTACTCAAAATCCGGCACTAAACTGGCGTTTTCGAAAGTCGTACCGTCTGAATTTGTCGAGTTTCTCGGCGAGAAACTATCTTCGTTGCATCAAGAGTTTCTGATGCGAGAGAAAATCAACAAAGAAGGATAACCCGCAAAAGAAAAAGGCCCCCAAACGTTTCCGTCGTGGAAGCCCTTCTCACATCCTTAAGCAAGACAGAGAATCGCATTTTCACGTAAGTCAGTCAAGAGTCTTTGGCATCGTTTTGGTGATCGAATTTCTTTTGCCTATTGATAGGTGAAAAAATGCGTATTGAGGTAACCACTCCCTTCGGGCGGCGGGCGATGCCGCTCGCCATGATAAAAGGACAACTGGCACTTTCCGAGATCTCGGCTGCTCACGCGATAGACAAATGGAAGGTCTATCGGAACGTGTGCGCCGCCCGGTCCACCCTCGGCCTGCGCGATAGAGCACTTGCCGTCCTTAGCGCGCTCCTGTCCTTTCATCCGTCATCAGAGTTAACTGACGGCGAGAACCTTATCGTTTTCCCCTCCAATGAACAGTTGGCCGCACGTGCGAACGGAATTGCAGGAACGACCTTACGGGAAAATCTTGCCATCCTCGTCACCAAAGGCTTGATCCACCGCAAAGACAGCCCCAATGGCAAACGTTACGCACGGAAGAGCCGCTCCGGAGCTATCGAGACCGCCTACGGCTTCGACTTATCTCCCCTGCTCGCACGTTCGGTAGAATTGGCGTTGGTCGCTGCCGAGGTTACGGCCACGGCGCAGAGGATCAAAGCGCTCAAGGAACGCATCTCCCTTTGCAGGCGCGATATACGCATGCTCATTTCTACAGCCCTTAACGAAGGCGTCTGTGGGGATTGTGCGGCAGCACAAAGCCGTTACGATGAAATCGTAAGTGAGATAAGCCGCGCAAAAACCCTGCCAATCATTGCAATTATTCTGGACAATCTTGAACAACTTCGCATTGAGGTGCTTAACAAGCTGAAAGTTCAAGTTATTTCCGAAAAAACCGTCACCAATGATAGCGAAATCCGTCACCACATACAGAATACAAATACTGAATCTTATATTGAATTTGAAGCAGCAACGAACAAGTCAGGCGATGATTTAGAACTGAACGCCGCCAAACCCGTAAAAGCGTACCCTCTGGAAATGGTACTAAAAGCGTGCCCGAGCATATTGGACTATGGGCCACAAGGATCAATTACAAGCTGGCGCGATTTGGCGGTCTCCACTTCGACTGTGGTGGCTATGCTAAGCATTACTCCATCAGCCTATCAAACAGCATGCGCCGTGATGGGTGTAGATAACGTTTCGGCTGTCGTGGCCTGCATTTTGCAGAGAGCCGAGGCGATACAATGCCCAGGAGGATATCTTAGAGATCTTACGGCTAAGGCCCAGCGCGGTCAGTTTTCGCTTGGTCCGATGCTGATGGCTTTATTGAGAGCAAATAGCGCCTCCTATCAAAGAAGAATGTGACGAGGGGACGCCAGGCGAAGACACCTTCACGAGCAGGATCCTTCGTTTCTTCAAGGCGAGGGGAGGGAAGGACCGTAGAGTTATCGGCCAACGTGGTGGGGCGAGGTTGTCGTTTCGAGAGGGTCGTTTGGATGAAGTCGAATTGGTTTCACGGGATACTCACGCCGAGCAGATACATGTCCGGTCACAGACGGAGAAGCTGAGGACAGGCGATTTTTGGATTCATTGAGACCCGCGGCATAGATTGAATAGCTCGAAATGAGTGTGATTAATTTGCTGAAGCGAGACGTTCAACCAAGTTCCCCGCGGGGAACCGTTAGGCCGGCAGCTTTAGTTAAAGGTTTCTCACCTCCTTCAGGTCAAACCCTCAGGTGATCCGAGCGGAAGTGTGCATCCCCAAATGACGTTATGTTGGGTCGTTATAATGAGTAGCTCACGACGATTGGTTTTGAAAAAACGATCCTTACTGAGTTCCCCGCGGGGAACTTCTCAACTGACTCTTCAAAGAGAGGTAGATGTCTGCAATAACAATGTAGGATGTTGCTCCACGGACCAATCGGCAATAACAGCGTACCGTTGGTACGCCAATTCGATACAATACGGCTGTTACGACCTACGCGACTAGCCCTACATCTCTTGCTGAAAAACATGGCAAAGCTCGCCGGTGTTCGATTTATTGTTCAGGACGCATTCTCCCCAGCTACATCAGAGCATTTTCCTGGAGGCTTCTTCAGCACATCACAAGCCTATCCCGCATCTGAGGCGATAGTGGGGTAACTTTATGTGGTACCAAATGCAGCTAAATGCATTTGATTCGTGTTGACTGCATTTAGTGTGAGTTGAGTTGATTTAACTGCAGTTAAATGCTACTGGTGCATGGCGATGCGGGTTAAGTAAATTTGATGCATCGTCGTATCGGCTTGATGACGCCGGCAAACAGGATTGGAAAAAACATGCCAACGATCGCGGTGATGAGCCCAAAGGGCGGCGCGGGCAAGTCCACCTTGGGAAATGTGCTCGCAACGACATTTTATCGTAGCGGGGCTTCTGTTGCGATCATGGACAACGATCCGCAAAAATCGCAACGAAAATGGAAAGAGGGCAGGAAGGGCGAGCTGCCTGTTCTGACCAAATGCGATATTCACGTTGTTGCGGATATATCCAATGATGACTTTTTTGAGGTACTCAAGGACCTGAGGTCGCGCAACCAAATCGTCATCCTCGATACTCCCGGCCGCGCGGCTCTCGTTCTCTCCCGAGTCATTCTGCGGGCCGATCTGGTGCTTATACCGGTCCGTCCCAGCCCCGAGGACATTGACCAGGCGATTGAGGCCATCAAGCTCATTCGTGATGAAATGGAAGGCATAGGCCGAACGGTGCCTTATGCCTGCGTCATGATGGAGACGCCCGGATCCGACGCGTTCAAATCAAAAATCCACAAAGAATTCGAGCAGTTCGCAAAAGATGAGGGCGTGCATATTCTACAAACCCAGCTTCGTGCCCGTGAGGCATATCGCACCATCTTCCTGGACCGGGTCGCCGTTCACGAACTGGACCCATCGAGGGTATCGGGTGTCGATAAGGCCATCGCCAATGCAGAGGAGCTGGCGGGGGAGGTCTATTCGATGCTGACGCCACGCAAGGAGGATGCCGCATGAGCAATCGATTCAGTCTTTCCGGCATATCGCAAATCCCGCTCCCAACTGACGACGATGAGCCGACCAAAACGGAGATTGCCGCCGCCGATCGCGCAGCCGAGCGAACCGGCTTCACAAGCAAAGACGTGGAACCCAAGGTGATGTCCTCGCGCCGAAGGAAGGAGCCTTCGACGCAAATCTCGGTTCGCCTGCCAATCAGCGTCTCTGAGCGGTTTAGAGATTACTGCGAGGAGAACCGCTACACATATGGTCAGATCATTGAGATATGGATGAAAGAAAAGAAAATTTGAGGGTAGGGGAGTTGGCATTTGTGGATGTTACTCGGTAAGCGCGATTTTCGATGCGCCTAGACGGCCTCTTCAGGGGTAATCGCGCACGGATTCTAGCGGTACCCAGCTTTATTGGGCATTAGCCTTGGAGAAGTTGAACGGCAAAAGGTCGCCGATTTCGGCCGCTTGGCCCCGCTGTGGCAACTCAGTGAGCACGTGGCGTAGCCAGGTGAGCGGGTCGACGCCGCAGGCGCGGCAGGTCAGCATCAAACTATAGATCACTGCGCTGGCCTTGGCTCCGTCAGCGGTGTCGCTGAACAGCCACGATTTTCTTCCGGTCGCAATTCCCCGTTCATTCTGCCCATGTCGGCGACGAAGTCGAGGTCTATTACCGTTGGCATCCGTATTTCGGCCATAAGGTTTCCATTCGCCGCGTTGAAGAACGAGCGACAGGTCGCTTTTTGAAGGTTTTGGGACCGACAGGCGTTGTGACCGCTATTTCGGGGTGGATGATTGATCCTGTGGCGTGCAGCGGCATGTCCTTAGGAACTCCACGCGTCGATCTTGCGGCGCTGATCGAGCTGGTCAGGCTGGTCAGCGGTGACGATAAGCCCGCAAACTTCCGAAGTGAACGTAGAATCACTCAGGAGAACCATGATGAGATCCCGCAATCCGCTTGTGCCGGCGTCGGGCCGGCAACTGGACCTGATATTCAAAGCAAGGACGCTCGACGGACTGAGCGACAAGGATCGCAAGACGGCAATATCAACACTGGCCTGTCTGCTGATGCAGGCCGCCGGACTGGTCGTCGAGGAGTTCAACGATGACCAGCGCTGACTTACTTCCGACAGCGCTGCTCGCGCGCAAGGCCATTGTTTATGTGCGGCAATCTACGCAGTCGCAGGTTATGACCAATCTGGAGGGCCAGCGGCGGCAGTACGATCTCGTTGATATCGCGCGACAACGCGGCTTCAGGGACGTCGAGGTCATCGACGACGACCTCGGGCGTTCCGCCAGCGGGACTGTTGCGCGCCCAGGCTTCGATCGTCTCGTCGCGCTGCTGTGCGCCGGCAAGGTTGGTGCCGTTCTATGCTTCGATGCATCGCGCCTGGCACGCAACGGGCGCGATTGGCATCATCTGCTTGAACTTTGCGGCCTTGTTGAAGCCCGTGTCATAGACCACGACGGTGTCTATAATCCGTGCCGACCCAACGACCGTCTGCTGCTGGGAATGAAGGGGAGCATCAGCGAATTTGAACTGGGCGTCCTGAGAGCTCGCATGCTCGACGCCGCCAGATCAAAAGCGCAGCGTGGCGAATTGCGGCTTTCTGTGCCTTTCGGCTACATTTGGCATCGAGAAGCAGGGCTTGATCCCGATCTGCGTCTGCAGGACGTTATCAGATCTATATTTGGCCGGTTCAGCGAGCTTGGAAGTGCGCGCCAGGTACTTCTGTCGATGACGAAAGACCAGATTTATTTCCCACGTCCATCGGATGAAGGGCGTATGACAAACTTTGTCTGGACGCCAGTCCGTTATCGCAATGTGATCGGCATCCTGAAGAACCCGTTCTACGCCGGCGTCTACGTTTATGGAAAGAGCGAGAAGCGCACTGCTATCGTTGATGGAAGAGCCCGCCGTAGTTACGGGCACAGCAAACCGCCGGGCACCTGGGAGGTGATGATCCGTGACCATCACGAAGGCTACATTAGCTGGGATGAGTACGAGCGCAACCAACGGATACTGGCGCTCAACAATTACGGTCGCTCAGGAGGCGCCAAATCGGGGCGCGGCGGAAAGGCGCTACTATCGGGTCTCCTAACCTGCGGACGGTGTGGGCAGCGACTGAGTGTTGCCTACACAGGAAATCCAAATAATCCTGTTTATCGCTGCTATAAACAGAACCAGATGAAGGGTTTGCCCCGTTGCATGACGTTCGGCGGCTCGAAGGTTGATGCAGCGATTGCGCTGGAGCTCTTGCACGCGGTAGAACCATTAGCAATTGAAGCGACTTTTGAAGCAGAGCGGATGCATCGGGAGCGACAGGACGACCAGCGCCATATTCACGATCTGGAACTGCAGCAGGCCCGTTACGAGGCAAGCCTTGCTGAGCGTCGATATGCGGCTTGCGATCCAGACAACCGGCTGATTGCTGCACAGCTTGAGAAGAACTGGGAAACGGCGCTCCGCCGCGTCCGCGATCTGGAAGTACGTAGGCCTACGGAAGGTCCTGCAACTATTGAAGTTGACCCAGGCACTTTCGCAAACCTCGCCGACAATATGAAAGCGGCCTGGGACTCACCGGATGTCACCATGCGCGTGCGCCAGCAACTGCTACGTACATTGATCGCCGATATTGTGGTCGATGTTGATGATGAAGTGCGTGATGTGGTTTTGACCATCCACTGGAAAGGCGGTCAGCATTCAGAGATCAAGGTTCGCAAGCCCCAGACCGGTGAACACGGGTGCGCCACAACGGACGATGCTCTGGCGGTGATGCGGAGCATGGCAGGACGTTGGTCAGATGAACATATCGCCGCCTCGCTCAATAGAATGGGTATGCCTACTGGTCAAGGAAAGACCTGGACCGCACACCGTGTCGCTTCCGTGAGAAGAGTGCGCGCCATTCACGCCTACAAATCAGCCGGCAAAGACGGCGAATGGCTGACCATGACAGAGGCTGCGGCCGCGTTGGGTGTGACGAACCACAGAATACGCCACCTTATCAAGACGAATGTGTTGTCTGCCGAGCAAGTGGTTCCCGGCGCACCGTATCAAATCAGGGCCAGCGATCTTGCTTCCGCGACGGTCCAAGCCGCGATAGCCCGAAAGGGCCGCCCGTGTCGCACTTTTGACATCGACACGCTTCCAATGTTTACAAACACTTAAAGAAGGAGTGCACAATGACTCAGGTTCGGCAAAAACCCTAATGTCGCGTTCCAGAATGTTGTTATCGATCGGCATCCTGCCGTCGCTGGTGTAGCGCGTCAGATAATCCCATTGGTTCAGGGCGTAGGACACAGCATCGCCGAGCTTGGTATCCGGCACGACCTTCGGCGCGATGTTATCGAGCCACGTCTTTAGAGCGTTCAGGACAGGCAAGCTGTGCTGTTGCCGGAAACGGCGAATGCAGTCGGCCTGCGTTTCACCGGCGTCGGGCTTTATCTCTCGCGCCTGCCTGTCGATCCGGTAGAGCTGCTCGAAGAACCGGAGCGCTTGCTCCGGCGGGCCGCCGCCATTCTTTCTCGCCTTGAGGGCATCAACGAAGCGCCGCCTGGAGTGAGCCATGCATCCCACATGGGTTGCACCATTCAATGTGCGCCAGGCGGTGTAGCCATCGCTCACCAATATGCCGCGGTAGTCACCAAGGAAGGTCTGCGG
>NZ_JWJH01000051.1 GCF_000949865.1 Rhizobium nepotum 39/7 | reverse complement strand
AGCGTGCCGCCATTCTGGTCGCACTCTCTGCCATGCTGTATTCGAGTTCGATCATGCTGGTGGTGGAATAGCGGGCCGGTTCCCGTCTCTGCTCTGACCGCAGCTGAACCAGCTGCGGTGATGCCATGACGGCGGCAAGGGCATTGTGGAAGGCCTGCGTATCGGTGATGTAGCGGCTGAGCGTTCTGGCAATATCGTGACGGGTAAAGACGCTCTGACCTGCGGTGATGAGGGCAAGCACCTGTTCGGGACGGCGGCGGATCAGCGCGGCGTTTCGTCGTGCAGCGTCTTCCTCGATACGGCTGCGGGAGACGTCGACACCACGCTCCTTCATCTGCGAGGCATGCACGCCCATATGGCCTGTCGGTTCGATGGCAAGGCCGCGGGAGAGATGCGAGCGATGATCGACACGGCGGTCGAGGCCGGCGCGCAGCAGATGACGGTTGACGAGATCGGCAAAGGCCTCACGCACCGCTTTCATCTGCATCTGCGAGGTCGGCAGACCGTTGTCGGTCAGCCATCTGTTCTCGCGCTCGATCAGCGTCTTTTGTGCAAGGCCGGTTGCGGTGATCACCCGTGTGGTCATGACCACATGGGCATGGATGTTGCGGCTGTCGCTGTTGCCCTGCGGCACATGGATGGCGAAGTCGACGGCGGCGCCAAAACGATTGGCAAGATCACCGGCAAAGGCACGGGTCAGCGACAGTCGTTCGGTATCGGTCAATTCATATGGAAGCGCGATCTCGAACTCGCGGGCAACACGGGCATCCGAGCGCCGTTCGGCGGCCTCTGCGGCATTCCAGAGAACCGAACGATCCAGCGCCCAGCCGGCATCGACGCCATCTGGCAGGACGATCTCCGAATGGAGCACGCCCTGTTTTGCGGTAAAATCATGGATGATGCCATCACGTTCGTTGAGGATCCTGCTGGCGGTGCGATAGGCGATGGCGGCCACCGCACTTTTGCCGGCGCTGCGTCCAACCGGTTTTACACTGCAATGGTAGATCGCCATGCCAGTCTCCCGATAAACCACGCCGGCGGAAGGACCGAAGATCGGGCCAGAAGCACCGGTACCCGCTCCGGCATGGACCCTTTCCGCAACGCGGCGGTTTTGCCTGTCATCGGGGCGCCAACTCGTAAGTGCGCCCTTGCTGCTTTCTGTTTAGCGGGTCGTAAGCCATGGCTCCATTGCAGGATTCACCAGGATGCGATGCGATCTGATCGCCGTTACCGTTGGCTCAATGACACAGGCAGCAATGGAGACGGTGATGGATGCGGGCAGGTCCGAAGCTGCGAAACGAAGATCAACGACGACGAGGGCGTACGGAAATGTTGGCCACGGAACAGGTCGCTACAGGCACAGGCTGGCGGTGCTGATCGATGGTGACAATGTCCCGTCACAGGTCGTGGACGGATTGTTCGGAATGCGCGGCAGGTGGTGATGGCGCGTAAACCGGTTGCCCGTCGCATCGAGGAACTGGAGGCGCGCAGGCGCACCCTGATGGCACGGCTTGCCGCACAGGAACGGCGGCTTGAGGTACGGCGGAAAATGCTGCTGGGCACATTGCTCGCCAGCGAACTGCAGACATCAGCGGACGGACCGGATGCGCAGGTGCTGCGGGACTGGATCCGGCGTCAGCTGCCGCAGATGGCGCTGCGCGATGCGGATCGTGCGCTGCTTGAGGATCTGCTCGAGGGAGAAAAGCGGGAGGAGGATGGCTGAGCGTCTGCCGGATATCACGGGCTGCAAACCGGCATGAAACCAGCTCCTGCGACCAGCCTTTTGTCTCAATGGCGGCTGTCAGCTCAGCTGGCGCTCGATTTCGGCCTTGTCGATGACGGACCAGACCCTGCGGATTTTTCCGTGTTCGAATTCGTAGAAAACGTGCTCGCAAAACTGAACGCGCCTGCCATTGACCGGAAGTCCCATGAAGGTTCCTTTCGGAGCGCAGTCGAAGAAAAGCCGGGCGCCTGTCCGGGTCCCGTTGCTGACGAGGATCTGTGCCTCGAACCGCAGGTCGGGAATGTCGGCAAAATCGCGGACGAGCATGTCGCGATAACCCGACAGCCCAAGCGGGCGTCCGTTGTGTTCGACATTGTCGTCGACGAAGGTGCCGAGTTTATCGAAGGCCTGCCGGTTCAGGCAGTCTAGATAATCAAGGTAGATGTCCTCGAGTGTCGGCATGTGTTTCTCCGTGTCGATGGATCGTCCAATCGGTTTCCGTTTTGGCTTTCCCGTCAGCATGACGCGCGACGCCCGTAGTCCGTTGCGCTTGCGGGATGATGACCGTGATAGTGAACAGGCGCTCCTGGGGCAGGTCAACCGGTGAAGGGATCGCACCTGCCGTCGTGAAGTCGATAAAAGCCGTCCTGCGGGACGGGCAGCTCGAGCATCTCCCGTTTCGAAAGGCCGAGATGGACGCCTCGAAGGATACGCCCGAACAGACCGTGGGAAATGGCGATCGTCGGGTGCTGGACATCGGCAATCCATGACATCGCACGCCTGCAGACTTCATCGAAACTTTCGCCATCCGGCGCCCTGAAATACCAGTCGAATGCGTCGGATCCGTCAAGGCGCCCGGGAAATTCATTGTCGATCTCAAATCGCGTCATGCCGTCCCAGGAGCCGGTGGTGACCTCAACGAGCCGGTTATCTGCGACACATGGGAGCCGAACCTCGGCCTGGATCCGTTCTGCCGTCTGTCGCACGCGCCCGAGCGGACTGATCTGCATCCGGAAAGGCTGATCATCGGTGCAGAGCGCGTCGCGGAGCAGGCGTGCGACTTGATCCGAACTGGTGGCATCCGGCGATAGAGATCGAGTATCAGTTCCTCGGCACTGTCCGGAACATCAGCCGTCAGCCGGTCGATCCGCAACGTTCCATCCTCGATGCTGCCACGAGGGATGGTTCCGTCGCGCGCTGCTCGTGCAAGTCTCTTCAGGCCATCGGCGAGCCGAGCCTTTCGATCAGTCAGCCATACTTGCGGATCGAGGGGCACTGCCAGTCTTGTGTTAGCCTGTGCCGCAATCATCGGCACCAACACCTGTTTGAGATCGCCATAGCGGCGCGAATGGTCGAGCCAGATGTCACCGGATCGGAAGGCATCCCGCAGGTGAAACAGGACCGCCACCTCCCGAAGGCGATTGTCGCCCTGGTCTTGTGCTCTCAAATGGCGGTGCCATTTCGAATTCGGCCGCAAGAAGCTGTCGGTCGCCGATGGTGACGCTTGCATTTCGCCGATGGCTTTTGCCACCGCAATCAAGGGCTGGGCTACCGATGCTGCCTTTAGCTTCAGGCACCGCAACATGCGCGGCGCATAGCGGCGGAAGCGATGATATCCTTGTCCAACATGGGCCAATGGATCGTCCGCCAGCGTATTGCTGAGTTGGGCGCCGGTCGCGACCAGTTGTTCGAGCCGGCCCCATTCCGCCGATTTGGCAACCGCCATTTCCAGCGGAACACCATCATTGCGGGCTTCGAGCAGGGAAGCTCCCAGTGCGGTAAAGGCGCGTAGCGTATCGGTGACAGTTGCCTTGGAATCGGCAATCCGTTCTTCATGCAGCCGTTTCGCCTCGCGCCAGGTCTTTCCGACGATTCGGTCATGAGTCTCGACCACCGTATCGGCGATCGCCGCCTCCCATTCCACGGCGCAGACGGCAAGGATCGCCCAGCGCCGATCAGAGCTGATGTCCCGCAAGCCATCGGTAAAGTAGCGCTCGCCCTGCCGACGCAGGCGTGCGATACCGTGCGGCGGGATACCGGCGAGCAGCTGCGGATCAAGAGTCAAGCCACGCAGCAACTCCAGCCTGTCGAGCAGCCGGTTCGCCGCTGCGGAATTGTTGCCGACCTCGAACTGGCGAAGCCAGATGAACCGGCTGACATTGGCATCGCGCAGTAGCTGTAGATCTCACGCAACGCCTCCATATGCTCCTGGCGGGTCTGCCGCCGGGCGGCATAGGTGAGAAGCGCATCGGCCGGGACACCAAGCTGAGCCCCGATGAACGACAGGACCTCATGTGGAATCACCTCGCCCGGAGCCAGCGCGCGCCCTGGATATCGCAACGCGCAAAGTTGCAAGGCGAACCCCAGTCTGTTCTCCGGCCTGCGGCGTTCCTGGATGTGTCCAAGATCGTCGTCGCCCAGTGTGTAATGCCGAAGCAGTGACAATTCATCGGTCGGCAGATCAAGCAGTGCCGAGCGCTGTCGCTCGGTGAGAATATGTCGCCTTGGCATGCCGCATTGTCCCTATTGAAGTATACTCTCTTCTGGACAACAATCGGCCCATGGAAATCAAGGCTTTCCGGCACTAAAATCCACGAGGGTTCAATTGGGACAGCGCGCTGCTCTTTACTGCCGGGTTTCGACCGCCGACCAGTCCTGCGAACGGCAGGAGCGTGACCTGACGGCTTTCGCCGGTCGTGCCGGTTACGATATTGCTGGAATCTTCAAAGAAACTGGTTCCGGCGCGAAGCTAGAGCGAGCAGAACGCCGCAAGATCATGGCCCTTGCCCAGTCGCGGCAGATCGATGTCATCCTTGTGACAGAGCTGTCTCGATGGGGCCGCTCGACGATCGACCTACTCAACACATTACGCGAACTGGAAGGCTGGAAGGTTTCCGTCATCGCAATGAACGGTATGGCGTTCGACCTGTCGTCTCCGCATGGCCGGATGCTGGCGACCTTTCTCTCAGGCATAGCGGAGTTCGAGCGTGATCTCATCAGTGAACGGGTCAAATCTGGCCTCGCCGCAGCAAAGGCGCGGGGGAGGAAACTCGGAAGACAGGTCGGAGACCGACCTAAATCCAACCGACTGGCGCCCAAGGTCCTGACACTTATCGATGAGGGGCGTAGTTACCGCTGGATCGCCCGCGACCTTGGTATCAGCAAGAACACCGTCGCAGACGTCGTGCAACGATATCGGGCGACAGAACAGTCACTGCATGTTGTGGAATAGGCTGATGGTGAACGCGAGCATGAAGCATCGGAGGCGATTCTTCTCAGTTTTATTCGGAAGTGGCAAAGAGCATTTTAGCCGATCTAAGTTTAGTCCAGGTTCACGGCCATCAGAGCTATAGCCTTGCCGATGCAGGAAAAAAATGGCCGGCATTTTCCTAACGCAATAGCACCGAGCTTTGCAATTTCGGTGACGCTGCATATGATCGCTATCCTAGCTGTTGGATTTTTTCCGACCAGGAAATTGCCACCCCCGCCAATCGAGCAAAGCATCACCGTCGAAATCTTAAATGAACCCCAGACTAAAGTAACTGCACAGCCCACTGTGATTCAAAACGAAAGCAAGCCCATCGCATTGCCCGCACCGATTGACCAGACACCTGAGCAAGATACAAAACCAGCAATGACTAATGGGTCGTCCCCTCAAGGAAGCGGTATGGTTCGAGCCAAAGAGTTATTTTCAGCTAAAGTTTTGGCAGACCCGCGCAGCAAGGAAGCTTTGGTTGCCCTGAAACAACTGGGCAGGGATGATCGTGTCATCCAGCTCTGCAACGTCGAGGCCATGGAACAGGTCCATATATGGAAACCGGCTTTCAGCCGGATTTCGTCGTCGCCTACGCTATGGCCGACACAAAGCTTTCCGGCTCTACCCTCCAGGCGGACGGCGCGGCGCTCCGAAGCAAACGATATTGGTACGCCATCAGATTCAAATGCGAAGTAACCCCGGGTTTGGAAAAGGTGGTTTCTTTTGAATTCTCGCTGGGCGCGGAAATTCCCAGGAGCAAATGGGAAACGTATTTTCTCCCCGTCGGCGACGGTCCATCCGACTGAGGTCGAAGTCCGTGTGTATGCTTAGTATTTCATTTCGCCCCTACCGGAAGCGCCCCCGGCAATGGCGAGAAGATCACCATGCCGCAAGATGTTCAAGCATCTGCACCAGCTCGGGCCAGATGTTCTTGGTGCTGGATGCCTTTTCCTCAAAAATTCGGATGCACCCAGCCGCGTTCAATACAGCCCGCTGCTGGTCGAGCTCCTTTGGCCGTCCACGGCTCCCCCTGTCGCAGGATTTCTACCACTTGCAACAATGACATACGACACGCAAAGCCCTGATTTTCAGAGAAGGCCGATCCGTTGCGCGGATTAGGACTTTTGCAACAGCCATTGCCGCGATTATCTATCCTGCTCAATGAGAGCGGATCGCTTGACCGACAGGGAAACTGTTAATTTGTGATCCTATTTGACTGCTGAGGCATTGCCTGTAAAGTCTGAAAGATTGCATCAGTTTTCGTCCCGTTGGCGCACATTCCAGTCGCGGCCTCACCAAAATCGACAAGGCTGTGATATTTGGGGCCAGAAGCTTTTTTGAGCGCCAGCATGAATGCGGTGTGCCCTCGCAATTTCAGACCATCGAAATAGAGCTTCTGGGTAGAAAAAGGAATATTCGTCTCGCGAGGATCGGCAAGCATGAACACCCGCCGATCCGGCTGCTTGGGGATTTGATCGAGCGCATCGTAAGGATCGAAAAATATTTCCGTTTTCAAACGACCTGCAAACCCGCGCTGCTTTAATCGTTCGCGATATGCAGCAGCGGCCGAGGACAAAATTACGCACTGAAGATCATTGCGCCGGGCAAGAAATTCGGCGGCAAGCGTGCCACCTCCGCTGTGGCCTCCCAATGCCCATCGACCAATATGATAGCGGGCTTTCAGCGCGTCGATCTGAGCAGCCATTAGCTTTGATTCCAGAGGTTTGTGCCTGATCGTGTAGTGCTTGCCACTGCTGCCGTAGCTGCCCGGTCGAGCGAGGAATATCCAAGGCACGCTATAACGGTCGGACAGTGATTTTGACTGCTCAATCATCGTGGTAACGCCGATCCCCTCTTGATGACCGACGCTTTTCGGACCACCCATGACATCGCCCGGCATCCACGCTGCGACCACGGGATTTTCACCTTTTTGGTTAAGCCCGGCTGCGTAGTATCTAAGGCAATATCCTTTTCCTTCGACATTTACCCAAACGGCAGTCTGCCGTGCTTCCATTTCCTGACACTCAGAACGATCTATCTGAATTCCGGTGATGACCTTGTCCGGGTCAAACATTTCATCATCCGGCATGGATTGTGCCATGGCCATGGTCGGCAAGAAGGATGCGAACACCGTTACGAGCCCGGCCAGGGTGTTTTTGAAACTCTCCATCTCAATATTCACCATGAACTGGGGCGCAGAGAGCGTGTCTGCTGGAAAATTCTTCGTAGGCTACGAGATAAACTGCTCATTGTTCGCCACCCTGATGCTGATTTTATAGTGGCAAAATTATTAGTGCCGCAATTGCGCAACAAGAAAGCTAAAATTCTACCAGTTGGATTCGTATTTAAGAAAGAATGAATCGCTCACCTGTCGCAAAACCCGCTAGCAAAAATCGGACCTGTGTGAGCGGGTTTTGCGACGGCCGAATGACGGGTTCGACCGAAGGCGATCATCAAACGCTTGCAGTGTCATTTGGCCCCCAGCCGGAACTGACCCCTTTGTGAAGAGGCGATTTCGGCTGGAAAGCGCCGCAAGCTGTCATTGACGCAAAGGTAGCGTGCTGACATTCTGGCGTCTCGCCAAAACGAGCGAGGGAAACATGGCACGAAGGGCACTCTTTCCGGCGGGAAGTTCGCGGAAAACGGCTGACCAGATCAAACTTTCGCCAGGAATCATCTCTGGCAACCATGTTTTTGTGACGGGCATGACTGGAAGCAGCCCGGATGGCACCATGCCCGTAAATCTGGAAGAACAGTTCCAGCAAGCGTTTGAAAAGATTGGCGCGGTTCTTCGGGAGGCCGGACTGGACTTCGACTCGATTGTCGAGATGACGACCTACCATGTCGGTCTGCTGGATCACTTCGACAGGTTCTGCGCGGTCCGTTCCGATTATGTCTCGGACCCGTTTCCTGCATGGACGGCGGTTGAGGTTGCAGGGTTACGTAGGGAGGGTGCGGTCGTTGAGATAAGGGTCGTCGCGGCCATTGAACCAAGCTGACCTGATTGGCTGCTTCGGGCCGATTGTTGACGATAGCCTTGCCTCACGCAGCCCTGGAATAAGTTCGAACAGCGCTTGACACCGACACGCCGATTAGAGAAGCGCCGGCCGCAGGACGGGATTTCGGGAATTCTCGACACGCTAAGAGCGGATTTAGGCCAGCCGCAGGAGCCTCAGCGAAGCGACCCGATAGGGGAGGCGGGACCGACTGGCCACGCTTGTGCGTTCCGCATGAGAAAGGCCGCTCTTGGGCGGCCTTGATAGATCGGGTAAGGGGGCAGAAAGTTTCATCAAAGGACCTCCACTCCGAGCCAGAAACGCAATCCGGGGTCTGAGTAGCAACGGAACAGAAAACCTACATAAGGCTTAGCCCACATCGACGATAAACATGCGTGCTTCCTGCGCCTCATGGCGCTCGACCTTGATCGGCGCGTATTCTGGTGACTCATAGAATGCCAGGGCGTCGGCCCGGGTTGGAAATTCAAAAATGCCAGCCATAGGTAGTGGCGACACATCCCCTTCCAGCATCTGAACTACGGGACCAAAATGCAGAATACGGCCCCCTGCTGCCTGCAATGCGGCCTGAAAGCGAGGTGCCAATGCGGCTTGCTTGGCCGAATCCTTGATGCGGAGATTAACGTGGACATAGGCAGGCATATGCAATTCCTCATTAATAGTGTATATACAGTATTTCATGGATCATTGATTGTCGAGACCCGCAAATGACAGATGCTTCTGATTTCTACCGCCGTGTCGAAAGCGATTGCCCGGCCTTCCAAGCGCGTGTCACCGCGAGGGCGGTGACACGCTACTATAATGCTTGCTTCCGGCCACTAGGGATCACCGCAGAACAGTTCAGCCTTCTGGTAGGCATCGGCGGTAGCCACGAGCCAACGCTTGCTGAACTGGCGGCGCGCGCCGGAGTCGATGCCACCACTCTTAGCCGCAGTGTAAAGGGCCTCGAACGGAGCAATCTCGCCTATAGTCATGGGGGGCGGGGCAGGTCCGGCAAACGCTTGGCACTTACCGATGAAGGCCGCCAGTTGATGGAAGAGTCCATGACTGCTTGGGAACTCGCCCGCATCCGGTTGGCTGAGGCTCTCGGGGCGGAGGCGTCGAGTGTTGCGGGGAGCGTCATGTCCCAGCTTGCTATCGCCGCAAAGAATGCGACTTCAGCAATCGGTTCCGAGACGCCATTCAAGGCGGCGGAATGACCGGCTTTAGGAGGTTCATTGCCGACACGGCTACCCTCAATATACGACGCTCGAACGGATGGTTCGATGATGATGATGTCACCCTGCATGTGCGATACTTCCCCGAAAGGAGGGGGGAGGCGTGGGCCAAGCCTGTAAACCGGAGATTGGCGAGCAGTATGATTCGTCGCAAGCGTCGACGGACGTTTGGCCCAAACTCAGCGTGTGGAAGTAACCTTAGAGTGTCATTTCGCCCCCAGCCGGAACCGACCATAGATGGGGTGGGTGGGGTTCCAAAGGCGAATTTCTCGCGCCTTGTCCTGCCGCTCGATGCGGAAGGGCAAGGCAATGGAACGCTCCAAGTTGTTCAGGCGGCTTTGTGTTTGCTGGTCAATTGAAAACCAAGGGACTTCAAAACCGCGATCGTCGTTTCAAGCGTCGGGTTACCTGCCTCGCTCAGCGACTTATATAGATGCTCTCTTGCAAGTCCGGTTTCACGCGCAACCTTAGTCATGCCTTTCGCACGGGCAATGACACCAAGAGCATTTGCGATATAAGCCGCGTCGTCACTTGCAAACGCATCCTCAAGAAAAATCTCGATTGCTTCGTCGCTCTTGAGGTGTTCGGCGGGATCAAAGTCCGTAAATTTCTCAGTCATCGATATTACTCCATTCATCTGCCAACTGTTTCGCGGCTTTGATATCTTTGTCCTGCGTGCTCTTGTCACCGCCACATAGCAGAACAATAACAACGTCCCCGGAGCGGATGAAGTAGACGCGATAACCGGGACCATAGTGGATGCGCAGTTCGCTAACACCCTCGCCGACCGGGGCAACATCACCGGCATGGCCAAAAGACAATCTGTTCAGGCGGGACGTAATTAGAGCTTTGCCCTTTTCATCCTTCAGTTTGCGAAACCACTTCTGGAACGTTGCAGATTGTTTTAATTTCACCATACTCACACTGTAATTTATAAGTTACACATTGTAAAGGAAAAGGTTTTTTCAGCAGCTTTGTCGTCAAAAGAAGCTCAACTGGCCGCGCTTGTCGGCAGCGAATGGCACCGGCGGGATAACAGATCCGCCTGTTCGATCCCGCGCGCAGTCAGTGGTGAATAGAGGTGGCTCGGTTTGATTGAACAGTTTCGGG
>NZ_JWJH01000050.1 GCF_000949865.1 Rhizobium nepotum 39/7 | reverse complement strand
GTCGTCAACCGAGACAAAGGCATTGTCCATGCGTGCCGCGACGACGCGCGCCGCGTCAGCGACCGCCAGTCCTTTCACCTGCCGGAAACCGAGCCGGACGGCGTGGCGCCCAGAATTGCCGATCCGCTCCAGCGTGCAGTCCCATCGGGACCGATTGATGCAGACCGGCCGCACCTCGACGCCGTGGGCTGTCGCATCGCCGACAATCTGCGCCGGCGCGTAAAAACCCATCGGCTGCGAATTGATGAGCGCCGCGCAAAAGGCTTCCGGATAGTGGCATTTGATGTAGCTCGAGGCATAGGCGATCAGCGCGAACGAAGCCGCGTGGCTCTCCGGAAAACCATAGGAGCCAAAGCCTTCGAGCTGGGAGAAGGTCTTTTCGGCGAATTCCGGCGCGTAGCCGTTCCTCACCATGCCGGACACGAGTTTGTCCTTGAACTGCGAGACGCCGCCGGTGAACTTGAACGTCGCCATCGACTTGCGCAGCTGGTCGGCTTCGCCACCGGTAAAGCCGGCGCAGACCATCGCGACCCGCATCGCCGACTCCTGAAACAGCGGCACGCCGAGCGTCTTGCTGAGCACCGCTTCCAGTTCCGGCGTCGGATATTCGACTGCCTCCTTGCCTTCTCGCCGGCGCAGATAGGGATGCACCATGTCCCCCTGGATCGGACCGGGCCGGACAATTGCGACCTGCACCACGAGGTCGTAGAAGGTCCGGGGTTTCAACCGCGGCAGCATCGCCATCTGGGCGCGGCTTTCTATCTGGAACGTGCCGAGCGTATCGGCCTTGCGGATCATCGCATAGGTCGCAGAATCCTCCTGCTCGATTTTCGAGAGATCAAGATCGCGGTCCTTGTGCTCGCGGATCAGATCAAAGGCCTTGGCCATGCAGGTCAGCATCCCAAGGGCCAGGATGTCCACCTTCATGAATTTGAGGGCTTCGACGTCGTCCTTGTCCCACTCGATGATCTGACGGTCCTTCATCGTGGCCGGTTCGATCGGCACGAGATCGTCGAGCCGATCATGAGTGAGGACAAAACCGCCGGGGTGTTGGCCGAGATGGCGCGGGGCGCCCATCAGTTGCTGTGCGAGCTTCAAAGTCAGCCCAAGACGCCGGTCGTCTGGATTGAGATTGAGCTCGCGGACATTGCGATCGCAGACCTCTTCCGACCAGGACCACATGCCGGATGACAGCGCCTTGATCACGTCCTCCGGCAGGCCGAGCGCCTTGCCGACATCGCGGATCGCGCCGCGCGCCCGGTAGCGCGTCACGGTGGCGCAGAGCGCTGCCTTTTCTCTGGTATAGGTTCGATAGATCCACTGGATCACCTCCTCGCGCCGCTCGTGCTCGAAATCGACATCGATGTCCGGCGGCTCGTCGCGCTCCTGGGATACAAAACGCTCGAACAGAAGGTCGTTGGTCGAGGGATCGATGCTGGTAATGCCGAGGATGTAGCAGACGGCACTGTTGGCGGCGGAGCCCCTCCCCTGGCAGAGAATGCCTTGAGACCGGGCATAACGCACGATCGAAAAGACGGTCAGAAAATACGGGGCGTATTTCATGGTACGGATGAGATCGAGCTCGTGCCGCACGACCTTCAACACGTCGGGCGGTAGTCCCTCCGGATAGCGATCGGGCACGCATTGCCAGACATAATGCTCCAGCGAGGCCTGAGCATCCTTGCCCGGCACGATCGCCTCCTCCGGATATTGGTAGGTGAGTTCCTCGAGCGAGAACGTGCAGCGACGGACGATCTCCATGGTTCGCGCGAGGGCTTGCCGGTATCGCGGAAACAACCGCTGCATTTCTACGGGCGGCTTCAGGTAGCGATCGGCGTGGCGCTCGCGTTCGAAGCCGACTTCGTCGATCGTCGTGCGGGTTCGGATGCAGGTGACAATGTCCTGCAACTGCCGGCGGCCTGGTTCATGGAAGAGGACATCATTGGTGACGACCGCTCGCACCTTAAATCGTGTTGCGAGATTTGAGATCTCATGCAGCCTCAGCTGGTCGTTCTGCCTGCGCCGCAGACAAAGCGATACATAGGCCCGATCCCCAAACAGCTCGGCCATCTTGCGCAGCTGGATCGCGCAGGCGTCATCCGGCAGGTCCGGTACCAGGACGCCGATCATGCCGTCGGCGTAGGCAATGACATCGTCCCAGTGGAGGATGCAGTTGTTCTTGCCACCGCGCGACTTGCCGAGCGTGATGAGGCGGGTCAGCCGGGAATAGGCAGCCCGGTCGGTCGGGTAGACCAGCACCGACATGCCGTCGGCCAGATCAAGCCGGCAACCGACAACGAGGCGTAAGCCGGTGGCGCGCGATGCTTCAAGCGCCCGGACGATTCCGGCAAGCGAATTGCGGTCGACAACGCCGAGGGCTTCGATGCCAAGAGCCTTGGCCGTTTCGAACAGTTCCTGCGCCGAGCTTGCACCGCGCAGGAACGAAAAATGGGTCGTGACCTGCAGCTCGGCATAGCTCATGCGAAGATCCCGTGCACGAACCAGCGGTGACTTCCGGTTTCAGGATCGATGCCATCACCGGAGCGAAACACCCAGAGACGCTCGCCAGCCTCGTCTTCGATGACGAAATAGTCCCGCACCGCCTCCATCTCCGCGTCGCGCTGCCACCACTCGCCAAAGATCCGCTCGGGCCCATCGGCCCGCTTGACCTTCCGCCGCTTGCCGCGCCAGGTGATCGAAACCGGCGGGCGGTCCGGTAGCAAGGCGATTGCCTCGATCAGCTCCGGACGGGCCAGCAGCCGGACCGGCCGGCGCCAATGGCTGACCCAGGTAACCTCGACCGGATCGGCAGCAGGACTGATGCGCTGGACGGAGCGCTCTGGAACGTCGGAGGCAACCGGTGCCACCCGATAGACGCGCTGCCCGCGGTTGCCGTAGATATCGATCAGCGGCGTCACGTCCTTCACTTCCTCCTCGACCAGCGAGGAGGATTTCTGGCGCTCCTCCAGGGGCTCAGCCATCACCGCGACCAGAGTGAGCTTTTCGATCCCGAAGCCCGGCTCGATCTTCTCCGTCCGGTCGCGAAACAGCTTGGTCAGCCAGGCGACGTCGCGCACCGGCTTCACGGTGCCAGCGCGGATCGCCTGCCGTGTGCCATCGACCTTGTCGACGATCAGGTCGGCGCGCCGGACACCAAGGCCGCGCCTTTGCAGCTCCTCGATCAGTTGCACGACCAGCCGGCCGACATATTTGTTGATGGTTTCGGCAGCACCGATCGGTTCGGCGAAGGCGCGGCTCACCTCGATGAGCTCGGCGGTGCGGATCGGATCGATCGGTTCGCAGGCGCGGCCAAACATCTGGTCCAGCCGCCGGCCAATCTCCGGGCCGAAACGAAGGGTCAGCGGCGCGCGCGGCGTGTTGGCCAATTCGCCGACGGTCTGGAAGCCAAGCGTGCGCAGATCGCTGATGACTTTCCCGGGAAGGCGCAGCAACGATATCGGCAGCTTCTCGACGGCGCGGACGGTCTCACCTGAAGGCACTATGACCGTTTCGCGGCTGATGGCACGGGCGCAGGCGTGTGCTGCACCCCAGGTGTCGGCGATCGCGACCCGGGGAGTGAGTTTCCTTGCCAGGAACTGATTGGCGATCTTCGTCACCATCGGCAGCTCTCCGCCCTGCAAGTGATCGGCACCCTCTGTGTCCATGACGATTCCATCGATCCCATCGACCGCGACGATCGGCGAATAGAGCGTCAGCGCCCAGAGCGTGATCCGTCCGAGTGCCGCGGCATCCATTGCAGTATCCGCATCGACCAGCATCAGGCCACGGAACAGCGCCTGTGCTTTCGCCGCCGGCATGCCGACATGCACGCCGGCCTTTCGGGCGGCGGCGTCGGCGGCCGAAACCCAGCGTTTCGAGCCGCTCCTGGCGATCACGGCGATCGCCTGTTCAGGCGGAATAGACGGATCGGCGCGACGAATGCGATCCGTCGGCAGATCCGGAAGATAGATCGAGACGACCCTTGTCATCGCACGCCCTCACGAGAAACTCAGCACATTCACCCGCTTTCACGCGCATCAATTCCAGCAACCATTGAGCCCTCCCCACACCCGGCACTGGCAATTCCTCCGACGGCATGACGCTCACCCGCCACCGCGTGGTCGATGCCGTCGGCTGCCCGAAGTCATTGGCCTCCGTCTGTCGCCGCCAACGTCGGACGGCAAGCGCCATCGTGCCCGTTCGCTCGGCCGCCAGCTGCAGCCGGCGCGAGCTGACCATCGGCAGGCGAACGAGTTCACCGACGACGGCGCCGAGCCCGCCAAAGGACAGCCCTTCCTCCATGTTTGCCAGAACGTCTTCCTCCTTGTCGGACTCGACAAAGACCACCCGGTCGGGATGGAGACCGACCTGGGCGAGCCCGGGAAAGAACAGGTCTGGCCGCGTCAGGCACCAGACGATCGGGCCTTTGGTGCGGGCCGCTATGCCGGCTGCAAAAAGAGCAGCGGCCGCACCATCGACGGTGCCCGATCCACCACCGGCAAATTCGTGAAGCGCGCCATGAGCAAGGCCGCCGCCAGGCAGAACCGCATCCATATCCGGCACGCCAAATGGCAACCAACCGGCTTTTTTCGCCGTGCTGGTTTCGAGCAATGCAATACGCTCCCGCAGATCGCAGATTACCCTTTCGCGGGCAGCAGTCATTGTTCACGGCTCCCTTCAAGGTCGTGTTGGCAGGGCGACTTCATGTCGTGCAAATGTCAATGTTCTGTTTTTGTTCCCATATGAGAAAGGAGTCAAGGCGGCAAAAACGTACGAGTATTGTTCCGAACATTAGAAGTTCGAGATTCTTCATGAGAATCAGGTGAATAGCTGCGACCAAGAAATTTCGCTGGCTTCTGCAGTCTTATCTCCTGATCGGTGAATAGCGGGGACAATATAGGGATAGTCACAGTATTATTAAGGTTTTTCTGATGAACTGGCCGGATGACGAGGCCTCCGAGATCAAAACCCCTCCTTCGCGACACCGAGCCGCCGATCCGCTCAAAGCCGCGCAGGAAGCGTAATCCAGCTCAACCACAGCTCCTCTTCGATCCCATACCTGATCGCGTCGAGCCGGCGCTGGCCCTATTGAAGGCTAAGCCTCCCACCGGAAACGAATGGAGTTGGGAGCTGAAATGGGATGGCTATCGCCTTGCGGTCCATATCGAGCCCCAGCGGATCCGGATCCTTACTCGCGGCGGCCACGACTGGACACATCGGTTTCCGGCCATAGAGCAGGCCGCCCGAGCGCTGGGGCCGGCGACGATGATCATCGATGGGGAAGCCGTCGTGCTCGACGATGAGGGGCGGCCGGATTTCGGGCTGCTGCAGCAATCGCTGGGTGCATCCGGCAAACAAGCTGGCAAGCGCGCCTCCCACGCCGTCCTATACGCTTTCGATCTTGTTTATCTGGATGGGCACGATCTGCGCGGTGTTGAATACCGTTCGCGCCGACACCTTCTCGAGGACACGATAAACGGCCCAACGAATGAAGCCAGCGCCATTCGGATATCAGAAACACTCGATGCCGAGCCAGCTGTCCTGCTTGAGCATGTCTGCCGCCTCGGCCTGGAAGGCATCGTCGGCAAGCGCCTCGATCAGCCCTATCGTTCGGGCAGGACCGGGGATTGGGTGAAAGTCAAATGCGTACAGAGCGAAGCGTTCTTCATCGTCGGCTATGAGAGGTCGACGGCATCCCCTGCCGGCTTCGGCTCGTTAGCGCTTGCCGCCTACCGCGATGGCGATCTCGTCCACGTCGGAAGCGTCGGCACGGGCTTCAAGGGAGCCGAGATCATCCGGTTGCGGAAGATGCTGGACACGCTGCGATGGAAGCGAAAGCAGCCGCCCCTGCCCCATTCCGGAACTGCCGACATTGTCTGGGTCCAGCCTACCCTGATCGCCGAGATCGAGTTTCGCGCCTGGACATCGGACGGGAAACTCCGTCATCCGTCGTACAAGGGCCTGCGGGAACGGCAAGACAATGCCGACGTTTACCAGCTCGACTAGCGAAACAAGCGACATGCGCTAGAGTAGCCGTATTTGGTCGAAGCGGAGGGGGTCGCATGTGTAATCTCTATCGGATGGAGGACAAGGACTGGGTTTCAAAATGGGCTCAGGACGCCGAGAGCCTCATCAACCTCATGCCAGCCTATCAAATGAACCCCGATCAGATGGGACCGATTGTCCGCAACTCCGCTGATGGAAGGAGACAATTGGCACATGCGCGTTGGGGTCTTCCCTCGCCGCGGTTCACCTTGGAAAAGGCCGCCAAAGCCAAGGCCGAAAAACTGAAAGCCAAAGGGAAGCCCGCCGATCTTGAAGAGCTCATCCGCATGGAGGCGGACCGCGGCACGACCAACGTCCGCAAGCTCACCTTCCCACACTGGAAACGATGGTTTGGTGTCGAGCACCGATGCCTCGTCCCGGTCACCAGCTTCGCCGAACCCGATCCCGCCAGCCAGCAACCCGGCGGGAACGTGCCGAACGCCTGGTTTGCGCGCGACGAGGAAAAGTCGCTGATGTTCTTCGCCGGCATCCATGTCCCGCAATGGCAGAGCGTCCGGAAGGTGAAGGATGGGCCGACGACCGACGACCTCTATGGGTTTTTGACCACTGATCCCAACAATCTCGTGAAGCCGATCCATGAGAAGGCGATGCCTGTTCTTCTCCTGACCGAAGAGGAGACCGAGGTGTGGATGCAGGCGCCATGGGACGAAGCCAAAGAACTGGCACGACCTTTGCCAGATGATGCGTTGATCATTTCGTCGCGCGAACCGTACGGATCCACGATCGTGTCCAAATCCGGAGAGCCCATTGGGAAATGATCGCGCCAGGATCATGCTCCGTGGTGGAACAGTACGGAGATCGTCTTATCACGACGCATATCAACGACAATTTTGGCGCAACCGATGATCATCTTCTGCCCTTCGATGGGCGGATCGACTGGGAAGCCGTTACACGCGCAATCGCGGCAACAAAATACGAAGCACCGCTCAATCTGGAAACCCACATAGACCGATATGGCATGGCCGAGGGGCATTTTATCAGCGAGCGCACAAAGTTGCCGTTCGACTTGAAGAACAGATTTCGGCCTATCGAGGCATGCCTCGCAATGATCGACAAGCTGGGCAAGTCCGCGGTGTCTTGTGACGCTGTCCTCCGGCGAACGGCATCGTGAGGGGATGCGAAACATTCCTGCTGCTGGAATTCGTTCCCTGTTCGGGCTAGTTATGGCGCTCAGCCCTTCGAGGAACCCAGGAACGGATAGTGGAATATCATATGCTTGAAGTGCAGCAGAGACAAAATCTCAGCGCCGCGGCTACTCGACTCCTGGACTATATCGAGCGACATCCCAATGCCGTGCTCGTCAGTTCTGCTCTCGAGCTAGCTGCGAAGATTGACGCATCCGACGCCACCGTTATCCGATCAATCCAGACGCTTGGCTTCGATGGGCTACCTCACCTCAAGACCGTGATCGCAGAGAAACTCGACGAGGGTGCCCGTACACCGGTAGAAAAGGTGGGCGTGACCGTGAGTGAGTTGACACAGGATGGAAGCCGGCCTCCGCTCCAAATGGTGGTCGAGGCCTATGCCAGGACACTGGAGAGACTGTCGCGACCGGCATTGCCAGAGCAGTTTCAGTCTGCGGCGCACCTCCTGAACGATGCCAGCCGGATCGGCCTCCATGGCGGCGGGCCGCTTTCCCGTCTGGCGCAGCAGACCGCAACGCATCTTGGCCGAATAGGCCGTGCGAATTTCGTGATGGAGGGTACCGGCCACGCCTTCGCCGACGCACTGCTCGGCCTGCAGCCAGGCGATGCGGTAGTCCTCCTCGCCTACGGGAAGGTGCACAAGGAAAGCCTCCTCATCAAGGAGGAGCTTCAGCGTATCGGTGGAATACTCGTCGTCATTACCGACAACCCGACCGGTCGCCTCGCGGTTGGTGCTCAGGCCGTTCTGGAAGTGCCACGAACCGAGGTCGGCAATATGACGTTCTATGGAACGATCCTGCTCGCGCTTGAGACCCTTGTCCTGTCTCTTACCCAGCTTGGCCCGGATCAGGCCATGGAGACGGCGCGCCGACTTCGCGATTTTCGCAGTGAACTGGATCGCAGAACCTGAAAGCCGGACACTGCGTCGTCAACACTACGCTAATGATGAACGGGGATGACGAAGAATGGGGCCAATGGCTGGGAAGCCGACCGGGTCGAGCAATTCTGGCGATATTTAAACTTGATCGTTATTATCATGAATGGTAACAGCTACTACGCTGCGTAGTGGCCGGGCTCCGGAACACGATGTCATTCCACAGGCAGCGTCGCGCCGGACAGGCTGGGGCCTCATTCGGCATCGTCGTCATGTCGAGTTTAACCCGAGGAGCCTATTCATGATTTCCCGAAGAGCGGTGCTTGCCGCGTCCGTGGCGCTCGGCGCCGTAACGACCGTGCTCGGCCGCGCCGCTTTTGCAAAAGAGGAACGGATCCTTCAGATCACCTCGCCCCGAGAAATCACCAGCCTTGAGCTGGCTGACACCAGCTACCATTTCCGTAGGCTTCGGGTCGCCGAAACCCTGGTGACGATCGATCCGGACGGCAAGCTCGCGCCGGAACTTGCCAAAAGCTGGTCGGTCAGCGACGACGGTCTGAACTGGTCCTTCGTCATTCGCGAAGGCGTGCGCTTCCATGATGGTAGTGCGTTGACCCCGGAACTGGTTCGCGACGCGATCGAAGTCATGCGCAAGTCGCGCAACAATACCGAAATGGTGCCGCAACTGCCGATTTCGTCCGTGAGCGTTGCCGGTCAGTCAGTGGTTGTCTCTCTGACGAAACCGTTCAGCCTCGTGGCGGACTTCTTCACCGATGGCCCGGCCGTTATTCTGGCAAAATCCTCCTTTGCTCCTGACGGGACCGTCAAACACATCATCGGCACAGGGCCTTACAAGATCACCAAAATCGAGGGCAAAACCTCGGTGGATCTGGAAGCCTTCTCCGATTATTGGGGAACGCCAGCGCATATCGCCAAGGTACATTTCACCGGCGCGACGTCGCCCGACACGATTGCCAACATGGCAGAAGCGGGTCAGGTCGATCTGGTTCTCGGTCTGCCGCAGGCCTTGCGCGACCGGGTCGAAGGCAGCGGAAAGGTCAAGGTCAAGCAGGTCCAGACTGCGCGGATCAACGGCGTGTTCGTCAATGCAGGGGACGTGCGTTTCGATGACCCTGTCGAGCGTCGGGCGATCTCCCTGGCCGTCGATCGGCGAGGAATTGCCCAGGCACTGTTCGGCAATCCAAAAGCCGCCGCCAACCAGCTCTTCTCTGCTGCCTTTCCCGACTGGTACGATCCCGATCTGCCGCAGATCGAACGCGACGTGAAAGAAGCCGAGCGGCTACTGGCCGGGGCTGGCTGGACCAAAGGCCCGGACGGCGTCCTGACCCGCGACGGAACGCGCTTCTCGTTGACGATGATTGTCGGCAAGCAGCCGGAAGTCAAATCTTTGGCGGAAGCGATCCAGGCGCAGCTCGCCGACGTCGGCATCGAGGTCAAGCTCGAAAACGGCAACCAGGGACAAGTTCTGGAGGCCGTCGCCAAGGGCAGCTTCCTCTTCGGCCTCACGCGACGAAACTATGGTGCCGTGCCTGATCCCGTCGCCACTCTTGTGCTGGATTATGCCGAAAGCAATGCGGCGAACGCGGTGTGGAGCGGTGTGAATTACCGCAATCCGGACATGGAACAAGCCCTCAGCGACTATCTTGCCGCTCGCAACGAGGACCAGCGCGTAGCGGCTCGAAAGAAGATCCGTGCGCTCGTCAATGCCGATCTGCCGGTCATTCCGGTGGTCTGGTACGACTACAATGTCTCGATTTCCGACCGGATCGCTTTCGACAGCGTGCCAATCGATGCCCTCGAGGTCAGCTTCTGGATCGACCGCGTCAAATGGGCTAGCTGAGGCATGCCTGCCATGCGCGGCATTGCCGGAGCGGTTATCGGTCATCTGGTGGCTGCGGCAGGCGTTGCGTTTGCCGTTGCCAGCCTCGCGTTTGTCGCTGTGCAGATGGCCCCGGGCGATATTGCGTTTCGGGTTGCGGAAGCTCGTTACGGCGAGCGGATTTCCCTGCAGACCGTGGATCAGGCGCGCCAGATGACGGGACTGGATCAGCCCGTCATTCTGCAATATGGCCGGTGGGTCGGCTCCGTATTCACCGGACAGCTGGGACGCTCCATGATCAGTGGCCGCGAGGTCACGCCGGAAGTGTGGCAGAGTTTTCAGACGACGATGAGCATTGCGATCATCGGTGTCAGCGTCGCTCTTGTCCTGAGCCTGATGGTGGGTTTTGCAGCCGGGATGCGGCAAGACAGTATCTTCGATCGGGGATTCCTGGTCGTTTCTGCGGTCCTGTCATCAGTGCCGTCGTTCCTGCTCGGTATCATTCTGATCACGATATTTGCCATTGGTATGCGCTGGCTGCCGGCGGCCGGTAATAACCTGCCTGGTTACGCGATCCTTCCCTCCTGCACGCTTGCGCTTGCGCTGCTTCCGGAGCTTTCGCGCGTGGTCCGTAACGCCGTGGTCGCAACGATGCAGGACTTCTATCCGACCTATGGGCGGATCAAGGGCCAGAGCTGGTTGCGGATTATCTTTACACATGCGCTGCGGCCGACACTCGTTCCGGTGATTGCCTATTTCGGGCCGCTGGTCGCCCATACGATCGGCGGTCTTGTCGTCATCGACGTACTGTTCAACCTTGACGGTCTCGGAACGCGGCTGATCGACAGCGTTCTGGCGGCCGACATACCGATGGCGATGGGTGCGGGATTGCTGATTGGCATCTCCGTGGTCGCAATCAATGGTATCAGCGACGTCACGGTCAGGCTGCTCGATCCGCGGCTGTTTGTGGCGGGCCACCAGCCATGACGTTTTCACCGCTCGATCGAGTTACCATGAGGCCCCGGCGCATGCCGCCACTGTCGAT
>NZ_JWJH01000005.1 GCF_000949865.1 Rhizobium nepotum 39/7 | reverse complement strand
GTAAAATCACTTCAGAAAGAACGGAAGGCCGCGAGCCACAAAAAAGAAGACGATGATCTGACCGAGAGCCTGGAGGAAAGTTTCCCGGCCAGCGACCCGCCGGCACTCACCGGTACGACAAAAGCGACGAAGCGCGCGGCCAGCAAGACCTGACATCCGTGCGGCCCGGCAATCGATCGGGATGAGACGCCACGATCACGATCCGGATTGGGCGAGAGTGCAGCTGCACTTCGCTCTTCATGATATGTTTTGGAAGAATTGGCTCCCCGGGCCGGATTCGAACCGGCGACCTGTCGATTAACAGTCGAATGCTCTACCGCTGAGCTACCAGGGAACGTGCGCTGCTTGGCGCGGTGTGAGCGGGGTAATACAAATGCTTTTCCGATTTGCCAAGCGGTTTTTTCAAAAAAAACGCATTCATCTTGTTTTATCTCGCCGGAGTCCCGATTTTCCGGGCTTATCGACGGTCAAAAAATTATCCACAGGCCGCATGCTAAAGGGCAGTATGGAATGAAATTCGGAATAGACCACAGGACGGGTCGCCTCAATCTGGGAAAATGGAGCATCGCCATGCCGCGTTCGCGCGTTGGCAGGATCGTCACCGGCTCGGCGCTGGTGGTGGGTGGAACGCTTGGGTTCCTGCCCATTCTCGGTTTCTGGATGGTCCCGCTCGGTCTTATCGTGCTCTCCCACGATCTGCCGGCAGTTCGCCGCGGGCGGCGACGGCTGGCGGTCTGGTGGGCATCGCGCCGCAACCGCCGCGACCGCGACACCCGCAACAAAGGCCAGCGATAGGCTCAGCCGCCGATGGAACTGCTGATGCCCTGTCCGGCCCAGAAGGCGGCATAGGCGAGCGCGGTGAAATAGATCGCCGTCAGGCCAAGGAACAAATAACCGCCAAGCACCATGACGCCGTCCCTCTGGATCATGCCCGCCGACAGAAGCAGGATGGCGACGCCCGGCAGCGTGTTCGAAAAGGGAATGAAGCCGAGCGGCATCATCAACAACACGCCCGCTGTCATCAAAGCAAGACCGTTTATTCTGTTGGCGACGATGCCCGTCGTCAGCACGGGAATGCGCGGGCGGATGAAGCGATCGAGCTTCGAGACGATGGCGACGCCTTTTTTCAGCGCCGGCACCAGCTTTGCCGTTTCCATCTGCCGGTCGAGAATCCTGGCGGGCAGCCATGGCAGGCGGTTGAGGGTGATTGCGAGACTGACAAGAATGATCGCCGCGCCGAACACGGTGCTGACACCCGGAATGGAGACTGGAATGAGGAAGGGCAGGGAGGCTATCGCACAGATCAGCAACAAGCCCTGTTCGCCGATCGCTTCCATAAGCTCGCGCAACGTGATCGTCTGACCCTGCAGTTTTCCGATCAGCTTTTCGAGCGTGGCGCTGAGCTTTTCAGACGTATCAGTGAATGCCTTCGACATACCGCTTCCCGGAAGTTGTTTTAACTCCGGGTTTGATAACATTCATCCGGCCGAATGCCTACCGCCGATGGAAGATCGGTGCCTTTGCCTGCTGGCAATATTGTTCGTCCCTGCTAGTGGGAAACCCATTTGCTATAGACGCCTGCGAGAAGAACAATCAGCAGGATAGCGAGTATGACCGGATTGATCGACGTAATGAAGCCTACATAGTCCATGATAACTTCCTCCTCCTGTCCGCCACGCCTTATTCTACAACAAAAAGGCCGACTTATCTACCTAAGGATGAAATTTCGCATCGCAGCAACCGGCGGCCATCGCAGCTTGGAATTGCTCGTCTTTTCCGTTCTTCGCAATGCAAAATAAATCTTCCAACATTTGCCATTCTCTTGCGTTGTGTCTAATCCTGATCTGGCGGCTGGCCGCTCAAGCCCGCACCTGACGACAAACCGCATAACCGCCGCTGAGAGGCCTTGGCTCTACCTCGCCCCCACAATGATCTTTCCCGGGAACATGAAATGCTGAAAAACATCTACGCTTGGACGATGGCTCTTGCGGCGCGCAAGACCGCCGTGTGGTGGCTGGCGATCGTGGCCTTCGTCGAAAGCTCGGTCTTTGTCGTGCCTGCGGATGTGCTTTTCCTGCCCATGGTGCTGGCGAAGCCGAAAAAGGCGATGTTTTATGCTTTCGTCGCAACGGCGGCCTCCGTTCTCGGCGGCATTGCCGGCTGGTTCCTCGGCCATTATGCGTTCGAGAGCCTTGCGAAGCCCATTCTCGAATTTTACGGAAAACTGGACAGCTTCGAGCAGCTCAAGAACTCGGTGGACTACGAGACCATCGTTCTGCTGCTGGTGACATCGGGGTTTGCGCATCTGCCGCCGATCAAGGTCGTCACCATCCTCTCCGGTGCGGCCAATATCAGCCTCGGCCTGTTCATTATCTCGGCTGTCGTCACGCGCGGCGCACGCTTTTTCATCCTTGCCGGACTGCTGCAGAAATACGGTGAACCGGTGCGCCATTTCATCGAAAAACGCCTCGGCGCCATTGCCGCCGCGATTGCCGCTGCGCTCATCGCCGTCTATGCGGTTTATGTTTTCGTGCGTTGATCGAACGCAATTTTTTTACTCTTACAATACTGTCGCATAACTTTCAGCTTACTGTCAGAATCCACCTGTATCGGTTTCCTCGTCCAATGAGGGAACCGTTCTATTATGCGAAGATTTTGGAAAGGCTCCTGTTGGGGCCTGGGCATTGCTGTGCTTGCGACAGGCGGATATCTTTACGCCATTCAGCTTTTGGGCAATTTTCATGAGGTGGTGGCGGGACAACTTTATCGTTCCAACCAGCCAAGCGTTGAAGAGCTTGCACGCTACGCCAAGGACCATGGTATCAGGACGGTCATCAATCTGCGCGGGGCGAACGAATCCAAAGCCTGGTACAGGGATGAAGTCGAAACGTCCCGCGAGCTTGGGCTGAATCATATCGATTTTGGCATGTCTGCAAGCCAGGAACTGGATATGAACAGGGTGAACGAGCTGGTTTCGATCATGCGCGATGCACCAAAACCCATCCTCATCCATTGCAAGGCCGGTGCGGACAGGACGGGGCTGGCAACCGCGCTTTATCTCAGTCGCGTAGCGCTTCTCGGCGAAAAGGAGGCTGAAAGCCAACTTTCCGTCCGCTATGGCCATATCGGCATCCCCTATCTGTCTGAGACCTATGCCATGGACCAGACGTGGGAAAATGCGGAAAAAATGCCGATCACCGACGACTTCGCAGTTGCGTTAAACGAGTACTGATGGGGCTTAGAGCGCATCGCTCGCTACACCTCACTTGAAAAGCGGAAGGCGCAGGCCGCTCTGCCTTGCTCCAGAGCAATGGCAGCGGCCGGCTCAGTCGCTTCCCGCATCCGGCGTCCATCCGCGCGTATAGCCTTTTCCCATGATGGCAACCGCAAGGGAAAGCTGTTCCTGCAAATGCTCGATTTCGCCCAGCAGCGTTTCGACAGCCGCCTTCGCATCGCCGTCATGACACTGGATGACGTATCCGGCTATGTCGTCAGGCCGCACGGGGGTGATTTTTTCAGCATCGGACATATCGGTTGACCTCTCTTTTGTTCACTAAATGTTCTAATTTTAGCAGAGAGTCAACAAGGCAATATTCTCCGTCCTTCGACGGACACAGGCCTTACAATGACATCATATTTTTCAGGAATTTTACCGGTGAATGTTCTCGATCACAAATGGGGTGATCGAGAAAAGAAGGTCGGAGCGGGGATTCGAGCCAACGACCTCTACGGTCTGGTGCCGCAGAAACAAGCGTCAATGAACCGACTGATCTTCGCCGTCCAAGAAGCTGCGAATCCCATCTTTCTCGCAGGTGGCCAGGAATTCCTCCCAGGCGTCCTTGTCGGTAGCGAAGGGTTCGTCCCAGGTCGTGACATCGTCATGCTCGCTGATAACCTCGAGCGTCCAGTCTTGCTGGGTGCCGGCGGGCCGATGGATATCAACCAGGACAGTGATACCGTCGTCTTCAAACTCGCCTGAAAATTCTGAGTGTTCTATTTTCGTTTTTTTGGTCATCTCAGCACACCTCGTTCTCAGGCTTGGATAAACGAACACCCGAACCGGGTCTCTTAAATTCGCGCATAGCGCTGGCTACAAGGTAGCTGAAAAAATTATAGCCAGCTCTGGGGGAACTGGCTATCTATCTGTTTTTATTGGTCGGAGCGGCGGGATTCGAACCCACGACCCCTTGACCCCCAGTCAAGTGCGCTACCGGGCTGCGCTACGCTCCGAACCTGAAAGCCGTTTATATATAAGCCTGTTAGGGCGCAAGCGGAAAATCGCCTTTTCTCAAAAAAAGGGAAAAAGGCTGTGGGCCACGGGGGAAGGAGACAAAAAATTGGGGCGAATTTTCCTCGGGCGGCCCAGCCCGTCAAACGCGTGACACATCGTTTTTCTATCATTGCGGGAACCTGCCGTAGTCTTCGGCGTTCCATCGCAGCGGAATTGAAACGAAACTCAGGGAGATAAATTATGTCCGAACTCGTCGTTGTCGGTTTTGACGGAACGGAAGAGGCCGATCGGGTTCTTCTGAAGCTTGCAAGTCTGAAAAAGGAATATCTGGTCGATCTGGAGGACGCCGTGGTCGTCGTTCGCGATGAAAGCGGCAAGGTGCATCTGAAGCAGAGCGTCAATCTGACGGCCATCGGTGCAAGCTCCGGTTTCTTGTCCGGCGGCCTCTGGGGCGGCCTTGTCGGCCTGCTGTTCCTCAATCCCCTGGCGGGCTTTGCGATCGGCGGCGCAATTGGCGCGGGTACGGGCGCGCTTGCCGGTTCGTTGACGGATTACGGCATCGACGACGATTTCATCAAATCGCTCGGTGAGACCATTCCCAATGGTTCCTCGGCGCTTTTCGTGCTGATCCGCAAGGTACAGCCGGAAAAGGTGCTTGCTGAACTGGAGGGCCTGCGCGGCCGTGTCATCAAAACCTCGCTTTCGCCGGAGCAGGAAGCGCAGCTGCAAAAAGCGCTTTCCGGCGGAACCGAGCAGGTCGCCACGCCTGCGCCCGTCGCCTGAGCGGGGTAGAGAGAAGAACGCTGCGGCATGATGCATGTCGCAGCGGATCGATAATGGGCGCGGGCGGCGGCATGCAGTAACAGCGGAAGGCTTGCCGCGCCTATCCGCTCGCAACCGCCATGCCAGCGCTTCCAGCCGGAAACGACGGCTTAAACGGTCAGCGTACCGGTTTTCGCCTGTGGCCAGGTGAGATAATAATAGCGGCTGCCGACGGTGCCAAAAAACGCGTTGTCGCCAGAAATGCTGTCGACATAGGCGCCACCGGCGCTCTTGGCATAGGCCGAACCGTCGCGCTTGAGATGGTCCTTCAGAAAATCGCTCCAGCCCGCGATAGTGATTTCCGTTGCCGGTTTCGAGGTGATTTTCTTGTCCGCCTCTACGTCCCAGGCCTTTATCTTCATGCCCTCGGTCGGATCGGCGACGGTCAGCGTGCCGGCGGCCAGCGCTTCCAGCATCGCCTTGGCCTGCGCGGCCTTGCTGGGATCCTTGGACAGTTCTTCCAGCGTCCCCTTCAGGTTCTTCATGAAGCTGGCCTGCGTAATGTCGCCGGAAGGCGCCTGCGCGTCAGCGTCGTCGGTCTTCGTGTCGTCGCTGGAGGACTGCGCATATTGCGCCAGAAGTTGCGTCAGCCTCGTATTGGTGGAGGAGGGGGAGGTGTCGATCCCATAGGAGCCGAGGATCGCCGCCCGTGGCGAGGAGGTAGTAGTGGAACTGTCCTCCTGCTCCCTGATGGCCTTGAGAGCGAGCTTGGTGGCGGCGATGCGGGTGGACAGGTCGACGGAGGAGACCATTGCGCTAACTGTTTCCATGATCAGGCCCGATACACATCATGCATACTGAACCGGCTCGGCGCGGATTGTCGATCCCGCCTTTCGTCTCCTCTCATAAGGAGACCGGGTGCATCCAAGCCCTCTTAAGCTTGGGATGCACCCGATTTAATAGACGAACTTTGCGCGACGCTTGCGGACATAGGGTATACCCCTGATAAGCGGAATCGTTGGACGCGCTTTATTCTTCGGCTTCACGCACTTTTACGGGGAAATGCTCAGTTCTCCTGAACGGAAACACCGTTAGGGCCGATATTCATCTCGATCCCCTTCGGTTTGCTTTCCTCGTGCCAGACATAGGCGCCAAGCCCGGCGATGACGACGATGAGCGCGCCGATGATGAAATAGAGATTGTTGGTCTGCGTCATAGGATGTCTCCCCGTTTGACAATCATGATCGGGGGCTAAACGCATGAAATAACGCAAGGTTCCGTTAGGGTAAGTACTTTAGACGGCTGTTCGGCGGCGGCGCAGGCTTTCGCGTTTTTCCAGCGCCATGCATCCCCACAATATGCCGAGCAGCAGGAAGAAGTGCCGCCAGTGGTCGGTGTCGATGACGGCGCCGATCATCACATGCCCGACGAAGGATACCCATGAAATGATCAGGAACGGTTGCCAGGCCCGCTGGCGCAGCAGAAGCCTGAAGCCGGCGGCAATGGTCCAGCAGATCAGCGTGAGATAGATGACGAAGCCGAACCAGCCGTGCGTGGTCAGGCTTTTCAGCCAGATATTATGTTCGGCGGCGGGAAAGATGTTGTCGAACACCATGGGGCCGATGCCGAGCGGATGATCCATCGCCAGCAGGAAACCGAGATAGTGGCGGGCAAAACGCCCGAGATGGCCGCCATCATAGGATTGCACCGCAGAGGCGCGGCTCGAGAACAGGTCGGCGACCTGCTTGAATTGCAGCGCGATAATCACCGCCGCGACCATCAGCGCGACGGCGACGAGAAACAGGACGAGGATTTTCAGGCGGAACGCGGCGGTGCGCTCCTTCAGCAGCATGACGAAAACCAGGAGGACGGCGGCAAATAGAAACAGACCCCATGCCGCGCGCGAAAACGACAGGAACACGCCGAGCGACAGGATCAGCAGGCCGACGATCCGCCACGGCGCATGCATCGCCTTGCCGGAAAGCAAGCCATAGATCAGGTAAAGCGACGGCGTCACGAGGAAGGGGCCGAAGACGTTAGGATCCTGAAACGCACCCTTGGCGCGATCGTAGAGGGTAAAGACCTCGAAACCGGGAATGGCGTGAAAATATCCGATGATGCCGAGCAGGGACGTGATCAGCGCCGCCGCGAGCCAGGCCCGGAATATCAGCAGCAGCCGCTGGTGCTTGTCCTCGATGATCGCCGCATAAAAAATCGAGGTCAGCGCCAGAAAGGTCGATACGGCGAGATAGAGCGGTCCCTCGTCCAGATCGGCCATGGTGGTGAGCGAAAGATAACCGCCGACATTGAAGGCGAGTAGCATGCACAAAAGCAGCACGACGGTGCGCGAAAGGCGCAAGCCCAGCAGGAACCAGACGGCCACTTGTCCCACCATCATCAGCTCGTAGGGCGCCGGCTCGGAAATCACGAAGCCGGAAAGAAACACGCCGAAAGCGATGAAGAACGCACCGACCAGCCGCATGGCGGCAAGCGGTGCGTCAAAACCCGGTGCGTGCTGGTAATCGGCGTGGGTCAATAGGCGTTTTCCGATTTGAGCAGCCGTATCGGCGTCAGGAACAGAATCTTGAGATCGAGAAACAGCGACCAGTTCTCGATGTAATAAAGATCGTATTCGGTGCGGAACTTGATCTTGTCGCCGTGGTCGATCTCGCCGCGCCAGCCGTTGATCTGCGCCCAGCCGGTAACGCCGGGCTTGACCTTGTGCCGCGCGAAATAATGCTCCACCACCTCGGTATATTTCAGGTCGCCCGTCTGTGCGTGCACCGCGTGCGGGCGTGGCCCGACCAGCGAAAGATCGCCGTAAAGAACGTTGAAAAGCTGCGGCAGCTCATCCATCGAGGATTTCCGCAGGAACCGGCCGACCGGCGTGACGCGCGGGTCGTTTTTCGTGACGGCCTTTTTCGCCGTCGGGTCGCTGAGTTCCGTATACATGGAACGGAACTTCCAGACATTGATCGTTTCATTGTTGAAGCCGTGACGCTTCTGCTTGAAAAGAACCGGGCCTTTGGAGGTCGTCTTGACGGCGATCGCAGCACCCAGCATCACCGGCCACAGGAGGACGATGCCGATAATGCTGAAGGTGATGTCGAACACCCGCTTCGCCACCGAATCCCAGTCGCGGATCGGCTTGTCGAACACGTCGAGCATCGGCACCGTGCCGACATGGGAATAAGCGCGGGGGCGGAAACGCAATTTGTTGGCATGCGCCGCAATCCGGATATCGACCGGCAGCACCCAGAGCTTGCGCAGGAGCTGGAGGATGCGCGCCTCGGCGCTGAGCGGCAGGGCGATGATCAGCATGTCGAGCTTCGTCAGGCGGGCGAATTCCACCAGTTCCGCGAAGGTGCCAAGCTTGGGATAGCCGGCAACGACATCGGGCGAACGCTCGCTTTTGCGGTCGTCGAAAATACCGCAGATGCGGATATCATTGTCCGATTGCTGTTCAAGCGAGCGGATGAGGTCCTTCGCGGTATCGCCGCCGCCGACGATGACGGCGCGGCGTTCCATCACGCCGTTGCGGCCCCAGTGACGAATGGCGAAGCCGAGAATCAGCCGTCCGGTGAAAATGGCGATTGCGCTCGTTGCGTACCAGATGCCGAAGGCCTGCCAGGAATGCATCGCCTCGGGGAAAAAGAGGAGAAGGAAGCAGGCCAGCCCGACGAAGGACAGGCATATGGAGCCCTGAATGCGGGCGAACATCTTCAGCGGCGCGCGCAGCGTCGGAAGCTGGTAACAGTCGCCCGCCTGCAGAAGAAATACGCAGAGCGCAGCACCCAGCACGCCGCTGCCGAAAATGACCAGAAAGGTTTCGAGACCGCGATCGGCGGCAATGCCGTTGACGATGGCCGCGATGACCGCAAGCATCGAAAATTCCAGAAGCCGCAACTGGCCGATCACCATGTTCGGTGAATGGTTGCCGGCGCGCAGCTGGTTGGCGATCTGCCGTGCAAGCGGGTTGAGAATGATGGTTTCGGCTGCGAAAGGCTCCCCGGCTTCGCGCTCGGAAGCTTTTTTGCGCAATGACGCCAGATCGAATTGCAGTCTTTCCTTGTCAGCCTTGGTCATTGCTTTGGTCCGCACCCTCCAGCGTATCGGCCCGAAAACCGGAATCGATTTTCGACAGGAACGATGCGCAACTTCAAAGTGGTAGAGCATCCTCGTGTAGCGTCCGAATGGACGCACGCGCCCTACGAGCTGGAAACTAGCCGAAACATGCTAAGAAACGTTTATGATGAGTTTCTACAGGAGAACGGAATATACAATTAAAAATCGTGTTTTTAAAATGTTTCTAGAGCGAAAGCAGACCGCGATAAAGCTTCATCATGTCATTTGCCATGATCGGGGTTGAAAACTTCGCCTTGAAGCTGTCGGGGTGGGGCATGACCTGTTTTGCCCAGTCGTCGCTTTCGGCGTCCTTGACCATGATTTTTGCCAGCGCATCGGCGTCGCCCGCCGGAACTAGCGCCTCGCTGTCTTCTCCAAGAACTTCCGGAATGCCGCCGACATGCGAGGCGATAACCGTTTTTCCCGCCGCAAGCGCTTCCAGCACGATATAGGGCATAGCCTCGGCGCGCGAGGGAACCACCACCGTCGTCGCCAGTTCGAATGCCAGTCTGGCGGGCATGGCGGCATGCATGGAAATCCGCAGGGAAAGCCCGGCCTTGTCGATCATGGCCGCATATTTGTCCCGGTCCGGCCCGTCGCCGACGATCACGCCGGACATGGGCCGGCCGATGCTGCGCTCCATTCTGGCGAATGCCTGGATGAAGACATCAGGTCCCTTGAGGTCGCGCAACATGCCGATATAGAGGAAACGTGCCGCACCCTCGCGGGCGGGCACGGTTTCGAATTCGCTTTCCTGCACGCCGTTATAGATCATCGCGGTGCGGGTGCGCGGCTTGCCCACCTTGGCTTCGTAGGTCGCCTGCTCGAAATTGCAGACGAAACACAGGGCGTCGGTAAAACGCTCCTGAAACCGCTCGATCCGCAGGAACAGCTGGCCCTTCAGGCTCTTTCGGTCGTAGTGCAGGCTGCCGCCATGCGGCGAATAGAGGCGGGCTACGCGATACTTGTTCACCCGCAACAATGAGCCGATCAACCGGGCAAGAGCGCCACCCTTGGCGCTGTGCCCGTGCAGAATGTCCGGCCGCAAACTTTTGATATGGTTGTAGGACTTTATGAGCGCAGGCAGGTCCCTGGGGCTGATCGAGCGCTTGATGGGCAGGCGGGTCAGCCCCAGTTCCAGCATCGGGGCGATTTGCGCGAAAAGCCGTTCCTCATGCGCGCCGCCGGTGGAACTGTCGCAGACGATGCCGACCTTGTGGCCCTGTTTGACATGTTCTTCGATAAGATCGCGCACGTGGCGGAAGACGCCGCCGACGGGGGAGCGAAAACAGTGAATGATGCGTAGGGGAGGGCCGTCATCCGACATCTGTGCCACTCCGTTTTTCAGAAGAAGCGTTCACGCACATAGACCGTATCGCCCGCGAGAATTGGTGCGGTGATCCCGATCCGGCCGGTCATCACCTCGGCATTGATCTTGCGGGTGATATCGATATCGGCCTGGTTGGCGCGCGGCGTGAAACCGCCGGCGATGGCGATGGCGTTTTGCGCTGTCATGCCAGGCACGTAGGAATATTGGCCGGGACGACCGACTTCGCCCATGATGAAGACCGGGCGATAACGGTCGATCTCGATGGTCACATCAGGATCGCGCAGGTACCCCTGACGCAATTTCGCGGCAATGGCGGCCTCGAGCTGCGGCAGCGTCTTGCCCCTTGCGGGAACCTGCCCGACGAGCGGGAAGGCGACATAACCGGCCTGATCGACCGTATAGGTATTCGTCAGCCCGGTTTGCTCGAACACGTTGATGCGCAGCCTGTCGCCGCTATCGATGTGATAGGGTTGCAGGGCGACCTCGTGGAAAGCCTTGGGCGCGGGTTGATATGCCGCGCAACCGGAAAGGGCCGTCAGCACGGCGAGCGTCAGTGCGGTGGCATATCGTGATCCGGCGAGCGGCATCTCATTTGGCTCCGAGTCGAACTATGAGCATTCTTATCGTTCTGTTAGGGTTAATGCGCGGTAAACAGCCAGTCCCAAGGATGGTAATATCGGCTTTATTTCGTCGGCTTCGCCACAATTAACTGTTGTGTTACCGGAAAGACTTAAACTCCGCGAAAATGGCCTTCTATATTTAAGCGCCGAGGTTTGTCTCGGTTACGGAGCCTGCATGAACGGCGATCGCATTGATGACAGGGATGTGGATATCGATCTTGCGCGGCTCGTCGCTGCCATATGGCAACGCAAGGGCCGGATCGCAGCGGTAACGCTGTTGGCCGGCGGCGCCGCTTTCGTGATCTCCAGCATGATGTCGCCCGCTTACAAGGGAGAGGCGCGCGTCCTCATCGAGTCCCGTACGGCCTCCTTCGGCGCATCGCAGCAATCGAACGCGCCCGCCGAGCCTGTGCTCGATGAACTGACCATCTCCAGCCAGGCGCAGATCCTGCAATCGGTCGACCTTATCAAGCAGGTCGCCAAAGACATGAAGCTCTATGAGCTGGAGGAGTTTGACCCGGAGGCGCGTCCTTCCCTCGTCTCGAAGCTGCTGGTCGGCGTCGGCGTCAAGAAGGACCCGCTTCAGGTGCCGCCCGAGGAGCGCATTCTGAAGGCGTTCCGAGAAAAATTGCAGGTCTATCAGGTCGAAAGCTCGCGCGTCATCACCGTCGAATTCTCTTCCGAGGATCCGAAGCTTGCGGCCGCCGTCCCCAACGAGATGATGAAGGCCTATATTGCGCTGCAAAGCGGCGCGAAACTGGACACCAGCACGGAGGCGGCGCGCTGGCTGGAGCCGGAAATAACCAGTCTGCGCGAAAAGGTGCGCGTGGCGGACAGGAAGGTCGCGGATTATCGCGCCTCGTCCGATATTCTGTCGGCGGGGCAGGGCGAAACGCTCGCCACCCGTCAGCTCAGCGATATTTCGACCGAACTCGGCCGTATCCGCGGGGAGCGGGCGAATGCAGAGGCGCGGGCGGAAGGCGTGCGCAACGCGCTTTCGAGTGGCCGCCCGCTCGATACCTTCCCCGATGTCGTTGCTTCGCCGATGATCCAGAGATTGAAGGAAAGCGAGGCTGCCATGCGCAGCCAGATTTCCGACCTGTCGTCCTCGCTGCTGGAGGGCCATCCGCGCATCAAGGCGCTGCGCAGCCAGCTTGACGGCATAGAGCGGCAAATCCAGGAAGAGACCCGCAAGGTGCTCGCAAGTCTGGAAAACGAGGCTGGTGTATCCCGCCTGCGGGAACGGCAACTGGTCCAGCAAATGAACGTGCTTAAAACGGAAAGCGTGCGCGCCGGCGAACAGCAGGTTGGTTTGAACGATCTGGAGCGTGAGGCCTCGGCCCAGCGGCAACTTCTGGAAACCTATCTCGCCCGTTACAGGGAAGCGACGTCGCGCGCCGGTTCAGTGGATTCCACGCCCGCCGATGCGCGCGTGATCTCGACGGCGGTGGAGCCGCGCGAACCCTATTTCCCGAAGACCGGGGCGATCACCATCGTCGTCACGCTGGCGGCTTTTCTTCTCTCCTGCATCATTGTCATGCTCGTGGAACTGTTCACCGGGCGAGCATTGAAGCCGGTGGGCAAAAACCATGTTCCGCCGCTGTCCGATCCGCCGCCGCCAAAGCGCGCTATTGTCGATACGGACGAAACCACGGATATTTCGGAACAACCTCTGCCATCCCGTCATGAAGACGCGCGGCCCGCTGTCCGGGCCATGCCCGCCGCTGCGCGCCAGCCCGTCGTCGAGCAGGAACCGCAGATGCCGATCATGGCCGCAGCTGTCGCATCGGCTCTGCCGGTAGAGGAAGCAGTGACTGCGAAAGAGGAATCCGCAAAAGAAGAGACCGAAAGCGCCGATGATTTCTCGATCGATGCCGTCGCTTCGTTTCTGGCGACCCGTCTTGCCAAATCCGTTGCCGCCGTCGTGTCTCCGGCCGGTGATAGCGGCTCGACCACCACCGTCATGCTGGCCCGCGCCTTGTCCGAAATGGGCCGGTCGGTCATTCTCGTCGATATGACGGCGTCGGCCTCTCCGACGCGCCTGATGGCGCCCGAGGCCGGGCTGCCGGGTGTCATGGACCTTCTGGCCGGCGCTGCCGCCTTTGGCGAAACCATTCACGGCGACCGGCTTTCCGACGCCCATATCGTGCCGCGCGGTAATGCGCAGCCGCGCGAGGCCATGCGCGCCATCGACCGCCTGACGATGATCCTCAGCGCGCTTTCTGACGCCTATGATACGGTCCTTGTGGAATGCGGCGCGGTGCAGATATCGAGCCTCGAGAAAATGCTGCGCAATCTGCCGGCGGAAATCATCGTTTCCGTTTCCGGTAATGATGGCGCGCTGCTGGAAAAGACCCTGGGAGAACTGGTCGCCCATGGCTATGGACAGGCATTGCCGATGACCGGAATCCGCAAGCCGGACCGTTTGAGCGCCGCCTGACAGGCTGCGGGCGGTATTACCTGCTCAGTCGGTGGCGGTGTCCGGCCGAGGTCGTCCGGCGCGGAAACGCTGAATGAATGCATAAAGCGCCGGATTGGATTTGATCAGGCTTTTTGTCCGGGCGATGGCGACATAGGCGAAGGCTGCGGCGCGACCCTTCAATGTCACCGGCAGGAATATATCGTGCTGCACGGTGGAGTGCGGACACCAGCTACGCTTGTAAAGCTGGTCGCCGACACCGAAATCGAAGATCGCGGCTTTTTCGCCGCAGGCCCGCTCGATCATCAGCCAGAACAGCAATTCGCCGGGGCTGAGTTCCGAAACCGTCTCGTCGATCGAACCGAACTGGCAGATGATATGATCCTGCTTACGCGAAAGGCCCGATATGGCGGCGATGATGCCTTCGTTTTCGCCATGCAGACGAATGGCGTGCAGTTCCATCAGGCTGTCCGTCTCCGTCTCCGGAAAAGCAGCCAGATCGTGGAAAAAATCCTGAACCGACTGATCGCGAAAAACATTCGGAATGCCCTGTGAGGCGAAACGTGCAGCCTTCTGCCGGAAGAAAACCCGAAGCAATTCGCATTTTTCCCCCGGCGAGCGGGCGATGACGTGTGTGTAACCGCCCATCTCCGCAGCCCGGCGGCTCTGGATGCGGAATTTCTTCCGTCGCCGCTTCCCGTTGATCTGACGAAGCGTGTTTTCGAAACTCTCGAGCAGGGGCAGCTGGAACGCCGGGTTCTGGTTTTCGACGGATGCCAGATGCGAGAGCGGGTTGATCCGGCCGCGCCAGATCAGCGGTATGTTCTGCAAGGCGAGAATATCCGCCCGGCCACGCAGCAGCTTTTGTGCCTCCCGGGCAATGGCGGCCGCCGTTTTCTGCCCGGTCTCTTCGGCGAAGGAAGGGTCGAAAAGCCCCGTGTTGATATTGTTGAAACGACCGCCAGGAAACCGCGCCTTGCGGATGCCGCCTTCCAGAACGATTTCGAGCGGCAGCAGGAAGACGGTCTTACCGTTCTGTCTGCCGCGAATGATCAGGAGGGGCGTGCCCTGCGTTCGCGTCCAGATGGAGCACCAGCCGAAACCCTGATGCAGCGAATTGAGAGGGTCGCGCTCCAGCCGCTCCCAGTCCAGACGGATGGTCGAGGCGTCGTCGACGAGGTCGATAGCCAGACGATCAGCACCGCGCCGCTCGTTTTGAACGGCAGCTGGTCCATTGTCCTTGATGACTGTGACCGGCCCCTCAGCCGCCATCCACTCTCTCCGGTTGTTTCCGTCGGACTATATCGCTGAGCGGCAAACAATAGGTTTATAAAATTGCGACCTGCGGATGTCCCGTCACAAGCCGGTACCTATCCCTGCTTTTTCGATCCGGCCATCCATTTGATGACCAGCATGGCGGGCAAAATCCACAAAAGCCCGCTCAGCACGAAGTAGGCGAGATGTACCCACCAGGGTGATTGCGCCAGCGTCGCCGATGCGATGGCCGTCGCCGCCACGGCATAAATGACGACGAGGCAGATGATGACGATGGTGCCGATGAGCGATCTGAGGCGAGGGTGCATGAAATCTTCCGTAACCGAGCATGTCTCCCAAAAGTGTCATCGGTTTTGGGAAAAAGACATGCGTAAAACAAAAAATCTAGATCGTCGTGGTGATTCGAAGAAGAGACAGGACGATCTAATGTCTGGCGCAACTATACCGCCGCGACCGGATGCCGCAAACCCTAAGGTCTTGTTTTGTGGTGCCGGTTGGGGCTAATCAACATGACTGTATGATGGAGACCCGAAAGATGCGTTCGAGCGGCATGGCGATGGCAAATGGTTCTGCGGAAATGGTGGTGGAGGCTGCCCTGCGGAAACAGGAGAAGGACCGTCGCCTGCTGCGCATCTGGCTACGTGTCATCCTCTTCACGCTTTTCTGTCTCGTGCTTGTCGGCGGCGCGACACGGCTGACCGAATCCGGCCTGTCGATTACAGAATGGAAGCCGATCCATGGCGCCATCCCGCCGCTTTCCGTTGCCGAATGGGAAGAGGAATTCCAGCTCTACAAGCGCATTCCCCAATATCAGGAAATCAACAGGGGCATGTCGCTCGACGAGTTCAAGACGATCTTCTGGTGGGAATGGGCGCATCGCCTGCTTGCCCGCGCCATCGGTGTCATCTTCGCCCTGCCGCTCGCCTTCTTCTGGCTGACCGGCCGGATCGAAAAGCGCCTGCGTCTGCCTCTGATCGGCCTTCTGGCGCTCGGCGGTTTCCAGGGCTTCGTTGGCTGGTGGATGGTGTCTTCCGGCCTCGTCAACCGCACGGATGTCTCGCAATATCGCCTCGCCACGCACCTGACGATCGCCTGCCTCATCTTCGCGGGCTGCATGTGGATATTGCGCGGCCTGTCGTACCATTCGCCGGAGGCTGCCGATGAAACCACCGGCCGTCGTTTTGCCGCGCTGCTGACTTTCCTCTGTCTGTTCCAGATCTACCTCGGCGCGCTGGTGGCGGGGCTGAATGCCGGCCTGTCCTACAATACCTGGCCGCTGATGGACGGTTCCCTGGTGCCGGGCGATCTTTTCCTGCAACAGCCCTGGTGGATCAACCTGTTCGAAAACCCGAAGACGGTGCAATTCGTCCACCGTCTCGGCGCCTACACGCTGTTTGCCGCCACCTTATGGCATATGGTGTCCCTTGCCCGCGCCTTGCCCGGCACGCCGCATGCGCGCCGCGCCGTGCTGTTCTTCGTGCTGATCTCCATTCAGGCGGCGCTCGGCATCACCACGCTTCTGATGCATGTCGATATTCATGTGGCGCTCGCCCATCAGGGCATGGCACTGATCGTTCTCGGTTTTTCGGTCGCCCACTGGCGCGGCTTCATCGGCGAATATCCGGCGCCCGTCGCGATTGAGGTCAGGGACTGACCTCACCTAAAACTGGGTCAGCACCGTCTTGATGGTAGCGGCGACCGCCAACTCGTCATCGCGCTCCTGCGCATTGCCGTCTTCTTCGTGCCATGCCGCCGAAAGACAGCCGTAAGCAAAGGCATATTGCAGAAGCACCCGTTCGTCCCGTTTGAGCGCTTTCGCAAAAATCGACGCCATGGAAGCGATGCGTGCCTCGCTGCGTGTCAGATCGAAGCGGTCGAGCGGATTGGAGAACATATTGGCGACGTCGAGCGCGGCATCGCCGATCAGGCCGGCCGGGTCGATGATGATCCAGCCACGCGCACTGCGCATGATGTTTTCGTGGTGCAGATCGCCGTGCAGTGGCCGGATATCGCTTTGGCTGCCGATAAGCTCCTGCGCGAGCGCGGCGGCCTCGACATAGGGGCCGTCCACGCCGTCGCTGCGATCCTGTTCAGCTTTGCGGAACAGGCTTTCGAAATATTGCGGCAATGTCAGCAGGCTCGATGGCGGCGGCACTTCCGACGGGCGGTGATAGTGCAGGAGAACATCCGCGGCAATTGCAGTCGCGGCATCGTCGTCGCCGTCGCGGAACAGCACGTCGCGCAGAGTCTCCGAGCCGGCATGTTCCATGAGCAGAATGTCGTCGGAACGGTCGAGCAGCGTCACGCAGCCGACGCCCGCCCGCCATTCGATGAAATCCGCGCCACGAAGGCTGTCTTTGAGAACCTTGTGTTTCAGCGCCTTGGCGACGGCAAGGGAACCATCGCCAAGCGTCACCTCGTAAACCACCCCGGCCGGCGTATCGGCGATCTGCTTTGCGGCCTCGATATTCCACGAGGCCGGAAAAGAGGGGGTGGCCGAACTCATGCCGACAGCATCAGTTCCATGTTCTGAACCGCCGCACCGGAAGCGCCCTTGCCGAGGTTGTCGAGCAGCGCGACGAGATTGATGTGCTCGCCACCCGGCGTGCCGAACACGAACAGCTTCATCGTGTCCTTGCCCACCAGTTCCTCGGCATCGATGCGGGAAAGCCCCTTGCTTTCGGCAAGCGGAACGACGCTGACGATATCCTGTCCCGCATAATGGGCGGTAAGTGCGGCATGCACGGTCTCGATGGTCGTGCCTTCCCTAAGGTCGGCGGCAAACAGCGGAACCTGCACGATCATGCCCTGCGGGAAACGTCCGACGGACGGCGCAAACAGCGGCGCGCGGTCCAACTGGCCGTGAATGGTCATTTCCGGCACATGCTTGTGGCTGAGCGTCAGGCCGTAGAGGAAATTATTGGCGCTGATCGCGTCGTCCCGGCCCTGATCTTCCATCTGCGCGATCATCTGCTTGCCACCGCCGGTGTAACCGGAGACCGCATTGACGCTGACCGGGTAACCGTCCGGCAGGATGCCGCTAGCGCGCAGCGGACGCAGGAGGCCGATAGCGCCGGTCGGATAACAGCCCGGATTGGCGACGAAGCGGGCGGAACGGACCTTTTCGCCCTGTTCCTTGTCCATTTCGGCAAAACCGTAAGCCCAGTCCTTATGGATGCGATAGGCGGTCGAGGTGTCGATGATGCGGACATTGTTGTTGCCGGCCACCATGGAGACGGCTTCTCTGGAAGCATCGTCCGGCAGGCAGAGGATCGAAATGTCGGCGTTGTTGAGCATATCCTCGCGCATCGTCGCGTTGCGACGCTCGGCCTCGGGAATGGACAGCAGTTCGATATCGCGGCGACCGGCAAGGCGCGTGCGGATCTGCAGACCCGTGGTGCCGTGTTCGCCATCGATGAAGATCTTCGCTGTCATATCCTTGTCCTGCCTTTTCAAAGGGTTGCGAGTGCAATCGGAATCAGTTTGGCAAGTACCGTTTTTATCGTCAGCCAGCCTTCGCCAGCCGTTCGGCACGCAAGCCAAGCATATACATCGCAACGGTGGCTCCGGCAATGGCGGTGATATCAGCATGATCGTAAGCGGGCGCGACTTCCACCACATCGGAACCGCGAATATCGAGTTGGCCAAGCCCGCGCAGGACGGATAGGACCTTGGCGCTGGTCGGCCCGCCTGCGACAGGCGTGCCGGTTCCGGGCGCGAAGGCGGGATCGAGGCAATCGATATCGAAGGTCAGATAGGCAGGCATACTTGCCGTATGCTTGACGATCAGCGCGGCTATGTCGCTCGCCCGCATCTCCTCCACCTCGTGACCGTGGAGAATGCGGATGCCGAAATCCTCCGGCGCATGGGTGCGGATGCCGATCTGGATCGAGCGGTCGGCATCGATCAGCCCGTCGCGCACGGCGCGGGTCACGAAGGAACCGTGGTCGATGCGCTTGCCGTCGTCGAACCAGGTGTCCTGATGTGCATCGAATTGCACCAGCGCCAGCGGGCCGTGCTTTGCCACATGCGCCTTCAGAAGTGGCCAGGTGATGAAATGGTCGCCGCCGAGCGTCAGCAGATAATCCGTCTTGGAGATGATCTTGCGCGCTTCCTTTTCGATCGTATCAGGCGTTTTCCAGTGATTGCCATAATCGAGCAGGCAGTCGCCGTAGTCGATGGTCGGCATATGGGCGAAGAGATCGCGCGCGAAGGGATATTGTGGGTCGTTGTCGAAAATCGCCGAGGCGCGGCGGATCGCTTGCGGCCCGAAGCGGGCGCCGGGGCGGTTGGACGTCGCCGCGTCGAAGGGAATGCCCCACACGGCCGTCGATACACCCTTGAGGTTCTTGGTATATTTACGCCGCATGAAAGAAAGGACGCCCGCATGGGTCGGGTCGGTCGCAGCCGATGTTAGCGTTGCGGCGGTGAAGGCATGGTCGATGGTTTTGATGGCCATTATTTATCCGTCTTTTCGGCGAGATCGGCAAAGTTGCGGATTTTGATCGAACGACCGTCGAAACGTGCGACGATCTCCAGCTCACCGCCCATCGCCTCAATAAACCTGCGTAACGTTCCGACATACATATCGGCCCGTTTTTCAAGTTTCGCGACGGAGCTTTGACCGATGTCCAGCGCCTGCGCTATTTCGTCCTGAGAGAGTTTCAGCGCCCTGCGAACGTCCGCAAGGTCCATTTCTTCTTCCAGGCGATTTGCTTCGTTTTTTGATCTAACACGCGCATCATCCGACATCCGGCTGCGCAATTGTGCGAAACTATGCCTACCGCTCATCGTGTTTCTCCTTTTCAAGCTCCGTCAGATGCTCGTCATAAAGTGCATCGGCAATCGGGATCATGCGGTCATAAAACCGTTTGTCGCCCGTCTTGTCGCCGCCAATCAGCAGGATTGCCATTCGGCGGGGATCGAAGGCATAAAAGATCCGCAACGGCTTTCCGCCGCTTTGGATACGCAGTTCGCGCATATGCGCATGTCGTGATCCGTGAATGCCGCTCGAATGGGGAAACGGCAGGCGGGGGCCGCGCTCTTCAAGTTTCTGAACATAGGCGTCGATACTGATGTGTTCGCTCTCTTCAAGCGTTTCCCACCATGCTCCGAATTCATTCGTATACTCGACGACATAGCTCATCAGGTGATATTATTCCCTTGAGGGAATAATTCAAGATGAGGCGGGTCGGCAAAATAAAAAAAGGCGGAGCCGAAGCCCCGCCTTTCGAATTGTTGAACGAACCGTTCCGAGAAGCGATTAACGCTTGGAGAACTGGAACGAACGGCGGGCCTTGGCCTTACCGTACTTCTTACGCTCGACAACGCGGCTGTCGCGGGTCAGGAAGCCACCCTTCTTCAGAACGGGGCGCAGGCCCGGTTCGAAGTAGGTCAGCGCCTTGGAAACACCGTGACGCACGGCGCCGGCCTGGCCGGAAAGACCGCCGCCAGCAACCGTTGCGATGATGTCGAACTGGCCGGCGCGGGCAGCTGCAACCAGCGGCTGCTGGAGGATCATCTGCAGAACCGGGCGTGCGAAATACGCGGTGAAATCGCGGCCGTTGATGATGATCTTGCCAGAACCAGCCTTCACCCATACGCGGGCTACGGCGTTCTTGCGCTTGCCGGTCGCGTAGGAGCGGCCGAGGGTATCAACCTTGCGGACGTGCACGGGAGCCGAAGCTTCCGATGCCGGGGCGAGGTCTTTCAGAGAGGAAAGATCGGCCATTATCAGGCGCTCCTTACGTTCTTCTTGTTAAGCGCGGCCACGTCGAGAACGGTGGGCTGCTGTGCTTCGTGCGGGTGGTTCGAGCCTGCGTAAACGCGCAGGTTTTTCATCTGGCGACGGCCGAGCGGGCCGCGCGGGATCATGCGCTCGATGGCCTTTTCAACAACGCGCTCCGGGAAGCGGCCTTCGATGATCTGGCGAGCGGTGCGCTCCTTGATGCCACCCGGGTGACCGGTGTGCCAATAGTACTTCTTGTCGGAGTACTTGTTGCCGGTGAAGGCAATCTTTTCCGCGTTGATGACGATGACGTTGTCGCCATCATCGACGTGGGGGGTGTAGGTAGCCTTGTGCTTGCCGCGCAGGCGGGTTGCAACGATGGTGGCGAGGCGACCAACAACGAGGCCTTCGGCGTCGATGATGATCCACTTCTTCTCCACCTCAGCAGGCTTCTGAACGAAAGTAGACATAGGTTTGACTTTCTAACGTGGACCCGTGATCCTCTTTTTTGAACAAAGAGCAAACGGGCGTTTCTTGTTGCTTGGTTTGGCTGCCGCAAGGCAACCGCAAATGACCATATTCCATGGGAATCCGATCTGGCGCGCTTATACGGTGAAGCGGCGGAAGCGTCAATATGACGGCTTTGGCAGGCGTTAAAAATAAACAAATAAAAACAATGGCTTATTTGTGTGGTAATATTTTACCTCACAAAAAAGACCCGTTTTAACCCAGTCGCATGACCAGAACGCCCGCCGCGATGATGCCACCGGCAAGATAACGCCAGGTGCTGGCGCGTTCTTTCAGGATCACGACGGAGATTACCAGCGCAAACAGAATGGAGGTTTCCCGCAGCGCCGCAACGACCGCGACCGGGGCCTTGGTCATGGCATAGAGCGCCAGCCCGTAGGAGAGAATGGAGCCGCCGCCGCCGATCAGGCCGCGCCACCAGTTTCGCCGCACATGCCGCGCAACGGCGATGACGCCGCGCTGGTAAAAGGCGAAACCGAAGAGCAGCACGGGCGGTAGGAGCGACATCCACAGCGTATAGGAAATCGCGTTGCCGGAAAGCCTGGCGCCGACGCCGTCCACGAAGGTGTAGGAGGCGATCACGAAGGCATTGATGAGCGCAAGGACGATCGCCTTTCCGCCGCCGCGCCGCGCCTCGAAGGCGAGGGTGAGGATGCCTCCGGAAATGATGGCGATCCCGGCAAGCGCAAGCGGACTTAGAACTTCGCTCAGGAACAGGCTGCTTGTCGCCGCGACGATCAGGGGCGCCACGCCGCGCATGACGGGGTAGACAAGGCCGATATCACCGATCGTATAGGCGGCGGCGACAAGACGGAAATAGGCGAATTGCAGGACGGCGGAGGCAATGAGGAAGGGAATGGCGACCGGCGCGGGAAACGGCAGGAACGGCAGGAAGGGTAACGAGCAAGCCGCTGCCCCCGCCGCGATCAGAGAGGCGTCCAGAGACTTGTCGGATCCGGATTTGACCAGCGCATTCCATCCGGCATGCAGTATCGCGCCCAGAAGCACCAGAATAAGAATGTCAAATGTCACGATTAGAGACTCGCTCGCGGGCTACTTTAGGCAACCTACAGCATCAGCCTGAAAACCGTAATCCATTTTAGATGATGGCGGTGTCGCGCGCCGGTCGCTCGAAAAAGCGGTGCGGGAGGCACCCCGATTTCCAGTGTGAAACTGCGGCCATTTTACGGATTATGACGCGCGTCAAGTTTCGGGCTTGTGGCTTTTGCGGGGGGAAGCCGGCGGTTTCGCTGGAGGCGGTTGTGTTGTTCTGCTCATGATTTCATCAGCAAGACGGGTGCGTTGACGCCAGACGCACAGCTTATGGTTTTGCCGGCGGGTATTTTTTCGCAAAAAGAAGCCAATACGACTAATATTCGTCTATTGACGATCGTTCGCCGCCGGGTTCACCAGTGTATCAATTTGAATAGGGGCCATATCTCCAAACTGAAAAGAAATTTCACTTTGTCGACGAAGCATTAACTGTGACGTTACAGATCGATTGATGATTTGATCTGTGGAATAAGTTTATGAAAATTAGACAAGCCTAATTTATCGGTGAACGGAATGAAAACAAACAGGAGACGAAGGGCGCATGAAATGCACGCTAATGGTGTTTGAGGCGGCATTCCGTCCCATGTGCGCCTTTTGAAAAGTGGACAAAAATACTCAATACAACGGCAATTTGAGCGTTTTTGCGAAATCATTTTGCGTGGACGAAAATGTGCCGCCAGGGGACGATGAACCCGATCCGTTCGATATTTTCAGTCGTGCAGGGGTTCAAGAGAGCGATGGCGCTTCCTAAATATAAATGATGGCGCGAAGAGCAGCGCCAAAAAACGCGTTCCCGGGTCCGTGCGGGAGACGCGGTACTCGCGAGACGGTCAAACGGTGGAAACGCGCCGGAGGTCCTCAAACCGTCCGATGTGCCAGAGGATAAGTTGACATGCAGCATGATAGTTACGAACCCGATTATCTCAGAAAAATTCTGACGGATGTCAGGACCATCGCTTTGCTTGGAGCCTCTCCCAACCCGGATCGGCCGAGCCATGGCGTCATGCGTTTTCTGCTGTCCAGGGGTTACCGTGTCATACCGGTCAATCCCGGTCAGGCGGGCAAGGAGATATTGGGACAGAAGGTTTACGCCCGGCTCGCCGATATCCCTGAAACCGTTGATATGGTCGATGTGTTCCGGGCACCGGAATATTTGTCGGCGATTGTCGACGAGGCCATATTGCTGCCAGAGCGGCCATCGGTGATCTGGGGCCAGCTTTCCGTCAGAGACGACAATGCCGCCGCAAAGGCGGAAGCCTACGGCATGAACGTGGTGATGGATCGTTGTCCCGCAATTGAGTATCCGCGTCTCAATATTGTGCGATAGTTGGTACACATTGGACTTATCATTTGGCGCCAAGGCATTATGATCCCTCCAAAATTCTATTGGAGGAAACATCATGTCGAGCAGCAATCCCGGGTTTTCAACGTTGGCGGTGCATGCGGGCGCGCAGCCTGATCCGACCACCGGCGCGCGCGCAACGCCGATTTACCAGACGACGGCCTATGCCTTCCGTGACGCCGATCACGCCGCCGCCCTGTTCGGATTGAAAGAGTTCGGCAATATCTACACACGCATCATGAACCCCACCCAGGCGGTTCTGGAAGAGCGTGTCGCAGCGCTTGAGGGCGGCACGGCGGCGCTTGCCGTCGCATCCGGTCACGCCGCGCAATTGCTGGTCTTCCACACGCTGCTGCAACACGGCGACAATTTCGTCTCAGCCCGGCAGCTTTATGGCGGCTCCATCAACCAGTTCGGCCACGCCTTCAAGGGCTTCGACTGGCAGGTGCGCTGGGCCGATGCGACCGATCCAGGCAGTTTCGAACGGCAGATCGACGACCGCACCCGCGCCATTTTCATCGAAAGCCTCGCCAATCCGGGCGGCACGTTCGTGGATATCGCTGCCATCGCCGATGTAGCCCACCGGCATGGCCTGCCGCTGATCGTCGACAACACCATGGCCAGCCCCTATCTGTTGCGGCCGCTGGAACATGGTGCGGATATCGTGCTGCATTCGCTGACGAAATTTCTCGGAGGCCATGGCAATTCCATGGGCGGCATCATCGTCGATGGCGGAACCTTCGACTGGTCGGCGACCGACAAGTACCCGTCGCTGTCGCAGCCCCGGCCGGAATATTCCGGGGTCGTGCTGCACCAGACCTTCGGCAACTTCGCCTTCGCCATCGCCTGCCGCGTGCTTGGTTTGCGCGATCTCGGCCCGGCGATCTCGCCTTTCAACGCCTTTCTCATCCTCACCGGCATAGAAACCCTGCCGCTGCGCGTTCAGCGCCATTCCGACAACGCGCTCGCTGTCGCCAAATGGCTGAAAGCGCATCCCAAGGTCGGCTGGGTGCATTATGCCGGGCTGGAAGACAGCGACAACCACGCCATCCAGCAGCATTATTCGCCAAAGGGGGCAGGCTCCGTCTTCACCTTCGGCATCAAGGGCGGTCACGCCGCCGGCAAGGCGCTGGTGGAAGGGCTGCAACTCTTTTCGCATCTCGCCAATATCGGCGATACGCGGTCGCTGGTCATCCACCCGGCCTCCACCACCCATGCACAGCTGACGCCGGAACAGCAGACGGCGGCCGGCGCCGGGCCGGATGTGGTGCGCCTGTCGATCGGCATCGAGGATGTCAAGGACATCATCGCCGATCTCGAACAATCGCTTGCGAAGCTCTGAGGGGCAGGGGCCGTCATGACGAATTTTCTGGTATTCGAAGATACACAGACCGCTGCGGCCGGCGATGTTGCGGCGGAGGTGGAGCACAGTGCACCCGCGCCGGAAAGGCTGATTTCCGGCGACCCCAGATTCACCACCTGGAACCTGGAGGAGGCGCCGGGCGGCATCTATGCCGGCGTCTGGCAATCCACGCCCGGAAAATGGCGGGTGATCTATGACGAATGGGAGTATTTCAGCATTCTCGAGGGCCATTCGGTCCTGACCGAGGATGGCGGAACCCCGCGTGATCTGAGACCGGGCGACAGGCTGGTCCTGCGGCCGGGCTTCAAGGGCACCTGGGAGGTCGTCGAAACGACCCGGAAGGATTATGTTATCCGGTTGTGATGGTGGGCTACCAGCGTGTCATAACGCCAAGCGACGGAATTTTCTCGTCGATGGATATCAGCGCCATGTTTTCCAGGATCGATTGAGCCGCGAGAATTCGGTCGAATGGGTCGCGGTGGTCACCCGGCAACATGGCGCTGCGAACCATATGGGCGCTGTTGATGGGAAGTTCGAGGAAGCCTTCCTGTTCAATCACGCCCGCAAAATCGGGAAGTATCAGCGACGCTCCCGGTAAACGTCCCCGCGCAAATTTTGTTGAAATTTCCCACGCTGAAGCCGCGCTCACATAGATGTCGTTTTCCGGATCGCCAATGGTTTCGCGCGCGTCTGGCGAAAGTTGGCCATCATCGTTCAGCCACCAGAGCAGGGCATGGGTATCCAGTAGATATCTCATTCGGTCGCGAACTCGTCGAACTCTTCTTCCGTAAGGGGCTCGAAAAACCGAGGTCCGACCACAAGCGCGCCTTTGAAACGTCCCGGCGTCCGTCTCGGCTTCTCGGCTTTGATCTCCTCGGGCTTCAGCTTGATCTCTGACAGCTCTTCTGCCAGTCGTTTAAGCCGTGCCTCAAGCAGATCAAAATCAGGCACAGGGGACGCTGTCGGATCTATCTTTTTCTTCGACTTGGTTGCCAAGGCACCTGCCTCATCGCTGTTGAACAGAAATAGCATACCGCATCAGTGATGATAAAAAAACACTTCACCAGCTGAGATCGAGCCGTTCCAGACCGTGGAAATGATAGACGTCCTTGACCCTGGGCGGCTCGGCAATCCGCAAACCCGGCAGGCGCTTGAAAAGCAGCGGCAGAGCGAGGTTCAGCTCCAGCCTTGCCAGTGGCGCGCCGATGCAGAAGTGGATGCCCGCGCCGAAGGAGACGTTGGCGCCTTCGTTCCGGTCCGGCCTGAAGGCCAGCGGATCGGAGAATTTTGCGGGATCGAGATTGGCTGCCGCCAGAATGAGGCTGACCTTGTCGCCGCGTTTGAATTCCACGCCGTCGATCTCGACCGGCTCCAGAACCCAGCGCTGGAAAATGTGGACGGGCGCGCAGATGCGCAGCGTTTCCTCCACCGTGCGTTCCGTAGCCGTCTCGTCGTGGAACAGGACGTCGGGCGAGATGCCGCTTTCCAGAATGATGCGCACGGAATTGCCGATCTGGTGCACCGTCGCCTCATGCCCGGCGTTCAGGAGCACGATGGTGGTGGAGATCAGCTCGTCATCGGTCAGATACTGGCCCTTGTGCTCCGTATGGATCATGTGGCTCAGCAGGTCGTCCTTCGGCTCAGCCCGCCGCTCGGCAATCACGCTGCGCACATAGTCTGAAAATTCATGCGCCGCCTTGTCCGCCAGAAGCTCATCCTCGGGCGTGCGCTTGAACATGTACATGCCGACATAGGCATGGGACCATTTCAGGAGCTGCGGCCCCATTTCCTCGGGGATGCCGATCATCCGTGCGATCATCGTTACGGGGATGATGTCGGCATAGGTGGAGAGCAGTTCCGTCTTGCCGTTCCGTTCGAAGGCGTCGATCAGGCGGTTGGCGAGTTCCTCGATTTCGGGCTTCATTTTGTCGACATGCCGGGAAACAAAAGCGCGGTTGATCAGCGTGCGCAGCCGCGTGTGTTCCGGCGGTTCCAGTTCCAGAAGCGAATGCTGCTCTGCGGCATCGAAATGCTTCACATGCTCGAGCGGCTCCGCCAGGCCGATTTCCTCGCGGCTTGCGACATGCAGGATCTGCCGCCCGAACCGGCGGTCGCGCAGGAGGGCGCTGACATGGTCGTATCCGGTGAAGAACCATTGCCGCTGCTCTTCCCAGTAGAAGGTGGGACATTGGGCATGCAGGGCGGCATAGACCGGGTTCGGATCGCTGTAGAAGGCCTGGTCACGGGCATCAAGGGAAACGCGGCGCGTGGCGGGATCGATTTTAAGAAAGGGGAATGTCGCTGTCATGCCTATGGTTTATTCCGCGCTCGGTGGTTTGGGAAGGGCGTGAAAAACCCCTCCTGCGTGTTTCGTTGCCTGTCGCCCGCAAGGTCGCCTTGTCACCGGCCGGCGATGACCGATATCCGGTTCAGCGCGGCGACCTGCCGGTCGGCATTGTTGTCCATCGGGTTTTCGTCCCGGTCAGGGGAGGGGACGACGACATTGGCCGAATTCACATGGATCACGGTCCTGTTGCGGCCGGCCTTCTTTGCCGCGTAAAGCGCGCGGTCGGCCTGCGTCATCATCGCGTTCAGATCCGCATCCTTGATCATCGCTTCGGATATGCCGACGCTGGTCGTGACCTCGATGCCTTCGCCGCGCGAACTGATCTTGGAAAGGCGCAGATTGCTGCGGATGGCTTCCGCAAGCGTCACCGTGCTGGAAGGGCTTTCCACTTCGGCGACCAGTGCGAATTCCTCGCCGCCCATCCGGACGAAAAGGCCGCGATCGCCGATGACGTGCTGCGCCAGATTGCAGAAATGCACAAGCACCGCATCGCCCGACTGATGGCCGTATCTGTCGTTGATCTTCTTGAAATGATCGATGTCGAACAGCACCAGCGCCACGTATTGGCTGGAGGCCGGCGACCTTTTCTTGATGTGTTCGAACTCTTCCAGAAGGCCGCGCCGGTTGAGGACGCCGGTAAGATGATCGGTCATGGCAAGCCGGTGCAGGCGGGTTTCCGTGTCTTCCATGATGATCTTGGCGCTGATCATGATGATGACGGTAAAGCCGAGAATGCCTGAAAAGGCGAGCGCCGCCGTCAGAGGAATGGCGTTGGGGGCGGTGACATTGATGGGAATGACGATGGATGCCACGAGGGCGCCGGAAAATGCCTGCAATATGAAGATGGCCGCCAGCACCCTGCGGCTGAGCGATGCGCGCGCCTTGCTGGCCAGAAGCACGCCGGCCAGCATGAAATACCCGGTTGCCGCGCAGGCGTGATAGAGCAGGATGCGCGAGACCATGCTTTCGCGGATGGGGGCGATGAACATGCCCGCCACCCACAGGAGCGCCGGAATGGCGATCCAGCCGGCGGTCTTGCGTTGTTCGAAGGACAGAAGGCCGGCGAGCCAGAACCCGAAAGCCGAGAGGGCGAGCGCGTTGCCCGCCTCGACCGACAGGAAGCTGGGGATATCGCCGCGCAGCGCCACCATCACCGTTCCGACGCCGGTGGCGACGAAACCGGCGGCGAAATAAAGATTGTGCCGGCGGGATGGGCGGTGCAGCCACAGGGTTCCCAAAAGCAGGGCGAGGGTAAGCGTCTCCGACGCCCAAAGCAGCATGCCCGTCTTTGCATCCAGCATTGCAAAATCCTATCTGCCCATCATGCCGTAAGGGCAGGTTCTGCGGCACGATGTGCGCAATGCCCGCCGGAATTGGTTGAGATGCCATTTCGCGCGAAAGAGGTGCCTGCCCCCTGACGGGAAACCGGAAATTCGCGGGCGTAGTATCCGCTGCAAATACCTAACGAGTTCTTGCCGGTGATAAGTTATATCTGTGCATGATCGCCGGTTTTTATGTTTGCGGCGTGCTTTCATGAAAAATAATGCCGGCGACGGGGAGCGGTCCCGCCTGCATCGGCCGGTTTGCAGCCGTTGCCCGCTCCGGTGGTCAATGCGTACAATCGCTGTTGAGCCGTTAAGGATATGCGGCTTCGTGTCTTGAAGTACCGGGCAGGGACACTCTATGTAGGGAGAATGAAGGTTAGAAGTGATTCCGGAGCGGTTTTCCGCAAAGGGCAGAGTTTGACAAAGGACGGACATGAAAAATCCAGTTGATACCGCCATGGCTCTGGTGCCGATGGTCGTAGAGCAGACCAATCGCGGCGAACGCTCCTACGACATATTTTCCCGTCTTCTCAAGGAACGCATTATTTTCCTCACCGGCCCGGTGGAAGACCAGATGGCCTCGCTCGTCTGCGCGCAGCTGCTTTTCCTCGAGGCTGAAAACCCGAAGAAGGAAATTGCGCTCTACATCAATTCGCCAGGTGGCGTCGTGACCGCCGGCATGGCGATCTACGATACGATGCAGTTCATCCGCCCTGCGGTCTCGACGCTTTGCGTCGGCCAGGCCGCATCCATGGGCTCGCTGCTTCTGGCCGCCGGCGAAAAGGGAATGCGCTTCGCCACCCCGAACGCCCGCATCATGGTGCACCAGCCCTCCGGCGGTTTCCAGGGACAGGCCTCGGACATCGAGCGTCACGCCCGTGACATCATCAAGATGAAGCGCCGTCTCAATGAAGTCTACGTGAAGCACACCGGCCGCACGCTGGAAGAGGTTGAAAAAACCCTTGATCGCGACCACTTCATGGATTCCGAAGAGGCGAAGGACTGGGGCGTGATCGACAAAATCCTTACCTCGCGTCAGGAAATGGAAGGCGCCGCCGCGAATTGAGGCGTGACGCTTTTGACGTTTGTTTGACCCCGTAAAGTAATTTCGGGGCTTTCAACCGCAACAGAAAGCGATATTAGTATATATAAAGGCTATGTTGAATTTTTATGACGTGGCCTTTGGTTTGATGGGGAATTCGTTGCAGCCGGTTGTCAGCTCATGTATCTGATACCGGTTAGTACCCCGGGAAACGAGGCGGATACGGCGATGCACCCCAAGGGCTGCCGTATCGGCGGGCGGTAAGTTGACCGCGATCCGTTTGGCGGACTGCGGCGTGCTGGAAGGAAAGAGATATGAGCAAAGTCAGCGGCAGCAACGGCGGCGACTCTAAAAATACACTCTATTGTTCATTCTGCGGCAAGAGCCAGCACGAAGTCCGGAAACTCATTGCCGGACCGACAGTATTCATCTGCGATGAATGCGTCGAATTGTGCATGGACATCATCCGTGAGGAGAACAAGACGTCGATGGTGAAGTCGCGCGAGGGTGTTCCCACCCCGCAGGACATCATCAAGATTCTCGACGAATATGTCATCGGCCAGAAGCAGGCGAAGAAAATCCTGTCCGTGGCCGTTCACAACCACTACAAGCGCCTCGCGCACGCCTCCAAGAACGGCGATGTCGAGCTTGCGAAGTCGAACATCATGCTCGTCGGTCCGACGGGCTGCGGCAAGACCTATCTTGCCCAGACGCTCGCCCGCATCATCGACGTGCCCTTCACCATGGCGGATGCAACGACGCTGACCGAAGCCGGTTATGTCGGCGAGGACGTGGAAAACATCATCCTGAAGCTGTTGCAGTCTGCGGATTACAATGTCGAGCGCGCCCAGCGCGGCATCGTCTACATTGACGAAGTCGACAAGATTTCCCGCAAGTCGGACAACCCGTCCATCACGCGCGACGTGTCGGGCGAGGGCGTTCAGCAGGCGCTTCTGAAGATCATGGAAGGCACGGTCGCTTCCGTTCCGCCGCAGGGCGGCCGCAAGCATCCGCAGCAGGAATTCCTGCAGGTGGATACGACCAACATCCTGTTCATCTGCGGCGGCGCGTTTGCCGGCCTCGACAAGATCATCTCGGCCAGGGGTGAAAAGACCTCGATCGGCTTCGGTGCGACCGTCAAGGCGGAAGACGATCGCCGCGTCGGCGAAGTGCTGCGCGAACTGGAGCCGGAAGATCTGGTGAAATTCGGTCTCATTCCGGAATTCATCGGTCGTCTGCCGGTTCTGGCGACGCTCGAGGACCTCGACGAGGACGCGCTGATCCAGATCCTGTCCGAGCCGAAGAACGCACTCGTCAAGCAGTATCAGCGGCTGTTCGAGATGGAAGATGTGGAACTGACATTCCACGAGGACGCCCTGCGCGAGATCGCCAAGCGGGCGATTACCCGCAAGACCGGCGCCCGCGGCCTGCGCTCGATCATGGAGAAGATCCTGCTGGATACCATGTTCGAACTGCCGACGCTGGAAGGCGTGCGCGAAGTGGTTATCTCCAACGATGTCGTCAGCGGCATCGCTCGTCCGCTCTACATCTATGCGGATCGTCAGGAAGAAAAGACCAACGTTTCGGCTTGATTGGCTGATCCGGCGCTTTGATGAATTTGGAAGGCCCGCACCTGTGCGGGCCTTTTCTGTTGAGTTCGGGCGCGAAACTTGCTCCTAACTTGGCGGAACCCGATTTTGCGTTTGGAGCGGATTGCGCTTTGCTGATAAAGTCCTAAAACTGATTTGCAGCGCGATATGACGGAAATGTGAATTACCGTCGGCGACCCGGTTCCTGGCCTTCAAGGATAACCGGAAATGTCGGGAGGAATAGCCGGCGCTGGGTTTTGTTGAATTTCACGGCCGTGCCGGTGCGCGGGGCCGTCTCTTCCGGTGACTTGAAATCGGTGTTTCGAAACTCCACTTTCAGTCTCGAGAAATGAATGTGCCGGGCGCCCCAAGATGCCCGGCAAAGTGTCCCGAAAGGGACCATGAAAGGAAATGATATGACGAACATCACGTCTGCGGCATCTGGCGGTACCTACCCGGTACTTCCCCTGCGCGACATTGTCGTTTTCCCGCATATGATCGTTCCCCTGTTCGTCGGGCGGGAAAAATCCATTCGCGCGCTCGAGGAAGTCATGGGTTCGGACAAGCAGATCATGCTTGTCACCCAGATCAACGCCAGCGATGACGATCCGACCCCGGACGCCATCCACAAGGTCGGTACGGTCGCCAACGTTCTGCAGCTCCTGAAGCTTCCAGACGGCACCGTCAAGGTGCTGGTGGAAGGCAAGGGCCGCGCCCAGATCGATGAATACACCGGCCGCGAGGATTTCTACGAAGCCTCCGCGACGCCTTTGCAGGAGCCTGCCGAAGACCCGGTCGAGATCGAGGCGCTGTCGCGTTCGGTCGTCTCGGAATTCGAAAGCTATGTGAAGCTCAACAAGAAGATTTCGCCTGAGGTTGTCGGCGCGGCCGGCCAGATCGATGACTATTCGAAGCTGGCCGACACGGTTGCCTCGCACCTGTCGATCAAGATCACCGAAAAGCAGGAAATGCTGGAAACCGTCAGCGTGAAGCAGCGGCTTGAAAAGGCGCTCGGCTTCATGGAAGGCGAAATTTCCGTGCTTCAGGTCGAGAAGCGTATCCGCTCGCGCGTCAAGCGGCAGATGGAGAAGACCCAGCGCGAATATTATCTGAACGAACAGATGAAGGCGATCCAGAAGGAACTCGGCGACGGCGAAGATGGCCGTGACGAGATGGCCGAACTGGAAGAGCGCGTCGCCAAGACCAAGCTCTCCAAGGAAGCCAAGGAAAAGGCCGAAGCGGAAATGAAGAAGCTTCGCCAGATGAGCCCGATGTCTGCGGAAGCGACCGTCGTGCGTAACTATCTGGACTGGCTGCTGGGTCTGCCCTGGGGCAAGAAGTCGAAGATCAAGGTCGACCTCAATAGCGCCGAGGCGGTCCTCGATCAGGATCATTTCGGTCTGGACAAGGTCAAGGAACGTATCGTCGAATATCTGGCCGTGCAGGCGCGCGCCACCAAGCTTCGCGGCCCTATCCTGTGCCTCGTCGGCCCGCCCGGCGTCGGCAAGACCTCGCTCGCCAAGTCGATCGCCAAGGCGACCGGCCGCGAATATGTGCGCATGGCGCTGGGCGGCGTGCGTGACGAGGCGGAAATCCGCGGTCACCGCCGTACCTATATCGGCTCCATGCCTGGTAAGATCGTTCAGTCGATGAAGAAGGCCAAGAAGTCAAATCCGCTGTTCCTGCTCGACGAAATCGACAAGATGGGCATGGATTTCCGTGGCGATCCGTCGTCGGCTCTCTTGGAGGTTCTCGATCCGGAACAGAACTCCACCTTCATGGACCACTACCTTGAAGTGGAATACGATCTATCCGACGTGATGTTCGTGACCACGGCCAACACGCTGAACATTCCTGGCCCGCTGATGGACCGTATGGAAGTGATCCGCATCGCCGGCTACACCGAAGACGAAAAGCGCGAAATCGCCAAGCGTCACCTGTTGCCGAAGGCGATCAAGGAACACGCCCTGCGTCCGGAAGAGTTCTCGGTCAGCGATGACGCTCTGATGATCGTGATCCAGCAATACACCCGCGAGGCGGGCGTGCGCAGCTTCGAGCGCGAGTTGATGAAGCTTGCACGTAAGGCCGTGACCGAGATCATCAAGGGTAAGACCAAGTCCGTGGATGTAACTGCGGCCAACGTTCCGGATTATCTTGGTGTTCCGCGGTTCCGCCACGGCGAGGCCGAGCGCGAGGATCAGGTCGGTATCGTCACCGGTCTGGCATGGACGGAGGTCGGCGGTGAGCTGCTCACCATCGAAGGCGTGATGATGCCGGGCAAGGGTCGCATGACTGTGACCGGCAACCTCAAGGAAGTGATGAAGGAATCCATTTCGGCAGCGGCATCCTATGTCCGCTCGCGCGCCGTGGACTTCGGCATCGAGCCGCCGCGTTTCGACAAGAGCGACATCCACGTTCACGTCCCGGAAGGTGCGACACCGAAGGACGGACCGTCCGCCGGCGTCGCCATGGCCACCGCCATCGTTTCCATCATGACCGGTATTCCGGTCTCGAAGGATGTGGCGATGACGGGTGAAATCACCCTGCGTGGTCGCGTATTGCCGATCGGCGGCCTGAAGGAAAAGCTGCTCGCGGCGCTTCGCGGCGGCATCAAGAAGGTGCTGATCCCGGAAGAAAACGCCAAGGATCTGGCGGAGATTCCGGACAATGTGAAGAACGAGATGGAAATCATCCCGGTTTCGCGCATGGGTGAGGTCATCAGGCACGCCCTGCTTCGCATGCCCGACCCCATCGAGTGGGACGGCAGCATCGAAACGCCTGTGATCGCCACGGTCGAGGGTGTCGACGACACCGGCCAGGCGATCGCGCATTGATCTTGGCATCGTTGCGAAAGCCAGAATCGGTTTTCGCAACACCTATGCATAGAATCAATGTGTTAGGTGCCACATAGGCCCCGGTGTCTTTGAGGGTTGTACAAGTGGTGCGAAATTGGCACGTTTAAGCGAAAGGCCGGCAGAAATGTCGGCCTTTTTTGTGAAAAACTCCCCAGACCCCTTGTTTTTCAGGCGATTCCGGCGCTTTTGAGTTGCTGCGCGCGGATACAGACGTATTCTGCGCCGGCTTAATTTTGAGTCGTTTCAAACCATTGAAAGGGGTGGAAACATGAACAAGAACGAGCTCGTCTCTGCTGTTGCCGAAAAGGCTGGTCTCACGAAGGCAGATGCTGCTTCCGCTGTTGATGCCGTATTCGAAACCGTACAGAACGAACTGAAGAGCGGTGGCGACATCCGTCTCGCTGGCTTCGGCAGCTTCTCCGTAAGCCGTCGTGAAGCCTCCAAGGGTCGTAACCCTTCCACGGGTGCTGAAGTCGATATTCCGGCTCGCAACGTACCGAAGTTTTCCGCAGGCAAGGGCCTGAAGGACGCAGTCAACTCGTAAGGTTTCCGAAAAGCCGCGACGCCCGGCGGCGGGCGGGCGGCTTTTCAGGTTCACGAGGAAACATGTTTTGACGCCCTGACGCCTTCATGCCGGCACGAAAACCGGGCGGCTTTTCGAAAAGCTTTTTTCGGATAGCCCAGTTTTTCAACCCGGTAAGATGTACTTGAAAGTAGGGAGCGCGCCTGTGTGCCTCCATCCGGACTCACGGCGTTCCGATACGCGGAATGTGCGCACGAACAGGAAAGCCCGGCCTTCATGGCCGGGCTTTTTGATTCTCCCGACAGAAATGTCATGCCGCTGTCACGTCTTTGACGCAGAAGCCATAGGGTGTTTCTGTATCCAAGGGGGATTATAATGGCGTTCCGATTTTCTCAAATGGCTTTGACCGCTGCGCTGCTCACATCCGCAGCCTTTCCGGCCGCTGCCGAGCCGGTTTTCAACCGCATCGCATCGTTTCCGGTGGCGAAGAACCTTCCCGCGGACAAGGATGCCAAGTCCGTTACGTCCGCTGAAATCGTAACCGCCAGCGAAGACGGCAAGACGCTGATCTATTCGGACAGCCCGCTTGGTGGAATAGGCTTCATCGACATCACGGACGCCAGGGCCCCCAAGGCCGGTGGCGCATTGCTGCTCGAAGGCGAGCCGACATCGGTTGCCGTTGCAGGCGTCAAGGTTCTGGCCGGCGTCAATACGTCTGAAAACCGCGCCAAGCCGTCCGGCAAGCTGGTGACGGTCGATATCGCCACCAAGAAGATCGAGGCAAGCTGTGATCTCGGCGGCCAGCCCGATTCCGTCGCGATTTCCCCGGACAAGACCTTTGCCGCCATCGCGATCGAAAACGAGCGCGATGAAGACGTGAACGAGGGCGCCCTGCCGCAGATGCCCGCCGGTTATCTGATGACGGTCGCTCTGAAGAACGGCGTTGCCGATTGCGCGACGCTGAAGAAGATCGACGTGACCGGCCTTGCCGAAATCGCCCCCGAAGATCCGGAGCCGGAATTCGTCGCGATCAACGCCAATGGCGAGATCGCACTCACGTTGCAGGAAAACAACCATATCGTCATCGTCGACGGCAAGACCGGCACGGTGAAGACGCATTTCTCCGCCGGCAAGGTTGATCTGGAAGGTATCGACACGAAGACGGACGGCCAGATGAAATTCACCGACAAGCAGGAAGGCCGCAAGCGCGAGCCGGATGCGGTGAAGTGGCTCGACAATGACCGTATCGTTATCGCCAATGAGGGCGACTGGCAGGGCGGTTCGCGCAGCTTCACCATCTTCGACAAGACCGGTAAGCTGCTCTACGAAGCCGGCTCCTCGCTCGAACATGCGGTCGCCAGCATCGGCCACTACCCGGAAAAGCGCTCCAAGGCCAAGGGCATCGAACCGGAAGGTCTGGAAGCAGCGACTTTCGATGGCCAGAAGTACTTCTTCGTTCTTGCCGAGCGCGCCTCCATCGTCGCGGTCTACAAGGATACCGGAAAAGAGCCGGAACTGACGCAGCTTCTGCCGTCCGGCATTTCGCCGGAAGGTGCTGTCGCCATCCCGTCGCGCAATCTTTTCGTGACCGCGAACGAGGTCGATCTCATCGAGGATGGCGGCGCACGCTCGCATGTCATGCTCTATGAGCGCGCTGAAGGCCAGGTTGCCTATCCGCAACTGGTTTCCGCCACCGTCGACGGCGCGCCGATCGGTTGGGGTGCTCTTTCCGGTCTGGTCGGCGATGCCGAAAAGCCGGGCATCCTCTACGCCGTGTCCGACTCGGTCTACGGGAACCAGCCGTCGATCTACACCATCGATGCGACGAAGAAGCCCGCCACCATCACCAGCGTCCTGCGCGTCAAGCGCGACGGCATCGCAGCCCAGAAACTCGACATCGAAGGCATCACGCTGGATGGCAAGGGCGGCTTCTGGCTGGCGTCGGAGGGCGACAGCGCCAAGCTCGTTCCCCACGCGCTCTACAACGTCAACGCCAAGGGCGAGATCAAGGCTGAAATCGCTCTGCCGAAGGAATTGCTGGCCGGTGACACCCGCTTTGGTTTCGAAGGCGTGACCATGATCGGCAAGGGCGACGACGCGACGTTGTGGATGGCCGTGCAGCGCGAATGGGGAACCGACGAAAAGGGCATCGTCAAGCTCGTTTCCTACAATCCGAAATCCAAGGAATGGGGCGCCGTGCGTTACCCGCTCGACAAGACTGAAGCAGGTTGGATCGGCCTTTCCGAAATCACCGCGCAGGGCGACTATGTCTATATCCTTGAGCGCGACAATCAGATTGGCGACAAGGCCAAGATCAAGAAGCTCTACCGCGTCGCGATCGCGGACCTGAAGCCGGGCAAGATCGGTGGCGAACTGCCGCTGGTGACCAAGCAGGAAGCGCATGATTTCCTGCCCGACCTCAAGGCCCAGACAAACGGCTATGTCGTCGACAAGCTGGAAGGCTTCACCTTCGACAAGGCGGGAACGGCCTATGCCGTCACCGACAATGATGGTGTCGACGATTCTTCCGGCGAGACGCTGTTCTTCACGGTCGACTTGAAGGCGATCAACTGATCGTCCGCAAGGTATCGTAAATAAGAAAAGCCGGGCACAGCCCGGCTTTTTTGTCGCGGAAGCGATCTCGTCCAGAATGTTGATTCTGCGCGATGAGGTGCCATACCAGGGCTCATAATCGGCATTGCTGCGTCGCTATCGGATTGCCGAGGGATTTGTCAGTGCGCCGTCCCGAGGCCCTGGCTGGGGCACAGCGAGCCGCTGGCACCGGGGAGGGCTGTCTCATTGACGATGCCGGAAATTTCCGTCAAAGCGAAACGACATCCGAACGGAATTCGGCTTGATGATACTTGTGTTGGGATGGTTTGGAAAATGGTGGGCGATGAGAGACTCGAACTCCCGACATCCTCGGTGTAAACGAGGCGCTCTACCAACTGAGCTAATCGCCCTTCGCGTCCTGCGGATCATGTCCGCCGCGTCGGTGGCCGTGATGTATTCGGATCGGAAAAAAACCGCAAGGGCTTTTGTGAAGTTTTTTAGTTTTTTTTCCGGACAGCTTTGTCCGTTGGAAGAGCTTATCGGCAAAAAGCCGGAAACTGCGGGCTTTTCGATAAAGACGACACCTGTCGCGCCGTTTCGCAGCACAAGAAAATTGCGTTCCAAGCGTTGTGGTTGTGGACAAGTTTTTTGTTTTTGTTGGGAAAAGCCCGGAAAACAGGGCGTTTGCCATAGCGCCCGTTAAAGGCCTTCCAGTTTTTTCCGATCAAAATGCAGAAGCTTATTCTTTTGTCGTGAAACCTGCTTGACACCCCCGCACGAACGCCGTAGTTAGCCGCTCAACGAACAGCCGAGGCTGGTTCGTACGGCGAGACTAAGGTCTTGTCGGTCAGGATAAGCGGGTGTAGCTCAGTTGGTTAGAGTGCCGGCCTGTCACGCCGGAGGTCGCGGGTTCGAGCCCCGTCACTCGCGCCATCCTGTTCCTCGGAAAAATACGCAGACGAATGTCTGTGGAGCGCGGGTGTAGCTCAGTCGGTTAGAGTGCCGGCCTGTCACGCCGGAGGTCGCGGGTTCGAGCCCCGTCACTCGCGCCATTTCTCTTCCTGAAATGACTCCTTCAAAAACCAAACGACGCGCTCTTTGCGCTATTCGTTAGCGGCCATTTCAGGCCCTGATTCCGGCGCTCGCAAGCGCGGTTTTTCCTGCCATTTACAGTCAAGTTTCGATTTACAGGGATCGTCACTTCGCCGCCATTTTGGCGTAAAATTCACGTGACTTTTTTGCGGTTGCGTCCTTCAATCGATTATTATTGTATTTGAGGGGCTTAGCCCGGAAATACGGCCCAATTTTGCGGCAATTTCGGCAATATTGTTGCCAATCGATGCGGCAGGTCTCTTGAAATGGTGCCTAAACTCTTGCAGAGAGAGCGCGGCTGCGCTAACCACTTTGGCGTTGCAACATATTTGTGCGCCTTGAAGACTCGTCAGTCGCAAAGGCAGGTCCGGCACCCGGCCGGGCAGGGAAGAGACCATGACTGAACTCCTCAGTTCCTATATTCCGATCGCAATCTTTATCGGTATCGCTCTTGTCATTGGCCTGGCGCTTCTCATTGCGCCTTTTGCTGTCGCTTATAAGGCTCCGGACCCGGAAAAGCTCTCCGCTTTCGAGTGCGGTTTCAACGCCTTCGACGACGCCCGCATGAAGTTCGATATCCGGTTTTATCTGGTTTCGATTCTCTTCATCATCTTCGATCTGGAAGTCGCCTTCCTGTTCCCCTGGGCTGTGTCCTTCGGTGAGATGGGCTGGTTCGGTTTCTGGTCTATGATGGTGTTCCTCGCCGTTCTCACCATCGGCTTTATCTATGAGTGGAAGAAGGGAGCGCTGGAATGGGCATGAGCCAGAACGATACCACGCTCGTTGCGCCGCAGCCGAAGGGGATCATCGATCCCTCGACCGGCAAGCCGGTTGGCAGCAACGACGCCTACTTCACGGACATCAACGACGAGCTGGCCGACAAGGGCTTTCTGGTCACCTCGACCGACGAGTTGATCACCTGGGCGCGTACCGGTTCCCTGATGTGGATGCAGTTCGGCCTTGCCTGCTGCGCCGTCGAAGGCCTGATGCAGGCTTCCGGTCCGCGTTACGACATGGAGCGCTTCGGCGTTGCCCCGCGCGCTTCGCCGCGCCAGTCGGACGTGATGATCGTCGCCGGAACGCTGACCAACAAGATGGCGCCGGCGCTGCGCAAGGTCTACGACCAGATGCCTGAGCCGCGTTACGTCATTTCGATGGGCTCCTGCGCCAATGGCGGCGGCTATTATCATTATTCCTACGCCGTCGTGCGTGGCTGCGACCGCGTCGTGCCGGTGGATATCTACGTTCCGGGCTGTCCCCCCACGGCGGAAGCGCTGCTTTACGGCGTGCTTCTGCTGCAGAAGAAGATCCGGCGTACCGGTACGATCGAGCGCTAAGGGCAAAGGACGATAAGGAATGAGCGAAGCTCTCAACGATCTTGCTGCTTACGTAAGGGAAGCGCGTGGTTCTCTCGTGGTATCGGCCGATATCGCCTATGGCGAGTTGACGCTGAATACGACGACTGAAAACATCATCGCGCTTTTGACCTTCCTGCGTGACGACGTGCAGTGCGGTTTCGTCAACATCATCGACATCTGCGGCGTCGACTGGCCGCAGCGCGAGAAGCGTTTCGATGTCGTCTACCATCTGTTGTCGCCGCGCCAGAATCTGCGTGTGCGCATCAAGTTGCAGGTGGCGGAAGACGAGGGCGTGCCATCTTCGACGCCCGTTTATGTCGGCGCTGAATGGTTCGAGCGTGAAGCCTGGGACATGTATGGCATTCCTTTCGAAGGCCATAAGGACCTGCGCCGTATCCTCACCGACTACGGTTTCGAAGGTCATCCGCTGCGCAAGGATTTTCCGGTTACCGGCTTTGTGGAAGTACGTTACGATGACGTTCTGAAACGGGTTCTCTATGAACCGGTGGAACTGAAGCAGGAATTCCGCAACTTCGATTTCCTCTCTCCTTGGGAGGGGACTGACTATGTTCTCCCGGGTGACGAAAAGGCCAAGCAATGAGCGAAGCCCCCGCGACAGAGCGCGCACAATGTCTTTGCGGCGCCGTCGGCCTCAAGGCCGGGATCGGTGCCCGCGAATTCGGCGTTTGCCATTGCTCCATGTGCCGCCGCTGGTCCGGCGGTGCGTTCATGGCTGTGGAATGCGCTGATATCGCCATTGAGAACGAGGAACATCTCGGCGTCTATTCCTCGTCGGAATGGGGCGAGCGCTGCTTCTGCAAGAATTGCGGCAGCACGCTGATGTGGCGTTCCAAGGATAACTCGCATATTGCCGTCTCGTTGCAGGCTTTCGACAACCCTTCCAGTTTCCGTTTTGCGTCGCAGATTTTCACGGATGAGAAGCCTTCGAGCTACTCTTTCGCGCAAACCACGCAAGACATGACCGGCCCCGAATTCATCGCCATGATCACCTCGGCGGAGCACTAGAATGACTGAGCATAACGTCCGCAATTTCACGATCAACTTCGGTCCGGAACATCCGTCCGCGCACGGCGTGCTGCGTCTGGTTCTGGAACTCGACGGCGAAATCGTCGAGCGCGTCGATCCGCATATCGGTCTTCTGCATCGCGGCACTGAAAAGCTGATCGAGACCAAGACCTATCTGCAGGCCGTTCCCTATTTCGATCGCCTCGACTACGTCGCGCCGATGAACCAGGAACATGCCTTCGCGCTTGCCGTCGAAAAGCTGCTGGGCCTCGAAATCCCGATGCGCGGCCAGCTGATCCGCGTGCTTTATTCGGAAATCGGCCGCATCCTGTCGCACATCATGAACGTCACCACGCAGGCCATGGACGTTGGCGCGATGACGCCGCCGGTCTGGGGCTTTGAAGAACGCGAAAAGCTGATGGTGTTCTACGAGCGCGCCTGTGGCGCCCGCATGCACTCGGCCTATGTCCGTCCGGGCGGCGTGCATCAGGACCTGCCGCCGGAACTGGTCGACGATATCGGCAAGTGGTGCGATCCGTTCCTGACCGTTCTCGACAATATCGAAGGCCTGTTGACCAACAACCGCATCTACAAGCAGCGTAACGTCGATATCGGCGTCGTGTCGCTCGAAGACGCCTTCGCCTGGGGTTTCACCGGCGTGATGGTGCGCGGTTCGGGCGCTGCCTGGGATCTGCGCCGTGCGCAGCCCTATGAGTGCTATTCCGATCTGGAATTCGACATTCCGGTCGGCAAGAACGGCGACTGCTATGACCGTTACCTGATCCGCATGCAGGAAATGCGCGAATCGGTGAAGATCATGAAGCAGTGCGTCGATCTTCTGTCCGGCAAGCATCGCATCGGCCCGGTCTCCTCGCTGGATGGCAAGGTGGTTCCGCCCAAGCGCGGCGAGATGAAGCGTTCGATGGAAGCGCTTATCCATCACTTCAAGCTCTATACCGAAGGCTATCACGTACCGGCCGGCGAAGTTTACGCCGCCGTCGAAGCGCCAAAGGGCGAGTTCGGCGTCTACGTGGTCGCCGACGGCTCGAACAAGCCCTATCGCTGCAAGATCCGCGCGCCGGGTTATGCACATTTGCAGGCGATGGATTTCCTGTGCAAGGGCCATCAGCTTGCCGACGTTACAGCCGTACTCGGCTCCCTCGACATCGTGTTCGGGGAGGTCGACCGCTGATGCGTCTGCCGCTGGCCATAACGGCTTTTCTTGCTGCGATGCCGACCTTCGTTCTCGCCCAGACGGCGACGGACGAGGGGAGCGTATCGCTGTCAAGCGGCGGCGGTTCCACCATCAAGCAGCTTCTGTCATCGGGATACGAGATCAAGGCCTCGGTCCCGAACGGCAGCAAGTTCATCGTGTTCATGCAGAAAGACAAGGCGGCTTACGCCTGCGAATTCGTCACGGTGGCGAGATCGCGTTGTGAGACGTTAAACTGAAAAGGCGTGAGGAAGTATGTCCGTTCGTCGACTAGCCGAAGATCAGTTCCAGCCCGTGGCGTTTGCCTTTAACCAGGAAAATACCGCCTGGGCGGAAAAGACGATCCAGAAATATCCAGAGGGACGCCAGCAATCGGCGGTTATCCCGCTGCTCATGCGTGCGCAGGAGCAGGACGGCTGGGTTACCCGCGCCGCCATCGAAAAGATCGCCGACATGCTGGATATGGCCTATATCCGTGTCATGGAAGTGGCGACCTTCTACACCCAGTTCCAGCTGAAGCCGGTCGGCACGCGCGCCCACGTTCAGGTTTGCGGCACCACGCCCTGCATGCTGCGCGGCTCCGAAGCGCTGATGGATGTCTGCCGCAAGAAGATCCACCACGATCCGCTGCACACCAATGACAGCGGCACGCTGTCCTGGGAAGAAGTGGAATGTCAGGGCGCGTGCGTCAACGCGCCGATGGTCATCATCTTCAAGGATGCCTATGAGGACCTGACGCCCGAGCGCCTGGAAGAGATCATCGACACGTTCGAGGCGGGCAAGGGCGATACGGTCAAGACCGGCCCGCAGATCGATCGTCACGAGTCCGTTCCAGTTGGTGGATTGACGACGCTGACGGAAGAGATCAAGCCGGACCGGTCCAATCTCGACAAGCCCGCCGAAGTTCTCTCGGACGCCGCACCGGTCCCACCTTCCAACGCCGCAAAGGCGAAGACGGATGCGCCGGAAACCGATCCGAAGCTGAAGACACCGGCAAACGAGCCGAAGGCTGCCGAAGCCAACGTCAAGGCTGTCGAGAAGGAATCCTCCGGTTCTGCGGATGCGGCAAAGCCTTCGCTCGATTCCAAGGATCGCCCGGCCGCCATCGAAAAGCCGGCGACGCCTGATGACCTGAAGCTTATTGCCGGCGTCGGTCCGAAGATCGAAGGCACGCTCCACGAGCTTGGCATTTTCACCTTCGCGCAGATCGCCGGCTGGAAAAAGGCCGAGTGCGACTGGGTCGACGGTTATCTGAATTTCAAGGGCCGCATCGAACGCGATGAGTGGATCAAGCAGGCCGAGGCGCTCGCCAAGGGTGGCGAAGCCGAGTATATCAGGGTCTTCGGCAAGAAGCCGCGGTAAAGGGTGAAGCATGTTAAAAGATCAGGATCGCATCTTTACCAATCTCTACGGCCTCAAGGACAAGTCCCTGAAGGGCGTGAGAGCGCGCGGCCACTGGGATGGCACCAAGCAGATCATCGAAAAGGGTCGTGACTGGATCATCAACGAGATGAAGGCTTCCGGCCTTCGTGGTCGCGGTGGCGCAGGCTTCCCGACCGGTCTCAAATGGTCCTTCATGCCGAAGGAAAACGACGGCCGTCCGCATTATCTGGTCGTCAACGCCGACGAATCCGAGCCCGGCACCTGCAAGGACCGTGAAATCCTGCGCAACGATCCGCATACGCTGATCGAAGGCTGCGTGATCGCCGGTTTCGCCATGGGTGCCCATACCGCCTACATCTACGTTCGCGGCGAATATATGCGTGAGCGCGAGGCGCTTCAGGCGGCCATCGACGAATGTTACGATGCCGGCCTGCTCGGCAAGAACAACAAGAACGGCTGGGATTACGACATCTACGTCCATCACGGCGCTGGTGCTTACATCTGCGGCGAAGAGACGGCTCTGCTCGAAAGCCTTGAGGGCAAAAAGGGCCAGCCGCGTCTTAAGCCACCGTTCCCGGCCAATATGGGCCTTTACGGCTGCCCGACGACGGTCAATAACGTCGAATCCATCGCGGTTGCGCCGACCATCCTGCGCCGAGGTGCGGCATGGTTCTCGTCGATCGGCCGTCCGAACAATGTCGGCACCAAGCTGTTCATGGTCTCCGGCCATGTCGAGCGTCCCTGCACCTTCGAAGACGCGCTGGGCCTGTCCTTCCGCGAGCTGATCGAGCACCATTGCGGCGGTATTCGCGGCGGCTGGGACAATCTGCTCGGCGTCATCCCCGGCGGTGCATCCTGCCCCATCGTTCGCGGTGAGGACATGAAGGACGCCATCATGGATTTCGACGGCATGCGCGAGGTCAAGTCCTCCTTCGGCACCGGCGGCATGATCGTCATGGACAAGTCCACCGACGTCATCAAGGCGATTGCCCGCATCGCGGCTTTCTTCAAGCACGAAAGCTGCGGCCAGTGCACGCCGTGCCGCGAAGGCACCGGCTGGATGTGGCGCGTGCTGGAACGCATGGTGAAGGGTAACGCGCAGAAGCGTGAAATCGACATGCTGTTCGAAGTGACCAAGCAGATCGAAGGCCACACCATCTGTGCGCTGGGCGACGCCGCCGCATGGCCGGTACAGGCGCTGATCCGCAATTTCCGTCCGGAAATCGAAAAGCGCATCGACCAATATACCTACAGGGCCATGGATGATGGCGCTGTTCTGGAAGCTGCCGAATAAGCTTTTCGCAGTTTGCATGCGGCGCGGGGATGATCCCGGCGCCGGGACACCATGAAGCGCCTGGCCGACGAGATTGAGGGTCGGGCGCGATTAAGGATTTGTTGCGGACCGTGTGAGAGACACGGGACGAACAGGCAACAGGACGTAAGTAGAACCATGGCAAAGCTCAAGGTTGACGGTAAAGAGATCGAGGTTCCGGATCATTTCACGCTGTTGCAGGCGTGCGAGGAGGCTGGTGCTGAAGTTCCGCGCTTTTGTTTTCATGAGCGCTTGTCGGTCGCGGGTAACTGCCGCATGTGTCTCATCGAGGTGAAGGGCGGACCGCCCAAGCCCGCCGCTTCCTGCGCCATGGGCGTTCGCGACGTTCGCGGCGGCCCGAATGGCGAATTGCCGGAAGTTTTCACCAATACGCCGATGGTCAAGAAGGCCCGCGAAGGCGTGATGGAATTCCTGCTGATCAACCATCCGCTCGATTGCCCGATCTGCGACCAGGGCGGCGAATGCGACCTGCAGGACCAGGCCATGGCCTTCGGTATCGCCGGTTCGCGTTACGCGGAAAACAAGCGTGCGGTTGAAGACAAATATATCGGCCCGCTCGTCAAGACTGTCATGAACCGCTGCATCCACTGCACGCGCTGCGTCCGTTTTACGACGGAAGTTGCCGGCATTGCTGAACTCGGCCTCATCGGCCGCGGCGAGGATGCCGAGATCACCACCTATCTCGAGCAGGCGATGACGTCAGAGCTTCAGGGCAACGTGGTCGACCTTTGCCCGGTCGGCGCGCTCACCTCCAAGCCTTTCGCCTTCACCGCCCGTCCGTGGGAACTGAACAAGACCGAAACCATCGACGTGATGGACGCTCTCGGTTCGGCCATCCGCGTCGATACCCGTGGTCGCGAAGTCATGCGCGTCATGCCGCGCGTCAACGAGGCGATCAACGAAGAGTGGATTTCCGACAAAAGCCGCTTCATCTGGGACGGCCTGAAGACCCAGCGTCTCGACCGGCCTTACGTTCGCAAGGATGGCCGGTTGCAGCCTGCAAACTGGGGCGAAGCCTTCGGCGCGATCAAGCAGGCAGTTGCCGCGACCAGCGGTAACAAGATCGGTGCGATTGCCGGCGACCTTGCTTCCGTCGAGGAAATGTTCGCGCTGAAGTCGCTTCTGGCGTCGCTCGGCTCGGCCAATGTCGATTGCCGTCAGGATGGCGCAGCGCTTGATCCGTCTCTGGGTCGCGCCAGCTACCTGTTCAATTCCACCATTGAAGGCATCGAGCATGCGGACGCGCTACTGATCGTCGGTGCGAACCCGCGTTTCGAAGCGGCCGTGCTCAACGCCCGCATCCGCAAGCGCTGGCGTCGCGGCGGTTTCCCGATCGGCGTGATCGGCGAAGCCGGCGAGCTGCGCTACAATTATGAATATCTCGGCTCCGGCGCGGAAACGCTTTCGGATCTCGCCAATGGTTCGCACAGCTTCGTCGACAAGCTGAAGTCCGCCAAGAACCCGCTGATCATTGTCGGCCAGGGCGCTCTGGCGCGTGCCGATGGTGCAGCCGTGCTCGCGGCTGCTGCAAAGCTTGCCGTTTCGGTTGGTGCCATCAGCGACGAATGGAACGGCTTCTCGGTGCTGCATACCGCCGCTGCCCGCGTCGGTGGTCTCGATATCGGCTTCGTGCCGGGTGAGGGCGGTGTTGCCGCCGCCGAAATGGTAACGTCCATGGACGTTCTCTTCCTGCTCGGCGCCGATGAACTCGACCTGTCGAACAAGGGTGCGAAGTTCACCGTCTATATCGGCAGCCATGGCGACCATGGTGCGATGCACGCCGACGTCATCCTTCCGGGTGCGGCCTATACCGAAAAATCCGGTATCTGGGTCAACACCGAAGGCCGCGTTCAGGTGGGCAACCGCGCCGGTTTTGCACCGGGCGAGGCCCGCGAAGACTGGGCGATCCTGCGTGCGTTGTCCGACGTTCTCGGCAAGAAGCTGCCGTTTGACTCGCTGTCGGCGCTGCGCGGCCAGCTTTATGTCGCGCATCCGCATCTGGCGGAAACCGACGAAATCGTCGCCGGCAACGGCCAAGATATCGAGGCTCTGGCCGGACGTGCGGGCAGCCTCAGCAAGTCGGCGTTTGCCTCGCCGGTAAAAGACTTTTATTTGACGAACCCGATTGCGCGTGCATCCGCCGTCATGGCCGAGTGTTCCGCATTGGTCCGCAACAATTTCCAGGCTGCGGCAGAGTAAGGGTAGGGGATTATGGAATTGTTTTTCTGGAGCTACGTCTGGCCCGCGCTGATCATGGTCGGCCAGTCCCTGCTGCTTCTCGTTTGCCTTCTGGTGGCCATCGCCTTCCTTCTGCTCGCCGACCGCAAGGTCTGGGCAGCCGTGCAGTTGCGCCGTGGTCCGAACGTCGTCGGTCCCTTCGGTCTCTTCCAGTCCTTCGCCGACCTTTTGAAGTTCATCCTGAAGGAGCCCGTCATTCCGGCAGGTGCCAACAAGGCGGTCTTCCTTCTGGCGCCGCTGGTCGCCGTGACGCTGGCGCTTGCCACCTACGCGGTCATTCCCTTCGCCGATGGCTGGGTCATCGCCAATATCAATGTCGGCATTCTCTACATCTTCGCGATTTCCTCGCTTGAAGTGTACGGCATCATCATGGGCGGCTGGGCTTCGAACTCGAAATATCCGTTCCTCGGCGCGCTCCGTTCTGCGGCGCAGATGGTGTCCTACGAAGTGTCGATCGGCCTCGTCATCGTCACTGTCCTGCTCTGCGTCGGCTCGCTGAACCTGAGTGATATCGTTCTTGCGCAGCGCACCGGTCTCGGCACGATGTTCGGCCTGCCTGCCTCGTTCCTCGACTGGCACTGGCTGTCGCTGTTCCCGATGTTCATCGTGTTCTTCATCTCGGGCCTTGCCGAAACCAACCGTCCGCCCTTCGACCTTCCGGAAGCGGAATCGGAACTGGTCGCCGGTCACATGGTCGAATACGGCTCAACGCCCTACATGATGTTCATGCTCGGCGAATATGCTGCGATCGTCATGATCTGCTGCCTGACGACGATCCTGTTCCTCGGTGGCTGGCTGCCGATCGTGGATGTGTGGTTCCTGAACTGGGTTCCGGGTATCGTCTGGTTCGTGCTCAAGGGCTGCATGGTCTTCTTCATGATCGCTCTGACGAAAGCTTTCGTTCCGCGTTACCGCTATGACCAGCTCATGCGCCTCGGCTGGAAGGTGTTCCTGCCGCTGTCGCTCGCCATGGTCGTTATTGTTGCATTCGTATTGAAGCTGACGGGGTGGGCCGGTTGATGTCCGTACTCCTCGCTCAGAAATCTGGAGTTTGAGATGGCAAGCCTTTCCCAAGCCGTCAATTCACTATTCCTCAAGGAGTTCGTCGGTGCGATCTTCCTGACGATGCGTCACTTCTTCAAGCAGAAGGCGACGGTGAACTATCCTTTCGAAAAGGGCCCGGTGTCTCCGCGCTTCCGTGGCGAACATGCGCTGCGCCGTTATCCGAACGGCGAAGAGCGTTGCATCGCCTGCAAGCTGTGTGAAGCGATCTGTCCCGCTCAGGCTATCACCATCGAAGCCGGCCCGCGCCGCAACGACGGCACCCGCCGCACGGTGCGTTACGACATCGACATGGTGAAGTGCATCTATTGCGGTTTCTGCCAGGAGGCTTGCCCGGTCGATGCCATCGTCGAAGGCCCGAACTTCGAATTCGCGACGGAAACCCGCGAGGAGCTTTATTTCGACAAACAGAAGCTTCTCGACAATGGCGACCGCTGGGAGCGTGAAATCGCACGCAACCTCGCACTGGATGCGCCTTATCGTTAAGGCGCGACCGTCTTTTCGGGGTAAGCCCCGGGAAGCGAAGAAAGAGTAAAAGAGCCTGCACGGTTTTCGCCGGCGGGGACGAAACGGGTGAGGGGGCTTTCGCGCCATCTTCGCCCGGATGAGGACAAAAAGGCACCAACATGGGTCTGCACGCTGTATTCTTTTATATTTTCGCTTTCGTCGCCGTGGCGTCTGCGTTCATGGTCATCGCATCGAAGAACCCTGTTCATTCGGTGCTGTTTCTGATTTTGACCTTCTTCAACGCAGCGGCGTTGTTCCTGCTGACGGGAGCCGAGTTCCTCGGCATGATCCTGCTGGTGGTCTATGTCGGTGCGGTGGCGGTGCTCTTCCTCTTCGTCGTCATGATGCTGGATGTGGATTTCGCAGAGCTGCGCTCCGGCGTGCTGCAATACGCGCCAGTCGGCGCGCTGATCGGCGTGATCCTCGCAGCCGAGCTGATCGTCGTTGTCGGCGGCAGCGTGCTCAACCCGCAGGCGGCGAAATCGATCACCATGCCGATCCCGCCGCCGGCCGTGCGCACCAATACGGCGGCGCTGGGCGACGTGCTCTATACCAATTACGTCTACTTCTTCCAGCTGGCCGGTCTCGTGCTGCTGGTGGCCATGATCGGCGCTATTGTGCTGACGTTGCGTCACCGCACCGACATCAAGCGGCAGGATATATCCACGCAGGTCGGCCGTGACCCGAAGACCGCCGTCACCACGGTCAAGGTCAAGCCGGGCCAGGGCATCTGAAGGCGCGAACGGATTCAAGGAAACACACTATGGTAATCGGTCTTTCCCACTACCTGACGGTCAGCGCCATCCTCTTCACGATCGGCGTCTTCGGCATCTTTCTCAACCGGAAGAACGTCATCGTCATCCTCATGTCGATCGAGCTTATCCTGCTTGCGGTCAACATCAACATGGTGGCGTTCTCGGCTTTCCTGAACGACATCGTCGGCCAGGTCTTCGCACTTTTCATTCTGACCGTCGCAGCCGCCGAAGCGGCCATCGGTCTTGCAATACTCGTTGTCTTCTACCGCAACCGCGGATCGATCGCCGTTGAAGACGTCAATATGATGAAGGGCTGACAAGGCTATGATCTACAAGGCTATCGTCTTTCTTCCCCTGATCGGTTTCCTGATCGCCGGCCTGTTTGGCCGGTCGATCGGCGCCAAGGCCTCGGAATATGTCACCACCGGTCTGATGATCGTGGTCGCCATCCTGTCGTGGGTCGTCTTCTTTAGTGTCGCACTTGCCCATGGCGAACCGGGCGAGGTGATCAAGGTCACCGTGCTGCGCTGGATCCAGTCCGGCGGCATCGACGTTGAATGGGCCTTCCGCATCGATACGCTGACGGCCGTCATGTTCGTCGTCGTCAACACGGTCTCGACGCTGGTGCACCTCTATTCGATCGGATACATGCACCACGATCCGCATCGTCCGCGCTTCTTCGCCTATCTTTCGCTGTTCACCTTCGCCATGCTGATGCTGGTGACCTCCGACAACCTGCTGCAGATGTTCTTCGGCTGGGAAGGCGTGGGTCTCGCGTCCTATCTGCTGATCGGCTTCTGGTTCAAGAAGCCTTCCGCGTCTGCTGCCGCCATGAAGGCCTTCATCGTCAACCGCGTCGGTGACTTCGGCTTCATCCTCGGCATTTCCGGTATCTTCGTGCTGTTCGGCTCGATCAATCTGGAGACGGTTTTTGCCGCCGCCAGCACCTATCTGCCGGCCGAAGGCGCTGCCTCCACCGAAACCGTCATCAACCTGTTCGGCATGCATCTCGACAAGGCCAATGCGATGACGGGCGTGTGCCTGCTGCTCTTCATGGGCGCGATGGGTAAATCGGCGCAGTTCCTGCTGCACACCTGGCTGCCGGACGCGATGGAAGGCCCGACCCCGGTGTCTGCCCTCATTCACGCCGCAACCATGGTCACCGCCGGTGTCTTCCTCGTCGCCCGCATGTCGCCGCTGTTTGAACTGTCGCCGACTGCACTGACCGTCGTGACGCTGATCGGTGCGATCACCGCCTTCTTCGCGGCGACCGTTGGTCTCGTGCAGAACGACATCAAGCGCGTCATCGCCTATTCGACCTGCTCGCAGCTCGGTTACATGTTCGTGGCGCTCGGCGTCGGCGCTTATGGCGCGGCCGTGTTCCACCTGTTCACGCACGCCTTCTTCAAGGCACTGCTGTTCTTGTGCGCCGGTTCCGTCATCCACGCCGTCGATGGCGAGCAGGACATGCGTTACATGGGTGGCCTGCGCAAGCATATCCCCATCACCTTCTGGACGATGACCGTCGGCACGCTGGCGCTGACAGGCGTTGGCATTCCCGGCACGATGATCGGTTTCGCCGGCTTCTTCTCGAAGGATGTCATCATCGAATCCGCTTACGCGTCCCATTCGGTGCTGTCAGGCTTCGCCTTCACGTTGCTGGTCATTGCGGCGCTGTTCACCAGCTTCTATTCCTGGCGCCTGGCGTTCATGACCTTCTTCGGCAAGCCGCGCGCTTCGGCTGATGTGATGCACCATGTGCATGAATCGCCGATGGTCATGCTGATTCCGCTTTTCATCCTCACGATCGGCGCGATCTTTGCCGGCGTTCTTTTCGAAGGTCATTTCTTCGGCGAGGAATATGCCGAATTCTGGAAGGGGGCTCTGTTCATGCTTCCGGAAAACGAAATCCTCGAAGAGTTCCACCATGTGCCGCTGTGGGTTAAGTGGAGCCCGTTCTTCGCGATGGCGCTTGGTTTCGTGACCGCATGGTACATGTATATCAAGTCGCCGGAGACGCCGAAGCGTCTGGCTGAGACCCATCGTGGCCTCTACCAGTTCCTTCTGAACAAGTGGTACTTCGACGAACTTTACGACTTCCTCTTCGTTCGTTCCGCAAAGGCGCTTGGCCGCTTCCTGTGGAAGAAGGGCGACGTGGCCGTCATCGACCATTATGGACCGAACGGCATTGCAGCGCGTGTGGTTGACGTGACCAACCGCATGGTCCGCCTGCAATCCGGTTACCTTTATCATTATGCCTTTGCGATGCTGATCGGCATCGCGGCGCTTGTCACCTGGATGATGCTTGGGAGTGCCCTCTGATGACCGATTGGCCCATTCTTTCAACGGTCACCTTTCTGCCGCTCGTCGGCGTGGTGCTCTTGCTGCTGACCAACGAGAACGGCCCTTTCGGGCGCCGCAACATTCTCAACGTCTCGCTGCTGACGACCGTTTTCACCTTCCTGGTGTCGCTGTTCGTCTGGATCGGCTTCGATAATTCGAACCCCGGTTTCCAGATGGTCGAAAAACACGCCTGGTTCGGCAACATCGCCGCCTATCATCTGGGTGTCGACGGCATCTCCATGCTGTTCGTCATCCTCACCACTTTCCTCATGCCTTTCTGCGTACTGGCAAGCTGGAATTCGATCGAGAAGCGCGTCAAGGAATACATGATCGCCTTCCTGCTGCTGGAAGTCGTCATGGTCGGCGTCTTCGTGGCGCTGGATACAGTTCTCTTCTACGTCTTCTTCGAAGCGACGCTGATCCCGATGTTCATCATCATCGGCGTCTGGGGCGGCAAGGATCGCGTTTACGCCTCCTACAAGTTCTTCCTCTACACGCTGCTCGGCTCGGTTCTGACCATGCTCGCCATCATGGCGATGTACTGGCAGTCCGGTACGACAGATATGACCGAACTTCTGAAATACGGCTTCCCGGCCGGCATGCAGACCTGGCTCTGGCTTGCCTGTTTCGCGGCCTTCTCGGTCAAGATGCCGATGTGGCCGGTGCATACCTGGCTGCCGGACGCCCACGTGCAGGCGCCGACCGCCGGTTCGGTCATCCTTGCCGGCGTCATGCTGAAGCTCGGCGGTTACGGTTTCATCCGTTTCTCGCTGTCGATGTTCCCGCTGGCGTCGGATTATTTCGCACCCTTCGTCTTCACGCTGTCGGTTCTCGCCATCATATACACCTCGCTGGTGGCGATGATGCAGGATGACATCAAGAAGCTGATCGCCTACTCCTCCGTTGCCCACATGGGTTACGTGACCATGGGCATCTTCGCCGCCAATGTGCAGGGCGTGCAGGGCGCGATCTTCCAGATGCTGTCGCACGGCATCGTCTCCGGCGCGCTCTTCCTCTGCGTCGGCGTCGTTTACGACCGGCTGCACACCCGCGAGATATCCGCCTATGGCGGTCTCGTGAACAACATGCCGAAATATGCCGTCGCCTTCATGATCTTCACCATGGCCAATGTCGGTTTGCCCGGCACGTCAGGCTTTGTCGGTGAATTCCTGACGCTGGTCGGCGTATTCCGCGCCAACTCGCTGGTCGCGCTGTTTGCGGCAACCGGCGTCATCCTCTCGGCTGCTTATGCGCTGTGGCTCTACCGCCGCGTGATCTTCGGTGCGCTCGAGAAGGAAAGCCTGAAATCGATGCTCGATCTGTCAACCCGCGAAAAGGTCATCCTTTATCCGCTGGTTGCGCTGACGATCTTCTTCGGCGTCTATCCGGCTCCGGTTTTCGATGCCACCGCCGCATCGGTCGATCTTCTGGTAAACAACTATACGGCTGCATTGCAGGCGGCGCAAAATGTTGCGCTCTCGATGAATTGACGACAGGACCCGTTGGACATGACCGCTGAAATTCTTTTTGCCAGTCTGCACATTGCGACGCCCGAGCTGATCCTTGCGGTCGGCGCGCTGGCGCTGCTCATGATTGGCGTCTTCTCGGGCGACAAGTCGACAACGACGGTCACAGGCCTTTCCGTGGCCCTGCTGCTCGTCGTCGGTCTCTGGATCGTCTTTGCGCCCGCTTCGGGTTTGGCCTTCGGCGGTGTTTACGTCGCCGATGCCTTCGGCAATTTCATGAAGATCCTGGCGCTGATCGGCTCGATCACCGCCATGATCCTTTCTGTCGGCCAGAGCCGTTTCGAACCGGTCGGACGGTTCGAATATCCGGTGCTTCTGGTGCTGGCCACCCTCGGCATCTTGCTGATGATTTCGGCCAACAACATGATCTCGCTCTACATGGCGCTGGAGTTGCAGTCGCTGGCGCTCTACGTCGTCTGCGCCATCAACCGGGAAAGCCTGCGCTCCACGGAAGCGGGCCTGAAATATTTCGTTCTCGGTGCGCTCTCTTCCGGCATGCTGCTTTACGGCATGTCGCTGGTTTACGGCTTCACCGGCAATACCGGCTTTACCGAAATCGCGCAGGTTCTGGCCTCGGAAACCCGCTCGCTCGGCCTGGTCTTCGGCCTGGTCTTCGTGCTGGCCGGTCTGGCGTTCAAGATTTCCGCCGTGCCGTTCCACATGTGGACGCCGGATGTTTATGAAGGCGCGCCGACCCCGGTTACCGCCTTCCTGTCCGCCGCACCGAAGATCGGCGCCATGGCCATCCTCGTTCGCGTCGTTGTCGAGGCTTTCCAGCCGATCTTTGCCGACTGGCAGCAGATTGTGGTCTTCATCTCCATCGCATCGATGCTGCTCGGCTCGTTTGCCGCGATCGGCCAGAAGAACATCAAGCGCCTGATGGCCTATTCCTCCATCGGCCACATGGGTTATGCGCTGGTTGGTCTCGCGGCCGGCACCGAGGCCGGTATTTCTGGCGTCATTCTCTACATGACCATCTATATGGTCATGACGCTCGGAACCTTCGCCTGCATTCTCTCGATGCGCCGCAAGGAAATCGGCAATGTTGAAAATGTCGAAGACTTGGCCGGACTTTCGTCCACCAACCCCTTCATGGCGGTTGTTCTGACGATCCTGATGTTCTCGCTTGCCGGCATTCCGCCGCTCGCCGGCTTCTTCGGCAAGTATTACGTCTTCCTTGCCGCCATCGAGGCGAAGCTCTATCCGCTCGCCATCATCGGTGTCATCGGTTCGGTCGTCGGCGCATATTATTATATCCGCGTCGTCAAGGTCATGTGGTTCGATGAAGCCAAGGGCAGCTTCGAGCGTCCGGCCGGCGAACTGAAGATTGTTTATGCGCTCTCGGGACTGTTCGTTGTCGGCTTCGTCGTCTTCGGCGGTGCGCTTGGCAATGCGGTCACGGTTGCGGCAAAGACGTTCTTTTGAGCAGCACGCAAAAGCATACGGGCCGGATGTCCATCGATGATTTCCGGCACGAGGCGATGGCGGAAACGCCATCGACCAATATAGACTGTTTTGCCCGGGCGCGGGCGGGCGATGGCGGCAATCTGTGGATCACCGCCATCCGCCAGACCGGCGGGCGCGGCCGTCGCGGTCGGCCATGGGTTTCCGAACCCGGCAATCTCTACGCCTCGCTTCTTCTCATCGATCCCGCTCCGATGGACCGCATAGGGTCTCTGCCGCTTGCCTTCGCGCTTGCCGTTTACCGCGCCATCCGCGCGGTTTTACCTGCAGGTGGCGAGCCGCTTGAAATCAAATGGCCGAACGACGTGCTGATCGGCCGCAAAAAGACCTGCGGTATTCTGATGGAGGCCGAATTGCTGCCGGACGGGCGACGCGCCATCGTCATCGGCATCGGCATCAATATCGCCCACAAGCCTGAAACCCCGCTTTATCCCGTCACCATGCTGTCCGAGCACGGCGCGTCGTGTTCTCCCGACGAGTTGTTCGCGCACCTGTTTCGCGAGACGGCGGAGGTGCTGCAAGACTGGGATGAGGGCAGGGGCGTTTCCGGTGTCATGGCCGGCTGGCGGGCGGCCGCCTGCGGTATCGGCGAACACATCACCGTCAATTTCCCGGACCGCTCGATCGGCGGGCGTTTCGTCGGAATTGATGATAATGGTTATCTGCTGCTGGATGAGGACGAGGGCGTCAGGCGCTCCATCGCCGCCGGCGACGTGTTTTTTGGATGAGGTGAACGGCGCGGCTTCGAAAGATCGCGCCGAGCCTCTTCCCACAGGTTGGAGCTTTCCTGCGGCTCATGAAAAGCAGGGTGGTGGCAGACCGGTTCCGCATCGGCCCGGTCGATCAGATGGTTTAACAGGTCCGATGCTCTTAAACGGGCGGCTGGGCGCGGCATATCGCCGTCGCCCGCGCGCTCTCATTAATGGATAAGAAGAACAATGGCTAAACAGGACGAACTGGTATTTTTGCCGCTTGGCGGCGTCGGTGAAATCGGTATGAATCTGGCGCTTTACGGCTACGGGCCGGAGAGCAAGCGCCAATGGATCATGGTGGATTGCGGCGTGACCTTTGCCGGTCTCGATCTGCCGGGCGTCGATCTGGTTCTGCCCGATATCAGCTATATCGCCGAGCAGAAGAAGAACCTCAAAGGCATCATCATCACCCACGCCCATGAGGATCATTATGGCGCGCTGAACGACCTGTGGCCCGGCCTCAACGTGCCGGTCTACGCCTCGGGTTTCACCGCCGGCATGCTGGAGGCGAAGCGCGCCTATGAGGGCAGCCGCGCCGAAATTCCGATCACTCCGTTCAAGGCGGGCGATCGCATCAATGTCGGTCCCTTCGAAATCGAGGCCGTCGGCGTCAACCATTCCATCCCCGAACCCATGTCGCTGGTCATCCGCACGCCGCTCGGCAACGTCATCCACACGGGTGACTGGAAGATCGACGACGCGCCGTCGCTCGGGCCGTTGACGGATGAGGCTCGCTTCCGCGCCATTGGCGAAGAGGGCGTTCTGGCGCTGATGTGCGACAGCACCAACTCCCTTCGCGACGGCGTGTCGCCTTCCGAACACGAGGTTTCCGAAGGTCTGCGGCAGATCATCGAAAGTGCCGAGGGCCGCGTGGCCATCACCACTTTCTCTTCGAATGTCGGACGTATCCGCTCCATCGCCCAGGCCGCTGAGGCTGCGGGCCGTGAAGTGCTGCTGCTCGGCTCGTCGCTGAAGCGCGTCGTCAACGTCTCGCAGGATCTCGGCATCATGGAAGGCATCAAGCCGTTCCTGGCCGAGGATGAATATGGCTATATTCCGCGCAACAAGGTTGTCGTCATTCTCACCGGCTCTCAGGGCGAACCGCGGGCGGCTCTCGCCAAGCTTTCGCGCGACGAGATGCGCAATGTGGCGCTCGCTGCCGGTGACACGGTGGTGTTTTCCTCGCGCGCCATTCCCGGCAACGAAAAGGCGATCATCGAGATCAAGAACGGCCTGATAGAGCAGGGCATCCATATCGTTACCGACAATGAGGCCCTGGTGCATGTCTCCGGCCATCCGCGCCGCAACGAGCTTCTGAGAATGTATGAATGGACGAAGCCGCAAATCCTCGTGCCGGTACATGGCGAGGCGGCGCATCTGGTGGCGCAGAAGGAACTGGCCGAACAGGCCGGTATTTCGCAGGTGCCGAAGGTTCGTAACGGCAATATTCTGCGTCTGGCGCCCGGTCCTGCCGAAGTCATCAATGATGCGCCGCATGGCCGCGTCTTCAAGGATGGCAACCTCATCGGCGACCTGGACGAGATGGGGATCAGCAATCGCCGCAAGCTTTCCTTCGCGGGCCATGTTTCCGTCAACGTGCTGCTGGACAGCCGTTTCGATTTCCTCGGCGATCCCGATGTCGTGCCTTTCGGCCTGCCGGAATTCGACGACGAGGGCGAGGATATGGAAGATACGCTTTATGACGCCGTTCTCGGCGCCGTGGAAAGCATTCCGCGCGCCCGCCGCAAGGATCTGGCGCTGTTGCGCGAAGCGGTGCGCCGCGCCGTGCGTGCCGCCGCCAACCAGGCATGGGGCAAGAAGCCGATCGTGACGGTTTTCGTCACGAAGGTCTGAGCCGGAAAAGCCCGGACTTCAAAACAGTCGCGCCCCTCATATCCATGAGGGGTCGCCGCCCTTATCGTTCCCTGTCTTCTTTTGCGGCTTTTTGCTCTTCTTGCGGGGAAGTGATTCCGGTTCGTGGATGAATGCGTTACAAGGGACGCATTGCGCAGGAGGACGTCATGCCGCTTCTTTCGGTCTTCGCCATTTATTTCATCGTCTGGTGGACGGTGCTTTTCGTTGTGTTGCCGATCGGCCTTCGTACCCAGGAGGAAGAGGGCGAAGTGGCGCTCGGCACGGTCGCCAGCGCGCCCTCCCGGTTCAGGGGTGGGCGGATCGTGCTGTGGACGACCCTGATATCGGCCTTGATCTGTGGCGTCTGGTACGGCGGAACCTGGTGGTTCGGCGTCAGCCTGGACGATCTGCCGAGAATTATCCCGGTTTTCGACTGAAGCAGGTCGCGCAGGCTGCGCGGCAACCCCTATGCCGTGCCCGCAAAATCTTGCAACGCGGTCGCTTCCTGCCGTGATTTAAGGCACCAGGCTGCACATCTGTGCCGCGACCGTTTCGCCAAGAGGCGGATCAGACTGTCATATGGATGTCATATCTGTCGTGCAAACACGAATGTGCGTGTCTTGCGGCTGATTCACGGCCACAATTTTACCGGAATAACGATCCGGAGCGGTGCCTGTGTGTGTGAATCAAAAAAAAACAAGGCGTTTCAGCCTTGTTTTTCAGGTTTCGCGTGATCTGTAACCGTTACCGGGGCTGCGACGAGCGCGCCTAAGATCTAATCCTCCCAAGACTGACCGCGAAAACGGCAAGAATTTAGACTTCCTGCCTCTTTTGTAAGCTAAAACTAGCCCAATCACCCATGCTTGTCATCTCATTTTTTGCATATTTGTTACAGTCGGCAAAAAATTCCCTGTGATGCAATTTGTCGCACCGGATCAAGAATAATATTCCGGCCAAAGCGTTTTGACGCGAATTAGCTATCGCGAAAATGCCACGAAATCGCTCCAGCCGCTCTTTTCATGGCGGGTTTTCTTCTTGGTCGGAAACGGCTATGTACGGCGCCAATATCCCTCTATTCGGGGCGATTCCCGCGCCTTTGCGCGTCGTCGCCCACACCAATGGAAGCCGTCATGCGTCTCAGCCGTTATTTCATGCCCATCCTGAAGGAAAATCCCAAGGAAGCGGAGATCGTCTCCCATCGCCTCATGCTGCGCGCGGGCATGATCCGGCAGCAATCGGCCGGCATCTATTCCTGGCTGCCGCTCGGCAAGCGCGTGCTCGACAAGGTCAACAGGATCATCCGTGAGGAGCAGGACCGTTCGGGCGCCATCGAGCTTCTGATGCCGACATTGCAAACCGCCGAGCTGTGGCAGGAGAGCGGCCGTTATGACGATTACGGCAAGGAAATGCTGCGCATCAAGGACCGTCAGGACCGCCAGATGCTCTACGGTCCGACCAATGAGGAGATGATCACCGACATCTTCCGTTCCTATGTGAAGTCCTACAAGAACCTGCCGCTGAACCTCTACCATATTCAGCTGAAGTTCCGCGACGAGGTGCGCCCCCGTTTCGGCACGATGCGTTCGCGCGAGTTCCTGATGAAGGACGCCTATTCCTTCGACCTGACCAAGGAAGACGCGATCCATTCCTATAACAAGATGTTCGTGGCTTACCTGCGCACCTTCGAACGGCTTGGCCTGCGCGCCATTCCCATGCGCGCCGATACCGGCCCGATCGGCGGCAACCACAGCCACGAATTCATCATTCTGGCCGATACCGGCGAATCCGAAGTCTTCTGCCACAAGAGCTTCCTCGACCGCGCCATTCCCGCCGACAATACAAATTTCGACGATGTCGCAGCCCTTCAGGGCGTTTTCGACGAGTGGACGGCCGATTATGCCGCAACGTCGGAAATGCACGACGAGGCCGCTTATGACGCCATTCCCGATAGCGAGCGTCTTTCCGCGCGCGGCATCGAAGTCGGCCACATCTTCTATTTCGGTACCAAATATTCCGAACCGATGGGTGCCAAGGTGCAGGGCGCGGACGGCAAGGAACACCCTGTTCACATGGGTTCCTACGGCATCGGCCCGACACGCCTTGTTCCCGCCATCATTGAAGCATCGCATGACGAGAACGGAATCATCTGGCCGGATTCGGTTGCTCCTTTCGACGTCGTCATTATCAACATGAAGGCAGGTGACGCGGCCTGTGATGCGGCTTGCGAAAAGCTGTATTACTCGCTTTCCCACGCGGGCAAGGATGTCCTTTACGACGACACCGACGACCGTGCGGGCCAGAAATTCGCAACCGCCGACCTCATCGGCGTGCCGATGCAGATCATCGTCGGCCCGCGTTCGGTTGCGAACGGCGAAGTCGAGGTGAAGAGCCGCAAGACCGGCGAACGTGAAACCGTCACAATCGAGGCGGCAATGAACAAGGTGCTCGGCTAAGAGCGGAATGGTGAAGAGTTAAGGGCGGTTTTCACCGGAAATCCGCTCCGACTTTATTGTTTAGATCATGATCCGCAAAAACGGGGCTCGGTTTCTCGAGAAAACCGGCCTTGCAAGTCCAGATCAGGGAGACGACATGGCAAAAGCCGAGGCTGACAAGGGTGCGGCTCCTTCCGCCCGGGAAAGAACCGCCCGGCCGTTTTCCGCTTTCGAGCGCATGGTGGCCTGGCGCTATCTGCGGTCGCGGCGCAAGGAAGCGTTCATTTCCGTCATCGCCGGCTTTTCCTTCGTCGGCATCATGCTGGGCGTGGCGACGCTCATCATCGTCATGGCTGTCATGAACGGTTTCCGCACCGAGCTGATTTCGCGCATTCTCGGCATCAACGGTCATATGATCGTTCAGCCGATCGATCAGCCCTTCAACAATTACGATGAGCTGGCGAAGAAATTCTCCGCCGTTCCGGGTGTCACGATGGCCCTGCCGTTGGTGGAGGGCCAGACTTTGGCCTCCGGTCGCGGCGGCGCCGGCTCCGGCGCGCTGGTGCGCGGCGTGCGCCAGGAGGATATCGACAAGATCAAGGAAGTCGCCACCAACATCAAGACCGGCGATCTGGTCGGCTTCATGGCCGGAGACGGGGTTCTGGTCGGCTCAAGGCTTGCTTCCCAGCTTGGCGTGACGGCGGGCGACGATATCACCCTCATTTCGCCGGAAGGCGATGTGACGCCGATGGGGGTCAACCCGCGCGTCAAATCCTACAAGATTTCCGGTGTCTTCGAGATCGGCATGTCGGAATATGACGCGTCGATGATCTATATGCCGCTTTCCGAAGCCCAGCTTTATTTCAATGCCGAAGGCATAGTGCAGTCCATCGAGCTTTACGTCAGCCACCCCGACAATATCGACGGCATCCGGCCGCTGGTGGAGCAGGCGGCCGAGCGGCAAATCTATATCACTGACTGGAGACAGCGGAACCAGACCTTCTTCTCCGCCTTGCAGGTGGAAAGAAACGTGATGTTCATGATCCTCACCCTCATCGTTCTGGTGGCGGCGCTTAACATCATTTCCGGTCTCATCATGCTGGTGAAGGACAAGGGCAGCGATATCGCCATCCTGCGCACCATGGGCGCCAGTTCCGGCGCTGTCATGCGTATCTTCTTCATGACGGGAGCGGCGATCGGTACCGTCGGCACCTTTGCCGGCGTTGGGCTCGGCGTCCTTGTCTGCCTCAACGTGGAATCCATCCGGCAGTTCTTCTCCTGGGTGTCAGGCACGGTGCTGTTTGATCCGCAGCTTTATTTCCTCAGCCAGCTTCCGGCCGAAATGGATCTCAGCGAGACCATTACCGTCGTCATCATGGCGCTGACGCTTTCTTTCCTGGCAACCATCTTTCCGGCATGGCGGGCTTCCAAGCTCGATCCGGTGCAGGCCCTGCGTTACGAATAAGGACCGCTTCGCAATATGGCAAAAAAAACAGTGCTGCGGCTTACCGGCGTCGGGAGGACCTATGGTCAGGGCGAGACGTCGCTTTCCATTCTGCGCAAGGCCGATTTCGAATTGAAGAGCGGTGAGATGGTGGCCCTTGTCGCCCCTTCAGGCACCGGCAAATCCACGCTGCTGCATCTGGCCGGGCTGCTGGAACATCCAGACGCCGGCGAGGTCTTCATCAATGACGCGCCCTGCAACGGTTTAGGTGACGAAAAGCGCACCGCGATCCGCCGCAGCGACATCGGTTTCGTCTATCAGTTCCATCATCTGCTGCCGGAGTTTACGGCGGTGGAGAATGTGATGATGCCGCAGCTCATCGCCGGTCTGACGCAGGGCGAGGCCCGTAAGCGCGCCAGCGCGCTGCTTGACTACATGCGCGTCGGCCATCGTGGCGAACATCGCCCATCCGAACTTTCCGGCGGCGAACAGCAGCGTGTGGCCATTGCGCGCGCCGTTGCCAATGCGCCGCTTCTGCTGCTCGCCGACGAGCCGACCGGCAATCTCGATCCCGAGACCGCGCATTATGTGTTCGACGCACTGGAGGCGCTGGTGCGCCAGTCCGGCCTTGCGGCGTTGATCGCCACCCATAATCACGAGCTTGCCAATCGCATGGACCGCCGTGTGACGCTCGCTGAGGGCAAGATCGTCGATTTCTGATCGGGGCGGCATAAGACGATCATCGCGACGCCTTATGCGATCCGTTTCGAAGCGGTGAGTCTCCCCGAAGACCGGACGTCCTTCCACAATTGAATTTTTCCGAACCCGGATGCGTTTTTCGCCTCCGGGTTTTTTCGCTTTGGAGTCAGTGGCTTGCTGATCTTGTGGACGGAACCGCAGCCGATTCTGTCGCGTTAGCAAGAGGAACATCAGCAGAACCCTGTTGACAATCGAACGAAATGAGAACAAAGATAGAACATAACGAGTAAGGAGAGACCAATGACTGATTTCATCCGTGACGTTGCCGCTTTCGCTTCCATCGCTGTCTTTGTTGCCAGCTTTTCGGTGATCCTCACTGCGCTTTGAAGGGCGCACCGGCGCAGAAGCTTGTATAGACGCCGCAAGGCGGTGGACTTTGAAGGCCGGAAATCGGAAAATCGCCCCCTCGATTCAGAATGACAGGACGATGATATGGGCGATACGGTTGTGCGTGGAGAAAACTCTGACGAAACGCTGAAAACGCCCGGTTTCGTCCATCTGCGGGTTCATTCCGCTTACTCCCTGCTTGAGGGGGCATTGCCCCTCAAGAAAATCATGTCCAAGGCTGTTGGGGATGGCCAGCCGGCCATTGCCATTGCCGATACCAATAATCTTTTCGTCGCGCTGGAATTTTCCGAAAAAGCGCGCGACGAGGGCTTGCAGCCGATCATCGGCTGTCAGGTGTCTATCGACATGCAGGATGCGGCGGATGACCGCCGCAACCACAACAGCCATCTCGCCAAACTTCCAGCCATCGTGCTTCTGGCCGCCGACGCCGCAGGTTATGAGCGGCTGGTGGACCTGATCAGCCGCGCCTATCTGGACGGCGAGAGCGGTGGCCAGTCCGTGCATATTACCCGCGCATGGCTGGAGGAAGCCTCCAATGCCGGGCTGATCGCGCTGACAGGCGCCTCGGGCGGTCCGGTGGATATGGCTCTTAAGGAAGGGCACGCATCCCAGGCGAAACAACGCCTGCTGGCGCTGAAATCACTCTTCGGTGACAGGCTCTATATCGAATTGCAGCGCCAGTCCGGTTATGACCGCACCCATGAGCGGCGTATGATCGGGCTTGCCTATGAGCACGATATTCCGCTCGTCGCCACCAATGAGGCGTTTTTCCCTTCGAAGGCCGATTACGAGGCGCATGATGCATTGATGGCGGTTGCGCATAACGCCATCGTTTCCGATGACAGCCGGTTCCGGCTGACGCCCGATCATTATATGAAAAGCCGTGAGGAGATGACGGCGCTGTTTGCCGACATTCCCGAGGCGCTGGAAAACACCATCGAGATTGCGTTGCGCTGCTCCTTTGTGCTGAAGAAGCGCGGACCGATCCTGCCGCGTTTCACCGGTGCGAGCGACGATCCGGAGGCGGCGCAGCGGGCAGAGGCCGAGGAGCTTCGCCGTCAGGCCGTCGAGGGTCTCGATCATCGCCTTGCGGCCCTCGGCATGGCGCCGGGCTACATCGAGCAGGAATATCGCGACAGGCTGGATTTCGAACTCGGCGTCATCGAACGCATGGGTTTCCCCGGTTATTTCCTGATCGTTGCCGACTTCATCAAATGGGCCAAGCTCCAGGATATTCCGGTTGGCCCCGGCCGCGGTTCGGGCGCAGGCTCGCTCGTCGCCTATGCGCTGACCATCACCGATGTCGATCCCCTGCGCTTCTCGCTGCTGTTCGAACGTTTTCTCAATCCTGAACGCGTGTCGATGCCGGACTTCGATATCGACTTCTGCCAGGACCGCCGTGAAGAGGTGATCCGCTACGTGCAGCGCAAATATGGCCGCGAGCAGGTGGCGCAGATCATCACCTTCGGTTCGTTGCAGGCGCGCGCTGCCTTGCGCGACGTCGGCCGCGTGCTGGAAATGCCCTATGGGCAGGTGGACAAGATCTGCAAGCTGGTGCCCAACAACCCGGCCAATCCGACGCCGCTGTCGAAAGCGATCGAGGAAGAGCCGCGCTTGCAGGAGGAGGCGGACAAGGAACCGGTCGTCGCCCGGCTGCTGGATATCGCCCAGAAGATCGAGGGGCTTTACAGGCACGCATCCACCCACGCCGCCGGTATCGTCATCGGTGACCGGCCGCTGTCGAAGCTGGTGCCGATGTATCGCGATCCGCGCTCCGATATGCCGGTCACCCAGTTCAACATGAAGTGGGTGGAAAGCGCCGGCCTCGTCAAATTCGACTTTCTCGGCCTGAAGACGCTGACGGTGCTGAAGGTGGCGGTCGATTTCGTGGCCAAGCGCGGCATCAAGGTCGATCTCGCCGCAATCCCGCTGGAAGACGCCAAGACCTACGAGATGTTGTCGCGCGGCGAGACCATCGGCGTGTTCCAGGTGGAAAGTGCGGGCATGCGCAAGGCGCTGATCGGCATGCGCCCGGACTGCATCGAGGACATCATCGCGCTGGTGGCGCTTTATCGCCCGGGTCCGATGGAGAATATCCCGGTCTATAATGCCCGCAAACATGGCGAGGAGGAGCTGGAGTCGATCCATCCCACCATCGACCATCTCTTGAAGGAGACGCAGGGCGTTATCGTCTATCAGGAACAGGTGATGCAGATCGCCCAGGTTCTGTCAGGTTATTCGCTCGGCGAAGCCGATCTTCTGCGCCGCGCCATGGGCAAGAAGATCAAGGAGGAGATGGACCAGCAGCGCGAGCGTTTCGTTGACGGCGCCATCAAGAACGGCGTGTCGAAGCCGCAGGCCAACACCATCTTCGACCTTCTGGCGAAATTCGCCAATTACGGCTTCAACAAGAGCCATGCCGCCGCTTACGCCATCGTTTCCTATCAGACCGCCTATATGAAGGCGCATTATCCGGTGGAGTTCCTGGCGGCCTCCATGACGCTCGATATGGCGAATACGGAAAAACTCAACGATTTCCGCCAGGATGCCGGGCGTCTCGGCATCGAGGTCGTCGCACCTTCGGTGCAGACTTCCTTCCGCCAGTTCGAGACGGGCGAAAACCGCATCTATTATTCGCTGGCCGCCATCAAGGGCGTGGGCGAGGGCGCGGTCGAACACATCGTTACCGTGCGCGATGGCAAGCCGTTCACCAGCCTTGAGGATTTCTGCCTGCGGATCGATCCGAAGCAGATCAACCGGCGTGTGCTGGAAAGCCTCATCAATGCCGGCGCTTTCGATTGTTTCGGCCGTGACCGCTCCGAGATGATCGGCGGGCTGGACCGTATCATTGGTTATTCACAGCGTGCGCAGGAAAGCCGCGTCACCGGCCAGTCGGATATGTTCGGCTCCGGCGGCGCAAGCGGTCCGGAAAAACTCGTCCTGCCGGCCTTCCAGACCTGGCTCGCCTCGGAGAAGCTGCTGCGCGAATATCAGGTGCTCGGTTTTTACCTCACCGCCCATCCGCTCGATACCTATCGCCCCGTATTGGAAAAGTTGCGGGTGCAGAATTTCGCTGATTTTTCAGCGGCGGTAAAACAGGGTGCGACCGCCGGACGTCTGGCCGGCACCGTTACCGGCAAACAGGAACGCAAGACCCGCACCGGCAACAAGATGGGCATCGTCACTTTCTCCGATGCCTCCGGCCAATATGAAGCGGTGCTGTTTTCCGAAGGGCTCGCCCAGTTCCGCGATCTGCTCGAGGTGGGTAAATCGCTTGTTATCACCGTGCAGGCGGAAGAACGCCCGGAAGGCATTGGCCTTCGCATCCAGACGGCGCAATCGCTGGAGGAGAAATCCGTGCAGATGCAGAAGGCGCTCAGGGTTTATGTGCGCGATTCCGGCCCGCTGAAAGCCGTTGCCCGCCACCTCAACACGAAAGGTGACGGTTCGGTCTATTTCATCGTCATCAAGGATGAGGGCAGCCGCGAGATCGAAGTGGAACTGACGGAGAAATACCGCATATCACCGGAAATAGCCGCAGCACTTCGCTCCGCCCCCGGCGTTGTCGATGTCGAAATGGTGTGAGGTTCTGGGAGGGGAACGACAAAGGTCGAAAGCCTCTCCGTCATGCTCGGGCCTGTCCCGAGCATCTGCAACCGATCGATTGGCAATACGTCAGCAGATCCTCGGAACAAGCCCGAGGATGACGTCACGTATGGTGTGGGTGTGTTGCGGGGAAAAGCGGGAATAGTCCGCCATTCAAACCGGCCCTTCCTTCGTCACGGTAATGAAGTCCGTTCCCGCGCCTGTCTCCATCTGGTGACTAAGGTCGGAGACGGTGATCGAGCTGCCGGTTGAAAGCTCCTGTTCGATGCGGGCGCGTATCTCCGCTGGTATTTCGAGGCGACCGAGTACGGCGCTCAGCTGGTCGAAGCTGCCGGGAGCCTCGGCAACGGTGATGCCAAGCCGCTTGCGGGCGGCCGTCGGCAGATGATTTTCCAGGGTCACACCGTTCCATTCGGCGGTCCCCTTTGTACGGTCCACGGAAACGGCCTCGAAGAAATGGGTTCCGAGCGCGACCTCGGGATCCCTGATGTTGATCGCAGCCTCGAACAGCGGCTTGAAATCCTGACGCACCATGATCTGGCCGTTTGGCGGATGATCTTCGCCGGCAGAAGCATAAAGTGCGGTCACGAAGGCGTCGGTCAGAAGCGGTCCGGTGGTTTTCAGCCCTTTCCAGCGCTTGAAACCATTGATGGCGCTGATCGTCATCTCCCCGGCATAGCCGTCCGGTGATCCGGCATCGAAGCCGAGGCGGGTCAGCACGGCCTGGATGTCCATGACCTTTTCCCGTTCACCGCGTCGCGTAATGAGAATACGCAAGGGGGAGGGTTCCTTGCTCTTGGCCATCGGCCTGATGGATTGCGTCTTTTCGTTGACGGCGACCTCGACCGTGCCCAACGCGGCATCGAAGGTCGCAGGGCGCAACTCGACATCGGACAGAAGCAGCTTGCCGTCATCGACATCGTCGCGTGGCTCAAACAGCGCCGGATGCTCTATGAAGCGCAGCGAAACCGGCCGGTCGGTGATGATGACATGCACGCCGTATTGTGTATCGCGGAACAGCGATTGCGCGAATTTCGGGGGCAGGCGCACACAACCGTGCGAGGCGGGATAATTCGGCACCTTGCCTTCGTGCAGCGCGATGCCGGACCATGTCAGCCGCTGCATGAAAGGCATGGGAGCGGCCGAATAGATGTTCGACTCGTGGTATTTGCGCTTTTCCAGAATCGAAAAAATGCCGCTCGGCGTCTCGTGCCCGGCCTTGCCGGTGGAGACCTTGGATGTAGCAATGATCTCGCCGTTTTCATAAAGGGCCAGCGACTGATCGCTTTTCGAAACGACGATCTGCAGGGACTTGTTGTCGGCGGCAAGCGCCGGAAAGGCAAGAATGCTGGCCGACAGCATGCCGGTCAGAAGACGGAAGCGAAGAGACATGACGCAATACACCACATGCACAAAACTTCGTTTACTCAACCACGCGAAGTTTAATGAAGTTTAAGGATGGGGCAGATGCCGCATCACTAATTTGTGTAAGTGCTAAAATATGGGAGGGGTGTTGCAGGTGAGGTTCTCCCGTCGTTTGCGCGCGGGAGGGCCGCTATTTGCGCGTGCCGAAAGTGTAGCCGGTCTCGACGCTGCCCTTGCCGAACTTGTCGCGCAGCTTGTCCATCGCCGCTTCCGCCGCTGCCCGCCGTTCCGCCTGCCTGTCGACGAGATCGGGAGGATCGGCAAGGCCCGCATCGTGCAGATCGCTGACACCGATGCCGATCAGGCGGAATTTGGTGCCGTCTGTTTCCTTGTCTAGCAGCGAAAGACCGGTGCGGAATATCCGGTCGGCAAGCTGGGTGGGGTCATCCAGCTTGCGGTTGCGGGTGCGGAGCTTGAAATCGGACGTCTTCATTTTCAGCACCACGGTCTGGCCGGAAATACCGCTTTTCTTCAGCCGCCAGGCAACTTTTTCGGAAAGCGACCGCAGGATCGGCACGAGATCCTCATGCCGGGAAATATCGTTGAAGAAGGTGGTCTCGGAAGACACGCTTTTTACCGGGTCGTTATTGTGCACATGCCGCTCGTCGATGCCGCGCGAAAGCCGGAACAGCCGTTGTCCCATCACGCCATAACGGCGCATCAGGTCGCCTTCCTCCATTTCCTGCAACTGCGCGACCATGCGGATGCCATCCGCCTCCAGCGTTGCCGCAAAGGCCTTTCCAACGCCCCATATGGTCGTGACAGGCCGCGCCGCCAGAAAGGAAAGCGCCTCCGCTTCGCCGACCACCGAAAACCCGCGTGGTTTTTGCAGATCGGATGCGACCTTGGCCAGAAACTTGCAGTAGGACAGCCCGGCCGAGACGGTCACACCCACCTCTTTTTCCACCCGCTTGATGAATTTCGCCAGCACCCGGGCCGGGGGATCGTGATGCAGCCTCTCGGTTCCGGAGAGATCGAGAAACGCCTCGTCAATGGAAAGCGGCTGCACGAGCGGCGTCAAATCCTGCATCATGGTTCTGATCTGTCGCCCGACGCGGCTGTATTTTTCCATATCCGGCTTGATGACCACCGCATCCGGGCAGGCCTCCAGCGCCTTGAACATCGGCATGGCGGAGCGCACGCCCTGAATGCGGGCAATGTAACAGGCGGTCGAAACCACGCCGCGCTTTCCACCGCCGATGATCACAGGCTTGTCGGCAAGTTCGGGGTTGTCCCGTTTTTCAACGGAGGCGTAAAAGGCGTCGCAATCGATATGGGCGATGCTGAGATCGTAGAGTTCGTCATGATAGACGAGGCGCGGACTGCCGCAGGCGCGGCAACGCCTCATGCCCGCTGGCTGGCCGGCCAGGCAGTCGCGGCAAAAACCGGGATCATAGTGGTGCGACGTGGGCATGGGCTGAAAACAAAACCAGAACGTCGCCGACCATACTCCGGTGGAGACTGCGGCTCAAGTGGCTCACCGGGTCAATACTCACCGGAATCCAGCCCTGGGCCGGAAAAATGGTGCCAGGCGGCGGCCACTGTTTCGGGCGATGTTTCCGTCGCCGTGCAGAAGGCCATGAGGTCGGGCTCGTGGCTCATCAGAAAATCGGTGAGCCCCGCCAGAAAACCGGGATCGTGGGCGGCCTGGCGCAGCATATTGGCCTGCAATCCGCTCAGTGCCAGAAAACGCGCCAACATTTCCGGCTCGTTTGCCAGCCAGCCAAGTATGGCCGCCGCCGTTTCTTGCGGATCTTTTCCGGCATTGCCTTTGTTTTTTGTATCTCGCAGCATTTCTCTTCCGAAGTTACCTATTTTGAAACCAAATCGCTCTAGCCTTGCGCAACAAATGGACGATGGAATCGGTTCTCTGACAACCTATATGTCTGGATGAAGGTTTCAAAGCGAAACGGGGACTGCTCACCATGCCCAAACAGGTCATGATAGTCGAAGACAACGAGCTGAACATGAAGCTCTTTCGCGACCTGATCGAGGCGTCTGGTTATACGACGATTCAGACGCGCAACGGCATGGAAGCGCTGGACCTGGCCCGCAAGCACCGCCCAGACCTCATTCTCATGGATATTCAGCTGCCGGAGGTGTCCGGGCTGGAGGTGACGAAGTGGCTGAAGGAGGATGACGAGCTGCATGTCATCCCGGTCATCGCGGTCACTGCCTTTGCCATGAAGGGCGATGAGGAGCGTATTCGTCAGGGTGGGTGCGAGGCCTATGTCTCAAAACCGATATCCGTTCCGAAATTCATCGAAATCATCAAGACTTATCTTGGCGATGCCTAAGGCGGTTGGGGAACGGTTATGACGGCGAGAGTTCTGGTTGTTGACGATATACCCGCAAACGTGAAGCTTCTCGAAGCCCGGCTCGTGGCGGAATATTTCGACGTCGTCACTGCCGAAGACGGTTTCAAGGCGCTGGCGATCTGCGACGAGGAGCAGGTCGATATCATTCTGCTCGACATCATGATGCCGGGCATGGACGGTTTTGAGGTCTGCGAACGGTTGAAGGCCAATTCGAAAACGGCACATATTCCTGTCGTCATGGTCACCGCTCTTGATCAGCCGTCCGACCGCGTCCGCGGCCTGAAAGCCGGCGCGGACGATTTTCTGACCAAGCCGGTCAACGACCTGCAACTGATCGCCCGTGTCAAAAGCCTCGTGCGTCTCAAGGCCGTCAGTGACGAATTGCGGCTGCGGGCCGAAACCGCGCGGGAGATCGGCATCGAGGAGATGTTGCGCAGCGACGGCCTCATGCAGACGCCTGGCCGTGTTCTGGTCGCGGATGGCCGCGCCAGCTCGCAGGAGCGCATCATCAGGGCACTGAAGCCGGTTGCCGAGGTGGATGCCGTCACCGAGCCACAGGCGGCCCTGCTCAAGGCTGCGAGCAACCCGTTCGAACTCGTCATCGTCAATTCCAATTTCGAGGACTACGATCCGCTGAGATTGTGTTCGCAGCTTCGCTCGCTGGAGCGCACCCGCTTCCTGCCGCTGCTTCTGGTGGCGGAGCAGGGGGCGGACGACATGGTGGCGCGTGCGCTCGATCTTGGCGTGAACGATTACATTCTTCGCCCGATCGATCCCAACGAACTGGTCGCCCGGTCCCTGACGCAGATCAGGCGCAAGCGCTATAACGAGCATCTGCGGCTCAATCTCCAGCACACGATGGAGCTTGCCATCGTCGACGGGCTGACGGGTCTCAACAATCGCCGTTATCTCGACAATCACCTGAAGATACTTTTCGACCGTGCCGCCGTCCGTGGCCGCCCGATTTCCATTTGCATGACCGATATAGACCGCTTCAAGCTGGTCAACGATACCTATGGTCACGACGTTGGCGACGAAGTGCTGCGGGAATTCGCAGCACGCATCCGCAGCACGGTGCGGGGCGCCGATCTTGCCTGCCGTTACGGCGGCGAGGAATTCGTCGTCGTCATGCCTGATACATCGATAGAGGTTGCAGCAGGCGTTGCCGAACGCCTGAGGGCGATCATCGAGGACAAGCCGTTTTACGTTCGCTCCATCGATCGCGAATTGAGCATCACGGCCTCGCTCGGCATTGCCACCAGCAATGGCGCTTTCGGCGCGCCGGACGAGCTTTTGAAGCAGGCCGACAAGGCGCTCTACGAGGCGAAACACACCGGTCGCAACCGCGTCGTGGCGGCAGCCGCCTGACAACGGCTCTGCTGGCGCGTAACGTTGAAAATCAGCACCGTCTTTTTCGGATTTTCCGCAGTAGCGACGATCATGTGAAGAGCTGGACCGGGAGAAGCTATAAGTCCCTGACCTTGCCTGTATTTTATCCCCTTGCAATGAAAGGGTGAAATCAGGATGGTCTAATAAAGCTCAAGTTGAATAATACGCTGAGTTCAATCTTTCGCGGAACTATATTGTGCCAGCTTTGTATATTTAACCATATTTCCCAGGTTATGTATTTCTGGCTTAAGAATTTGTTGATTTTTATTTTACTTCTGCGCACAATCCCTATTGAGAATAACAGTTCTTCCGGCGGTTTTCCGTCTTGCGATGATGGAATGATGGCGGCTGACACCGCCGTGATTTCGCTCGTCAGGGGCTGGTATTGCGTAGTTCGAATGCCCCATGATGCTCAGGTCCGCCGCATCTCCTGGATCGTGGGGTCGGTCGGCTGACGATGTCCGAATCGGTTCCTCGTGCCGTGATCACATCGTTGGCCGACCGCCTTGTTCTCCCAAATTTTTGGCACCTGCCGCCGCTTATAGCGGAGGGATTCCGGCTGGGCGTTTTTTGCGTTCAGGCAATGCGCGGACGAATCGGTTGAGATGCTGGTTGGTCGACACGCCCGTAAAGGGTCTTTCCGGCGCGCCGATGGGCGTCGGCTGGATTTGCGACCCAAGGCCGGAATGATACGAAGATCGAGCGTCTGTGGCGCATCTCGTGCCCTGCGAGGCCGCTGGCGCAGGAAATGCCGGCAACGCTGCTTGTCTCCGTACAAACAAAAAACGCGCCCATTGGGCGCGCTTTTGCCGGAGAACCCGATCAAGATTACTTGATCTTGGTTTCCTTGAATTCAACGTGCTTGCGTACAACCGGGTCGTACTTCGTCTTTGTCATCTTGTCCGTGAACGTACGGCTGTTCTTGGTGGTGACGTAGAAGGTACCGGTGTCGGCTGTCGACAGCAGCTTGATCTTGATTGTTGTAGCTTTCGCCATGGTCGTCCTGCCTTTAAACAAAAGAGAAGCCGCAGGCGCTTCTCACCTCGGCTAAATCTGGCGCGAAACTACGTATCACGCCTGAAAAGTCAAGTCTGTTTTGCCCGGAAAACAAAACGGAAGCCATAAAGCACCACGTAAAGCCCGAAAAACACGGCGAGCGCCCAGGCGAAACCGTCGGTGCCTGCAACATCCATGGAAATGCCGACGGCCTGCGGTCCCGCAATCGTGCCCATGGCGTAACAGAAGATGAAGGCGGCATTGGCGGACACCAGATCGGCCCCCTTGAGACGCGATCCGAGATGGGTGAGGCCGACGGTATACATGCCGGATACAAGGCCGCCCCAGAACAGGAGGAGCGCCGCCACGAGGATCCAGCTTTCCACCAGGAAAGGCAGCGCCAGCGTGCCGCAGACGCCGGCAAAGGCCATCAGCGCCAGCAACGTGCGCCGGTCCTTCATCCGGTCCGAAAGCAGGCCGATCGGTATCTGGAACACCATATTGCCGATGCCCATCACGGTCAGGAGAAGTGCCGCCTGTGATTCGTTGAAACCTTCACGGGTGGCGTAGATGGGAAAGAGCGACAGGCCGCCCGCCTGCACCGCACCGAACACGAAAGCCGCCGCAGACGCCATCGGCACCAGCCAGATATAACGGGCGAAATGGTGGTTTGGCCTTTCGCTCAGCTCCGGGCTTTCGCCGCGTGCGAGGAAGATCGGGATCGCGGCAAGCAGGATGATTGCCGCCCCGACCAGAAAGGGCATGATGCCCTCGCTGCCGACCACGGAAAATAATAGCGGGCCGACCGCGAAACCGACCGCAAGGCCGGTAGCGTAGATACCGAGAACCATACCGCGTTTTTTCGGCGGCGCGGTCATGTTGATCCAGTATTCGGAAAGGATGAACAGCGTGGTGGTTGCGCCATGGAAGACTATCCGCAGCGGAAACCACATCCAGAAGGCGTCGGCGAAATAAAAGCAGAGCGCACTTAGCGCCGAAATGACGACCGCAATAAGCATCGTTCGCGCCACACCGAAATCATGGGCGATCTTGCTGGTCACCGAGGCGGCCATCATCGCCGCGACGCCGGCCATAGCCGAATTCACCCCGATCATGGTGGAGGAGATGCCACGCTTCTCAAGGATGATCGACAGCAGCGGCAGGCCGAGGCCGATGGCGACGCCAACCGCACTGATGGCGGAAATGGCGGCGATCAGTGAGGGCCAGTGAATGGCGTCCGCTTCGCATTTCGTTTGTGACATGACGGCCTTTATACAAAGTCTCGAATGAATCGGCCGTGGCGCGTGACATAGAGCCGCGCGGGGCTTTCAAAGGGCAGTGACGGATCACCTATCATGAGTTTTGTGACATCTTCGAGAACCGTGCGTGTGATTTTCGGCATGTTCAGACCGGAAAGCTCTGTCATGTCAAGCCATTGCACATTGTTCAGCTCGTCGGAATCCCTGATTAGCCGGGTATTCAGCCGCAACTCATCGGCATAACAGCAAAAGAATCGCGTGTCGTAGCGCCTGATATTGCCGGGCGGGGTGATGGCGCGCGCCACATATCGAAAACGGGAAAGGTCCGGACCATCAGCGTCCATGCCCATATCCACGCCGGTTTCCTCGACAAGCTCGCGCGCGGCGGCAAGAGCCAGCGCCCGTGCCCCGGCAGCGCTCAGGTGGCGTGCGGCGGATGCGGTGAGGTTGCGCAGCACGGCGGGGTGCAGATCGCCGGAGAAGGGCAGGGCGTGGTCGCGTGGGTCGCGCTTGCCGCCGGGAAACACGTAAGCACCCGGCATGAAGACATGGGCGTGGCTGCGCTGGCCCATCAGCACCCGCAGAGCCGGGCCGGAGCGGTCGAACAGGATGATGGAGGCGGCATCGCGCGGCCGCATGGGCGTGCGCGCCGCTTCGGCGTTCGTGGGTAGCTGGGGCATGTGCAAGTTCCCGCCCGCCGTCAGTGGGAGGAGCCGTCTATCTGCACTTTTGGTTGTTTTCCGTCGAAGCCGTGCATCCGGAGCGCCCATTGCAGGCCGATGACGCCGCCCTTGATCGGCTGCAGCGTCAAAAGCGCGGCCAGAATGGTGATCGGTATCCAGATGGCGAAGTGCACCCACATGGGAACGTGAAAGACCATATCCGTCATCATGAAGCCGCCAACGGCGATATGGCCGATAATAACGATGGAAATATAGGGCGGCAGGTCATCGGAACGGTGGTGATGCATTTCGGCGCCACAGGCAGCACAGCTGTCCACCGGCTTCAGAAAGGCCCGAAACAGGCGGCCGCCGCCGCAGGCCGGGCAGCGGTTGGCCATGCCCCGCATGATCGAACGGCCAAGCGGCCGCTCCGCGCTGTTGTCTCCGAAGGTGACCGTTTCCGAGCCCTGATTTGCACTCATCCTTAAGTCCTTCTCCCGTTTGTCTCGACCGCTTGTCGCGGTCTTGTTACCGTCGTCCTCTCGGCGGCCGCGTTCCGGGCTTGGCGCCAGGACGCGATGTCCGCCGGCCTGCCTTGTGGAACGACCGCGAGCCGACCGGCATCTTGCGCCCCGGGCTCAGCATTTCGAAACGCAACGCGCCAGCCAGTGGCACCGCTTCCGCAAGCCGCACCTGAACCGTGTCGCCAAGCTGATAACCGAGACCCGTCTTTTCCCCCGTCAGAGCCTGATGCGCCTCGTCGTAAAAGAAATAGTCGGTTCCGAGTGTAGATATAGGAACAAACCCGTCCGCACCAAACTTTGGCAGCGCGACAAATAGTCCCGCCTTGGTGACACCGGCGATGCGGCCATCGAACTCCTCGCCGACGCGTTCGGAAAGATGATGCGCGATCAGCCGGTTGATGGTGTCGCGTTCGGCGGCCATGGCACGGCGCTCGAAGGTCGAGATTTCGGCGGCGATGTCGTCCAGCGTCGCCTCTTCCTGCGGGGTGATGCCGCCTTCGCCCAGCCCGAGCGAGCCCACCAGCGCGCGATGCACGATCAGATCGGCATAACGGCGGATCGGTGAGGTGAAATGCGCGTATTTCATCAGGTTGAGGCCGAAATGGCCGATATTGTCAGGGCTGTAGATCGCCTGGCTCTGGCTGCGCAGCACCATCTCGTTGACCATGATCTGGTGCGGCGTGTCGAGCGCGCGTGCCAGAATACCGTTGAAGGAATTGGCGCGCATGGCCACGCCCTTGGCCATGGAAATGCCGATGGTGCCGAGGAATTCGCGCAGCACTTCCTGCTTGGTAAGCGTCGGAGCGTCATGCACGCGGTAGACCAGCCGCTGCTTTTTCTTTTCCAGCGTCTCGGCGGCGGCGACATTCGCCTGGATCATCATTTCCTCGATCAGCTTGTGCGCGTCGAGGCGTTCGGGAATGACGACCTTGTCCACCGTGCCGTCGGGCCGCAGCTGGATCTTGCGTTCCGGCATGTCGAGTTCCAGCGGCTGGCGGCGGTCGCGACCGCGCTTCATCACCTCATAGGCGTGCCAGAGCGGCTTGAGGATGGGCTCCAGCAGCGTGCCGGTCTTGTCGTCCGGGTGGCCGTCGATCGCTGCCTGCGCCTGCTGGTAGGAAAGCTTGGCAGCACTCTTCATCATGATGCGGTGGAAAGTGTGGCTCGCTTTGCGGCCTTCCTTCGAAAAGGTCATCCGCACCGCAAGGGCAGGGCGGTCAACGCCTTCCTTCAGCGAGCAGAGATCGTTGGAGATGCGTTCCGGCAGCATCGGCACGACACGATCAGGGAAATAGACGGAGTTGCCGCGCTTCAGCGCCTCGCGGTCGAGCGGCGCGCCGGATCGCACATACCAGGACACATCGGCGATGGCGACGGTGACGATGATGCCGTCCGGGTTGTCGGGCGATGGGTCCAGCTCGGCATAGACCGCGTCGTCATGGTCCTTGGCGTCGGCCGGATCGATGGTGATGAGCGGCAGATCGCGCCAGTCCTCGCGGTGCGACATGGTTGCGGCCTTGGCGGCGTCCGCCTCGGCCAGAACATTCGGCGGGAAGATGTGCGGAATACCGTGGGCATGGATCGCGATCATCGAGATCGCCTTTTCCGAGGCCACGGAGCCGACGACGGAGAGAACCTTCGCACGTGTCAGGCCGTAACGGCCGCTATTGCGCGAGGTTTCCACCTCGATCAGATCGCCGTCCTTGGCATCACCGACGCCATCGGGATCGATCACCATTTCCTCGCCGCGCCGGTCGATCGGCATCAGGCGTCCGCCGCCGCCTTCCATTTCCTTGAACACGCCAAGCAGCGCGTTCTGGCGACGGTCGATCAGCTTGACGACGCGGGCGGTATAGGCGGGACCGACGCTGTCCTTGGAGGGGAAGATCTTTGCCAGAATGCGATCGCCGAGACCGGCTGCAGGCGCCTTCTTGCTGCGATCCTGCGAAGACTGGCGAATAAGCACGGCCGGAGCCGCACCCAGATCCTCCGGCCATTCGGCCGGCCGGCCGATCAATTCGCCGTCCTTGTCGCGGGTGGTGATGTCGAGAACCGTCACCGGCGGCAGGCCGCCCGGCCGCGTCAGCGACTTGCGGCTCTTCTGCACCATGCCATCGGTTTCAAGTTCTTTCAGCAGCGCCTTGAGCACGATGCGGTCATCGCCCTTCAGCCCGAAAGCCTTGGCGATTTCGCGTTTGGAGGCCTGCTGCGGATGCTCCGCAATGAATTTCAGCAGCACTTCGCGGGAAGGCACCTCGCCATGGATGATGCCTTCACCTTCATTTGCCCGCTTGCCGCGCCCGGTACGTCCGAAGCCGTCGCTGGCGGAACCCTGTCTCTGACGCGGCGCCTTGCTCACGATTCTGCCTTCTTGGGTTTGGCCGCAGCCTTCGGCTTGGCGGCCGTCTTGCTCTTTGTCGCGGCCTTGGCTTTCGTCGCCTTCGGCTTTGCGGCGGCGTCGCCGTCGGCCTTCTTGGCGGCTGGCTTCTTGGCCTTTACCGGCTTGCCGCCAGTTCCGGTCTTGGCGATGCGCTCGGCAATCAGCACCAGCGACTCGTCCAGCGTCACCGAGACGGGATCCTGCCCCTTCGGAATGGTGGCGTTGACCTTGCCCCAGTTGACGTAAGCGCCGTAACGTCCGTCGCGGACGGTGATCGCGCCGCCATCGGGATGGTCACCCAGTTCCTTCAGAGCCGCAGGCGTGCCATTGCGGCCGCGCCCCGGTCCCTTGCTCAGTTTCTCGGCAATGACGGTGACGGCACGGTTGAGGCCGATCGAGAACACGTCCTCGATGCTTTCGAGGTTCGCATAGGAACCGTCATGCAGCAGGAAGGGTCCGTAGCGGCCAAGGCCGGCGGAAATCATCTTGCCTGTTTCGGGATGTTTGCCGATATCGCGCGGCAGGTTGATGAGCGCCAGCGCCTTCTCGTGATCGATGTCTTCCGGCTTCCAGCCCTTGGGCAGCGAGGAGCGCTTGGCCTCCTTGCCGTCGCCGCGCTGGATATAAGGCCCGAAGCGGCCAGAGCGCAGCGTCAGCTCTTCGCCCGTCATCGGGTCGGCGCCAAGCGCTTTCGGTTCGTTGGATACGGAAGCGTCTGCTTCCGACCCATCGGAGGTGAGCTGGCGGGTGAAGTTACATTCCGGATAGTTGGAGCAGCCGACGAATGCGCCGTATTTGCCAAGCTTCAGCGAAAGATTGCCGGTGCCGCAAACCTGACAGATGCGCGGATCGGAACCGTCTTCGCGCTTGGGGAAGACCAGCGGCGCCAGAACCTCGTTCAGCGCGTCGAGCACATTGGTGACGCGCAATTCCTTGGTATCTTCGATCTGCGCGAAGAAATCCTTCCAGAAATCGCGCAGTACCTGCTTCCAGTCCAGTTCGCCCGCTGAAATACGGTCGAGCTTTTCTTCCAGATCGGCGGTGAAGTCGTATTCGACATATTTGGCGAAGAAGCTTTCGAGGAAAGCCGTCACCAGCCGTCCGCGAGAATGGGGAATGAGCTTGCGCTTGTCGACAACGATATATTCGCGGTCGCTCAGCGTTTTCAGCGTCGCCGCATAGGTGGAAGGACGGCCGATGCCGAGTTCTTCCATCTTCTTGATAAGCGAGGCTTCCGAATAACGCGGCGGCGGCTCGGTGAAGTGCTGGCTGGCGTTGATCTTCTGCTTGGCGAGGTTCTCGCGCGCATTGATCTGCGGCAGGCGGCCTTCGTCGTCACCGTCGTCGCTCTGCTCGCCATCTTCCTTCTGGTCGGTATAGGCGGCGATGAAGCCGTCGAAACGGATCACTGAACCAACGGCGCGAAGCCCCACCTTTTCGCCGGCCTTATCGGCAAGGATTTCCACCGTCGTACGCTCGATTTCAGCAGAGGCCATCTGGCTGGCGATGCCGCGCTTCCAGACGAGGTCGTAAAGACGCAACTGGTCGGCATCGAGGAAACGTTTCACCTGGTCCGGCGTGCGGTTGAAATCGGTCGGGCGGATCGCTTCGTGCGCTTCCTGGGCGTTCTTTGCCTTGGTCGAATAGAAACGTGCCTTTTCCGGCACATAGCGGTCGCCGAATTGCTCGCCAATGGCGCTGCGTGCGGCATCGATTGCTTCCGGCGCCATCTGCACGCCGTCGGTACGCATATAGGTGATCAGACCGACGGTCTCGCCGCCGATGTCGATGCCTTCATAAAGCTTCTGCGCCACCTGCATGGTCCGCGAAGCGGAAAAGCCCATGCGTGAGGACGCCGCCTGCTGCAGGGTGGAGGTGGTGAAGGGCGGGCCGGGATTGCGCTTGACGGGTTTAGCCTCGACCGTGTCGACGACATAGGTTGCGCCTTCGAGCAGCGCCTTGAGGCGGTTGGCGTCATCACCGGTCTTGATCGAGCGGCTTTGCAGCTTCTTGCCATCGGCGGAAACCAGCTTCGCCTCGAACTCGTCACCGCGCGGTGTCTTCAAAAGCGCGCTGATGTTCCAGTATTCCTCGGAGACGAAACGTTCGATCTCGGATTCGCGATCGCAGACGAGACGCAGCGAAACGGACTGCACGCGGCCAGCGGAACGGGCGCCGGGCAGCTTGCGCCACAGCACCGGCGACAGGTTGAAACCGACGAGATAGTCCAGCGCGCGGCGGGCGAGATAGGCGTCGACCAGCGGTATGTCGATGTCGCGCGGGTTCGCCATCGCGTCCAGCACCGCCTTTTTGGTGATGGCGTTGAAGACCACACGTTTTACCGGCTTGTCGCCGAGAACGCGCTTCTTCTTCAGGAGATCGAGCACATGCCAGGAAATCGCCTCGCCCTCGCGATCCGGGTCGGTTGCGAGAAACAGGCCGTCGGAGGCTTTCACCGCATCGGCAATGTCCTTCATGCGCTTGGCGGACGCGCTGTCGACCTCCCAGGACATTTCGAAATCCTGGTCGGGCAGCACCGATCCGTCCTTGGCAGGAAGGTCCCGGACGTGGCCAAAGGATGCAAGAACCTTGTAGCCCGGACCAAGATACTTGTTGATCGTCTTGGCTTTGGCCGGAGATTCTACGACGACGACATTCATATTTTTTTCTCTGGGAACTGGTCCGTTAACATAGCCGGATTGCAACCGAGTGTCGCAACAGGGCCTCTTTATAATTCGACATGGACAGGTAATGCGCGCTGGTCAAGAGGCAAGGCCGATTTTATCGTTACACGCGGCCTGCAACCTATGATTTCCGTGCGATTGTATTGCAATCTTTGGTGAATTAGTTATGATTGGAAACATCATTTGATTTTTACTCAAAGCTCTTCATTTCAGGCTGTATTCGCAGGATAAATATATGGTCCCCGACATAACAAACAATAAGGCCGATAATGAGGGAACCCGGGAGAATTTAGCCTATATCCGGCAGATGCTCGCGGAACTGAGGCTCGTCGCCAATCGCGAAGGCGCCGACATGCTGTGTTATCTGATTGAAATGGCCTATGTGGAAGTCGGCGATATCCAGAGCGGGCGACGCAAGCTTTCAATCCGCGAGGAGCGAAACCCGCCCCCCGGCATGCCGGTTTAGCCGTCCGGCTATATCGAGTTCCAGAAGCACCATGTGAACGGTGGCAGCGGAAAAACCCGTATGGCGGATAATATCGTCGGTCTCGACTGGTGAGTGACCGAGGGCGGCGGCAACGACGCTGCGCTCGTCGTCTCCGGGCGGTGACATCTCCGTGTCGGATCGTGGTTCCTCGATCTTGCGTTCAAGCGGCAATTGCGGTTCCATCAGCGGCCGCAGCGCATCGAGAATATCGGCAGCACCCGTGGTCAGCATCGCGCCTTCCTTGATCAGCCGGTTGGTGCCTTCGCATCGCGCGTCGAGCGGGGAGCCGGGCACGGCGAAAACCAGCCGACCCGCTTCGCCGGCAAGCCGCGCCGTGATCAGCGAACCGGAGCGTTCCGCCGCCTCCACGATGACAACGCCGAGCGAGACGCCTGATATCAGCCGGTTGCGGCGGGGAAAATCCCGTGCGCGCGGTTCCCAGCCAAACGGCATTTCGCTGATCGTTGCGCCACCCTGTTCGTAGATATCCTGCAGAAGCCCTAAATTTTCCTGCGGGTAGGGACGGTCGAGACCACCCGCCAGCATGGCCACCGTGCCGGTTGCAAGGCTTGCCCGGTGCGCCGCCGCATCGATGCCGCGCGCCAATCCGGAAGCGATCGTATAGCCCGCACGACCGCAGTCACGCGAGAGCATCGCGGCGAATTTCGCGCCGTTGATGGAGGCGTTGCGTGATCCGACGATGCCGACGCATGGTCTTGTTGCGGTGGAGGCTGAACCCTTCATGGCGATCAGCGGCGGCGCGCCGTCCAGATGTCGCAAGGCGGGCGGATAGTCCGGCTCGCCGATGCCGACGAAGCGCGCGCCGAATTTTTCAGCCGTTTCGATTTCGCGTTCCGCTTCCGCCTGGGTGGCGATGCGCGGACTGCGTGAGGAACCGCCGCGCCTTGAAAGCTCGGGCAGGGCGTCGAGCGCTTTTTCAGCGCTACCGAAATGATTGATGAGTTCGCGGAAGGTGACGGGGCCGATATTGTCGCTGCGGATCAGCCGCAGCCAGGCGAGCCGCTGCCGCGCGGAAAGCTCTATGCCCTGCCGTATCGTTTCCTCATGCGGCATGACATATCCTTGAAGCTGGCTTCAGCCCTTTTGCCCGATCCTGCTTTCGGTACCCGCCAGAAGCCGGGCGATATTCTCGCGGTGCTTCCACCAGGAAATCGCGCTCAGCAGCGTCACCAGCAACGCCGTCTTTTCAGGCCCGAGTACCCATAGGGCCACGGGGATGACAAGCATGGCCAGCAGCGCCGACAGCGAGGAGTAGCGGGTGATAAAGGCGGTCGCGAGCCAGATCAGCGCGAAGGCCAGCATCAACAGGGGGGCAGCACCCAGAAGCACGCCGATATAGGTGGCCACACCCTTGCCGCCCTTGAAGCCGAGCCACACCGGAAACAGATGGCCGAGAAAGGCGAAGAAACCGGCAACCAGCGAAGCCTCGTAACCCCAGAGCGCATTGGCGACCAGCACCGCTGCCGTGGCTTTCAGCGCATCGAGCAGCAATGTGCCGGCAGCGAGTTTCTTGTTGCCGGTACGCAGCACGTTGGTTGCGCCGATATTGCCCGAACCGATATTGCGCACGTCGCCGAGCCCCGCCATGCGGGTGAGAAGAAGGCCGAAGGGTATCGAGCCGAACAGATAGCCGATCAGCGCCGCAAGCGCGAGAAGGGCAGGCGCCGTCTGCCAGTCAGTCAAAGCACTCATTCAACGTTCCCTCTGTCGCGCGCCTGCGTGATCTCTGCCGTGATCTTATGCCAAGGAATGGACCGCTTTGCCAGCCACATAAGTGGCGACAGCGCGGCCGCTGAAACGGGCGTCCTCGAACGGCGTGTTTTTGGATTTCGACACCAGCTGTTCCCTGGTGACGAGCCACGGCTCGTCGAGATCGATGAGAGTGATGTCGGCCTTCGCGCCCGCCTTCAGAGTGCCTGCATCCAGACCGAAGATTTTCGCTGGGCGGGTGGAAAGCGCATCGATCAGCCGCATCAGCGGAACCTCGCCGCTGTGGTAGAGACGAAGGGCCGCCGCCAGCATGGTTTCCAGCCCCACCGCGCCGCTTGCCGCATCCGAGAAGGGCAGACGCTTGGTATCCACATCCTGCGGATCATGCGAGGAAACGACGATATCGATGGTGCCGTCCTTCAGTGCCTCGACCATGGCCTTGCGGTCGTCTTCGGCGCGCAGCGGCGGCGAGAGCTTGAAGAAGGTGCGGTATTCGCCGATATCGTTCTCGTTGAGCGTCAGATGGTTGATCGAGATGCCGCAGGTGGCTTTTACGCCCCGCTGCCGGGCAAGTCGGATCGCTTCGGCCGATTCCGGCACGGAAATCTTGGCGGCATGGTAGATCGCCTGGGTCAGACCGGCAATGCGCAGGTCGCGTTCCAGAGGAATGATCTCGGCTTCCTTCGGAATGCCTGACAGACCGAGCCAGCTCGCAAAAAGCCCCTCGTTCATGTCGCCGCCGCCGATATATTTGTCGCGGGTCTCGAGCGCGATCACCGCGCCCAACTCGCGCGCATAGGTCATGGCGCGGCGCAGCACCAGCGTGTCGGAAAGCGCCTTGCGGCCGTTGGTGAAGGCCACCGCACCGGCTTCCTTCAGCATGCCGATCTCGGTCATTTCCTCGCCCTTGAGGCCCTTGGTCAGCGCCGCTGCGGGATAGACGTTGACGAGCGCCTTGTCGCGCGCCGCCTTCTTGACATATTCGACCAGCGCAATGTCATCGATGACGGGGTCGGTATCGGGCATCACGATGATGCTGGTAACGCCGCCGGCCGCTGCCGCGCGCGAGGCGGATTCGATCGTCTCACGGTGTTCGCCACCCGGCTCGCCGACGAAGACGCGGGCGTCCACCAGGCCGGGAACGGCCACCAGCCCCCTGCAATCGCGAACCGTCGCACCTTCGGGAGCACCCTGATTATGAGCATCTTTGCCCGAAGCAAGGATCGTGCCGTCGGCCGCAATAACGATGCTGCCGGTCTCGTCCAGATCGCGGGAGGGATCGACGATGCGGAGGTTTTTAAGAACGGTTACGGCACTCATACGCGCTCACCCTGATTTTGCGAGACAAGCAGGGTTTCCATGACAGCCATGCGCACGGCAACCCCCATTTCCACCTGGCTTTCGATGACGCTTTGCGGACCGTCGGCCACTTCGGAGGCGATTTCCACGCCACGGTTCATCGGGCCGGGATGCATGACCAGCGCATCTTCTTTCGCTGCCTTCAACTTTTCGGCGTCGAGACCGTAATAATGGAAATATTCGCGCACCGAAGGCACGAAGGAGCCGGACATGCGCTCGCGCTGCAGGCGCAGCATCATCACCACATCGGCGTTCTTCAGCCCTTCCTTCATGTCGTGGAAAACTTCGACGCTCATGTCGCGGATGCCGGAGGGCAGAAGCGTGGCGGGCGCGACGACGCGCACGCGAGCACCCATCTGGTTGAGCAGGATGATGTTGGAACGGGCGACACGCGAATGCAGCACGTCGCCGCAGATCGCAACCGTTATTCCCGACAGATCGCCCTTGGCGCGACGGATGGTCAGTGCGTCGAGCAGCGCCTGCGTCGGGTGTTCGTGCTGGCCATCGCCGGCATTGACCACGGAGCAGGCGACCTTCTGCGCGAGCAGGGCTGCGGCGCCGGCCGAGGAGTGACGCACGATCAACACATCCGGGCGCATGGCGTTTAGCGTCATCGCCGTGTCGATCAACGTTTCGCCCTTCTTCACCGAGGAATTGCTGACCGACATGTTCATCACATCGGCGCCGAGGCGTTTTCCGGCAAGTTCGAAGGAGGATTGCGTCCGCGTCGAGGCTTCGAAGAACAGGTTGATCTGCGTCAGACCCCGGAGCGTCGAGGTCTTTTTCTCGCGCTGGCGGCTGATTTTCACCGCCTCGTCGGCCTTGTCGAGAAGCAGGGTTATATCCTGATGGGAAAGCCCCTTGATGCCGAGGAGATGGCGATGGGGGAAGAAGACCATGCGGTTGCCTCCTGACGGGCGTCGCATTTTCCCGTGAAAATGCCCGGAACGCCCGAATGCTGATCCGTGCGCTCCCATTCGCTGTGAACACGCCTGTGGAGTGCCGCTGAATTCGGTCCTGCGCTCTATAGAGATTGCTCGCCGCAGGGGCAAGCACCCGTGAACCCTCGAAATGAAAACAGGGCGATGTTTCCCCAGCCCTCGAAAAAAAGTGGATTATCCTGCGTCGGAAGCCCTTCAAAACCGCGCAGGGAGCGACCCCGCATTTGCGGCTAGCGATGGATCGGGTGAACGTCAGACAATGCCATGCTTCCTTAAAAGCGCCTGCTCGTCGCCTGACGCCCAGCCGAAAACTTTCGGCTCCCTGTCCAGTTGCTGGATGAAGTAATGAACATCGAAATCTATTGCGACATCCGATTGGCCCTTGCGGGCAAAGGTCGCCGTCCAGGCAACATGGGCAACGCAATGATGTTCATCGATGGGCGAGAGGCGGATATCGCGTATCCGCATCTTTTTCGTTCCCATGGCCCGATAGCGTTCATAACCCTTCGTCATGGCTTGCTTCAGTTGACCGTCATTCTTTCCAGTCATCACCCCGGCAGGGGAGGCGGCTATGAAATCGGAGGCATAGAGCGATGCGACCTCTTCCATATCCGTGTCACCGTTGAGGGACCTGTTGAAAAAGCGCTCATATCGCTCGAAGAGCTTTCTTACGCTGGCCTCCATGGTCTCTTCTCCAAATGTAGCTTTGTTCCGTGAGGTCATGAGCCGAGAGGTTGCGACACCTCAAGAACAGAATTTTGCAGAAGTTGCGCGCGCGGAATGCCCAATGAAAATACCCCCGGGTGGAATGAACGTCTGCAATGATCGTCTGTTCCGTCGGGTCGTCGCCGGCTCTCTCATCCACCATGCTGGTGCTGTCCCTCGGTCTTGCCGGAAACGTGTTCGGCATTCGCAAAGGCCGGTCCTGAAAAATGCCGAAAGCGGGGTTTTAATCGTCTCAATCGCTTCCTGTGGGCGGGATTATGCAATATCACCCCACTATGCAATTCCAGTAGAAAACAGCTAGAAGCAGTTGATGACCCAGAATTCCCGGACAGAAGAAACGCTCGCCGAACTGAACCAGCCAAGCCTCTGGTCTGGTATCAATGCCTATCGTTCCGATCCGCTGATCGTCGACCTCACCTCCGGCCTGTCTCGCAATCTGCGGGACGAGTTCGACCAGATCGGGCGTTATGTTACCTCGCACGAGGCGCAGGAACTGGCGCGCATGGCCAATCAGGGCCTGCCGCAGCTGCACACCCACGGCCCGCGCGGCGAGCGTCTCGATCAGGTGGAGTTCCACCCCGCATGGCACGCGCTGATGCGCCGTTCCATGTCATCAGGTCTTCATTCCAGCGTCTGGGAAAACGCGACCGAAACGCGCGGTAACGAACACAAGGCCCGCGCCACCAAATTTTATCTGACCTCGCAGCTTGAGGCCGGGCATCTCTGCCCGCTGACCATGACCAGCGCCTCCGTCGCCGCCATCATGACCTCGCCGCGCGTGCAGAAGGAATGGGTGCCGAAAATCCTGTCGCGTAAATATGATTCCTCGCAGAAGCCGGCTCTGCAGAAAACCGCCGTCACCGTCGGCATGGGCATGACGGAAAAGCAGGGCGGCACGGATGTGCGCGCCAACCGCACCACGGCGGAACGGGTAGGCGAGGGCATCTATCGCCTGTCCGGCCACAAATGGTTCCTGTCCGCGCCGATGAGCGACGGTTTCGTGATGCTGGCGCAGATGGGCGACGGCATGGGCTGTTTCCTGGTGCCGCGTTATCTGGAAGACGGTTCCGCCAACGGCCTGCATTTCCAGCGCCTGAAGGATAAGCTCGGCAACCGTTCCAACGCCTCCGCCGAAGTCGAGTTCACCGATGCTTTCGGTTATCTCCTCGGTGAGCCGGGCAGCGGTGTGCGCACTATTCTCGACATGGTGACGCTGACGCGGCTCGATTGCGCGCTGGCGTCATCCGGCATGATGCGCGCTTCGCTGGCCGAAGCGGTGCATTTCGCACGCGGCCGTTCGGTCTTCGGCAAGACGCTGGTCAGCCAGCCGATCATGACGCGCGTTCTCGCCGACATGGCACTGGATGTTGCTGCCGCGACGGCGCTGTCCTTCCGGCTGGCTTCGGCTTTCGATGCCGCCCGCAACAATGCCGCCGAGGCGGCCTATGCGCGGGTGATGACGCCGATTGTGAAATACTGGTGCTGCAAGATCGCACCGGCGCTGATTTATGAGGCCATGGAGTGCCTGGGCGGCAATGGATATGTCGAGGAACGGCCGATTGCCCGCCACTACCGCGAAGCGCCGGTCAACGCCATCTGGGAAGGTTCGGGCAACGTCATGGCGCTGGATGTGCTGCGGGTTCTTCAGCGCGGCAAGGATTTGTTCGATCTCGTTTTCCAGACGCTGGAGCGTGACCTCGGACCCGCCGGTAAAAAGACGACGGACGTCCTGCGCGCCGCAATCGCGCTTGCCGAACGCGACGAAGGGGCGGCCCGCCTGCTGGTCGAACAATTCGCGCTTGCTGCCGCTGCCGCCGAGCTTTGCCGGCTTGGTGCCGGCAAGATCGCCGATGCGTTCCTGGAAACCCGTCTGGCGGGCGGTTGGCGGCATACTTACGGCATGCTCGATTCTCGCTTCGATCCGAATTATATAATCGATCTTCTGTATCCGCCCGCGTCCTGAGCGACAAAGGGCGGATGACGGTTGTTGCAATCCCGGCGGGAGGGGTCTCGGATTTGAAAAAAAGCGGTGGCGTGGAGCGTGCTGTTATCGGTCAAAACATCCTGGCGTGTCGATGCGCGGCAATGGAGGGCGGCCGATGCTGACTTTTCGTTCCGCCCGTCCGGAAGATGAGGACGCGCTTTACGCCATAAGCCTTGCCACCGGCGACGCCGGAGAGGATGCGACACCGCTTTATCGCGACGGCCGCATGGTCGGGCATATTTATTCCGTGCCCTATCTGCATCTTTGGCCCGATGCCGTTTTTGTGGCGGAGGACGAGGAGGGTGTGTGCGGGTACATCGCCGGCGCACTCAATACGACCCTGCATGATGAGAGGCTGGAGCGGGAGTGGTGGCCGCATCTGCGCGCCCTTTACCCCGACCCCGGTGGCGACCAGCAGACATGGAACGCCGACCAGCGCCGCGCCCATTTCATCCACCACCCGCGCCACACGCCTGCCTGGCTCACCGATCCGTTTCCGGCCCATATCCACATGAACCTTCTGCCGCGCACGCAGGGCAAGGGCGGCGGCACGCGCCTTTTGTCGCGCTGGCTGGATATGGCGAGACAAAACAACGTCTACGGCATCCATCTCGGCGCCAGCGAACGCAACGGTGCGGGCATGCGCTTTTGGGAAACCCGTGGCTTCAAACGTCTCGAAAGCCACGAAACACCCGGCACCGTCTGGTTCGGCATGGCATTGGAGTGATATATTTGCCGGAGCACGGGTTCTTGATCTTCACTCATCCACAGGAACCTTGTCCCCAACCGCCCTGCCGCATTGTCCTTGTCTTCATGCTTTGTTAACCCCTTCGGTCAGGCCTTTTAAAAGACGGGTAGAAAAGCATGCTGGCGACCGCAGAGGTGATTTCAGCCGACAGACCGGAAAAACGCATCAAGGATCGCGCAGCGACCGAGAAGGCGATTTTTGATGCGGCGCGATCGCTTCTCTCCGAAGAAGGCTTTCAGGGTTTCGGCATCAATGCGGTGGCCCGCCGCGCCGGCTGCGACAAACAGCTGATCTATCGCTATTTCGGTGGTCTGGACGGCCTGATCGAGGCGATCGGCGAGGATCTCGGCTCCTGGGTGAAGGACCGTATTCCCGAAGACACTGGCGGCATGTTCCTTTTGACCTATGGCGATCTCATGGAAAAGCTGGCGCTTTATTTCATGGATGCGCTGCGCAGCGATCCTCTCGTCTGCAAGATCATCGCCTGGGAAGTGTCGGATGGCTCGCCGCAGGTCAGGCAACTTGCCGAAGCCCGCGCCAAGTCGCTTGGCAAATGGCTGGAGCGGATGCGCGGTTCGCTGGCCGCGCCGAAGGGGGTGGATACCGCAGCCGTCAACGCCGTGCTGTTCGCCGCCATCCAGCACCTCGTCATTTCCGCTGCAACCAGCGGCCAGTTTGCCGGTGTACCGCTCAAATCGGACCGTGACTGGGACAAGATCGCCACTGCGGTCAAAAGACTGGTGCGCGGCGTTTACAGCTGAACCCGGTTTCAGCGCAGGCGAGACCGTGGCAACGGGGGCACGCCGACATTAACGAAAAATTAGCCATGTTTTTACCCGGCCCGCAACCCTTCGACAGGATTGCCCGTTGCCTTGGTGATGAGCTTTTCCACACCCGTCCGGGCCGCGTTAACCATAATCCCAGCTTTCGTTTGCGCCGCCATGGCTGCGGGTCCAGTGTAAATTAATGAAATGTTAACCATGCGCAATGAGTGCGCATAAGGGAGCCGCAAGTGAGCCGCTGGACAGCTTTAGGCGTCATGATGACGTTTTTTGTAATGCTGCCGTTGGATATCGACGCGCCGGCGCTGAACCTTTGCCTGATGGCTCTGGTGCGCTGGGCGGTGCTTGCCGGCATCCCCGACACGGTATTTGGCGGGGAGCAGACGGCATGAAATGGTTTCTGATCCTGTGGGCCGGTCCCGTCGCATTGCTGGGCAGCTGGTACTGGCTTTCCTATTACGACATGAGCTTCGGTTTTTACATGCTGACGCGCCAGACGCATGATCTGGTGTTCCAGATTTACGGCAATATTCTCGGCCTGCCGCCGGAGAGCCTGCCGCCGCTGGTGGCGCGCGCCATTGCGGTCGACAGCCTGATCGTTTTCGCGATCCTTGCTTTCCGCAAGAGAAAGCAGATTGCCAGCTGGTGGCTGGGTCCTCAGCCCGTCGAGCGGGCGAGAGCCGAAAGCCTGTCCAGCGCGCCCTGAAGAATAAAGCTCGCGGCTGCCGAATCGATGCGTTCGGCCCGCTTGGCGCGTGACACGTCCATTTCCAGAAGCGCACGCTCGGCGGCGACCGTCGAAAGCCGCTCATCCCAGAAAATGAAGGGCAGGGCGGTTTTTTCGCCCATGGTGCGAACGAAGGCGCGCGTTGCCTGCACGCGTGGTCCGGCTGATCCGTCCATGTTCATCGGCAGGCCGATGATGAAGGCGGATACCTTCTCCTTTTCGGCGAAGGCCAGCAGCACCTCTGCGTCCTTCGTGAATTTCACCCGCTTGATGACGGGGCGTGGCGTCGCGAAGCGCCGCGACAGGTCCGACATGGCAAGCCCGATGGTTTTCGTGCCGAGGTCGAGGCCGGCAATCGCCTGTGCGGGCTGAAGCGTTTCCGCAAGCTCCTCGATGGTGAGTATCGCCATGTCGCGTGTTGCCTTTTATCGTTTGCGGACAAATTCGGTGCGCAGCACCAGACCCTTGACCGTTTCGTGCCTGCAATCGATCTCTTCCGGATTTCCGGTCAGGCGGATCGATTTGATGACGGTGCCCTGCTTGATGACCGTATTGGTGCCCTTGACCTTCAGATCCTTGATCAGCGTCACCTGGTCGCCATCCGAAAGCAGATTACCGGCCGCGTCGCGCACTTCCTTCGCGCGCGCCGCTTCTGCAGCCAGTTCGGAAGCCGGACGCCATTCGCCGCTCGCTTCGTCATACACGTATTCGTCATCGTTCGCGGCCATTGTCGCCTCTCTGAAATATCGGTAGTGCGGTTGAACAGGCCGTCCTATGTCATAATATACCGGCAATACGAAGGAGAAACTTCCATGAAAATCACCTGGCTCGGCCATTCCGCCTTCCGTCTTGAAAACGGCGACGCGAAAATCCTCATCGACCCGTTCTTCACCGGCAATCCCGGATTTGCCGGACAGGACGCGAAGACGGCGGCGCAAGGCATCACCCATATTCTCCTGACCCACGGTCATGGCGACCATGTCGGCGATACCGTCGAGCTTGCCCGCGAAACGGGCGCCACCGTGCTTGCCAATGCCGATCTCGCCACCTGGCTTGCCGCCAAGGGCGTCGCGAAGATCGATATGGGCAATACTGGCGGCACGGTGCATTTCGACGGTTTTTCCGTCACCTTCACCAATGCGCTGCATTCCTCTGCCCAGATCACCGAGGATGGCGTTTCCCATTCGCTCGGCAACGCCAATGGCCTGATGCTGCATTTCGAAGACGGCCCGGCCGTCTACCACATGGGCGACACCGATATCTTTTCGGACATGAAGCTGATCAACGAATTGCATCAACCGGATATCGGCCTGGTGCCGATCGGCGACCGCTTCACCATGGGTGGGGCTGTGGCGGCGCTCGCCTGCCAGCGCTTCTTCAAGTTCGAAAATGTCATCCCCTGCCATTACGGTTCCTTCCCGATCATCGACCAGACGCCGGAGAAGTTCGTGACCGGCATGGAAGGGTCGGAAGCGCGCGTCCACACGCCGAAGCCGGGCGATACGCTGTCGTTCTGAGGCTCCATTCAGGCATGTCGCCGCAGCAAAACCGCTCCACAGTTTGATGCGACATGCTTTCTACCGTTGCGAATGGCGGGCATGGTGATTATAGCGGTTAGGAAAATTCTGACCGGAGTAGAACCATGTCCGTCGACCTTGCCACCGTGAAGCGCGTTGCGCGCCTTGCCCGTATCGCCGTCAATGATGAAGAAGCACAAAATATGCTCGGTCAGTTGAACGGCATACTCGGTTTCGTGGAGCAGCTTTCGGAAGTGAATGTCGACGGCGTCGAGCCGATGACCTCCGTTACCCCGGTGGAAATGAAAAAGCGCGCCGACGTGGTGACTGACGGCAGCAAGGCGGAAGATATCGTCGCCAATGCGCCCGCGACCGACCGGGACTTCTTCATGGTTCCGAAAGTGGTCGAATAATCCGACCGCCGTTTGCCGCCCGATTTTTCCGAGATTTTCGAAAGCCGTTGCCGACCATGACCGATCTGACGAGCCTAACCATTGCCGAAGCCCGCGAAAAGCTGAAGGCGAAAGAGTTTTCCGCCCTCGAGCTGACCGACGCCTATCTTTCCGCCATCGACGCGGCGAACGGCGCGCTGAACGCCTATGTCGCGACGACGCCCGATAAGGCCCGCGAAATGGCGAAGGCCTCCGACGGCCGCATCGCCGCTGGCAATGCCGGCGAGCTGGAAGGCGTTCCGCTGGGCGTGAAGGACCTGTTCGCCACCCGTGACGTGCACACGCAGGCATGTTCGCATGTTCTCGATGGCTTCAAGCCGAAATACGAATCCACCGTCACCCAGAACCTCTGGGATCAGGGCGCCGTCATGCTTGGCAAGCTGAACATGGACGAATTCGCCATGGGCTCGTCCAATGAAAGCTCCTGGTACGGTCCGGTCATCAACCCCTGGCGCGCCAACGGCTCCGAGCAGAAGCTGGTGCCCGGCGGCTCTTCCGGCGGTTCGGCCGCAGCCGTTGCCGCGCATCTGTGCGCAGGCGCCACCGCAACCGATACCGGCGGCTCCATCCGCCAGCCGGCGGCCTTTACCGGCACCGTTGGCATCAAGCCAACCTATGGCCGCTGCTCGCGCTTCGGTATCGTCGCTTATGCCTCCTCGCTCGATCAGGCAGGCCCGATCGCCCGTGATGTGCGTGACGCCGCTATCCTGTTGAAGACCATGGCAAGCGTTGACGCCAAGGACACGACCTCCGTTAACCTGCCGGTGCCGGATTACGAAAAGGCCATTGGCCAGTCGCTCAAGGGCCTGAAGATCGGTATCCCGAAAGAATACCGTGTTGACGGCATGCCGGAAGAGATCGAAAAGCTCTGGGCAAAGGGCGTGGAATGGCTGCGTGACGCCGGTGCCGAGGTCGTCGATATCTCGTTGCCGCACACCAAATACGCGCTGCCCGCCTATTACATCGTTGCGCCCGCGGAAGCCTCTTCCAACCTTGCCCGTTATGACGGCGTGCGTTACGGCCTCCGCGTCGACGGCAAGGACATTGCCGACATGTACGAGAAGAGCCGCGCCGCCGGTTTCGGCAAGGAAGTGCAGCGCCGCATCATGGTCGGCACCTATGTGCTTTCGGCCGGTTATTACGACGCATATTATCTCAAGGCGCAGAAGGTCCGCACCCTCATCAAGCGCGATTTCGAACACGTCTTCCACGAGGGCGTCGACGCCATCTTGGCACCGATCACCCCGTCTTCCGCCTTCGCGGTGGGGGACGAGGAACTCGCCTCCGATCCGGTGAAGATGTATCTTCAGGACGTCTTCACGATCACGGTCAACATGGCCGGACTTCCCGGCCTTTCGGTGCCTGCCGGCCTTGATGGCAAGGGCCTGCCGCTCGGCCTGCAGCTTATCGGCAAGCCATTCGAGGAAGAAACGCTGTTCAAGACGGCGTATGCGATAGAGCAGGCCGCCGGCAAGTTCACACCCGCCAAGTGGTGGTAGAAGCTTTAGCTAAGGACGCTAGAGAAACCAAACGGGCGGCACCCAGTGCCGCCCGTTTTTTTTCATCGATTGTCCAGCTCGCCCCGCACGAGTTCCAGCCCGCGCGTGGTGATGCGGTAAGGCCTGCCCCCCGAGGAGGCGATGGCCCTCTTCCGTTTCAGTTTGCGGAAGGTCAGGAGATCGAGACCGCTGAATATCCAGCCGTCGCGCGTATGGAGGGCGATTTTTTCGATTTTGCGGTCGTCGTCTCGAACGAGTTCGATGCTGCCGCCCTGGGCGAGCAGGTGAAGAATGCGCTGTTCGGCGCGAGAAATGTCCATTTTCGGAAATCCGGTCGGCGTCTTTTAGACGCGTGAAAACAAACCCGGGCGCCGTTAAGGCATCCGGCTCGGTTTCATTTGGCCCGGCGCGCAAGAAATTTGCGGGCAGGGCCTTTACCGGGACTCCGATTGAGCGAACATAAAAACTCCTTGTGTACTCTTTTTGGTTAGCGGGCGAGACCGGCGCGGTCAAGTCCGGTGGCATCCCGACCGGGCGGGGCGGAGACCGCACTGGCCGAATCACGCCGCCGGTGCTTTACTTCGGTTGGCCATGGAGGGCACGGCTTGATTGTCATTCGCAATGCGCATGAGCAGGAAGCGAAGGTTCTGGCGGCCATCGGCCTCAGGGCATGGCGGCAGGCGACGATGGCGCTCGGCATCACCACACCGCTTTACGACAATGCCGCCAGCGCTTTTTCCAATTTCACCCGCTCGTCCTGGCTTGCCATCCGCGTGGCGGAATTTGGCGGCGCGGTTGCCGGATGGGCGGCGCGGGAACATTTCAACGAGGCGATTTCCGATTTCTGGATCGATCCGGATTTTCAGCGCCGGGGTATCGGCAGTCTCCTGCTCACCGATGTGGAGCAGCAGATATTGCAGCGGGGTTTCGAAACCATCCGGCTTGAAACCCATGCCCAGAACGAACCGGCGGTCGCCTTTTTCCGCCATCACGGTTACAGCGTCCGTTGGCTCTCCGTCTCCTATGCGCCAAAGCTCGACCGCGACGTGCAATCTGTCGGCCTGCAAAAGCAGCTCGTCGAGGTCGAGAGCAGTCTTTACGGCACGGAGTTCTGAGTAAGGGCCCTGAGGCCACTCGCCAGCCGCATCGGCCAGTCCGGCATGATGGCGAGGGACGCGACCAGGCCCGCCTGCAATATCACGATGGATATCAGGATGCTGCGGAAGGGTTCCTTGCGGGTTTTGTGCCGCAGAAGCCGTTGCGCCGAGATCGCGCCCATGCTGCCGCCCACAAAAGCGAGCGACAACAACGTGCTTTCCCGAATGCGCCAGCCGCCGTTCCTTGCCGCCTCCTTGTCCCACCAATAGACAAGAAAGACGAACAGATTGAAGGCGATATAGGTCATGAAACAGAGGGCGATCGTCATCATGACGTGAATTGAAACCGGGAAGCGTAAAAAATACGTATGCAGCGTCACCGAAAATCCGGCGCATCGCGTGACGGGGCGCAAGATGTCTTGCGCCCGCGCTGCATTTGTTCTACCCACCAAAGCCAAAGAACCCGTATATCGTGAGCTTCAGATGACCCTTGTAGACGTGCGCACCCCCGACCCGAAACGCTTCATTCCCGGCGCCACCGGCGATTGGGAAATCGTGATCGGCCTGGAGGTGCATGCGCAGGTTCTCTCCAATTCCAAGCTGTTTTCCGGCGCTTCGACCACCTTCGGCAATGCGCCGAACTCCAACGTGTCGCTGGTGGACGCCGCCATGCCCGGCATGCTTCCCGTTATCAACGAGGAATGCGTCAAACAGGCGGTACGCACCGGTCTCGGCCTGAAGGCCAAGATCAACAACCGTTCGATTTTCGACCGCAAGAACTACTTCTATCCGGATTTGCCGCAGGGCTACCAGATTTCGCAGTTCAAGGACCCGATCGTTGGTGAGGGCACCATCACTATTTCGCTGGGGCCTGACCGTCAGGGCAATTTCGAGGATATCGAGATCGGCATCGAGCGCCTGCATCTGGAACAGGATGCCGGCAAGTCCATGCATGACCAGCACCCGACCATGTCCTTCGTCGATCTGAACCGTTCGGGTGTGGCGCTGATGGAAATCGTCTCCAAGCCGGACATGCGCTCGTCAGACGAGGCGAAGGCCTATCTCACCAAGCTGCGTTCCATCGTGCGTTATCTCGGCACCTGCGACGGCAATATGGACGAAGGCTCCATGCGCGCCGACGTCAACGTCTCCGTGCGCCGCCCGGGCGAAGGTTTCGGTACGCGTTGCGAAATCAAGAACGTCAACTCCATCCGCTTCGTCGGCCAGGCCATCGAATATGAGGCGCGCCGCCAGGTCGCCATTCTGGAAGACGGCGGTTCCATCGATCAGGAGACCCGCCTGTTCGATCCGGGCAAGGGCGAGACGCGCTCCATGCGCTCGAAGGAAGATGCGCATGACTACCGTTATTTCCCCGATCCGGACCTTTTGCCGCTCGAATTCGACGATGCCTTCGTTGAGGCGTTGAAGGTCGATCTGCCGGAGCTTCCCGACGACAAGAAAGCCCGTTTCGTGGCCGATCTCGGACTGTCGGTCTATGACGCCTCGATCCTCGTTTCGGAAAAGGCGATCGCCGATTATTACGAGGCTGTCGCCGCTGGCCGCGATGCGAAGGCCGCTGCCAACTGGGTCATCAACGATCTGCTCGGCGCGCTCAACAAGTTCGGCAAGGATATCGAGACGACGCCGGTTTCGCCGGAACAGCTCGGCGGTATCATCGATCTCATCAAGGCCGAGACCATTTCGGGCAAGATCGCCAAGGACCTGTTCGAGATCGTCTGGAACGAGGGCGGTAATCCTGCCGAAATCGTCGAGACGCGCGGCATGAAGCAGGTGACGGATACCGGCGCCATCGAAAAGGCCGTGGACGAAATCATCGCCGCCAATCCCGATCAGGTCGAGAAGGTCAAGGCGAAGCCGACGCTTGCCGGCTGGTTCGTTGGCCAGGTCATGAAGGCGACGGGCGGCAAGGCCAACCCGCAGGCCGTTCAGGCGCTGGTAAAGGCCAAGCTCGGTATCGAGGAAGAGTAAGCGGCGGGGTTGTTTTCCTCTCTGGCGTCATGGTCGGGCTTGACCCGGCCATCCACAGGCGTTGAGGCGGAGCTGCGCTGACTGTTGAGTATCTGCCGGGATCACGCCCGGCATTTCTGTTTCAAGACGGAGCCAAATCATGTTTTTCATCCGCACGGCAAGCCAGCGCGATATCGAGCCGGTCCGGGCGCTGCTCGCCACGACATGGCACGCGACCTATGATGCGATCTACGGCGCGGACAAGGTGAAGGAGCTGATTGCCGCATGGCATTCGCCGCAGGCCATGAAGGACCGCATCGAGAAAAAGGGCGGCGAATTTCTGGTTGCCGACAATGGCCGGCAGATTGGCGGCATGGCCTATGCTTCCATGTCCACCAAAATGAGCAAGACGGCCCTGCTGCACCAGCTTTATGTCGGGCCGGAATTCCAGCGTCAGGGCGTCGGCCGTGATCTCTTTGCCGAACTCGAAACCTGTTTCCCGGATGCGGAAATCATGCGTCTTGAGGTCGAGCCCAAAAATACTGTCGCAATCGCCTTTTATGAAGGCGTCGGTTTTGCCGAAGTAGATCGAATCGAGCGCATGGCGGGCATCGAGGGTTTGCCCGGCATCGTTATGGAAAAGAGCCTGAAACGATGAATGCGACATTGGAAAAACTGACAATCCGGACGGCAACCGAAGCGGATGTTCCGGCACTCGCCGCCATTTATGCCGCCGACGAGGTCGGAGGCCACGGCGATACGGCCGACGAATCGGCGCAGGCGGACTATCTCGCGGCCTTCCGGGATATCGAGGCCTCACCCAGCGAAACCCTTTATGTGGCGGAACTGGATGGCGAGGTGGTCGGCACGTTCCAGACGGCCATCCTGACCAAGCTCATCGGGCGCGGGGCCAAATCCATGGTGATCGAGGCGGTGCAGACACGCTCCGACATGCGCGGTCGCGGCATCGGCGCGGAGATGATCAATTATTGCCTTGCGGACGCGCGGCGCAGGGGTCTGAACGCGGTACAGCTCACGTCGAACATGGCCCGGCTGGATGCCCATCGTTTTTACGAGCGGCTGGGTTTCGAGAAGCGGCATTTCGGCTTCAGGATGAAGCTGAAATAGCGCGGATATATCGGGAAATGCTGGACAATCGCCGTGAGGGGCGGCATAAGCTTGTCCTGTGTTGCGCGATTTAAAATCGCTGCGGCGCATTCAAGCCTGAGGAACGCATAATGAAGACTCTCCTGACGCAAATCTTCACATGGTGGAACGGCCAGACGATCGGAACGCGGTTTCATACCTGGCGTTTCGGCAAGAAGGTCGGACAGGACGAGTTGGGCAACACCTATTACGAAGGCGGCACCACCTCCTGGGGCATGCCGCGCCGCTGGGTGATCTATAACGGTTATGCCGAAGCCTCGGCCATTCCGCCCGGCTGGCATGGCTGGATGCATTACCGCACCGACGTGCCGCCGAGCCAGGAAACCTACGTTGCACGCGAGTGGCAGAAGCCGCATCAGGCCAACCTCACCGGTACGTCCCAGGCCTATCGCCCGCCGGGATCGCTGGCTGTGGCCGGCGAGCGTCCGCGCGTGACTGGCGACTACGACGCCTGGACCCCCGGCAACTGAGCTATGGTGATGCGCGGAGTTGTGCAAAATCCGGGCCTCACCGGTTTTTGCCACATTCGGCCCTTAGGCGTTGATCCGGTCGGCATTTCGACACAGGCAAATATTTGGAGACATATCGTATGAGGAAATTCACGCGGGATCGTTCTTTGCGTGCACTGACGGTGTCGCTGTTTGCGGCGGTCTCTGCTGTCATCCTCATTTCGCCCGTCTCCGCCGCCCGTCTCGAAAACCGCGTGGCGGTGTTTTCCGGCATAGACAAGATCACCGGCCGCATCACCTCCTTCGATGTCTATATCGACGAGACGGTGCAGTTCGGCGCGCTTCAGGTGACACCGAAGGTCTGTTATTCCCGTGACCAGACGGAAACCCAGAAGATCGACGCTTTCATTGAGGTCGATGAAATCACGCTCGACCGTAAGATCAAGCGGATTTTCACCGGCTGGATGTTCGCCGACAGCCCCGGCCTCAACGCCGTCGAACACCCGATCTACGACGTCTGGCTGACGGGCTGCAAGCAGGACTCCGAAGTTCCGGCTCCCTCTACGGCAAGCAACTGACTTAGCGTCAAGATTTTCAGAAGTGCAGGCTTGGCCGGTTGACGGCCAGATCGAGCATTTTTGCATATTCCTGCTTCGGCACGTCGATTGCGCCGAACGTCTTCAGATGCTCGGTGGTGAATTGTGTGTCGAGCAGCACGAAGCCGCTGGCTCTCAGCCGTTCCACCAGATGCACGAGGCAAATCTTCGACGCATTGGTGCGGCGGGAAAACATGCTTTCGCCGAAGAAGGCGGCCCCGAGCGACACGCCATATAACCCACCGACAAGTTCTTTACCGTCCCAGGCCTCGACGCTGTGCGCGTGGCCGATCTGATGCAATTCGGTGTAGAGCTTGCGAATGGTGGCGTTGATCCAGGTGCTCGGCCGGTCCGGCGCTTCGGCAGCGCATCCGGCCATCACCGCTTCGAAGGCGGTGTTGAAGCGTATTTCGAACGGCTTCCTGCGCATCACCTTGGCCAGGCTTTTGGAAACGTGGAAAGAGGCGAGGGGAATGATGCCGCGTATCTCCGGCTCGACCCAGAAAAGCTCCGGGTCATCAGCCGAATCGGCCATGGGAAACAGGCCGGCGGAATAGGCGCGCAGCAACATATCGACGGTTATGCCGTTATTTTTGCTGCGCCGCCCAACCATATCGTCTTAGTGAGACGCATCACCGGCCAGATATTTTTCCAGCCAGTGAATGTCGTAGTTACCGTTGAGGATATCTTCGTTCTGAAGAAGATCCTGGAACAGCGGCAGCGTGGTCTTGATGCCGTCGACGACGAACTCGTCCAGCGCCCGGCGTAGACGGCGGATGCATTCGTCACGGTCGCGACCGTGAACGATCAGCTTGCCGATCATGCTGTCGTAGTAGGGCGGGATCTTGTAGCCCTGATAGGCGCCCGAATCGACGCGTACGCCAAGGCCGCCCGGCGTATGGAAATAGGTCAGCGTGCCGGGGGACGGAACGAAGGTGCGCGGGTCCTCGGCATTGATTCGGCATTCGATGGCATGGCCACGGAATTCGATATCCGCCTGCGTGACCGACAGGCCCTGGCCAGAGGCGACCCTGATCTGTTCCTGCACGAGATCCATGCCGGTGATCGCTTCCGTAACCGGATGTTCCACCTGAAGACGGGTGTTCATTTCGATGAAATAGAACTCCCCGTTTTCATAAAGAAACTCGATGGTGCCGGCGCCGCGATATTTGAGCTTACGCATGGCGTCGGCGCAAATCTCGCCAATCTTCATGCGCTGTTCGACGGTCAGCGCCGGCGAATTGGCTTCCTCAAGCACCTTCTGGTGACGGCGCTGCAACGAGCAATCGCGTTCGCCGAGGTGAATGGCTTTGCCTTCGCCATCGCCGAAAACCTGCACTTCGATATGGCGCGGCTTGCCGAGGTATTTTTCCATGTAGACGGCGTCGTTGCCGAAGGCTGCTGCCGCTTCGGAGCGGGCAGTCGAAACGGCCTCGTCGAGATCGGCTTCGGTCTTCGCCACCTTCATGCCGCGACCACCGCCGCCCGCCGTCGCCTTGATGAGGACCGGGAAGCCGATCGTCCGGGCGATTTCGAGCGCGTTTTCAGGCTTCACTTCGCCGTCGGAGCCGGGAACGACGGGAATGCCGAGTTGCTGCGCCGTCTGCTTGGCGGTGATCTTGTCGCCCATGAGGCGGATATGTTCTGCAGTCGGCCCGATGAAGGTGATGCCGTGCGCGTCAAGAATATCGGCGAACTTGGCGTTTTCCGACAGGAAGCCGTAACCGGGGTGAACGGCGTCCGCACCGGTGATTTCGCAGGCCGCAACGATCTGGTGGATGTTAAGGTAGCTGTCACGCGAAGGCGGCGGGCCGATGCACACACTTTCGTCGGCAAGGCGCACATGCATGGCGTCCGCGTCTGCCGTGGAATGCACGGCCACCGTCGGAATGCCAAGCTCCTTGGCGGCGCGCAGGACGCGCAGCGCGATCTCGCCGCGGTTGGCTATGAGGATCTTCGAAACCATGCTGAACCGCCTTTATTCGATGACCACGAGAGCTTCACCATACTCCACGGGCTGTGAGTCGTTGACGACGATTTCCACGACCTTGCCGGACTTCGGAGCGGGGATCTGGTTCATGGTCTTCATGGCTTCGACGATGAGGATGGTCTGGCCTTCCTTGACGATCGCGCCCACTTCGATGAACGGGCGTGCGCCCGGGGCAGGCGACAGGTAGACCGTGCCGACCATCGGCGAAGATACGGTGTTGGCCGGGTTGCGGGTAGGCGCTGCGGGCGCCGCCGCCGGTGTGGCGACTGCCGCCGGAGCTGCCGCAGGGGCGGGAGCGGGCGCTGCATAGTGTGTGGGCGCCGCGTAAACCGGGGCGGGCGGAGCGGCGCGGGAAACGCGGATGCGCATGTCTTCCTGCTCCACTTCGATTTCCGAAAGGTCGGTATCGTTGAGGATATTCGCGAGCTCGCGGATCAGTTCCTTGTCGATACCCTGTTTCTTTTCAGACATGACAAACCCTATTCTTTGTTTCTTTTTATGCCGTGATGTTTTTCAGCGCGTGAAGCGCCATGATATAGCCGTATGGTCCGAAACCGCAGACCATGCCCTTCGCAGCGGGTGATACCATCGATTTGTGACGGAATTCTTCCCGCGCGTGGATGTTGGAAATGTGCACTTCCACGACCGGCGTGGAAATCGCACGAATGGCGTCGTGCAGCGCGATCGAGGTGTGGCTGTAGGCGCCGGGATTGATGACGACGCCTGCCGCCCTCTCGCCCGCCTCATGCAGCCAGTCCACGAGCACGCCTTCGTGGTTGGACTGGCGGAATTCCACTGCGAAACCGAGATCGGTTCCGGCCGCAAGACAATCATTCTCGATGTCCTTCAGCGTCTTGCCACCATAGATACCCGGTTCCCTTTTTCCCAGCATGTTGAGATTGGGGCCATTGATGACGATGATGATGTTGCTCATTCGCGTTTCCATAAGAAAATCAGCGACACCTATAGACTGCGCAGCCTTCAAGGAAAAGCCCCCGGAAGCCGTAAAGAGCCGGGAGGCCCGGCATCCACAGGGAATGCAGGGCTTTTTGCGGAATCAGGAGCAGGTGGCTTTTCCGCAGCTGCGCATATTGGCGATTTTTTCCTTCAGCGGGTCTGCCCCGACCGCGCCGAAAACGGCCTCGTTGCCGACGATATAGGACGGCGTTCCGGTGATGCCGAGGCTGTTGGCGAGCTTGTAGGTTTCCTGCACCTGCGCATCGTTGGGGTTTTCCGCCATCGATTTGCGGATGTCGGCTTCCTTGAGGCCAAGCGAGGTTGCGACTTCCATGGCGCTGTCCTCATTCGCCCGTCCGCGGCCGCCGAGCAAAGTGCGCTGGAATTCGGGATATTTGGCCGGCGCAAGCAGCTTGACGGCATTGGAAACCCGGTGCGCCGCGACCGATTCCGGCCCGAGGATCGGGAATTCCTTGAGGACGACGCGCACCTTTTTGTCCGACTTCAGAATATTGTCCATGTCGCCCATGGCGCGTTTGCAATAACCGCAATTGTAGTCGAAGAATTCGACCAGCGTGACGTCGCCATCGGGATTGCCGAGCGCCAGATCGTATTTCGATTCGAAGATCGTCTTCTCGTTGTCGGCGACCGCTTCAGCGGCCTTGGCGTTGCGGGTCGCATATTGCTTGCGTTCCAGCGCGTCCTGAACCTCAAGCATGATCTCGGGGTTTTCGATCAGATATTGCTTGATGAACTCGCCCATTTCCTTCTTTTGCTGCTCATCCAGCGCATGGGCGGGCAAGCAGGCGAAAACCGTCGAAAGGGCCGTCACGCTGGCGAGAAGGGTTGAACGGAGAAGATGCGCCATATCGGTCCTCATACTGTGCGGCCAATGCCTCATGAATGTTATGATGCAATTACCTTACTTTAAGCCAAATGCCATACCGCAAAAATAGTTGTCCGCATTGTGGTCGCACGATTGTGAAGAGTGTGATTCTGCGGCAAGTCTCTGAAATACGGTTCAGGAAAGAGCATGCCCTTGATAACGATGTCGAAGCGGAGCGCAGTCGAACCCTTCCATGCCATGGATATTCTGGCGGAGGCGAACCGGCGACGGCAGGCGGGGCGCCCCGTCATTTCCATGGCGGTCGGCCAACCTTCCCACCCCGCGCCGAAAGCCTCGCTGGAGGCGGCGCAGGAGGCGCTGAAGCACGGGCGGATCGGCTACACCGACGCGCTTGGCCTGCGCGAACTGCGTGAAGCGATCGCCGGCCATTACCGGCTGCGCCACCAGATCGCTGTCGATCCGGCGCGCATCGCCGTGACCACCGGTTCTTCCGCCGCCTTCAATCTCGCCTTCCTCAGCCTTTTCGATGCCGGTGACTACGTCGCGATCGCAAGGCCAGGCTATCCGGCCTATCGCAATATTCTGAAGGCGCTCGGCCTCAATGTCGTGGAAGTGCCGGTAACGGCTGAAACCGGCTATACGCTGACGCCGGCCAGTCTGGAGCGGGCGGAAACCAAGGCGGGCTGCAAGCTGAAGGGCGTGCTTCTGGCAAGCCCGGCCAACCCAACCGGAACAGTCACCGGCCGCGAGGCGTTGAAAAGGCTAGCAAATTATTGCGAAAGCCGCGACATGGCCTTCATTTCCGACGAGATCTACCATGGCCTCACCTTTGTCGGTGAGGAGACGAGCGCGCTCGAAATCACCGACAATGCCGTCGTCATCAATTCCTTCTCGAAATATTATTGCATGACCGGCTGGCGCATCGGCTGGATGGTCCTGCCGGAAAACCTTGTCCGTCCGGTCGAGTGTCTGGCCCAGAGCCTCTATATTTCACCGCCGGAACTCTCCCAGCTTGCCGCAACCGCAGCCTTTTCGGCGGCGGAGGAACTGGATGTCTACAGGGAAAGCTATCGCACCAACCGCGATTTCCTGATGGCGCGCCTGCCGGAAATCGGCCTGCCGCTTGCGTCTCCGATGGACGGCGCTTTTTACGCCTATGTCGACACCAGCCGCTTTTCCAACGACAGCATGGATTTCGCCAAACGCATGCTGGCGGAAATCGACGTGGCGGCGACACCCGGTATGGATTTCGACCCCGAGGAAGGCCACAGGGCGTTGCGCATTTCCTATGCGGGTTCGGTATCGGATATTGCCGAAGCGGTGGGACGCATCGCCGGCTGGCTGAAATAAGCGACCGATTCGTCTGCCCCTATTCGGGATCAGGCGGGTGTGCAGCCGAAGGTGCTGGCAAAGGCCTTTTCACCCTTTGTGGTGAAGGTCAGCACGCGGCCGTCTCCGTGCCGCAGCCAGTCACGCTGCTGCATGGCTTTAAGAAGCGATGCGCCAAGCCCGCCGCCGAGATGGTGGCGGCGTTCGCTCCAGTCCAGGCAATGCAGGCAAATCGGGCGTCTTGCCTTTTCCAGCGGCGAAAGGTCGATGCCGAAGCTTGAGAAGAAATCGCGGCCGCTATCTGTAAGTGCCGGATCGTCGCCGGTGGTCACGAGGCCGTTTGTGGTGATGGTGGAAAGCAGCGCCACGCCGCTTTCTCCGGCCAGATGATCGTAACAGATGCGCGCCTCGCGAAGCGCCTTGTCCTTTGGTCCCGTGCGTACCCGCACTGCGCCTGTGCGCTGGGCAAGCCCCATCAGCGCTTCCAGTACCTGCGCCACATCCTCGTCGGAAAGGCGGAAATAACGATGCCGCCCCTGTTTCTCCGCCTTCAGCAACTGCGCCTCGGAGAGTTTCGCCAGATGCCCGCTGGTGGTCTGCAAGGTCACGCCGGCCGCTTCCGCAAGTTCGCTTGCCGTCAGAGCACGCCCGTCCATCAGCGCCGTCAATATGTTGGCGCGGGCGGGGTCGCCGATCAGGGCGGCGACATTGGCGATCAAGGGTCCGTCTTTCATAGTTCGATGATAGCCGAAGCATTGACGTGAGGCAATGGCATAGACAGGAGAGGCAGAACACGAGGAGACCAATGATGCTGACCTGCTTCATCCGCTACGAGATAGACCCCTTCAAGGTCGATGCCTTCGATCGATATGCCCGCAACTGGGGCGATGCGATACCGCGCTGTGGGGCCGATCTGATCGGTTATTACGCGCCGAAGGAAGGATCGAGCACGATTGCCTATGGCGTCTACAATATCGAGAGCCTCGCCGCCTACGAGGCCTACAGGGCACGGCTTGCCGCCGACCCGGCGGGGCGCGAGAACTACGAATTTGCGAAGCGTGAGCAATTCATTCGCCGTGAGGACAGGCTTTTCCTGCGCCTGGCGTCCGCTCCCCATGGCGGAGGCGCACGATGATCGCCGTCATCTTCGAGGTCTGGCCGGCGGAAGGCGAGAAACAGCATTATCTCGATATCGCCGCCAGCCTGCGCTCCGAACTGGAAACCATCGACGGGTTCCTGTCCGTCGAACGGTTTCAGAGCATTACCCATCCGGACAAGATGCTCTCTTTGTCGTTCTTTAGGGATGAGGAAGCTGTGAAGGCGTGGCGCAACACCGCGCCGCATCGTGCGGCACAGGCGCTGGGACGGTCCGGCGTCTTTTGTAATTACCGGCTGCGTATCGCCTATGTCATGCGTGATTACGGGCTGCGGGAGAGGGAAGAGGCCCCGCCGGACAGCAGGCACGTCCATTCGACGGATACGTAACTGCGGCGCTGACACATCTTCAGCATCAGTTTTTCTTCAAGCCGGCCCAAGGCTTTCTGGTTCGAACTCGCTTCCGAAACCCGCTATAGATAGAGCGGGTTAAGGATGGAGAAGGGTCGCCATGCGGCGGTTCGCCCGATTGGAAATGGAGAAAACAACGATGTCGACAGAAAAAGTGGCGATTGTGACGGCGGGCGGCAGCGGCATGGGAGCAGCCGTGGCGAAACGTCTAAGTGCTGATGGTTACAAGCTCGCGATCCTGTCGTCCTCGGGCAAGGGGGAGGCGCTGGCGAAGGAACTGGGTGGCATCGGCGTCACCGGCTCCAACCAGTCCAATGACGATCTCAATCGACTGGTGGAGCTGACGCTCGAAAAATTCGGCCGTATCGACGTTCTCGTGAACAGTGCAGGCCATGGCCCACGCGCCGCCATCCTCGATATCACCGACGAGCAATGGCACTCGGGTCTCGATGTCTACCTGATGAACGTCATCCGCCCGACGCGGATCGTGGCTCCGTTCATGGTGAAGCAGAAGGCGGGCGCGATCGTCAACATCTCGACCGCCTGGGCTTTCGAGCCGAGCAGCATGTTCCCGACATCGGCCGTGTTCCGCGCCGGCCTTGCCTCCTACACCAAGATTTTTTCCGATACCTATGCGGCCGACAATGTGCGCATGAACAATGTCCTGCCCGGCTGGATCGACAGTCTGCCCGCCACGGAAGAACGCCGCCAGGGTGTGCCGATGCAGCGTTACGGAACGAGCGAGGAGATTGCCGCAACCGTCGCGTTTCTGGCTTCCGAAGGTGCCGGTTACATCACCGGCCAGAACATCCGCGTCGATGGTGGCCTGACGCGATCTGTTTGATGTCTGGCATGGCGGAAACGTAACGTCCGCCAACAAAGCAAAACGCCCGCAACATGGTTGCGGGCGTTTTTTGTTTCAGTGCGTTCTATCAGAAGAAGCCCTTGCGCTGCCACCAGCCGCCCTTGCGCGGCTTCGGCTCGTCGCCGTCAGGATTGGCAGGCGCGCCAGACGAGGTCACTACCGGCTCCGAATTCGAGACATTGCTGCCCCGGTTCGCGCGGGCCTTTTCTTCCGCTGCGGGTGCTTCGGCGTCCGGACCTAGATCGGCCGAGGCTTCGCCCACTTCCTCGATGGCGACATCGACGACGGTTGGCGCAACGACTGCTGGCGCAACGATCACCGGCTCGACCGTTTCAACGACCTTGGCTTCCACTTCAGCCTTGGGGGCCTCCACTACTTCAGCTTTGGGCGCTTCGTCGGTCTTGGTCTTCGCCTTGCGGGTGCGGCGCGGCTTCTTCGGGGCTTCCTCTTCCGCAACTTCGGCAACCACGCCTTCCACCACTTCGGCGGCGGCAGGTTCTTCGGCTACGGGTGCTGCGGCGGAAACCTCTTCGCTTTCGCCTTCGGTGCCTTCGTCTTCGCCATCGGAGCCTGCGGCCTCGAGAGCCTCGTCTTCCGCACGGTTGCGGCGGCCGCCACGCTTGCCGCGACGACGGCGCTTGCGCTTGCCATCCTCGTCGGTGGTTGCAGCTTCGTTCACGCCGTTTTCATCGGCGTCGCCTGCATCGGTTTCGACGCCATCTTCATCGTCCGCATCATCAGCGTCCGTGTCGTCACCAGCCTGGGCATCGACTGCACCGTTCTGGTCGTTTTGTCCGCCCTTGCCACGACGGCGACGACGACGCTTGCGCTTGCGCTTGCCGTCTTCACCATTGTCGCCCTGCGGCTGCTGCTGGCGCGGTTCGCCGGCCTGCACCTTGACGATTTCTTCCTCGTCTTCATCCTCTTCCGCCTCGATGATGAAGTCGTCTTCCTCTTCCACGAAGCTCGGAAGCATCTGGATAAGGCTTTCGATCTTCACCGGATTTTCGACGGCTTCGCCGCGATCGATGGCGAAATGCTGCGCACCGACGCTGGCATCGGCGGCGATGATGATCGACACGCCGAAGCGGCCTTCATAATCGACAATCGTGCCGCGCTTGTGGTTGAGCAGGTAGAGCGCCGTTTCCGGCGTGCTGCGCACCGTGATGTTATGGGTCGTGTTGCGCAGCAGATATTCCTCGATACCGCGCAGGACATGCAGCGCGACGGAGGATTCGGAGCGGACATGGCCCGTGCCGCCGCAATGCTGGCAGACCTGTGTGGTCGATTCCAGCACCGAAGCACGAATGCGCTGGCGCGACATTTCCAGCAGGCCGAAATGCGAGATACGGCCGACCTGGATGCGCGCCCGGTCGTTTTTCAGGCAATCCTTGAGCTTCTTCTCGACGGTGCGGTTGTTGCGCTTTTCTTCCATGTCGATGAAGTCGATGACGACGAGACCGGCAAGGTCGCGCAGACGCAGCTGACGCGCCACTTCTTCGGCAGCCTCGACGTTGGTCGTCAGCGCCGTTTCCTCGATGGAATGCTCACGGGTCGAACGGCCCGAGTTCACATCGATGGAAACCAGAGCCTCGGTCTGGTTGATGATGAGATAACCGCCCGATTTCAGCGTCACCTGCGGCTGCAGCATGCGGTCGAGCTGGGCTTCGATGCCGGAGCGCGAGAAGATCGGGTGAATGTCGCGGTAAGGCTGAACCACCTTGGCGTGGCTCGGCATCAGCATCTTCATGAAGTCTTTCGCTTCACGATAGCCTTCTTCGCCCGAAACGATGATCTCGCTGATATCCTTGTTGTAGAGATCGCGGATCGAACGCTTGATGAGCGAGCCTTCCTCGTAAACGAGGCAGGGGGCCGTGGAATTCAGCGTCAGCGTGCGGACGTTTTCCCACAGGCGCATCAGATATTCGAAGTCGCGCTTGATCTCGACGCGGGTACGGTTGGCGCCTGCGGTACGCAGAATGACGCCCATGCCCTGCGGAACTTCCAGATCGCGCGCGATTTCCTTCAGGCGCTTGCGGTCGGTCGGCTGGGTGATCTTGCGGGAAATGCCACCGCCGCGCGCCGTGTTCGGCATCAGCACGGAATAACGTCCGGCGAGCGACAGATAAGTGGTCAGCGCGGCACCCTTGTTGCCGCGTTCTTCCTTGGCAACCTGCACCAGAAGGATCTGGCGACGCTTGATGACTTCCTGAATGCGATACTGCTTGCGCGGCTTGCGCGCAACGCGATCGGGAACCTCTTCCATGGCGTCTTCGGCGCCGACGGATTCGATCACTTCCTTTTCGTGATGATCGTCATCATCGTCGTCGTCATCATCGTCATTGCCACGGCGAAGACCGTCGACTTCCTCGGAAATCGTATCGGTATCGACCATGGCGGCCATTTCGCCGCCCGTGCTGCCATCTTCTTCGGAAGAGGCCTCAGTGGTCTCGGAAACGGCTTCTTCTTCCGCTACCTTCTTCTTGGCACGGGGACGGCGGGCACGCTTTTTGGGCGCTTCTTCCGCAACAGCCTCGACGGCTTCAGCCGCTACGTCTCCAGAGGCCTCTTCGGCAATGGCGGCGGTTTCTTCCGCGACCACGACCTTCGCGGTTTCAGTCGGGGCAACGATGCCGACATCGGGCTGGTCCGCCTGCGACAGATCAAATGCCGGTGCGCCGGGCTCGGGGGCGTCAGCCGATTCGAAGTCGTCGCTGCGGCGATGATCCTCAGCTTCCGCCTTCAAGAGGGCCTGACGGTCGGCGAGCGGAATCTGGTAATAATCCGGGTGAATTTCCGCAAAAGCGAGAAAACCGTGGCGATTTCCACCGTAGTCAACGAAGGCCGCCTGAAGAGAGGGTTCAACCCTCGTGACCTTGGCAAGGTAGATGTTGCCGCGGATCTGTTTCTTGTGCTCCGATTCGAAATCGAATTCTTCGATCCGGTTCCCACGGACAACGACTACGCGTGTCTCCTCTTCGTGGGAGGCGTCGATAAGCATTTTGTCTGCCATGTAAGCTGTGCTCCTCGGCGCAGCCTTGTTTTATACGAGAACAGGCCCGCCACACGGACGAGCCTTTCATATGAGTGCAAGGATGTGCCGGAAATGAAGTCTCCAGCCGGGCCTCTGTAAACTGGCAGCATCCGGACCGACGGCGAGGCGCTTGGCCTGCTCCTGGTATCCGGTTCATGTGAAAACTGCTGCGACATCATTGGCCAGGCGGAACGACAATAATATATAGACCCCTTGGGATCCGATGAATTTGCTCTCCTCAGAGCAGCGGTGGCAACGCCACCGGGTAGGTCTCCGGCCACGGCCGGAATTGATCCAGTTTCAGGATAAATGTAACGACGGCAGATGATTGCCCGTTTTGCAGCGCCAGCGTCTTTTTCGATTGGCAGCCGGCGGGCATCTATCCCGTCAACACTTTTAACCCTCATCCTTGTTGTATGTTTTCTCTGTCATAATAGCAATAGGCTGGCTAAATATGCCATATTATTGGTGGAATTTCCGGGTTAATAATTGGTTCACCAACGCCTGCGATTGTGGGGCGCAAACGCGCAAACAATCGTCCTGCGTGATTGAAAAGGTGCTGTTCCCGGCACTTTTCCGCCTCATTTGTCGAAAATGACTGAAATACGGAATTTCTTGAAGACCATGAATTTCACGCGCAGCGCAGCGATATTCGGTGGGGCAGGGCCGCTTGGCGCGCGAATCGCGCGGCTCGCGGTTGCCCTTGTCTTGCCAGCCGTCTTTTCGGTTGCCGCAACTGTCTCCTGCGGCCAGCAGGCAGTCGCCCAGGAGCCGCTCGTCGCCCATCAGGCGCGCATTGTCGGCGACGAGGCGCGCACGCGCATCGTTCTCGATTTTGCCGAGGAGCCGGAGTTCGACATTCACTATCTCGATTCGCCAGCCCGCATCGTCGTGGATTTCCCGGCGGTGAATTTCGCCTTCCCCGCAGCCGATCTGGCGCCGACCGGCCTTTTTTCGGATATCCGCTTCGGCAGCATGGGGCAAAACAGCGCCCGTATCGTGCTGACGGCGAAAAAGTCGGTGCAGGTCGCTGTTGCCGAAACCAAAAAGGGCGAAGACGGCGCAGCTTTCCGGTTCACGCTGGATGCGGAGATCACCACCAAGGCCAAATTCGCCGAGCTGGTGAAGGAGCAGCAATGGCGGGCGCCAGCCCCTGTCTCCACCGCCGCGATCGCGCCCGACGACAAGACATCGCGTTCGACCGAATTTGTCATCGCGATCGATGCCGGCCATGGCGGCATCGACGCCGGCGCCTCCGGCGGCGTGACAGGCACGGAGGAAAAGGTCATCACGCTGACCTTTGCGAAGGAGCTTGTGGAGCGGATGAACAGGGAGCCCGGCATCAAGGCGTTCCTGACCCGCGATTCGGATACGTTTCTCGCTTTGTCCGAGCGGGTGACGATCGCCCGGCAGAATAACGCCAACCTGTTCATCTCGTTGCATGCCGACACCCTCAAGCAGAAGGGCATCCGCGGCGCGACCGTCTATACATTGTCCGACCGGGCTTCGGACCGCAGGGCGCAGGAGCTGGCGGAGCGTGAAAACAAGTCCGACCAGATCGCTGGCGTGGCGGCCTCCAGCGAGCCGCCGGAAGTGGCGGATATTCTCCTCGATTTCACCCGCCGCGAAACGCAGGCCTTTTCGGTGACGCTGGCCGAAAACATCGTTTCCTCCTTCGAGGGACAGGTCGGTCTCATCAACAATCCGCATCGTTACGCCGGTTTCATGGTGCTGCGCGCCCATGATGTGCCGTCGGTACTGCTGGAACTCGGTTTCCTGTCCAATCCGGAAGACGAGAAACTGCTTCTCGATGCGGAATGGCGCAAGAAGGTCGCCGATACGCTGGCAACCGCAGTCGGACGATACCGGGCCAAGGCCATGGCGAACGGCGGCTGAGACGCTTGGCGGCGGGGCGATGGTCCTGTTGCCGCAGCACCGCCGGCAGCCGAAAAAGCTGTTCAATTCTTGGACCTTGCGGACGATTAAGGACATGAAGCCCTATTTTACTCACATTCGCCGCGTTACTCGGGAAGCGGATTCTGTGGGGATCCACAACGCAGCCGGAGCGCCATTGTGGGCCGGCGGCGTGGTAACATATCAGCGAATGCTGCCGTTCCGGCTTGTCATCGAAGGTATGGTGTGCAAAACGGCACGCGATATGCAAGGATGCGCCCGTACATCGTCGGGCGTTGATGGTTACGATTCGAATTATCGGTAGCTTGGTATGATCAGACTGATTGGATATTTTTTCGGCTTGGCCAGCGTGCTCTTCCTGTGCGCCGCCGCCGCCGGTGCGATTTATTTGCACGGCGTGACGAAGGACCTGCCGGATTACGCAGTTCTGAGCACGTATGAACCGCCTGTAACGACCCGCGTGCACGCCGGCAACGGTGCGCTGATGGCGGAGTACGCCCATGAGAAACGCCTGTTCCTGCCGATCCAGGCTATTCCGGACCGGGTCAAGGCGGCTTTCCTTTCGGCGGAAGACAAGAATTTCTACAACCACCCCGGGGTCGACATCTGGGGTCTCGGCCGCGCCGTTCTCGTCAACATCCAGAATCTCGGCTCGGGTCGTCGCCCGGTCGGCGCATCGACCATCACCCAGCAGGTGGCGAAGAACTTTCTTCTGACCAATGACCAGACCATCGACCGCAAGCTGAAGGAAGCGCTTCTCTCCTTCCGTATCGAGCAGACCTATTCCAAGGACAAGATCCTCGAGCTTTATCTCAACGAGATCTTTTTCGGCCTGAATTCCTACGGCATCGCCGGTGCGGCGCTCACCTATTTCAACAAATCGGTGACGGAACTGACGATCGCGGAGACTGCGTATCTGGCATCTCTGCCGAAGGGCCCGGCCAATTATCATCCGATCCGCCGCGAGAAGGCGGCGCTGGAGCGTCGCAACTGGGTGATCGACCGCATGGCCGAGAATGGCTACATCACGGTCGCCGATGCCGAGGACGCCAAAAAGCAGCCGCTCGGCGTCAATCTGCGCCGCGGTGGCGCGCATATCTTCGCGTCCGACTATTTCGCCGAGGAAGTCCGCCGTCAGATCGTTGAAAAATACGGCGAGGAAGCGCTTCTCGAAGGCGGGCTTTCGGTCCGCACCTCTTTCGATCCGCAGATTCAGATGGAGGCCCGCAAGGCGCTTCAGGATGGTCTGGTGCAATATGACGAGCGTCGCGGTTTCCGTGGACCCATCGAAAAGATCGAGACGGCTGGCGACTGGACGGCGGCGCTCGCCAAGGTCAAAGGCCTGCGCGATGTTCCCGAATGGAAGGTCGCCGTGGTTCTCGCCGTTGCGGCCGACGGCGTCGATATCGGCGTGCAGGTCGATCCCGATACCGAAGATGGCGACAAGCGCACGCGGGGCCATATCTCCGCTGAAAACATGCGCTGGGCCTATCGCGATGCGACTGGCAAAAAGCCGACCTCCAAGTCGCCGGTCGGCGTTCTGGCGGCGGGTGATGTCGTTTATGCGCAGCCGCTTTCCAATACCGGCAGCGAATATCGCCTGCGCCAGCCCCCCACGGTGCAGGGCGGCATGATGGTGATGGACCCGCATACCGGCCGCGTTCTGGCCATGGTCGGCGGCTTCTCCTATGCGCAATCGGAATTCAACCGCGCCACGCAGGCAATGCGTCAGCCGGGTTCCTCGTTCAAGCCGTTCATCTATGCGGCCGCGCTCGACAACGGTTATACGCCGGCATCGGTCATTCTCGATGCGCCCATCGAGGTGGTTTCCGGCGGTCAGGTCTGGAAACCGCAGAATTACGGCGGGGGCTCCGCCGGTCCCTCGACCCTGCGTCTCGGCATCGAAAAATCCCGTAACCTCATGACCGTGCGTCTGGCGCAGGACATGGGCATGAATCTGGTCGCGGAATATGCCGAACGCTTCGGCATCTACGACAAGATGCCGCCGCTTCTCGCAATGTCGCTCGGTTCCGGTGAAACCACCATCATGCGCATGGTCTCGGCCTATTCGGTCATCGCCAATGGCGGCAAGCAGATCAAGCCGACGCTGATCGACCGCATCCAGGACCGTTACGGCAAGACGATCTTCCGGCATGAGGAGCGAGCTTGCGAGGGCTGCAACGCGACGAGCTGGCAAAATCAGGACGAGCCTGTCATCGTCGACAATCGCGAGCAGGTTCTCGACCCGATGACCGCTTACCAGACGACCTCCATGCTGGAAGGTGTCGTGCAGCGCGGCACGGCGGCAGGCAAGATCAAGGTCGATCTGCCGGTTGCCGGCAAGACGGGCACCACCAACGATGAAAAGGACGCCTGGTTCGTCGGTTACACGCCGGACATGGTTGCCGGTCTTTACATCGGCTTCGATTCGCCGGCACCGCTCGGTCGCGGCGGCACCGGTGGTTCGCTGTCGGCGCCGATCTTCGGCGAGTTCATCGCCGATGCGGCCAAGCACCTGCAACCGAGCAAGTTCATCGTGCCGGAGGGCATGAAGTTCGTCGCCGTCAACCGTAAAACCGGCATGGCGGCGGCGGAAGGCCAGCCGGACACCATCATGGAAGCCTTCAAGCCCGGCACCGGCCCGGCCGACAGCTTCTCGGTGATCGGCGCGGAAGGCTATATGTCGCAGGACGATATTCTGAAGACCTCGCCGCAGGCCCAGCAGGCCATCACCGGCGGTGGCGGCGGTCTTTATTGATACCAGTCTTATGCTTGGCGGGGGGCGCGGGTCTTTACATCCGCGCCCCCCGCATTTATTTGAGCAACCAGTTTCAATGAAGGCGAAGAACCAGCGAAATGCGCAATGAAATTGTGAACGTAGTCGACGAAATCAAGCAGGCCGTAAGCCTGCTGAGGAGGCATCTTTGACTGGGACCAGGCGATAAGACGACTGGACTGGTTGAACAACAAGGCAGAGGATCCGACCCTCTGGAACGATGCCGCCGAGGCCCAGAAACTGATGCGCGAACGCCAGCAGCTGGATGACAGCATCGGCGGCGTCAGGGCGCTCGAGCAGCAGCTCAAGGACAATATCGAGCTGATCGAACTCGGCGAGATGGAAGGCGACAACGAAATCGTCAAGGACGCCGAAGATGCGCTGAAGGCGCTGAAGAGCGAGGCGAACCGCCGTCAGGTGGAAGCAATGCTCTCCGGTGAGGCCGACGGCAACGACAGCTATCTCGAAGTGCACTCCGGCGCCGGCGGCACGGAAAGCCAGGACTGGGCCAACATGCTGCTTCGCATGTATACCCGCTGGGCCGACCGCGAAGGTTTCAAGGTCGAAGTGCTGGAAGTTCACGACGGCGAAGAAGCCGGCATCAAGTCCGCGACGATCCTCGTCAAGGGCCACAATGCTTTCGGCTGGTTGAAGACGGAATCGGGCGTGCACCGCCTCGTTCGCATTTCGCCGTATGACAGCAATGCGCGTCGCCACACATCGTTCTCCTCCGTCTGGGTTTACCCTGTCGTTGACGATTCGATCCAGATCGACATCAACGAGAGCGATTGCCGTATCGATACCTATCGATCCTCGGGCGCGGGCGGCCAGCACGTCAACACCACCGACTCGGCCGTGCGCATCACCCACATACCGACCGGTATTGCCGTGGCCTGCCAGCAGGAGCGTTCCCAGCACAAGAACCGCGCCAAGGCGTGGGACATGCTGCGCGCCCGTCTCTATGAGGTGGAGCTGCAAAAACGTGAAGATGCGGCAAACGCCCAGGCTGCTTCCAAGACCGATATCGGCTGGGGCCACCAGATCCGTTCCTACGTCCTGCAGCCCTACCAGTTGATCAAGGACCTGCGTACCGGCGTGGAAAGCACCGCACCCGGCAACGTGCTGGATGGTGATCTGAACCAGTTCATGGAAGCGGCTCTCGCGCACCGCATCAGCGGCGGCGCAGACGTGGACGTGGCGGATATCGACTAAGACGCTGCAATGCGTCGATTGGAAAAGATCGCCCCTCGCAAGATAATTGCGAGGGGTTTTTCGTTGGAGCATTTCCAATAAAAGTGCGTAGCGGTTTTACGTCCGGAAAATGCTTGGAAATAAAGAGGTAGAGCACGTCAGACGGCACCATTTAAACAGGACGTACTCTGGAGGACATGCGTGAAACAGGCGCTTTTTATCATCGACGTCCAGCCGAGCTTCAACCCGCCGGCGCCGCTGGTGGCGGATATATCTGCGCTGGCCGCGACCATGCCAAGCATCGCCACCGTCGAGCGCCACGATGAAAACGTGACGCCTTTCGAACGGCAATTGGGTTGGAAACCGGGCAGGGACGACTGCTCGCTGGTTCCGGCGGACCATATTTTCATCAAGCACGGTTACGGGCCGCCAAAAGAGGCGATCGATCACCTTCTATCTCTGAAGCTCGAAAGGGTGCTGGTCTGCGGCATTCAGGCCGACACCTGCGTGCTGGCGGCCGGTTTTGCTTTGTTCGATGCGGGGCTTCATCCCACGCTTCTACCGTGGCTGACAATCGGCTCCAGCCTCGACCGCAGCGGCGAACTCGGCGCCAGATTATGGAAACATCATTTCGGCGCGGTTCTGGCCGGGCCACACGAGCTTGATACGTAGAGCATTTCCAGTAAAAGTGCGCAGCGGTCTTACGTCCGGAACACGCGAAAAACAAAACGATAAAGCATGTCGAACGATCCCGTCTAACCGGACTTGCTCTCAGTTCGAGGCTTTCTCGATTTTCATTTCACCAAGCTCGTCGATCAGGATCGTCCAGCTTTCCGCTTCCTTGGCCACCGGGTCCGTTTTCAGATAGACCGTTACGAACAGGCCGGGCGAGGCGGGTGCGCCGTTCGAGCTTTCTGGGCGAATATCCGTGACGTAGGATTTCATCTGGCTGAATTCTTCCAGCTCGATGTTTTCGAGAAGGTTCGGTCCGTTGGCGGCAAATGCGATGCGCTGTAGGTAGACTCTCGCGGTGCCATCGCCCTGGCGGATCGCAACCACCTTGTAATAGCCGCGTGTAGGCGTCGCCGGCGGCGGCCGCAGCTGACCGTCAGTGCCTGCCACAGGCTCCAAATTCTGCTCTTCCCACATGCCGCTGCTGACAACGAAGATCGCCGAAACCGGCAGCGCGTCGATCGCCTCCGTCTGGGCGCGCACGGGAAGCACAGCAGCGGTTGCGAAAATGAGGGCAGCGAGGAGAGGAGTTTTCAGGTGCATGGCCATCGTCAGCGGTTGGCGTCAATTGTTGAATTGTTCGGCGAGAACCCGGTCCGACCACGAGCGGTCCGGATCCGAGAGAATTCTGGCCGTCCTGTCCTGTGATTGCGCAATCCGCACATGCCGCACGGATTTCACCTCCGTATGGTCGGCCACCGCGTTTACCGGGCGTTTATCCCGCTCCAGAACGTGAATGTCCACCGTCACCTTGTTCGGCAAGAGCGCACCGCGCCAGCGGCGCGGCCGGAAGGCGCTGACGGGGGTGAGCGCCAGAAGCGGCGATTCCAGCGGAAGGATCGGTCCATGGGCCGAGAAATTATAGGCTGTCGACCCCGCCGGTGTCGCCACCATCATGCCATCGCAGATCAGCTCTTCCAGCCGCACCTTGCCGTCCACTTCGACGCGAAGCTTGGCCGCCTGATGCGATTGCCGGAACAGGCTGACCTCGTTCATGGCGAGCGCCGTAAACTCGTCGCCGTCGGAATCCGTCGTCGTCATGCGCAGGGGATGAAAATCATTTCCGGTCGCCACGGCAATGCGCTCGATCAGGCCGTCCACCCGGTAGTCGTTCATCAGGAAACCGACCGATCCCCGGTTCATGCCATAGACCCGCTTGCCGGAATTCATCGTCTCGTTGAGAATTTGCAGCATGAAGCCGTCGCCGCCGAGCGCCACGATCACATCCGCTTCGTGGAAGGGTGTGTTGCCGTAAGCGCCTTTCAGCTCTTCCAGCGCCCTCTGCGCCTCGTCAGTTGTGGAGGCGACGAAGGACAGTGAACAGTTAGAATGCGACATCCGCTTCCCTCGGCAACGACGCAAACCGGAAGCGGCCTGCGAAGGATGCTGTAACCTGTTGAAGTGGCTCACAATCTTCAATCGTCGATGAAAACGGTCGATCGCAAGCCACAAGATGCATCCTTGGTACATGAAGACGGCGGTTCGCGACAAGGCCTTTCGGGCGGGCAGGCGTTCCCTTCCGATGCGTTTGCCCCAGTGCGGTCCACAGCTTCTTGATTTCCGGCCTCCGACAAGGGTTGCGATGCGCGGCGGCGTAAGGCAATTTGCCCGAACCAGGCGGAATGACGAATGGCAGGAGACGGGCGTGGTGCTGAATTACAATATCTACGATGTCTTTACCGAGACCAAATTGGCGGGAAATCCGCTCGCTGTCATGTATGATGCGGACGGTCTCGACCAGGAGACGATGCAGGCGATCGCCAGGGAAATGAACCTCTCCGAGACCGTTTTCGTCAACCGCTCCGGCAACCCTGCCCATGCGGCTTCGCTCCGCATCTTCACGCCATCCAGCGAACTGCCTTTCGCGGGCCACCCGACCGTTGGCGCAGCGATTGCGATTGCGGAGCGCAATCGCAAGGACAGCGACGGCGATATCGACATGGTCTGCGTGCTGGAGGAGAAGGTGGGGCCGGTGCGCTGCGCGGTCAGGATGCGGACTGGCGCGGTCAGCTTCGCCGAATTCGACCTGCCGCGTAAATCGTCCCGCGTCACCCTGCCGCTCGATCATACGGCACTTGCCGATGCGCTGGGCGTCAGCGAAGGCCATCTCGGCTTTGAAAATCACGTACCGTCGATCTGGACGGCAGGCGTGCCGTTTCTGCTCGTGCCGCTGCACAACATCACCGCTATCAGCGATATGGATTTCGACGCCGGTCTGTGGCTGCGCACCGCACCGTTGGTCGAGGGACGCCTGACGGCGGCCTATATCTATTGTCGCGGCGGCGTCAATCACGCGGCAAAGTTCCACGCCCGGATGTTCTCCCCGGAAATGGGGATTTCGGAAGACCCCGCCACCGGAGCCGCCGTCGCCGCCCTTTCCGGCGCCATCCACCATTTCGACGGCCTGACCGACGGCCACTATCCGCTCTTGATAGAGCAGGGCGTAGAGATGGAACGGCCTTCCCACATCCACCTGCGCATGGACATCAAGGACAACGAAATCGCCCGCGCCCGCATCGGCGGCCACGCGGTCCGCGTGGCAACGGGTACGTTCGAGATTTGATTTCATTATAAGCGGTTGAACTGCTGTCGGAAAAACGCCTGTCAGACAAAATGAAAAACCCCGGTCATGACCGGGGTTTTATTGTTTCTACTCAGACCGAAGTTCAGTTGAACCGACCCGCCGCATGGGCAAGCATCGTATAGACCTTGCCGGTATCGGAGGTGAGGTAAGACTGCGTGACGGTCCGGTCGCGGTCCGTGCGCGCCACATCGGCGAGCAGCTTTTCGAAATCGGTGATGTAGCGGTCTACGGCGGTGCGGAATTCGGCTTCCCGCTCATATTTGCGCTTGATCTCGTCAAACGTCGTCTGGCCCTTCAGGGTGTAGAGGCGGCGGGTGAAGACGTCGCGCTCGCCGCGCTGGTAGCGGCGCCACAGTTCCACCGACGCATCGTGGTCGATGGCGCGGGCGATGTCGACGGAGAGCGAGTTCAGCGATTCCACCATGTGACGCGGATTGCGTGTGTCGGCCGCGCGGGTCGGCTGTTGCTCAGTGCCGGTGCGGGGTGCGGAAGCGGCAGTCGTTTCCTGCGAGGCACCGCGCAGAAGATCGCTGATCCAGCCGCCGCCTTCTTCACGACGTCCGGCGGGGGCCGCGGCCGTCTGGGGCGGGGCGGACGCCTGACGGTTTTCGACCTGGCGGTTCTCAAGCGGCAGGGTGCCGCGCAAGGCAGGTGCAGGTGCGGAGGCAGGCTGTGCCGGGCGCGGTGGTACCGGAGCGGCTGCTGCCGGCTGCGGACGCGTCTCGACGCGACGCTCTGCCGCTGGCTGGGTCGCGGCGATGGCGCGGGCGACAGGCGCGGAGACTTCCATCTGATGCGATGAACGACCGACAAGCTGGGAAATATCCTGCAAGGCCTTGATCTGCTCGGAAACGGCGCGGCGCATGGCGGCAGCGCTTTCCTTGGCCTCTTCCGGCAGGTCGAACGCGCCGCGCTTCAGCTCCGCGCGGGTCGCATCCAGCTCGCGGCGGATATCGTGGCTGGAGCGGCGGATCTCGTCCGTCGCGCCGGCAAAGCGGCTGACGGCGTCCTCGACGGCCTGACGCAGCGTTTCCTTGAGGTTGGCTGCGGCGGCATTGGATTTTTCCGATGCGCTGCCAAGAAGGTTGTCGACTTCCGAGAGCGAGGATTCGACGCCGCCGCGCAGGCGGCTGACCAGCTCGTCGGAATATTTCTGCGCGTCGGAAAGCGTGCTTTCAATCGAGCGGCTGGCATCCTGACCGGCGGAGAGCAGGGCGCCCCGCATGGTCTGCGCCGCCGAGCGGGCGCGCTGTTCGGTTTCATCGAGCGAGCGGCCGATATCGGTGAAGGAGGCCTGCAGATTGTCGCGCAGATTGCCCGCGACGTTCTGCGACCGCTCCTCGGCATCGTTGAGCGTGGTTTCCACAACACTGACGACGCCGCGCATGGCGGTTTCGATTTCCTCGGAGCGCTTGACGAGGCCGACGGACAGGCTGCGAAGCGCGTCCTGACGTTCCTCCAGCGTGCCGACGAGGCTCGACTGCGCCGCATTGAGCAATTCGGACGCCTGGCTCAGCACCTTGGAATGCTCCTCGAAGCGTCCGACGATGCCGGCAACCTGCGCCAGTGTCTGGCCGGAAATATTCGACAGACGGTCGATCTTTCCTTCGAGCAGACGGCTGGAGCTGGACACCATGTCGGCGGCCTGCGAGGCGGATTCGGAGAAGCGGGTCGCAGACACGTTCAGCGCCTCGTCGGCCGTGCCGAATTCCTGTGCGGCGCGCTCGACGGCGGAGTTGAAGTTGGTTGCCGACCGCTCGACGATTTCGGCCATGCTGTTATGGGTCTGCGACAGCATATCCGTGCTCTGGCGGGTGGCGGCGACGAGCTTGTTTGCCACATCGCTGCCGGCACGGGCGTATTTGTCGATACCCTCTTCGACGGCATCCGCCATCGCAGTGTGCGTCTGAGACAGCATGTCCGTGCTCTGGCGGGTTGCCGCGACAAGCTTGCTTGCCGCATCCGTTCCGGCGGTGGCGTAGTCGCTGATCGCCTGCTCCACCATGCCGACCATGCCGCTGTTGCTCTGCGACAGAAGTTCGGCGCTCTGCTGGGCGGCGGAGACGATCTTTTCGGCGGCTTCACGGCCGATGATGGCGTATTCGTCGACCACCGGCTTCGCCTTCTCCTCGATCAGACGCGACAGTTCAGCGGAACGGCTGGCCAGCATCGAGTTGAGTTCGCGGGTGCGGTTGTCCAGCGCCGAGCGAATGGATTCGCCACGCGCATCGAGGGCGGATTCCACACCGGACAGGGTCTCGGAAATGACGCCGACCTGCGAACGCACGACGGCTTCGGCTTCCGCGACCTTGTTGACGATGATGTTGCCCGCCTCGGAGAAGGTCTGGGCGACAGCGGCCGCCTGGCCGGAAAGACGTGTCTGCGCATCCGAGATGCGGTTGACGATCTCGCCGGAACGTTCCTCGATGGCCTTGGTGAATGCCTCGTTCTTTGCCTGCACCTGTTCGGCGAATTCCGACCCGGTTTTCGCCAGCAGGGCGGTGGAGCGAGCTGCTTCCTCGTCGATGCTCTGGGTGGCGGAGGTGACCGCGCCGCGCAGGCCGACCACGAGGTCGCTTGCCTTGCCTTCGATGGTGCGGTTGACGTTTTCGAGGCCGATCGTCAGCGCGCGGTCCATGGTGCCGAGGCGTTCGTCGATGCGGGCCGCGCCGGCATCGAAGGTTTCCGCCAGACGGCCGGTACGGCTTTCGAACGTGTCGGCAACGCGGGTTGCCTGCTCGTCCAGAATACCGGTGATGCGCTGAGCCGCATCGTCGCTGGTGCGGGCAAAGGCGGCCGTCTTGTCTTCCAGCGCATCGGCAAAGCGACGGCCGGCATCCTCGATCGAGGTATTGACGTTGCCGAGATCGCTCGACACGCGCTCTTGCAGCGTACCGAGCGACGTCTCGATGCGCGCGCCGGTCTCGTCGAGCCTGCCCGTGACGCTTCCGATAGAGGTTTCGATCCGCGAGGAGAGCGCATCGGTCGCACCGCCGATTTCGCGGGCGGCTTCACCGATTTTGACGGCGATATCGCCGGCGCTGCTGCGAAGACGCTCTTCCAGCGTCGCCGCGCTGCCGTCAATCGCCTTCTGCAACGTTTCCTGCTGGGTTTCGAGCGAGAGTTCGAGCATGCTGGCGCTGGATGCGACGGTGGTGCCGATCATCATCGCCTGTTCGGAGAGCATGTCGCCCATCTGGGTCGTGGCCGAACTCAGGGTTGCTGCGAGATCCGCCTGGCGCTGATCGAGCGCGGTGCGGATATCCTCATGCGATTGCGAGAGATTGCTTTCGAGACGGGAAACGCCTTCTTCCACCGTCTGCGCAAAGCGGCTGCTGCCGTCTTCCACGACGCTTTCGATGCGGTTGGCCGCGCCCGAGACGCTCTGCTCTATCAGGCCGCTATTGCGTTCAAGCGAGCCGGCGATCCGCTCAGCCTGCGAGCCGAGCATGGTTTCCAGCCGCTCGTGGCCGCTGGCAAGTGCATTTTCAAGCGTGAAAGCGGTTGATTCCAGGCGCTGGCCGACGCCGGCCGCCGCAAGCGAAAGCGACGCGGTTCTGGCGTCCATAGCCTCGGCGATCCGTTCCTCAACGCCCGAAATAGTCATGTCGAGCGCCATGGTGCGGCTGTCGAGTGCATCGGCAATGCGTTCTTCCGCACCGGAGACGATGCCGGAAAGGGCAGCGGTGCGGCTGTCGAGTGCATCGGCAATGCGGTCTTCAACTCCGGAAACGGCCGTATGAAGGGCGGCGGTGCGACCGTCGAGAATGTCGGCGATCTTTTCCTCAACGCCGGAGAAGCTCATATCGAGCGCCAGGGTGCGGCTGTCGAGCACATCCGTGATCCGCTCTTCCGCGCCGGAAACGACGTTCCTGAGGGAGTCCGTGCGGCTGTCGAGCGCGCCGGCAATACGGGTCTCGGCGCCGGCCACCAGCTCGCCAAGGGCTGCGGTGCGCGTGTCGAGCGCTTCGGTGATTTTTTCCTCGGCACCGGAAAACGCCATGTCGAGCGCCATGGTGCGGCTGTCCAAGGCATCTGCGATGCGTTCTTCAGCACCCGAGACGACGGCGTTGAGTGCTGCGGTGCGGCCATCAAGCGTTTCCGCGATACGGGTTTCGGCAACGGCGACCACATCGCCGAAGGTGGCCGTGCGGCTGTCGAGCGCGCCGGCGATCTTCTCTTCGGCGCTTGCGACGATGCCGGTAAGGGCGGAGGTGCGGTTGTCGAGCGTCTCGGACAGTCTTTCCTCGACATTCGCGAAGGTCATGTCGAGCGACAGGGTGCGGCTGTCCATCGTGTCGGCGATGCGTTCCTCGACACCGGAAATCGCGCTGGAAAGAGCGGCCGTGCGGCCATCCAGCGTTTCGGCGATACGGTTTTCGGCACCGGACACAACGTCGTGCAGGGCGGCCGTGCGGCTTTCCAGCGTATCGGAGATGCGGTCCTCGATGCCGGAGACGGCGCCGGTGATGGCGGCGGCCCTGGTTTCGAGCGTTTCCGACAGGCGGCGCTCGACATCGGCGACGACGCTGTTGATCGCGGCTGCGCGTTCGTCGAGCATCGCGGCAAGGCGTTCCGCCGTACCCGATACCGAGCCGGTAATGGCCAGCGAACGGCTGGCGAGCGCTTCGTCGAAGCGGTCCTGGCTGGCCGAAAGCGCGCCGAACAGGGCATTGCTGCGTTCCGCCAGCACACCGTCGATCTTCTCATGCGAACTGGCGAAGGCATCGGTGATTTCAGCGGTACGCTGGCCGATCGCATCGCTGAACGCACGGGTGCGTGTATCAAGCGCGCTTTCGAGCATTTCCTGGCCGGTGCCCAGCGCGGTTGCGAGCGCAAGCGACTGGTCGGTCATCGTGGTGCCGATCCGCTCCAGACCGCTGGCCATCAGGGTGTCGAGGGCTTCGGAGCCGCCGGCAACGGTTTCGTTGATCCGGGCGAGGCTTTCCATCAGCTTGCTGTCGAGGCTGCCTGCGCGCTGGTCGAAGGCGCTGGCGAATTCCGCCACCTGTTCGTCGAAAGCGGAGTTGACCTGGCCGACCGTCGCCTGCAACCGTTCCTCGTAGAGGCCGGAGCGAAGATCGAGATCCATGATCGCATCGTCCGCCGTGCTTTGCAGGCTCTGGCGGAAGGAGAGGCCTTTTTCCTCGAGCGTCGTCGAAAGCTTGTCGAGCACGGTATCGAGCGAGCCGCCGATGATCTGCTGGCCGCGATCTATATTGCGGTTGAGTTCAAGCGTGCGCGTGGACAGCGTTTCGTTGAGCTGGCGGGTACGTTCCTCCAGCGCGCTGTTCAGGCTCTCCGCGCCGCTGTCCAGCGTCGAGGCATGGATGGCAAACCGCTCGAGCAGCACTTCGCCGCGCTCGTCCAGCGTCGAGGTGAGATTGTGCAGGCGCATGTCGAATTCGCTCGACAGGGTCGAGCCGGAGGAATTCAGTGCCTGAAGCAGGTTTTCGGTCTTGGCCGCGATCAGGCTGCCCATGGCTTCGGTCGAAGCGCGCGATTTTTCCAGCAATGCGGCCGAGCGCGTGTCGATCATCGAGGCGAAAGCCTCGCCGGAGGTGGCAAGCCGCATCGACAGCTCTTCGCCGACGATGGAAAGCTCTTCCTTGATCTGTTCCTGTGCGCCGACGATCGAGGAGCGGATGCGCTCCGCGTGGTTGACGATGGCGTCGCGCTCGGCGGACAGTTCCTGCACGAGGCTGCGTACGCGCGTTTCGTTGTCGGCATAGCTGCGCTCAAGCGCGTTGACTTCCGAATGGACGAGGGTTTCGAGTTCCGTCGCTCGCGCGATGGTACGCTCGATGCCGTCGTTCATGGCCGAAACTTCGCGGCGAACCGCCTGGCCGACGGACATGATCCGGTCGGACGCGATAGTTTCTGGTTCTGCAAGACGAAGGGCGACTTCGGCCATGGACCGGGCGGCGTTGCGTAGGTCACGGGCACGCGCCATCATAATCGCGAAGGCGAAGAACAGCATGACCGGAACGACGATGCCGACGACGATCGCCATCAGGCCGGGGATTGCGGTGAGGTCGGCAAGCGAGCCGATGTTCCACAGGGCGTTGCCATAGATAAGGTGCGCGACGCCAAGACCGCCAAACGCCCAGATCACCGACATGATCGTCGCGTTTCTGAGTGCGCCGGCGATGGAGCTGCCTTCGAGCGATTTCAGGATCATGGCCGGGCTGCGCTTGGAGCCGTCATTGGCCGCCTCGAGATTGGGCGATTTGGGTGCCTGTTCGGCAGGCGCACGCGCGGCCTCGGGAGCAGGGGTCTGTCTGACTTCCTTCAATCTGGCCTCCGGCGGCTTTGGCGCTGTGGTTTTCCGCGATTCCGGCTTGTCTTCGAAAGCGCCGAGCTGCAAGGCGTCTTCCAACGCCTGAAATGCGGTCTCGTCGACAGAGTCGCTGATCTTGTTATTCGCCATGCGGTTACGCCTCGTTACACATACGCCCGGCTTCATGCCGTTCGACCACTTGCGACGCGCAAGCGGACTGCCGCCATCATGCCGGCGGAAAATTATTCCCGTGAAGGAGAACAATTCCGCCATTTACCAAATCCCGAATGCTGGTGATCCAGCTTTCGGGCGAAATTACATCACTGTGCCGCAATAACAAAGCTTGAGCTTAAGCCTTATCGGGGCGGCAGTACCGTAGTGACACATTTAGGTGTTCGAAACAATTAATGCGGGTTTGCGACGGTAGCGAAGTGTCGGCTTTTTAACAGTTTTTAAACCTTAGTTTCGCGCTGAACGCCTTGTTTCGCATAAGTTTAACATAAATTAACCATAGCAGAAGATTTTCGCCCGCGTCACGCCGTAATTTAAGCCGATAGCACCGTCTTCAATGCGTAAATACGACACAGATGTGACACGAAACAGGAAACGGCGAGACAAAGGAATTTCAGAAATGGCAGCGGTCAGTATTGCTTTCGAGGCTCCGGATAATTGTGGTGGTGCGCCGGCCGCCGGTACAAGGCCTATCGATTTCGATCATCTCGCTCGGCAGACGATGGGCGACAAGGAACTGGAAATCGAGGTTCTGCAACTCTTCAGTCGTAACGCCCGTGCTGCCCTGCATGAAATGGCCGATGCTGACGACAAGACCGTGAGGGCAACCGCCCACCGTCTGAAGGGCGCAGCGCAAGCCATCGGCGCGTCTGCCGTGTCGAAGGCTGCGGCAACGGTAGAGGACAAGGGCAACGACAGCGCGGCCATCGCCAGGCTCGCTGCGGCCATTGTCGAAGCGGAAAACTTCATCCTCAAGCTCTGCCGCTAAGACAGATCCCATCAAATTTATCATTTTGCGGGGCCGGTTGCGCCTGGCGCCCCTGAAGCGGGTTGCCAAGCCGAACCGGCCTTTCTATGTGTTTAGAACAGTTCTCAGATCACTATTTTGGATTCCGGCATGACAAAACTGACCATCGTTGCCTTTGACGGCACGCCCCACGAACTCGATGTGAGCAACGGTTCCACCGTCATGGAGAACGCCGTGCGCAACTCCATTCCCGGCATCGATGCGGAATGCGGCGGCGCCTGCGCCTGTGCGACCTGTCATGTCTATGTGGACGACGCATGGTCTGAACGTGTCGGTGGACCCGAACCGATGGAAGAGGACATGCTGGATTTCGCCTTCGAAGTGCGTCCCACCTCGCGTCTTTCCTGTCAGATCAAGATGAAGGACGAGCTTGACGGTCTTGTCGTTCACGTTCCCGAACGCCAGGGCTGATAACACTCCGCATTGCACGCCACAGAAAAAGCCCCGCTCACCTGTTAGCGGGGAGCGGGGCGAGGCGGGTACGCAGCATGCAGGCGAGGGAGGAAACACCTGCGAGCCCTCAAGTGCGCACCGGGAGAACCGGAGGCGGTTTCGAACGCCGGACCCGCTGCGGGCCGCCACCGTTCCAAACCGTACGAACAAGCTACAATGAGTCTCGTCGATGGCACCATGGCGAGAAGTCACGGGTGATATCGGACATGCCGTAACGTCATGTTCGCGTTGCGCAATGCGTCTACGGGAAAAATGCGGCTCAGCGCCGGTGCTGGCCCTGTTCGATCCGGTTCTTCAAAAGCCGGGTCATGCGCGCATCGAAATTTCTCGATTCCACCACATCGAAACGCAACTGATCCTTGTCGTGCTCATCCATGACGGTCTGGGTGATCTTGCCGACCATCTCCTGCAACGTTTCGCAGTTTTTTTGCGGATGGAGCGCCGTCAATTGCCTTTCGAGCGAGCGGGCATGGGTGCGGGCAATTTCCGCGTGCCGTTCCTCGTGGCGCTTGATATCGGCAAGCAGCGTATCCCAGATGAAAGCCAGCTCCGCCGTGGTCCGGCGGCGGTTTTTCCATTGCGGCAGGAGGATGCGGGTGTTCAGCACCACCTTGGTGGTTCCAACGCTGCACAGGCCGTTTTTTTCGACATAGGTGAGTTCGCCGCCGAATTTGATCTCGGTGGCCCCTGGATGGCGCGCGCCGGTGTTGCGCGTCAGCGGACCGTGCTTGGAAAGCTGCCTGTCGAGGTCGGCGGCGGTTTTGCCGCTGATCGAAAAATAGGAATAGGTCTTGCGCACGATGGTCTCGGAAAAAGCTGATCCGGGCATGGAAAGGGCCACTGCGCCAGCGAAAATGGCGCAAAGAGCACGTGATGATATGGTCATGACCCGGCCTTCCGGTTGAACTTGAAAAACGTTTGCTGCATAGGCGGAGCGGAACTTATAAGAATTGGCATAACACTCCGTATATTCCCGAAAGGCGCGTGTTACGTGATAACAGCCGGCAGCAATGTGTGGCAAGCGGCCCATGGTCGCTCCCTGAAACTTGATGGACGTGGCCGTATTATGGCCATCGTCAATGCGACGCCCGATTCCTTTTCGGATGGCGGCCGTTATCTCGCCGTCGATGCGGCTTTTTCCCATGCGCTGACCTGCGTGGAGGAGGGCGCGGATATCATCGATATCGGCGGCGAATCCACCCGTCCCGGCGCGGCCGGGGTGACGGAGGGCGAGGAACAGGACCGGGTACTGCCGGTCATCGAGAGGCTTCGCCGCGAGACGGACGTTCTGATTTCCGTCGATACCTACCGCGCATCGACGGCGAGGCTGGCGATCGCGGCGGGCGCACACATCGTCAACGATGTCTTCGGGCTGCAGAAGGATGGGGAGATGGCTGGCGTGATCGCGGCTGCGCGCGCAGGCGTCTGCATCATGCATACCGGTCGCGACAGGCAAAAGCGTGCCGATGTCATCGAAGACCAGTTCGAATTCCTCAATCACTCGCTCGATATCGCCGAGGATGCGGGCATTGCCCGTGACGGCATCGTGCTCGATCCGGGTTTCGGTTTCGCCAAGGACGAGCATGAAAATGTCGAGCTGATGGCCCGCTTTGGCGAACTTGCCGCTTTCGGCCTGCCGGTTCTGGCCGGTACGTCGCGCAAGCGTTTCATCGGGTCGCTGACGGGCAGGGATGCGGCCGAGGAACGCGATATCGGAACAGCAGCGACGACAGTGATCCTCAGGCTGGCGGGTGCCGCGATTTTTCGCGTCCATAATGTCGCTGCGACACGCGATACCCTGGCAATCGCCGATGCGGTTCTTGCCAAAGCGTCGGCAAGGCCCGATGCATAGATCAACAAGTGCCGGAACGCCGCACGCCGAAAAAGGCACGGCGTTTTGGCGAAACACCCCCGCCATGGAGGCGATGCGATGAGCCGCTATACCATCATTCTGAAAAACTGTTCTTTTTTCGCCCGTCACGGCCTTCTCGAGCAGGAAGAGGTGCTTGGCCAGCGATTTTTTGTCGATGCCGAGATGGAGGTCGAGGCGGGTGATGCGCTGGAAACCGACGATATCGAAAACACCGTCGATTATGGCGTTGCTTTCGCCGTCATCGAAAAGATCGTCGTCGGTCAGCGCCGCTACCTGATCGAATCTTTGGCGAACGACATCGCCAAGGCGCTGCGTGCACGCTATCCGCAAATCGTCTGGCTGCGGATCACGGTGCGCAAGCCGTCTGCACCCGTTCCCGGCATTCTCGACTATGCGCAGGTGAGTGTTGAACACCGTGCCTGACAGAATGAAAGTCGCCGCATTGGGGCTGGGCGGCAATATCGGCGATCCGGCCGCCGCGATGGCCAGAGCCCTACGCGAACTGGATGCACATGAGGATTGCCGTGTGCTGGCAGTCTCCGGGCTTTACCGCACGCCGCCCTGGGGCAAGACCGATCAGGCGGATTTCTTCAATTGCTGCGCGCTGGTAGAAACTTCACTCGCAGCACCCGCGCTGCTGCAACTATGCCTCGACATCGAAAAGGGCATGAAGCGGGTGAGGACGGAACGCTGGGGACCCCGCACCATCGATATCGACGTGCTGACCTATGGTAATGATGTTCTCGTAACGGAAAGCATCGAAGTGCCACATCCGCGCATGACGGAGCGCGCTTTCGTGCTGATGCCGCTTGCCGATATCGCGCCCGATCTTCAAATCAGGGGCAAGTCCGTAGGCGAGTGGCTTCAGAAGACGGATAAAACCAGCATCGTCAGCGCAAACGAAAAACGGGAGTGGTGGACACTCCCGCTCGGTGATGGGTAAAAAATCCGTAGCTCTTACGGCTTGATCGAACCGACGGCCATCTGGTCGATGTCACGCGCCAGCGTCATGCCGATCACCGGGATCATCTGGTCGGCGACCTTGACGGAAATGGTAATATTCATCGAATTGTCGTTCGAGACGCGGGCAACCATGGCGCCGTTGAGCTTGGAGCGATTGATGCCGACAACGACCTTGTCGCCGCTGACCTGCCCGGAAATGATATCCAGTCCCTTGCCTTCGGCGCCGTCAAGGAACTTGCCCTCGTAGCTGCTGCCCTTCTGGCTGATGACGGCGGACATGGGCTGGCTGAAGACGCCGACGCGGCAGGTGCCGGCAAGCTTGATGCCGGTCTGCTTGTCGGCAAGCGGCTCGCCCGTCAGGTCGCAGGTGAATTTGGTGCCCTTGTATTTGCCGGCGACGATTTCGCCCGGGCCTTTCCAGCTTCCGGCGACGGAGCGGAAAAACACGTCGTCGCGATCGCGCGATGCGGCATGGACGTCAGACATGCCGAAGCCGCCACTGACGGACAATATGGCGGCAAGTCCGCCCACAAGCGAAAAGAAGCGCGAATACATGATACTTTCCCCGGCGAAGAAGCCTGTTCGATAAGTGCTAATCTACCGGCGGAATGGTTAATGCTTGGTTTATTTCGCCCCAATTTGCGGCTTCGTTCGTAACCTTTTGATCCGCATATGCCCGGTGGATCAGGCCTTTCCAGCGGTTTTCCCGCCGGTCAGATCGGGCGTCAGGTCGGACATGAAGTCGCCGATCCCCGGTCGCTTCACCGCCTTGAACGGCAGCGGACGGCACAGATCCATCGCCGCGATACCGATTCGCGCTGTCATCAGGCCATTGATGACGCCTTCGCCCAGACGCGCGGAGAGTTTCGAGGCGAGCCCGTGGCCGAGCACCTGCTGGGCAAGCCCGTCACCGACGGCGATCGACCCCGTGACGGCGAGATGGGCGACGACGTCCCGCAACAGCCGCAGCATGCCAAGCGTGCCGGGACGGCCGCCATAAAGCTCCGCCATGGCCCTGACCAGCCTCGTCACCTCGAACAAGACATAGGCGAGATCGACCACCGCGCGCGGGCTGACGGCGGTGACAACGGAGACACGTTTGGAGGAGTTGAGGATCAGGGCGCGGGCCTGCCGGTCGAGCGGCACCAGCAATTCCCGTTCGGCAAGCTCGATCAGATGCGGGCCGTCGATTACGTCGTTTTCGGTTTCCTTCAGCGCAGCGCGCCCCTTCGCGGTTTCGGCGCGGTGGGACAAAACCGCAGTGAGGCGGGTGATGATGGCGCGCGCGGGTTTAGGGCTCTTGTCGAGGCTCGCCGTCTCCGCATCGGCCTTTAGGGATTGCACGGCGTTGAGCCGCATGATGCCGAAAACTTCCCGTCCGACGAGAACGAGGACGGCAAAAAGCGCCACGACGAGGGCGATGCTCGCCGTATAACCCAGCCAGTCGGAGCGGGAAAAGAGGTTGCGGATGAGCTGATCCGCCCAAATACCGAAGGCGAGCGAAAACAGCACGCCAATCGCCCCGAGCGCGAGCTTGCCGAAGGAGAAGCGGCCCTTTTTCGGCGTCGCCACCGGCAATGCGGCGGCATCGATCTCTTCCGGTGCCAGAAATGGGTCTTCCTCGTCAGGTGTCAGCGAAATCTCGGCGTCGAAGCTGCGTGGCCCACGTTTCTGCGCGGTGGTGGTCCGTGCCGTCTCTTCGGTCTCGAGCGTGAAAGCCGCTGGTCGGCGTGTCTGCGGATCGTTTGGTGTGGGAACCTTCATGCGAGCTTGTCTCCAAACAGGAACTGCATGGCGCGGTCGAGCCTTATGTGGGGAATGGAAAGACGGATGCCGCCGCTGCCCGGCTCGTCGATATCCGGCGGGCGGAAACGCACCACATTGACGTCGGGCAGCGTCGCCTTGTCGCCATCCCTGTCAATGCCGAGGAAAAGCGGCTCCGGATCTTCCGGCAGATCACCTGGAAAGATCGCCGTCTTGCGGTTGCCGTCGAAGGTCTCGCCATTGATGGTCTCACCGGCCATCGGCGTGCCAACGATGACCGGAAGGTCGTGACCGTCCTGCCGCACGGTCGCTTCCCGTGTGGCGCGCACGGAAGCCAGCGCCATGACCTCGATGCCCGCGCCATTCATGCCGATGGTGGTAATGGCGCGGTCCACCAGACGGCGCGTCAGCCGCTCCAGCCGGTCATGGCTTTCGTGGTGCAGGTGGTCGGCCTTGGTGGCGGCGATCAGCACCTTGTCGATGCGGCGGCCGATGAGCGACGACAGCAGGCTGTTGGTGCCGGGGCGGAAACAGGCGAGAACGTCGCCCAGCGCCCGCTCCAGATCCTGCACCGCCTCCGGGCCGCGATTGACGGCCTGAAGCGTGTCGATCAGCACGATCTGCCGGTCGAGACGGGCGAAATGCTCGCGGAAGAAGGGTTTGACCACGATCGACTTGTAGGCGTCGTAGCGCCGCTCCATCATGGCGCGCAGCGATCCCTTCGGCGCTTTCTCATCTGTCAGGCCGGGCAGGGGTGCGAAGGTCAGCGCCGGTGATCCTTCCAGATCGCCCGGCATCAGCAGACGGCCCGGCGGCAGCGTGGACAGGGAACGCTCGTCGGATTTGCAGGCCTTGAGGTAGGCGGCAAAACTTTCGGCGAGGCGGCGGGCCGTCATTTCGTCGGCGGGCGCGTTGATATCGAGCGAGGCGGCGATGGCCAGCCATTCGCGCGCCAGCTCGGCGCGAATACCGTTTTCAGCCAGCGCGACGGTGTTGTCGCTGAACTGTTTGTAGTCCTGCGACAGAAGCGGCAGGTCGAGCAGCCATTCGCCGGGATAGTCGACGATGTCGATGGAAAGCTTGCCTGCGGAAAACCACCGGCCCCAGCCGCTGGCGCTCTGGTAATCGAGCGTGATCCTGAGTTCCGAGATCGCCCGTGTCGAATCCGGCCAGAGCCTGTCGCGCACCAGCGCCTGAATATGATCCTCATATTGGAAACGGGGAATGGCGTCGTCCGGCTGCGGCTCCAGACGCACATTCGAGACGCGCCCGGACCGCATGGCCTCGAACATCGGCAGGCGGCCGCCATTCAGGAGATTATGGACGAGGGAGGAAATGAAAACTGTCTTGCCCGCCCGCGAAAGGCCGGTGACGCCAAGCCGCAATGTCGGATGGGTGAGACTGCTCGCACGGTCGGCAAGATTATCGAACGCGATGAGCGCACTGTCCGTCAGGGACGTAAGAGAAGGCGGCAATGGCAATTTCCCGGCTGTGTTTCACGATCACGATTGCAATATAGGACGGCGCAGCTGCCCAAAAAAGAAGCGCGGCGGCGGATTTTCAACGACATCGCTTCCAGCAGCCTGACAGTTGCTCGCAGCAATCGCTACTTGCCGGGTGAGAGGAAATCGACGAGCCGCCAGCGATTCTTGCCATTGCCGGCGCTGTCGTCACGGTCAAGCACGGCAAGCCCCGATGTCGGAAAACCGGAAGGCAGCGCGGCGTGCAGCAGGTCTTCGCCGATCATCGCCTCCAGCGTCGCCTCCATGGTGGGATTGTGCCCGACCAGCATTACCGACCCCACATCCGTTTGCGCGTCGATGAGGGAGAGATAGGTTTCGCTGCGCGCATTGTACATCTCGTCGACATAGGCGATGTCGATGCCCTCGTTGAAGGCTCGTTGCCAGGCTTGTGTGGTCTGCCGGCAGCGTGCTGCCGTGGAGGATAAAAGCATGTCGGGGCGGTAGTGCCGGTCGGCGGCAAGATCGGCGATGATCTCCGCCTCGGCAAAACCAGCGTCGTTCAATCCTCGGTCGAAATCGCGCTCTCCCGGCGCCGCCCAGGCGGCCTTGGCGTGGCGCAGAAGATAAACTCGCTTCGGGGGAGAATCTGTCAAGGGCACGGACCGGCGTTCGAAACTCTAAAGCATGTCGCGCCGAAGTGTGCAGCGGTTTTGCGACGACGACATGCGACGAAACAAAAGCTTAAAGCGTGCGGCGCGAATCTGAAAGATCGCGACACGTTTTAAGCCACGCCTGGAATGCTACAGGATAGGATCGCTGCACCGCAAGTCCTCTTTCCTGTTGGCAAGTCGCATTGAAGTGATCGAAGAAGAGATCGTGCCTACGCCAATAAAGGATAAAAATTAGTCATTTAGATGATTTTTGTGTCAGTTTTAAAAATGCCCGAAAACCGATCTGTAGACTTGAACCGGCCTATATCATTGGAGTATACACCGCCGCATTGAGATGTTCTTCGAGGAGAATCGCGTTGAGTGAGAAGATCGATCTTAGCAAATATGTACTCTCGGAAGACGACGAGTTCATGAATGCCAGCCAGCGTGCCTACTTCCGCGCGAAGTTGGTCGCCTGGAAAAACGACATCCTGAGAGAAGCGCGTGAGACCCTTGGACATCTCGCCGAAGAAAGCGCCAATCATCCCGACCTAGCAGACCGGGCCTCTTCCGAAACAGACCGGGCGATCGAGCTTCGCGCCCGAGACCGCCAGCGCAAGCTGATTTCCAAAATCGATGCCGCCCTTCAGCGGATCGATGACGGCACCTACGGTTACTGTGAGGAAACCGGCGAGCCAATCGGCCTCAAGCGTCTGGACGCCCGCCCGATAGCGACCCTGTCCATCGAGGCGCAGGAACGTCACGAGCGCCGTGAAAAGGTCTACCGCGACGAATAATGCGGGACGTTGTTCGGGCCGCTGCGGCGAACCGGCCAACGAACAGGACGGAAATGACAAAGGGCACGGAACTGTTTCCGTGCCCTTTTTTCTGTCTTGAATATTTGTGTGTCGAAAGGCGAGAACCCGTCAGCGGTCTCGGGTGACGGAAAGCTCACCGAAAATACGCGCCATTTCCTTCTGCATATCGCCATCCGGCGTAGCGCCGGTCACGGGCGGCGAGACAGGTTCGGTTTTTGGCTGTTTTTCCGCAGCAGTGGCGATTGCCTGTTCGTTATCCGCCTCCTTGCTCTTGGCGATCTCCGCTTCGAGAAAGCTTTCGAAATCGCTGGCAAGGTCATCGGAAAATTTCGGCTCCGCGTCAGCGGAGGCGACGGCCGGATTTTCGGCCTTCGGCGCAAAAGGTGAAGGCGGTGTGTTTTGTCCCGGTTTCAGGCCCGGCAGAACCCGTTCCCGCGCGGCGTCCAGAAAATCTGCGGCAACCGATTGGTCGACGACCGGTTCCCGCGCGGCAAAAATCTGTGATGCCGTGGGCCGTTCTTCCGGCACCGCTGCCGACACGGGAACGGGCGGTGCAGCCGGCACTGGCGCGAAAGGCTCGGCACGCCTCTGCTCCGCTCTTTCGGCGGGCATGTCGAGCGATGCGGCGGCAAGCGGCAAAACGGTAGCCGCCGGGGCAGCAGCGACGGATGCCGGTGCCGGTGCTGGCGATGGCAGGGGACGAGCGATTTCCCTTTCCGGTGCGGCTGGTCTGGCTGGCGCAGCGGTTTCGCGCGCGGCGAAGGGCGTGGATACGGGTTGCGGCGGTGTTGACGGGCGTGGCGGCAGCGACGCGGCAGGCGCTGGAGTCGGGCGTGCAGCGGGGGCGGGCGGTTCCGGGCGCTGTGGCTGTTTTACAGGCTCTTCCGGCACGGAAGCCGGAATTGCCGCCGCAACGGGTTGTTGCGACAAGGCGCGACTTTCCCGAGAGATCGGCGGATCGGCTCTTTTTGCTTCGCTTTCCTGACGTGGCAGCGCCCGCAGTTCTGCCTCCTGCGGCTCGCGCATTTCCCTGACGATCGGGATCGCGCCAATGCCGCTCTCGATGACGATATCGGTCGGACCGCCGATCATGACCAGATGTTCGACATTGTCGCGACGCACCAGCACCAGACGGCGACGGGCGTCCACGGCGGTTGCGTCAAGAACCTGCAGGCGCGGTTGCCGGTTGCGGCCGCCGCGAATAAAGGGGGCCGCGCCGCCACGCCTGCGCAGGATCCAGAGAGCGATCGCCAGAATGAGCAGGGCCAAGCCGACGCCGACAACGGCGACGATGAGATTGTTTCCATAGGTGCCGATAAAATCTTCCATCATGGAGATCATCCCTTCAGATTTTTTCGGGCAATTAATATTGCCGTGGTTCTTATAATGTGAACGTAAAGCAGGAAAAGACGATTTTTTTAGGCGCGATACAAGGTTTATCCACCTTCATCCCATTGAAACGCAAAACCGGTTGGCGCGCTTTCGGTTCCCTCATAGCCCGAAAGGGCGGCGCATTGTGTCTTTGGGACCGTTTCTCTGTGCGTTTTTAAGCCTTTGTGTCCCAGCGGAGCTTTTTGATGTTCAAGCGAGTTGCTACAAGAAATTCTGCTGCCTGATTCCGTAGAGGAAACGCGGCTGACAGAATTATGACCTGCGGGACTGCGAGGCCAAGATGACACGGGTGCGCGAGACAAGCGACAACGACCTTCCGCTGGTGGACAGGCGTGCCCGTTCCGGCACGGTCCTGCGGATTCTGCTTCTGGCGCTGGTGTTGATCGCGGCGGCTGCCGCCTTCGTTTATTTCAAGGATTCGCTCGAAAACGAAATCGTGCTCGGCATTCTCGGCGTGCTGGCGATGATGGGCATCTTTTTTCTGGTGTCGTCGATCATCGGTTTCATCGAGGTCATGCCACAGTCGCAATCGGACGGGCTTGCCCGCCGTTTCCTGTCGGCCCACCCGGAAGGCACGCTGATCACCGATGCCAAGGGGCATATGATCTACGCCAACGCCACCTATTGCCGCATGAGCGGCACCACGAAGGCGAGCGATATCCAGAGCCTCGAGACATTGTTGTCGCGCAGCCGGGAATCGACGGAGGCGCTTTATCGCCTCATCAATGTTCTGCGGGAAGGTCGCGACGGTTACGAGGAATTCCGGCTGCTGAAGCCGCTGGGAGATGTCACGAACGCCGGGCCGCACTGGTACCGGCTCAAAGGGCGGGTGCTGAAGGATGCGGGCGGCGAGGCGCTGCACGTCTTCCAGATCGCCGACATCACGCCTGAGCGCGAAGATCAGGAGCGCTTCTTCCGCGAATTGCAGAACGCCATCGATTATCTCGACCATGCGCCGGCCGGTTTCTTTTCCGCCGGCCGCAAGGGCGAGATCGTTTATCTGAACGCTACCCTGTCCGAATGGCTCGGCATCGATCTCGCGCAGTTTTCTCCCGGCTCGATGACGGTTTCCGACATCATCGCCGGCGAGGGCATGGCGCTGATCGAGTCCGTCCATCCGCAGGGCGCGGCCAAGCGCACCGAAATCCTCGATCTCGACATGCGCCGGGTGAACGGCCAGAGCATGCCGGCCCGGCTCGTGCATCAGGTCACCTTGAAGGACGGCGCGCCGGGTGAGAGCCGAACGATCGTTCTGATGCGCCCGAAGGGGCAGGTGGATACGGAATCCTCCTCCGCCATGCGCTTCACCCGTTTCTTCAACAATACGCCGATGGCGATTGCCTCGCTCGACGGCGACGGCCGCATCCTGCGCATCAACGCGCCATTCCTCAAGCTGTTCTCCGGCGTTGTCGGGCGTGACGATATCGATCGCGGTGTGGCTCTCGAAACTGTCCTCCACGACAATGAGAAACCTAGGCTCGAGCAGGCGCTGGCTGAAGCGAAGGATCGGCAGGGCGACATCGCGCCGTTCGATTCCCGCCATCCGAGCGACGAGGGCCGGCATTTCCGTTTCTACGTCAACGCCGTCATCGATCAGGACGACGAGGCGCCGGAAGAGGTGGCGATTGTCTATGCCATCGAGGTGACGGAACAAAAGGCGCTCGAAACGCAGATGGCGCAGACGCAGAAGATGAACGCCGTCGGCACGCTGGCGGGCGGCATCGCCCACGATTTCAACAACGTGCTGACCGCCATCCTGCTGTCGTCCGACCATCTGCTTTTGCAGGCGCGGCCTGCGGATCCGAGCTTCGCCGACCTGATGGAGATCAAGCGCAACGCCAACCGCGCCGCGGTTCTGGTGCGCCAGCTCCTCGCTTTCTCTCGCAAGCAGACCATGCGCCCGGCGATCCTCAATCTGACCGACGTCATCGGCGATCTGCGCATGCTGGTCGACCGCCTGATCTCCGGCACCAACGTCAAGCTGGAAGTGGACTACGGCCGCGATCTCTGGCCGGTGAAGACCGACCTGTCGCAATTCGAGCAGGTGCTCATCAATCTTTGCGTCAATGCGCGTGACGCCATGCCGGAAGGCGGCAAGATCACCGTCCGGACGCGAAACGTCGAGGCGAAGGAAGTCGCCGCGCTTGGTCGACCCGAATTCCCGGCGGAAGACATGGTCATGATCGAAGTCGCCGACAACGGAACCGGCATTCCGCCTGAGATCATGGACAAGATCTTCGAGCCGTTCTTCACGACCAAGGACGTCGGCAAGGGCACCGGTCTCGGTCTGTCGATGGTTTATGGCATCGTCAAGCAGTCCGGCGGCTACATCTATCCCGAATCGGAAGTGGGCAAGGGAACCGCGTTCCGCATCTACCTGCCGCGTCATGTGGTGGAGATCGTGCATGTTCCGGGCCAGCTGCCCGGCGAAGCGGCACTCGCCCCGGTGGCTCTGCCCGAACCGGTGAAGGAAGAACCGCTCGATCTGACCGGCAATTCCGCCGTCGTCCTTCTGGTGGAGGATGAGGAGGCGGTGCGGCGCGGCGGCAAGCGCATGCTGGAAACCCGAGGTTATACCGTTCACGAGGCGGGTTCCGGTGTCGAGGCGCTGGAAGTGATGGAAGAACTGGAAGGCAAGGTCGATATCGTCGTGTCCGATGTCGTGATGCCGGAAATGGACGGTCCGTCGCTCCTCAGGGAACTGCGCAAATCCTATCCTGATCTGAAATTCATCTTTGTTTCGGGTTATGCCGAGGATGCCTTTGCGAAAAATCTGCCGGCGGACGCCAAGTTCGGCTTCCTGCCGAAACCCTTCTCCCTGAAGCAGCTGGCGATCGCCGTTCGCGAAATGCTCGACAACAAGGAATGATGGCGGATGGCGTGGGTGGTGGAAGCCGGCCCGCGATGCCGCACGATCCACCGGAAGCGCTACCGTCGCGACTGAAACCGCGTTGGCAAAGGCGGTCGTCACCGCGCTTTGCCGGCGCGCGGTCGCAAGTCCCCTGTTTTTCGCGAGGTTTCCCCTTCGCAAACGCAATAGTGATTGCACCGTTTCACAGGGGGCTTAAAATCGCGTCTTAACGACCTAGATATGAAGAGGCGAAGTTCTCCCTCCTGGTGATGACTGCCGGTTTGAGAACGGTTTGGAGAATGATGAAAGATGATCGCTGAGCCGATCTACATGCAGGGCGAGGGCGACGGGGAAGACGGCGGTACGAACCGCGGAACGTCCGTTATTACCCGCGTCAAGCCAAAGACGAAAAGACCGAATCTGTACCGTGTTCTTTTACTGAATGACGACTACACTCCCATGGAGTTTGTCATCCATATTCTGGAGCGGTTTTTCCAGAAGGATCGCGAAGCGGCAACCCGCATCATGCTGCTTGTGCATCAGCACGGCGTGGGCGAATGCGGGGTGTTTACATATGAGGTCGCAGAGACGAAAGTAAGCCAGGTCATGGATTTCGCCCGACAGCACCAGCATCCGCTGCAATGCGTCATGGAAAAGAAATGAGGATCGCAACGTGCCAACTTTTTCCCCGAGTCTCGAGAAGGCGCTGCACCAGGCACTGACCTTTGCAAATGAGCGTCACCACGAATATGCGACGCTTGAACATCTTCTTCTGGCGTTGATCGACGACGCGGATGCCGCCGCCGTGATGGGCGCCTGCAATGTCGATCTCGATACGCTGCGCAAGACCGTCAGCGATTACGTCGACAACGAACTGACCAACCTCGTGACCGGTTACGACGAGGATTCCAAGCCCACATCCGGTTTCCAGCGGGTTATCCAGCGGGCTGTCATTCATGTGCAGTCGTCCGGCCGCGAGGAAGTGACGGGCGCGAACGTGCTCGTCGCCATTTTCGCCGAGCGCGAAAGCCATGCCGCCTACTTCCTGCAGGAACAGGAGATGACCCGTTACGATGCGGTCAACTATATCTCCCACGGCATCGGCAAGCGTCCGGGCACATCGCAGACACGCGCGCCGCGCGGGACCGATGAACCCGAAAATGAAAGCAAGGCGAGCCGCAGCAATCCCGAGGAAGAAGGACCGTCCGCGAAAAAGCAGCAGGACGCGCTGAAAGCCTATTGCGTCAACCTCAACGAGAAGGCGAAAAACGGCAAGATCGACCCGTTGATCGGCCGCCACGACGAGGTCAACCGTACGATCCAGATCCTCTGCCGCCGCTCCAAGAACAACCCGCTTTATGTGGGCGATCCGGGCGTGGGCAAGACGGCGATCGCCGAAGGTCTCGCCAAGCGCATCGTCGAGGGCAAGGTGCCGGAAGCTTTGGCCAACGACACGATCTTCTCGCTCGACATGGGCACGCTGCTGGCCGGCACCCGCTATCGCGGCGATTTCGAAGAGCGCCTGAAGCAGGTCGTCAAGGAACTCGAGGAGTATCCGGGCGCGGTTCTGTTCATCGATGAGATCCACACCGTCATCGGTGCGGGCGCCACCTCCGGCGGCGCGATGGATGCATCGAACCTGTTGAAGCCGGCGCTGTCCTCGGGCGCGATCCGCTGCATCGGTTCTACCACCTACAAGGAATACCGCCAGTTCTTCGAGAAGGACCGCGCTCTGGTCCGTCGTTTCCAGAAGATCGACGTCAACGAGCCGTCAATCGATGACACCATCGCAATCATGAAGGGGTTGAAGCCTTACTTCGAGGAGTATCATCACCTGAGATATTCCAACGAGGCGATCAAGGCTGCCGTCGAATTGTCGGCCCGCTACATTTCCGACCGCAAGCTGCCGGACAAGGCGATCGACGTGATCGACGAGACCGGTGCGGCGCAGATGTTGCTGCCGGCGTCCAAGCGCCGCAAGCTGATCACGGAGCGGGAAATCGAGGTAACCATCGCGACGATGGCCCGCATCCCGGCAAAGACCGTTTCCAAGGATGACGAGATGGTTCTCGCCAACCTCGAAAAGGAACTGCGCTCGGTCGTTTACGGTCAGGACATCGCCATCGAGGCGCTGGCCACGGCCATCAAGCTGGCGCGTGCCGGTTTGCGCGAACCGAACAAGCCGATCGGCTCCTACGTCTTCTCCGGCCCGACGGGCGTGGGCAAGACCGAAGTGGCAAAGCAACTTGCCGCCTCGTTGGGCGTCGAGATGCTGCGATTCGACATGTCGGAATATATGGAACGCCATACCGTGTCGCGTCTGCTTGGCGCACCTCCCGGTTATGTCGGCTTCGATCAGGGCGGTCTTTTGACCGATGGCGTCGACCAGCATCCGCATTCCGTGGTGCTGCTGGACGAGATCGAAAAGGCGCATCCGGACATCTACAACATCCTGTTGCAGGTGATGGACCACGGCTCGCTGACCGACCACAACGGCAAGAAGATCGACTTCCGCAACGTCATCCTTATCATGACGACCAATGCGGGTGCGTCCGAAATGGCGAAATCGGCCATCGGTTTCGGTTCTTCGCGGCGCACGGGTGAGGATGAAGAGGCGATCAACCGCCTGTTCACGCCGGAATTCCGCAACCGTCTGGATGCGATCATTCCGTTCTCGCCGCTGCCGACTGCCGTTATCCACAAGGTCGTGCAGAAGTTCGTCATGCAGCTCGAGACCCAGCTCTCCGAGCGGAATGTCACCTTCGATCTGCACGAAGATGCGATCTCCTGGCTGGCGGAAAAGGGTTACGACGAGAAGATGGGCGCCCGTCCGTTGTCGCGCGTGATCCAGGAACACATCAAGAAGCCGCTCGCCAACGAAATCCTCTTTGGCAAGCTCAAGAAGGGCGGCGTCGTCAGCGTCACTGTCGGCAAGAAGGACGATGGCTCCGACGGCCTTAAGCTTGAGGTTCTGCCGGAAACCGCGCCCGTGAAGCCGAAGCCGGAGGCGGAGCTCAAGGCCGCCAAGTCTCCGGGCAAGGCGTCGAAGGCAAAGGCGAAACCTGCCTCGAAGGCGGCGATTGCCAATGAAGAGGCAGATGTTCTTGTTGCCGAGGCGAGCAAGTCCGACGAGGAGAACAAGCCACGCCGCAAGGTGAATACGGTGCCGAAAGTGCCGAAGAAGAAATGATAGCGGTCTTTTGACCGACAAACCGGTGCCGGGCGAAAGCCCGGCATTTTCGTGCATAAAGCGGGTCGCGTTTTACCGGATAGATGCGGCGTGCTTTATGTTTCTGTTTTTATGCATGTCGTCATCCCGAAACCGCGACGCTTTCGGGCAATATGCATGAGTGGATCAGCAATGCAGACTGCCGACAGCGATACCATGCCCCTGCGCGGCTGGTTTTTCAGAGGAATGCGGGGCATATTCTCGCTGCCCTCGCTCATTCTCATGACATCTTTCGTCGGTTTCAGCGCCTTTGCGCTGGAATCGGGTGTGGCGCGCGGCGAAGCGGTGTTCATGACGCTGGTGATCTGGGCCTTGCCGGCAAAGATGATTCTCATCGGCTCCATGGTCGGCGGCGCCAATCTTGCCGCCTGTTTTCTGGCGGTGACGCTGTCATCGGTGCGGATGATGCCCATGGTCGCTTCCATCGTTCCGGAAATGCGCGGCGCGAAGACGCCGACATGGATTTTGCTGTTCCTTTCGCATTTCGTTGCGATCACGGCTTGGGTCTTCGCCACACAAAACCTCTCCAAAGTACCACGCGAGGCGCGGGCCGCCTGGTTCGCCGGTTTCGGCATCACCCTCACCGTCATCAACGCCATCATCGTCGGCCTTTGTTACGGCGTCGTCGCCGCGTTTCCGCCGCTGGTCGCCGGTGTGCTGTTCTTTCTGACGCCGGTCTATTTCGTGGCGTCGATCTGGGCGTCCGCCCGTCATTCCGTCGTCAAGGTCGCGTTTATCGTCGGCGTGATCGCCGGGCCGGTCTTTGCGGTGATCGCACCCGAATTCGACATCCTCTATGCCGGGATTGGTGGCGGCACTTTGGCCTATCTGATCGACCGGTTCGTGTTCCGCCGCAGGATCAAACCTGTCTCACCGGAGAGCGAGCCATGATGACCGAAAACTGGTGGGCGCCCTATCTGTTCATCGCCATCGCCGGCTGGCTGGCGACCGATCTCTGGCGCTGGCTCGGCGTTCTCGCCGGCAACCGGCTGAAGGAGGATTCCGAGGCGCTGCACTGGGTGAGGGCGGTCGCCACAGCACTCGTCATGGCCGTCACCGCCAAGCTGATCGTATTCCCGACAGGATCGCTCGAAGCATCGCCGCTCTGGCTGCGCATCGGAGCGGCGGCACTCGGTTTCATCGCATTCCTGCTCGCCGGCCAGCGCGTCATCGTCGGCGTCGCCGTCCCGGTCCTGCTTCTCGCCGGTGGGTTATTCGCGCTCGGTTTTTAATACTCTCCTTATCCGAATATTAAGCCCGTTGCCGTAGTTTGCCGTTGACTAAACAGGGGCAACTCCATGCGACTATTCGCGGCGGAACGTTTTGTACTTGGCTTTATCGCCATATTGTTCGCGATCGATGCGGCGTTGATAACGGCCAAAGGCATTCGGGTTGATTACGCCGGATATTCACTATGCGCCCTGGCGGGCGCCGGGGTTTTTATCCTCGGCCAGTTCTATCGCAAAAGCGGGCGTGATCTCCGCATCGCCGCCGCGCTGATTTCGGGCGGATTGTTCATCCTGTTCACGCTTGTCGCCTCCGTCTTCAACTACATGTTCCTGCCCGTCGCTTTTCCGGCGATCGACGATGTGCTTTTCCGCGTGGATGCAGCGCTTGGTTATAGCTGGCCGGATATTGTTATATGGGCGGCGACATATCCTTGGATCGGCAAAATGCTGTTCCTGGTATATGCGACCTCATTGCCCCAACTCCTGCTGATTATCATCATGCTGGGTTTCACCGGTAAGGAGCGGATGCTGCATCATTTTCTCGTCACCGGGGTCATCGGCGCGTTGGTCAGCATCATCTTCTGGATATTTTTCCCCACCTATGGGGCAAAAGCCTATCACGAGTTGCCGCAATGGGTGTCCCAGACCATCCCGTTGGCGGTCGATCCTGCGTATGGCCGTGAATTGATGAGATTGGGGCAGGAAGGCGTCACATACCTCACGCCCAAAAACGTGCTGGGGCTGATCGGCTTCCCGTCGTTTCACATCTTCATGGCGGCAATGTCCGCCTGGTTCGTGCCGCGTCACTGGCTGGTGATGGCGATAATCTTACCACTAAACTTCGTGATGCTGCTGGCCGTTCTCGTCCAGGGCGGACACCATCTCTCGGATGTTTTCGGCGGTCTCATCGCTTTTGCCATCGTCTGCGCCGCCTCAGCCCGCCTGCTCAAATGGCTGTCGGCAAAGGAGCGCGACGGTGAGGCGGCAGCGTCTCCTGCTCAGATCGTCGCGGCGGAATAATCGCCACGAGTTTCGCTCTCTCGGGCTTCCGCAACCAGCCAGTCCGACAGAATGCGGGCCGATTCGGTCATGTCTCCAGATTCTACCAGCCAGTAATGCTTGTCCGCATCTGCGGCACGATCAAAAAGTATGGTCAATTGACCGTCTGCGATCTCGTCGCGGAGAAGCGCTGTCGGGCAAAGGCCGATACCCTGTCCCGTCTTGAGGGCTGTCACCAGCAGATTGAAGTCCGCGAAGATGGGGCCGGCACCCTGCGGTAAAGGCATGCCGGCAATTGCCAGCCAGTCCCGCCATGCCGCCTCGCTGTCGTCATGCAGCAGCTCCGCTCGTAACAAATCCGACACGTCATCGAAGGGGCCGGATTTGGTGAGATAGGCGGGTGCGCATGTCGGGCGCGTCTCGGCGCTGAAAAGCGCCACGGCTTTCCGTCCGGGAACAGCGCCGTGCATGATGCTGAGATCGGCTTCCGTGGTGTGATCCCGGCCGGAATAGCTGATCGACACCTGTATGTCGGGATGCAGCGCCCGGAAGCGGGGAAGGCGGGGTGTCAGAAAATGCGCGACTACCGAAGGCAGGCTGGCAAGGCGAACGACGGTGCGGTTGCGCCCCTGACTGATCCGTGCCGCGCCGGAGGCGATCTGCTGCAAGCCGCTCGAAACCGTGATGCCGAATTCCCGGCCCGCAGGGGTCAGCCTGACACCTCTCGCATGGCGTTCGAAAAGCGGCACACCGAGCCAGGCCTCCAGATTACGCACATGCTGGCTGACGGCAGCCGCCGTCATGCCGAGTTCCTGCGCGGCCAGGGAAAAACTTGTCCTTCTGGCAGCGGCTTCGAAAGCGCGGAGGGTGGCGAGCGGTGGAAGTTTCATGATCCGCGAGACTAAGTCAGGCTTAGTCTGAGCGCAAGAAAAACCCGTCTTGTCAGGCAAGTGTCTATGCCGCAATTTCGCTTCGATATTTTCATCGTTCCGAGGACTTCATGACCCCGATGCCCGCCGCCGAACCCATTGATGCCGCCGCACGCCGCGCCGTCCGTCCCGTTGTCGTTTATCCGAACGGCACACTTCAGACACCGGACCTTACGCGTCTGGAGCAGGCCAAAAAAGGGATGGAGAAGATAGACGAGGTCATCGTACCGCCGCGCGAGGGTGGCACCTTCAATGTTCCGAAGGGGCACTTTTTCCGCATCGTCAGCATCGAAGGTCCGCAGGTGGGGGATTTGAACCTCTGGAACGCCCATGATCTGACGGAGCGTTTTTTCAGCGGCAAAACCCGTGCCTTGCATGCCACCCATGTTTCCATCGGCAACCGGCTATGGAGCAATCTGCCCTCCCTGCGGCCGATGGCGACCATCACCGGCGACACGCTTTCATGGTACGGCTGGGACGAAGACGGCGGCGGCGTGCATGACGTGATCGGCACCCGGTGCGATCCTTACACCAACAAACTGCTGAGCGGCGGCGATTATCACAATTGCTGCCATTCGAACCTGACGAACGCGCTTGCCTCGGCCAAGGGCCTGTCATTCGGCGAGGCGGAACCGCATGTGCACGATGTTCTGAACGTCTTCATGTGCACGGGTTTCACCCGCGACACGCATCAATATTTCATGAAGGCGAGCCCCGTGCGGCCTGGCGATTATCTGGAACTCTTTGCGGAAATCGATCTCATCGGCGCGCTGTCCGCCTGCCCCGGCGGGGATTGCGGCGACAGTCATTCCAGCGACGCGGTCCCGTGCTATCCCCTGAAGGTGGAGATATTCCGGCCGGATATGGCGGTGCTCGAAGGCTGGCCGTGGCCTGAAAGGAATGCGTATCGTAATCCGGAATGATTGGTCCGAAGGTCTCTCCTCCGTCATGCTCGGGCCTGTCCCGAGTATCTGCAACCGATTGATTTCACGCTACGTGGTTGGATCCTCGGCACAGGGCCGAGATGACGTCGCGTGCAAGGCGAGCCTCACGAAGCGAGCGCCGCCTTTATCTTTTCGGCATGGGCCTTCAGTACCTCGCCATCGGCCATTGCACCGGAGTGGGGCTTCAGCGGTTCGCCTTCCTTGCGCGGAATGACATGGAAGTGCAGGTGGAACACGGTCTGGCCGGCGGCGGGTTCGTTGAACTGGGCGACAAAGACGCCATCCGCATCGAAGGCTTCTTTCGCTGCTACAGCCAGTTTCTGCACCACGGGGATGGTCCTTGCCAGCACTTCCGGGTCGGCATCGAGCAGATTGCGCGAGCCGGTTTTCGGAACGACCAGCAGATGGCCGGGAGCCTGCGGCATCACATCCATGAAGGCCAGTGTGTGCTCATCCTCGTAAAGCTTGTGGCTCGGAATTTCACCGCGCAGGATTTTCGCGAAGATATTGTTGTCGTCATAGGTGCTGGCCGTCATCGGTGATCTCTCCTCATAGCGGACTTATACTTATGCGTCCGGTTCCTGTCTGTCGCCCTTGCGGAAGGGTGTGTGGTCTTCCAGATAGTCGCCGATATGCTCGACCTCTTCGCGCTCGCGCTGAAGATAGTCGGCAATGGCGCGGCGCAGACCCGGATGGACGATGAAATGCGCCGAATGGGTGGTGACCGGCACGTAACCGCGCGCCAGCTTGTGTTCTCCCTGCGCACCGGCTTCCACCCGTTTCAGCCCCTTCGCCAGTGCGAAATCGATTGCCTGATGATAGCAGACCTCGAAATGCAGGAAGGGGTGCTCTTCGATACAGCCCCAGTGGCGGCCGTAAAGCGCATCTGAGCCGATGAAATTGATCGCGCCGGCGATATAGCGCCCCTCGCGTTTGGCCATCACGAGCAGAACGTCGTCGGCCATGCGTTCGCCGATCAGCGAATAGAATTCCCGCGTCAGATAGGGCCGGCCCCATTTGCGGCCGCCGGTATCCAGGTAGAAGGCGAAGAACTGGTCCCAGATATCCTCGGTCAGATCGCTTCCGGTCAGCCAGTCGATTTCGATGCCGTTTTCCAGCGCCGCACGGCGTTCCTTCTTCAGCCCCTTGCGCTTGCGCGAGGAAAGGGCCTCAAGAAAATCGTCGTGGTCGCGATAGCCGTCATTGATGAAGTGGAACTGCTGGTCGGTCCTGTGCAGGAAATCGCGGGGCAGAAGCGCGGACAGGTCTGCGTCTTCCAGAAATGTGATGTGTGCGGAAGAAACGCCGATCTTTTCCGTCACTTGGGCAAGGCCGGAGGCCAAAAGCGGCTTGAAGCGCGTCTCGTCTTCGGTTTCGGAGACCAGAAGCCGTGGCCCACTCGCCGGCGTGAAGGGCACCGAACATTGCAGTTTCGGGTAATAATGCCCGCCGGCCCGTTCGAAAGCATCCGCCCAGCCATGGTCGAAGACATATTCGCCCTTGCTGTGGTTCTTCAGATAGGCCGGCACGGCCCCGACGAGCACGCCGAAGGCGTTTTCAAGCAGCAGATGGTGTCCAAGCCAGCCGGTCTTGGCCGTCGCCGATCCGGATTCTTCCATGGAGGAGAGAAATTCGTGGGAAATAAAAGGGTTGTACGGTTTTCCTGACGTATTGCGCGATGTTCCGGAAAGCCGTCTCCAGCTTTCCGGATCGATACCCCCAAAGGATTGCGCAACGCGAATGGAATAGTCTTCTGTCATGCCGTGGCGGAGGGGCTCTCTCTGGGGTCGAAACCTTCGAATGTCATCTGATCCGCATATTTATAGGTAGTCTCGCGCGCATTTTCATCCCTGACCGTCCAGGTAATTATCGGAAGCCCAAGTTTTCTTTGCGCCTCGATGAAACTGTTGGGCAGATGGCCCCAATGATAGGAGATGAAATCAACCCCCACCTGCATCGCTTCATCGTGCTTGAAGAAGTCTTCCGGCTTGGCGCCCTCGGCGGTCAACCCGAGCGGCCAGGGCGAGCCAGCTGCTTTCAGGTCCTTGAGGAGATGATGGTCGAAGCTCATCAGGGCGACGTGGCCCTTATAGCCTTCGAGGTCCTCCAGAACCGCTTCTGCAAAACCGTCATCGACGCCTTCGCCCTCGCGCCCCTTCAGTTCTATCACCAGCGGCACCTTGCCGGCGCATAGCGCCAGAAGTTGCTTCAGCGTCGGGATGCGGTCCTTGGTCTGGCCCACGGAGAGCAGAGACAATTCACCGGAGGTATGTTCGCGCACATCGCCCTTGATGCCGGTCAGCCGGGCCATGTCGTCGTCGTGAAAAATCACCGGCACGCTGTCGGCGGCAAGCTGAACGTCGCATTCGATGGCGAAACCGGCGTCTATGGCCCGGGAAAAGGCGGAGAGCGTGTTCTCCCAGACCGCCTTGTTCAGATCGTGATAACCGCGATGGGCGACAGGCTCAGCCGTCAGCCAGGAAAGTTTAAGCGTCATACGTCGATTTCCACGATCGCGTCGATCTCGACGGCGGCATTGAAGGGCAGGCAGGCCAAGCCGACGGCGGCGCGGGCATGCTTGCCGGCGTCACCCAGAACGTTGGCGAGCAGATTGGACGCACCATTGATGACGAGGTGCTGTTCGACGAACTCCGGAACCGAGGCGACAAAGCCGTTCAGCTTGAGGATACGACGGATTTTCGAGAGGTCGCCGTTCAACGCAACCTTGACCTGTGCGAGAATGTTGACGGCGCACAATTCGGCGGCGCGCTGGGCCGTTGCAACGTCAACATCGCGGCCAACGAGGCCCGTCACCGCAATCTTGCCTGATTCCATCGGCAGTTGACCCGATACATAAAGAAGATTGCCGCTGATGGCGAACGGAACGTAGTTTGCGGCAGGTGCTGCCGCTACGGGAAGAGTAAAGCCCAGTTCCTTGAGGCGGCCTTCGATGACGTCCGACATTTTCGTCTCCGGTTTTGTTGTAAATCCTTCAAGAATCCGGCATTCAGAAGATGTTGATCCAAAAGCCGGGCGGTTGCTTGTACAATATGAGCGGTGAGTCCAACAGGAGATATTGCATGTTTGTCAGGACGCTTGGTTTCGTTGCCGCAACAGGGCTTATGACCGGCCTGTCGAACGGCGCCAATGCCTTGCCCGTCACGGTTCCGGATCTTGTCGCCCATCGCGCCGTCTACGATCTCGAACTCAAGGATGCGTCGGACCGCTCCGGCATCGAGGGTATGACGGGCCGCATGGTCTATGAATTCACCGGCTCCGCCTGTCAGGGTTACAAGACGGATTTCCGTTTCGTGACGCAGATCAACACGGGCGACGCGGTTCGCATGACCGACCAGCAGACAACGACCTTCGAGGACCTGGCGGCGAAGAAATTCACCTTCGAGACCAAATCCTACACCGACGACAATCTGGACAAGGAAGTGCAGGGCGCTGCGATCGACAATAAAGAAGGCGTGAAGGTCGATCTGACCCGCCCGGACGCCCGCCAGATCGATCTCGTTGCCAGCGAATTTCCGACGGAGCACATGTTCCAGGTCATCGAAAACGCCAAACAGGGAAAACGCATCTTCGAATCCCGCATTTTCGACGGTTCGGATGACGGCGACGAAAGCCTGATCACCTCCACGCTGGTCGGCAAGGCGCAGATGCCGAAGGACGGCGACGCCGAGGCCGGCAAGGCGGGCGAATTCGGCAAAGCCGCGTTCTGGCCGGTGACGATCGCCTATTACAACGATAAGACCGGCACCGACGCCCTGCCGATCTACCGTATGTCCTTCAAGCTTTACGACAACGGAATCACTCGCGATCTGACCATGGATTACGGCGATTTCGTTCTGACCGGCAAGCTCGCGAAGCTTGATATTCTCAAGCCCGAAACCTGCGAAAACAAGCCGGTTCGCTGAAAGGCGGGCCGTTCGCGCGGTTTTTTCGCATAAATGCTTGCTTTTTATCTGAGGCGACTGTATGCGCCTCACCATTCCACACGCGAAGCTTGGGATGTTCCGGGAGAAATCCGGTTCGTTCCGCCCGGTGGTGTCGATGAAAATCGGCGCTGTTCGCTTCGCGGGGGTTAAACCGGAAAAGGAGTAACTAGGCATGGCATTGCCCGATTTTTCTATGCGTCAGCTTCTGGAAGCTGGTGTTCACTTTGGTCACCAGACGCATCGCTGGAACCCGAAGATGAAGCCGTACATCTTCGGCGACCGTAACAACATCCACATCATCGATCTGGCTCAGACCGTTCCGATGCTGTCGCGCGCCCTTCAGGTCGTGTCCGACACCGTCGCCCGCGGCGGCCGCGTTCTGTTCGTCGGCACCAAGCGCCAGGCGTCTGAAATCATCGCCGACAGCGCAAAGCGTTCGGCCCAGTACTACGTCAACTCGCGCTGGCTCGGCGGCATGATGACCAACTGGAAGACGATCTCCAACTCGATCCAGCGTCTGCGCAAGGTCGACGAGATCCTGAACTCGGAAGGCTCCGGCTATTCCAAGAAAGAGCGTCTGACCCTTGAGCGCGAGCGCGAAAAGCTTGAAAAGGCTCTCGGCGGTATCCGCGATATGGGCGGCGTTCCGGACCTGATGTTCATCATCGACACCAACAAGGAAAAGATCGCGATCGAAGAAGCCAAGCGTCTTGGCATTCCGGTCGTTGCGATCATCGACTCCAACTGCGATCCGGATCACATCGACTTCCCGATCCCCGGTAACGACGACGCATCGCGCGCCATCTCGTTCTATTGCGACCTGATTGCTCGCGCTGCCATCGACGGCATCGCCCGTCAGCAGGGCGCTTCCGGCCGCGACATCGGCGCTTCGGAAGAAGCTCCGATCGAGCCCGCGCTCGAAGACGAGGCTGGCGCCTGATTTAGGCCCTGTCAGACGGCGATTTCGCATCGCCGTCTCCTCGACCAGGATATGACAAGGCCGTCAAAGACCTGAATAGGGTTGACGGCCTTGTTCGTTTCAAACCGCTCCGCTTGAGTTTCGGTGAAGTATCGAGCGTTCCGATGCGGTTGAAGAAATCTGCGGGCAGCTTTCATAACGCTGTCACACTTGAGCGGCACCCATCGTTTCGATGTATGGAGACGCCGCAGCACTTGGGAATGCGCATGACCCTTTCCTGAAATCGTCTCCGGTTTCAAAGGGTGTGCGGCCGGGTACACTCATCACCCAGAACTTCGGCACGGCGAATTCAGCCGGCTGACCGATCGAACCGATAAGAGGCAAACAATGACCGAAATCACAGCCGCAATGGTGAAGGAACTGCGCGAGAAGTCCGGCGCAGGCATGATGGACTGCAAGAAGGCTCTTGCTGAAACCAATGGCGACATGGAAGCGGCGATCGACTGGCTGCGCGCCAAGGGCATCGCAAAGGCTGACAAGAAGTCAGGCCGCACGGCTGCCGAAGGTCTGATCGGCGTCGCCACCATGGGTCACAAGGCTGTTCTCGTCGAACTCAACTCCGAGACCGACTTCGTTGCCCGTAACGACGCGTTCCAGGATCTCGTTCGCGGCATTGCCCAGGTCGCGCTGTCCACCGACGGCACCGTTGACGCCGTCAGCGCCGCCGCCTATCCGGCAACCGGCAAGTCCGTTTCCGACAGCATCAAGGACGCGATCGCTACCATCGGCGAAAACATGACGCTGCGCCGTTCGGCTGCGCTCGAAGTCGAGCATGGCGTTGTTGCGACCTACATCCATAACGCTGCCGGCGACGGCATCGGCAAGCTCGGCGTTCTCGTTGCCCTGAAGTCGGTCGGCGACAAGGCCGTTCTGAACTCCATCGGCCGCCAGGTCGCCATGCACATCGCTGCGACCAACCCGCTCGCCATCCGCTCCGAGGAAGTCGACGCTGCCGTGGCCGAGCGCGAACGCAACGTCTTCATCGAGCAGGCCCGCGAATCCGGCAAGCCGGAAGCGATCATCGAAAAGATGGTTGACGGCCGCATGCGCAAGTTCTTCGAAGAAGTCGCTCTTCTGTCGCAGGCTTTCGTCATCAACCCCGATCTGACTGTCGGCGCTGCCGTCAAGGAAGCCGAAAAGGAAGCCGGTGCTGCCATCGAAGTGACGGGCATGGTTCGCCTGCTGCTCGGCGAAGGCGTCGAGAAGGAAGAAAGCGATTTCGCAGCAGAAGTCGCCGCAGTCGCCAAGGGCTGATTATATTTACCCAATCTTGGGAAAACGGGAGGGCATCGCGTGACAACGCGGTGCCCTTCGTGTATCCGCGTTTCGGTTACATTTCCCGAGGAGTCATGATGTCTTCCAAGCCGATCTACAAACGCGTTCTTCTCAAGGCTTCCGGTGAAGCCCTTATGGGCGATCAGGGTTTCGGTATCGATGTGGCGGTTGCAGACCGGATCGCCTCCGATATTGCCGAGGCGAGGGCGATGGGCGTTGAAGTCGGCGTCGTCGTCGGCGGCGGCAATATTTTCCGCGGCGTTGCCGTGGCGTCCAAGGGTGGCGACCGGGTCACCGGCGACCACATGGGCATGCTGGCCACCATCATCAACGCGCTGGCGCTGGCAACCTCGCTGCGCAAGCTCAGCATCGACACCGTCGTTCTGTCCGCAATCGCGATGCCTGAAATCTGTGAAAGCTTCTCGCAGCGTGCGGCGCTCCATCATCTCGCGCAGGGCCGCGTGGTGATTTTTGCCGGCGGTACAGGCAATCCCTTCTTCACCACCGACTCCGCTGCAGCGCTGCGCGCCGCGGAAATGGGCGCCGAGGCGATCTTCAAGGGCACCCAGGTGGACGGCATCTATTCCGCCGACCCGAAGAAGGATCCGACAGCCACCCGTTTCGACGAGCTGACCCATAGCGAGGTGCTCGGCAAGGGTCTGGCAGTCATGGATATCGCCGCTGTCGCGCTTGCCCGCGAAAACCACATCCCGATCATCGTTTTCTCGATCCACGAGAAGGGCGGTTTCGCGCAGATATTGACCGGCGGTGGCCGCAAGACCATCGTGCACGACAAATAATCAAAAAACGACGTCGGTCCGGGGCGGATTCCGCCCCACCTTGGCCGATAGAGATGGAGTATCAAGATGAGTGGTATTGACCTCAACGATATCAAGCGCCGCATGGATGGCGCCATCAATGCATTCAAGAGCGATATCGCATCGCTTCGCACCGGCCGGGCTTCGGCCAATATTCTCGATCCGGTGACCATCGAGGCATACGGCTCGCGCGTTCCGCTCAACCAGGTCGCAAACATCACGGTTCCGGAGCCGCGCATGCTCGGCGTCAACATCTGGGACAAGTCGATGGTCAACGCCGTCGATCGCGCCATCCGCGAATCCAATCTTGGCCTCAACCCGATCGTCGATGGCCAGAACCTCAGAATTCCTTTGCCGGAACTCAACGAGGAGCGCCGCAAGTCGCTCGTCAAGGTGGCCCATGATTATGCCGAAAAATCCAAGGTAGCGATTCGCCATGTTCGCCGCGACGGCATGGATGGTCTGAAAAAAGCCGAAAAAGACGGCGATATCGGCCAGGACGAAAGCCGTGGACAGTCGGAAAAAGTGCAGAAAATGACCGACGACACGATTTCGGAAATTGAGCGCTTGCTTGGCGAGAAGGAAAAGGAAATCATGCAGGTCTAGTATCGCTTGCGATAGACCCGTATTTTATTCGTTTTAATTTCGCGCTGCCTGTTACTGGATCGATATGCCGACGACGACACGTTCCTCAATACCCGAGCACGTCGCCATCATCATGGATGGAAATGGGCGATGGGCAAAACAGCGCGGTCTTCCGCGCGTGATGGGGCATCGCCGTGGGGTCGAGGCTGTGCGCGAGACCGTGCGCGCCGCCGGCGACTGCGGTGTCCGTTATCTCACACTGTTCGCCTTCTCATCGGAAAACTGGCGCAGGCCCGAATCCGAGGTAAGCGACCTGATGGGGCTTTTGAAGGCTTTCATCCGGCGCGACCTTGCGGAACTGCACCGTGAAAACGTCCGTGTGCGCATTATCGGCGACCGGCAGGGGCTGAAAAACGATATTCGCAGCCTTCTCGAAGAAGCCGAACACATGACGGCTGATAACACCAAGCTGACGCTGGTGATCGCCTTCAATTATGGTAGCCGCGACGAGATTGCCCGCGCGACGATGGCAATCGCCCGCGATGTCGCCGAAGGCCGGCTGGACGCGGGATCAATCACGCCGGAGATGATTTCGGAGAGACTCGACACCTCCGGAATGCCGGATCCGGATTTGATCATCCGCACGAGCGGCGAGGAGCGCCTGTCGAACTTCCTGCTCTGGCAGGCGGCCTATTCGGAGTTCCTGTTCGTTCCCGAATATTGGCCCGACTTCAACCGGCAGCTGTTCTTCTCCGCAATCGAGCAATATGCAACGCGTGATCGTCGTTTCGGCGCTCTGGCCGAGCAGGTTGCCGTGGCAGGCGCCTGATGAGCCGTGAACTCAGACTGCGGATCATCTCCGCAATCGTCATGGCGGCGGTCATATTGGCTGCGACCTGGTATGGCGGCATCCTGTTCCGCATCGTGGCCGGTCTCCTGGCGATCCTCATCTATTATGAATGGGCGACGATCACCCGCCTGTCGGAGACGAACTCCACCGGCAATGCCTGGGGCTGGTTCGCGGTCGCCGTCATCGCCGGCAACACGATTTTCGGCGAACCCTCGCTCGATCTGCCGCTGCTGTCAGGCTTTACGCTGACGGCGGCGCTTTTCCCCGTGTTGCGCGGCAGGAACTGGTGGCTGGTCGGCGGTATCGTTTATGCCGGTTTGAGCGGCATCTCGCTGGCCGCGATTCGCGGTGACGAGCTGACCGGTTTCGTCGCCATCCTGTTCGTTTTCGCAGTGGTCTGGTCGACCGATATTCTTGCTTATTTTGTCGGGCGCGCCATTGGCGGGCCGAAGCTTGCGCCGGCGATTTCTCCGGGCAAGACCTGGTCCGGCGCAATCGGCGGAGCAGTCGCCGCATTGATCGGCGGCGGCGCGGTGTCGTTTGCCTATCACGGCAGGATCAGCCTGCTGGTGCTCGGGCTCGCTCTCATCCTCTCGGTGTTCAGCCAGATCGGCGACCTTTTCGAATCCTTCGTGAAACGGCGTTTCCAAGTCAAGGATTCGAGCCATCTTATTCCGGGTCACGGCGGCTTCATGGACCGGGTTGACGGTCTTGTTTTCGCCTGCTTTACGGTATTCCTCATTGCTTTCGTGCATGCGGCGGCAACCGGCGACGTGCCCGGATCGGGCGGCGGCCTGTTGCCGGGCTTCTGAGCCGCGGCAGGTCATGAAATATAAGGGCAGATTGTCATGAACACAGTAATGGCCGCGACCGGGTTTCTGACCGGCTATATCGTGCCCTTCATCCTGGTGCTTTCCCTGCTCGTTTTCGTCCATGAAATGGGCCATTACCTTGTCGGCCGCTGGAGCGGCATCCGCTCCACCGCATTTTCCATCGGTTTCGGCCCGGAGCTGATCGGCTTTACCGACCGGCACGGCACACGATGGAAGCTTTCCGCCATACCGCTCGGCGGCTACGTAAAATTCTTCGGCGACGAGGATGCCTCCAGTAAGCCGGACAGCTCCGGCCTGTCGCATATGTCGCTGGAGGAGAGGGCGCAGACGCTTTCCGGCGCAAAGCTCTGGAAAAGGGCGGCGACGGTTGCCGCCGGGCCTATCGCCAACTTCCTTCTCGCCATTCTCATCTTCGCGGTGCTGTTCGGTGTCTATGGCCGCATGATCGCCGATCCGGTCGTGGCAGAGGTGCGTGAAAACAGCGCGGCCGCGGCTGCCGGCGTGCACCCCGGCGACCGTCTGGTGGCGATCGACGGTGAAAAGGTAAAGACGTTCGAGGATGTCCGCCGTTATGTCGGTATCCGGCCGGGCACGCCGATCACCGTGACGGTCGAAAGGGCGGGCGAGGAACTGAAGCTTCCCATGGTTCCGACCCGCACCGAAACCACGGACCAGTTCGGCAACAAGCTGGAAATGGGCATCATCGGCATCGTCACCGACCAGAGCAGCGGCAATTTTCGCCATATCGAATATTCGCCGTCGCAGGCGCTGCTCGAGGGCGTGCGCGAAACGGGCCACGTCGTCACCGGTACTTTCAACTATATCGGCAACCTCGTGACCGGGCGTATGAACGCCGATCAACTCGGCGGTCCCGTCCGTGTCGCGCAGGCTTCCGGCCAGATGGCGACACTCGGTATTTCGGCCGTCATCCAGCTCGCCGCCGTTCTTTCCGTCTCGATCGGCCTCCTGAACCTGATGCCTGTCCCGGTTCTGGACGGCGGGCATCTGGTATTTTATGCAATCGAGGCCATCCGCGGCAGGCCGCTCGGCGCCGGTGCGCAGGAAGTGGCGTTCCGTATCGGCATGGTCATGATTCTGGGACTTATGGTTTTTGCAACATGGAATGATATCAGCAGCTTGATTGGCTGATGATAGTGTTTTATCGGTTTTGTTAGTCGCTTGTTTACCTTGTTTTTATGCCGAAGTGGCGAATGCGCCACTCTGGATCACGAAGTAAACAGAATTTAACGTTCTGACTTGCTTGTAGGGGAAAAGCAGGTAAAACGACGCACATGGCCGGAGTCGGGTTCCGCCCGCTGAGGGACAACGTAAAAAGGTAAGAATTGAAATGAAGGCTGGTTCAAGATTTTTGAACGCTGTATCGGCGGTTGCGCTGTCTGCTGGTGTTTCTTCGGTTGCAGGCCTTGGCATGCTTGCCTCTGCTGGCGTTGCAAATGCAGCCGTCATCAGCAGGATCGATGTTCGCGGGGCCGAGAGGTCCGGTGCGGACTCCGTGCGTTCCAACATCACCATTGCGCCGGGTAAGAACTTTTCCAATTCGGACATCGATGAATCGGTGAAGCGTCTTTACGCCACCGGTTACTTCTCGAATGTCGCTATGCGCGTTTCCGGTAGCACGCTGGTTGTGACCGTGAATGAAAACCAGCTGGTCAACCAGGTGGTTTTCAACGGCAACCGCAAGATCAAGGACGACAAGCTCTCAGGCGTCGTGCAGACCCAGCCGCTTGGCCCGTTCAATCAGGCTATCGTGACTGCTGACATTGCCCGCATCAAGGAAGCCTATTCCGCGATCGGCCGCAGCGACGTCGAAATCACCACCCAGACCGTTTCCGTCGGCCAGGGCCGTGTGAACATCGCTTTCGTCATCAACGAGGGCGAGCGCACGAAGATCGGCCGAATCGATTTCGTCGGCAACAATTCCTATAGCGACGGTCGTCTGGCCGCCGTCATCAATACCAAGAAGTCCAATATGCTGTCGTTCCTGACGCGTAAGGACGTCTATAACGAGGACAAGCTGCGCGCCGACGAAGAGGCGCTGCGCCAGTTCTATTACAACCGCGGTTATGCCGACTTCCGGGTCGTGTCTTCCGAAGCGGTGCTGGATGAGACCAGCAACGAATACAACATCTCCATCACTGTCGACGAAGGCAAGAAGTACGACTTCGGCAACGTCGTGGTCGAATCGACCGTGCCGGGTGTTGATGGCACCGAATTGCAAGGTCTCGTGGAAACCCGCCAGGGCGCGAGCTACAGCGCCAAGGAAGTCCAGCAGAGCATGGAAGCGATTTCCAAGCGCGTCGCCGGCGAAGGTTATCCTTTCGCCCGTGTAACGCCGCGCGGCGACCGCGACATGTCCGGCAACACCATCGGCGTGACCTACATCGTCGATCAGGGCGAGCGCGCCTATGTCGAGCGTATCGAAATCCGTGGCAACACGCGTACGCGTGACTATGTCATTCGCCGCGAGTTCGATATCTCCGAAGGTGATGCGTTCAACCAGACGGTCGTTACGGCTGCGAAGCGCCGTCTCGAAGCGCTCGGTTATTTCTCGAAGGTCAATATCTCGACCGCCGGTGGCAGCGCGCCTGACCGCGTCGTCATCGTTGTCGATGTGGAAGACCAGTCGACGGGTTCGTTCGGTATCGGTGCGGGTTACTCTCAGAACGACGGTGTGCTGCTTGAAGCCTCCATCGAAGAGAAGAACTTCCTCGGCCGCGGCCAGTACATTCGTCTTGCCGCCGGTGCGGGCGAAGATGATGCGCGTACCTACACGCTGTCCTTCACCGAACCCTATTTCCTCGGTTATCGTCTGGCCGCAGGTTTCGATCTGTTCAAGAACCAGAGCAAGAGCGAAGATTATTACGATTACGACGAGCAGGGCTTCGCGCTACGCGTGACCGCGCCGATCACCGAGAATCTCTCGACGACGTTCAAGTACACCTACAAGCAGCTCAACTATGACGGCGAGGGCGATTGGGAAAGCGGCAGCAATCTTGCCGAACCCTATAAGGCTCTGATCCGTGGCGAAGACTGGACGCAGTCCATCATCTCTAACACGCTGAACTACAACACGCTCGACGACCGCAACATGCCGCGCGAAGGCTGGCAGGCAGCTCTGACGAACGAATTCGCAGGCCTCGGCGGCGATTCCGAGTATTACAAAATCTACGCCAAGGCCCGGTATTACTACACGCTGTCGGACGAGTACGATGTTATCGGCTCGATCACCGGTCAGGCGGGTCATGTGGTGCCGACTGGCGACGATTTGCTTGTGTTCGATCAGTTCAAGTTCGGCGGCCGTCAGATTCGCGGCTTCAAGAACGACGGTATCGGCCCGCGCATCGGTTCCGACTCCATCGGCGGCACGACCTACTTTGCGGCTTCCGCCGAAGTCACGGCCCCGATGCCCGGCATTCCGGAAGATTTCGGTCTGCGTCTCGCAGGGTTTGTTGATGCCGGTACGCTGTATGGCAACAAGGTTAAGATCGGTACGGGGGAAACCCTGCAGGACGACAACTCCATCCGTGCATCCGCCGGTATCGGTGTGATGTGGGCGTCGCCCTTCGGTCCGATCCGCGTCGACTACGCAGTTCCGATCGCCAAGGAAGACTACGACGAGGAACAGCGTTTCCGGTTTGGCATGTCCAACACTTTCTGATATCGGCAGTCCAGAACTGCAACTTTGAACGTTCTGGAGATTCCGTCTGATGGAATACAACGCCTTTTTTCCGCCCCACAATGGACTGCGATTGAAAGATATCGCAGACCGTTTTGGGGCGGAACTGTCTGACGATGCGGCGGGAGAGCGGATCATAAGGTCCGTCGCACCGGTTTACCGGGCAAAACCCGATCAGCTCTGCTATATTCTCTCGCGCAAGAACCGCGAAGAGTTGCCGACCTGCGAGGCTGGCGCCGTTATTTGTGATGCGGCGCTTGCCGATATTCTTCCGTCTCACATTCCCGCGCTGATATCGAAAAACCCGCACACGCTTTTTGCGCAGGTGGGCGCCTTGCTGCACCCTGCCGCCATGCGTCCCGGTACGGTTGTTTCGATGCAGGCCGAAATTTCCCACACCGCGCATGTCGATCCGTCGGCAAAGCTCGAAGCGGGCGTGATCGTTGAGCCGCTCGCCGTGATCGGCGCTGGCGCCCATATCGGCGCTGGCACGCGGATCGGCCCGGGCGTTATCATCGGGCAGGATGTGCAGGTTGGGCGTGATTGCACCATTGCCGGCGGTGCGAGTATTCTTGCCGCTCTCATCGGCAACAATGTGATTATCCACAACGGCGCGCGCATCGGTCAGGACGGTTTCGGTTACGCACCCGGTCCGCGCGGCATGTTGAAGATCGTGCAGATCGGCCGCGTCATCATTCAGGACAATGTAGAGATCGGCGCCAACACCACGATCGACCGTGGCACCATGGATGACACTGTCATCGGCGAAGGCACCAAGATCGACAATCAGGTTCAGATCGGCCACAACGTTCGCATTGGCCGCCATTGCGGCATCGTCAGCAAGGTCGGCATTGCTGGCAGCACCCGCATCGGCGACGGTGTGATGATCGGCGGCGCGGCGGGTATCAACGGCCATATCACCATTGGTGACGGTGTGCAGATTGCGGCTATGAGCGGTGTTGTCGCCGATGTTCCGGCTGGTGCCCGTTATGGCGGGACGCCTGCGCGTCCGATGAAATATTTCCTGCGCGACATGGCCGATATTCTGGCGCGCGCTGAAGGGCGTGATAAAAAAACAGGAGAAAAAAATAATGACTGAAGAAACTAAGACGACGCTCGGCGCGGCTGACATTCTGGAAGTCATGAAGCTTTTGCCGCATCGTTACCCGTTCTTGCTCATCGACAAGATCATCGAGATCGATGGTAATAATTCGGCGATTGGCATCAAGAATGTGACGGTCAACGAACCGCATTTCACCGGTCATTTCCCGGATCGGCCGATCATGCCGGGCGTTCTGATCGTCGAGGCCATGGCCCAGACGGCAGGTGCGATCTGTGCCCGCAGCCAGGGTGAGGGCGGTTACCTCGTCTATTTCATGACCATCGATAATGCGCGCTTCCGCAGACCCGTTGTTCCGGGCGATCGCCTGGAAATCCATGTGGTCAAGCAGCGCCAGCGCGGTAATGTCTTTAAATTCCATTGCGAGGCGAAGGTCGAAGGCGTGCTGGTGGCGGAAGCCGATGTTGGCGCGATGATGATCCCCGAGGACCAGCAATGAGCACGATTGCGGCTTCGGCCAGAATCCACCCGACGGCCGTTGTCGAAGACGGTGCGGTTATCGGCGAAAATGTCATTATCGGTGCCCTGAGCTATGTCGGCGCGAAAGTCACGCTGCACGACGATGTTACGCTGCACAATCATGCCGTCGTTTCCGGCCTGACCGTTATCGGCCGCGGATCGGTCATCTATCCCATGGCGGTTATCGGCGGTTCGCCTCAGGCGGTTCGCCACGACGGTTCGGAAACCTCGCTCGAGATCGGTGAACGCTGCGTCATGCGCGAAGGCGTGACGATGAATGCCGGCAGCTCCGACGGCAGCGGCAAGACCATCGTCGGCGATGACAACCTGTTCCTCGCCAATTCGCATGTGGCGCATGATTGTCGCCTGGGCAGCCATATCATCATGTCCAATAATGTGATGCTGGCGGGACATGTGACCATTGAGGACCGCGCTATTCTGGGTGGCGGCTGCGCCGTGCACCAGTTCACCCGCATCGGTCGTCAGGCCTTCATCGGCGGGCTTTCGGCGGTCAATTACGACGTCATTCCCTATGGCATGCTGAACGGTAACCCCGGCATTCTCGGCGGGCTGAATGTCGTCGGTATGACGCGTGCCGGCATCGACCGTGCGGATATCCATAAGGTCAGGCGCGTCTTCAAGACGATATTCGAAGGCGAGGGCGCTATCCGTAGCAATGCGGCGGCGATCGACCGCGCGGAATATCTCGATTGCCCCCAGGTCATCGAAATTCTCGATTTCATCGGTGCGGATAGCGACCGCGCGCTCTCCTCGCCAAACCGGGGTAAGTGAGCCGTGACAGGCGGCGGGCGTCTCGCCATCGTGGCCGGAAGCGGCCAACTGCCGCTCCATGTGGCGGCGGCCGCGCGCGAGATGGGGGAGAACCCCTTCATTGTACAGCTGCGCGATGATTCTCGTTTCGACTGGAGCGGTTTCGACAATGCCGTGATCAGCGTTGGAGACGTCGCCGGGCTTGGCCGGCTACTGCGTGAAAACCGGGTAGATCGCGTCGTGCTTTCCGGCGCTGTAGCGCGGCGTCCGGAATGGCGGGAAATCCGCCCCACGGTCGGCATATTGCTGAAACTGCCATCCATCGTCCGCACCCTGCTATCGAGCGGGGATGACGCCGTTCTGCAGATGGTCATAAAGGTCATCGGCACGCTCGGTGCAAAAGTCATCGGCGCCCACGAGATCGCACCCGGCCTGCTTGCCACGACCGGCGCTTTCGGCGCGCATAAACCAACCGAGGATGATCTACGCGACATACGCAAGGCGGCGCAGGCGGCACTGGCGCTCGGCACGCTCGATGTCGGGCAGGGCGCGGTCTCCGTCGGTGGCCGTATCGTCGCACTGGAAGGCGTGGAGGGCACGGACGCGATGCTGGCGCGTGTTGCGGCATTGCGCGCTGAGGGCCGCATCTCGCGCCGCCGCAGGGGCGTTCTGGTGAAGCTGTGCAAGCCGCAGCAGGATATTCGCGCCGACCTGCCGACCATCGGCGTGGAAACGGTGGAGAGCGCGCGGAAAGCCGGACTGGCGGGCATTGCCGTTGAAGCCGGACGGGCGCTGGTACTCGATCGCGAAGAAATGTTGAAGGCGGCGGATCAGGCGGGCATATTCGTCTGCGGTATCGATACGTCACTTGATGGAGATATGATGGGATGACGGCGACGTTGAAAGTGGCGGTCATAGCCGGGGAGGTCTCCGGTGATCTTCTGGGAGCCGATCTGATCCGGTCCCTGAAAGCGCGATATCCGGGTTCCATCGAGCTGATGGGCGTCGGTGGCGAGGCGCTGGAGGCGCAGGGGCTGGTCTCGCTGTTCGATTATTCCGAACTTTCCATCATGGGGTTTACGCAGGTTCTGAAAAGGCTGCCGAAGCTCATTTCGCGGATCAACCAGACCGCGCAGGCAATCGTCGCCGCAAAGCCGGATATTCTGCTGATCATCGACAGCCCGGATTTCACCCATCGCGTCGCGAAAAAAGTCCGCAAACAATTGCCGCATCTGCCGGTCGTCAATTATGTCTGCCCCAGCGTCTGGGCGTGGAAGGAATATCGCGCCACTGCGATGCTGTCCTATGTCGATCACGTTCTCGCCCTGTTGCCTTTCGAACCGGAAGCGATGCGGCGTCTCGGCGGCCCGCCGACAACCTTTGTCGGCCATCGCCTCAGCGTCGATCACGATGTGCTTTCGGTGCGGCAAAAACGGGCCGAGCGGTCCCTGCCGGCAAAGGGCGAACCGAAGACCATTCTTCTGCTGCCGGGGTCGCGCTCCACCGAAACGACGCGGCTGATGGAGCCGTTTCAGGAGGCCGCAAAAGCCTTTGTGGAACGCAACGGCCCGACCCGGTTTCTGCTGCCCACCGTGCCGCGCCAGCAAAGCCACATCCGCGAACTGGCAGCGACATGGCCGGAGGAGATCAGGCCCGAAATCGGCATCGACCCCGCCTTCAAGTGGAATGCGTTTGCCGAGGCCGATGCGGCAATTGCCGCTTCCGGCACCGTCATTCTCGAACTCGCGCTCGTCGGCGTGCCGACCATATCGGTCTACAAGACCGACTGGATTTTCACCATGCTGAGCAAGCGGGTGAAAACCTGGACGGGCGCGCTTCCGAACCTGATAGCCGACTACGTCGTCGTGCCGGAATATTTTAACGAGGTGGTACGGGCAGGGTCGATGCTGCGCTGGGCCGAGCGGCTGTCATCCGACACCACCGAGCGGCGGGCGATGCTGGACGGTTATGCGCTGGTGCAGGAGCGTCTGCGCACCGATGTGCCTCCGGGCGAAACAGGCGCCCTTATTCTTCTCGATGTGTTGAACAGCCGCACGGCGCAGGGCTGAACAATAGCGGCCCGTATGTTTCGTACCGGCCGCGTTTCCCTTCTCCAGAACTATACTCAACAAAAAAGGCCGGCGGATGAAAACCCGCCGGCCTTTTTGATATTGGACGGTTTCCCGGCTTAACGCTTGGAAACCGGAACGTAGTCGCGCTTGCCGGCGCCCGTATAGAGCTGGCGCGGACGGCCGATGCGCTGCTGCGGATCTTCGATCATTTCGTTCCACTGTGCGATCCAGCCGACCGTGCGCGCAAGCGCAAACAGAACGGTGAACATGGTCGTGGGGAAGCCGAGCGCCTTCAGCGTGATGCCCGAATAGAAATCGACGTTCGGGTAGAGCTTCTTTTCGACGAAGTAAGGATCGGAAAGGGCGATCTTTTCCAGTTCGAGCGCAACCTGCATGATCGGATCGTCGGAGTTGCCGGTGGCTTCCAGCACTTCGTACATCGTCTTCTGCATGATCTTGGCGCGCGGGTCGTAGTTCTTGTACACGCGGTGGCCGAAGCCCATCAGGCGGAACGGATCGTTCTTGTCCTTGGCGCGGGCGATATATTCCGGAATGCGGTCGACCGAGCCGATCTCGTTCAGCATGTTAAGCGCCGCTTCGTTGGCGCCGCCATGTGCCGGACCCCAGAGGCAGGCGATGCCAGCCGCGATACAGGCGAACGGGTTCGCACCCGAAGAACCGGCAAGACGCACCGTGGATGTGGAGGCGTTCTGCTCATGGTCGGCATGCAGGATGAAGATGCGATCCATGGCGCGGGCCAGAACCGGATCGACCTTGTAGTCTTCGCAAGGCACGGCAAAGCACATGTGCAGGAAGTTGGAGGCGTAATCGAGGTCGTTCTTCGGGTAAACGAACGGCTGGCCGATATGGTACTTGTAGGCCATGGCGGCGATCGTCGGCATTTTCGCGATCATGCGCAGCGAAGCGACCATGCGCTGATGCGGATCGGTAATGTCGGTCGAGTCGTGGTAGAAGGCCGAGAGAGCGCCGACCGTGCCGCACATGACGGCCATCGGATGCGCATCGCGACGGTAGCCGGTGAAGAATCGGCTCATCTGCTCGTGCACCATGGTGTGGCGCGTAACGCGGGTGTCGAAGTCCTTCTTCTGCGCGGCAGTCGGCAATTCGCCGTAAAGCAGCAGATAGCAGGTTTCCAGGAAGTCGCCCTGTTCGGCAAGCTGCTCGATGGGGAAGCCGCGATGAAGGAGAACGCCCTCGTCACCGTCGATGTAGGTGATCTTGGATTCGCAGGAGGCCGTCGACGTGAAGCCGGGGTCGTAGGTGAAGGAGCCCGTGTGCTTGTACAGCGTGGCGATATCGACGACGCTTGGTCCGATAGTGCCTACCCTGACCGGGAGTTCGACCTGCTTTTCGCCAAGTGTCACTGTAGCGCTTTTTTCCGTCATACTTGATCCTCCGAAAACATGCGGGTGGGGGCGTTGAGACACGCCCCGCGGTTAAGCGTCTACCGATTAGCTATATGATCCTTGCGCAGATGCCAAGCTATCCAAAGGTCAAATTGTGCATTGCGGCAAACGCAAACCTGTCGCTTTTGGCTTTCCCGGCGGTCGCAATTCGATCACGGTCAACGCACCGTTAAAGGAAAGGATTGCAATCCCTAACGCCGGCCTGCAAACCTGTTTCCGGTGCGGCAGGGGGCGGCGCAAATTGCTGGGTCAAGGGGAAAAACAGCATTTCGGATATGCCGAAACGTTGCAGGGCGGCTTGCCCGGCACGCGGGATATTCTGTTTCCTCTTCACCGAAGCAGCGATGCCGCGACATATGATACGCCCGCCCTTGTTCCCGGGTGGAACCTTAAAAATACAGCCGCAGAAAAAATTGCCGCCTGCCTGGCCGAGGAACGGGCATTCGGTCACGATTTTCTTTTCATCCCCGTCTTTATCGGCTGCGGCGCGATCCTGTGGTTTTCTCTCGATGCCGCGCCTTCTTCGTTTATTCTGTCGGTGGTATTTCTGCTTGTCGCAGGTCTGGCGCTGCTTGTGAGATATAGCGCCGGCTTTGCGGCGGCGGCCTGCGGCCTCTGCGCTTTTCTTTTGCTCGGCATGCTTCTGGCCGATTTCGAAACCCGGCGGGCGGGAACCGTGTTGCTGGATACCCCCGTCACCACCACCATCACCGGCACGGTGGCGCGTCGGGAAGTCGATGCACGCGGCTACTGGCGGTATGTGGTCCAACTGACCGCCACGGAAGGGCCGACATTGTCGCGTCCGCCGCAGAGGATTTCGGTGCTTGCGCGCGGCGGCGAGCCGGTGGCGCTCGGCGCCACTCTTCGCGGCAAGGCGCGCCTTTCACCGCCATCCGGCCCGGCCTTGCCGGAACTCAACGACTTCGCCTTCACCTCCTATTTCAGAGGCATAGGCGCGACCGGGTATTTCTATAAGCCGCCGCAGACGCTTGCATCACCCGTGGGTAATATTGCGGCTGAAAAGGGTTGGCTGGAATGGGTCGATACGCGTCTTTATGGCCTGCGTAGCGCGATTGCCGAGCGTATTCGCAACACCATCGGCGGAGACGCCGGGGCCTTTGCCGCCTCCATCGTCACCGATGAGAGACAGGCCATCTCGGCCCAGACGATGGAGGCGTTGCGGCTCTCCGGTCTGGCGCATATCGTCGCCATTTCGGGGCTCAACATGGCGCTGGCATCCGGCATATTCTTCGTTGGCCTGAGATTGGCCTTCAGCCTGTTCCCGGCCTTTGCGCAGCGCTGGCCGGTCAAGAAGATCGCGGCTTTCGCGGCGCTGCTGATGACGCTCGCTTATTATCTCATTTCCGGTTTCGCCGTTTCCGCCGAACGCGCCTGGCTGATGATGTCGGTGATGCTGATCGCGGTTCTTTTCGATCAACCCTCGCTCAGCCTCAGAAATGTTGCCATTTCCGCACTGGTCATTCTTATCTTTTCGCCCTCGGAAATCATGGGGCCTAGTTTCCAGATGTCTTTCGCCGCCACCATAGCGCTCGTTTCGGCCTATGCCTTCTGGAGCCGCTGGCGCATTGACCGGGAGCGGCTGTTCATCGGGCGCAAGCCCGTATGGATGAAGGTGGCGGAAACGGTGGGCGCGGTCATCGGCAGCGTTGTCACGACGTCGCTTATCGGCGGCCTTTCGACGGCGATCTATTCGGCCGAACATTTTCATCGTGTCACCACCTATGGACTTTTCGCCAATCTGGCCGCGATGCCGCTGATGTCGCTGATCGTCATGCCCTTCGGCCTCCTCGCCATGCTGCTGATGCCGTTCGGGCTCGATGCGCCGTTCCTGAAGATCATGGGCTTTGGCATGGCTCTCGTTATCGAGGTTGCAAACGAGGTGGGGTCGTGGGGCGGCAGCGCGGCGACGGGGCGTCCGCATGGCTGGTTCCTTGGTGTCGCCTCGGTGGGTTTACCGCTCATGACATTGCTGCGCAGCCGGCTTGCGCTGCTTGGCGTTCCGGTTCTGCTTTTCGCCTTCGGGCTGTCGGTGGTCACGGCCTATCGCGATTTACCTGATCTGTTGATCCACGAGGACGGCGAGTTGGTGGCAATGGTTGAAAACGGCAAGATCTTCACCACAAAAGCTCGCCCGCCGGGCTTTGTTTTCGGCCAATGGCAACGGGCGCTGTTGCTGCCGGAAAAAGCCGTGCCGCCGGTCTTTGTCAGCGGGGAGGGCAGGGTAAATACTATTGGCTCGAAATCGAAACTGTCGCCTGAGGACATGGCGGCGGTGGCGCGGGAGATGACGGCGGCTCTCAAAGATGCCGAAGTCGGCGTCTTCACCTGCAGGAAAGACATGTGGTGTGCGGCAAGCGCGGCAAGCGGCGAGTGGATCATCGTTCTGGAAGACGGCCGTTTCGCCGGAAAAGCATGCGATATCGCCGATATTGTCGTCGTTTCCCGCAGAACCTCTTTTTCACAGTGCCGCTCGGGCGCACTTTTGCTCAGCCGCGATATTTTGCGGCGTCTCGGTTCGGTAGAAATAGACTTCGCGGACAAGGCGCAGGCAGAAGTGGTTGGTCGGCTGCGCGCCGCAATCGCCGGAACGGACCGGCCCTGGAGCCGACATCGTTATTACGACTGGAAAAGTGGCCGTTTCGACCGCGATCTGCCGCAACCCGTCATCCGGCTGCTGGCGGCGTCGCAATGACCCCGCCAGCGCGGACAATCAAACCTTGACGCGCAGATCGGCGGTCACCTCGCCGGTCGCTCCGATTTCCTGTTCATGTGCCACATCGCGCCAGATCTCCTTCAAACCCGCCTCATACCATTCCTGCATGGCGGGCAGGGCGAGCAGCCGGTCGCAATAGGTTTTCGCCGCAGGCGAAAGATCCGCGCCATAGGTCTGGAAACGAAATGCGACCGGGCAGAAGAAGGCGTCAACCGCGGTGAATTTCTGACCGGCAAGATACGGCCCGCCGAATTTTGAAAGACCTTCGCTCCACAGCGCATCGATGCGCTTTATATCCGCCGCAAGCCCTGCATCGGCACCCTTCGGCTTTATCCTTATGCCGACCGACATGGGATAGAGATTGCGCAGCGAGAAAAAGCCCGCATGCATTTCGCTGGCCGCCGAACGCGACCATGCCCTTGCCTGTTTGTCGCTTGCCCAGACACCCTGATGTCTTTCGGCAAGATATTCGGCGATCGAAAGCGATTCCCACACCGTCACACCCTCATCGATCAGGCAGGGCACCTTGCCGGTTGGCGAAAACGTGGTGAAGGCGACGCCTTCGCCGAATGGAACGAGCTTTTCATCGAAGGCGATACCGAGCGTGCGCATCAACACCCACGGCCGCAGCGACCATGAGGAATAGTTCTTGTTGGCAATATAAAGATCGTACATGGCGTATCTCCCGGATATGAGGCGCATTTCTATACCTGCCGGCAGTCCATGGAATATCGAAAATAATCCATGGCTCCCATAAGCTGCATTGATGGATCGTAAGGTGAGGGCACGTGTGGCAGCGCCTCGCTAAATCACCACTCGGAGACGACGAAATATCACCGCGCGGTGCGATGACGTAAATTCACATTTTGTCCGGGGTCTTGCGGAGGTTCCCCCGCGATGATTGCAGCCAACGGCATATACGCCGCTGCCCCACAGTAAAACAGAAACATCGGTATCAAAGGTGGAACCAATTTCCAAAAGGCGTCAGGCGCCGATGCGGCGGGTGTTGGACAACAACTCGTTTATCTCTGGATCACGCCCGTGCTCTAGAACAACTCACCCTTTCAGACAGACGCCACCCTCTAGATGACGCCTGTTGAAAACCGGAGCGCGTCCGGTTTCATCGGATCAATGGTAACGGCGGATGAGCCCGACCAACTTGCCCTGGATTTTCACCCGATCCGGTCCAAAGATACGGGTCTCATAGGCGGGGTTTGCCGCCTCCAGCGCAATGGAGGCTCCCTTGCGGCGGAAACGCTTCAGCGTCGCTTCCTCGTCATCCACCAGAGCCACAACGATGTCACCCGGATTGGCGGTGTTGCCATTGCGGATTATGACGGTATCGCCGTCGAAAATGCCGGCCTCGATCATCGAATCGCCCTTGACCTCAAGCGCGTAATGTTCACCCGTGCCCAGCATGTCTACAGGTACGGCCACATCGTGGGTGTTGTTCTGGATGGCGGAAATCGGCACGCCGGCGGCGATGCGTCCCATCACGGGCACGCTGACGGCTCCGACGAGATCGTTGGCCGCCGCCTTGGTGGCAGGGGCCGGTTCCGGTGCCTTGGGCTTGCCGAGACTGCCCTCGATAACGCTCGGCGAAAAGCCCCGCTGCGGCCTTCCACCCGGCGTATAGGCCTCAGGCAGCTTGATGACTTCCAGCGCCCGCGCCCTATTCGGTAGCCGACGAATGAAGCCGCGCTCTTCGAGGGCGGTAATCAGCCGGTGGATGCCGGATTTCGAAGCAAGATCGAGTGCGTCCTTCATTTCATCGAAGGAGGGCGGCACGCCGGACTCTTTCATTCGTTCATGAATGAAGAGAAGCAATTCCTGCTGTTTGCGCGTGAGCATGAGGAAAACACCCTTTGGAATCGTCGTGGAAGTTGCGAAACAAATACAGAACGGACACTATATGTTCCATATGTGTTCCGCAATCCCCTAAAATTTCGTGAAGCTGCTATCTGTTGTCTTGATGATTTGCCTCATCGTCCGCATTTGTGCTTTTCTTCGCGCCGAACCGTTTCGGCATGGCCTTGCCGCAACGCCAGCAGGAAACAAGTCATGATGAAACCCTATTGCGTCGATCATCTCGTTCTGCCCGTAGCGGACATTGGCGTTGCCGCCAAGCGCCTCTCAAACCTGGGATTTACGGTCGCCCCGGAGGCTCTGCATCCCTTTGGGACCCGGAACAGCTGTGTTTTTTTCGCCGACGGCACCTATCTGGAGCCACTCGCCATTGCTAACCCGGCTAAGTATAATGCCTCGGCAGACAACGGAGATGTGTTCACCGGCAGGGATCGTGCTTTCCGTCAGCGGGATGGTAGGGAAGGTTTTTCGGCTCTTGTCGCCAAGACAGAAGATGCCCTTGCCGACCATGACAGGTTTTTGGCGGCCGGCGTATCGGCAGGTGAGGTCTTCGAATTTTCGCGTCCGGTCCAAATGCCTGACGGTTCGCAAGGCGAGGCCGCCTTCCGGCTGGCCTTTGCAGGGCAGGATGTTGCTTCGGATTTCTTTTTGTTCAGCTGCCAGCGCCTGAAGGCCCTTCCGGGCGACCGCTCGATGCTCGAGCGCCATGCCAACGGGGTTTACGGTCTGTCCGAGATTGTCCTGGCGTTCGGTCGAAAACCCGGCCCGATGCACCTGATCGAAACGGTGTTCGGCTGTGAGGGCAGGGTGTCTGCGGATGGAGACATCATATCCGAAACCGGCAATGCACGGATCAGACTGACCGAAAAGGCGGATTTTGAGCCGGAGTTGAAGGTTGGCTCTGAGGGATTGCGCGGTGCTGGCGTCGTCTTTTCGTCGCACGATCTTGCCGTGACAGAGGCGGTGCTTGCTGCTAATGGCGTGTCCTACGGAAAAGCGGGCGCCGGTCTTGTGGTGCCTGCCGCGCCTGGTCAGGGCGTCGCATTCGCCTTCGAGGAAAAATGATGAGCGTTACGAACAATCTCAAAGTCACTGCCGGAGACGGCACGGCCAAGGTTTCCTTTTCCAATACCGAGCGTTTTTCGCTGATCGCCGGTCCCTGCCAGATGGAAAGCCGCGAGCATGCCTTCATGATCGCTGGCGTCCTGAAGGAGCTTTGCGACAACCTTGGGATAGGCCTCGTCTACAAGTCCTCCTTCGACAAGGCCAACCGCACCTCGCTTTCCGGCAAGCGCGGCATCGGCCTTGAGAATGCGATGCAGGTTTTCGCCGATCTCAAGAAGGAGTTCGGTTTTCCGGTCCTGACCGACATTCACACCGAGGAGCAATGTGCGATCATCTCCGAAGTCGTGGATGTCTTGCAGATTCCGGCGTTCCTCAGCCGCCAGACGGACCTTCTCGTCGCAGCCGCCAAAACGGGCCGTGTCGTCAACGTCAAGAAGGGCCAGTTTCTGGCCCCCTGGGACATGAAGAACGTGCTTTCCAAGCTCAATGAGAGCGGCAATCCGAATGTGATGCTGTGCGAGCGTGGTGCGTCCTTCGGTTACAACACGCTGGTCTCGGATATGCGTTCCCTGCCGATCATGGCCTCGCTTGGCGCACCGGTCGTGTTCGACGCCACCCATTCGGTGCAGCAGCCGGGCGGGCAGGGCGGTTCCACGGGCGGACAGCGCGAATTCGTCGAGACTTTGGCGCGCGCGGCGGTGGCCGTCGGCGTGGCCGGTCTCTTCATCGAGACCCATGAGGACCCGGACAATGCGCCGTCAGACGGCCCCAACATGGTTCACCTGAAGGACATGCCGAAACTGCTCGAGAAGCTTCTGGCTTTCGACGCCATCGCGAAATCCTGAGCGGCAGGCGGCCATACGGGCGCCGTTTGTTCCAATCGATTTTAATGGCGGGCGCTTCGTTTCTACCGTCCGCTGTCATTGTAATTTCTTCGCCATCGTCTAAGACAGGCGACGGAAAATATCTGTTCCATTCCCAAGGGAGAGACCATGACTGCCATTACCGATATCATCGCGCGCGAAATTCTCGACAGCCGCGGCAACCCGACCGTTGAAGTCGATGTTTATCTCGAAGACGGCTCCATGGGCCGCGCCGCCGTTCCTTCCGGCGCCTCGACAGGCGCGCATGAGGCGGTTGAGCTGCGTGATGGCGGCAAGCGTTATCTCGGCAAGGGTGTGGAAAAGGCGGTCGAAGCCGTCAATACGGAAATCTTCGACGCCATCGGCGGTTTCGACGCTGAAAACCAGATCCAGATCGACCAGACGATGATCGCGCTTGACGGCACGCCGAACAAGTCGCGCATCGGCGCCAACGCCATCCTCGGCGTGTCGCTCGCAGTCGCCAAGGCTGCGGCCGAAGCCTCCGGCCTACCGCTTTACCGCTATGTCGGTGGCCCGAACGCCCATCTCCTGCCGGTTCCGATGATGAACATCATCAATGGCGGCGCGCATGCCGACAACCCGATCGATTTCCAGGAATTCATGATCCTGCCGGTTGGCGCGGACAACATCCGTGAAGCCGTGCGCATGGGTTCGGAAGTCTTCCATACGCTGAAAAAAGAGTTGTCCGCACAGGGTCACAACACCAATGTTGGCGACGAGGGCGGTTTTGCACCGGGTCTCGAAAGCGCGCCGGCTGCGCTCGATTTCATCATGAAGTCGATCGAAAAGGCCGGTTACCGTCCGGGCGAAGACATGTTCATCGGCCTCGACTGCGCCTCGACCGAATTCTTCAAGGACGGAAAATACGTTCTCGAAGGTGAGGGCCGCACGCTGGAGCCGGGCGCGATGGCTGAATATCTGGCCGAACTGGTCGCGAAATACCCGATCATTTCCGTCGAGGACGGCATGGCCGAAGACGACTGGGACGGCTGGAAGGCCCTGACCGATCTCGTCGGCAACAAGTGCCAGCTGGTCGGCGACGATCTTTTCGTCACCAACTCCGCACGTCTTCGCGACGGCATCAAGATGGGTGTCGCAAACTCCATCCTCGTCAAGGTCAACCAGATCGGTTCGCTTTCCGAGACGCTGGATGCGGTCGAAACGGCGCACAAGGCCGGCTACACCGCCGTCATGTCGCACCGTTCGGGCGAAACGGAAGATTCCACCATCGCCGATCTCGCGGTCGCCACCAATTGCGGTCAGATCAAAACCGGTTCACTGGCCCGTTCCGACCGGCTCGCAAAGTACAACCAGCTCATCCGTATCGAGGAAATGCTGGGCCCGCAGGCCGCTTACGCCGGCCGTTCGATCCTGCGCGGATAATTCGCATCTGGTTTGCGACACGGCCCGCCGTCTGGCGGGCTGAGGTTGGTGAAAGGCGTATCCACGCATGAGACGTCATCCTCGGGCTTGACCCGAGGATCTACCTTCCAAGCCGCTTATAGATCCTCGCCTCAAGGGCGAGGATGACGCAGTGGAGAGGAGAACTCTCTTTGCAAACGCAGCCCGCCCTCCGGCGGGCTTTTTTGCGTCTATCTGCCGACCGAAAATTTAAGGTCAACGGATAGTTAAACAATCCGCTTTAATCTCGAGACTCAGGGTTATGCGTTTTGAGGCTTCTCTCCGGTATGTGGACCAGACATCATAAAAAGAAACGATTCGGCCGTTTGATCGTTCCGGCCATCACGATCGCTTTTCTTTCCTATTTCGGGTATCATTCCATCCATGGCGACTTCGGCCTTCAGGCGACGGAGCGGCTGGAGCGGCAGCGTATTGCCAGAACGGCAGAGCTTGCCAAGCTGACGCAGGCGCGTGTGGCGCTGGAGCGGCAGGTGGAGCTGTTGAGCGACGGCTCTCTTGAGCGCGACATGATCGACGAGATTTCCCGTTATCAGCTCAACATGTCCCGCACCGACGAAATCGTCATCATGAACACCTATTTCTAATTAACCTAAATCGAGTTAATTAATAAATTATAATTTATTCACAGCACCTTAGCGTGAATATGTGCCATGCGTTTAAAGCATTGCTGCATGGCGTTTTCTTGCATATGGTACGCGCCACTCTATCCATTCAAACGGCAACTCAGGGAGGGATGAATGGCGCCGCGAAAATCCGCGTCCGTATCCGGCCGAAAGACAACGGCCAAGGCCTCTACCGAATTCACCGGCAAGAACAGCCCGGACTTCTCGAAGGAAGAAGAGCTTCACGCCTATCGTGAAATGCTCCTCATCCGCCGTTTCGAGGAAAAGGCCGGCCAGCTTTATGGCATGGGCTTCATCGGTGGTTTCTGTCACCTCTACATCGGCCAGGAAGCCGTTGTCGTCGGCATGCAGATGTCGCAGAAGGACGGTGATCAGGTCATCACCGCTTACCGCGACCACGGCCATATGCTCGCGCTTGGCATGAGCCCACGTGGCGTCATGGCCGAGTTGACCGGCCGCAAGGGCGGCCTGTCGAAGGGCAAGGGCGGCTCGATGCATATGTTCTCCAAGGAGAAGCATTTCTACGGCGGCCACGGCATCGTCGGCGCACAGGTTTCGCTCGGAACCGGTCTCGCCTTCGCCAACAAATATCGCGGCAACGACAATGTCTCCGTGACCTATTTCGGTGATGGCGCTGCCAACCAGGGCCAGGTCTATGAGAGCTTCAACATGGCCGCTCTCTGGAAGCTGCCGATCATCTATATCGTCGAAAACAACCACTACGCGATGGGCACGTCGACCGCCCGCGCTACCGCGCAGTCGAACTATTCGCTGCGTGGCCGGTCGTTCGGCATCCCTGGCATTCAGGTGGATGGCATGGATGTGCGCGCCGTCAAGGCTGCCGCCGATCAGGCATTGGAACATTGCCGTTCCGGCAAGGGCCCGATCATTCTGGAAATGCTGACCTACCGTTACCGCGGTCACTCCATGTCCGACCCGGCAAAATACCGTTCGAAAGACGAAGTGCAGAAAATGCGCTCCGAACACGACCCGATCGAGCAGGTCAAGGTGCGGCTCGTGGAGCAGGGCTGGGCAAGCGAGGAAGAACTCAAGGCCATCGACAAGGATGTCCGTGATATCGTCGCCGACAGCGCCGACTTCGCCCAGAACGACCCCGAGCCGGATGTATCCGAGCTCTACACCGACATTCTGCTCTGATCGGGAAAGGGAAACCCATGCCAGTAGAAATTCTTATGCCCGCCCTTTCCCCGACCATGGAGGAAGGCACGCTTTCCAAATGGCTTAAAAAGGAAGGCGACAAGGTCACCTCCGGCGACGTGATCGCCGAGATCGAGACCGACAAGGCGACCATGGAAGTGGAAGCCGTGGATGAAGGCGTCATCGGCAAGCTCCTGATCGACGCCGGCACCGAAGGCGTCAAGGTCAATACGCCGATCGCCGTTCTCATTCAGGAAGGCGAAAGCGCCGCCGACATCTCTTCTTCCGCCAAGAAGGAAGAGCCGAAGGCGCAGGCCGCAAATTCCAGTTCGGATGCGGCAGGCGGCAAGACCCGCGAAGCAACCGAAGAGCCGAGCGCTGCCAAGGAAGCCGCCAAGGTTCCGGCCGCGCCGAAGATCGAAGTCGCTGCCGACCCGGATATTCCTGAAGGCACGGAAATGGTGATGACGACGGTGCGTGAAGCGCTGCGCGACGCCATGGCCGAGGAAATGCGCGCCGACGAAAAAGTCTTCGTCATGGGTGAAGAAGTCGCCGAATACCAGGGCGCCTACAAGATCACTCAAGGCCTGTTGCAGGAATTCGGCGATCGCCGCGTTATCGACACCCCGATCACCGAGCATGGCTTTGCCGGTATCGGCGTCGGTGCGGCGATGACGGGCCTGCGGCCCATCGTCGAATTCATGACCTTCAACTTCGCCATGCAGGCGATCGACCAGATCGTCAACTCGGCGGCGAAGACGCTTTACATGTCGGGCGGCCAGATGGGCGCACCGATGGTGTTCCGCGGTCCTTCGGGTGCTGCAGCCCGCGTCGGCGCGCAGCATTCGCAATGTTACGCCGCATGGTACAGCCATATTCCGGGTCTCAAGGTCGTCATGCCCTACACGGCGGCAGACGCGAAGGGTCTCCTGAAGGCTGCTATCCGCGATCCGAACCCGGTCATCTTCCTCGAGAACGAAATTCTCTACGGCCAGAGCTTCGAAGTTCCGAAGCTTGATGATTTCGTGCTGCCGATCGGCAAGGCGCGCATTCACCGCAAGGGCAACGATGCGACCATCGTTTCCTTCGGTATCGGCATGACCTATGCGATCAAGGCTGTTGCTGAACTCGAAAAACTCGGCATCGACGTCGAGCTGATCGACCTGCGCACCATCCGCCCGATGGATCTGCCGACGGTCATCGAATCGGTCAAGAAGACCGGTCGTCTGGTCACGGTCGAGGAAGGTTTCCCCCAGTCATCGGTTGGTGACTTCATCTCCAATCAGGTCATGCGCGCCGCTTTCGATTATCTCGATGCGCCGATCCTGACGATCGCCGGCAAGGACGTTCCGATGCCTTATGCGGCGAACCTCGAAAAGCTGGCTCTGCCGAACGTCGATGAAGTCGTTCAGGCCGTCAAAACCGTCTGCTACAAGTAAAGGGGGAGATTGTGAGCAAAATAAAACAAATCCTCCCGGCAACTGAAAATTGGTATCGTGTTTTAGGTTCCAAAGAGACTCCTCAGTTCGAGCGAATCGTCTTTTGGGCTGTTATCAATGACGGTGAAGGCGATGTGATTGCCGGCGTTCCGCGTGAGTATATCGGCGTCATCGGCGCCGTTAGCGAATGGCTGAGCGATGTCGCCGGATATATCGAAGTCTCGCCGTCGCAGCTGGATCGGCTGGCGGAACATCCTGAAGAGCTGGAACAATATAATCTCGTTTGGGGGGACTAGTCATGCCTATCAACATCACCATGCCTGCCCTTTCTCCGACGATGGAAGAGGGCAATCTGGCCAAGTGGCTGGTCAAGGAAGGCGACAAGGTCGCACCAGGTGACGTGATCGCCGAGATCGAGACCGACAAGGCGACCATGGAAGTGGAAGCCGTCGATGAAGGTACGGTCGCCAAGCTGGTCGTTCCCGCTGGTAGCGAAGGGGTCAAGGTCAATGCCCTGATCGCAATTCTCGCCGCCGATGGCGAGGACGTGGCTGAAGCGGCAAAGGGCGGCAATGCCGCTCCTGCCAAAGCCGAGGCCCCCAAGCAGGAAGCGCCGAAGGAAGAAGCTGCACCGGCCAAGGCTGAAAAGCCGGTAGCCGATCAGGCGGCTGCACCTTCCACGCCGGCTCCGGTTGCAAAGTCCGGCGAGCGCATTTTCGCCTCGCCGCTTGCCCGCCGTCTCGCCAAGGAAGCCGGTCTCGACCTCACGGCCGTCTCCGGTTCCGGCCCGCACGGCCGCATCGTCAAGACCGACGTGGAAAAGGCTGCCGCTTCCGGCGGCGCCAAGGCTGCGCCGAGCGCCGCAGCAGGCGCACCGGCTCCGGCACTCGCCAAGGGCCAGTCCGAGGAAGCAGTTCTCAAGCTGTTCGAACCCGGCTCTTACGAGCTGGTGCCGCATGACGGCATGCGCAAGGTCATCGCCAAGCGTCTGGTCGAATCCAAGCAGACCGTTCCGCATTTCTACGTTTCCGTGGATTGCGAACTGGATACGCTTCTGGCGTTGCGCGCCCAGCTCAACGCTGCCGCTCCCGAAAAGGACGGCAAGCCGGCCTACAAGCTTTCGGTCAACGACATGGTCATCAAGGCGCTGGCTCTCGCGCTGCGCGACGTGCCTGACGCCAACGTCTCCTGGACGGAAAGCAACATGGTCAAGCACAAGCATTCGGATGTCGGCGTTGCCGTTTCCATTCCGGGTGGACTGATCACGCCGATCATCCGCAAGGCGGAAGAGAAGTCGCTCTCCACCATCTCCAACGAGATGAAGGACTACGGCAAGCGCGCCAAGGAGCGCAAGCTGAAGCCCGAGGAGTACCAGGGCGGCACGACGGCCGTGTCCAACATGGGCATGATGGGCGTCAAGAGCTTCTCCGCCGTCATCAACCCGCCGCACGCCACCATTCTGGCGGTCGGCGCGGGCGAACAGCGCGCTGTGGTGAAGAACGGCGAGATCAAGATCGTCAACGTCATGACGGTCACGCTCTCTACCGACCACCGCTGCGTCGATGGCGCGCTCGGAGCCGAGTTGATCGGCGCCTTCAAGCGCTACATCGAAAACCCAATGGGCATGCTGGTTTGATCGGAGAGTGAGATGGTGAAGTCGGTCCTCTGCTTTGGCGATTCCCTCACATGGGGATCAGATGCGGAAACGGGTGGCCGGCATAGCCATGACGATCTTTGGCCGAGCGTCTTGCAAAAGGCGCTCGGGCCGGATGTGCAGGTGATCCACGAAGGGCTGGGCGGCCGTACCACCGCGTATGACGACCACACCGCCGATTGCGATCGCAATGGCGCCAGGATTCTGCCGACGCTTCTGCATAGTCATGCACCGCTCGATCTGGTCGTCATCATGCTCGGCACCAACGACCTGAAGCCGGCGATCCATGGTTCGGCCATCGTTGCGATGAAGGGCGTGGAGCGGCTGGTGAAACTGACGCGCAACCATGTATGGCAACTTCCCGAATGGGAAGCGCCGGAAGTTCTGATCGTCGCGCCGCCACAACTATGCGAAACGGCCAACCCTGTGATGGGCGCGATCTTTCGCGACGCGATCGATGAGTCTGCAATGCTGGCTTCCGTTTACCGGGACCTCGCCGACGATCTCGATTGCGGCTTTTTCGATGCCGGGTCCGTTGCCCGCACGACGCCGGTGGACGGCGTTCATCTCGATGCTGAAAACACACGGGCCATCGGGCGCGGGCTGGAGCCTGTCGTTCGCATGATGCTCGGACTTTGACAATAATTCTCGATCGGGACGGTGCGCCGTCATCCGAATAAGACAAGGCAGGATACCTATGGCTCAATCTTATGACGTCATCATCATCGGTTCGGGACCGGGCGGTTATATAGCCGCGATCCGTGCAGCCCAGCTCGGCATGAAGGTTGCCGTCGTCGAGCGCGAGCACCTTGCCGGTATCTGCTCCAACTGGGGTTGCATTCCGACCAAGGCCTTGCTGCGCACCGCCGATGTCCTGCATACGGCTCAGCACGCCAAGGATTACGGCCTGACGCTCGAAGGCTCGATCAAGCCTGATGTCAAGGCGATCGTCGCCCGTTCGCGCGGCATTGCCGCTCGCATGAACAACGGCGTCGGTTTCCTGTTTAAGAAGAACAAGGTCGATATCATCTGGGGTGAAGCAAAAATCACCAAGCCGGGCGAAATCGTCGTCGGCAAGTCCGCCAAGCCGGTGGTTCAGCCGCAGGGTCCCGTGCCGAAGAACACGCTGGGTGAGGGCACTTACACTGCCAAGCACATCATCGTCGCCACCGGCGCGCGCCCGCGCGCGCTTCCCGGCATCGAGCCGGATGGCAAGCTGATCTGGACCTATTTCGAGGCGATGAAGCCGGAAGAACTGCCGAAGTCGCTGCTCGTCATGGGGTCTGGCGCTATCGGCATCGAGTTCGCAAGCTTTTACCGCACCATGGGCGTTGACGTTACCGTCGTCGAGATCATGAGTCAGGTGATGCCGGTCGAGGATGCGGAAATTTCCGCCTTCGCCAGAAAGCAGCTGGAAAAGCAGGGCATCAAGTTCCATCTGGAAACGAAGGTTTCCAAGGTCGAGAAGGCTGCGAATTCCGTTACCGCGACGTTGGAGAAGAAGGACGGTTCTTCCGAGAAGATCACCGCCGACCGGATGATTTCGGCCGTCGGCGTCGTCGCCAACGTCGAAGGCATCGGCCTCGAGGCCGTGGGTGTGAAGACCGATCGCGGCTTCATCGTCATTGACGGTTATGGCAAGACCAATGTGCCTGGTGTCTACGCCATCGGCGACGTTGCCGGCCCGCCGCTGCTTGCCCACAAGGCCGAGCATGAGGCCGTCATCTGCGTTGAAAAAATCGCCGGTCTGCCGAATGTCCATCCGATGGACAAGCTCAAGATTCCCGGCTGCACCTATTGCAACCCGCAGGTCGCCTCGGTCGGTCTCACCGAAGCCAAGGCGAAGGAACTGGGCCGCGATATCCGCGTTGGCCGCTTCTCCTTTGCCGCCAATGGCAAGGCCGTAGCGCTGGGTGAAGATCAGGGCATGGTCAAGACCATTTTTGACAAGAAGACCGGCGAACTGATCGGCGCGCATATGGTCGGTGCGGAAGTCACCGAGCTTATTCAGGGCTTCGTCGTCGCCATGAACCTCGAGACCACCGAGGAAGAACTGATGCACACGATTTTCCCGCATCCGACCATTTCCGAGTCGATGAAGGAAAGCGTGCTCGACGCCTACGGACGTGTGCTGAACGCATAAGTGCCCCCATGATACCCGGCATTGTCTAAGCGTGCCGGGTGTCCCATATGTCTCAATGCCGGTTCCTAAGGGGGCTGGTTCTCTAAGGGAGCGCGGGAATGGAAAACATAGGCTGGATTGCGGCAATCATCATCGGCGGTCTTGCCGGCTGGCTTGCCGGAAAGCTCATGGATATGCGGTTCGGCATCTTCATGAACATCGTTCTCGGCATCGTCGGTTCGGTCGTCGCTGTTGCCGTGCTTCGCACCTTCGACGTTTTCGTCCAGGACAGCAGGCTTGGTTATTTCGTTACGTCTTTCGTCGGCGCCAGCCTGTTGCTGTTTCTGGCAAAGCTGGTCAGGCGCTAAGGCCGTCGTAACGGAATTCCGGAAAAGGCTTACGCTTTTTCTGGAATTGTTCTAAAGCATCGCGTCAACAAATGTGATGGTCGCGGCAAGCGATAGAAGCAGGTTTCTCATGGTCACTATTCTCGACAGGACTTCGTCCGAAGAAAAGCGTATCCGCCACCCGGAAAAGGCCCATCGGCCCGATACCGAGGTCATGCGCAAGCCGGAATGGATCCGCGTCAAGGCGCCGACATCCAAGGGCTATCACGAGACACGCGAACTGGTGCGCAGCCACAAGCTGGTGACGGTGTGCGAGGAAGCCGGCTGTCCGAATATCGGCGAATGCTGGGAAAAGAAACACGCGACCTTCATGATCATGGGTGAGATTTGCACCCGCGCCTGCGCGTTCTGCAACGTCGCGACCGGCAAGCCCAATGCGCTGGATATGGATGAGCCGGAAAACGTCGCCAAGGCCGTCAAGCAGATGGGCCTCTCCCACGTTGTCATCACCTCGGTTGACCGCGACGATCTCGCCGATGGCGGCGCGGAGCATTTCGAGAAGGTGATCTGTGCGATCCGGGCTGCGTCTCCCAATACGACCATTGAAATCCTGACCCCCGACTTCCTGAAGAAGCCCGGCGCGCTGGAGCGTGTCGTCGCCGCCAAGCCCGATGTCTTCAACCACAATATGGAAACCGTTCCGGGCAATTACCTCACGGTTCGCCCTGGCGCGCGTTATTTCCATTCCGTGCGCCTGTTGCAGCGCGTCAAGGAACTGGACCCCACCATGTTCACTAAATCAGGCATCATGGTCGGCCTCGGCGAAGAGCGCAACGAAGTGCTGCAATTGATGGACGATCTGCGTAGCGCCGATGTGGACTTCCTGACCATTGGCCAATATCTGCAGCCGACCCGCAAGCACCACAAGGTCGAAGCATACGTAACGCCGGAGGAATTTAAATCCTACGAGACCGTCGCCTACACCAAGGGCTTCCTGATGGTCTCTTCCAGCCCGCTGACCCGCTCCTCCCACCACGCCGGCGACGATTTCGAACGCCTGCGCGCGGCCCGCGAGAAGAAGCTTCTGGCCGCTGCGGAGTAAGTAGGCGGGCAATCCTCTCGCCTCCGTCATCCTCGCCTTGAGGCGAGGATCCATAGCCGCCGAAAAAGGTGGATTCTCGGGTCGAGCCTGAGGATGACGCCGAGTGGAGGTGTGGCCCGTGATGAAGCCCAGCCAAATGTTCTCGGATTTTGCCTGAACTCAGGCCACAGCCTTCTCCGGCCGATGTGCCCGCATGCACAGGATGACGCTCAGAACCACCGACGAGATCGCCACGATCTCTATGAGGATCGGGCCACGCCCTTCCCACAGGAAACCATAGAGCAGCGCAAACAGCGTCTCGAACAGGATCATCTGACCAACCATGGTGAGCGGCAGCAGGCGGCTCATGCGGTTCCAGAAGGCATTGCCGAGAATGGATGCGGTGAAACCGAGGCCGGCGGCAATGGCCGCGAAATGCAGCCAGTCCTCAGAGCCATGGCTTTCCCCACCGAAGGCAAAGGCCGGGATGGCGAGCGCCAGCGCAAGCCCGCCGGTCACCACGCCTGTCATCATGTTCCAATCATCGGCGCTGACATCGTGAAGGCGTGACAGCCAGCGGGCATTGCCGACCGCAAAGGCCGTCCACGAAGCCAGCGCGCCAAGGGCGCAGGCAAGACCCACAAGACGCGAAACATCCAGCCCTGCATCGTTTTCCGTCAGCGATTGCCAGGAAATGCCGATAATACCGATAGCGCCGAAGGCGAGCGACGGCCACAGGCGCTTGAGTGACACCGCGCCATGATCGCGACTGCCGATGATGGTGACGGCAACCGGCAGGAAACCGATGATGATCGAGGTGAAGGCGACACCGCTCAGTTTCACCGCCGTCGATATGAAGACGTAGTAGGCGATGTTGCCGATCATGCTCAGCCAGCCGAGCGCGATCCACTCGCGCGCGCCGAAATGGGCCGAAACCCGTTTCAGGCGCGGTCCGATGATGATGAGAGAAATCAGCCCGTAGGTGAGGTAACGGGCAGTCGACAGTTGCAGGGCGGAAAAATCCGGCACGAGTTTCGGGGCGAGAAAGATGGCTCCCCAGAGCGCACCCGCCATCATACCGTAAAAAACACCGAGGCTTGTCTTGTTCATGTCATGTCACATCCGCATTCACGATTGCCGCGATGTGCCACAGCCCTTTGCGGCTGTCTTGACAAAAACTCCTGAACGAAGAGATCGGACGGCGTCAGTGAATGCCGAAGGTACGGCGATAGGCAGCGGGTGTTTCGCCGATCGCGTTGCGCATGGCGCGCGTCAGCGCCGTCTGGTCGGAAAAGCCGGCCCGCAGGGCGATTTCGGCAATCGGCAGGGTGGATTGGCGCAACAATGCGCAGACCTTGTCCATGCGCAATTCGGCAAGCCAGCGGTGAGGGGGAAGGCCGAACTCTTCGAGAAACAGCGCATGCAGGCGGCTGTCGCTGATTGCGGCGCAGGCTGCGAGCATCTCGATGGTCCAGGGGAAAAACGGTTCCGCCCTGACGATCGCGCCAAGCGAGCGCAGGCGGCGGCGGGGATCGATTTTCTCATTCGCAAGGCTGTCGACCAGGAGCGGCGCCCAAAGACCGGCAATATCGTCGTGCGGTCCGTCCGATCCGATGACGCGCCGCATATAGGTGATCAGCTGGCATGTATCCTGCGCGATATTGAGAAACGGCATGCGGGAAAATCTCTCCAGCACCTGCTCGGGAACAACAGCTTCGTCGATATCGACAACCAAAGACCGGTTGATCGTCGTCGCTTCCTGGGTATGCGGCGTGCCGCTATGGATGAAGACACCGCGCCCGACGAACAATTCATCCTGCCGCCCGGCCACGTCGATCCGCAGACGCCCGGAGACCGGAAGAACGATCTGCACGAAGCGGTGCCGTTCGCTAGGTCTTTCTTGCGTATAGGTTCTGATATCGGCGGATGCGGCCATCATGAGATTGTCATTTCCATCGTGCAAAGAAATGGCCGCCTCGAAAAGCGGCCGTTTTCATTCCTTGATTATGACATCGTCTTGAAGATTGGGCCAGCCGGCTTTATCGGTCTGCTTTGCAGACTGGCGCTTAACAGTCTTCCTTGACGGTTGATTCGCCGCGTTTGCGCTTGCGCAGAACCGGCTTGTTCTCTCTCGCCTCGCATTTCGCAACGTCGATGAGGTAGGCAAGCATCGGCATTTCGTTCATCGATGCGAGTTGCTTGGCAGATTCGAGAAGGTTGATGATGTTGGAAAAATCGTCCATCGGCTCACTCAGTGCCTCAAAGCGGTTATATGTCGGGTCTGAACCCAAGGATGAATACGCGCGGTGAAAATGGGAGCTTCCAGCGCCTTTGCATCCCAAGGGTGTAATATTAGTCCTAAATAAATAGCAATCCCTGCGAGGGGGTTGCAATAGTTAAATTTCCGTAACGTCGGGTCCGGGAGCCGTACCGCCACAGAATAATACTCGCATTGTCAGACAATGGCACGGTGGCGAAGATGAGGTTTATTCGATGCCGAACTATCTTAAAAACGTGGAGGACGCGGCCGGGATTATCGCGTCTGCGCAACGTATCATGGTTGTCGGCTGCTCCGGCGGAGGCAAGTCGACGCTGTCGCAAAAGCTCGCAGCCGCCTTCGGGCTGCGTTACATCTCCCTGGACCGTGACATTTTCTGGTTGCCCGGCTGGCAGGCGCGTCCGCGCGAAGAACAGCGGCAGAGGATCGCCGCCATCATCACCGGGGAACGATGGCTGATGGACGGCAGCAATCCGTCGTCTTTCGATATGCGTCTGCCGAGATCCGATATCGTCCTTTGGGTGCGCATGCCGCGCTGGCTCTGCCTGTGGGGCGCCGTCAGCCGGATCGCCAAGGGTTATGGCAAGGCGCGGCCCGAAATGGCGGCGGGTTGTCCGGAAAGAATAGACCTCGATTTCCTGCGCTATATCTGGAATTTCGAACGCCGCCACGCCCCTATCTTCGAGCAAAATTTCGCGCTTTATGGCCCCAACGTACCGGTATTTCAGCTAAAAAGCCGAAAACAGTTTCGCCGCCTTCTTGATCTTCTTGTTATCGAGGATTAACTGCCGCTCATGCCAAAGTTCGAAACGCATCGCCTTGTAAAACACTCTCCCGTCCGCATGTACGACCTCGTCGCCGATGTGGAGAAGTATCCGCAGTTTCTGCCCCTTTGCGAAGCGCTGGTTATCCGCTCGCGCAAGGAGCGGGATGGCAAGACATTGCTGGTGGCGGATATGACGGTGGGCTACAAGGCCATCCGCGAGACCTTCACCACGCAGGTGCTGCTGAACCCGGCCGAGCGCGCCATAGACGTGAAATATATCGACGGACCGTTCAAGTTTCTCGACAATCGCTGGCGTTTCGAAGCTGCCGAAGATGGCGGCTCGGCCATTCATTTCTTCATCGACTATGAATTCAAGAACCGTCTGCTTGGCGCGGTTATGGGGTCGATGTTCGACCGGGCTTTCCGCATGTTCGCGGAAGCCTTCGAGACCCGCGCCGACAAGATTTACGCGGACCCGGCCTGATTGAGGGCAAGCAGCATTTCAAGTGCCGTCCTGACGGTCGCAAGACGAATTTCGGTGCGGCCGATCTCGCCGTAACGCATCTCATGGTGCAAGGTCTTGCCGTTGCGCGCTTTGGCGGCCAGATGCACCAGTCCCACCGGTTTATCCGTTGAACCGCCGCCCGGACCGGCAATGCCGGTGACGGCAACGGCAAAATCCGCGCGCGAACGGAACAGGGCGCCATGCGCCATCTGAAGAGCCGTTTGCCGGGACACCGCGCCGAAGGCTGTAAGCGTGTCAGCGCCAACACCCAGCATGTCCATCTTCGCTTCGTTGGTATAGGTAACGAACCCCCGGTCGACGACGGCGGAGGAGCCGGCGATTTCCGTCAACGCACCGGCGATAAGGCCGCCCGTGCAGCTTTCCGCAGTCGAGACCATGAAGCCTTTGACGGTAAAGCCGGAAACGATCCGCCGCGCCAGCTCTTCGATATCTGCGGGAAACAGGCTCATAACGGTCTGCCCCTGTAGACCACGGTAGCCGTGGCGATCGCTGCGATGCCTTCGCGACGGCCGACGAAACCGATCGTCTCGTTGGTGGTCGCCTTGACCGAGCAGCGCTCCAGCGCAATGCCGAGTATGTCCGCCAGCGTCTCGCGCATGGCCTGCCGGTGTGGGCCGATACGCGGCGCTTCGGCAATCAGCGAGACATCCGCATTCATGATCGTGCCGCCATTGTCGCGCACGACTTTCGCCGCATGTTCGAGGAAGATGCGCGATGCGGCACCCTTCCATTGCGGATCGGACGGCGGGAAGTGGTCGCCGATATCACCTGCGCCGCAGGTGGCGAGCAGCGCATCCGTCAGCGCATGCAGCGCCACATCGGCATCCGAATGGCCTTTCAGTCTCTGGTCGTGTTCAATGAAGACGCCGCATAGCGTAACGCCGTCTCCGGCCTCCAGCTGGTGCACGTCGTAACCATTGCCGGTGCGCACGTCAGGCAGTCCGTGGGAGAGCTTTTCATCGGCCATGGCGATATCCCTCTTGAGAGTGAGTTTCACATTGTCGACCGAGCCTTCAGTCAACGTCACCGTCAGTCCCGCCCATTCGGCGATCGATGCGTCATCGGTAAAATCGGTTTTGCCCGAGGCGGAGGCGGCGCGATGCGCGGCGAGGATTTCGCCATAACCGAAACTTTGCGGTGTTTGCGCCGCATAAAGCCCCTGTCTGGAAACGGTCTCCGCGACAGAATCACCTGCGCCGCGCTTCAGCGTATCGGTGACGGGCAGGGCAGGCAGAACGCCGTTCGCACCCGCCCGGTGCAGCGCCACGACGCGCTCCAGCATGTCCTCGGCGACGAAAGGCCGCACGGCGTCGTGGATCATCACATGCGTCAGGTCCTGCAAGGCCAGTGCTTCCAGCCCGGCCAGCACCGATTGCTGGCGCGTCGCGCCGCCCGTGACGGTGACGATCCGCTCGCCAGCATTCAGCCGTTCGAGGATCGGCGACAGGAGGCTCAAATCGTCGGCATGGATGACGACCACGATCGGCGAGGCTTTGTCCCAGCCCAGAAAGGTCGACAAGGTATGTTCGATCACGGCCTTGCCGCCGATGGAACGATATTGTTTTGGCCCTTCCTCGGGGGAGCCGGCTCTTTCTCCGCGTCCTGCGGCGACGATGACGATGCCGAGTTTCATAGTACTTTCCTGCATTGGTCTTATGCTTCGTGTGCAACCCTCAATGGTTGACAGTCCTGCTCTAGCGTTTCAAAACCCGGAAGGCCAGCCCGATAAGACGCGGTATCTGCCTGCATATCGCGGGATTGGCCGCTCGTGCTCATCCGAACCTGCACAAATTGCTATCGACAGCAAAAGAGGCAGGCAGACGCCTAGCAAATAAAACGTGCAACGCTTTAAAAGTGCTTGGCAAGCGCGCAAACACTGTCTAAAAATAATGCATATAACCCTTCTGCATGAAAGATCATCAGTTGCCCCCTCCGGAGTTGTCAGAACCGTTCAGCATCGGCTCAGTCACGATCCGTAATCGTGCCGTGCTGGCGCCCATGTCGGGCGTGACGGATTTGCCGTTCCGGCAGCTCGCCTGGCGTTATGGCGCGGGCCTCGTTGTTACCGAGATGGTCGCAAGCCGCGAACTCGTCGCCAATCGCGGAGAATCCTGGGCGCGGCTGAAAAATGCCGGCATGGTTCCGCATATGGTGCAGCTTGCCGGACGCGAGGCGCATTTCATGGCCGAGGCGGCGAAGATAGCAGCCGATAACGGCGCGGGGATCATCGATATCAATATGGGCTGTCCCGCCAAGAAGGTGACGGGCGGTTATTCCGGTTCGGCTTTGATGCGCGATCCCGATCATGCCCTGTCGCTGATCGAGGCGACGGTCGGCGCAGTCGATGTGCCCGTGACACTGAAGATGCGGCTCGGCTGGGACGAAAATTCCATCAATGCACCGGAAATCGCCAAACGCGCCGAAGCGGCAGGCGTCCGGCTCATCACCATTCACGGCCGCACCCGTATGCAGTTTTACGAGGGCCGCGCGGACTGGGATGCCATTCGGGCTGTGCGGGAGGTGATTTCCGTTCCGCTGATCGCCAACGGCGATGTCGAGACTGCTGCGGATGCGCGGGAAATCCTGCGTCGTTCCGGCGCGAATGCCGTCATGGTCGGTCGCGGCGCACAGGGCCAGCCCTGGCTGCCGGCGGTGCTGGCGGGACATGCCGCGCCGCAACGCGCCGATATTGCCGGCATTGCTGTCGAGCATTACGACATGATGCTGGAATTTTACGGAAGGGAAGCCGGTCTTCGGCACGCCCGCAAACATCTGGGCTGGTATCTCGACCGTTTCGCGCCGGAGATCGCTACCCCGAAAAAGGCTCAAATCATGACATCGCGCGATACTGCGGAGGTGGCGGATCTGCTGCGCTCCGCCCTTAGCGAAAATGCGGGCGAAGCCGCAAGGAAGGCCGCATGAGCGCTGATAAACATAGCCCGGCAGATGCGAACCCGCTTGCCATGGCGGTTCTCAATGCGGTGCAGAACCCCGTCATCCTGGTGGATGCCGAAGGTTTCATCGCCTTTGCCAATTGGGAGGCCGAAGCCTTTTTCGGGGCCAGTGCTTCGCATCTCGCGCGCTACCGCGTTTCCACCTTCATTCCCTTCGGCAGTCCGCTGCTTGCGCTCATCGATCAGGTGCGCGAACGCCGCGCGCCGGTGAACGAATATCGGGTCGATCTCAGTTCACCGCGGCTTGGGCAGGACAAGCTTGTCGATCTTTATGTGGCGCCCGTCGTCAGCGAGCCGGGATCGGTGGTCGTCGTCTTTCAGGAGCGGTCGATGGCCGACAAGATCGACCGGCAACTGACCCATCGCGCCGCTGCCCGCTCTGTCACCGGCCTTGCCTCCATGCTGGCGCATGAGATCAAGAACCCGCTTTCGGGCATTCGTGGTGCCGCCCAGCTTCTCGAAACGTCGGTTCCCGACGAGGACCGGGCGCTGACGCGGCTGATCTGTGACGAGACTGACCGCATAGTCTCGCTGGTCGATCGCATGGAGGTGTTTTCGGACGAGCGGCCGGTGGACCGCGTGCCGGTCAACATCCATTCGGTACTCGATCACGTAAAGGCGATAGCCAAGGCCGGCTTTGCCCGCAATATCAAGATTTCGGAAAATTACGATCCGTCGCTGCCGCCGGTCTATGCCAATCGCGACCAGCTGGTGCAGGTCTTTCTCAATCTGGTAAAGAATGCGGCGGAAGCCGTCGGCAACCAGCCGGAAGGCGAGATCGTGCTGACCACCGCCTATCGTCCCGGCATGCGCATGTCGGTTGCCGGTAGTCGCGAACGCATCTCGCTGCCGCTCGAATTTTGCGTGCACGATAACGGGCCGGGAGTTCCGGCGGATCTTTTGCCGCATCTCTTCGACCCCTTCATTACCACCAAGACGAACGGTTCTGGCCTCGGGCTGGCGCTTGTCGCCAAACTCATCGGCGCCCATGGCGGCATCGTCGAATGCGACAGCCAGAACCATCGCACGACTTTCCGCGTATTGCTGCCCGTCTCGCCGGAAATGGGGCTTGACGACCGCACTTTGCCGAACACGACAGGAAATGACCAATGACAGCTACTATCCTCGTCGCCGATGATGATGCCGCGATCCGCACGGTGCTCAACCAGGCGCTCAGCCGCGCCGGTTACGACGTGCGCATCACCTCCAATGCCGCAACGCTCTGGCGTTGGGTTTCGGCGGGCGAGGGCGATCTGGTCGTGACCGATGTCGTGATGCCCGACGAAAACGCCTTCGATCTTCTGCCGCGCATCAAGAAGGCCCGCCCGGACCTGCCGGTTCTGGTGATGAGCGCGCAAAACACCTTCATGACGGCGATCAAGGCCTCGGAGAAGGGCGCTTACGACTACCTGCCCAAGCCCTTCGATCTGACGGAGCTGATCGCCATTATCGGCCGCGCTTTGTCGGAGCCGAAGCGCAAGCCTGCGAAGCTTGACGACGACATGCAGGACGGCATGCCGCTGGTTGGTCGCTCGGCGGCGATGCAGGAAATCTATCGGGTTCTGGCCCGCCTGATGCAGACCGACCTGACGCTGATGATCACCGGCGAATCCGGCACCGGCAAGGAGCTGGTGGCGCGGGCGCTGCACGATTACGGCAAGCGCCGCAACGGTCCCTTCGTTGCCATCAACATGGCGGCGATCCCGCGCGACCTGATCGAATCCGAACTGTTCGGCCACGAGAAGGGCGCCTTCACCGGCGCGCAGAACCGCTCGACCGGCCGTTTCGAGCAGGCCGAGGGCGGCACGCTGTTTCTCGACGAAATCGGCGACATGCCGATGGATGCCCAGACGCGCCTGCTGCGCGTGCTGCAACAGGGCGAATATACGACGGTGGGCGGGCGCACGCCGATCCGGACCGATGTCCGCATCGTTGCTGCCACCAACAAGGACTTGAAACAGTCGATCAATCAGGGCCTCTTCCGCGAGGACCTTTATTACCGCCTGAACGTCGTGCCGCTACGGCTACCGCCGCTGCGTGACCGGGCGGAGGATATTCCCGATCTGGTGCGCCATTTCATCCAGACGGGTGAGAAGGAGGGGCTGGAGGGCAAGCGTTTCGAGACCGAGGCGCTGGAAGTCATGAAGGCCTATGCCTGGCCGGGCAACGTGCGCGAGCTGGAAAACCTGATCCGCCGGCTGATGGCGCTTTATCCGCAGGAGGTCATTACTCGAGAGATCATCGAGCAGGAATTGCAGTCGGATGTTCCCGACAGCCCGCTCGACAAGATGGCGGTCCGCTCCGGCTCACTGACCATTTCGCAGGCGGTCGAGGAGAACATGCGGGATTATTTCTCGAGCTTTGGCGAAGGCTTGCCGCCGCCCGGCCTCTACGACCGTGTGCTGCGCGAACTGGAATATCCCCTGATCCTCGCCGCGCTGACGGCGACGCGGGGCAACCAGATCAAGGCCGCCGATCTTCTCGGATTGAACCGCAATACGCTGCGCAAGAAAATCCGCGAGCTTGGTGTTTCCGTCTATCGCAGCTCCCGCCCCAGCTGAGAATGTTGACAAGGCCGCATTTGTCGTTGCATTTTCGCCACATTGTGTTGCTTGGAAAACACTAGGATGGAGAGATTCGCCGGCACGAGGCGGATTTGCCCAATTTTCGTAAATGTGGTGCTGGCTTGCCAGCGATTGGGAGAAATGCATGCGGAAACCCGCCGCCGAAAAAGCCGTTGCCGAAGACGCAGCGGGAATGGTGGTTGCCGATCGCAGGATGTCCTTCGCTCTGCCTGGGCTGGTGCTCGCCGGCGTCGCCCTTATTTGCGCTATCGCGACCCTCTTCGTGCTTATGGGCGTCACGCCGATTGCGCCGACATCGAATGTCGTCATCGCTTCCGTCGTCATCAATTCGATCCTCGTGATCGGACTGATGTTTCTCATCGGCCGGGAAATCAACCGCCTGCTGAAAGCGCGGAAAAAGGGCAGGGCTGCGGCTCGTTTGCACGTCCGCATCGTCGTGCTTTTCTCCATCGTGGCGATCACGCCCGCCGTTCTTGTCGCCATCTTCGCCAGTCTGACGCTGAATGTCGGCCTCGACCGCTGGTTTTCGCTCCGCACCCAGTCGATCGTCGATTCCTCCAGCAATATCGCCCAGGCCTATATGATGGAAAATGCCGGCTATCTTCAGGGGCAGACCCTGTCGATGGCCACCGACCTCGACCGCAACCGCGCCCTGTTTTACCTCGACCGCACCGGCTTCGTTGACCTGATGACCCGACAGGCCAAGGGCCGCGGCCTTCTCGGCGCGTTTCTGGTGCAGGAGGACGGCGACGCCGTCGCGCAGGCCGACATCAAGACGGAAAAGCCGCTTCCCGCCATTCCGCATGATGCGCTTGAAAAGGCCGCCGCCGGTCAGCCGACCCTTATTCCGCCGGGTATCACCAATCTCGTCGGCGCCATCATCAAGCTCGAGGGTATCAGCGGCACATTCCTCTACACCGTGCGCGCCGTCGATCCAAAGGTGATGAGCGCGATGCGGCTGATGGAGGAGAACCGCGCCGAATACAAGGCGATGGAAGCGGGTCGCGCGCCCTTGCAGATCGCGTTTGCGATCCTCTATCTCGGTTTCGCGCTGATCGTTCTTCTGGCCGCGATCTGGACGGCGATTGCGGTGGCCGACCGCATTGTGCGCCCGATCCGCCTTCTCATCAGCGCCGCAGACAGTGTCGCCACCGGCAACATGCATGTACTGGTTCCTGTTCGCGCCGTGGACGGCGACGTCGGACGTCTGTCCCGCACCTTCAACAAGATGGTCTCGGAACTGCGCAGCCAGCAGGAGCAGATCATCGAGGCGAAGGACGATATCGACGACCGCCGTCGCTTCATCGAGGCGGTGCTGTCGGGCGTTACCGCCGCCGTCATCGGTGTTGACGAGAACCGCAAGATCACCATCGTCAATCCCTCGGGAGAAGAGTTCCTGGCACAGACCTCCGAACAGCTGATCGGCGCGCAACTGTCGGAAATCGCGCCTGAAATCGAAGAGGTCGTAACTGAGGCCAATACCTGGTCGCGCGGCAACTTCCGTAAGCAGATCAATATCATGCGGCGCGGCAAGGAACGGACTCTCAATGTGCAGGTGACCCGCGAGGATGCCCGCGACAGCCGCGACAGCTACGTCATCACGCTCGATGACATCACCGATCTCGTCATCGCCCAGCGCTCGACCGCATGGTCTGATGTCGCGCGGCGCATCGCCCACGAGATCAAGAACCCGCTGACGCCGATCCAGCTTTCCGCCGAACGCATCAAGCGCCGTTTCGGCAAGCAGATCGACGAGAGCGACCGCGCCATTTTTGACCAGTGTACGGATACCATCGTCCGGCAGGTCGGCGATATCGGCCGGATGGTGGACGAATTCTCGGCCTTTGCGCGTATGCCGAAGCCGACGAAGGAAAAGTCGGACCTGCGCGCGATTTTGAAGGACGCGGCATTCCTGCGGGAAATCAGCGCCGCCGACACCAAATTCTCAACGGAGCTGGGCGATATTCCGCTGGAGGGCATGTTCGATGCCCGCATGCTGGGACAGGCGTTCGGCAATCTCATCAAGAACGCGACGGAAGCCATCGAGGCGGTGGAAGGCGAAAAGCGGCCGGGCAAGATCCTGGTGCGCGCATCTTTCGACGAGACCAATTCCCGTTTTGTGGCTGATATCATCGACAATGGCCGCGGCCTTCCCGTCGAGAACCGTCACCGCATTCTCGAACCCTATATGACGATGCGGGACAAGGGCACCGGCCTCGGCCTCGCCATCGTCAAGAAGATCATTGAAGAGCATGGCGGGTATCTGGAACTCCACGATGCCCCGCCGGAGTTCGACCATGGCCACGGTGCCATGATCAGAGTGCTGTTGCCCTATATCGAGGCGGTCGGCGGCAAAAATAACAAGGAAGCAGCATATGGCGTCTGATATTCTGGTCGTGGATGACGAAGCGGATATTCGCGAAATCGTAGCGGGTATTCTGTCCGACGAGGGCCACGAGACGCGCATGGCGTTCGACAGCGACAGTGCGCTGGCCGCCATTTCGGAACGCGTGCCGCGTCTGATCTTTCTCGACATCTGGATGCAGGGTTCGAAGCTCGACGGTCTGGCTCTGCTGGACGAGATCAAGAGCCGCCATCCCGATATTCCGGTGGTCATGATCTCAGGTCACGGCAATATCGAAACCGCCGTCAACGCGATCAAGCGCGGCGCTTTCGATTTCATCGAAAAGCCGTTCAAGGCGGACCGCCTCATCCTGATCGCCGAGCGGGCGCTGGAAAACTCCAAGCTGAAGCGGGAGGTTCTGGAACTCAAGAAGCGCACCGGTGACGCGGTTGAACTCGTTGGCGCGTCGCTTGCCGTTTCGCAGCTTCGCCAGACGATCGACAGGGTAGCACCTACCAACAGCCGCATCATGATCCTCGGTCCCTCCGGTTCCGGCAAGGAACTGGTGGCGCGCATGGTGCACAAGAAGTCCTCGCGCGCCAGCGGACCTTTCGTGGCGCTGAACGCGGCGACGATCACGCCCGACCGCATGGAAATCGCGCTTTTCGGCACGGAAGGCTTACCCGGACAGCCGCGCAAGGTGGGGGCTCTCGAAGAGGCCCATCGCGGCGTGCTCTATCTCGATGAAGTCGGCGAGATGCCGCGCGAGACGCAGAACAAGATCCTGCGCGTGCTGGTGGACCAGCAGTTCGAGCGTGTCGGCGGCGGCAAGCGGGTGAAGGTGGATGTGCGCATCATTTCCTCGACCGCCCATCACCTCGAAAGCCTGATCGCCGAAGGCCAGTTCCGCGAAGACCTTTACCACCGCCTCGCCGTGGTGCCGGTGAAGGTGCCGGCGCTGTCGGAACGGCGCGAGGATATTCCTTTCCTTGTCGACATGTTCATGCGGCAGATTTCCGAACAGGCCGGTATCCGTCCGCGCAAGATCGGCGACGACGCCATGGCCGTTCTCCAGACGCATGACTGGCCGGGCAACATCCGCCAGCTCCGCAACAATATCGAGCGGCTGATGATCCTCGCCCGTCCAGAGGGCGGCGAGGCACCGATTTCGGCCGATATGCTGCCGGCGGATATTGGCGATATGCTGCCGAAGATTTCGGCGCAGGGCGATCAGCACATCATGACTCTGCCGCTGCGCGAGGCGCGCGAAATGTTCGAGCGAGACTATCTGGTGGCCCAGATCAACCGCTTCGGTGGCAATATTTCGCGAACGGCGGAATTTGTCGGCATGGAAAGATCGGCGCTGCATCGCAAACTGAAATCTCTCGGCGTATAAGGAATGAAGGCCAAGTCGCCGTAACCGATTATTCCGTCAGAGAGACAGCATGAAAGTCATCATATGCGGCGCAGGGCAGGTGGGTTACGGCATCGCCGAACAATTATCGCGCGAGGATAACGAGGTATCGGTGATCGATACGGCCGCCTCGTTGATCACCGCCATTACCGAGACGCTGGATGTGCGCGGTTATGTGGGCCATGGCGCCCATCCCGATATGCTGGCGAAAGCGGGCGCCGACCAGGCGGACATGATCATCGCCGTGACGTTGCATGACGAAATCAACATCGTCGCCTGCGAGGTGGCGCATGCGCTGTTCAGCGTTCCGACCAAGATCGCCCGCATCCGCGACCAAAGCTATCTGAGGCCGGAATATGCCGATCTCTTCAGCCGCGAGAACATGTCGATCGACGTGACGATTTCGCCGGAGGTGGAAGTCGGCAAGATGGTGCTCAGGCGCATCGCCTTTCCCGGCGCCACCGATGTCGTGCGTTTCGCCGACGATACGATCTTCATGCTGGCGATCGAATGCATGGAGGACTGCCCGGTCATCAACACACCGCTGCAGCAGCTTTCCAACCTGTTTCCCGACCTCATCGCGACAGTGGTGGGGGTTTACCGCAACGGCATCCTGAAAGTCGCGCATTCCTCCGAGCAGTTGCGGGTCGGCGACCTTGCCTATGTGATCTGTCAGCGCCAGCACGCCCGCCGCACCTTGAGCCTTTTTGGCCACGAGGAGCAGGAGGCGCAGCGCATCGTCATCGCCGGCGCCGGCAATATCGGCCACTTCGTCGCGCACAAGATCGAGGAGTTGCAGCCAAAGACGCGGGTGAAGATCATCGAGTCGGATCGCGACAGGGCTGTTGCCGCATCGGAGCAGCTCAGCAACACCATCGTCATGCATGGTTCGGCGCTCGACCAGAAGATTCTGATGCAGGCGGACATTCAGGATGCCGACCTGATCGTGACGCTCACCAACAGCGACCAGACCAATATTCTGGCGGCCGTGATGGCCAAGCAACTCGGCTGCAAATCAAACCTCGCCTTGCTGAACAGCTCGTCCTTCCACGAAGTCGCGGCTTCGCTCGGTCTCGATGCCTATATCAACCCACGGGCCGTTACCATTTCGCGCGTTCTCCAGCATGTGCGCAAAGGCCGCATCCGCTCGGTTTACGCCGTCCAGCACGGGTCGGCGGAGGTGATCGAGGCGGAGGCGCTGGAGACATCGCCATTGGTCGGCCAGTCCTTCCGCGACATCGATATGCCCGAAGGCGTGCGCATCGGCGCGATCTATCGCGACGGTGTGGTGATCCGCCCGGACGGCAGTACGAAGATCAAGGCGAAGGACCGCGTCGTGCTGTTTGCGTCCGCCGATGCTGTCCGCGACGTGGAACAGCTTTTCCGGGTTTCGATACAATATTTCTGACTGTTTCGAATCGAAAAAGCGGGTCAATACTCGTACTCATTCGGCTGTTTTCGCCGTTGCGGAACAGGACATGATTTGATACCAGAGTTGCAGGTCGGCCAAGCGGGGGACAAGACTCGGCCGGTTTATTATTGATTGATTATTTTCCGGTATCCCTGCCGGCAAAAAAGAAAGAAGCGGCGCCATGGCGGAACGTTCTCAAAACCTTCAGGATCTTTTCCTCAATACCGTTCGTAAGCAGAAGATTTCGCTCACGATTTTCCTGATCAACGGCGTCAAGCTAACGGGCGTTGTCACCTCCTTCGACAATTTCTGCGTGCTTTTGCGCCGTGACGGTCACTCGCAGCTTGTTTACAAGCATGCGATCTCCACCATCATGCCCGGCCAGCCGATGCAGATGTTCGAGAGCGAAGAAGGCGCGGCCTGATCAGGCTCCCTCGACGGTATCTTCGACATAAACCGACCCGAACCGGGAACATTTCCGGTTCCGTCAGGTTAATCCCCAAGGCCGTCCGCGCGGATGCGGTCGGCCGCAATGTTTTTTCTGGATAAGGCTGAGCCAATTTCGACGCGAGACACTTCGAACGAATCCATCATTCCGGAGCAGGAGAAGCGCCGCGACGACATGCGCGCGGTTGTCCTCGTTCCTGTCCTCAAGCAACCACGCGAAAATCGCGACGCTGCAGCAGCCACGGCGACCGCGAGCCGGTCTGTCGAAGCCAAGCTGGAGGAAGCGAAGGGGCTGGCGCTCGCCATCGATCTGGAGGTGACCCAAGGGCTCATCGTTCCGGTCAACCAGCCGCGTCCGGCCACATTGTTCGGAACCGGCAAGATCGAGGAAATCGGTCATCTTCTGGATGAAACCGATTCCGGTCTGGTGATCGTCGATCATCCCTTGACCCCGGTGCAGCAGCGCAATCTTGAAAAACAATGGAATTGCAAGGTCATCGACCGAACCGGCCTGATCCTTGAAATCTTCGGCCGTCGCGCCTCCACCAAGGAAGGCACGCTGCAGGTCGATCTTGCGCATCTGAACTACCAGAAGGGCCGCCTCGTCAGAAGCTGGACCCACCTTGAGCGTCAGCGCGGTGGCGCAGGCTTCATGGGTGGTCCGGGTGAAACCCAGATCGAGGCCGACCGCCGGCTGCTTCAGGATCGCATCGTCAAGCTGGAGCGCGAGCTGGAGCAGGTGGTGCGCACCCGCCAGCTTCACCGCGCCAAGCGCCGCAAGGTGCCGCATCCGATCGTGGCTCTGGTCGGTTATACCAACGCCGGCAAATCCACGCTGTTCAACCGCATCACCGGTGCTGGCGTTCTGGCCGAGGACATGCTGTTCGCCACGCTCGATCCGACCTTGCGCCGCATGAAGCTGCCGCATGGCCGCACGGTCATCCTGTCCGACACGGTCGGGTTCATCTCCGACCTGCCGACGCATCTGGTCGCCGCTTTCCGCGCAACGCTGGAAGAGGTGCTGGAAGCCGATCTCGTTTTGCATGTGCGTGACATGTCCGATCCGGACAATGCCGCCCAGTCGGCGGATGTGCTGCGCATTCTCGGCGATCTCGGCATTGACGAGAAGGAAGCCGAAAAGCGCATCATCGAGGTCTGGAACAAGGTCGACCGCCTCGAGCCGGAGGCGCATGACGCCATCATCGAGCGCGCCGAAGGCAGCGCCAATATTCGTGCCGTTTCAGCCGTCACGGGCGAGGGCGTCGATGCCCTGATGGACGAGATTTCCGGGCGTCTGTCCGGTGTCCTGACGGAAACGACCGTTGTCCTCTCCGTCGAGCAATTGCCGCTGATCTCCTGGGTTTACAGCAATTCCATCGTCGACAGCCGTGAAGACCACGAAGACGGCTCGGTCGTTCTCGATGTGCGCCTGTCGGAAGCGCAGGCCGCCGAACTGGAACGGAAGCTTGGAAAAGCGACCCTCCGCGAGCGGGAAGACTGGGAGCAGTAATTGCTCTGAGAACGATTGTAAGGCCCGAAAACCTCTCCCCGTCATTCCGGCCTTGAGCCGGAATCCAGCCACGGCGCGTCTGTGTCGTGAGGAAAGAGTCTTTTGCGATCAAGGACTTGATCGCACTGGACCCCGGACTAAATCCGGGGTGACGGCGGGCTAGGACGAAACCGTATCGAGCGAGCGTTCGATGCGTTTCGCCGCCTGCCAGAGGTCTTCCATTCTCTCAAGGCTCGCTTCTTCCAGCGTCTCGCCATTTTCGGTGAGAGACGTTTCGATGTGGTTGAAACGCCTGCGGAATTTCGTATTGGTGCCGCGCAGCGCATCTTCCGGATCGGCCTTGACGTGGCGGCCGATATTGACGAGCGCGAAGATGAGATCTCCGAGTTCGTCGGAGACCTTCTCCGGTTTTCCCTCCGCCAGCGCTTCGCGCAATTCTGCGATCTCCTCCTCGATCTTGTCGAGAATAGGAGCGGGGTCCGACCAGTCGAAACCGGCGCGCGCGGCCTGCTCCTGCAGCTTCAGGGCCTCGGTCAGCGCCGGCTGGCTGCGCTGTACGCCGCCAAGGAAGCCCGCCTTGAAATCTTCCGTGATACCCCGCTGCGCACGGCGCTCCGCACGTTCGCGTTTTTCTGCGGCCTTGATCTGGTCCCATTGCAGCTTGACGCTCTCTGGCGTATCCGCGGCGGACACGGCAAAGACATGCGGATGGCGGCGGATCATTTTCGAGGTGACAGCCTCAACCACGTCGCCAAAGGCGAATTCGCCCCGTTCCTCGGCAATGCGGGCGTGGAAAACCACCTGCAACAACAGGTCGCCCAGCTCGTCGCAAAGATCGTCCATATCCTTGCGCTCGATGGCGTCGGCGACTTCATAAGCCTCTTCAATGGTGTAGGGCTTGATCGTCTCGAAGGTCTGGACAACATCCCACGGGCAACCGGTTTCCGGCTGGCGCAGGGCTTCCATGATCTCGATCAGGCGGGAAATATCCTTCGAGGCTTCCATCGTGTCTCAAACCTTCATTCTTTGTTTTTACGCACTTTTCCGGGAAATGCTCTAATTCAGCGGAATGTCGTTATCGCTTTTCGACGACTGGTATGTGGTGGAGAGATCGTCATAGGCGGCCTTGATGCGGGCCGTCTGCGCCTTCAATGTGCTTTTCAACGGATCGTTCTCGCTTTCCACCAGATCGGCGATGAAGAAAGAGTTCCAGAAGGCGTTGCTGCGGCGATATCCGCCCGGCTCCAGCCCGAACACTTCCTTCAGGATTTTCAGATCGTGCGGGATCGCGAAAGCATCGCGGGAATCCTCGTGGCTGAAGAAGGAATAGAAATTGTCGAAGCCGGCCCAGGTGATGGCGGACATGCACATGGTGCAGGGTTCGTGGGTGGAAAGGAAAATCAGGTCCTTGGTATTCGGCTTCTCGCCCAGTTCGTAAAACCGCTTCAGGGCGTGCACCTCACCGTGCCAGAGCGGGTTTTCCAGCTCGTTATTCGTCTCCGCAATCACCAGCGACAGGTCGGATTTGCGCAGGATCGCCGCGCCGAAAACCTTGTTTCCGAGGCTGACCCCGCGCACCGTCAACGGCAGGATATCGTGTTCGATGACATCGAGAAGACGGGCGGCGAGAGTGGGGCTGTTCAAGGGTCTGATCCTTCGTGCCGCTCTAAAAAAAGCGGTTTTCGCGTGGAGAAATCGACGAAAATGGTCCTCCCTTGTTCGGCGCGAGGACATGGTTTGTCAAGGGATTCTCACGGGATTCCGATGCCTCTGACAGGGGTAAAACAGGGGTGCTGGTTGGTTTTCCTCAAAAACAGGGGTGTTCGAGAAATAAAAATCCAGGTGCCGGAAAGGCTTGAATTTCTGTTTCTTCAATCTTGCGCCGCAATGCGGGATATATGCACAATGCACGACGAACATGATTTTTCCGCAGCCGGCGACCGCCTTTCGACCTTCCCCGCTTTCTTCCGGGTTGAGGGACGGCAGGTCATTGTCTTCGGAAATGGAGATGAGGCTTTCGCAAAGGTAAGGCTGCTTGCCAATACCAATGCGCATATCATCGCCTATGCCGACGAGCCGGAAGCGGATTTTGCGCGCTATCTCCGAAATAACGGCATCGATCATCAGGCCCTGGGCTTTTCCAGCGAGCTGATCGATGGCGCAACTCTGGTTTTTGCCGCCACCGGTGACGAGGCGCTGGACCGCGAGATCGTCTCTGTCGCGCGCGCGAAGAAAATCCCCGCCAATGCGGTGGACCAGCCGGAATTTTGCGATTTCTTCACCCCGGCGCTCGTGGCCCGCGCACCCGTCGCCATCGCCATTGGCACCGAAGGGGCAGGGCCGGTTCTTGCCCAGATGATCCGCGCGCGCATCGACCAGATGCTGTCGCCGTCGCTTGGCAAGCTTGCACGCCTTGCCGTGCAGTATCGTGACGTGGCCGAGCAGAATGTGCCCAAGGGCGCGTTGCGGCGCAATTTCTGGCGTCGGTTCTTTTCAGGTGCTGTCGCAGATGCCGTCGCTCTCGGCGATACGCTTTCCGCCCGTGACGCCGCTAATCGTCTGTTGTTATCGCCCGAACGCAGCGAAGGCCGCGTCTGGCTTGTCGGCGCCGGTCCCGGTGCGGAAGACCTGCTGACGCTGCGCGCCCAGCGCGTGCTGATGGAAGCCGACGTCATCGTCTATGATGCGCTGGTACCACAGGCAATCGTCGATATGGGCCGCCGCGATGCCGAACGCCTGTCCGTCGGCAAGCGCAAGGGTTGCCACAGCAAGTCGCAGGACGAAATCAACCGCCTGCTGGTGCGCCTTGGCAAAGACGGCAAACGCGTCGTGCGCCTCAAATCCGGCGATCCGCTGGTCTATGGCCGGGCGGGTGAGGAAATGGCCGCGCTGCGTAGTGCCGGCATCGGCTACGAGATCGTGCCTGGCATCACCTCGGCCTTCGCCGCAGCTGCGGATTTCGAATTGCCGCTGACGCTGCGCGGTGTCGCCTCGTCGCTGATTTTCACCACCGGCCACGATCTGACCGGCGATGTGCTGCCCGACTGGGCGCGTCTTGCCGTTTCCGGCGCCACCATTGCCGTTTATATGGGCCGCAGCGTTGCAGCGTCCGTCGCGACAAGGCTGATCGAGGCCGGGCTCGGCGTGGAAACGACGGTGGCCGTCATCGAAAATGCCAGCCGCGCGGATCGCCGCCTGCTGCATGGCACATTGAACGATCTGCCCGACCTCGAATATCGCGATGAGTTGACCGGCCCGGTTATGGTCATCATCGGCGATGCGGTGGCGGGCGCCAATTTCGACAGGTCCGAGGCGCTTGCGCTTGGCTCAAAGCCAGCGAACCTCAAACGGGAGTATGCAAATGGCTGACAAGGTTTTGACCGCCAACCGCCTTGGCGATGGTATCGCCGTCTGGCTCGATGCCAATGGCGAATGGACGGAGAACCTGCAGGACGCGATCGTCGCCCGCCATGCGGAGGCCGTCGCCTCGTTCGAGGAAATCGGCAAGCGGGATTTTTCCGCCAACAAAGTCGTTGACGTAAACGTCATCGACGTGGTGGAGGAGAATGGCAAGCTCTGGCCGACGCGGCTTCGCGAGCGCATTCGCGCCGCTGGTCCGACCATGCACTATGCCAACGGCTTCAAGCCGGCCGATGCAGCATTCATCGCAGTCTGAGGAAGAAGATGTACCGTTACGACGAGTTTGATCACGCATTTGTTGAAGGCCGCGTGGCGCAGTTTCGCGATCAGGTCGAGCGCCGGCTGTCCGGCGAACTGGCCGAGGACGCGTTCAAGCCGCTGCGCCTTATGAACGGTGTCTATCTCCAGCTTCATGCCTATATGCTGCGCGTCGCCATTCCCTATGGCACGCTGAATTCGCAGCAGATGCGGATGCTGGCCCATATCGCCCGCAAATATGACCGGGGTTATGGCCATTTCACCACCCGCCAGAATATCCAGTACAATTGGCCGCGCCTGTCCGATACGCCGGATATCCTCGCCGAACTGGCAAGCGTGGAAATGCATGCGTTGCAGACCTCCGGCAACTGCATTCGCAACGTGACTGCCGACCATTTCGCAGGTGCCGCCGCCGACGAGGTTGCCGATCCACGTCCTTATGCGGAAATCCTGCGTCAATGGTCTTCCGTGCATCCGGAATTCTCGTTCCTGCCGCGCAAGTTCAAGATCGCGGTAACGGGTGCCGAGCGCGACCGCGCCGCCATTCAGGTTCACGATATCGGCCTGCACTTGAAAAAGAACGACAAGGGCGAGATCGGTTTTGCCGTCTATGTCGGCGGTGGGCAGGGCCGCACGCCGATGATCGCCAAGAAGATCCGCGACTTCCTGCCGGAAGAGGACCTGCTGTCCTACACCACGGCTGTCATGCGCGTTTATAATCTGCACGGCCGCCGCGACAACAAATACAAGGCGCGCATCAAGATACTCGTGCACGAGACCGGTGCCGAAGAACTGGCCCGTCAGGTCGAGGTCGAGTTCGCGGACCTGAAAAACAGCGAATTGAAGCTGCCGGATGCCGATATTGCGGCCATCACCGCTTATTTCGCACCGCCGGCACTGACGAATCGCCCCGAAGGCTGGGAAAGTCTGGCGCGCTGGAAGCGGGCGGATGAGGGCTTTGCCCGCTTCGTCGAGCAGAACGTCGCGCCGCACAAGCATCCCGATTACGGCATGGTGACGATTTCGCTGAAGCCGATTGGCGGCATTCCGGGTGATGCGACGGACGAGCAGATGGAACTCGTTGCCGATATCGCCGCCGAATACGCCTTCGACGAAATCCGCATCAGCCACGAGCAGAACATCATCCTGCCGCATGTGGCGCTGGCCGATCTTGAGCCGGTCTATCGCGCACTGGTGGGTGCGGGGTTGGCTACCGCCAATGCCGGGCTGATCACCGATATCATTGCCTGTCCCGGGCTGGACTATTGCGCGCTTGCCAATGCGCGCTCCATTCCGCTGGCGCAGGAAATCTCCACCCGTTTCGGCGCGCATGAGCGTCAGTTGGAAATCGGTGAGCTGAAGATCAAGATTTCCGGCTGCATCAATGCCTGCGGCCACCACCATGTCGGCCATATCGGCCTTCTGGGTGTGGAAAAGAAGGGTGCCGAACTCTACCAGATCACGCTTGGCGGATCGGGCGACGAAAACACTTCGATCGGTGAGATCATCGGTCGCGGTTTTGAGCCGGAAAAGGTGACAGACGCGGTGGAAACCATCGTCGATACCTATCTGGGCTTGCGCCTTTCGAAGGAGGAAAACTTCCTCGAAGCCTATCGTCGCGTCGGGCCGCAGCCCTTCAAGAATGCGCTCTACGGTTCTGCGGCCGAAGCCGCCTGAGGAGATTGCCATGACGAAAATCTGGAACCGCGACGGCTTCGTGGAAAATGATCCCTGGGTGATCGAAACGGAAGAAGTGAAGGCGACTGGCGAGCAGAAGCCGGTGCTGTCGCTTGCCGATTTCCTCGTCCGTGCCGCTGAAAGCAACGATGTCGGCCTCGGCGTTCTGATCGCTCCGGCTGACGATGTCACCCGGCTCGAGCCCTATCTCGACCGTATCGAGCTTGTCGCCGTGAGCTTCCCGGCTTTCAATGACGGCCGGGGTTTCAGCCATGCCTCGCTGCTGCGCAGCCGTCTTGATTTTGCAGGCGAGGTGAGGGCGGTCGGCGATGTGCTGATCGACCAGGTGCCGCTGATGTTGCGCACCGGCTTTACCAGCTTTGCGGTGACGAATGGGACGGCGATCCGTCGCCTGTCCGAAAGTCGCCTGCCGGAAATTCCGGTCTATTATCAGCCAACGGCCCGGCCGGCCACCGGCGGCGAGACCTATAGCTGGCGTCGCCGTGCGGCCGGTTGACGCATGATGCGGGAAATATGAGTTTTAGATACATATTTCCTGCGCACATGGCAGTATTGATATTCTCATGCCTTCAAAAGGCGACAAAAATGGTATAATTGCCCGGTCGGAGAATATCGCCTATCGAGTAAGAATGGACGGAACCTGAAATGAACGCGCCAGCCAAGACGGAAGATTTTGCGATCAAGATACCTGATGGTGTTTACGCCGAGACGGTTTTGTCGGTGGAGCATTATACGGATCACCTGTTCCGTTTCCGGATGACACGCCCGGCCGGCTTCCGCTTCCGCTCCGGCGAATTCGCCATGATCGGCCTGATGGTCGGTGAAAAGCCGGTCTATCGCGCCTATTCCATCGCCAGCCCCGCCTGGGATGAGGAACTGGAATTCTTCTCGATCAAGGTTCCGGACGGCCCGCTGACGTCGCATCTTCAGGCAATCAAGCCCGGCGATACCGTGCTGATGCGCAAGAAGCCGACAGGCACGCTGGTTCTGGATGCGCTGACGCCCGGCAGACGGCTTTATATGTTCTCGACCGGCACCGGCATCGCGCCCTTCGCGAGCCTGATCCGCGATCCGGATACCTATGAAAAGTTCGAGGAGGTCATCCTTACCCATACCTGCCGCGATGTGGCCGAACTGAAATACGGCTTCGATCTGGTCGAGGAAATCCGCAACCACGAGTTCCTGAACGAGATCGTCGGCGACAAGCTCAAGCATTATGCAACGGTCACGCGCGAGGATTACCCCTTCAAGGGCCGCATCACCACGCTGATCGAGAACGGCAAGCTGTTTGCGGATCTCGGTGTCCCGGCACTCGATCCTGCAATTGATCGCGGCATGATCTGCGGTTCCTCGGCCATGCTAAAGGACACCAAGGAGCTTCTGGAAAAGGCCAGCCTTACCGAAGGCGCCAACAACAAGCCTGCCGAGTTTGTCATCGAGCGCGCTTTCGTCGGCTGACGGGCATTTCTTTCACAAACGATGACGACAGGAGGCCGCAAGGCCTCCTTTTTTGTGTCGAGCTTGGCTGCACGACCTGAATGGCAATTCGTGGGACTGGAACATCCGGAGGCGATGATGCGTTAGGGGTCGAACGAAACCGAACCGGCAAAGTCGTCCAATGGAAAAAACAGGACCAATTCGCACCTCAATCATCGCCGTCACGGCAGGTCTTTTTGCCGCGCTGCCAGCCGCCGCCGACGAAAGCGCGTTTTTGTCGTCGCTCGAAGGCAACTGGACAGGCAAGGGAACGGTGATCACCCGCATCGGCATGCCGCCGATCAACGTCAATTGCACGCTCAGTTCAGATGCAAAGGCGACGGCGCTCAGCATGTCGGGCACCTGTCGTGGTCTTTTGGTGGTCAGGCGCGCCATCGCTGCCGATCTCGCCGCCAGCGGCGCGCGTTACAGCGGCACTTATACCGGTCCTTCCGGCCGTCCTTCGGCGCTTGCCGGCAACCGCCGGGGCAATGCGATCAACCTCACGGTACGCTGGAACCGCGAAATCAACGGCGACCGCGTTGCCGCCATGACCATCGAAAAGATCGGCGACAACGGCCTGCGGCTGCGCACCACCGACAAAGACGGCAAGACAGGCAAAACGGTGGTGACGAGCGATATCCGTCTGGTGCGGTGAGATCTGGGTCAGTGAACGGTCGCCTCCAAACTCTCCCTACTGACCTGTCCGGGGCATCAACGCCACCCGTAGCAGGCGCATGAACAGTCTTGTGTCACCCTCAAGATCGGGACAACGCCTCTGCGCGTGTTTGATCCCATCCATCGCAGCCACAATGATATTTGCCAGTTGAGCGGGTTGGGCTTGCAACGGGTCAAGATCGATTTCCCTGTTCTCTGTGGCCGCTATCAATGTCTGCGTCAGCATGTTCAGCAGCTTCGCCCGTGCCTCCAGCGTGATATCCTCAGCCAGAGCCATGTTGGCCGCAAACAGCTCTTCTGCATCGGTACTGTTTCCAAAGGGAACGATCAGCTCCCGCTGAAAGACCGCTATGGCCATTTCCATGCGCTCAAAAGCACTGCCATGGCCTGCCAGCACGGCTTCCACTTCATCCATTGTCCGTTTGTGCGCTCGCATCGAACCAGCTCGAAACAGCTCTTCCTTGCTGTTGAAGCTCAGATAGAGCGAGGCCCGCGAGATTCCTGCGGCCCGCGCGATGTCGGCCATTGAGGTCTTGCGAAAGCCAAAGCGCACGAACACCGGCAAGGCGGCGTCCAGAATCTGGGCTATTTTCTGATCGGTCTGCATGATGTAGTCACATTGACACTTCAAATCCATAGTGTCAAAAGAGACTACTGGACTAGAACAGTCTAAGTGTCTAATTTTGGAGATCGCCATGGTGCGTCCTGGGATTGGTGCAGCCCGTCGGCAATCCGCATAGCGTCGCTATCAAATGGAGAACACCTATGACAATCCCGAACGTCGACGCATCCTCGCTGACCCGCGAAGCCGACCTCCTGCGTGAAACGGAACGCGCCAGACTTCGCGCCCTGGTCAGCGCCGATATCGATCAGGCGCGACTGTTTCATGCTCCAGACTTTCAGTTGATAACGCCAATCGGCACCGCTCTTTCAAAGGAAGACTATCTGGGCGCGGTAGCCTCGGGGCAAATCAAGTACCGGACGTGGGAACCAGCCGAGATTGCGGTGCGCCTATACGACGGGGTCGCAATTATTCGATATCGCGCTCAGCTTGAAGTCATCTTCGGCGGGCACCACGTTCCCCTCAGTGACTACTGGCATACCGACACCTATGAGCATCGCGATGGTCACTGGATGGTCGTCTGGTCGCAAGCCACCGCCATCAGGTAGACAAGTCCGGGCAGGATCTTGCCCGAATGATGCGAGCCGCATCGGCTTTTCAGCGAACGATTGACGATCAATCATATGCAATTCCAACGGTCGAAAAACTCCGTTGCCGTAACGAAAAAAGGCCCGGATCGCTCCGGGCCTTCGTATCTGCCAGTAGTCTGCCTTTTCATCAAAACGGCCAGCCTGCTGCTGGCCCGTTTCGTGTCATGCAGCGCTAAATTACATCTTCGGCAACAACACCTTGTCGATGACATGAATGACGCCATTGGATTGCTTGACGTCGGCGATGGTGACATGAGCAACCGTACCATTCTCGTCCGTCAAGGTGATTTTGCCCATGCTTTCCTTGGCCTTGAGCACGCAGCCGCCGACCGTTTTCACGTCATGCTCGCCCTTGTCGTCCTTGATCATCTTTTCGATGGCGGTTGACAGCGCATTGACGGCAACCACGTGGCAGGTCAGCACCTTGGCCAGCTTCTGCTTATTTTCCGGCTTCAGAAGATCGTCGACTGCACCCTTGGGAAGGGCCGCGAAAGCCTCATTTGTCGGCGCGAACACCGTGAACGGACCTTTGCCTTGAAGCGTTTCGACAAGACCGGCGGCCTTCACCGCTGCGACGAGTGTCGTGTGGTCTTTCGAGTTCATCGCATTTTCAACGATGTTTTTGTTCTCGAACATCGCGGCGCCGCCAACCTTGGGGTTTGCGGCATAAGCGGAAACCATGCCGATGGAAAGAGCTGCGGCCAGCGTCAGGGCGCGAACGGAAACCTTGTGCATCGTTATTCCTCCTTGGTGACATCCAGACCCCGAAAGGTAGCCCTTCCAGCGGCCGCTATCGGTCATCCGTAGCAACACAAGAGACGGAGGTTGGTCCCGAGAAGTTTCAGGCAAGCCCGAAAAACTGATAAATAACTGATTTTAAATAGGATTAACTGCGTTCTTGTTACAGGCGGCGCGCAGTACCCGAGGCAACAATCGGGCCGGTGGGAAGGCCGGTAGGAGAACCGCCGAATGGTTCGAGGCTAACGGCAAATACGGAGCCTTCGCCGAGTGTACCCCGTATCTCGGGCGAAATGACCATGTCGGCGTCAACCGCCGCATTGATCGTCCCGAGCGATTTCGGGTTGCCCGCCGGTGGCACCAGCCACAGTTCTAGTGATCGGCGTTCGCCGCTGTCTGCTGCAACAGGTGTGATCTTCAGGCGTCCGCTCGATGCATCGTAGGATGCCACGAGATCGATCAAGTTGCCGGGCGCGGTGAGGTTGGCAACGAGTGGCGTCGCACGCCGGCCATCCGGCGCAAGCAGACCTGATGCAAAGGCTATGGCGACGACAGCCGCAAGCGACGAGACAAGCGAGACGCTGCGCCAGAAAACGAGCGACTGCCAGAACGAACCGGCCGCAGCATCGGGGCGGGCGGCGAACAGGCGGTTTTCGATACGGCTGAATACCGAGGCATCGGGCGGGACTTCGCCATAAGCATCATTGAACGCTGCGGTATCGATCTGCCACCGATCCACGAGGCGCTGAAAGTCAACATCGTCCGTCATGCGCTTTTCGACCGCTCGACGCTTTTCCAGCGAAAGAAGGCCAAGCACGTATTCAGCCGCAAGAACTTCATCCTGCGGAGTGTTGCCACGACTATGTTCGCCCGATGTCATCGTTCCATGCACTCTCTCAGTTTCAGCAGGCTGCGGCGAAGCCATGTCCGCACCGTGTTGAGCGGCGCATTCATCTCCTGCGCAAGTTCCGCATAACTCAAACCCTCCACATAGGCTCGCCGCACCGCAGTAGCCTGATCCGGCCGCAACTCCTCCATGCATCTATCGATTCGCCGGCCTTCATCGCGCATCGCGATTTGCATTTCCGGATCGGGAGTCGATTGGTCTGCAAGGTCCAACACGGTATCGATGTCATCGCTCACGGGCCTTCGCGCCCGGACGAGGTCGATACAATGGTTTCGGGCAACGGTGGCGAGCCAGGCCAAGGCATGCCCCGAGCGGCTTGCGAAGGAATGCGCTCTCTGCCAGATCCTGACATAGATTTCCTGCAACGCCTCTTCCGCATCCGCCCGGTCTTTCAAGATACGGATGCAGATCGCAAAAAGTTTCGGGCTGGTTGCCTGATAGAGCGCGGCGAATGCGGAGCGGTCCCCGAGCGCAACACGCCCGATCAGGACAGCAATTTCGTCACCTTGCATCCGCACATTCTCCGCCTCTTCCCCAAGTTAGACAAGCGGGACCGAAAAAACGCAAGCCCCCGGCAGCAAGAAAGCCCGGCCAGGTCCCTCAGTCATTTCCGCAATAGAAAAGGCCCGGATCGCTCCGGGCCTTCGTATGTTTGTTTGCACTGACGGTTTACTCGGCCGCTTCGGCGTAAGCCTCCATCGGGGGGCAGGTGCAGATGAGGTTGCGGTCGCCATAGACGTTGTCGATGCGGTTGACGGGCGACCAGTATTTGTCGATGCGGAAGGCGCCCGGCGGAAAGCAGCCCTGTTCGCGGCTATAAGGACGATCCCACTCGCCGACGAGATCTTCCACTGTGTGCGGCGCGTTCTTCAGCGGATTGTTGGTCTTGTCCGCCCGGCCTTCCTCGATGTCGCGGGCTTCTTCGCGGATCGCCAGCATGGCATCGCAGAAACGGTCGAGTTCCGCCTTGGTCTCGGATTCCGTCGGCTCGATCATCAGCGTGCCGGCCACCGGCCAGCTCATGGTCGGTGCGTGGAAACCGCAGTCGACGAGGCGCTTGGCGACATCGTCCACCGTCACGCCGCAGCTATCCGCCAGCGGCCGGGTATCGATGATGCACTCATGCGCCACGCGTCCCGTCTCGGACTTGTAGAGCACGTCGTAAGCGCCCTTCAGCCGTTCGGCGATATAGTTGGCGTTGAGGATCGCAACCTTGGTCGCCTGCGTCAGCCCTTCGCCGCCCATCATCAGGCAATAGCTCCAGGAGATCGGCAGGATAGAAGGCGAGCCGAAGGGGGCGGCCGAAACCGCACCCTCACGACCGTCCGTCGTCGGATGGCCTGGAAGATAGGCAGCAAGATGCGCCTTGACGCCGATCGGCCCCATGCCCGGACCGCCGCCGCCATGCGGAATGCAGAAGGTCTTGTGCAGGTTGAGGTGCGAAACGTCGGAACCGATATCACCGGGGCGGGAAAGGCCGACCATGGCGTTCATGTTGGCGCCATCAAGATAGACCTGTCCGCCGTGTTTATGGGTGATCTCGCAGATCTCGCGAACCGTCTCCTCGAATACGCCGTGGGTGGACGGATAGGTGATCATGCAGCACGAGAGGTTTTCCGCGTACTGTTCTGCTTTTGCACGGAAATCGTCGAGATCGATGTCACCATTATCCCGCACCTTCACCGGCACCACTTTCATGCCGACCATCTGCGCGGAGGCAGGGTTGGTGCCATGCGCCGAGGTTGGAATGAGGCAGACGTCACGATGTGTGCCGCCATTGGCGATATGATAGTTGCGGATGGTCAGAAGTCCCGCATATTCCCCTTGCGCGCCGGAATTCGGCTGCATGGAGAACGCGTCGTAACCGGTGACCGAGCACAGCTTTTCCGAGAGATCATCGATCATCTCCTTGTAGCCGAGCGCCTGATTGGCCGGCACGAAGGGATGGATATCGGAAAATTCCGGCCAGGTGATCGGCAGCATTTCCGCAGTTGCGTTCAGTTTCATGGTGCAGGAACCGAGCGGGATCATCGAGCGGTCGAGCGCCAGATCACGGTCCGAAAGACGGCGGATGTAACGGGTCATCTCGCTTTCGGCACGGTTCATGTGGAAGATGGGATGCGTCATGTACTGGCTGGTGCGCAGCAATTCCTTCGGCAGGCGATATTCCGGCTCGAAATCCGAGATCGGGAAATTACCGCCGAACGCGCGCCAGACGGCTTCAAGCGTCGCCGGGCGGGTGCGCTCGTCAAGGCTCATGCCGATCTTGGTCGCACCGACCTTGCGCAGGTTCACGCCTTCCGCAACAGCCGCGCGCAGGATGACGCCCTGCATATGGCCGACTTCGACGGTGATCGTATCGAAGAAGGTTTCCGGCTCGATGGTGTAACCGAGTTTTTCCAGACCCTTGGCCATCAGCACGGCTTTCTGGTGGGTCTGCTGGGCAATCGCCTTGATGCCCTGCGGGCCGTGGAAGACACCGTACATCGAGGCCATGACGGCGAGCAGCACCTGCGCCGTGCAGATGTTGGAGGTGGCCTTTTCACGGCGGATATGCTGCTCACGGGTCTGCAACGACAGGCGATAGGCGCGATTGCCGCGCGCATCGACCGAGACGCCGACCAGACGACCGGGCATGGAGCGCTTGTGCGCATCCTTGACCGACATATAGGCCGCATGCGGACCGCCGTAACCGACAGGAACGCCGAAACGCTGCGAGGTGCCGATGGCGATATCCGCGCCCATTTCGCCGGGTGATTTCAACAGCGTCAGCGCCAGAAGATCGGCGGCCACGGCAGCGATGGCGCCGGTCTGGTGCAGGCGGGAGATCAGGCCCGAGAAATCGCTGACATGGCCGTGGGTGCCCGGATACTGGAAGATCGCGCCGAACACGTCGACCGGATCGAGATCGGTGAAGGGATTGCCGACGATCACCTTCCAGCCGAGCGGGGCCGCACGGGTCTCGATCAGCGCGATGGTCTGCGGGTGGCAATTGGCGTCGACGAAGAAGGCGGTGGCCTTGGATTTGGCGACGCGCTGGCACATGGCCATGGCTTCCGCAGCCGCCGTCGCTTCATCGAGCAGCGATGCGTTGGCGACATCGAGGCCGGTCAGGTCGCAGACCATGGTCTGGTAGTTCAGGAGGGCTTCCAGACGGCCCTGGCTGATTTCTGGCTGGTAAGGCGTGTAGGCCGTGTACCAGGCCGGGTTTTCCAGAATGTTGCGCTGGATGACCGGCGGCGTGATCGTGCCGTAATAGCCCTGACCGATCAGCGAGGTCAGCACCAGGTTTTTGTTGGCCGTTTCACGCAGACGATCCAGCGCCTCGCGTTCGGTCAGCGCGGCACCCCAGGTCAGCGGCACCTTCTGGCGGATGGAGGAGGGAACGGTGGCGTCGATCAGGGCATCGAGGCTCTTGTAGCCGATGACCTTCAGCATCTCCGCCATTTCCGACGGCGACGGCCCGATGTGTCGCCGGTTGGCGAAATCATAGGGCTGATAGTCGGTGAAGTGGAATTCCGTGGGCGTCGTCATTACGCGATCAGCTCCTTGTAGGCTGCCTCGTCGAGCAGCGTATCGGCATCCGCGACGTTGGAAAGCTTCAGCTTGAAGAACCAGCCGGCGCCCTGCGGATCGGAATTGACCAGCGAGGGATCGTCGACGATCGCCTGGTTGATTTCCACCACTTCGCCATCCAGCGGACAATAGACATCGGACGCCGCCTTGACGGATTCAACGGTTGCGGCATCGCCATCCTTGAAGAAGGTGGCGCCCACTTCCGGCAATTCGACGAAGACGAGGTCGCCAAGCTGTTCAGCGGCGTGGCTGGTAATGCCGACGGTGGCAATATCGCCTTCGAACTTCAGCCATTCGTGTTCTGCGGTAAATTTCAGCATGGGGACGTCCTTTCGAGGAAGGTAATTGGTGATTGGTTGATTGGGCGTCGGCGAGGGGTACCCCCCTCTGCCCTGCCGGGCATCTCCCCCTCAAGGGGGGAGATCGACCTGCGGCTAAGTTTCGCCCATCTCGGTGCTTGAGAATGGAGCAGTGTAAGAGCCTCTTGCCGATCTCCCTCCTTGAGGGGGAGATGCCCGGCAGGGCAGAGGGGGGTGGCGGCTGGCTCGACCATAATGGATCACCGCTTGTAGGTGGGCTTGATGAAGGGCAGGGCAGCGACGGTGACGGGCAGATATTTGCCGCGCACTTCCGCAAAGATCGCCGTGCCGGGAGCCGTGTAGGCCGCTGGCACGTAACCCATGGCGACGGGACCTTCGACCGAAGGGCCGAAGCCGCCGGAGGTCACTTCGCCGATTTCCGTCTTGCCCTCGGCATCCGCAAAAAGCTTGGAATGGCCACGCACCGGCGCCTTGCCCTCGGGCTTCAGGCCGACACGGCGGCGCGATGTGCCGTCTTTCAGTTCGCGCAGAATGCGCTCGGCACCCGGAAAACCGCCTTCGCGATCACCATCGGCGCGACGTGCCTTCTGGATCGCCCATTCGAGCGACGCTTCGATGGGGGAGGTCGTGGTGTCGATATCGTTGCCATAAAGACAAAGGCCTGCTTCCAGACGCAGGCTGTCGCGCGCGCCGAGACCGATAGGCTCACAATCGGGATGTTCGAGCAGGGCCTTGGCGATCTCCTGCGCCTTGTCGGCCGGTACGGAGATTTCAAAACCGTCCTCACCGGAATAACCGGAGCGGGAAACGATGCAGGGAACGTCGTGCAGCGGCACTTCCAGCACATCCATGAATTTCATGTCGGACACGCCGGCCCATAGTTCCGCCAGAACCGCTTCCGCGCGCGGTCCCTGAAGTGCGATCAGCGCGCGGTCGTCTAGAAGGGTGATCTCGCAAGCGTCGGAAAGATGCGCCTTCATATGCGCGACATCGGCGTGCTTGCAGGAAGCATTGACGACGACGAAAAGATGATCGCCGCGATTGGTGATCATCAGGTCGTCGAGAATGCAGCCGTTTTCATCGGTGAAGAAACCGTAACGCTGGCGACCTTCCTTGAGGCCGAGAATATCGACCGGCACCAGCTTTTCCAGCGCACTTGCGGCGTCGGCATTGTTGCCGGATTTCGCCTTGAGGATCACCTGACCCATGTGGGACACGTCGAAAAGACCGGCGGAGGTGCGGGTCTGAAGATGTTCCTTCAGCACGCCGGCCGGATATTGCACCGGCATGTCGTAACCGGCAAATGGCACCATGCGGGCGCCAAGCGAAAGATGCAGGGAATGGAGCGGCGTGATTTTAAGCTCGGCGGTATCGTCCAAGGACGCCTCCAGGGTTGCGCGAAGAAACGCGCGGGCTCAGGTCATGACGCGGAAAACGCGCCGGGTTCAAGAGCCCCCTCTGTCCTTGTCGCCTGAGATTGTTATCCCTTCGGCGAGCCGTCCTTATGAAAGGTGGCTTCTCTCCAGAGTTCCGTCGTCACCGCTGGTCCTTTTGCCTGAGAGTTTCCGGGGCGGTTGCTCCTTCGGCACCGCATTGAAGCGGTTTCTCCCAACGATGATGCGACGCTCATTATCTTCGAAGGGCCATTATTGGCAAGGACCAAATGACGCATCTGAACAGATTTTTGCTCCATCTGCGCCATCGCGGGTACGGTATGTGGCGAAGATACTCGATGCCGCGCGCCGTTAGTCAGATTTTTTCTCCGGCAAACCCTTCCGTTTTGTCGAGGCGAAATCCTCAAGTTCCTTTTCTGTCATAGACTTCTCCATGCTTTTTGAAGCACCTTGTAAACTGGATTTCTTCATTTCGCCGCGTTTGGCGGCCAGCGCCGCGCCCGCCGCTTTCTGCTGGGCTTTCGATTTGGCTGGCATGTCGGTTCTCCTTCCGAAATGATCTTACCGACAGGAAATGCTGCGCTCCGACGATTGTTCCAAGTCAGAGGTTGGGCCTGCGGCAAATTTCCCCTTTGAAATCGGCAAGAAAGAGGGGTATCGCCTGAGTATGGACGCAAACCGAAAACGACGGCTGACAGGGGTGGAGAAGATGCTTCGCATTTTCTGCGCGATGCTGATGTTGTCGCTTGGTTTCGCCCACAAGCCCGCGCTCGCTGCGGCGCCTGCCGTTGCTCTCGATGAGAGCTACCGGCTGCCGGACGGCACGTTTGCCGAGATCTGCCTCGGCCACAGCGGCGGCGTTGATGCCTCGCACGCCAAGGATGGTCCCGCTCATTCGAGTGACGCGATCCTGTTCTGCGAGGCCTGCCTGCTGGCGTCGTCCATTCTTTTGCCTGCGCCCGATGCAACGAGCTGGCTGAGGAACGAATTCGCGTGGCTCGACAATCGCTTGTCCGCAGAGTGGAATTTTCTCTCGGTCCTGACGATCCGCAAACCGTCCGCACGCGGCCCGCCCTCCCTGTCCGCCTGATCTCTTCGCTTCACAGGATCATCGCCGCCGGCTGGCGGTACGCAACGGCTGCAATGCCCATGGGCCGCAGTCGCAAGGACAAGACAAATGAAAACCACCAAAATCATCACCTGCACCCTGTTCATCGCCTCCGTCTCAACGGCGCAGGCCTTCGCCCATGCAACCTTCGTTGATGGTTCTGCCGAACAGGACAGCACCATCGTTGCCGCACTCCAGGTGCCGCATGGCTGCGACGGCGGGCTTGCCACCACCGAAGTCCAGATCAAGCTGCCGGAAGGTTTCATTTCCGCCAAGCCGCAGCCAAAGGCTGGCTGGGAACTGGAAATCATCAAGGGCGAGTACCAGAAGTCCTACAAGAACCACGGGCAGGAGATCGAAAGCGGGCCAGTCGAAATCCGCTGGAAGGGCGGCGACCTGCCGGACGAATTTTACGACACCTTTGCCGTACAGGGAAAAATCACCGGCGTGGAGGCGGGGCAAGACCTGCCTTTCAAGGTAACGCAGCTTTGCGGCGACAAGGGCAAGGTTTCCTGGGATGAGGTGGCGGCAGCGGGCGTCGATCCGCATTCGCTGAAAAGCCCGGCTCCGACGATCCGTGTCGCCGCCAAGGCCCATGCCGGCGGGCATGATCATTCCGCCATGGACATGGATATGGACACGGATGTCGTGAAGGCTGACAGCCTCGAGCTTTCCGCTGGCGCAACCAAGGCCATGTTGCCCGGCCAGCCCGTAGGCGGCGGTTATGTGACGATCAAAAATACCGGTTCCAGCGACGACAGGCTGATCGGTATCGAATCCTCCGCCGCCGGCCGTGCCGAAATTCACGAAATGGCGATGGTCAACGACGTCATGAAAATGCGCAAGCTGGATGACGGCATCGTCATTCCCGCCGGTCAGACGGTGGAGCTGAAGCCCGGCGGCCTGCACATGATGTTCTTCAACGTGAAGAAGCCCTTTGCCGAAGGCGATAAGGTGCCGGTGACGCTGGTCTTTGAAAAGGCCGGCAAGGTGGAGATCGTGCTTTCCGCAGGCTCAGCCAAGGGCGGCGACCACCAGCATAATTGATCCACGAAAAACGGCTACCGGGACGCGTGACAGGTCCGGTAGCCGCAAGCTTTTCGTCTATTGTATTGTTTTCAGCGCCGTGGCGGAAAAGGCGTGAGAGAGATCGCTTCCGCGATTTTTCCGGTCTTCGGTCGACAATATCTATAAAATCAGGCTGACAGCAGCCTGAACGCCGGAGGCCGGTTCGTCCCATACCTCAGAAACGAAATTAGAATATCTAAATATCGATTTGATCTAAAACATTATTTTTAGAACGAGTTTCGGCCCCATTCTCCTCGTAAGCCTCCACAGCCTGCTCGAGCGTCGCCTGCGGTTCCTGACGCTGGCTGGCGGTGGTCAGGAAATAGAGCGTCAAGGCCGGCGGTTTGATCGCCGTCATAAAGCCTTTGAGCTGGAAATCGTCGCCCTGTTCGGCCTTGCGCGCCAATGCGTGAATGGCCTCTTCGACCTCGGTCTTGCGCGGCACGCGCTGCGACGGTTTCACAGCCTCCAGCGCATAGGCCGCTGTATTTGCTGAAACGGAAAGAACCTGTGTCATCCAACCTCCGGCCTTCTTCGCCGACCCCGTAAAAGCTGGAGATTAACAGCCGCGCCTTGTCGGAAGGCTAAATCGCGGGCTTGCAATTTAACCGTATTTTAATGGATGAAAGCTCCGGGCAAAGGGGTTTCGCCGGCGATTGCTATGGTCTAGAAATGCACCGGACAGCCCGGTCCGACAATTTCCTCCGGAGACAATCCCCAAATGGTGAATATCGCTCTTGTCGCCACAGGCGGCGCAATCGGTTCCGTGTTCCGTTATCTGGTCGGCGTCTGGAGCGTGAGGCTTGCCGGGCCGAGTTTTCCGTGGGGAACGCTTGCGGTCAATGTGGTCGGATCTTTCCTGATCGGTCTCCTCGTCGAACTTGTGGCCAGAAGGCTGAACGCGTCCATGGAAATGCGCCTGTTTCTGGTTACCGGCGTGCTCGGCGGCTTCACCACATTTTCGTCCTTCTCGCTCGATGCGGTCTCGCTTTTCGAACGCGGTGCGCTCGGCCTTTCGGCCGTTTACATCATGGCAAGTCTGTTGGTTTCCATCGCGGCGGTTTTCGCCGGGCTGGCCTTGGGCCGCAGTTTGTTCTAAAGGCTTGATCCAAACGGCGCGCCAGAGATAAAGGGCGTGCGATCAAGACAGAGAGACTGGAAATTTCATGGCAGGTATCGAGCATATCAAGGTCGAGGCCGACGAGGCCGGTATGCGCCTCGATCGCTGGTTCAAAATTCACTATCCGGGTCTGGGGTTCGGGCAGCTGCAAAAGCTGCTGCGCTCCGGACAGGTGCGTGTAGACGGCGGCCGGGTGAAGACGGATGCGCGGGTGCAGCCGGGACAGATGGTGCGCGTACCGCCGGTCGATTCCGACCTCAAGGTCAAAAGCGGCCCTATCGGATCGAAGGACCTCAAACATTCGGCAGACAGCGAGCTTCTGGCCCGAATGCTGCTGCATGAGGACGACAAGGTTTTAGTGTTCAACAAGCCGGCCGGCATTGCCGTGCAGGGCGGTTCCGGCATCAACCGTCACATTGACGGGCTTCTGGAAGCATGGACCAGCCCGAAGGGTGAAAAGCCGCGTCTGGTGCACCGCCTGGACCGTGACACATCCGGCGTGCTGGTGGTTGCCCGCACCCGTGGTGCTGCGCAGAAGCTGACGGCCGCTTTCCGCGAGCGCGATACCAAGAAGACCTACTGGGCGCTGGTTCGCGGCGTGCCGCGCAAGCATCAGGACAAGATTTCCACCTGGCTGGTCAAGGAGCAGACGCCCGACGGCGACCGCATGCGTATCGCCAAGCACGGCGAGGAGGGGGCCGATCACGCCGTTTCCTATTACCGTGTCATCGATACCGCCGCGCAGAACCTCGCCTGGCTGGAGATGGAGCCTTATACCGGCCGTACCCACCAGCTTCGCGTTCACGCGCTGCATATAGGGCACCCGATCATCGGCGATCCGAAATATTACATCGACGATCCGAACTGGGATTTTCCGGGCGGCGTACAGAAACGCCTGCACCTGCATGCCCGCCATATCGACATTCCTCACCCGAATGGCGGACGGCTTCGCGTCAGCGCGCCCTTGTCGCCGCATATGGTGCAGACTTGGAACCTGCTCGGTCTCGACGTGGCCGATGGCGACAGGGAAGGCTGATAGCCGATGAAACTCGTTCTTTTTGATTGCGACGGCACGCTGGTGGATAGTGCCGGCCTGATCCATGCCGTCATGGCCGATACATTCGTCGATTTCGGAAAGCCCCGGCCTGACATTTCAGAGACCAAGGCGATCATTGGCCTCACACTCGATATCGCCATCGCCCGCATGCTCGGCAAGGCGCATGTGGATGACGAGGCGCGCGCGATGACGGAGCGTTACCGGGAAATCTATCACCCGATCCGCGCCCGGCCGGGCATGATCGAGCCGCTTTTCGACGGCATCGCGCCGCTGATCGACACTCTGGCGAAGCGGGACGATGTGCTGATCGGCGCGGTCACCGGCAAGGGCCGTCGCGGACTGACCCATATTCTCGAAACGCATGGTTTTGCCGAGCATTTCATCGTGTCACGCACGGCGGATGATTGCCCATCCAAGCCGCATCCGGCCATGGTGATGGAATGCTGCCATGAAACCGGCATGGTTCCGGCTGACACTGTCGTCATCGGCGATGCGATCTATGACATGCAGATGGCGAAAGCGGCCGGCGCAAAGGCCATCGGTGTCGCGTGGGGGTACGCCTCGGTCGATGATCTCTGGAAGGCCGGCGCCGATGCGGTCGTCAGCCACCCTCGCGAAATTCCGGCCTATGTTCCCGCCGATATTCTCGAATGACCCTTTCTATCCGACTGATGAGGACGTGCCATGCGTGATCTCCTGAACGACCTTTCGGAAGGCCTCAGCCATCCCGATCCGATCATTCGCGCGCAACTCCAGATGCAGAGGCCTTTGCCGAAGCGCTTCTACAAGGACGTCACCGTTGCTGACGTGGAAGACGGCGGCTTCACCATCCATCTCGATGGCAAGCCGCTGCGCACGCCCGCCAAGAAGCCGCTTGTCCTGCCATCCAAGGCGCTCGCGGACCTGCTTCGCGACGAATGGGATGCGCAGAAGGAAGTGGTGAACCCGGTCGTCATGCCCGTGTCACGGCATGTGAACACCGCCATCGATGGCATCGCCGACGACACCCAGGCGGTTTTCGAGGACATCCTCCGTTTTTCCTCCTCCGATCTCCTGTGCTACCGCGCTGGCGACCCATCCGCGCTGGTTCAGCGTCAGACGGACCATTGGGACCCGGTGCTTGACTGGGCGGCCAATGTTCTCGGCGCCCGCTTCATCCTCGTCGAAGGCGTGATGCATCGCGAGCAGCCACGGGAGGCCGTTGCGGCCTTCGCCGTGACGCTCAGGAAATACGATACGCCGATAGCGCTCGCCGCCCTGCACACCATGACGTCCCTGACCGGCTCCGCCATCCTGTCGCTGGCGCTGGCGGAAGGGCAGCAGACGCTGGAAGAAACCTGGGCGCTCGCGCATCTCGATGAGGACTGGACCGCCGAACAATGGGGCGAAGATGAGGAGGCGCTGGAGCGCCGCGCCCTCAGGCTTGTCGACATGCGTGCGGCACTCAACGTTCTGGAGGCGTTGAAGAGCGCTTCTTGACGCTTTTTTAACCCTGATGACCGAATATGCGGCTACCTCACGTAAGGGGAGCCGCAGATCATGATCACCACGCTGAAGCGCCTTGGCATCGTTGTGCTGGCGTCTTTCACGCTCATGTCTTTCAGGCTGGAACCGGAAGCGACCAATGCCGACCGGCTGCTTTACGATGTGCGCGGCGCATTCGTTGCGGCCCGACCGGATGTCGCGCCGGCACTGATGCAATCCATTCACGCGCAGTTGCAGAACGCGATCAAGACGACTGCACGCGGCGAAATCAGACCACGCGTGGTGCTGACAATTCGCCTCGCTTCCGTCACACGCGGACCCTTCCTGTTCGGAGAACGGGCATCGGCCCGTGTGATCGTGCGCGCCGCCGCCGTGGCAACGGGCGAAGTGATCGCCGAGGCGAAATTCACGGCCACGGTGGTGAGTTTCGACAATCGGTCAATCGAGCAGGATCTCGCTTACGGTGTCGCGGAACGTGTCATCCGCGAATTCAGGCTCAGCCGGCCCGGCTCGACGACGCTGGCGACGGCATTGTTTCCGTGAACAACGCCGCCTGTCGCGACCCTCAGCCAAGCCGCTCGGCATGCCACTTCAGATGGTCGTCCATGAAGCTGGAAATAAAATAATAGGAATGGTCGTAGCGCTCGTGCATGCGCAGCGTCAGGCCGATATCCGTGCCCTTGACCGCTTCTTCGAACAGCCAGGGGCGCAGGCCTTTTTCGAGGAAGTTGTCGGCCTTGCCCTGATCGATCAGGAATTCGGGAAAACGGGCGCCGTCTTCGACCAGCGCGCAGGCGTCGTATTGACGCCATGCGGCCCGGTCCGTACCGAGATATTTTTCCAGCGCCGGTTCGGACCAGTCTGCGGAGGAGGGGGCGACGATCGGGGCGAAGGCGGAGCAGCTCTTGAAGCGATCCGGGTTCTTCAAAGCGATCGTCATCGCGCCATGGCCGCCCATAGAGTGACCGAAAATGCCCTGACGGCTCATATCCGCACGGAAATGCTGGCCGATGAAGGCGGGCAACTCTTCCGTCACGTAGCTGTACATGTGGTAGTGCTCCGACCAAGGCTCCTGCGTGGCGTCGAGATAAAAGCCGGCGCCCTTGCCCATCTGCCAGTTGGTCAGCTCGTCGGGCACGTCATTGCCACGCGGGCTGGTATCCGGGCAGACGACGATCAGCCCCAGTTCGGACGCCATGCGGCGATATTCGCCTTTTTCCATGACATTGGCGTGGGTGCAGGTGAGGCCGGAGAGATACCAGACAACCGGGCAGGGCTCGCTGATCGCCTTCGGCGGCACATAGACCGCAAAGGTCATCTCGCAGTTCAGGGTTTCGGACGGGTGCGAAAATACGCCCTGCATGCCGCCAAAGGCCGTATTCTGCGAAATGATGTTCATCAAGCCATTCCTTATGAAGAGTTTTTCGGTTCAGCCCGCAAGCGCGACCGCAGCGTTGACTGCCGCCGCCACCAGAACCGTGTTGAAGAAGAAAGAGACGATGGAGTGCAGCAACGTGACCTTGCGCATGGCGGTCGTGGTCACGGCCACATCCGATGTCTGCGCCGTCATGCCGATCACCACGGCGAAATAGAGGAAATCATAACCGCAAGGCTCTTTCGTCGCCGGAAAATCCATGCCGCCGCGGTGCTGGCGCTTGCCATCAACGGTTTCGGGACGCCAGTAAAGATGGGCGTAATGCAATGCCGTCATGGTGTGGATCGTCAGCCATCCGAAGATCACGGAGCCGAAGGCGATGAGCAGGGTCCAGACCGTTTCGCCGGAATGGTTAAGTGCCTGGAACAGCGAAACGACGGCAACGCCAACGGCAAGCAGCGTAATGGCGATGATGGCTATTGCCGGCAGGTCGTCGCTGTCGGCATGCGCCCTCAGGTGTTGCGCCGTCAGTTTGGGAAGCCGAAATGCCACCAGTACGAGATAGGTCAGAAAAAACAGGACAGCTGCGATTTCGATGGCAATCGATCGCGCGAAAACCAGCGCCAGACCGAGGCCGAAAGCGCTGACGAGAAAAGCGACGAGGAAGGGCTTATGGCGACGATAGGCATTGCTTTGCGGTTTGGCCGGGGTCATGGATCGCGTCTTTCTATTTGCGCCGTCATTTTTTGACACGGCGGCAGAAACGGTCAAGCGTCTCCAGAAAGGCGGAGCGATCGCGCGGTGAAAAGGCCGCATTATATCCCTTGCTTTCGCCGGTTTCGCGCAGATGCGCGCCAAGATCGCGCATCGCAGTCGCCATGCCGATATTGGTCTGGTCGAAAACACGGCCCGTCGGCCCGGTCACCAGTGCGCCCTTGGCGACGCAACGCCCGGCCAACGGCACATCGGCGGTGATGACAATGTCGTTTTCGCCGGCACGCTCGGCAATCCAGTCGTCAGCCGCATCGAAACCGGCCGATACGATGACGTTCTTCACCATCGGATCGCGCGACGGGCGCAAGCCGGAATTGGCAACGAAGGTCACCTCCAGCCCATGCCGTTCCGCCACCTTGAGTATCTCCGGTTTCACGGGGCAGGCGTCGGCATCGACATAGATTTGCGGGTTCTGCGACATGGGTACTCTTCGAGGATCATTTCTGCCACGCTTGTAAGGGCAAAAGCAGCGATTACCAAGCCCGCCATCTGTGAAATTATGGCATGAAGCCGGGCCGAGAACGCACTTGCGACTGCCGCGCAATTTGAATATGTTCGCTTTATGTTCTCGGTGAGGGAGATTTGCGATGCTGGAAGAATTCATCGTGCAGGCCAAATCCGCCACCTATGTGGGCGGCGGTGACAAATCGGCGACACCCACTCGCCTCGGCTCGCACGACCTGGCCTATCGGAACGGCGACTGGCATTATATCGACAGTTATTTCGGCGGAACCGATTTCATCGGCCAGGAGGTTGTCTGGCATCAGGGTATTCCGCTATGGGCCATGAATTATTACGGCCGCATCATTCGCCCTGCGTCAATTGATGGCACCGTGGCGGGCAGGGTGATCCAGCACTCGCTCTCCACGCTTTACAGGGAAGGGCGGTTTCTCGGCGGCTTCACTCGCGAGGTCGAGGACATGATCTATGTCGATACCAATGAGGGCGAATTCCAGTCTTTTACCGGCGTCGAGCGGATTTATCGTGACGGTGTCGAGACATATCGGCTCGATTATAATGGTGGCCTGATAAAGCCATAATTGCTACCGTCAGGAGGATCGAATGGGGACGATGATGGCTCATCGCCCCTTTTTTATCCGTTTCAAATCAGCCGGGCTGCCTCGTCTTGCGCAGATAGGGAAGGACAGTATCGTAAGAGCCGAAGCGGGCGATGGCGTCCTCGTTCGAGACGGCGGCGGTGATGATCACGTCCTCGCCCTGTTTCCAGTTGGCCGGTGTCGCCACCTGATGTTTCGAGGTCAGCTGGATGGAGTCGATCGCGCGAAGAATTTCCTCGAAGTTGCGGCCGGTCGTCATCGGGTAGGTGAGGACCAGCTTGATCTTCTTGTCAGGACCGATGACGAAGACGGAGCGCACAGTGGCGTTGTCGGCGGGGGTGCGGCCTTCGGAACTCTCACCAGCGCCCGCTGGCAGCATGTCGTAGAGCTTCGCCACTTTCAGATCCTTGTCGCCGATCAGCGGATAATCGACGTTAAAGCCGGTCGCGGTGCGGATGTCGTTTTTCCATTTTTCATGGCTTTCGACCGGATCGACGGAGATGCCGATGATCTTGACACCACGTTTTTCGAATTCCGGCTGCAGGCCGCCCATCGCGCCAAGCTCGGTGGTGCAGACCGGCGTGAAATTTTTCGGATGCGAAAACAGAACCGCCCAGCCGTCGCCGACCCAGTCGTGAAAGCTCACCGGACCATGCGTGGTTTCGGCGGTGAAATCGGGCGCTATGTCGTTGATACGAAGGCTCATTTGTTGGTTTCTCCCTAATGATTTGAATTGAAATCCTGAAGGTTCTGGCAATCCGTTTCCGGCGTTGGAGCTTAGAGTTTTCGCGCGAAATGGCCAGCTTTTTCACGGCAAAAAATCGAAACGGGCAGGGCGTGCCGCCCGTCTCCGCCCGGTTCATATGGAGCCTAAAAGCGGACGCCAATGACCTGTCTCGGAAACGCACGAGGATTGTTTTCGTTCGGTCAAGCATCTATCCTGACACAGCGGCCCCTGCCGGATTGGCCAGAAACAGGCCAAGATGGCTTTCCCGGCTGGCGCAAAACGCTAACGACGCTCGAGCACCCGCGAGCCAACAATCTCCAAACAGACGCGATGGAGAACGGCAATGACGATCACAATTACCGCTTTTGAACGCTCGCCCGATGGCGGCAAGGGTCTGGCCCGCGACACGCGCGTGCGCTGGGCACTGGAGGAAGTGGGGCAACCCTACGATGTTCGTCTTCTCTCCTTCAAGGCGATGAGGGAACCCGAGCATCTGGCGCTTCAGCCATTCGGGCAGATTCCGACCTATGAAGAGGGCGACCTTGTCCTGTTCGAGTCCGGTGCGATCGTTTTCCACATCGCGGAGCGCCATGCCGGCCTTTTGCCGGGGGATGCGAATGCGCGGGCGCGGGCGATAACATGGATGTTCGCCGCGCTCAGCACCGTGGAACCGCCGATCGTCGACCGCTCGATTGCCCGATATGTGGAAGGCGACAAAAGCTGGTATGATGAACGCCTCACGATGCTCGACGAACGCATCCGCAAGCGGCTCGGCGAACTCTCCCGCAGCCTCGGTGACGCCGACTGGCTCGACGGCGCGTTCAGTGCCGGTGACCTCCTGATGATATCGGTGCTGCAAAGGATAAAAAGTTCGGGCATCCTCGACGAATATCCGAACCTTTCAGCCTATGTGGCCCGCGGTGAGGCGCGTCCCGCCTATAAACGCGCCTTTGCCGACCAACTGGCGGTTTTCAAGGCCGCTTCGGGCGGCTGAGCGTCGCTGAGTGGCGAGGGCCTGAATGTGCAGACCCTTGCGATATTTCTACGGAGAATTACCCGCCGTAGAAGGCGTCCATAGCCGCTCCCGATCGACCCCGGTGACACGCACCGCCTTCATGAAGCGTCCGTAACCGCGAACGCGAACCCCCCCAGTGCGTGCTCCACGCCTTGATCGGAATGGAAATGTGCGATATCGATATTTATGAGGTACGTACATCAGATTCGTGAAAGGCACTGAAAAGCCAATAAAACAGCCATTCGGCGGGTCCGCAACAGCCGGGCCGTTCCGTCTGGAAAAGCTGATGGGAACAACGGCGCAACGTGAAAAAGGTGGGGTATGATGACGGCATTCGAACTCAATCCAGAATTCGCCATAACGGATGAGCCGTCGCTTCGAGGGTTGTTCGAGGCGACCCATTCTCTCGCGATATTGAAGTGTCAGGACACAATTGGCGAGCACGCGCGGGAGTTCATCAGGCGCTCACCATTCCTGTGCATCGGAACCCAGAATGGGAAAGGACGCGCCGATGTCAGCCCTCGTGGCGACCCTGCGGGGTTCGTCAAGGTTCTTGATGAACACACACTCGCGATCCCGGATCGACCGGGCAATAATCGGCTGGATACGTTGACCAATATCATTGCCAATCCGAACGTCGGATTGTTGTTCGTCATACCGGGGTTCGACGATACATTGCGCGTGAACGGGCAGGCGGCGTTGGCAACCGACCCTGAACTCCTGAAAAGCATGAGCATCAATGACCGCGCTCCGAAACTGGCGATAGTCGTCAGAGTGAGCGAGGTTTTCATGCATTGCGCCAAGGCATTTCGGCGGTCTCATTTATGGAGCCCGGATCATTTTCAGGATCGCTCCGAGATGCCGTCACTTATCAAGATTATTCTGGATGAAACGACAGGCGCACCCAGCAACAGGGATGAGATGCGGAAAATGGACGACGATCTGGAGAAAGACTACCAGCGGACGCTTTACTAGTGCGCACCCGGTTTAAACGGAAGTGTTGGGCGCGACCCATATCTTTAATGTTGCGGTGGACATCCTACCCCAAGTGCATCATGCCTGTATTTCAGGGTAGGGGATCATGCATTTTCCTGCAAATGTTCCATGAACACCTCGGCAGGCGTCCTGTAGCCGAGGCACTTTCTGGGCTGGTCGTTGAGGATGCGTGCAACCTGATTGAGTGTTGCCTGTGACATCTGGCTGAGGTCTGTATTGGAGGGCAGGTAACGGCGAATGCGCTTGTTTGTGTTTTCCACCGCACCTTTCTGCCAGGGCGCACTGGGATCGCAGAACCAGCTGCGCGCACCAATACCATCTTCCAGAGCCCGGAATGCAGCAAACTCCGTGCCCCGATCAAAGGTGAAGCTCTGACGCGCGAATGCGGGCAGGGACGAGAATGCACGGATGATCTTGTCCATGATCGGCCGCGAGTGTCGGCTGGGGTTTTTGATCAGAACGGTGTACCGGCTTTTGCGCTCGACGAGTGATGTGACATTGGCATGTCCAAACGGACGCTCGAAGACGATGAGGTCGCCCTCCCAATGCCCGAATTGCGATCTGTTTCCAATAAAATCAGGCCTTTGGGAGATGCGGTGACTGGCGGGAAATGCCCCGTTGCGCGGCTTTCTGGAGTGAAGCGGGCGGCGTCTTCGACGCGCTTCCGGCAGATATTGATACAAGCCGAGCGCATAGTCTTCCTTGCTGTAGATAAACCGGTAGATGGTCTCGGCACACACACGCACAAGGCTTAACCCCTCCGATAACAGGCGTCCGGCAATCTGCTCGGGCGACCAGCGTGCTTCCAGTTTTTTGATGACCTCCTTGCGCAGGTTCGGGTGTCGCCGCAGTTTTCTTAACCGGCGCCGACGTTCACGCGTGATCTCGTCGGCAATGACGGGAAAATAGCCGCTGTACTCGGGGAGTTCGTGATCACGGAACGTGTTGCGACGGATCTCCCGATAAATTGTCGAGCGGTGACGACCGAGTTGGCGTGCCATCTCGTTGATCGGCACTTTTCGCTCAACAAGCCTATGAAGTCGACGCCGATCGGCGAGGGTCAGTTGCGAATAACATCCGGGCATGCGAAAATCTCCAAAGTGAAGCCATTGAAATTATTGGCATGTCGCACTCGGAAATAGAATGTACCCCGCTACACGGTAAGATCGCATAATCTATATTATGGAACTAAAAGATCAAGTGTGCTGCACACGGTAAAGGTCATTTTACCCGCAGACGGCATTACAGCTCGCCGGACGTTTCACGGCGGCGCAGATCGAGTTCTTCACTGTAACGCCTCAACGTATGGCTTTCCGTCAGCAGGCCAACGGGTCGGTTTTCGATCTTGTCGTTGACGACGACCAGTGCTTCGCTTTCCGTGGCGTCGAAGGCTGCCGCTGCCTGACGTGCGTTCATCGCCGGCAATAGTGCGTCATTCTTGTAGCGCAGATAGGTTTCGAGGCTGATCTTGCTCGGATCGCGATCCATCGGGTCGGCGTAGATTTCCGGTAGAAGGACGATGCCGGCGTAACGCCCGTCATCATGGGTCATGATCACGCGCTGCGTCGAACCGAGCGGGAATTTCTCCTTGAAGGCCGGAAGACCAATGCTGACATTGGCCTTGCGGATATCGGCGCGCATCATCTTGCCCACCGTCAGGTCGCGTATCCAGCCAATGTCATGGGCGCTGCGAATGCTTTCGCCCCGCAGGTGAAAACGCCAGGTTGCGAAGGAGTAACCGAAGGTCGTGCGCACCACGAGCGAGGTGGTGATGACGGCGGCGAGCACCAGAACCGTGATCTGAAAGTCGCCGGTCAGTTCCAGCGCCAGAAACGTCATTGTCAACGGGCCACCGATGATGGCGGCGGCGAATGCGCTCATGCCGATCACGGCATAGACGATCGGCGATGTCGAGCCGTAACCGATATAAGGCGCACAGATCGCAAAAATCTTGCCGAGCAGCGAGCCCATGAACAACGAGGCGAAAAACAGGCCGCCGCGAAAATTCGAGCCGATGGAAATGGCGCTGGCCGCCGCCTTCAGCAGGAAAAGCCCGGCAAGTCCGTATATCGTCAGGTTGGCATCGATGTTGAGATGGAGCGCGCCGTGGCCACTCGACAGGACCTGCGGCGAAATCAACGCAAGACCGCCAACCGCCACGCCCCCGATCGCTGGACGCAGCCAGCCGGGAATGGCGCTTTTGCGGGCCGTCTCCTCGATAAGGGAGACCGTCTGCATCAGCACGATGCCGATCGCGGCGCAAACCACGCCGAGAAAGATGGCCGGCACATAATCCGGCGGCGTCACGCGGCCGGCGTCGAAAATATCGATCGACAGGCCGTGGCCGCCGATAAGCCCCGCGACGATACTGGCCACCAAGGCTGACACGACAAGCGGCGCGAGCGTCACGACGGTATAGGTGCCGATGATGAGTTCGATGGCGTAAAACGCTCCGGTCAGAGGGGCGTTAAAGGCCGCAGCGATGGCGCCCGCAGCGCCGCAGCCGACGAGGATGCGCATGTCCCCTCGCCTCAGTTTCAGTTGGATACCGATCTTCGATGCGACGCCGCTGGCGATCTGCGTATAACCGGCTTCAAGCCCCACCGAAGCGCCGAAACCGTTGGAGACGATGTTCTGCACGCAGACGATGATGCTGTCGGTCAGCGACAGGCGGCCGCCATGCAGCGCATTCGCCTCGATGGGGTCGACCATGGGCTTTTTGCGGGTCTTCGAAAGAAACAGGATGACAAGGCCGAGCACGATGCCGCCGATGATTGGCCCGAAAAACACGATCCAGCCGGACAGATCGCTGCTGCTGAGCCGCTCGACGCCGAAGACCAGAACATGCAGCGCCGTGCTCAACGCGCCGATCAGCGCCACCAGAAGGCCTGCGGCAATGCCGATGAAAACCGCAAGGACCACCAGCCCCAGTTCGCCGCGCCGGAACATCGCCCGCAGGCGGCTGGCGCGCAGATTGTCGAAGAAGCTCGCCATACTCGGTGCACGGAAAGGCCTGGTCGACATGCTGTTCCTTTTAGGGTGCTTCGATTTCGACTTCGAAACGCATCTGGTCGTAAGCCGGTTCAACATGTTCGGGCGTTTCGCGCATCACCGCGTCATAATCGAGCGGAATATGCATGTGGGTCAAGATCGCTCTTTTGGGTGCCAATCTTTCGATCCAGCCGAGCGCCTGTTCGAGCGAGAGGTGGCTGGGATGATACCGGTGCTGCAACGCATCGATGACGAGAACATCGAGGCCGGCAAGCTTGCCCAGACTTTCGGCCGGAAAATCGCTGACATCGGTGCAATAGGCGACGTCACCGATGCGAAAGCCGAGCGAATGCACGTCGCCATGCTGCTGCATATGCACGTTGAATGGTATCGGCCCGCCTGCCCCGTCAACGATCAGGGCCGCGTCGATATCGGCGATGATCCGGGGTTCGACGATCGGCGGATAGCTGCTGCCCGAAGGCGTTTCCAGACAATAGGCGAAACCGTCCCTTATGCGCGCCATGGTGACAGGATCCGCGTAGATAGGAATACGGCTCTGCTGGATGGCGAAATAGATGCGCAAATCGTCAATGCCGTGCAGATGGTCGGCATGGGCATGGGTGTAAAGAACCGCATCGACCGCCTCCACCTTCGCGGCGATCATCTGCTCGCGAAAATCGGGGCCGGTATCGATGACGACGGTGGTCTTGCCGCCGTCAGACCCGATCTGCTCCACCATGAAGGCCGCGCGTGTGCGCCGATTCCTGGGGTTGTCAGGGTCGCATGCGCCCCAGTCGCCGTTGATTCGAGGCACGCCGGGAGAGGACGCGCATCCGAGAACCGTGAAGCGGCGACGGTAGATTGCCACGCCTACACCCTTGTCATCTTCGAAAAGCAGCGGAAGGCGTTCTCGGTGGTGATTTCCGCCATGCGATCAAACGAAACACCGTGCACCTCGGCCAGAACTTCCGCCGTGTTGACGACATAGGAAGGCTCGTTGCGTTTGCCGCGCCAGCGCTTCGGTGCAAGATAGGGCGCATCGGTTTCCACCAGCAGCCTGTCAAGCGGCACGGTGGCGGCGATATCGCGAATATCCTGCGATTTCGGGAAGGTCAGAATGCCGGAAAAGGACACATAACCCCCGAGTTCGACACCTGTTTTCGCGAGATCAGGACCGGCGGAAAAGCAATGTAGAATGAAGGGAAAGGCACCCTTGCCGCTTTCCTCGCGCAGAAGAGCGACCATGTCCTCATCGGCGCTGCGGCTGTGGATGACGAGCGGAAGCTTCGTCCTCCTTGCCGCCTCGATGTGGCGAATGAGGCCGGTTTTCTGGTCTTCCGGCTTTTGCGTGTCGTAGAAATAATCCAGCCCCGCCTCGCCGATCGCCACGATCTTGTCATGGCTTTCCGCCAGCCGCACAAGCTCGTCGGCCGAAATATCGAGTTCTTCGTCAGCATTGTTGGGGTGCGTGCCGACCGAGCAGAAAACCGACGGATATTTCTCCGCGATCTTCAAAAGCTCCGGCAGACGGCGCACCCGCGTCGAGATCGTCACCATCTGGGCGACGCCGGACGCATGGGCGCGGGCGATGATATCGTCGCGCTCAGCCTCGAAATCGGGAAAATCCAGATGGCAATGCGTATCGATCAGCATGGTTGTCGCCTTCACGCTTCCGGTGCGACGTAACGCGGGAACACCGGCTTCGGCGCTTCCAGCGGGGTGCCCGGAACCAGACGACCCGCCTCACCGAGTGCTGCAAAATCACGCTTGTCGGCGGCAGCCGCAACCAGATCGAGCAGCTTTTCGCAGGAGCCGGGCATGAAGGGTTGCAGGAGAATGCCGATCTGGCGCACCACTTCGGCCGTCACGTAAAGCACGGTGCCCATACGTTCCGGATCGGTCTTCTTCAGGGCCCATGGCTCCTGTGACGCGAAATAGCGGTCGGTTTCCGAGACGACGGCGATGATGGCCGCAAGCGCACGGTGGACAAGCTGCTTGCCCATCTCCTCGCGGCAAATCTCAAGTAGCCCATCGGCCGAGGCGAGCATCGCCTTGTCTTCATCGTTAAACGCGCCGGGCGTCGGGATCTGGCCATCGCAATTCTTGACGATCATCGACAGCGAACGGCTGGCCAGATTGCCGATGCCATTGGCGAGATCGGCATTGATGCGGGTGGCGATGCCCTCTTCGCTGTAGCTGCCGTCCTGGCCGAAGGAGACTTCGCGCAGGAAGAAATAGCGGATCTGATCGAGACCGAAATGGTTGACCAGATTGGCCGGATCGACGACGTTGCCGAGCGACTTCGACATCTTCTCACCCTTGTTGAGCAGGAAGCCGTGCGCATAGACCCGCTTGGGCAGCGGCAGCTTTGCGCTCATCAGGAAAGCCGGCCAATAGACCGCGTGGAAGCGGATGATGTCCTTGCCGATGATATGCACGTCGGCGGGCCAGTATTTCGCACGCGGACCGTTTTTGTCTTCGATATAACCCGTGGCGGTGATGTAGTTGGTCAGCGCATCGACCCAGACATACATGACGTGCTTCGGATCGTTAGGAACCTTGATGCCCCAGTCGAAGGTGGTGCGGGAAATCGACAGGTCCTTGAGGCCAGATTTGACGAAGGAGACGATTTCGTTGCGACGTTCGGCCGGACCGATGAATTCAGGGTTTTCCTCGTAGAGCTTCAGCAGCTTGTCCTGGTATTCGGAGAGCTTGAAGAAATAGCTCTCCTCCTCCACCCATTCGACGGGCGTGCCCTGCGGCCCGTAACGAACGCCATCGGCGCGTACCTCCGTCTCGTCCTCGCCGTAATAGGCTTCGTCGCGCACGGAATACCAGCCGGCATAGCTGTCCTTGTAGATGTCGCCGCTATCGGCCATCAGGTTCCAGATATTGCGCGAGGTCTCGTGGTGACGTTCTTCCGTGGTGCGGATGAAATCGTCGTTCGAAGCGTTGAGCAGCTTGCCCATCTCGCGGAACTGCTCGGAATTGCGCTGCGCCAGCTCTTCCGGCGAAATGCCTTCCGCCCGCGCCGTCTGCTGCATCTTCTGGCCGTGTTCGTCGGTGCCGGTCAGGAAGAAAACATCCATTCCATCCAGACGCTGAAAGCGCGCCATGGCGTCCGTCGCGATCAGTTCATAGGCGTGGCCGATATGCGGCTTGCCGTTAGGATAGGAGATCGCGGTGGTGATGTAGAAAGGTGTCTTGTCTGTCATGACGGTCTATCGACTTTACAGGCTGTTTTTTTGGATAGACCGCTCTTAAACGATTGTTCGCAACAGCGAAAGCAAAAGCGTACGTTCCGTACGATCTCTTGGGCCTCACACGCTGCGGATGTCTTCCAGAATGGAAAGCACCATCTGCTTCTTGTCGAGATTATAGGCCTGCGCAACGGTAATACGTTCCGAAAGCGTGGAGGAAAGGCGCGCGTGTTTTTCTGCCGCCGCGATATCGCCCGCCATTGCCGCCGCCCGCGCCCGCGCCATCAGCTCCTCCGTGACATGTTCCATGAAGAAGCCGAGAACGATGTCGCCGTCCTTCTGCGCCAGAACCTCGGCCAGCTTGTGCATCTGCTTGCGGGCGCCCGGCCCGTCCGCCGCCATGACCGAGGCGAGCGCCTCGACGATGTCGGAGCCGCCGTAATTCATCAGCTTCAGCGCCTGCGCGACGCTGCCCTTGGAGCCGGAAAGCAGGACGTCGCGTTTTTCGCCGCTGGCGCTGATGCCGAGATGATCGAGGCTCTGCACCATGTCGGCATCCGAAAGCGGCAGCAGCCTGAGCGGCATGCAGCGCGAGCGGATAGTTGGCAGCAATTTGCCCGGCGCATGCGACAGAACGAGGAACATCGCCCGCTTGGGCGGCTCCTCCAGTATTTTGAGAATGGCGTTTGCGGCATTGCGGTTGAGGTCGTCGGCTGGATCGATGATGACGATCCGCCAGTTGCCGGTGCCCGAGGTCTGCGAGAAGAAGTGCCCTGCCCGCCGCACCTCATCCACCGTAATAGCGGATTTGACGCGGCCGGTCTTTTCATCCACCGGACGGGTCAGATGCAGCAGATTATGCGACGCACCGGAGGTGATCTGCCGGCTGACAAGCGATTCAGGGTCGGGATCGGCCAGGAAATCCGGTGCTGAGGCAGGATCGGGGTGGTTCAGCACATGATTGGCGAAACGAAAGGCAAGCGTCGCCTTGCCGATGCCTTCCGGCCCTTCGATCAGAATGGCATGGTGGCCTTTGCCGGAACGATAGGATTGCGCCAGAAACGCTTCCACTTCCTTGTGCCCGAAAAGTTTCGTGTTCTGCTGCGGCGCGATTGCGCCTTCGAGAACGCCCTGAACCTCACTCATGCTCCGCGCCCGTCGCAGTTTCCAATCGTTCGAGCAGTGGCTCGACAAAGGACATGACGTCTTCCGTCACCTTTTCTGCCGGCTGGTCGGCATTGACGATCCGGCAGCGACGCGGCTCGGCTAGCGCGATGTCCAGATAGGCCTCCCGCCGCTTCTCGTGGGTCTCGATTTCCTCTTTTTCGAACCGGTCCGGCGTCGCCCCCTCATCCGCACGATTTCTGGCGCGGGCAAGACCCTTTTCGGCGGCAATGTCGAAGATCAATGTCAGTTCCGGCACGACGCCATCGATCGCAACGCGTTGCAGCGTCTCGATGAAATCCGGCTCCAGATTGCCGGTCGTGCCCTGATAGACACGCGAGGAATCAAGAAACCGGTCGCAGAGCACGATTGCGCCCTTCTCCAGTGCCGGGCGAATGACTTCCTCGACATGGTCGTTGCGCGCCGCCGCGAAAAGAATCGCCTCCATGCGCACGCCGAAGGATTCGGCAGCACCCGACAGGAGAACATGTCGCACGGCCTCCGCCCCCGGTGAGCCGCCTGGCTCACGCGTCACGACCACATCGAAACCACGGCCGCGAAGCGCCTCGGCAAGCGTGCGAATCTGCGTCGACTTGCCGGCACCCTCGCCGCCCTCGAAGCTGATGAACAATCCGGTCTTTTCGGCCAATGTCACGTCCTGTGAGGAATTCTCAGAAATATTGAAATGCCTGTTTACAGCATCGAACCGAAAAGTGTGAAGCGCTTTTCAGAAAATCCGGTGCCTGAACAAAAGCATAGGGAAAGTTGCGGGTTGCGGGAGCGGCATCAAAGCCAGAACAGCAGCAATTCCTTGAGCGCACCTGCCGCATTCTGGGTCAGCGTGCCCTTGCCGACCGCCGCCTTCGTATAAAGCGGCACTTCTCGCAACAGACGCTCGCCGGAATAAATTTTCAGCGTTCCGGCATTTGCGCCGCTGTCCAACGGCGCATTCAACGGCCAGCGATAAACGATCCGCCCGGAAATCCGCTCCGGATTGTTGACCGGCACCAGCACGCTGACGTCTTCTTTCGCTGACAGGTCGATATGCGAGACATCGCCGCCATAAACGCTGACGGAACCGACAGCTTCGTCTCTCGCGAAAAGATGGCGTTTTTCGAAGGCAGTCAGCCCCCAGTCCACCACCCGGCGGGCCTCTTCCTGCCGCGTCTTGTCATCGGCGATGCCGGCAAGTGCCAGATAAACCCGGCGTCCATCGCGCTCGGACGAAACCACGGCTGCGAAACCGCTGCCTTCCGCAAAACCAAGTCCGAGACCGTCTATGCCGCTGCCCGGCATAAGCAGCGTGTTCTTGTTGCGTTGGAAAATCCGGTTCCATTCGAAATCCGGCCTGGTGAAAAGCTCATATCGGTCGGGATAGGTATCGCGCAGATGCCGGGCGAGAAGCACCATGTCCTTCGCGTTCGTCTGATTGCCCGGATCGGGAAGCCCCGTCGAATTGGCGAAGGTGCTGCTGCCCATGCCAAGTTCGCCCGCCCGCGCCGTCATGCGCTTGGCAAAGGCGGGATCGGACCCGGCCATGCCTTCGGCTACGATGATGCAGCCGTCATTGGCGTTCTGCACGACAATTCCGGTCAGGAGATCATTGATGCTGACGGAGGATTTAAGCGCTGCAAACATGGTCGAGGTTCGCGAGGGCGCGCCGCCCGTCCGCCAAGCATATTCCGAAACGGGATAAGCCGTCTCAGGTGTCACCTGCCCTTTGGCCAGCGCATCCAGCACCACCTCCACCGTCATCAACTTGGCGAGCGAAGCAGGCGGAAAGGACTGGTTTTCATTTTGGGAAAGCAGCACCGTGCCGGTTTCGGCATCGATCATATAGGCCTGTTCAGCCTTGGCGATGAAAGGCGCTGTTTGCGATTGCGCCGAACCATTGCCGAAAAGTGCAAAGACTGCCGCCGCAGCGACCGAACAAAAAGAGCGATGAATGGCTTTGCGCATGAAACCGCCCAATTTTGCCCTGCCGTAACCCGCCACTCGCACTGAAAGCACGAGACGACCGCAAATCCTTCAACCCGTCAGCGTGATGCTGTCTGCTGACGCTTCACATGGGCCAATATGGACTGCTCGTTAAGCGCTCCCCGATCGACGAGAACGCTGTCGAAGGCGCGCGAGGTCTTGGAAACGGCAGACGATTCCTCGGAATAGGCGGCCGCGTATTTGGAAGATGGTGTCGGCACGCGCAGATAGTTGCCGCCAGGCGCTGCCGGCTGATGGATGAAATTGCCCTCCGGACGCTCGGCGAGGAACGGACCGATTTCCGGCAGAACCGCAAATTGCTCGAACGACGGCGCAGGGCCATTGACTAGTGGCATGGCCTGAAGCGCCGCATTCTTCCTGGAGCCCACCAGAGCCGTCTGGGCGGAGCCGCCATAGCTACGGCCCGAATCTTGAGCCGGCACGAAATTCGGGGAAGCCGAAGCCACCATCACGCCTGTGGCGATCTGCCCTTCCGGCGCGACGCCCGGAGAGCGCGAGCCCTTCGGAATATAGGACGCCATCAGATAGGGCATGTCGTGACCGTCAAGCGGCGCGCGGCCGGCATATTGCACCCGCACATTCGCCGTTCCGGTCGTCTTCATATCGAGTAGATCGGCCGTCTTGCTGGAAACGTCGATCAGGCGGCCCGCATGGAACGGCCCGCGATCGTTGACGCGCACCAGAACCGAAGCGCCGTTTTCCACGTTGGTGATACGCGCATAGCTCGGTAGGGGGAATGTCGGATGTGCGGCGGAAAGGTGTTCTTTGTCGTAGACCTCGCCATTTGCCGTCAGGCGGCCGTGGAACGCGGACCCGTACCAGGAGGCAAGACCGGTCTTGTTGTAACCCGGCTCTTCTTTCGGAAAATAACGGCGGCCCTTGACGGTATAGGCATTGCCGACCAATTCGCGCCCGCCACCCTTGGGAATGTTCTGGCCATCGGCCACACGCGGGCTGGCTTTCACGCCATATTCCGATTCGGAAAAATATTCCTTGCTGCGTTTCTGCTTCGGTTTGGTCTCGGATGTGGTGGAACACGAAGCTGTCGCGGCGCAAAGCACGGAAATTGCAAGCCACTTCACGCCCGATCTGGCGTTGATGCCGAGTTTCTTGACCGTAGATTTCAAATCGTTTGCCCCACGCTGCTTGCTGGCTCGGAGAACCGCACCCTCTTCCGCTTCGATTGCCTTGCCCCTGCCATCGAAGCACCTAACAGTCGCTTAATCTTGTGCATAACATGGCGAAAATGCGAACGGCTTCTGCAAAATCGATAAAATTGTAACGAACGTGGTTAATGATTTATGTCTTTTCCGCAACACTGAAAGCGCCATGTGCCCGCAGTCGTCCCTCTCTCCCGGTGTTCGCCTCGACGGAACAAATGGAGGGCCGCCGCGTTTCCTCCCCGCAAACAAGCAAGCTTCCGCCGGTTTTCGGCTGAGGGAGGAAACCATGGTCAAGTCAATAAAAGCTACGGGTCTGGCGCTCGGCATCGCCCTGATATCCATCGCTGCGCCGATCCCGGCAGGCGCGCAGGACATGGAGTTGAGGATAGGCCCCGACGGCGTCCGCCCGGTCATCCGCGATCGCGACATGGACCGCCGTGGCCCGCCTCGCATGCGCGGCTGCAGCGAACGCGAAGCCCGCGCTGCTGCCCGCGAATCCGGCCTGCGCGACCCTGAAGTCGTACGTGTCACTCCCGGCCGAGTCGTGGTCCAGGGTTTTACCCGCCGCGGACCTGAGCGCGTCACATTCGCAAACGAACGGGGCTGTCCGGAAATCTGACTGGATTTGAAATATGGAGCCCGTCGAAAGGCGGGTTTCTTCATTCTTGATAAGTTTCCAGGCCAAAACCACGACACGGCGAGACAGTCACCCGTTCGCGTTTTCAAATCATCTTTTTGGAATTGTATGGCAGATGGGGTGGGATTCGAACCCACGGTACGCTCTCACGCACGCCGGTTTTCAAGACCGGTTCCTTAAACCACTCGGACACCCATCCTTCGGTGATGAGGCTTTATAGCGTTTTGAAAAAGGCCGTCAATCCCGCCGAGCCAAGCAGGCGGCGCGTCGTGTTCCCGGTTTGCAAATCATTGTCCGGGTGTCGCTGCAGGCGGCAGCAGTGATCCCTCGCTCGAAGGAAGCGCCGGACTTTGCTGGGGGGCCTCGACGAGCGCCAAGCTCAAAACGATTGCCACGAGCACCAGTAAAAGCGCCACGAAGAGAATTCCGGATTTATCCATGCGTCTGCTCATGTCCGGTTATGTTAGGGGCGAATATGTGCAATTCGAGGCAGTGAAAGAATAAAGCAGCTTCCTGTCAAGTTGCCTGACAGATTTCGCCAGTTCAATTCCCAAAATCTTTCTACTTGAGCAAATTTTATGCGCCGGCGTACTGTTTTGAACGGAAGTGGCCTATCGCGTCAGCAATATTGTCGTTTATATAGTCACATCGCTCCCGGGCATTGCCCAACTTTCCCCGAGCGATCAACCTGCCCCGCCCGTTTGCGGGGCTTTTTTCTTTGATCTGCCGAAGAAATGCGACCGCTGAATAAAGGCTGGATTCGCGGAAAAACACCCTTCTTTAAATGCGCGATTGTTCAGACACCGATGCTGGGCCCACCATCGCCGTGCCTGCCCCCTCGGAAAATATCCTCGAAAAGGTTCAGCAGCGCCGGCGGTAAGGTGTCGGACAGCTCAGCGATGATCTCGTTGGCGCGATTGTAGGAATAGATGGCGCAAAGCGTCAACACCAGCAGCACGATCCACGGCCAGATCGGTTTGCGCCTTGGCGGCGCTCCGTTCGGTTGTTGCGGTACAGTCATCACGGCACCTTCCGTTCAGGCCTTCACGCGCGGCTCGCCTCCCGGCGCATAGGCGGTTTTTTGTTGGAAACGGAATATGTTGCCGCACTGGCCACAGCGGATCATGAATTGTGTCGGATCAACCGAGGCGCGCTCGGTGCGAAAACCGCGCGGCATTTCATCGATGCGAAAATCGAGGTCGCGACGACCTTTTTCATCCGATTCCGACACCTCGGCAAAACCCTGATGGCCACATTTGGAACATTCGAGTTTCCGGGAATATCTGTCGCGCGCTGCCATATGCCGTCCTTTGCTTGCATCTCATCAGGTAGCAGCGGCAAAACATCATTTCAATGGCGATCGCCGCAGGTTAAAGCTTTGCCCATCTATTTCCACTCGGGAAACCGCGCCCGGCGACAAGAACGAACCTGGAAGCTCATGCACAACGAAAGACCCCTGCTTTCATCGTCCCTGGTGCGACGCGCCGTCATCGTCGCCGTCATTATTCTCGGTTTTGTCGCCGCCCTCAATTTCGGCGTCAGATGGTATGGCGAACGGATTCTTCAGGCGGGCCATACGACGGCGACTGATGTGGTGGAGATCACGATCGGCAACGACCGGCTGAAGCTGTCCAAAAATACCTTGCGGGTGCCTTCCGAACGCCATGATGGCGAGCGCGAGCGGGCCGATCTTTATCTGACCTGGCCAGACCTCAAGGGATATGAGGACGCCAATCGCGCTATTTTCGACGATCCGGCACAGGCGGCGGGGCTGATTTTCATCCAGCTTTCGCAAAGCACGATGTCGGAGGACATGTCCGGCCGTTACGGGCCGATCTATGCCCGGCTGACGGAGGGTGAGCCGGTGCCGCTGAAACACGGCCTCACCCTGCACCGCCTGCGTGCCGATTCGGGCTACGGCAAGGAAGTCATATTGACGGGACAGCGCGAGGGAGAAAGCGATTATGTGGTGCGCTGCCTTCTGCCACAAACGCCGCAGGAGGCAACGGGCAGCGACTGCCAGAGGGATATCCACGCCGGCCAGGATCTCAGCCTGTTCTACCGTTTTTCCGCCAGCCTGCTGCCGCAATGGAAAAAGCTCGACGCGGATGTGAAGCACTATGTCGAGCAACGCCTCTTAAAAGACTGAAATCCGTGAAACGGCGCATGACAGATTGCGCGCGAAAAGTCGCATTTTATGGATCGTGGATACCTTTCATAAACCACTTGGTAACGCCATCCCGATAAAGTTTCTTCCCGGAGCACTCGGGCGGGGCGCGTCCGAGCGGAATAGAAATATGCGATTGAAGAGTTCAGCAGTGTTGAAAAGTCTATTTGGGGCAGATTCGCGTAAAGCGGGTGCGACGTCTTTGGTAAGGTTTCTTGCGTTGACCCTTGCTGCGGCGTTCATAACCGCAACATCCGTGGGCACCGCGCAGGCGGACCCGAAATATGCGGGCATCGTCATCGACGCCAAGACCGGCAAGGTTCTTTACGGCGAAGATCCGGATGGCCTGCGCTATCCCGCCTCTCTGACGAAGATGATGACGCTTTACCTGACATTCGAGGCGCTTAATTCCGGGCGTATATCGCTCGATTCGAAGGTGCCGGTCTCGGCCAATGCCGCCAAGGAGCCGCCATCCAAGCTCGGCGTGCGTGCCGGCGGCAACGTCACAGTCGAACAGGCGATCCTCGCACTCGTCACCCGCTCGGCAAACGACATGGCCACCGCCCTCGGTGAATATATTGGCGGCTCCGAAGACCGTTTTGCCAGAATGATGACTGCCAAGGCCCGCGCGCTCGGCATGACCCGCACCACCTATCGCAACGCCAACGGCCTGCCCAACACGGCGCAGATGACGACGGCGCGCGATCAGGCTCGGCTCGGCATCGCGCTTCGCCAGCATTATCCGCAATATTACGGCTATTTCTCCACCCGCACCTTCAATTTCGGCAAGCAGGTCATCGGCAACCACAATCGTCTGGTCGGAACCGTGCGTGGCGTCGACGGTATCAAGACCGGTTATACCCGCGCAGCCGGCAGCAACCTTGCGACATCGGCGCAGATCGACGGCCGCTCCATCGTTGCCGTCGTTCTCGGCGGCCGCTCCAGCGCCGCCCGCGACTCCACCATGCGCAAGCTCGTTGCGACCTACCTGCCGCAGGCCTCGCGCAGCGGCAACAGCAACCTGATCGCACAGACGCGGTCGATGCCGGTTGAAGAACCCGTCACTATCGCCGCCGCTGTTCCCTCCGTGGCGGTTGCCGCAGCCGATGCCGGCCTGCCGCATGCAGGGCCCGTACCGCAGACCCGTTACGAAGATGCGCCGGTCACAGCCTTTGCAGGCTCCTCTTCCAATGCGGCCGTAAAGGCCATGGAAGCCGCCACCTGGCAGAAGGGCAAGGACCCCATCGCTCAGGCGTCCGTCGCACCAGACCGTAAGTTGATTACCAACTCGACCAAGCTGGACAATATCGTCACCGCATCCACGCCAGCCTCCGCACCTTCCGTTTCCGCAAAGGCGGAGGCTCCGCAGGGCGGCTGGGTGATCCAGATCGGCGCATCGCCGGATGAGAATTCCGCGCGCGGCCTGTTGCAGAGTGCGCAGGAAAAAGGCGGTGCGGCTCTTCGTTCCGCAAAACCCTTCACGGTCGCCTTCAATCGGGAAGGCGCCCAGGTCTACCGCGCCCGCTTCGGCGGCTTCGATGGCCAGAGCGCCGCGGTAAATGCATGCAATGCATTGAAAAAGAAAGGCGTCAGCTGCTGGGCGTCACTCCAGTAATGGGCGTTCACGCAGGCGGTGGCTCACAGTTGAAACATCGCCTGTCTCCTCGAATTGTGTAATGTGTAGCGAGGCTTTCCAAGATGGCAGTCAACGAGAATTATTCGGACATTGCGTCTGGCAACGGGCACGGCAGCCCGTCGGTTCTGCATCCCATTCACGAGGCGGCAATGCGCATTGCCGATCTCGGTCTTAATCGTTCCAAGGCAAAGACGCGCGATCTGGTCAGCCTGCTTCTGTCGCATGGTGCCCGCGCCTGGCGCTCCAACCAGCCGGAAGCCAGCATCCACCTTCATGTCGCCCGCCGCTCCGGGCGCGCTCCGGTCCATATCCGGATCCGCTGAAGAACCGAACCTAACCGGACGAAACAAAGAAAAACCCCGCGGTGCACAGGCTCCGCGGGGTTTTCTGTTGATTGACGGTGAAGAAACGAGGCGGCTTACGCCTCGCTCTCCGGTGCTTCAGGCGTATCCGGCAGAGTGTCGGCCGCCTCTTCGCCATTGTCGTTTTCCGCCTCGTCGTCACCTTCCGGCTCGTTGATGCGTTCCACGGAAACAACCTTCTCATCCTTGGCGGTGGAGAAGATCGTCACGCCCTTGGTCGCGCGGCTGGCGATGCGAATACCGTTTACCGGTACGCGGATGAGCTGGCCGCCATCGGAAACCAGCATGATCTGGTCACCATCGTCCACGGGGAAGGCAGCGACAAGTTCGCCGATTTCCGTCGTCTTCGAGGTATCGGTGGCGCGGATGCCCTTGCCGCCACGACCCGATGTGCGGAAGTCGTAGGAAGACGAACGCTTGCCGAAGCCCTTCACGGAAACCGTCAGCACGAATTCTTCGCGCGCCTTCAGTTCCTGATAACGCTCTTCGCTCAGTTCGCCCTCTTCCGTCACTTCTTCGCCAACGAGCGCGATATCTTCCTCATCGACGCCTGCGGCGCGCCGTTCAGCGGCCGAACGCTTGAGGTAGGCGGCGCGCTCCCACGGTTCTGCATCCACATGGCCCACGATGGTCATGGAGATGATGCGGTCACCGTCAGCCATGTTGATGCCGCGTACGCCGACGGAATTGCGGCCGGCGAAGACACGTACATCGTCCACGGGGAAGCGGATGCACTGGCCAAGCGCGGTCGTCAGCAACACATCGTCATGCTCAGTACAGGTTTCGACGGAGAGGATTTCATCGCCCTCCTCGTCCAGCTTCATGGCGATCTTGCCATTGCGGTTGACCTGCACGAAATCGCCGAGCTTGTTACGGCGAACCGTACCGCGCGTCGTCGAGAACATCACATCCAGCGTGTCCCAGGTCGTCTCGTCCTCGGGCAACGGCATGATGGTGGTGATGCGCTCGCCGGGCTCCAGCGGCAGCATGTTGATGAGGGCCTTGCCCTTCGATTGTGGCGTGCCGATCGGCAGACGCCATACCTTTTCCTTGTAGACGATGCCGCGCGAGGAGAAGAACAGCACCGGCGTATGGGTGTTTGCAACGAAGAGACGGTTGACGAAATCCGCGTCGCGCGTCGCCATGCCGGAACGGCCCTTGCCGCCGCGACGCTGCGCCCGATAGGTCGTCAGCGGTACGCGCTTGATGTAGCCGAGATGCGAAACGGTGACGACCATATCTTCGCGGGATATGAGGTCTTCATCGTCCATGTCGGGGCCACCCTCGACGATCTCGGACCGGCGCGGCGTGCCGAACTCGTCACGGATGGAGATGAGCTCGTCCGTGACGATCTGCATGATGCGCAGGCGCGAAGACAGGATGTCGAGATATTCGCTGATTTCCGCACCGATCTTGTTCAGCTCGTCGCCGATTTCATCGCGGCCAAGCGCCGTCAGGCGGGCAAGGCGCAATTCGAGAATGGCGCGTGCCTGCTCTTCGGAAAGATTGTAGGTGCCGTCTTCGTTGATGCGGTGGCGCGGATCGTCGATGAGAAGGATCAGGCTTTCCACATCCTTCGCCGGCCAGCGCCGCGTCATCAGTTCCTCGCGGGCCGTAGCCGGATCGGGAGCATGACGGATGACGCGGATGACTTCGTCGATATTGGCGACGGAAATCGCCAGACCGACCAACACATGCGCGCGGTCGCGCGCCTTGCGCAGCAGATACTTGGTGCGGCGGCTGACGACTTCCTCCCGGAAGGAAACGAAGGCCCTCAGCATGTCCAGCAGCGTCATCTGTTCCGGCTTGCCGCCGTTCAGCGCCACCATGTTGCAGCCGAAGGAGGTCTGCAGCGGCGTGTAGCGATAGATCTGGTTCAGGATGACTTCGGCATTGGCATCGCGCTTCAGCTCGACGACGACGCGATAACCCTGGCGGTCGGATTCGTCGCGTAGGTCGGAAATGCCCTCGATGCGCTTTTCCTTGACCAGTTCGGCCATCTTTTCAATCATCGTCGCCTTGTTCACCTGATAGGGAACCTCGGTGATGATGATCTGCTCGCGGTCGCCGCGCATCGGCTCGATGGTCGCACGGCCGCGCATGATGACCGATCCACGGCCCGTCTCATAGGCCGAGCGGATACCGGAGCGACCCATGATCAGCGCGCCCGTCGGAAAATCCGGACCGGGAATGATCTGCATCAGTTCGGGCAGCTCGATCGCCGGATTGTCGATGAGGGCGATACAGCCATCGATGACTTCCGACAGATTGTGCGGCGGAATGTTCGTCGCCATGCCGACGGCGATGCCGCCTGCCCCGTTGACCAGAAGGTTCGGGAACTTCGCCGGAATGACGACCGGCTCATGAAGAGTGCCGTCGTAGTTGTCGCGGAAATCGACCGTTTCCTTGTCGAGATCGTCGAGAAGCGAATGGGCTGCCTTTTCGAGACGGCACTCGGTGTAACGTTCGGCCGCCGGCGGATCGCCATCTATGGAGCCGAAGTTACCCTGCCCGTCGATCAGCGGCAGGCGCAGAGACCAGTCCTGCGCCATGCGCGCCAGCGCATCGTAAATCGCGGAATTGCCGTGCGGATGGAATTTACCCATCACGTCACCGGTGACGCGGGCGCATTTGACGTATTTCTTGTTCCAGTCGATGCCGAGTTCGGACATGCCGTAAAGGATACGGCGATGAACCGGCTTCAGACCGTCACGGACATCGGGAAGCGCGCGGGACACGATGACGCTCATCGCGTAATCGAGGTAAGACCGCTGCATTTCCTCAATGATGGAAATCGGTTCAATGCCTGGCGGAAGTTTTCCGCCGCCGGGGGGGCTCTGGTCAGTCAAAACGGATCACATTCTCTGTTAAGAATCGGATGGATTTTTATAGCGGAAACAGCCACGTTAAGCCAATTTCCCGGCGAGTTTTGAACAGTCTTTTGCGTCATTTGCAAGACATACACCGCTTTTCGCCATTTAGGTCGGCAAAAGCGCCGCCGCTCCCTTTTAATGCATGTACGACTTGCGTAGGCTCCGGCCTAAAAACAGAACAGGTGGGGAAAGAATGGCCAGCAGCGAAACGCTTATCAACGCGCTTACCACACTTCTGGTCACGCTCGATCCACCCGGCCTTGCACCCGTATTCCTCGCACTCACGGTTGGAATGACGCGTGCCCAGCGTGCCCAGGTGGCTCTGCGCGGCTCGCTCATCGCCTTCGGCATTCTCGCCGTCTTCGCCCTGTTCGGCCTTGCGATCCTCAACCTGTTAGGCATCTCGCTGGGCGCCTTCCGCATCGCCGGCGGTCTGCTGCTATTCTGGATTTCCTTCGAGATGATTTTCGAAAAACGTCAGGAGCGTAAGGAAAAGACCTCCGAGATCGCCATTACCAAAGACCATCTGCACAATCTGGCGGTCTTTCCGCTCGCCTTGCCGCTGATTGCCGGGCCGGGCGCCATTTCCGCCACCGTGCTTCTGGCGGGAACGATGAAGACGACGCTCGAAATGGTCGTGCTTATTCTCATTCTCGCTTTCGCCATGGCGCTCGTCTACGCCGCCCTGATCGTTTCGGAACGCATGGACCGCTTTCTCGGCAATACCGGCCGTGCGATCCTCACAAGGCTGCTCGGCGTTCTGCTCGCCGCCCTCTCGGTGCAATTCGTGGTGGACGGGATAAAATCGGCATTCGCATTCTGACGGTCGTTGCCGCGCAAGAAATTCCTGCAGCCGGCCCATATTGCGAAAAATCCGCTCTTTAAATCCGGCCCCCGCCTCGGTTAAAAGACGCACATCTTTTCCGCATCAGAAAGCTCTCTCCATGCGATCCACGCTGCGCCGCCTCATCCCGGATGCCGCTCCCGTCAGTCACAGGGAAAGGCTGCGCACTGCTGCCGGCGCCTTCGTCGGCATTTTGCTGACCGGTCTCATGGGCAGCCTTGTTTTCCGCTTCGACCCCACCCTGCCCGCCATGATCGCTCCGATGGGCGCATCGGCGGTGCTTTTATTCGCCGTGCCGTCCAGTCCCCTTGCGCAGCCGTGGTCGATCCTGTGCGGCAATCTCGTTTCGGCTTTCGTCGGCGTGACGGTGGCGCTCCTCGTTCCGGATATCTTCCTTGCCAGCGCGCTCGCCATCAGCCTTGCCATCGCCGCCATGATGGCGCTGCGCTGCCTGCATCCGCCAAGCGGCGCGGTGGCGCTGACGGCCGTTCTCGGCGGCCCCGCCGTGCACAGCCTCGGTTATGGTTTTCTCCTCTGGCCCGTCTTCGGGAACTCGCTGATCCTTCTCATCCTGGCGCTCGCCTATAACAATGCCACCGGCCGCGCCTATCCGCATGGCCTGAAGCTGGGAAAGGCGAGCCACGGCACGACGGATCCGACCCCGATCCAGAAAATCGGCTTTTCGTCTGCCGATCTGGACGAGGTGCTGAAGGAATATGACCAGGTTCTGGATATCGACCGCGACGAACTGGAGACCATTTTGCGCAAAACCGAACTGCGATCCTGGCGTCGCCGCGCGCTGCATCTCGATTGCGCCAGCGTCATGTCGCGCGACGTTGTCGGCGTCGCCCCGGATGACAGCCTGCGCCACGCCCATGCGCTGATGCATAACCATCATTTCAAGGCGCTTCCCGTCACCAATGACAGGGCCGAAATCGTCGGCATCGTCACCCAGACGGATTTTCTGGAAAAGGCGAGCTGGAGAAACGGCCGCCCCTCCATCGGTTTCCTGCAGCGGCTGCGCCTTATTTTCTCCGGTGCAAGCGCCCCCAACGATACCGTCAAGGATATCATGACATCGCCGGTCAGAACCGTACGGCCGGAGACGGCGATAGAAGAAGCAATCATCCGCTTTGCGGAGGAAGGGCTGCATTACCTGCCGGTGATCGACGCCAACGGCAAGATGGTGGGTATCCTATCGCAATCCGATGTCATGGTTGCGATGCTGGCGGACAAGGTCGCGGCATAAGCTGCCGCAACCCTGGAATAAAACGCTCTCGGTGCGCTCATTCCAACCCGACGACTATCGTTTGGCTTTCAAAAGGCGCTGCCACAGCGTGCCGCCGAAAAACCGCCCGAGCACGACGAAATAGGCGATGATCAGTGCGAAGGCGAAAAAGGCGGGCATGCCATTCAACTGAAAGCCGTTTGGCGTTTGCCCGCCCGCAACCGATGCGACAAGGAATCCGGCGACGAAAAACGCTGTCCAGAAATCGAGGAAAAATGCCAATATGATGCGCCAGGTGGCGGGCTGTTTGGGTACCGTTTCGTCACTCATGCCCGTCTCCTGTCACTTCACTCGTCATTTCTCATCCGATCAGAACGGGATATCGTCGTCCATATCGTTGGAGAAGCCGCCGGCAGGCTGGCTGCCGCCACGGGAGGAAGAACCGCCACGCGCCGCCGCCGGCTGCTGGTCGTAACCGCCGCCACTGCCATAATCTCCACCGCCGAAGTCTCCGCCGCCGCTGCGGCCACCAGCACCGCCACCGCCGCCTTCGCCACGACCATCGAGCATGGTCAGCGTGGAGTTGAAGCCCTGCAGCACAATTTCGGTGGAGTAACGGTCGTTACCGGTCTGGTCCTGCCACTTGCGTGTCTGCAACTGGCCTTCGATATAGAGCTTGGCGCCCTTCTTCACATATTGCTCGACGACTTTGCACAGGCCTTCGTTGAAAACCACGACGGTGTGCCATTCGGTCTTTTCCTTGCGCTCGCCGCTGTTGCGGTCGCGCCAGGTCTCCGAAGTGGCGATGCGCAGGTTGGCGATCGGACGGCCGTCCTGCGTCCGGCGAATTTCGGGATCGGCGCCAACGTTCCCAATCAGAATTACCTTGTTTACGCTACCAGCCATCTCGTCATCCTGTCCGCCAGTCGTCATGACCGGCAATTGCATTTCAAAAAATTCCGCACACAATACCCATCGCCGCCCATAAAGGGCACCGCAACGGAGAACAATCCACAGCGAATAATCCAGACTTCCGAAGAGCGTATATTCGCACTTGCAATTTGTTCCTTTTTTGTTCTATTAAATCGTGAAATTCGAGTCAAGTGAGCCGAAAAGCCATCGACCGATAGGGAATAAACCTCGACACGTCCGGCTGCGTCACTACATAAGGACGCGCCGCCATCAGGCCTGTTATTTTTGTCCGAGCTTTATCATGAGTGAATTGAAGACGATTTCCATCCGTGGTGCCCGTGAGCATAACCTCAAGGGCATCGATCTGGATCTGCCGCGCAACAAGCTGATCGTCATGACCGGGCTCTCCGGCTCGGGCAAGTCGTCGCTTGCCTTCGACACGATCTATGCCGAGGGCCAGCGTCGCTATGTCGAGAGCCTCTCGGCCTATGCGCGCCAGTTCCTCGAGATGATGCAGAAGCCGGATGTTGACCGTATCGAGGGCCTGTCCCCGGCGATTTCCATCGAGCAGAAAACCACCTCGAAGAACCCGCGTTCCACGGTCGGCACGGTCACGGAAATCTACGACTATATGCGCCTGCTGTTTGCGCGTGTCGGCGTGCCCTATTCGCCGGCCACCGGCCTGCCGATCGAAAGCCAGACGGTTAGCCAGATGGTCGATCGTATTCTCGGTTTCGAAGAAGGTACGCGTCTTTATATTCTGGCGCCGATCGTGCGCGGCCGCAAAGGCGAATATAAAAAGGAACTCGCCGATCTGATGAAGAAGGGCTTCCAGCGCGTCAAGGTGGATGGCCAGTTCTACGAGATCGCTGACGTTCCCGCCCTCGACAAGAAATACAAACACGATATCGACGTGGTGGTGGACCGCGCCGTCGTGCGCGCGGATATGGCAGCACGCCTTGCCGACAGTATCGAGACCTGCCTCAAGCTCGCAGATGGGCTGGCGGTGGCGGAATTTGCAGACAAGCCACTGCCGCCGGAAGAGACCTCGGCTGGCGGCTCCGCCAACAAATCGCTCAACGAAACCCACGAGCGCGTGCTGTTTTCGGAAAAATTCGCCTGCCCGGTCTCCGGCTTCACCATTCCGGAAATCGAGCCACGGCTTTTCTCCTTCAACAATCCCTTTGGCGCCTGCCCCAGCTGCGATGGCCTCGGCTCACAGCAGAAGGTGGATGAAAACCTGATCGTTCCTGAGCCGGCACGCACCCTGCGGGACGGCGCGATCGCCCCCTGGGCCAAATCGTCCTCGCCCTATTACAACCAGACGCTGGAAGCGCTCGGCAAAGCCTTCGATTTCAAGCTGTCGAGCAAATGGACGGATTTGTCGAAAGAGGCGCAGCACGCCATTCTTCAGGGTACCGAAGACAAGATCGAGTTCAACTATCAGGACGGCGCGCGCTCCTACAAGACGGTGAAGAATTTCGAAGGCATCGTTCCCAATCTGGAGCGTCGCTGGAAAGAGACCGACAGTGCCTGGGCGCGCGAGGAAATCGAGCGTTACATGTCGGCGGCCCCCTGCCCGGCCTGCGCCGGTTTTCGTCTGAAGCCGGAAGCGTTGGCGGTCAAGATCAACAAATTGCAGATCGGCGAAGTCACGCAGATGTCGATCCGCATGGCGCGCGACTGGTTCGAAACGCTGCCTGAAAATCTGAACGCCAAGCAGAACGAAATTGCGGTGCGCATCCTCAAGGAAATCCGCGAGCGCCTGCGCTTCCTCAACGATGTCGGTCTGGATTACCTCAGCCTGTCGCGTAATTCCGGCACGCTTTCCGGCGGCGAAAGCCAGCGTATCCGGCTTGCCTCGCAGATCGGCTCGGGCCTCACCGGCGTTCTCTATGTTCTGGACGAGCCGTCGATCGGCCTGCACCAGCGCGACAATGCCCGCCTGCTCGATACGCTGAAGCACCTGCGCGACATCGGCAATACGGTCATCGTCGTAGAACACGACGAGGACGCCATTCTGACGGCGGATTATGTCGTCGATATCGGCCCGGCTGCCGGCATTCATGGCGGTCAGATCATCGCCGAAGGCACGCCACAGGAGGTGATGGCCAATCCGAAGTCGCTGACCGGCAAATATCTCTCCGGCGAACTCGGCGTTGCCGTGCCGGCCGAGCGCCGCAAGCCAAAAAAAGGCCGCGAGATCAAGGTTTTTGGTGCACGCGGCAACAATCTGAAGAATGTAACTGCGGCCGTGCCGCTCGGCGTTTTCACTGCCGTTACCGGTGTTTCGGGCGGCGGAAAATCCACCTTCCTGATCGAGACGCTCTACAAATCGGCGGCACGCCGGGTAATGGGCGCGCGCGAAATCCCGGCCGAACACGACCGCATCGACGGTTTCGAATTCATCGACAAGGTGATCGACATCGACCAGTCGCCGATTGGCCGCACCCCGCGCTCCAACCCCGCCACCTATACTGGCGCGTTCACGCCGATCCGCGACTGGTTCGCCGGTCTGCCGGAGGCAAAGGCGCGCGGTTATGCACCTGGCCGTTTCTCCTTCAACGTCAAGGGCGGCCGCTGCGAAGCTTGCCAGGGCGACGGCGTCATCAAGATCGAGATGCACTTCCTGCCGGATGTCTATGTCACCTGCGACGTCTGCCACGGCAAACGCTACAATCGTGAGACGCTGGATGTGACCTTTAAGAGCAAGTCCATCGCCGACGTGCTGGATATGACTGTCGAGGAAGGCGTTGAATTCTTCGCCGCAGTGCCAGCGGTGCGCGACAAGCTGCAAGCGCTGTTCGATGTCGGCCTCGGTTATATCAAGGTCGGGCAGCAGGCCAATACGCTTTCGGGCGGTGAGGCCCAGCGCGTCAAGCTCGCCAAGGAACTGTCGAAACGCTCTACCGGCCGCACGCTCTACATCCTCGACGAACCGACAACGGGCCTGCATTTCCACGATGTCAACAAGCTTTTGGAAATGCTGCAGGCGCTGGTGGATCAGGGCAACTCCGTCGTGGTGATCGAGCACAATCTCGAAGTCATCAAGACGGCCGACTGGATCATCGATATCGGCCCCGAAGGCGGCACGGGCGGCGGCGAGGTGGTGGCGACCGGCACGCCGGAAGACATCGTCAAGAACGAACGCTCCTATACCGGTCACTTCCTGAAGGAGCTTCTGGAACGCCGGCCGGCTGGGAAACGCGAGGCTGCGGAGTAATCCGCAGCTTTTCCGAGCGAGGATTCGTAAGGCTGAGAGCCGGAGGAGGAACAGCACATGTCGACATCAGGCACGATCCGCACCGGTATCGGCGGCTGGACCTTCGAGCCGTGGGAAGGCACGTTTTATCCGGAAAAACTGCCGAAAAAACGCCAGCTGGAACATGCCAGCCGGCAAATGACGGCAATCGAGGTGAACGGCACCTATTATAGCAGCCAGAAACCCGAGACCTTCGCCAAATGGGCGGCGGATGTGCCTGAGGATTTCGTTTTCTCCCTGAAAGCAAGCCGCTTCGTCACCAACCGCAAGGTTCTGGCCGAGGCGGGTGAATCGATGGCGAAGTTCCTGACACAAGGGCTGACGGAACTCGGACGCCATCTCGGCCCGATCCTGTGGCAGTTCGCGCCGACGAAAAAATTCGACGCGGATGATTTCGGTGCCTTTCTCGCGCTGCTTCCCGAAAAACAGGATGGCATCCGCCTTCGTCACGTCGTCGAAGTGCGAAACCCGACATTTCAGGTGCCGGAATTCATCGATCTACTCACAAAACACAAGGTCGCAGTCGTCTGCGCCGATCATCACGATTATCCGATGCTGCCTGACGTAACTGCCGATTTCGTCTATTGCCGCCTGCAGAAGGGCGAAGACGATATCGAGACCTGCTACCCGAAAGCCGGGATCGATCACTGGGCAAAACGGGTCAAGACCTATGCGGCGGGCGGCGTACCGGACGATCTGCCGTTGATCGCGCCCGACAGGCAGGCCGAAAAGACCCCGCGTGACGTCTTCGCCTTCTTCATCACCGGCGGCAAGATCAATGCGCCCAACGGCGCGCGGGCATTGCAAAAAGCGGTCTGATCCCTCTCAGCCTGCCATTTCTTTCGTCGGATTGAAATCGATGGCGGTGAACGCCGCCTCGATCACCTCTGGTCCGGCGCCTGGCCGGGTGGCGTCGCTGGATAGAACCTGCCGGAAACGACGCGCACCGGGCATGCCCTGAAACAGGCCGACCATATGGCGGGTAACGTGGTTGAGACGCCCGCCCGCAGCGATATAGTCGGCGGCATAGGCCATCATCGCGTCACGCAGCCAGATCCAGTCGGGCTGCCGGGCCTCTTCACCATAGATACGATGGTCGACCTCGGCGAGGATGGACGTGTTGTGATAGGCCGCACGGCCGAGCATCACGCCATCAATATGTTTGAGGTGCTCGCTCGCCTGATCGAGATCGGCGATACCGCCATTGATGCCGATGAAGACGTCAGGATTTTCCCGTTTCATACGATAGACGAGATCATAATCGAGCGGCGGAACCTCCCGGTTTTCCTTGGGCGAAAGCCCCTGCAGCCAGGCCTTGCGCGCATGCACCCAGACAGCGTCCGCACCAGCGGCGACGACCCGCGCCAGAAATTCCGGCAACACGGCCTCCGGCTCCTGATCGTCAACCCCGATGCGGCATTTCACCGTGACCGGCACGCTCGCAACAGCCTTCATCGCCGTCACGCATTGCGCCACGATCTCCGGTTCCCGCATCAGGCAGGCGCCAAAAGTGCCGGATTGCACCCGGTCCGAAGGGCAGCCGACATTGAGATTGATCTCGTCATAACCGTAATCGCCGGCAATCCGCACCGCCTCGGCAAGCTTTGCCGGATCCGATCCACCGAGTTGCAGCGCCACCGGATGTTCCTGGGTGTGATAGCTGAGCAGCCTGTCGCGCTGGCCATGGATGATGGCGTCGGCGACGATCATTTCGGTATAAAGCAGCGCGCGCTTCGACAATTGCCGGTGCAGAAATCTGCACCTCGTGTCGGTCCAATCGATCATGGGGGCCACGGCGAAAATTTTCTCGCCGTTTGCAAGCGCTTCTCTATACATGAATTAACCTCTTTGCGCGGGCTTCTACAGCAAAGGACCGCAAAAAGCCAGTTTTGCGATCGCAGCCATTTTGAACTGGAAATCGCCCCGGAATCGCGGGACAAGACTTGCAGCTCTAAAAAAGACGACAGGAAATCCCATGGCCGCCACCGTCATTCCCGCCCCGAAACCCGTTCTTCTGCCCGTGGAAGGCACGGATGCGATGTTCCCCGTGCGGCGGGTCTATTGCGTCGGCCGCAATTATGCCGATCACGCCATCGAGATGGGCCACGATCCCTCGCGGGAACCGCCGTTTTATTTCCAGAAGAACGCGGACAATCTGCTGCCCGCAGGTCACGACTTCCCCTACCCGCCGCTGTCGTCGAACGTGCATTACGAAGTCGAATGTGTCGTGGTTCTCCAAAGCGGCGGTGCGGATATTCCGGCAAGTGAAGCGCTGAACCATGTCTGGGGTTACGCCGTCGGCATCGACATGACGCGCCGCGACCTTCAGGACGGTCTGAAGAAGATGGGCCGTTCCTGGGAGGGCGCGAAAGCATTCGAATATTCCGCGCCGGTTTCCGCCATCATTCCCGCAGACAAGATCGGCCACCCTGCCGCCGGAGCGATCTGGCTCGATGTCAATGGCGAGCGCAAGCAGACCGGCGATCTCGCCCAGATGATCTGGAAGGTGCCGGAAGTGATTGCCGAACTTTCGAAACTCTTCACGCTCGCCGCAGGCGACGTCATCATGACCGGCACGCCGGCGGGCGTCGGCCCCATCCTGCGCGGTGACCGGATCGAATGCGGCGTCGAGGGTGTCGGCACCTTGTCCGTCACGGTCGCCTGACCGCGATCAGCGAAAATCCAGAGGGAGGAAAACCGCCATGCCGCTTTATCGCCTTGCCGACCGGGTGCCGCAAACCCCTGCGCCGGGTCGCTACTGGGTGGCGCCCGATGCCAATGTCATCGGCTCGGTGACGCTCAGTGAGGATGTCGGCATCTGGTTTGGCGCGACGCTGCGCGGCGATAATGAACCGATCAGCGTCGGGCGTGGTACCAACATTCAGGAAGGCGCGATGGTGCATAGCGATCCCGGTTTTGCCGCTGTCATCGGTGAAATGTGCACCATCGGCCACCACGCCATCGTGCATGGCTGCACCATCGGCGACAATTCGCTGGTCGGTATGGGCGCAACGATCCTGAATGGCGCGAAGATCGGCCGCAACTGCCTTGTCGGCGCCAATGCGCTGGTGACGGAAGGCAAGGAGTTTCCAGACAATTCCCTGATCGTCGGATCACCTGCACGAGCCATCAGAACACTGGATGATGAGGCCGTCGCCGGCCTTCGCCGCTCGGCGGAAAAATACATCGAGAACTGGAAGCGTTTTTCAAAGGATCTGGCGATCATCGAAGGATGACGCCGGCCCTCTAAAAAGGGGGTGCCTATGCCGCGCAGGCGGCGCAGAGACCGCGAATCTCGATGGTGGTCTTTTCCGCCTTGAACTTGCTGTCCTTGACCCAGCGCTCAAGGCGGTGGTCGATCTCGTGATCGTGGAACTCGTTCACCTGCCCGCAGGATTCGCAAATGGCAAAGGCCACCGTTCCGTGGTGATGCGAGCAGCATTCAGCCTGCGTATGGGTGCAGGCAACGAAGGCGTTGAGGCTCTCAAGCCGGTGCACGAGGCCGTATTCCACCAGCTTTTCCAGCGCCCGGTAGACTTGCAGCGGTGCGCGAAAACCGTCATCGCGCAGCTTGTCGAGGATCACATAGGCGCTGAGCGGCGCATGCGCATTCGACAGGGCATTCATGACCAGCGACTGGTTTTTGGTAAGGTTCTGCGCATTCATGACTTGCCTCCTTCATCCGCGGAGCGGGAAAAACCCGGCGCCGGCAACAGGCTTATAACGAACAGGATCACGGCGGCAACCACGATGGACGGGCCGGACGGCGTATCGTAGGTCAGCGAGCCGAACAGGCCACCGACGACGGCAACCGCGCCAATCAGCGACGCGACCACCGCCATCACCTCGGGCGTGGCGGAAAACCGTCTGGCGGTCGCAGCCGGTATGATGAGCAGCGAGGTGATCAGCATGATGCCGACCACTTTCATGGCAATGGCGATCACCAGCGCCATCAACAGCGTGAAGATGAGTTTGGAACGTTCCGGGTTCAGCCCCTCCGCCTCGGCCAGCTCGGTATTGACGGTGGAGGCGAGCAGAGACCGCCACAGGAACACCATGGAGACCAGCACCACCAGCCCCCCGCCCCAGATCAGCGCGATATCGCTGCGGGTGACGGCCAGAATATCGCCGAACAGGAACGATACGAGGTCGATGCGCACCCAGCTCATGAAGGCGACGATGACGAGACCGATCGCCAGCGCCGAATGGGAGAGTATGCCGAGAAGCGCATCGGCGGAAAGCGCCTGCCGCCGTTGCAGAAAAATCAACAGGATCGAAACGGCGGACGCCACCAGAAAGACGCTCACGATGAGATTGATCTGCAAAAGCAGCGACAGGGCAACGCCGAGCAGCGCCGAATGGGCCATCGTATCGCCGAAATAGGCCATGCGCCGCCAGACGACAAAACAGCCGAGCGGCCCGGCGGTGAGCGCGACGCCGATGCCGGCGACCATGGCGCGGACGAAGAAATCGTCAAACATGCCGCTCTCCCTGCCCGTGGTTGGAGGTGGCATGGCCGTCATGCTCATGGCCGCAACCGCATTCGCCATGGTCGTCATGATGATCATCGTGAGGATGCTCATGGTCATGCGCGTGATGATGACCGTCATCGGGGTGACAATGTTCGGTCACCGAACCGTCCGCGTGCTGCACCCGGCCATCGGGCAGATGGGTGTGGTCGTGATGGTGGCTGTAAACGGCAAGGCCCTTGGCCGCAGCGCCACCGAAAAGCCGCATATATTCCGGGCTCTGGCTTACCGCCTGCGGCGTTCCCCGGCAGCAGACATGGCCGTTCAGGCATATCACGGTATCGGTTTCCGCCATTACCACATGCAGGTCATGCGAGATTAACAGAATTCCGCAATTATTTGAATTCCTGATATTTTTTATCAAATCATAAAGCGCGATCTCACCGGAAAAATCAACGCCCTGCACGGGCTCATCAAGCACCAGCAGGTCCGGCTTGCGGGCAATGGCGCGGGCAAGAAGCGCACGCTGGAACTCTCCGCCGGAAAGATGCTGGACCTCCGCACCGGCCAGATGCGCGATGCCCGTGGCATTCAGCGCCGCGTCGATTTCGCGCGCCGGCAATGGTCCGGTCAGCGTCATCAGCCGGCGTACCGAAAGCGGCATGGTCCAGTCGACGGAAAGCTTCTGCGGCACATAACCGACCCTCAGACCGGCAATGCGCGACACCTCGCCTTCATTCGGTTTCAAGACGCCGATCGCCATTTTCGCACTGGTGGATTTGCCCGAACCGTTCGGCCCGATCAGCGTGACGATCTCGCCTTTGCTGACGGAAAACTCCACGCCGCGCACCAGCCAGCGGTCGTTGCGCCGCGCGCCGGCATTGGAAAGGGAGACCAGTATCTCGTTGCCCTTGTGGGCGGAATGAAGCATGGGATTGTCCGATCGGCGATGTTGCTTACCGCTATCGCATACGTTATAGAGTTACGCAATAAATGTAATAACATAACCATACTTCTTCAAGTGGAGTGCATTTCATGCGATCGTTCGTGATCCCGCTCATGGCATCGGCAGCAATAGCGGCAGCCGCCTCCGGCGCCACGGCCGCGCCCAATGTCGTGGTCTCGATCAAGCCTGTCCATTCCCTTGTCGCAGCGATCATGCGCGGCGTTGGCGAACCGAAACTCATCGTCGATGGCGCGGCCTCCCCGCATACCTATAATCTCAGGCCCTCCAATGCGCGCACGCTGGAAAAGGCCGACCTGGTCTTCTGGGTCGGACCGGGGCTGGAAGCTTTCCTGCAAACGCCGCTGGAGGCGCTTGCCAGCAAGGCAACGGTTGTGGAACTGGAAGATGCCAAGGGGCTGGAGAAGCTTCCTTTCCGCGAAGGCGGTCCTTTCGAGAAGCATGACGATGATAAGGAAGGCCATGGAGAGCATGCCGGCCACACGGATGACGCATCTGGTCATGGACACGACCAGGGGCACGATCATGGCGAGGACCACAAAAACGATGGCGGCGACCATGAACATGGTGCATACGACACCCACCTCTGGCTCGATCCGGCCAATGCCAAGGCCATGGCCCAGGAGATCGAAACCGCATTGATTGCGGCCGACGCCGGCAATGCCGCAACCTACCAGGCCAATACGAAGAAACTGATCGACGATATCGATGCGCTCGACGCGGAGCTGGCGGAAACGGTGAGGCCGGTAAAGGACAAACCCTTCATCGTCTTCCACGACGCCTATCAATATTTCGAGCACCGCTATGGCGTGAAGACGGCGGGATCGATCACTGTCAGTCCCGAAACCCTGCCCGGTGCTGATCGCGTCAGCCAGATACAGGAAAAGGTTCGCCAGCTGGGCGCGACCTGCGTTTTTGCCGAACCGCAATTCGAGCCAAAACTGGTCTCGGTCATCACCGAAGGCACGGCGGCGAAATCGGCGACGCTCGATCCCGAGGCGGCAACGCTTGAACCCGGCCCCGATCTTTATTTCCAGCTGATGCGCGGCATTGCCGGTTCGCTGAAGAATTGCCTCTCCTGATCGGGAAAGGCGATGCTTCTCTCACGGTTTCGGCGCCATCGAGGACCAGACCGGGTTGCTGATGCTTTGCAGCGTTTCCGGCGGCGCGCCATTGATGCGCGCCAAAAGGGCCCTGGCAAGCTCCCTGCCCGCAAGCTTGATATCTTCGTTGACGGTGTGGATTTGCGGCTGAATCCAGTTCAGGAACTCCGCGGATTGTTTTGAAACGACGTCGATATCCTCGCCGATCCTCACACCCGCGGCCTCGAAACCTGCGACAAGCGCAATCGTGCTGCTGCCGCTGATCGAGACCACTCCATCGGGACGATCGCTCGACTGCATCAATCGCTGGCCAAAATCGCGTATCCTGTCGAGTGGCGTCTCGATGGTGACGGCATCCAGCGGGAATTCCGCAACGCCGAAATCCCTGATCCCCCGGTTGAATCCCCTGCGGGCATGGTCATGGAACGAAAACCGCGATGGCGGCACGATGACGGCGATCCTCTTTCGCCCGCGCTGAGCCAGCCGCGCGACGGCCTCATAGGCGTAAGCCTCGTTGTCGAAATCATGATAGGCATGTTCGATACCCATATCCGAGCGCCCATGGGTAACGAAGGGCATGTTGCGCTCAGTCATGAAGCGGACACGCGGATCGTTCGGCTCGATCTTGGAGATGATGATGCCGTCCGCCGAGCCGGTCTCGAGAATGTAGCGGATCGGCACCATGGAATCCTTGGCATGGGTGTGAGGGGTGACGACCAGGTGATATTGCGTCGCAGACAGGACCTCGGTGATGCCGAACACCATCTGGCTGGTGAAGCCCATCAGTTCCTCATCGACACTCAGCACCAGCGCGATCACATTGGTCTTGCCGGTGCGAAGGCGCACCCCGGCGCGGTTCGGCTGGTAGCCGATCTGCCGGGCGATAAGCCGCACGCGTTCCTTGGTTTCCGCGCCGATGTCAGGCGCATCCTTCAGCGCGCGCGACACGGTGGTGATGCCAAGTCCCGTCATATAGGCGATAGTCTTCAGGGTGGGACGTGCGCCCGTCGTTGCGGGTACTTCGCCCCCGCCGGATTTACCAGTATCGTTCATGTCATTTCGCCACGCTTTACCGAACGATAATCATAGATAGCTTTTTACTCTCTTGCAAAGGCGAACGTCGCCGTCAGCCGCAGGGATCAATCCGGTTGCGGGAGATTTTCGCTATAACGATATAGGTCGGGAAAAATATCCCCTGCGATTGGACCCTGTACCCAGATCAGGCGACGTATGAAAAACTCGCTTCAGGCGCATATAATTGAGATTAAAAAACAACAATATATAATTGATATTTATCAAAAAATTTTAGAATAATTCAGGTCTGTCAATCTCATGTTTTCTGGATCGCACCGACCGGCATTTTTTGCGCTGGAAGTTTCATCCCGAAGGCATGACGAAATGGAAGTTTTACGGTAACGTTGCCGGAGGGAGAGATAACACAGCCGAACGAACCGGGCCGCAGCCGGTTTGCGGCCATCCGTCTTCCCCAGATTCTGACACAAGCCCGCATCATAATGCAGGCTCATCCACTTTGAATTCGTATATGCAGGGTCCGATCATGATTTCTTCCTCCTCGCCCGAAACCGTCATCGATCTGGCCGGGCTCTGGCGCCTGACATCGGCTGAAGGAGACCATGCTACCGAGCTTCCTGTGCCGGGCGATATTCATAGCGCTCTCAAAAATGCGGGCATCATCCCTGACCCCTATCACGGCGCCAATGAAAATGCGGTGCAATGGGTTGCACAGCGGGACTGGATCATCGAGCGGACTTTCGTTCTCGATGACGCCGATGCCAGCTGGTATCTCGATATCGATTACCTCGATACCGTCGCCATCGTCTTCGTCAACGACGTGCCGGTCCTGAGCTCCGACAATTGCTTCCGCCGTTACCGTCCCGATGTCTCGCGCGCCCTGCGGCCCGGTGAAAACACCATTCGCATCCATTTCCATTCCAATGTTGCCGCCGGTGCGGAACGTCAGGCGCGGCAGCCTTTCTATATCCCCTACCATGAAGGCAACTCGCCGATTGCCAACGGCAACATGCTGCGCAAGCCGCAATGCCATTTCGGCTGGGACTGGAACATCGCGATTGCACCGCTCGGCCTCTACGGCAAAATCCTGCTGAGGCGCCTCGATACGGCCCGCATCGAACATGTCGTCACCTCTCAGCACCATATCGAGGGTGGGGTCGAGCTGCATGTGGCCGTCACGCTGTTTGCCGAAGGCCCGGCGAGCCTGCCGGTCTATCTGTCTCTCAACGATGAAAGGCTGCGGCTGGATTGCGGCGTCGGTGCGGGCGAGACGGTGGTGCGCCACATCTTCTTCGTGGAAAACCCCGCGCTCTGGTGGCCGGCGGGCAGCGGCGAACAGACACTCTACACGCTGACGGTCGAACTGCCGGATGAAACCGTCACCCGTAAGATCGGCTTCAGGACCATCGAGCTTCTGACCGACAAGGATGAGGCGGGCAGCCGCTTTGCCTTTCGTATCAACGGCCGGGAAATCTTCTGCCGTGGCGCCAACTGGATTCCATCAGATGCGCTTTATTCGCTGACCAGCCGCGAAAAAACCGAAGACCTCCTGTGCTCGGCGGTCGAGGCCAACATGAACATGATCCGGGTCTGGGGCGGCGGGTTTTACGAGGAGGACTGGTTCTACGATCTCTGCGACCGTCTCGGCCTTCTGGTCTGGCAGGATTTCATGTTCGCCTGCAACCTGTACCCCTGCAGCGAGGACTTTCTGGACAATATCGAACACGAGGTCGATTACCAGGTAAAACGCCTGTCTTCGCACCCGTCGATCGCGCTCTGGTGCGGCGATAACGAACTGGTGGGCGCGCTCACCTGGTTTGACGAGTCCCGCAACAACCGCGACCGCTATCTCGTGGCTTACGACCGCCTGAACCGCACCATCGAAAAGGCCCTGAAAAAAGCTGCTCCCGAAGCGCTCTGGTGGCCTTCCAGCCCGGCTTCAGGCTATCTCGATTATGGCGACGCCTGGCATGCGGACGGTTCCGGCGATATGCATTACTGGTCCGTCTGGCATGAAAACAAATCGTTCGATAATTACCGTTCGGTGAAGCCCCGCTTCTGTTCCGAATTCGGTTTCCAGTCCTATACATCCATGCCGGTCATCCGCACCTATGCGGAAGAGAAAGACATGAACATCGCCTCCCCGGTAATCGAGCTGCATCAGAAGAATGTCGGCGGCAACGAGCGGATCGCCGGCACCATGTTCCGCTATTTCCGCTTTCCGAAGGATTTCGCCAATTTCGTCTATCTGAGCCAGGTTCAGCAGGCGCTGGCCATCCGCACCGCTGTCGACCACTGGCGCTCGCTGAAACCCCATTGCATGGGCACGCTCTATTGGCAGCTCAACGACACCTGGCCGGTCGCCTCCTGGTCGAGCCTCGATTACGGCGGCGGCTGGAAGGCGTTGCATTATGCCGCGCGCCGCTTCTTCCAGCCGGTCGCGGTCTCGGCCATTCCCTCGGACGATGGACGCCGGGTAAGCTTCTCCATGGTCAACGACACGGCGGAGGATGTCGAAATCGACATGAATATCGTTGCGCTGACCATGGACGGCAATCGCGTGCCGCTGAAGTCCGCCAATGGTACATGCGCGACGGACAAGGCGGCGATACTGACCGAAATCGACATGGACAGCCTGCCCGAAGGCGCCATCCTTGCGTGGAGCTTCATTGCCTCCAACGGCATGACGGGCGAAGGCCATCACGTGCGCGATACCTACAAGGCGCTGGAGCTTCAGCCGGCCGGACTGACGTTCTCCGTCAAGACGTTGAAAAACGGCCAGTTCGAAATCGATGTCACCGCCGCCGGTCTCGCCCTTTTCGTCATGCTCGAGACCGATCAACCGGGACGTTATTCCGACAATCTGTTCGATCTTGCCGCCGGCGAAACGCGCCGCATCATTTTCACGCCGAAGACAGGCAGCGGACAGCCGCAGTTCCGCGTCTTCGATCTTCATACCTGCCAATCCTCGCATTGAAACCATGCGGCGAAAGGCTTAACCATCCCGTTTGGGAAAGGTGGGCGGCTTGACGCCTGCCCTCATCGGCTCAAAGGGTTGCGGGGTTCCCCGGCAACCATTCATCAGCAAGTGGAGGAAGACCCATGGTTTGGCAACCGGCCGAAAACCGATACACATCCATGAAATACAATCATTGCGGCAAGACCGGTCTGAAACTGCCGGCGATTTCGCTCGGACTCTGGCACAATTTCGGCAACGACACGCCGCACCAGACCAAACAGGCCATTTGCCGCCGGGCATTCGATCTCGGCATTACCCATTTCGATCTCGCCAATAATTACGGCCCGCCGCCCGGCAGCGCCGAAACCGCCTTCGGCGAAATTCTGAAGACGGATTTTGCCGGTTATCGCGACGAAATGATCATTTCGTCCAAGGCAGGTTACAACATGTGGCCCGGCCCCTATGGCGAGTGGGGCAGCCGCAAATATCTGATCTCCTCCTGCGACCAGAGCCTGAAGCGCATGGGGCTGGATTACGTCGATATCTTCTACTCCCACCGCTTCGACCCCAACACGCCGCTTGAGGAAACCTGCGGCGCGCTGGACCAGATCGTGCGTTCGGGCAAGGCGCTTTATGTCGGCATCTCGTCCTACAATTCGAAACGCACCCGCGAGGCCGCCGCGATCCTGAAGGATCTCGGCACGCCCTGCATCATCCACCAGCCAAGCTATTCGATGATCAACCGCTGGATCGAGGAAGATGGTCTGGTCGATACGCTGGAAGATCTGGGCATCGGCTCTATCGTCTTTTCACCGCTGGCGCAGGGCATGCTCACGACGAAATATCTGGGCGGCGTGCCGGACGGCAGCCGCGCATCGCAGAGCAAGTCGCTCAACCCGGCCTTCCTCAACGAGCGCAATGTCGAAAACATCCGTGCGCTCAACCGGATTGCCGAGCGGCGTGGCCAGACGCTGGCGCAGATGGCGATCGCCTGGGTGCTTCGCGGCGGCCGCATCACCTCGGCGCTCATCGGCGCAAGCCGTGTCGAACAGGTCGAAGATTGCGTGAAGGCGCTCGACAACCCCGATTTCTCCGCAGAGGAGCTTTCGGAAATCGATCGTTACGCCAGGGATGCGGACATCAACCTCTGGGCAAAATCCGCCGAACGCGTCTGATGCAAAAACGACCGCCCGGTTATTCCGGGCGGTCTGACGGTCTCGGAAAACTCAAAACGAAAGATTAACTTCCGCTCCTAACCATTAACAACCATTACATAAATGTAATTTTAAATTCAGTTTCCGTTCATTCGTTTATTCGTAAGTTCTCCTCATCGAAACACGAGAGGAAACATTCATGAAAAAGTTCATCACCGTTCTTCTGGCCGCCACCGTTCTCGCCGCTCCGATGGCCCAGGCGCAAAGCCGTCACGACGATCGCCATCGCGGCGCTACCATCGAGCGCCATATCACCACCAAAAAGGTCATCGTCAAGAAGCACCGCTGGGATCGCGGTCAGCGCCTGTCTGCCGGCGAACGCCGTCATTCCGTTGATCGCCGCGACTATCGCCGTTACCGTCTTGCCGAGCCGCGTCGTGACCAGCGCTGGGTGCGCGTCGACAACCAGTTCCTGCTCATCAACGCCGTTACCGGCTTGATCGTCGGCCTCTCTGCCGCACGTTAAAAAAATCAACGGATGAAATGAAAAAGGCCCGCGCAAGCGGGCCTTTTGTCGTTTGCCGTTTCAGCCGATCAGAAAATATCGGCGCCGCTGCCCCATGGGCCGTGCGGCTTGTCGACGCCGTCGGTGCGTTCGAAACCATGCGCGCCGAAGAAGTCGCGCTGCGCCTGGATAAGGTTGGCGCTGCCGCGGGCACGGCGATAGGCATCGAAGTAGCCGAGTGCGGAGGCGAGCGCCGAAACCGGCAGACCCGACAGAACCGCGTAGGAAACAACACGGCGCAGGGCTGCGTCGGTGTCCTTGACGATGCCGGAGAAGGCAGGCGTCACGATGAGGTTGGCCACATGCGGATCCTTGGTGAAGGCCGATGTGATCTCATCGAGGAATTCCGAGCGGATGATGCAGCCGGCGCGCCAGATGCGGGCGATGGTCGGCATCGGCAGGTTCCAGTTGAACTCCTTCGATGCAGCCGACATGACGGCAAAGCCCTGCGCATAGGCGCCAACCTTGGCGGCCAGAAGCGCGCTTTCCAGGTCGGCGATGAAGGCCTTTTTGTCCGATGGCGTGGACGCAACGGCCGGCAGACCGAAAATCTTCTCGGCAGCTTCGCGCTCGTCCTTCTGCGACGACAGGATGCGGGCGGCAACGGCCGCCTCGATGGCGGTTGCGGCGACGCCCATATTCTGCGCCTCGATAACCGACCACTTGCCGGTACCCTTCTGGCCAGCCTTGTCGAGGATCAGATCGACCATCGGCTTGCCGGTGATCGGGTCGGCGGCGCGCAGAACCTTCTCGGTGATTTCGATCAGGTAGGAGTTCAGGCGGCCCTTGTTCCATTCGGCGAACACGTCGGCGATTTCGACTGCGCTCATCTTCAGGCCGTCACGCAGAATGCCGTAGATTTCGGCGATCATCTGCATGTCGGCATATTCGATGCCGTTATGGATGGTCTTGACGAAATGGCCAGCGCCGTCATTGCCGAGCCATGCCACGCACGGATCGTCATTATATTTGGCGGAAATGGAGGTCAGCACCTTTTCGACGCGCTTCCAGCTATCTTCGGTGCCGCCGACCATGATCGACGGGCCGTGACGCGCACCTTCTTCACCGCCGGATACACCCATGCCGATGAAGGTCAGGCCGCTATCCTTCAGATTGTCGAAACGGCGGATCGTATCGCGGAAATTCGCATTGCCGGCGTCGATCATGATGTCGCCGTTCGCCAGATGCGGCTTCAGGATTTCCATCTGCTGGTCAACGGGATCGCCGGCCTTGATCATGATGATGATCGGGCGCGGAGGGCGAATGGCGGCGACGAATTCTTCGATGGTTTCGCAAGGGATCAACTGTCCCTGCAACTCACCGGCTTCCGCATAGAATTTCTTCGTCGCCTCAGGGGTTCGGTTGAATACGGCAATCTTGTTGCCCTTTTCCGCGATGTTCAACGCCAGGTTCGAGCCCATGACGCCGAGACCGATCAAACCGATTTCTGCCTGTTCCACGGATGTGCCTCCATCTTGCTTTTTGGTGGTCGTGTTGTGGCACTGTAATCCGCAAACGGCAAGGCTAGGGGCGACTGAAACGATTAAATTTTGATGACGCAAGTCAGCTTTGCATATTTGCAGCAGGTCGAAGCAAGTTCGAAACGGAGGCTCTTCATGACGGTCGCGGCCGGTCGTCGCCATCATCCAGCGCCCGCGCCTGCCAGGCCGCACCGTCCATATCCTCATATTGCCCTGATCGACCATAGGAAGGCGAAAAACCCGAGCGCATGCGGGCTTTCTCCCATCTCGCCGGTGAGATATCCTTGACTTGCATCAAGCGATGACAAAGTGGCGCAGCCGGAGGCCTGCACCGCAAAGGGAGGATGAAATGCCTGTCATGCAATCGAGAATCATTCATCGGTCGGTCGAAAAACCATGGAGCCATGTCTATGATTTCATCTCCGATCCGCAAAACATGCCGCACTGGGCAGCCGGTCTTGCGGGCGGCCTCAAGCCCGACGGCGAGGACTGGATCGCCGATGGCGGCCCGCTGGGCGAAGTGCGCGTCAATTTCGCGCCGGTAAACGAATTTGGCGTCGTAGACCATGTCGTCACATTGCCGGATGGCCGGAAGGTCTATAACGCGTTGCGGGTAACACCGAATGGCAGCGGCGCCGAAATCAGCTTCACGCTGCTTCGCCTTCAGGACATGACGGATGAGGATTTCGAACAGGACGCCCGGGCGATCACGGCTGATCTAGAAACACTGAAGTCTCTGCTCGAAACGGATTGAAGGATGAAACGATGACCACGAACACGAATGACAGACGGATCGACTATGTCGAATTCAACGTTGCCGACATCGAGCGCAGCAAGGAATTTTACGGCGGCGCTTTCGGCTGGTCTTTCAAAGATTACGGTCCGCAATATTGCGAGTTTTCCGATGGTCGGCTGACCGGCGGTTTCACCACCACCGCGCCTGTCTCTGCCAAGGGCGGACCGCTCGTCATTCTTTACGCCGCCAATATCGAGGATATGCAGCGCCGTATCGAGGCAGCCGGCGGGCAAATCAGCGTCGCACTTTTTACGTTTCCCGGCGGACAGCGATTCCATTTTACCGATCCTGATGGATACGAGCTGGCCGTCTGGTCTGATCGATAGAAAAGGGCCGCATCACGAGCAAGGCGAGAAAGGTCCATCCCATTTCCAGGGGCGGATACCTCAGCCCTTCATCTTCAGGGGCAATCCAGCGGCGACGAAATAGACCTCACCGGCAAGGGCGGCGACACGTTGATGCAGCCTGCCGGCATGGTCGCGAAATTCCCGCGCCATGCGGTTTTCCGGCACGATACCGAGGCCGACCTCGTTGGAGACGAGAATCAACTTGGACTTCGTGGAAGCGATCGCCGCTTCGAGCGCGGCAAACGCCGTCTCCATATCGGCATTTTCCATCATCAGATTGGTGAGCCACAATGTCAGGCAGTCAATGAGGATGACGTTCTCCGGATCATCGAGCCGATCCAGAACGGCGACGACATCGACCGGCGCTTCGTGCGTCGTCCATTCCTCGCCGCGGCGTGCCTGATGATGGTCGATGCGATCGCGCATCTCGTCATCCCATGCCCGGCCGGTGGCCAGATAATGCAGGCGCCCGCCGGCATTGCCCGCAAGTTCCTCGGCAAAACGGGACTTGCCGGAGCGCGCGCCGCCTAGAATGAAAACGGAGCGATTTTTATCTGCCATGGAGAACCTGAAAGAAAAGGATAAAACGGACCGGCATCATTGCGGTGTCGCAAGCCAGAGACAGGCGGACATGAAGGGAACGATTCGTAGAAAAAGGCGTTCCCCGGTTGCTCATGCCGGACTGCCGATGATACCGGGCCGGAGATGACAAAACCTGTCCGCATGATGCGGGACATATCACAGCCTTGGCAACCCCGAATGCCGGAAACACCGGTCCTGACAAAAGGCTAGGTGCGAACGGTCATTCTGTCAATCGGCCGGCGATATCGGCGAGAATTCAAGCGGAACCGGTACGCAAAACCTTGACCCGGAACCGGCAGACTTTCATCCGCGCCGGAATTGATAAAGCCACTTGGTTACCGGAAGGTTAGCGGAAACGCGGAATGGCGAAGCTGCAACGCGGCGTGAGAATATTTGCCCATGGCGGCCGCCGCCATTGCCTTGCCATGGCCTTCAAATCAATATGCTTTCGAAGATTCGCAAACAGCAGGGTGACCTGACGTGCTGACCGTCATGGACTATGTATCGATCGTCGTTTTCATCGTGTTATGGGCTGCCTATACGCATCTCACGACGGGAACGCCGCTGTTTTCGAGAACCAGCCTCAATCAGGCCATGGCGGAGCGCCGTCGCGACTGGATTTACAACTCCCTCAAACGCGACCTGAAGATGATCGACACACAGATCATGGCGGGTTTGCAGAACGGTACCGCTTTTTTCGCATCCACCTCGATCTTCGCCATCGGCGGCTGCTTTGCTCTTCTGGGGGCGACCGACCGGGTTGAAACCGTCTTTCGCGATCTGCCTTTCGTGCATTATGCCGGGCGCACGGCCTTCGAGCTGAAAGTCATGGGGCTCACCTGCCTTTTCGGTTATTCGTTTTTCAAGTTCGGCTGGTCCTATCGCCTGTTCAATTATTGCACGATCCTGTTTGGCGCCATCCCCATGGTCCATGACGTCAATGCGGATCGTGAGGCGGCGGAGCGCGCCGCTGAAAACGTCATAAAGATGAACATCATCGCTGCTAAGAACTTCAATGACGGGCTGCGGACGATCTTTCTGTCGATCGGTTATCTCGGCTGGTTCATCAGCCCCTATGTCTTCATCGCCAGCACCGTCATCATCACCGTGGCGCTGTTGCGCCGCCAGTTCTTCTCCGAAGCCCGCCGCGCCATCATGGACAGGGACGGGTCTTGAAATAACCGTACTTCACGGGCCAAGCCCTGAATGAACAACGGCTTCAGACAGCTGAAACAGCGGGAATTATGAAAACAACCACAGCCGCAACCGATACCCGCCGCAAAGGCCGCATAGGCGGCCTCGATACCCTGCGCGGGCTCGCCCTCATCGCCATGGCGTCCTACCACTTCACCTGGAATCTGGAATATTTCGGCTATCTGGAACCCGGCACGGCGACGACGGGCCTGTGGAAACTCTATGCGCGCGCCATTGCCAGCTCGTTCCTGTTCCTGGCCGGTTTCAGCCTGTTTCTCGCCCATGGCAGAGCCATAAACTGGCCGTCCTTCGGCAAGCGTTTTGCGATGGTGGCCGGCGCGGCATTGCTCATCACCGTCGCCACCTATTTCGCCTTTCCGGATAGCTTCATCTTTTTCGGCATCCTGCACAATATCGCCGCCGCAAGCCTCGTCGGGTTGCTGTTCCTGCGCGCGCCCGCGCTGGTGACGCTGCTTTTCGCGGCACTTGCGTTTGCACTGCCGCACTACGTGCAGTCCGATTTTTTCAACAGCAAATGGCTGGCATGGGTCGGTTTCTCTACCATGCCGCCGCGCTCGAACGATTATGTGCCGCTCTTGCCCTGGCTGGCGCCATTCCTTGCGGGACTAGCGGTCTCGCAATTCGTCACACCGCGCGACTGGCTGGACCGTTTTCGCAACCCGAGTTCACCCCGCAATCTGATAGCAAGTGCCGGCCGCCACAGCCTCGCCTTCTACCTCATCCACCAACCGGCGCTGATCGGCCTCGTCTACGCCATATCGCTCGTGGCCCCGCCTCCCCCGGTCGATCAGGTCGAGCTTTACAAATCGAGTTGCGAAAAAAGCTGCGTCGAACAGGCGAACGGGCAGGAATTGTGCCAGCGTTTCTGCGGCTGCACGCTTGAAAAGCTGCAGGCGGAAAGCCTGTTCGACATCATGATGGAAGGCAAGCTCACCACCGATCAGCAGACGAAGGTGAGCGATGTGGCGCAGCAGTGCACGGTTGAGGCGCAGTAACGCACGTTAGCGCCTCACATTGCTGAGATCATCTCGCGACTTAAGTGCGATTGTGGGCCTGGTTAAACCCATCTTCCGTCACCCCGGGCCTGATCCGTGGTCCCAGTGCGATCTAGTCTTTGATCGTGATAAGGCTCTTCTCACGGCGCAGACGCGCCGTGGCTGAATTCCGGGTCAAGCCCTGCATGACGGGAGAGAGGTTTCATACCGGCAGCCTGAAAGCCCTCACGTCAAGCGCAACGGCGGGAGCCCTTGTCAAGTCCCAACGCCGATTTCGGCAAGGCGTGTCAGGCATGCCTCTTCGACATTGTCGAGTTCAGCCAGCGTCTCTTCGATGTCCTTGCGCTTTTGCCTGAGATCGGCGCGCTTTTCATCGACCTTCTTCATCAGCAGCACGAGTTGGCCCGATTCACCCGGCGGCTCCTTGTAGACGTGAATAATCTCGCGGATTTCGGAGATGGTGAAACCGATACGGCGGCCGCGCAGGATTTCCTGAATGAGACGCCGGTCCGCGGACCGGAAAAGTCGAGTACGTCCGCGACGCTCAGGGTGAATCAGCCCCTCGTCCTCGTAAAATCGCAAGGTGCGGGTGGAAACACCGAATTCGCGTGTCAGTTCAGTTATGCTATAATATTTGTCCAAGGGCCTATCCGATTCATGACCGGATAATTATTATTTGACCTTCACGTAAAAGTCAATTTTCCCTGCCGACTTCGCCTGTTCGGGCCTATCCTGAAATACCGTACCACCACGTGGCGATGCCGAGAAAGGCAAAAAAGCCGACGATGTCCGTGACCGCTGTCACGAAGACGGCGGAGGAGACGGCGGGGTCCGCGCCGAACTTGTCGAGAACCAGCGGAATGAGGATGCCTGCCAGCGCTGCCGCCAGCATGTTGAGACACATGGCGGCGGCGATGATGCCGCCGATATGGACATCCTGAAACCACACGCCGGCGACGATGCCGATGGCACAACCGAACAACATGCCGTTCAGAATGCCGACACCCGCCTCGCGCCGGATGATGCGTGCAGCATTGTGAATGTCGAGGCTTTTGGTGGCCAGCGCCCGCACGGACACGGTCATGGTCTGCGATCCGGCATTGCCGCCCATGCCGGCGACGGTCGGCATCAGGATCGCCAGCGCGATGATCTGCTGGATCGTCGCATCGAACAGGCTGATGACGGAGGCAGACAGAAAAGCGGTGAGGAGGTTGACGGCAAGCCAGGGTACACGCGAACGCGAGGTGCTGACGATGCTGTCCGACAGTTCCTCGTCGCCCACGCCGCCAAGGCGCAGCAAATCCTCCTCGGCTTCTTCCTGAATGACGTCGACCACGTCATCGATGGTGAGGACGCCGACCAGCCGGCCGTTATTGTCGACGACGGCGGCGGACAGAAGGTCGTATTGCTCGAAAACCTGCGCCGCTTCTTCCTGGTCCATTTCGGCCGGAATGGAGTGGTTGGTCTCGTGCATGATCGTTTCGATCCTCGCCTGACGCTTGGCGCGCAGCACCTTGTCGAGATCGAGAGCGCCGACGAGCTTGAAGGTAGGATCGATGACGAATATCTGGGTGAAGGAATCCGGCAGTTCCTCTTCTTCGCGCAGATAATCGATGGTCTGTCCCACGGTCCAGAACGGTGGCACGGCCACGAATTCCGTCTGCATGCGGCGGCCGGCGGAGCTTTCCGGATAATCCAGCGCCCGCATCAGCCGCACGCGTTCGGTGAACGGCAGCTGCGAGAGAATGTCCTCGCGATCCTCATCGTCGAGATCTTCGAGAATGTAGACAGCGTCGTCCGAATCCAGCTCGCCGATGCCGGCGGCGATCTGCTCGTTCGACATCTGATCAACGATATCGAGACGGATGCCTTCATCCACCTCGGTCAGCGCCGTCATGTCGAAATCGGCGCCCAGCAGCCGCACCAGCGCGTGGCGCTGTTCCGGCATGATGGATTCGAGCACGTCGCCGAGTTCGGACTCATGCAGCCGCGCCACATTCTTGCGCAGGAAAAGCAGGTCTCGGTCGGCAATCGCCGCACCCACCATCGCCAGAAAATCAGAACGGACGGACCCGTCATCGGCGTAGATATCGGAGGGTGCCTCTGTCGGCCTCGACTCTTCGGGCGCGTGAAGATCGTCGTCACGGTCTGTCATCTGGCGTCCTCTTGTCTAAATGCCGCACTGCACGAATGCGCAGGCAGAATGGCGTTAAAAAGCATATTGTCAACAACCGGATAGGCGGAAAACAACAAGCCCCGGGACTGCGACGAAAATGTCATGGGCCGCCCCTTCGCGAGACCGTGATGGCAGAGCAAAGCGCCCCATATTGATGCCTCGGGCAGACGGCATCTCAATCCGTACAACGTCCCCCAAGCCCCGACCGTTCCCCCGCAAAGGACAGGGACAGGCCAGAATAGACCCATGCCCGTGCCGCAGGAACCGGTAAGATAGAGATTGACATATGTCGCCCATAGACGATTCTGAAAGAGCTTTTTTTATATATGATCGGCCACCGCGAAAAGGCATCCGCCGTGCGGCCGGCCAGGTAAATTTCAGGATAATCACGACAATGAGCAAGACGGATTTCATCGGCAAGGCATCCGCCGCCGCAGGCGGCTGGGGCGCGCTTAAGAGCGTCGGCAAACGGCTGATGGAATCCGGCGCGCCGATTTCCGGTGCGCGGGCGCTGCTGAAGACGAACCAGCCGGATGGCTTCGACTGCCCGGGTTGCGCCTGGGGCGATCCGGAACACGGTTCTTCCTTCGAGTTTTGCGAAAACGGCGTCAAGGCGGTGGCGTGGGAAGCGACGGAAGCCCGGGTGCCACCCGATTTTTTCGCCACCCGCACCGTTTCCGAACTGCGTGGCTGGTCTGACTACGATCTGGAAAAACAGGGCCGCCTCACCCACCCGATGCGTTACGACCGGGCGACCGACAGATATCTGCCGGTGTCGTGGGACGCCGCCTTCGCCGAAATCGGCAGGATGCTCAAAGGTTTAGACAGCCCGGACCGTGCGGAGTTCTACACATCCGGCCGCGCCTCCAACGAGGCGGCCTTCATCTATCAATTAATGGTACGGCTTTACGGCACCAACAATTTCCCCGACTGCTCCAACATGTGCCATGAGGCGAGCGGCGTCGGCCTCAAGGAGTCGATCGGCGTCGGCAAGGGCACGGTACTGCTCGAGGATTTCGAACAGGCGGATGCGATTTTCGTGATCGGGCAAAATCCCGGCACCAATCACCCGCGCATGCTGGGCGACCTGCGCCGGGCGGCACTTCGCGGCGCCAAGATCGCCGTCTTCAACCCGATCCGGGAAAAGGGGCTGGAGCGCTTCGCCGATCCGCAGGACAAGATCGAGATGGTGACCGGCGGCAGCACCAAGATCGCCACCAACTACTACCAGCCGAGGCAGGGCGGCGACATGGCGGCCGTGCGCGGCATGAGCAAGGCGATCTTCGCCGTCGACGATGCCGCAAGGGCGGCGGGAGAGCCCGCCATCATCGATGACGACTTCATCGCCGACCACGCCACTGAGTTCGACGCCTATCGCGCCGCCGTCGAGGCGACCGGCTGGGACACCATCCTCGAACAATCCGGCCTGACCCGCGCGGAAATCGAGGAAGCCGCCGGTATCTACATGAATGCCGGTTCCGTCATCGCCACCTGGGCCATGGGCGTCACGCAGCATCGCCACTCGGTCATTATCGTTCGCGAGATCGCCAATTTCATGCTGCTGCGCGGCAATATCGGCCGGCCCGGCGCCGGTCTTTGCCCAGTGCGCGGCCATTCCAACGTGCAGGGCGACCGGACCGTCGGCATCGACGAGAAAGCACCGCCAGCATTTCTCGACGCGCTGGAGAAGGAACTCGGGGTTGCCTTGCCGCGCAAGCCCGGCCACAACACCGTCGAAGCCATCGCCGCCATGCTGGATGGCAGGGCGCAGACCTTCATCGCGCTCGGCGGCAACTTCCTGCGGGCGACACCCGACAGCCCGCTGATCGTCAAGGCTTTCGAAAAACAGAGACTGACGGTCAATATCGCGACCAAGCTCAACCATTCGCATCTGGTGCCGGGCGAAACCTCCTTCATACTGCCCTGTCTCGGACGAACGGAAATCGACCGCAATTCGGCAGGTCGGCCGCAGATCGTCACGGTCGAGGACTCCATGAGCATGGTGCACGGTTCCGGCGGCATCAACCCGCCCGCCTCCGACGAGCTGCGCTCCGAAGTCGCCATCATTGCCGGTATCGCCGAAGCGACGCTGGGCAATGCGCATGTCGACTGGAAGGCGCTTGCCGATGATTACGACCTCATTCGCGACATGATCGAGCGGGTCATTCCCGGTTTCGACAATTTCAACGAGCGCGTCCGCGTGCCGCGCGGTTTTCACCTGCGCAACACGGCCGCCGAACGGGAATGGAACACGCCGACGAAAAAGGCGACCTTCTACAGTGGCCCGCTTCCCGAACAGACCGAGCACCAGCAGGCTCTCACGCGCGACAACCTTTTCGTTTTGCAGACTTTCCGCAGCCACGATCAGTACAACACCACGATTTACGGCATGGATGACCGTTATCGCGGCGTCTATGGCGAGCGTCAGGTCATCTTCATGAACCCCGTGGATATGGAGGTGCTCGGCGCCCATTCCCGCCAGCGCGTCGATGTCATCGGCGAATATGGCGATGGCGTGGAGCGGATCGCGGAAAACTTCCGGTTGGTACCTTACAATATCCCGCGCGGCAGCGTCGGCGGTTATTATCCGGAACTGAACGTGCTGGTGCCATTGTCGAGCTATGGTGAAGGCAGCTTTACGCCAACGTCCAAATCGGTGCTGGTCTCCTTCCGCCTGCGCCCGGATGCGCCTTGATGGCTGAGGAGCAATCCGCAGCCTCTTTCATGGCGGCGGTGGAGCAGATCGTGCAAGGGTCCTCGCAGGTGCTGACGGCCACGGGGGCGGCCATTCTTCTGGCGATCCAACTGGATATCGCCACGGACAGCCGCAGCATCGCCAAACGGCTGGGACTTGCACACGCTCTCGTTCTGCGCGAAATCACCATTCTGTCGCCCCGCTTCGTGCGGGTGACGAAACGCGATGCCCGCACCCAGCGCAGCTTTCTGGAGGCGACGACGGAAGGACAGGCGCTCGCCGCGTCATTCTCCCCTATTTGAGACGAACGGAGCATTTCCTTGGCAATCAGGCCGATCCTGCCCTACCCCCATCCCGGTCTTTCCGAGATCTGCGCGCCGGTGATCGATTTTGACGACCAATTGCAAACGCTGGTCACAGACCTGATCGACACGATGCGCGCCGCCCCCGGCGTCGGCATTACCGCAGCCCATATCGGCGTAAAACAGCGTGTTTTCGTACTTGAGCTGACGCCGGGAACCGTCCTGACCTATATCAATCCGGAAATTCTCGACCAATCCGCACAAACCATGCGGCATATGGAGGGCAGCGTCTCGATGCCCGGCTTCACCGAGGAGGTGGAGCGTCCGTCTGAGGTCGAGGTGAAGTTTCAGGATACGTCGGGCATGGAACATCGCCAAACCGCCGAGGGATTTCACGCCATCTGCATCCAGCATGAGATCGACCAGCTGGACGGTCTTTTTTGGCTGAAACGCCTCTCGAAGCTCAAACGCGACCGGCTGGTGAAAAAATGGGAAAAATCTCGAAAGCCGTGATGATCAGCCGGTAATCGACAGCACGAATTCCGCGTCGCCCTTCAGCGTGTTGCTGACGGTGCAGATATCCTCGGCCATATGCGCGATCGCTATGCGGGTCGCCTCGTCGAAACCCCCGGCAATCTCGATCCGGATATCGAAACGGACTATTCGAGACGGCTCCTCATCGGCCTTTTCGCCGGAGACGTGAACCGTGACCTTTTCGAAGCCGTCGAGCAGACCCATGCGGCTCGCCGCGATGCGGGCGCTGAGCGCCAGACAGGCCGCAAGCGACGAATAGAGAAGATCGACGGGATTGAACCCTGGCTCCGAAGCACCCGTCATCACCGTCAGCGCGCCGCCAGTGGCAGTGACGACATCGGGACGTCCAAGACGCCCAAGCGCAACAATGGCCCCCGTTGGCCGCTTTTTTATCCTGAGCTGTTTCACGTCTTCTCCCGCCTCTCGATGTCACCGCATGGAACCAAAACTAGCCTCACGCTTTTACGCACGCAACGGTGAACGACCGTTGAGGATTGATTGAAAAGGGAGCTGGGACATATGGTTACATCTACGCTCGTCGGTATTCTGATCACCTTCCTGGTGATCGTGCTTGTCTTGTGGCTCATCGCACGACTGCCCGTGGGTGGCGGCGCGAAACAGATCGCTCAGGTGATCGTCATCATCATCGGCATTATTTCGCTGTTGAAATACCTTGCCGTCTTCTGATGTCCCGGCAATGCGCGAAAAATAAAGGCGGCGAAAGCCGCCTCTTTTTATCCGCGATTTTCACAAGCCCCCGACCGCTATTGGCGCGGCTCGAACCGGTAGGCTTTTTTAAGGGTGATATCCCGAACGCTGCCGAGGCCGAGAAACGGCGTGTTGTCGGCATCGAAGATCGCCCTGCCCTTCGCCACGATCCAGCGCGCGGAACCATCAGGCAGATTGACCTTGTAGCGCTGATCGAAGAACACGCCGGTGGTGATGCTTTCAAAAATCGCCTGCGCCACCCGATCGCGCATTTCGATATCGATTCTTTCGAGAATATCCTCGATCGTCACCCCCTGCGATCCGACCATTACAGAAAATCCATGACATTCCGCGGTAACGGCATCCATGATCAGCCTGTTGTCGGAGATGCTCCACATATAATAGCCGATCGCATTGTCTGAATCCGTTTTGTCCCCAAGCACGAAAACCTCCAGACAGTTTTTCCTGACAAACGCTAACATCAGACCTCTAATATTCCACCCCTCGTTTTATGGGGGTAACGACTCCGCCACTACACCGTGCATCGATATCCACCGAAATTTGCCGACGACCAAATCCGGATATCGGTGTCGAGAGGATCATAAATTCCGGGGAGACGTCGCAAAGCCGCTCGCTTGCACCTACATAGCTTTGCGCTAAAATTTCCAAGGAGGCTAATATGCTGCGAACCGCTCTTACTTTTGGACTGTTGTCGGCAACTGTTTTTCTCGCCGGCTGCCAGACGTGGCAAAGCCCTTATCGCGGGACCGAATGGCGGATGGACCAGGTCATGGATGGCGACCCCTATCGGGTCGGTGACGGCAATCGCGGGGGGAGACGCTAAGCCGTCGAAGATTTCATCCGAATGGCGGCGAGATCGATAATCTGGCGGCCTGAAACTTTAAAGCCCGGGCTGCCGAGACGAAAACACGTCGACGCGGCCCGAGGCGGATTTCATCGCCATCAAATTCAACTTTTGTGGGAGAATGCAACGCCAAGCGATTGGCACAAAAAGAAAAAACCCGCCGAAGCGGGTTTCTTTGGTGCGGTCGAGAAGACTCGAACTTCCACGGGTTGCCCCACAGCGACCTCAACGCTGCGCGTCTACCAATTCCGCCACGACCGCATCGTGGTAGGCGTCGACTTGCGCCGACGGGGGTGCATGTAGCAAAAGGATTTTCGGTGCACAAGAGCGTCGTGACAGTTTTTTGAAATTAAAAATCGCGCCGACCCACCCTATATGCAGGAAGCCCGCAAATGCTGGGGTTGCCGCCTTGTCATCATTTTGCGAGAAGGCTGTGGAAAGGACTTTTTCATGCTCACACGTACGGATATCGAGACAAATATGCTGCCGGTCGCCGGCTCGCCGCCCGTCCGCTGGCGAATCTCGGAAGGTCTCGTCCCTTACGAGCTGGCGACGGAGGAAATGGAGCGGGAAGTTGCCGCCATCGCCAGCGGCGAGGCCGACGAACTCGTCTGGCTTCTGGAACATCCGCCGCTTTATACCGCAGGCACCAGCGCCGATGCCGTCGACCTCATTGAACCAGATCGTTTTCCGGTCTTTGCTACGGGACGCGGCGGCGAATATACCTATCATGGGCCGGGACAACGGGTCGTTTATGTGATGCTCGATCTGAAACGGAGGCGACAGGATGTCCGTGCCTATGTGGCGGCGCTGGAAAATGTCATCATCCGCACGCTCGACAAGATGAATGTGCGCGGCGAGCGGCGCGAGGACCGTGTCGGCGTCTGGGTCAGGCGGCCGGAGAAACCCCTGCTTCCCGGTGGTGGTATGGCCGAGGACAAGATCGCCGCTCTTGGCATCCGGCTGCGGAAATGGGTGAGCTTCCACGGGCTGTCGATCAATGTCGATCCCGACCTCACGCATTTTACCGGCATCGTGCCCTGTGGCATCAGCGCCTATGGCGTCACCAGCCTTGTCGATCTCGGATTGCCGGTTATGATCGGCGACGTCGACGTTCTGTTGCGCGAGGCTTTCGAGGAGGTTTTTGGCGAGGCAGTACCCGAAACCGGTTATGGCGGCTGATTGACCCCAACCTTTGCCGCCAGCCGGTGTTTCCAGCATCGATCACCAGAGGAGGAACAACCATGTTCACAACGTCCGCCTATGCCTGCGATGACGGTTCTGCGCCGATGAAGCTCGCGACCATCAAGCGTCGCGATCCCGGTCCGCGCGATGTCGAAATCGAGATCGAGTTCTGTGGCGTCTGCCACTCCGATATCCACACGGCCCGCAGCGAATGGCCGGGTTCCCTCTACCCTTGCGTCCCCGGCCACGAGATCATCGGTCGCGTCGGCCGGGTTGGCGCGCAGGTCACCAAGTTCAAGACGGGGGACCGCGTCGGCGTCGGCTGTATCGTCGACAGTTGCCGTGAATGCGCAAGCTGCGCCGAAGGGCTGGAGCAATATTGCGAAAACGGCATGACCGGCACCTATAATTCGCCTGATAAGGCCATGGGCGGCGGCGCGCATACGCTGGGCGGTTATTCCGCCCATGTGGTGGTCGACGACCGTTACGTGCTCAATATCCCTGAAGGGTTGGATCCGGCCGCCGCCGCACCGCTGCTCTGCGCGGGCATAACCACCTATTCGCCGTTGCGGCACTGGAACGCCGGTCCTGGCAAGCGTATCGGCGTCGTCGGTCTTGGCGGCCTCGGCCATATGGCGGTCAAGATCGCCAATGCCATGGGCGCGACGGTGGTGATGATCACGACATCACCCGGCAAGGCGGAGGACGCCAAGAAGCTCGGCGCCCATGAAGTAATCGTCTCGCGCGACGCCGACCAGATGAAAAAGGCCGCTTCCAGCCTCGACCTCATCATCGACGCGGTTGCCGCCGACCATGACATCAACGCCTATCTCGCTTTGCTGAAACGCGACGGCGCGCTGGTACAGGTCGGCGCGCCTGAAAAGCCGCTCTCCGTTCACGCTTTCAGCCTTATCCCCGGCCGCAAGACCTTTGCCGGTTCGATGATCGGCGGAATTCCCGAAACCCAGGAAATGCTCGACTTCTGCGCCGAAAAGGGCATCGCCGCGGAAATCGAAATGATCGATATCGATCAGATCAATGACGCTTATGAACGCATGATAAAAAGCGATGTGCGTTATCGCTTCGTCATTGATATGAAAAGCCTGCCGCGCCAGGAAGCCGCCTGACCCTTCGAGGGGAGCGCCTTCCGGCGCTCCTTTTTCTCGTTGGACCTTTTGGTCGAAAGCGCAGCCAGACCCATGACCAGCGAGACCGGCTTCAACAATGTCGCCAAGGGCATGACCATCATGGCCGGCTGCATGTTCGTGCTGCCAATCATGGATGCCATCGCCAAATACATGGCGGTCAGCGGTGGCATGTCACCGGCACAAGTCACTTTCTACCGGTTCTTCTTCCAGCTTCTGTGCACCCTGCCCCTGTTGCTTCTGGTGTCGCCGAAAGCACTGTTCAGCGCTAAGCGACCATGGATGAATTGCCTGCGTGGCGTGCTGCATGCCAGCGCCAGCCTGATGTTCTTCGCCGCCGTCAAATACATGCCGCTCGCCGATGTCTTTGCGATCTACTTCGTCGAGCCCTTCATGCTGACGATGATGTCGGCCCTCTTCCTCGGTGAAAAAGTAGGCTGGAAACGCTGGACGGCGATTGCGGTGGGTTTCGGCGGCGCATTGATCGTCATTCAGCCGAGTTTCGAAATCTTCGGCTGGACGTCTCTTCTGCCGGTCGCCTGCGCGTTTCTCTACACGCTTTATCTGTTCCTGAACCGCGCCATCGGCGATGCCGACAGCCCGTTCGTCATGCAGACCATGTCCGGCATTGCCGGCACGGTATTCATGGGTGCGGCACTTCTGGCCGGTGATGCTATCGGTGACAAGGATTTCGCGATCTCGCTTCCGCAGTCCGGTTTCACCCTCACCCTGCTCATCCTGCTGGGATCGATATCCGGCTACATGCATCTCCTGATCGTCAGGGCCTTCAGGCTTGCGCCGCTATCGCTGCTGGCGCCGTTCCAGTATTTCGAGATCATTTCGGCGACGGTGCTCGGTTATGCGCTGTTTTCGGATTTCCCGACGCCGTCGAAATGGCTCGGCATCCTCATCATCGTCGCATCCGGCCTGTTCATCATCTGGCGCGAGCGCATACAGGTACAGACCAACCCGCTGCTCAACGGGCAATGACGCCGACACCCACGCGCCCCTCAGGTGCCTGAGGGCAGCGTTCCTTCGTCGTGATGGTCCTGCGCCTCCACAAGGCTGCCGAGCAGCCACAGGGAAACCTCGGCCGCCTCCCCGGCGGACTTGAAGCGGTATGAGCCGCTATATTTCGGCATATCGAAAAAGGTAACGACGAAACCGTCACCGCTTTCCAGACCTTCGACCCTTATCCGCTCGGGATCGATCAGCACACATACGTAATGAGACCCCATATTGCGCATGAAGCCGGCCTTGTTGTCGTGCAGCCGCACAAAGGCCGCACCGCCGTCCACGCTCATATGCAGGCTTCTGATCGCCTCATTGGGAAAAGCGCGGGCGAAATCCATGATCGCCTGCCCCACATCATGGCTGTTATCGTCATCCGTCGCCCGCGTCATGCGCCAGGCATAAACAGCGAAGACCGAAAGCAGTACGAAAACGATAATCCAGATCGCAATATTCATCCGGGACGCTCCCTCAGCACCGAGACACCGTGATTCGCGAATCGAAACGATGCGAACCCGGCTCAGTTACATAAAGACCGAGGCTTGCGTGAAGTGTGGCTCCTCAAAATCGATGCGAAGATCGGCATCGTTTTGCCATGTCGTGCATGGGTTGCGAAATCAGAAGCGCTTGAGGAACGACGCCTTCGCCAGCAGCCATTGCCGGCGAAGCTGCGACAGCTGCACCTCGCCCTCCAACACGCCCGCTCCCGCCTTTCGGGCGGCAACGATGACCGGGCCGGACAAAGCGACGGGGAGATAGGCAGCAAAGATATTCCTGGAAATCTTCGCGCGCCTGGCCCTCTGGATATGGTCCAGCGCATGCGTCGCAAAAATCTCGATGGCGATGCCTATGCGCTGCTTGTCTTCGCCTTCGAGAAACGTCTCGCGATCGAGTCCGGCAGCCGCCAGCATGTCGGCGGGAACATAGACCTGCCCACGACGCCGATGCAGAGGCATCAGCAGCAGAATGCCGGCCATGGCCTGCGCGACGCCCGCATGTCCCGCCGTTTCCGCGCTTGCCGGGGCGTCTTCCGGTGAAAGCACGAGGCTCGCCAGCTGGATCAGGGCCGATGCGGTCTCACCGGCGTAACCTTCAAGGGCATTTCGATCCTCGAACAGATCGTCATAGAGATCGAAGATGCGCGCTTCGATCATATTGGCCAGCACCGGCCGAGGCAGGCGATATTGCTCGATCGCGGTCAAAAGAGCGGCGGCAACGGGATGGGACTGGCTGTCGCCATGCGCATTGCCCTCGAGAAGATCGCGCCACCATTGCATGCGCACTTCACCAGGCAGCGCCTCGCGAACGGAATCGCGGATACGGGCAATTTCGGCATTGAAGGCGTAAAGCGCTGCGAGTGCTGCGCGCTTGTCGGCCGGAGACAGAAGGCATGCGAGATAGCGGTCACGATCTGTGTCGCGCAGTGTCGCAAGGCAGACGTCGAGATTTTCTGTGGGTGCCATGGTTCCCGCCCGAAACGTCCTGTCAGCCTTCGACGGCAATCAGCGCCGCAGCCACGGCGCGCGATTCCGAAAGCATGATGTTATAGGTGCGCACGGCAGCACCCGTGCTCATCGGATCGACCGAAATGCCCGCGTCCCTGAAGGCCGCGCGCAGTTCCTTCGGCAAGACCCGCATGCCATCGCCCGTGCCGATCAAAAGTACCTCGATATCCTGAGCTTGCGCCAGAACCATGTCGAAATGTTCGAGCGTCAATTCTTTCGCATCGACGGGGCTCCAGCCATGAATGCCGGAAGGCAGGCACAGAAGCGAACCGCGATGCGACATGTCGGCAAAGCGGAAACCGAAATTGCCATAAGCATCGATGGGCGCCCGGCCGGGAAAATGGGCCGGGCGTATTTCGATCCCGCCGGCCATCAGACGGCGGGCTTGCCGCCGATGGCGTTGGTTTTCTCGTCCTTCTCGTCTTCGGCGTCCTTGCTATCGGGACGCAGCTTGAAGGCGATCAGCACCGGAGCGGCGATGTAGAGCGACGAGAACACACCGATACCGACGCCGAACAGCATGGCGAAGGTGAAGGAGCGGATGACTTCGCCACCAAAGATGTAGAGCGCGAGTAGAGCCAGAAGCACGGTGAGACCGGTGAGGATCGTCCGCGACAGCGTCTGGTTCAGCGACACGTCGATAATCATCGACAGCGGCATCTTCTTGTACCGCCTGAGGTTTTCGCGGATACGGTCGTAGATGACGACGGTGTCGTTCAGCGAATAACCGATGATCGTCAGAATCGCCGCGATACTGGTCAGGTTGAACTCTATATCCAGGAAGACGAACAGGCCGATGGTGAAGACCACGTCGTGCACCATCGAGATGACAGCGCCGAGCGCAAACTGCCACTCGAAGCGAACCCAGATGTAGACCATGATCGCCGCCATGGCGAGCACAACGCCGATCGTGGAAGTAAAGGTCAGGTCACCGGATACGGCGGGGCCGACCACTTCGACGCGGCGGAAATCATACTTGTCCTCAAGCTCGCCACGCACCAGGGTAATGGCAGACTGCTCGGCATTTTCGCCGCCGTCCTGCGCCTGAATGCGGATGAGAACATCCTGCGGAGTGCCGAAGTTCTGCGCCTGGATTTCACCGAGATTCAGCTGGTTCAGACGCTCGCGGATATCGGCGAGATCCGCCTCTCCCTGCTTGGCGCGCACTTCGATGACCGAACCGCCCTGGAAGTCGATGCCGAGGTTCAGGCCCTTGGCCACGAAGCCGCCGACGCAGGCGAGCATGACGACGCCGGTGATCATGAAGACTACGCGGCGGTAGCGCATGAAGGGAATGTCGCGACCGTCGAACATGGCGGTGCGGACGCCCTTCGGCATATGTTTCGGACGGCTGCGGCGAACCCAGTAGCCGAACATCCAGGCCGTCAGCGTATAGGCCGTGAAGACGGTGGTGATGATGCCGACCGCAAGCGTGACGGCGAAGCCCTTGACGGGACCGGTGCCCATGTAGAACAGCACGCTCGCCACGATCAGCGTCGTCAGGTTGGCGTCGACAATGGTCGCAAAGGCGCGCGTGAAACCGTTATCCAGTGCCTGGATCAGCGGTTTTCCACTCTTCACCTCTTCGCGTATTCGCTCATAAATCAGAACGTTGGAATCCACCGCCATGCCGATCGTCAAGACGATACCGGCAATACCGGGCAAGGTCAGCGTCGATCCGATCACGCTGAGGACAGCGAGCAGCATGACGATGTTGACGATGAGCGCGATGTTCGCGAGCAGGCCGAAGAAGCCGTAGAAAACGAACATGAAGATGAGCACGCCGACGGCGCCGATGGCGCTCGCCGTGAGGCCCGCCGTGATGGAGTCGTTACCAAGGCTTGGGCCAACGGTGCGTTCCTCGACCACGGTGAGCGTCGCGGGCAGAGCACCCGCACGCAGGAGAACGGCAAGGTCGTTGGCGCCCTGAACGGAGAAGCTGCCGGAGATCTGCCCCGAACCGCCGATGATAGGCTCGCGGATCACAGGCGCGGAAATGACCTGGTTATCGAGCACGATGGCGAACGGCTTGCCGACATTCTGCTGCGTCGCCTGCGCAAAGCGCTGCGCGCCGCGGCTGTCGAAGCGGAAGGTGACGACGGGTTCGTTGGTCTGTTGGTTGAAGCTGGCCTGCGAGTCCACGAGATTGTCGCCGGAAACGAGCGCGCGGCGTTCGACCAGATAGGGAACCGGCGGATCGTCCTGCGAATAGAGAACTTCTGAGGTCGCGGGCGGACGGCCGTTCATGGCCTCCTGCGCCGGCATGGTCGTATCGACCATGCGGAAGGACAGCTTTGCCGTCTGGTTGAGAAGCGATTTCAGGCGCTGCGGATCCTGAAGGCCCGGAACCTGCACGATGATACGATCGGAACCCTGACGCTGGATGAGCGGCTCGGTAGTGCCGACTTCGTCAACGCGGCGGCGCACGACTTCGATCGACTGCGACACGGCCGAGGACAGGCGGTAATCGACGCCTTCATCGGTCAGGTTGAGCCGCAGCAGATTGTCGCCGCCGTCGCTCATCGCCACTTCGGTAATGGAACCGCCGACCAGCGTTCCGGCGGACACCGGCTGCGTCAGATCGCGAAGTGCGGTTTTCGCCGCTTCGTATTGAGCGGGATCGCTGATGCGGACCTGAATCTGCTGGCCGTTGCCCGTCAGGCCCGAATAGCGGATGTTGGCGTCGCGAAGCTGCGTGCGCACATCTCCAACGATCGTTTCAAGGCGTTCCTTGACGATATCGGAACGCTCGATCTTGAGCATGATATGCGAGCCGCCCTGAAGGTCGAGACCGAGCGTTACCTTGTTGTCCTTGTACCAGGCAGGCATGCCCTCCAGCTGTTTGTCCGTAAACAGGTTGGGAGAGGCGATGAAGACGCTTGCCAGCACAAGCAGCCAGATGAAGACTGTTTTCCAACGGGAAAAATGAAGCATTTCGATCTCGGTCAGGGTTGGGGTTGCGCGAGTGGCGCAACCCGTCAAAATTCGCAATCGGGCGTTCGGTTGTCCGGCAGGATCAGGAAGCGGCTTCCGTCTTGACCACTTCGCCCTTCACGCGCACTTCGGCAATATATGCACGAGCGGCACGGATTTTCACGCCTTCGGCGATTTCGACTTCGAGTTCATTGTCGTCGATAACCTTGATCACCTTGCCGACGATGCCGCCGCCGAGAACGACCTGATCGCCACGGCGAATATTGGTCAGTGTTTCCTGGCGCTTCTTCATCTGCGCGCGCTGCGGGCGAATGAGGAAAAAGTACCAGACCACCATAAGCGGCGCAAACAGGAAAAGCATTTCAAGGCCGGAACCGAAGGCCGATGCGCCGCCCGTTGCGTCCTGGGCAAAAGCTTGACTAATAAACATATAAAACTCCTCAACGATTACGGCACGACCTCGTATGCCGCCCCAGCTTTCAAGCCGCCGGAATATAGTGGGGAACGCCGGGAATGCAACAGATGCAGGGCCACGCCGTACCGATTCCGGACCTCTTAACCTTTATGGGCCGGAAACGCCATGCTAGGCCGGGTCGAAAACATCGTTTTGAACACCGGACAAGCGGAAGAAACACCATGATTCGAGAAGAAACGGCCACCCTGCTTCTTGCCGAACTGCGTAGGCTGAACGTTGCCTTGGAACGGCTGGCGGGTCCTGCACCCGCCGTGAACGACTGGAATGCAGCGGATTGTTTCGTCTGGACGCCGGTCAATTCCTTTCTGCAGCCGGTCTCGCGTCCCAACCGCATCGCGCTGAAACTCATTCGCGGCGTCGATCATGTGCGCGACATCCTGCATGAAAACACGCAGCGTTTCGCCGATGGTTTTCCTGCCAACAATGTGCTGCTCTGGGGCGCTCGCGGCATGGGAAAATCCTCGCTGGTAAAGGCCGTTCACGAAGATGTGCGGGCCGCAAGCGGCGTTCCCCTGAAACTGGTCGAGGTGCACCGCGAGGATATCCACACCCTGCCCGCTTTGCTCGACATATTGAAGGCCTCCGGCGAGCGCGTCATTGTTTTCTGCGACGACCTCTCCTTCGATCACGACGACACGGCCTACAAGTCGCTGAAGGCGGCGCTCGACGGCGGCATCGAGGGACGGCCGGACAACGTGCTGTTTTACGCGACGTCCAACCGACGCCATCTTCTTCCGCGCCACATGATGGAAAACGAGCAGTCCACCGCCATCAACCCTTCGGAGGCTGTGGAGGAAAAAGTCTCGCTGTCGGATCGCTTCGGCCTCTGGCTCGGCTTCCACAAATGCGGCCAGGAAGATTATCTGACGATGATCGACAGCTATGCTGCCCATTTCAACCTTGGCCTCGATCGCGACACCCTGCACCACGAGGCGCTGGAATGGGCGACCACGCGTGGCGGCCGCTCGGGCCGCGTTGCCTGGCAATATATTCAGGATGCCGCCGGCCGCTTGAGGAAATCGATCGACAGATAACGCCACCGTGACATCAGGCGAGAGCCGGTGTCGTTGCGGCTATAGGCGTTGTCGTATTCCCGAACGCCACATCGCCCGCCAAATGGTTTGCTGCTCATATCCGGCGAATGCCGGTATCTGCGGCGGACGGTGATCGGGAGACAGGCGACGTTTGTCCAAACGTGCCGATTGCTCTTCTTTCCCTCCCTTCGCCGATGAGATTCCTCGCGAACCGCATACGGGTTCGCGCATGAGTTTCGACGACATCCTGTCCGCAGAGGAGCGGGCCGGCATTGGTGTTCAACCCAAGGAGGAGATGGATATGAGCAGGAACAGAGGCGTCGTCTATTTGCGGCCCGGCAAGGTCGAGGTCCGTGACATCGACGACCCGAAGCTGGAGGCGCCGGATGGCCGCCGTATCGAGCACGCGGTCATTCTCAAGGTGATTTCCACGAATATCTGCGGTTCCGACCAGCATATGGTGCGCGGCCGCACCTCGGCGATGCCCGGCCTCGTCCTCGGCCATGAAATCACCGGTGAAGTCATCGAAAAAGGCGTCGACGTCGAGATGCTTGATATCGGCGATATCGTGTCGGTGCCGTTCAACGTCGCCTGCGGTCGTTGCCGCTGCTGCAAGTCGCAGGATACCGGCGTCTGCCTGACGGTGAACCCGTCCCGTGCCGGCGGCGCTTACGGTTATGTCGATATGGGCGGCTGGATCGGCGGACAGGCCAGATACGTGACGATCCCCTATGCCGACTTCAACCTTCTGAAATTCCCCGACCGCGACAGGGCGATGTCCAAGATCCGCGATCTCACCATGCTCTCCGATATCCTGCCGACCGGCTTCCACGGCGCGGTCAAGGCCGGCGTCGGTGTCGGCTCCACGGTCTATGTTGCGGGTGCTGGCCCGGTTGGTCTCGCGGCTGCCGCCTCCGCCCGTATTCTCGGTGCTGCCGTCGTCATGGTCGGTGATTTCAACAAGGATCGCCTGGCGCACGCAGCAAATGTCGGTTTCGAGGCCGTCGATCTTTCCAAGGGCGACCGGCTGGGCGACATGATCGCCGAAATCGTCGGCACCAACGAGGTCGACAGCGCCATTGACGCCGTCGGTTTCGAAGCGCGCGGCCATGCGGGCGGTGAACAGCCCGCCATCGTTCTCAACCAGATGATGGAAATTACCCGCGCCGCCGGCTCCATCGGCATTCCGGGTCTCTATGTTACCGAGGACCCCGGCGCCGTCGATGCCGCAGCAAAGCAGGGCAGCCTGTCGCTACGCTTCGGCCTCGGCTGGGCCAAGGCCCAATCCTTCCATACCGGCCAGACGCCGGTGCTGAAGTACAATCGCCAGCTCATGCAGGCGATCCTGCACGACCGTCTTCCCATCGCCGACATCGTCAACGCCAAGATAATCGCGCTCGACGACGCCGTTGAGGGATATGAGAGCTTCGATCAGGGTGCTGCAACCAAGTTCGTCCTCGATCCGCATGGCGATCTGCTGAAAGCGTCCTGACGGGAGCCTCCAAAACTAACCTGAAAATATGCAGCAAAAAACCGCCCGCGACGTGATCCGTCGCGGGCGGTTCTTTTAAATCGACAATATCACCTGATGGTGACGATCACAGATCGACGTCGAGGATCGCCATGGAGAAATTGTACGAGCGGTCGCCGTCCTCGTCATCGATGTAGACAACACCAAGGAACTCTTCGCCAAGATAAACTTCGGCGGAATCGTCCTTACGGGGACGCGCCTTCACAACCATCTTTTCATTGAAGGTGCGCTTGAAATAGGCGTCGAGTTTTTTGATTTCGTCGGCTTTCACCACTATTCTCCTGTGCGGTTCGCGTTGCGCCGCTTTTGGCATGGGACTAAGGCCAAAGTAAAGTGAAAGCGGCATCGCCCATGTCTTTCACACGGTGTCTTCCACACGAACGATTGAGAAAATACCGGACCCGTCAGATGTCGGCTCCAATGACCTGGTCCATCAGACGCGAGGGTTCCGAACACCCTGCTTCTCCCACCACGCGCGCCGGCACACCGGCAACCGTGGTCTTCGGCGGAACCGGCTTCAGCACCACCGAACCGGCGGCGATGCGCGAGCAGCTGCCGATTTCGATATTGCCGAGGATTTTTGCGCCTGCCCCGATCATCACGCCATTGGCGATCTTCGGATGGCGGTCCGCCCCCTCCTTGCCGGTGCCGCCGAGGGTCACGCCATGCAGGATGGAAACGTTATCGCCGATAACCGCCGTCTCACCGATCACCAGCCCGGTGGCATGGTCAAGGAAGATGCCCTTGCCGATGCGTGCCGCCGGATTGATATCCGTCTGGAAAATGCTCGACGAGCGGCTTTGCAGATAAAGCGCCAGATCCCGGCGCCCTTTTTGCAGCAGCCAGTGGGCAAGGCGATGGGTCTGGATGGCCTGAAATCCCTTAAAATAAAGGAGCGGCTCCATGAAGCGCGTGCAGGCCGGATCGCGATCGTAAACCGCCTGGATATCGACGCGCAGCACGCTTCCCCATTCCGGCCAGTCATCCAGCATGTCCTGGAAGGTATGGCGCAGGAGAACGGCCTGCATGTCGGGATGATCAAGGAGTTCGCAGATACGATAGATCACACATTCTTCCAGAGACCGATGATTGAGAATCGTCGAATAAAGGAAGGCCGAAAGCAGCGGGTCCTGCGCCACGGCGCTTCTGGCCTCGTGCAGCAGGCTACCCCAGATCGGATCGACAATCGCCAGCTGTTCGGGCTGACGGGCCTCGGTACGTGCGACCATGAATGGTCTCCTCGTTTGCAGTGGTCGTTCTTTATACAGAAAAAGACGTGCATTAGAAATGGGATTCGAATGGCGACTTTAAAGGCGGCAAGGCTTCAGTTTTTCTTCATGCAGCATGAAAAAGCGTTTCTTGACGTCCTGCTCAAAGGGTACGGTAAAACTCCAGAACCGCCGCCTTGAACACCCTGTCACCAACGGCCAGCATGTGGTCGCGGCCGGGAATGTCGATCGCCCGCGCATGCGGCATGATCGCGGCCAACTCAGCGCCGGATCCGGCGATGTCGTCATTGGTTCCAACTGCGATCAATGTCGGCGCATCGATCTTTGCCGCCTGTTCTCGCTTAACGAGAACCCGCGACGTCTCGATACAGGCTGCAAGCGCCAGCCGGTCGCTTTTCGTCTGGTCGGCAAAGGCGCGGAACATGCGGCCGCGTTCATGGGTGACGACCTCAAGCGAGGGCGCGAGAAGCGCCTCGGCAATCGGATCCCAGTCGCCGACACCTTCCACCATGCCGATGCCGAGCCCACCGAAAACCAGCGAGCGCACACGCTCGGGATGGGCCATCGCCAGAAAGGCCGAAATGCGCGCGCCCATGGAATAGCCCATCACATGGGCCTCCGCGATGCCGAGGTGATTGAGCAGCGCCACCGCATCATCAGCCATGACGGGCGGATAATAGGCTTCCGGATCGTGCGGCTTGTCGCTTGCGCCATGGCCACGATTGTCGATGGCGATTACCCGATAACCGGCGTCTCCCAGCGTCTTCAGCCAGCCGGGATGTACCCAGTTGACGTTGGCGCTGGAGGCGAAGCCGTGAATCAACAGAACCGGATCGCCCGCCGCATCGCCCTCGTCGAAATAGGCAAGGCGAAGGCCGTCATGGGAAAAATCGGAAAATTGCGGCATGTTGAGATTCATCAAGGACATCCTTTTTGCCGGACCATATGGCAGGAAATCGCAATTTTGAACATGTTTTCCTGACGATTTTTATGGAGATGCAATGCGTTTGGGGCTACATATCCGCAACAATGAGCCCATGCTCGATGACGATCTGCGGCTTAACCACGATATTGCATTTGGAGACGAACATGGCCGGGCATTCCATTCCCCACTTCCAGAACGATGGCGGACACAGCGTGATCGAGATCGGCGTCAAGGAATTCATGTGCACCGGCGCTTCGGTTCCTTTCGATCATCCCCACATCTTCATCGATATGGGCGACGACAACGAAAAGGTCTGTTCCTACTGCTCCACCCTTTTCCGCTACAATCCGTCGCTGAAGGCCGAGCAGACCAATCCTCCCGGCTGCGTCTTCCATGTGAAGGCCGCCTGACCTTCCCCTTTCCTGATCGGGGCGCACCATGCCCATCAAATCCGTAGCCATTGTCGGTGCCGGCATTGCCGGTCTCACCGCCGCCCTTTCTTTTGCCCGGCACGGCGTCAGCTGCGACATCATCGAACAGGCCGCCGAGCTGACGGAGGTCGGCGCGGGCTTGCAGCTATCGCCAAATGCTGCCCGCATCCTCGCCGAACTCGGCGTGTTGCCCGCAATCGAGGCGCGCTGGACCGAACCGGCAAGCGTCGATCTGGCTGACGGAAAATCGCTTGCGACGCTGTTATCCCTACCCATGGGCGCCGTTGCCCGCGCACGCTGGGGCGCACCCTATGGCGTCCTTCACCGCTCGACATTGCAAAGCGCGCTTCTTGATGCGGTAACCCGCAATCCGCTCTGCCGCCTGCATCTCGGCAAACCTGTCGAAAACGCCACTGCTGATATTATCGCCGCGACCACCTTTCGCGATCATGACCTGATCGTCGGCGCAGACGGCGTCTGGTCGGTGGCCCGTTTTGCCGTCCCCTCCGCCCCCGTCGCTACCTTTTCCGGCAATGTTGCCTGGCGCTTCACGGTCGCGACAAAAGATGTTCCTTCCGCCATCAACAAAAGTGCTGTGACCGCCTATCTCGGTTCGGGCGGCCATGTCGTCGCCTATCCGCTGAAAGAGATTGGCGGCTACAACATCGTCGCCATCGCGCTCGGCGCCGATCCCGGCGCGACATGGCGGGCGGAATCGAGCGGGCGGCAAAAAGCCATGCTGCTCGAACAGTTTCGCGGCTGGAGCCCGGATATCGTCCGGCTGCTGGCGTCATCGGAAAACCCGACCTTCTGGCCGCTTTATCAGGCCGGTCCCGGACGCTGGCACAATGGCCGCGATACGGTGCTGATCGGCGACGCCGCCCATGCCATGTTGCCCTTTGCCGCACAGGGAGCGGCCATGGCCATCGAGGATGCATTTGAACTGGCGGGCGCGCTTGCCGCCTCCCCCCTGCCCATGCCGCAAGCCCTTGCCGCCTTCGAGGCGCTGCGCTTGCCGCGTATAGAAAAGGCCCGCAAACGGGCCTCTCTCAATCGTTTCGCCTATCATGCCGCAGGCCCTGCCCGTCTGGCCCGGAACTTCGTTTTTTCGACGCGCCCCACGGAAGCCTTCCTGAAAGACTTCGACTGGCTTTACGGCTACCGCGCCAAAGGCTGAGGTTAAACCTCAGCCGCCGCAGCAAACCCGACTTCAAGATCCTTCTTGAGGTCGGCAACATCCTCAAGCCCGATCTGAAGGCGGATGACCGGGCCTTCCGACGGGCCTTTGGCGATCGTCCTGTCGACAAGCGATACCGACACGGCAAGCGATTCGTATCCGCCCCAGGAATAACCAAGCCCGAAGAAGGTCAGCGCATCGAGGAAAGCTGCCGCTGCCTGCTTATATTTGCCTTCTTCCGCCTTCAGCACGAAGGAAAAGACGCCGCTTGCACCTTTGAAATCGCGCTTCCAGAGTTCGTGCCCGGCAAAACTCGGCAAGGCCGGATGCAGAACGCTCACCACATCGTCGCGACTTTCCAGCCAGCTGGCGATGTCGAGCGCGCTTTTCTGGTGGTGAGCCAATCGAATGCCCATGGTGCGCATGCCGCGCAGGATCTGATAGGCGTCATCAGGCGTCACGCAGATGCCGAGATTGGTGTTGGCCTGATAAAGCGCCTTCCAGTGCTTTTCATTGGCCGAGACGAAACCCATCAGGACATCGGAATGCCCGGAGGGATATTTGGTCGCGGCGTGAATGGAAACGTCGACGCCGAAATCGAGCGGCTTGAAATAAAGCGGCGTCGCCCAGGTATTGTCCATCGTCACGATGCAATCATGCCTGTGGGCAATCTCGGTGATCAGCCGCACATCCTGGATCTCGAACGTGTTGGAACCCGGCGCTTCCAGATGCACGAGCTTCGTATTCGGCCGGATGAGCGCCTCGATGCCCGCGCCGATCGCAGGATCGTAATACTCCACTTCCACACCGAGCTTCCTCAGCATCATGTTGCAGAAGCGGCGCGTGGGATAATAAACGGAATCGACGATCAGCGCATGATCGCCAGCACCGAGATAGGCCAGAAACGGCACGGTGATCGCCGCAAGGCCCGACGGCACGAGAATGGTTCCGGCAGAACCTTCCAGCTCGTTGACGAGATTGCAGAGCGCATCGGTCGTCGGCGTGCCGTGGGTGCCGTAGGTATATTTCTGGTTTTCGGTCGAAAGCGTCGCCGCATCGGGGAAAAGCACGGTGGAGCCGCGCACGATCGGGGGATTGACGAAACCGAAACAGTCTGCGGGATCGTTGCCGCCATGGGTCAGGCGCGTATTTACACCTGCGGCGGAAAGCAGGTCATTTTTCTTGGTCATTTCAGATCAGCTTTCGAAGGGGTATCGACCGACCGACAATGCGTAGAGCCGAAGGCGAGGTCAAGTCCCGAGGGACCTCCGTCAGTCTGGTATTGATCCATCTCGAAACAGCATACAAGAAGTATACAAAAATCGCGCAAGTGCAAATTTCCGCAAAAATATGCTTATATTTTCACCCTTTGCACACTTCCCGACCAAAATTTGGAAAATTCCGTTTTATAGGCACAATTATTGCCGGCACGTCTTGACCCCGCTGCCAATTACGATTGTGATAGAAAAAGCGGATCGAAAAGATCTTGCTGAAGGGGGAGCTGGGGCAAGTCAATATGCCGGTCCTCTTCCAATTGACGATAACAAACAAAGGTTGGGAAAAATGAAAAAGGCAATTCTGTCAGCCGTAATCGGCGCAGCAGTTTTGGGAGGAGCCTCGGTCGCTTCGGCTGCGACGCTTCAGGATGTGAAGTCAAAAGGTTTCGTCACCTGCGGCGTGAGCGCTGGCATTCCGGGATTTTCCAATCCCGATGACAAGGGCGAATGGTCCGGCATCGACGTTGACTATTGCCGTGGTATTGCCACTGCGGTTTTCGGCGATCCTACGAAGGCCAAATTCGTCGCTCTTTCGAGCAAGGACCGTTTTCCGGCCCTCCAGTCTGGCGAGGTCGACGTTCTGACCCGTAACACCACCTGGACGATCAGCCGCGACACGTCGCTCGGCTTCAACTTCCGCACTGTCAACTATTATGACGGCCAGGGCTTCATCGCCAAGAAGGGCCTCAACGTGAAGTCCGCTCTCGAGCTTTCCGGCGCCGCCGTCTGCGTTCAGACCGGCACGACCACCGAGCTCAATCTCGCCGACTATTTCAAGACCAACAACCTGCAATACAATCCGGTTGTCTTCGAAAAGGAATCCGACGCGACTTCCGCTTATGATTCAGGCCGTTGCGACGTCTACACCACCGACCAGTCCGGCCTTTATGCTATCCGTCTCAAGCTGAAGAACCCGGAAGACAACATCGTTCTGCCTGAAGTGATCTCCAAGGAGCCGCTTGGACCGGCCGTTCGCCAGGGCGACGATCAGTGGTTCGACATCGTCACCTGGGTTCACTACGCGATGGTCAACGCCGAGGAACTGGGCATCACCTCGAAGAACGTCGACGAGCAGAAGAACAGCGCCAACCCTGATATCAAGCGTCTGCTGGGCACTGAAGAAGGCACCAAGATCGGTACCGATCTCGGCGTGACGAACGACTGGGCTTACAACATCGTCAAGCTGGTGGGTAACTACGGCGAAGTCTTCGACCGCAACGTCGGCGCCGGCTCGCCGCTCAAGATCGAGCGTGGCCAGAACGCGCTGTGGACCAAGGGTGGCCTGCAATACGCACCGCCGGTCCGTTGATCGGTCCCATCGTCGGTTAGTCCTGAAGGAGGCTGGGCGATGCCCGGCCTCCACTTAAAATTATACAATAAGCTCGCAAAGAGCATATAAAAGGGAAAGGTGCCTATGGCAGGCAACGCGGTCAGTTCGCAACGATCGCGCGCGCAAAGCGCGTCGTCACTTCTTTATGATCCACGCATACGCGGAATTTTCTATCAGGTTCTGACAGTCGTCATCCTGACCGCCTTCGTCTGGATCATCGTGACGAATACGATCACCAATCTTCAACGATCAAACATTTCGTCCGGCTTCGGCTTCCTCAACGGAAGAGCCGGTTTCGATATCGGCCAGTCGCTGATCGCTTATACCAGCGATGCGACCTATGGCCGGGCTTTGCTCGTTGGTATCCTCAACACGATCCAGGTCGCATTTTTCGGCATCATCGCCGCCTCAATCATCGGTTTCATCGTCGGCATCGCCCGGCTGTCCAGCAACTGGCTGATCTCCAAGCTGGCGCAGGCCTATGTGGAAATCTTCCGCAACATCCCGCCCCTGCTCGTCATCTTCTTCTGGTACAAGGGCGTCATCTCCGTTCTGCCGCAGGCGCGCGATTCGCTGGAGTTTCCGCTCGGAAGCTACCTCAATAATCGCGGTTTCTTCTTTCCCAAGCCGCTTTGGGGAGAAGGCACCTGGCTCATGCCGCTCGCCTTTCTGGTCGCCGTCATCATCAGCGTCTTCGTTTATCGCTGGGCAAAGGCGAGGCAGGAGAGAACCGGCCAGCAATTCCGCACCGGGATCACGCTGACGCTTCTCCTCATCGGCCTTCCGGCCGCGACATTTCTCGCGCTCGGTTCGCCGCTGACCTTCGACTTCCCGATTGCCGGGCGGTTCAATCTTGCCGGCGGCGCGGTCGTCGCACCTGAATTCATGTCGCTGTTTCTGGCGCTCTCCTTCTATACCGCCTCCTTCATCGCCGAGATCGTTCGCGGCGGCATCAAGGCCGTGGCGAAGGGTCAGACCGAGGCTGCGGATGCATTGGGTCTTCGCCCAAGTACGACGACGCGTCTGATCGTCATTCCGCAGGCGATGCGCATCATCATCCCACCGCTGACAAGCCAGTATCTCAACCTGACCAAGAACTCCTCGCTCGCGGTCGCGGTCGGTTTCGCCGACATCGTCTCCGTCGGTGGCACGATCCTGAACCAGACGGGACAGGCGGTCGAAGTCGTTGCGATCTGGCTGGTTCTCTATCTCTCGCTGTCCATTCTCACGGCCTTGGTCATGAACTGGTTGAACGCGAAAATGGCCCTGGTGGAAAGATAACAGATGACGATCAGCAATCCCGCTTTCGTGCGCCAGACCATTGAAGAAGCCAAACCCGCGCCTTCGAGCGCGGTAGGCGTCAGCCATTGGTTGCGCACCAAACTTTTCGCCACACCGAAGGACACCGTCCTCACGGTTCTCGCCGTCGCCTTCCTCGCCTATCTTCTGCCGCCACTCTTCAAGTGGCTGTTCATAGATGCGGCATGGACCGGCACGGATCGCATCGCCTGCCTTACCGCCTCTCAGGGCGGCGCGCTTCCCGACGACCAGTCGGGCGCGTGCTGGGCGTTCATTTCGGCGAAATTCGGCCAGATCATGTTCGGCCGTTATCCGATCGACGAACGCTGGCGTCCTATCCTCGTGATGGTGATGTTCACCATCCTGCTGATACCGATGCTCATTCCGAAAGCGCCGTTCAAGCGGCTCAACACGCTGGCGCTTTTCATCATCCTGCCGATCATTGCGTATTTCCTCCTCATCGGCGGCGTCTTCGGCCTGCCGGTGGTGGAAACGCAGCTCTGGGGCGGCCTGATGGTCACGCTGATCCTGTCGTTCTTCGGAATAGCGGTGTCCCTGCCCTTCGGCATTCTTCTGGCGCTCGGCCGACGGTCGAACCTGCCGGTGATCAAAATGCTATGCGTGCTTTTCATCGAAGTTATCAGAGGCATTCCCCTGATCACCGTCCTGTTCTTCGCAAGCATCATGCTGCCGCTGTTCCTTCCCGATGGGTGGACCTTCGACAAGTTCCTGCGCGCCCTGGTCGGCGTGTCGCTCTTCTCCTCGGCCTATATGGCGGAGGTGATCCGTGGCGGCCTGCAGGCCATCCCGAAGGGGCAATATGAAGGAGCAGATTCGCTCGGCCTGAACTATTGGCAGAAAACCCGGCTGATCGTGCTGCCGCAGGCGCTGAAGCTCGTCATTCCGGGCATCGTCAACACCTTCATCGGGCTTTTCAAGGACACGTCGCTGGTCTCCATCATCGGCATGTTCGACCTGCTCGGCATTGTCACACTCAACCAATCGGATGCGAACTGGGCGACACCCGTCACTGCAATGACAGGTTATATTTTCGCAGGCTTCGTATTCTGGATATTCTGCTTTGGCATGTCGCGTTACTCGCTGTTCATGGAACGGCACCTCGACACCGGGCATAAACGATAAGGGACGCTCAAAATGGCAGAAACCCAAACAAAAAAACTGGCCGTCTCGACAACGGACGTGGCGATCGAACTCATCGGCATGAACAAGTGGTATGGCGACTTCCACGTCCTGCGCGACATCAACCTCAAGGTGATGAAAGGCGAGCGTATCGTCATCGCCGGTCCTTCGGGTTCGGGTAAATCGACCATGATCCGCTGCATCAACCGGCTGGAAGAACATCAGTCCGGGCTGATCAACGTCGATGGTATCGAGCTTACCAATGATCTGAAAAAGATCGACGAAGTACGTCGCGAAGTCGGCATGGTGTTCCAGCACTTCAACCTCTTCCCGCACCTGACGATCCTTGAAAACTGCACGCTGGCGCCGATCTGGGTTCGTAAAATGCCCAAGAAGGAAGCCGAAGAAGTGGCGATGCACTATCTGAAGCGCGTCAAAATCCCCGAGCAGGCCCACAAATACCCCGGCCAGCTCTCGGGCGGCCAGCAGCAGCGTGTGGCGATTGCCCGCTCGCTGTGCATGAAGCCGAAGATCATGCTGTTCGACGAGCCGACCTCGGCGCTCGATCCGGAAATGGTCAAGGAAGTGCTCGACACCATGGTCGGCCTTGCCGAAGACGGCATGACCATGCTGTGCGTGACCCACGAAATGGGCTTCGCCCGCCAGGTCGCCAACCGCGTCATCTTCATGGATCAGGGCCAGATCGTCGAACAGAATTCGCCCGCCGAATTCTTCGACAATCCGCAGCACGAGCGCACCAGGCTGTTCCTCAGCCAGATTCTGCACTAAGAACGCTGCAATCGGTGACAACGGAAAAACGGGGCTGCAAAGCCCCGTTTTTTTATGCCGCAAAGACGCACGACTGACCGTCCTGTCCCTTCAGGAAGTACGACATATGTCGCGATTCTCGCGAAAAGCCGGCAGGCAGGAGACCGAAGACGGCCCTCGCCCCACCTCTTTAACCATCTGTTACGAAACAGGAATCCTTGTTTTCCAAGGGCTTTGGCCGCCCTTGTCATTTTTTTGTCAAATCATGCATTTTTCCGCTTGCGGACCAAGGGGAGCCTGACTATAAGGGCGCCACACCGCAAGTGTACGCGCCCTTCGTCTATCGGTTAGGACGTCAGATTTTCATTCTGAAAAGAGGGGTTCGACTCCCCTAGGGCGTACCATTTGCTGTCGTGTTCTCCCCATAAAACCTTCTAAAAAAAACGTAGTACGCTTCGATAGCAATTGTCGTCGCTCATCAGGCCGATCGCCCTTTCTTTGCGACGATGGATTGCCGGGAACCGATTTGCCTACAGACGCCGGCTAAGCCTCCGGAAGCCGCCTGCATCCACTCGGCACAACGGTAAAACCTGCTTTTTCGTTCGACGATAGGACCGTTATTTCAAAGTCTTGGCCTCGTCCGTTACGGTTTTCCACAGCCCCTGCACCCCGGTTAAAAAAACTCGTCACGAAGCGGAAAAAATCGATTTTTCCGCTTGCGGACCAACGGGAGCCTGACTATAAGGGCGCCACACCACATGTGTACGCGCCCTTCGTCTATCGGTTAGGACGTCAGATTTTCATTCTGAAAAGAGGGGTTCGACTCCCCTAGGGCGTACCATTT